>NZ_BONO01000006.1 GCF_016862755.1 Cellulomonas pakistanensis | reverse complement strand
GGGCGCCGGGCGACCCCCGTCGGGTGCGGGCGGGGTCGGCGCCGGGCGACGCCCGTCGGGTGCGGGCGGGGTCGGCGCCGGGCGACGCCGCGCAGGCGCCGACGGCCTCGGCCACGTCGTGCTCGCGCCCGGGGAGCCGCCCGCCGCCGGGCCACACGGGCTCCTGCGCAGCTGGACTCGCACCGAGGCGGTGCTCAAGGCCGCCGGGACCGGGCTCGCCGTCGACCCCCGGGCCCTGCGGGTGTCCGACGACGACGGGCGCCCGGCGCTGCTCGTCGTCGACCCCGCGGCCCGGCCGGCGCTCGACGCCGCCCCGGGCCTGCGCTGGTGGCTGACCGACCTCGACCTCGGCGCGCGGGAACCGGGCGCGACCCACGTCGGCGCGCTCGCCGCGCTCGTGCCGGTCGGTACCGGCCCGCGGGTCGACCACCGCGCCGTCGACCTCGCCCGGCACGCCGGCTGACCGCCGGGCCGGTCCCGGCGCTCGGCCGCCCGAGCCGCTCAGCCCAGCAGCCGGTCCACCGCCCGCGCGACCCGTCCCCGCGGTGCCGCCGGCAGCGCCGGCAGCGCGGGCTCCGCGAGCCACTGGTGCAGCAGACGCCCGACGTCGCGGCCGGACACCTCGGCGACGCACGCCGCGAACAGCTCCGTCGTCACCGAGCCGTGCCGGTACCGCGCGGTCCACTCCCGGAGCACGCCGAAGAAGTCGTCGTCCCCGAGGCTGATCCGCAGCGCGTGCAGGGTGAGCGCGCCGCGCTTGTACAGCCGGTCGTCGAACATCGACTCGCGGCCGGGGTCGCCGATCACGAGGTCCTGAGGCAGGGCCGCGAGCCGGGTGCGCGCGGTGCGGGCGATCGCGTCGGCGGACCGGCCGCCGGCGTGCTCCTCCCACAGCCACTCGGCGTACGCGGCGAAGCCCTCGTGCAGCCAGATGTCGCGCCAGGTCGCCGCGGTGAGGCTGTTGCCGAACCACTGGTGCGCGAGCTCGTGCGCGACGAGGCGCTCGGTGCCGCGGTGCCCGTCGACGTGGTTGGCGCCGAACACGGACAGCCCGTGCGCCTCGAGCGGGATCTCCAGCGGGTCGTCGGTGACCACCACGTCGTACCGGGGGAACGGGTACGGCCCGAACCGGTCGACGAACAGCTCCACCATCGCCGGCTGCCGCGCGAAGTCGTGCGCCTGCTGCGCGCGCAGCCGCGGCGGCGCGACGACGTCCTGCGGCACCGGCCCGTCCGCGAGCGCCGTGCGTTCGTACCGGCCGACCTGCACCGTCGCGAGGTACGGCGCCGTGGGCTCGTCCTGGACGAACTCCCACGTCACCCGGCTCGACCGCGCCCGGCGCGACACGAGCCGTCCGTTGCAGACCACCTCGTAGCCGGCCTCGGTCGTGACGACGATCCGGTACGCGGCCTTCGCGCCCGGCCGGTCGTCGCACGGGAACCAGGACGGCGCCCCGTCGGGCTGCCCCGCGACGATCACGCCGTCCGTGAGCTCCTCCCAGCCGACCTCGCCCCAGGGGCCGCGCCGCGGCCCCGGCTGCCCCGCGTACTGCACCTCGACGACGAGCGCGCCGCCCGCCGCGACCGGGCGGGCGAGCCGCACCTCGAGCCGGCCGTCCCGCTGCGCGAACCGCGCGGGCCGGTGGCCGTCGACGAGCACGCGCGACACCTTGAGGCCCACCAGGTCGAGCGACAGCCGCTCCAGGTCGCCGGCCGCCACCGCGTGCACGCGGGCGACGGCGTCGAGCCGGTTGGTCGCGACCCGGTAGTCGAGCTCGAGCTCGTACCGGGTGACGTGCAGCCCGCCCGGCACCCGGTCGGGCAGGTACGGGTCCGGCGCCTCCGCAGGACCGGGCGCCGCGCTCACGCGGTCACCGGCGCGACCGGGTTGCCGGTCCAGCGGCTGCCCGCGGGGATGGACTCGCCGCGCAGCACGAGGGAGGCGGGTCCCACGGAGGCGCCCGCGCCGAGCCCGGCGGCGGGCAGGACCACGCCGTGCGGGCCGATGCTCGCGCCGTCGTCCAGTCGGACGGTGTCGATGCTCATCACCCGATCATGGAACAGATGCGTCTGGAGCACGCACCCGCGGTTCACCGTGGCGCCGTCGCCGAGCGTGACGAGGTCGGCCTCGGGCAGCCAGTACGTCTCGCACCAGACGCCCCGGCCGAGCCGCGAGCCGAGGGCACGCAGCCACAGGTTCATCGCCGGCGTGCCCGTCGTCGCCGGGCCGAGCCACGGCACGGCGACGACCTCCAGGAAGGCGTCGGCGAGCTCGTTGCGCCAGATGAACCCGCTCCACAGCGGGTGCTCCCCGGCGCGGATCCGGCCCACGAGCGCCCACTTCGCGACCACGGACACCGCGCACGCGACGCCGGCCGCGCCCAGCACGACGACCAGCGACCACAGCGCCGCCGCGCCCAGGCCGTCGGCGTGCGCGACCTCTCCGAGCACGAGCAGCACCCCGACGCCGATCCCGTACGCGATCACGACGGCCACCAGCCGGCACACCTCCACCAGCACCCGGGCGACGCGCAGCCGCGCCGGCGGGTCGAACGTGCGCGACGTGTCCGCGTCGCCCGGCGTGCGGCGCAGCGGCTCCGGCGGCGAGCCGAGCCAGGACGTGCCCGGCTTGGCCCGCTCGGGCGCGCCGGACAGCACGGCGACCAGCCCGCGCTTCGGCACCGCCCGGCCGGGCGCGATCATCCCGGAGTTGCCGAGGAACGCGAACTTGCCGACCTTCGCCCGCTCGACGCGCAGCCAGCCGCGCCCCAGCTCGTAGGACCCGATCAGGGTGTCGTCGGCGAGGAACGCCCCGCTGCCCACCGTGGTGAGCGACGGGAGCATCAGCACCGTCGACGCCTCCACGTCCCTGCCGATCCGCGCACCCAGCGCCCGCAGCCACAGCGGCGTCAGCGTGCTCGCGTACAGCGGGTAGAGCGTGCCGCGCGCGTCGTCCATCAGCCGCTGGGTCGCCCAGATCTGCCAGCCGACCCGGCTGCGCACCGGGTGGTGCCCCTCGACGACCCCGCGGGCCAGCAGACGCACGCCGACGAGCGTGGCGACCGCCAGCACCGCGAACGACGTCAGCGCGGCGAGCGGCACGGCCCGCAGCGCGTCGTCCCACGCGCCGCCCCACGACCCCGCGTCCCGCACGCCGGCGGCCACGACGAGCAGCCCGGCGGTCGCCGCCACCACCGGCAGCGCCGCCAGCACGGCGGCGGTCGCGCCGTAGACGGCCACCCACCGGCGGCCACGCGGTGCCCGGCGCCCGGGCCAGGCCTCCGCGGCGGGGCCGACGAACGCGGCGGGCGACCCGGCCCACAGCTCGCCCGGGGCGACCGACGACAGCACCGCGGAGCCCGCCGCGACCTGCGCGCCCTGCCCGATCCGCACGCCCGGCGCGACCGTGCTGCGGGTGCCGACCGTGGCCCGCTTGTCGATCCGGATCCGGCCGACGTGCAGCACGTCGCCGTCGAGCCAGTGCCCGCGCAGGTCGACCTCCGGCTCGACGGCGCACCGGTCGCCGAGCGTGAGGAGACCGGTCACCGGCGGCGGGGTGTGCAGGTCGACGTCCGCACCGACCGTCGCGCCGAGCGCCCGTGCGTACGCGGCGGTCCACGGCGCGGCGGACAGGTTCTCGGCGCCCGCGGCGGCGGCCCAGCTCTCGACGAACCACAGCCGCAGGTGCACCGATCCGCCGCGCGGGTACTGCCCGGGCCGCAGCCCGCGCAGCAGGGCGCGCGCGACCAGGACGGTCGTCCCCATCCGGCCGAGCGGGCTGATCAGCAGCAGCCAGCCGAGCGCGAGCCACCACCACGACCCCGCGACGGGCGTCAGCCACGGCACCAGGCCCGTGACCGCGAGCAGCTGCTCGGCGGCCAGCAGCCACGTCAGCCACCGGAGGCCGACCAGCGCCGCGAGCGGCACGCCGAGCAGCGTCTGCAGCACCTGCGCGCGCACCGGCGTCGGCCGGACGACCCGCTCGGAGGCGGGCGCCGCCGGCTCCAGCTCCTCCAGCCGTCTCGCGAGGTCGCCGAGGCGCGGGTACTCGTACACGTCCGCGACGGTCACGGTGCCGAACCGCTCACGCAGCGCGGACACCAGCTGCGCCGCCACGAGGCTGCCGCCGCCGGCCGCGAAGAAGTCGTCGTCGGGGCCGGAGACCGGCGCGCCGAGCGCCGCGGTCCACCGCTCGGCGACCCAGGCGGCGGTGGGCGTGAGCCCGGCGGCGGCGCCGGACGCCGCGCCCCCGGACCCCGCGGCGGCCGTCGCCCCCGCGCCCGGCAGCGGCCACGGCAGCGCGTCCCGGTCGACCTTGCCCGACCCGCGGGTCGGCAGCGCGTCGACGACGCCGAGCAGCGGCACCAGCGCGGCCGGCAGCACCTCCCGCAGCCGGGCCCGGGCGTCCCCGAGGTCGAGCGTCGTCCCCTCGGCCGGCACCAGGTACCCGGCGAGCACCGCGGTCCCCGCGGGCGTGCGCCGCACGGCGGCGGCCGCGCCGGCGACGTCGGGCAGCGCGCCGAGCGCCGCCTCGACCTCGCCCAGCTCGATCCGGCGCCCGCCGATCTTCACCTGGTCGTCCGCGCGCCCGACGAACAGCAGCCCCGCGCGGTCCAGCCGCACGACGTCACCGCTGCGGTAGGCCCGGTCCCAGCCGAGGCCGGGCGCCGGCGCGTACGTCGAGGCGTCCTTGGCCGGGTCGAGGTACCGCGCCAGGCCGACGCCGCCGATGATGAGCTCGCCGGTCTCGCCCTCGGCGACCGGCGTGCCGTCCTCGCCGACGACCGCGAGGTCCCAGCCGTCCAGCGCGAGGCCGATCCGCACCGGCCCCTCCCCGGTCATCTTCGCGGCGCAGGCCACGACGGTCGCCTCGGTCGGGCCGTAGGTGTTCCAGACCTCGCGGGCCGGCGTGACGAGCCGCGCCGCGAGCTCGGGCGGGCACGCCTCGCCGCCGAAGATCAGCAGCCGCACGCCGGCCAGCTCCTCGGGCCGCCAGAGGCCCGCGAGCGTCGGCACCGTCGAGATGACCGTGATGCCCTGCGCGACGAGCCAGGGACCGAGGTCCATGCCGGTGCGGACCAGCGCCCGCGGCGCCGGCACCAGGCAGGCGCCGTGCGCCCAGGCGAGCCACATCTCCTCGCAGCTCGCGTCGAACGCGACCGACAGTCCGGCGAGCACGCGGTCGCCCGGGCCCAGCGGGCGGTCCTGCAGGAACAGCCGCGCCTCGGCGTCGACGAACGCGGCCGCCGACCGGTGGGTCACGGCCACGCCCTTGGGGGCGCCCGTCGAGCCCGACGTGAAGATGATCCAGGCGTCGTCGGCGAGCCCGGGCCCGCGCACGTCGCCGGCTCCCGCGCCGCCACCGCGCCGCCGACCCGCCGCCACCAGCGCCGGCAGGTCGCCCTCGGCCAGCACCCGGTCGACCGCCGCCTCGGCGAACACGGTCCGCGCCCGCTCGTCGGGGTCGTCGACGTCGACCGGCACGTACGCGGCGCCCGCGGCGAGCACCGCCAGGATCGCCGTGTAGAGCTCCGCGGTGCCCGACGGCACCCGGACGCCCACCCGCGACCCGGGGCCGATGCCCTCCGCCTGCAGCGCGCGGGCGGCGGTGCGCACCACCGCGTCCAGCTCCGCGTACGTCAGCACGGTGGTGCCGTCGTCCACCGCCGGCGCGTCCCCGTGCGCCGCGACCGTCGCCGCCAGCACGTCCGCCAGGGTCCGCGGCGCCGCCGCGAGCCCCGACCGCAGCAGCCCGTCCGGTTCGCCCACCCGTGATCCTCCCGCCCGTCGGCCGCACCACGTCCCGGGCGGCCGACGGGCACTGTGACACAGCCTGCCCGCGACCGGCGCGACGGGCCAGGCCGGTTCACCGACGCGTCACCCGGCGTTCGCGTCCCGGCCACCGGCCGCCGCGTCGGGAGACCGGCGGACATCTGGGAAGATGTGTGACCATGACCGACCTGTCCCCCGCCGCCACGCCCGCCGCACCCCCGACGACCGCCGCCGCGGCCGTACGCGCGGTGCGCGAGGTACCGGACCGGGTGTCGCTCGACGGCGTCGAGGACCGCTGGGACGGCGCGTGGACCGAGCAGGGCACGTACACGTTCGACCGGTCGAAGACCCGCGAGCAGGTGTACTCCATCGACACCCCGCCGCCCACCGTCTCCGGCTCGCTGCACGTGGGCCACGTGTTCTCCTACACGCACACCGACGTCGTCGCCCGGTACCGCCGGATGCGCGGCGCCGAGGTGTTCTACCCGATGGGCTGGGACGACAACGGCCTGCCCACCGAGCGCCGCGTGCAGAACTACTTCGGCGTGCGCTGCGACCCGTCGCTGCCGTACGACCCCGACTTCACCCCGCCGCACGTGGGCGGCGAGGGCAAGAGCGTCAAGGCCGCCGACCAGGTGCCGATCAGCCGGCGCAACTTCGTCGAGCTGTGCGAGCGCCTGACCGTCGAGGACGAGCAGCAGTTCGAGGCGCTGTGGCGCCGGCTGGGCCTGTCCGTCGACTGGGGCATGACGTACCAGACCATCTCCGCCGAGGCGCGCGCCGTCGCGCAGCAGGCGTTCCTGCGCAACCTCGCCCGCGGCGAGGCGTACCAGGCCGAGGCCCCGGGCCTGTGGGACGTGACGTTCCAGACCGCCGTGGCGCAGGCCGAGCTCGAGGCGCGCGACTACCCGGGCGCGTTCCACAAGGTCGCCTTCCACCGCGCCGGCGGCGAGCCGGTCCACATCGAGACCACCCGCCCCGAGCTGCTGCCCGCCTGCGTCGCGCTCATCGCGCACCCCGACGACGAGCGGTACCAGGACCTGTTCGGCACGACGGTGACCAGCCCGCTGTTCGGCGTCGAGGTCCCGGTGCTCGCGCACCCGGCCGCCGAGCCGGACAAGGGCGCGGGCATCGCGATGTGCTGCACCTTCGGCGACCTGACCGACGTGCAGTGGTGGCGCGAGCTGCAGCTGCCGACCCGCTCGGTGATCGGCCGCGACGGCCGCCTGGTGCGGGACACCCCGGACTGGATCGCGAACGAGGCCGGCCGCGCGCTGTACGGCGAGCTCGCCGGCAAGACGACGTTCTCCGCGCGCGAGGCGGTCGTGGCCGGGCTGCGCGAGTCGGGCGACCTGGACGGCGAGCCGCAGGCGACCCAGCGCAAGGCGAACTTCTTCGAGAAGGGCGACAAGCCGCTCGAGATCGTCACCTCGCGCCAGTGGTACATCCGCAACGGCGGCCGCGACGCCGAGCTCCGCGAGCAGCTGCTCGCCCGCGGCGCCGAGCTCGGCTTCCACCCCGACTTCATGCGGGTGCGGTACGAGAACTGGGTCGGCGGTCTGAACGGCGACTGGCTCGTCTCCCGCCAGCGGTTCTTCGGCGTGCCGTTCCCGGTCTGGTACCCGGTGACCGAGGCCGGCGAGGTCGACCACGACCACCCGATCCTGCCGACCGAGGACCAGCTGCCGGTCGACCCCTCCTCCGACGTGCCCGCCGGCTACACCGCCGAGCAGCGCGGCGTCGCGGGCGGCTTCGTCGGCGACCCGGACATCATGGACACCTGGGCGACCTCGTCGCTGTCCCCGCAGATCGCGGGCGGCTGGCGCACGGACCCCGACCTGTTCGAGCGGGTGTTCCCGATGGACCTGCGCCCCCAGGGCCAGGACATCATCCGCACCTGGCTGTTCTCGACCGTCGTCCGCTCGCACCTGGAGCACGGCAGCCTGCCGTGGAAGGACGCGGCGATCTCCGGCTGGATCCTCGACCCCGACCGCAAGAAGATGTCGAAGTCGAAGGGCAACGTCGTCACGCCGATGGGCCTGCTCGAGGAGCACGGCTCGGACGCGGTCCGGTACTGGGCGGCGTCCGCGCGGCTCGGCACCGACGCGGCGTTCGAGGTCGGCCAGATGAAGATCGGCCGCCGCCTCGCGATCAAGGTGCTCAACGCGTCGAAGTTCGCGCTCGGGTTCGGCTCCGCCGAGCAGGGCGCCGCGGCGCTCGACCCGGCCCTGGTCACGGTGCCGCTGGACCGCGCCATGCTCGCCGGCCTGGCCGACGTCGTGGAGAAGGCCACCGCCGCCCTGGAGGCGTACGACCACACCCGCGCGCTCGAGCTGACCGAGACGTTCTTCTGGACGTTCTGCGACGACTACCTCGAGCTGGTCAAGGACCGGGCGTACGGCGCCGGTGCGGCCGACGCGGACGTGACGGCCGAGACGGCGTCGGCGCGCGCCGCGCTCAACCTCGCGCTGGACGTGCTGCTGCGGCTGTTCGCCCCGGTGCTGCCGTTCGCCACCGAGGAGGTCTGGTCCTGGTGGCGCGAGGGCTCGGTGCACCGCGCGCCGTGGCCGGACGCCGAGCCGCTGCGGGCCGCCGCCGGCGACGGTGACTACGCCGTGGTCGCCGCGGCGGGCTCGGCCCTGGCCGCGCTCCGCAAGCTGAAGTCCGAGGCCAAGGTCTCCATGCGGACCGAGATCCTCCGGGCCCGCCTGGAGGTGCCGGCCGCGCTGCTCGCCGGCGTCCAGGTGGCGCTGGGCGACGTCCGCGCCGCGGGCCGCGCCACGGGCGACCTCGACGTGGTCGAGGTGCCGGACGCCCCGGACGCGACGGTCGTCGCCCGCGACGCCGAGCTCCTCCCCCCGGAGCCGAAGCAGAAGGCCTGACGCCCGCGCGGCCGACGCCGCGCAGGTGCACGAGACACGTCGAGGGTGCCCTCACCGAGGGCACCCTCGACGTGTCTCGTGCACTCCGTGCGCCCTCGTGCACCCGCGCGCCCGCCGAGACCCACTGATTCGCGCGAGACCCCCGCGCCCGGGCGTGGGTCTCGGCCGGATCAGTGGGTCTCGGCGCAGCCGGAGCCGCGCCGTGCGGGCGCGCGGGGGCGTGGCAGGCTGGGACCCTCGTCCCCACCGGGACTGGTTATGCATACGTATCGTCGCGAATGTATAGTCTTGCGGCCGGTCATCCCCCACCAGGAGTCACCCATGCGCACCCGCACCCTCGTCGCCCTCCCCGCCGCCGTCACCGCGGCCCTCCTGCTCGCCGCCTGCGGCGGCAGCGGCGACGACACCGCCGCGTCCGAGGGCGGGGTCCAGCTCGTCACCGACGGCACCCTCACCGTCTGCACCAACCCGCCGTACGAGCCGTTCGAGTACGAGGAGGACGGTGAGGTCGTCGGCCTCGACATCGCGATCGTCAACGAGGTCGCCACCGACCTCGGCGTCACGCTCACCACCAAGGTGACCCCGTTCGAGGGCATCCAGTCCGGCGCGGACCTCAACACGAACAACTGCGACATCGTGGCCTCGGGCATCACCATCACGCCGGAGCGCCAGGAGAAGATCGACTTCTCCGACCCGTACTTCGACGCCGACCAGGGCCTGCTGGTCCCGGAGGGCTCCGACCTCGACAGCGTCGAGGCGCTCGAGGGCGCGACGATCGGCGTCCAGCAGGCGACCACCGGCGAGACCTGGGCCACGGACAACGGCCTGCAGACCGTGCAGTTCGAGGACCTGGGCCTGCAGATCCAGGCGCTCAAGACCGGCCAGGTCGACGCGGTCGTCAACGACATCGCGGTGCTCGGCCCGTACGTCTCCGAGGGCTTCGAGGTCAGCGCCAACTTCTCGACCGGCGAGCAGTACGGCCTGGGCGTGAAGCAGGGCAACACCGCGCTGCTCGACCAGGTCAACGCCACGCTCGAGCGGATCCGCGAGGACGGCACCTACGACGACCTGTACACCCAGTACATCGGCACCGCCCCGATGACCTCGGAGACCGCGTCGGCGTCCCCGAGCCCGTCGGACGGCTGACGTGACGACCACGTCGTCCGCACCGGCGCCCGGGACGCTGCCCGCGTCCCGGCGCCGGTGGAGCCCGCGCAAGCGCGCGCGGGCCTTCCGCCTGGCCCAGTACGCGCTGCTCGTCGTCGCCGTGGTGGCGGTCGCGCTCGCGATCGACTGGGAGAACGTCGGCACGAACTTCTTCAACACCGACGCGATCGCCGCGATCGCCCCGCAGCTGCCGCGGGCGTTCCTCAACACGATCACGTACACGGCAGCCGGGTTCGCCGTCGGCCTGTCGCTGGGCACGGCGCTCGCGCTGATGCGGATGTCGTCGGTCGCGCTGTACCGGTGGATCGCCGTCGTCTACATCGAGTTCTTCCGCGGCATCCCCGCGCTGCTCGTCGTGATCTCGTTCGGCTACGCCGTGCCGATCGCGTTCGGCGTCAACATCCCGTCCGTGACGACCAAGGCGGCGCTCGCGCTCGGCCTGGTGTCCGCGGCGTACATCGCCGAGACGCTGCGCGCAGGCCTGCAGGCCGTGCCGAAGGGCCAGGTCGAGGCCGCCCGGTCGCTCGGCATGTCGCACGGGCGCACGCTGCGCCAGGTCGTCATCCCGCAGGCGTTCCGGATCGTGCTGCCGCCGATGACCAACGAGGTCATCCTGCTGACCAAGGACACCTCGCTGGTGTTCCTGCTCGGCCTCGCCGTCAGCCAGTACGACCTGACGAAGATCGGCCGCGACGCCCTGAACAGCGCGCAGGGCGGCCTGACGCCGCTGTTCCTCATCGGCGCCTGCTACCTGCTCATCACCCTGCCCCTGGGCCAGCTCGCCCGGTACCTGGAGAAGCGCACCGGCGCGAGGAGCCGCTCATGACGACCGCCCCCACCACCACGGACCCGGCCGGCCCGGTCGTGCGCATCGCCGGCCTGCGCAAGGCGTTCGGCGAGCGCGAGGTGCTCACCGGGATCGACCTGGAGGTCCGCGCGGGCGAGGTCGTCTGCGTGATCGGCCCCTCCGGCTCCGGCAAGTCGACGCTGCTGCGCTGCGCGAACCTCCTGGAGGAGCCGACCGGCGGCGAGGTCGAGGTGCTCGGCGTCGACGTCACCGACCCGGACGTCGACATCGACCGGGTCCGCACCCACGTCGGCATGGTGTTCCAGCAGTTCAACCTGTTCGCGCACAAGACCGTGCTGGAGAACTGCACGATGGCCCAGCGCCAGGTGCTCAAGCGGTCCAGGGCGGAGGCGGAGCGGATCGCCCGCGCCAACCTCGAGCGCGTCGGCCTGGCGGACCGCGCGGACGCCCACCCGGCGCAGCTGTCCGGCGGGCAGCAGCAGCGGGTCGCGATCGCCCGGGCGCTGTCGATGGACCCGCAGCTCATGCTGTTCGACGAGCCGACCTCGGCCCTCGACCCGGAGCTGGTCGGCGACGTCCTCGGCGTCATGCGGGACCTGGCCGACGGCGGCATGACGATGATCGTCGTGACGCACGAGATGGCGTTCGCCCGGGACGTCGGCGACCGCGTCGTGTTCATGGACGGCGGGGTCATCGTCGAGGACGGCCCGGCCGACCAGGTGATCGGGGCGCCCCGCGAGGCGCGCACCCGGACGTTCCTGCAGCGGGTGCTCGACCCGACGCACACCGGCGCGGCCTGAGCCGAGCGACGTCGCGCGCACGCACGACCCGGACCGGGTCGTCGGGATCCCACCATCCCGGCGGCCCGGTTCTGTCGTCCCGGCTCCCGGGTGGGTGTGCGGGCGGCCGATAGCATGGCGCCCACCGGACGTCCTCGCTCGTCAGCGCGCTGCGGCCCGGTCCCCGACCCCGCACCAGGAGCACCGATGCGCGAGTTCACCGCCGACACGCCCGCCCCGCACGACCCCGCGCTCAACGTGCCCGGCCTGCTGCTGCGGCGCCTGGCCCGCGGCGCGTCGAGCGTGATCTTCGAGCGGTCGACCGGCCTGGGCGGCTCGTGGGCGCCCGTCACCGTGGCGGAGTTCGTGCGCGAGGTCACCGCGCTCGCCAAGGGCCTGGTCGCGCGCGGCCTGGAGCCGGGCGACCGGGTCGCGATCATGTCGCGCACCCGGTACGAGTGGACGCTGACCGACTTCGCCGTGTGGTTCGCCGGCGGGGTCGGCGTGCCGGTCTACGAGACGTCCTCCGCCGAGCAGGTCGAGTGGATCCTGTCGAACTCCGGCGCCTCCCTCGTGGTCGTCGAGACGGGCGCCCACGCGGCGGTCGTGGCCCAGGTGCGCGCGGCGGTGCCCGCGGTGCGGGACGTCGTGGTGATCGACGACGGCGGGCTCGCCGGCCTGGTCGCCGACGGCGCCGGCGTGGAGGACGCGGAGATCGAGCGTCGCCGGTCCCTGGCGACCGCCGCCGACCTGGCGACGATCATCTACACCTCGGGCACCACCGGCCGCCCCAAGGGCGTCGAGCTGAGCCACGGCAACTTCGTGGACAACGCCCGCAACGGCGTCGCCGCCCTGACCGAGGTCTGCGCGACCCCCGGCTCCCGGACGCTGCTGTTCATGCCGCTGGCGCACGTGTTCGCGCGGTTCATCCAGATGATCGCGATCGAGGCCGGCTCGCCGCTGGGCCACACCCCCGACACCCGCAACCTGCTGGCCGACTTCGCGTCGTTCCGGCCGACGTACATCCTGGCCGTGCCGCGGGTGTTCGAGAAGGTCTACAACTCCGCCGAGCAGAAGGCCGGGCACGGCGCGAAGCTCAAGCTGTTCCGCTGGGCCGCGAAGGTGTCGATCACGTACTCCCGCGCCCTCGAGTCCGCCTCCGGCCCGTCCGCGCAGCTCAAGGCGGCGCACGCCCTGGCGACCACCCTGGTGCTGCGCAAGCTCAAGGACGCGATGGGCGGCAACCTCCGGTACGCGATCTCCGGCGGCGCCCCGCTCGGCGAGCGGCTCGGCCACTACTACCGCGGGCTCGGCCTCGTGGTGCTCGAGGGCTACGGCCTCACCGAGACCACCGCGCCGTCCGCCGTGAACCGCCCGGGCCTGATCAAGATCGGGACCGTCGGCCCCGCGTACCCCGGCACGGCCCTGCGGGTCGACGACGACGGCAACGTGTACGCGAAGGGCCCGCACGTCTTCCGCGGGTACCACGACAACGCCGAGGCGACCGCCGAGGTGCTGGACGCCGACGGCTGGTTCGCGACCGGTGACATCGGCACGCTGGACGACGACGGCTACCTGCGGCTCACCGGCCGCGCGAAGGAGCTCATCGTCACCGCCGGCGGCAAGAACGTCGCACCCGCGGTGCTCGAGGACCGGTTCCGCGGCCACCCGCTGGTCAGCCAGGTCGTCGTCGTGGGGGACGGCCGGCCGTTCATCGGCGCGCTCGTCACCCTCGACGCGGACATGCTGCCGGGCTGGCTGTCCATGCACGGCCTGCCGCCGATGGACGTCCGCGCCGCCGCGAAGCACCCCGAGGTGCTGGCCGCGCTGGACCGCGCCGCCGAGCGCGCCAACGAGGCCGTGTCCCGCGCCGAGTCGATCCGCAAGGTGCGGGTGCTGGAGAACGACTTCACCGAGGCGAACGGCTACCTCACGCCGAGCCTCAAGGTGAAGCGCGCGCTGGTGCTGAAGGACTTCGCGGCCGACGTCGAGGAGCTCTACGTCGACACCCGGGAGCACTGACCCACCCGCACCCGTCCAGTGGAAGATCCGGCCCGACACGCCGAAGCGTGTCGGGCCGGGTCGTCCATCCGTCGGCGTCGCCGTGGCGCGGCGTCAGACCACGTCGCGGAGCCGGCGCTGGTCCTGGGACTGCGTCGGCACGGCCTCGCTCGGCGTCGAGCCGTCCGTGTAGCGCAGCACGGCGCCGACGCCGTCGACCGCCTCGACCTGGCCGTCGAGCGCGATGGTCAGGCCGGCGTCCTGGCCGAGCGCGGCGCGCAGCAGCGCCACGTCCGCGGGCATCTTCCGAGCGCCCTCCGTGACGCCGATGCCCGCGAGGTCGTCCTGGCTCGACGCGATCTGCAGCGGGTCCGGGCCCACCCACAGGTGCCGGTCGCCGAGCGCCGAGCCCGGCAGCGTGACGTCCTCGTGCAGGAGCAGCTCGCGGACCTGCCCGCGCTGCAGGACGGTCACGACGTCGTCGACCGACGTGACCGCCGCTCCCCCACGGCCGAGCTCCTCGCGGTACCGGTCGATCGCGTCCTGGCGGCGGCGCTGCCGGAACGCCTCGAGCGCCTCGGCCACGCGCTGGTGGAACACGTCCTGCTTCACGCCGTCCGCGCGCGAGCCGCCCGGCACCTCGACCACGAGGTCCTTGGTGCGCGGCGCCACCGCGTGGCAGAGCAGCGAGACCGCGCGGACGTCACCGGTGACCAGCACGACCTCGGGCTTCTTCTCGACCACCTGCTTGTCGAGCTCCGCGGCGACGGTCTCCGCGTTGCGCTCCCAGGAGTCCTCGGCGCGCATCTGCACCCGCCGGGCCCGCCAGCCGTCGCCCGTCTCCTTCACCTTGCGGAGCTCGTCGTGGTCGCCCTCGACGGACTCCTTCTGCGCGGTCCGCAGACCGGAGCCGTCGGACCACGTGAGGTCCGCGCCCTGGCGGTCGACCTCGACCAGCAGGAACCGCGTGGCCTGGTCCGCGGCGCGCACGGCGGGCAGCAGCACCGGCACGTCGTCCAGGTGCGCGGTCGACTGCGCGGGCGCCTCCTTGAGCACGCGGTCCAGCACGACGCCCTCGGCGTCCGCGACGACCACGCGCCCGTGCGGGCCGGCGACACCGGTCGGCCGGGTCACCCGCTCCTCGATCTCGTCCAGCACCGTCGCCGACGCCCCCGATCGCTCGAGC
The DNA here is from genome assembly GCF_016862755.1 of Cellulomonas pakistanensis. Classification (GTDB taxonomy): domain Bacteria; phylum Actinomycetota; class Actinomycetes; order Actinomycetales; family Cellulomonadaceae; genus Cellulomonas; species Cellulomonas pakistanensis. Next base: position 145,636 of record NZ_BONO01000006.1, on the reverse strand, counting down.
TCCCGGCGCAGGGCCCGCCACCGGCCGGCGACCTCCTCGTCGCCCGACGCGTCAGCGCGGGTGGCGTCGAGATGGATCGTCACGAACGGGGCGGGACGTCCGAGCAGGGGCTTGAGCCAGTGCAGTTCCACGAGCGACCTCCGAGGGTCCGGTTGCGTGGGTCGTGCCGGCGCAGCGTCGTCCGGGCCGCACCGACCGACCGGTCCTGACCTCTCCCACCCTCTGACAGGCCGGCGCCGTCCGCCACCCCGGAGGGTTTTCGGGTCCGCCCCGCCCGCGCCCGGGTCAGTCGGTGACCGGGTCGTCCGACGCCGTCGCCGGGGCGCGCTGCCCGTCGGGGCCGGCGGCGATCTCCTCGTGGTGCCGGATGACCTCCTCGACGATGAACGCGAGGAACTTCTCGGCGAACACGGGGTCGAGGTCGGCCTGGTGCGCGAGGTCGCGCAGCCGGGCCACCTGGCGCGCCTCGCGGCCCGGGTCGGACGCGGGCAGGCCGAGGCGTGCCTTGAGCACGCCGACCTGCTGGGTCGCCTTGAACCGCTCCGCGAGCAGGTGCACCAGCGCGGCGTCGATGTTGTCGATGCTGCCGCGCAGGCGGGCGAGCTCGGGCGGGAGGCCGGCGGGAGGAGTCGTCACGCCCCCGATCGTAGGGGGCGCGACGGGGGGCTCAGGCGCTCTTCTCGCGAGGCGTGCGCTTGGCGGGCGCCTGCCGCGGGACGAGCGTCGGGTTGACGTTCTCCAGCACCACGCCGCGATTCACGACGACGCGCTCGACGTCGTCCCGGCTCGGCACCTCGAACATCACCTGCTGGAGTACCTCCTCCATGATCGCCCGCAGGCCGCGCGCGCCGGTGCCGCGCAGCAGCGCCTGGTCCGCGATGGCCTCGACCGCGTCCTGCGTGAACTCGAGCTCGACGCCGTCGATCTCGAACATCCGCTGGTACTGCTTGACGAGGGCGTTGCGCGGCTCGGTGAGGATCCGCACGAGCGCGCCCTGGTCGAGCGGCGACACCGTGGTGATGACCGGGACGCGGCCGATGAACTCGGGGATGAGCCCGAACTTCAGCAGGTCCTCCGGCATGACGTCGCCGTAGACGTCCTTGTCGTCCGCGCTGTGCAGCGGGGCGCCGAAGCCGATGCCCTTGCGGCCCGACCGGCTCGTGATGATCTCGTCCAGCCCGGCGAAGGCGCCGGCCACGATGAACAGCACGTTCGTCGTGTCGATCTGGATGAACTCCTGGTGCGGGTGCTTGCGCCCGCCCTGCGGGGGCACCGAGGCGGTCGTGCCCTCGATGATCTTGAGCAGCGCCTGCTGCACGCCCTCGCCGGAGACGTCGCGCGTGATCGACGGGTTCTCGCTCTTGCGGGCGATCTTGTCGATCTCGTCGATGTAGATGATCCCGGTCTCGGCCTTCTTCACGTCGAAGTCGGCGGCCTGGATGAGCTTGAGCAGGATGTTCTCGACGTCCTCGCCGACGTAGCCCGCCTCCGTGAGGGCCGTGGCGTCCGCGATCGCGAACGGGACGTTGAGCATCCGCGCCAGGGTCTGCGCGAGGTACGTCTTGCCGCAGCCGGTGGGGCCGATCAGCAGGATGTTGGACTTCGCGATCTCGACCGAGTCCTCGGCCTGGACGGTGCCGACCGTGGGGGTCGCCTCGCCCGCCTGGATGCGCTTGTAGTGGTTGTAGACCGCGACCGCGAGCGACCGCTTGGCGGGCTCCTGGCCGACGATGTACTGCTCGAGGAACGCGAAGATCTCCTTCGGCTTGGGCAGCTCGACCATGCCGATCTCGGTGGCCTCCGCCCGCTCCTCCTCCATGATCTCGTTGCAGAGCTCGATGCACTCGTCGCAGATGTAGACCCCGGGCCCCGCGATGAGCTTCTTCACCTGCTTCTGCGACTTCCCGCAGAACGAGCACTTGAGAAGGTCCGCGCCGTCCCCGATGCGAGCCACGTGCGTCCCCTTCCCTCGGTGCGACCGGTCGGTCGCGAGTCACTGCGCTCCCGGGCGGGCCGGCCGCAGCCGTCCGCCCATCGGTCCATTGCACACCACCGCGGGCCCGGTGTCAGCCCGCCACGCACCGGGCGCCGGGCGTGTCGGGCGGGTTCGCCCGTCCGGCGGCGGTCCGCCCGCCCCTCCGCGGCCGCGCGCTGGCGGTCGGGAGGGGCGGGCGGGTCGCTCGTCCGGGGGCCTCAGCGGCCCCCGGGGTCGGTCACGGCTCGACGCGGGTCGCGATCGCGCCCTTGCGGCTCTCGAGCACCTGGTCGACGATCCCGTACTCGTGCGCCTGCTTGGCGGTGAGGATCTTGTCGCGCTCGATGTCCTGGCGGACCTTGTCCAGCGGCTGGCCGGTGTGGTGCGCGATGGTCTCCTCGAGCCACTCGCGCATCCGGATCAGCTCGTTGGCGTGGATCTCGATGTCGGACGCCTGGGCGTAGCCGCCGCCCTCCATCGCGGGCTGGTGGATCAGCACGCGGGCGTTCGGCAGCGCGAGGCGCTTGCCCGGGGTGCCGGCGGCCAGCAGGACCGCCGCGGCCGAGGCCGCCTGGCCCAGGCACACCGTCTGGATCTGCGGCTTGATGTACTGCATCGTGTCGTAGATCGCGGTCAGCGCGGTGAACGAGCCACCGGGCGAGTTGATGTAGAGCGTGATGATGCCGTCGGGGTCGGTCGACTCCAGGACCAGCAGCTGGGCCATGATGTCGTCCGCGGAGGCGTCGTCCACCTGCACGCCGAGGAAGATGATCCGGTCCTCGAACAGCTTGGTGTACGGGTCCTGCCGCTTGAAGCCGTAGGCGGTGCGCTCCTCGAACTGGGGCAGCACGTAGCGGGACGACGGCGAGGTCGCGACGGACCCGGCGGTGCCGCCCCAGCCGCCGGCGAGGCGCCCGGCGCGGGCGATGAACTGCGACTCGGTGCTCACGAGTTCTCCTTACGAGGTCTGAAGTGGTCGGCGAGGTCGGTCAGGCCGCGGTGCCGCCGCCGCCGGTGACGGCGCCGGCGTGGGTGACGACCTTGTCGACGAACCCGTACTCGAGGGCCTCGGGGGCGGTGAACCAGCGGTCGCGGTCCGAGTCCGCCGTGATCTGCTCGACCGACTTGCCGGTCTGCTCGGCGATCAGCTCGGCCAGCACCGTCTTCATGTGCAGGATCAGCTGGGCGTTGATGCGCACGTCGGTGGCCGTGCCGCCGATGCCGCCGGAGGGCTGGTGCATCATCACGCGGGCGTGCGGGGTGGCGTAGCGCTTGCCCTTGGCACCCGAGGAGAGCAGGAACTGCCCCATCGAGGCCGCCATGCCCATCGCCACGGTGGCGACGTCGGGCTGGATGTACTGCATGGTGTCGTAGATCGCCATGCCCGCGGTGATGGAGCCACCGGGCGAGTTGATGTACAGGAAGATGTCCTTGTCCGGGTCCTCCGCGGCGAGCAGCATCATCTGGGCGCAGATGGCGTTCGCGTTCTCGTCCCGGACCTCCGACCCCAGCCAGATGATCCGCTCCTTGAGGAGCCGGTTGTAGATGGAGTCGTTGAGGCCGAGTCCCCCGGACTCTGCCCGGGCGATGGCCGGCGTCTGGTCGTTCACGAACGCTCCCTCGATCAGGACTGGTTGCTTGTCAGCGACCCTAACGCCCGGCCCACCCGGCGTTCGTCCCGGTCCGGCCCCGTTTCGCTGTCGGCGCACGTCGGGCGCCCGGCCCGGGACGCCCGAGGGCCCCGCACCGGATCGGTGCGGGGCCCTCGTGGCGTGCGGGTGGCGCGGGGCTCAGGCCTTGGCGTCCTCGGCGGGCGCCTCGGTGGCCTCGGTCGCGTCCTCGTCGCCCTCGGCGGGCGCCTCGGTGGCCTCGGTCGCGTCCTCGTCGCCCTCGGCGGCCGCCGTCGCGGCGTCGGCGGCCGCGTCCGCTGCGTCGTCAGCGTCCGTGCCGATGTACTCCGACAGGTCGACGGCCTCGCCGGCCGGGTCGACGACCGCGACGTGGCGCAGGGCCACCGCGAGCGCCTTGGAGCGCGCGACCTCGGCGACCATGGCGGGGATCTGGCCCTGCTGGTCGATCGTCTGGATGAAGGTGTTCGGGTCCATGCCGTACTGGCGGGACGCGCTCACCAGGTAGTCGACGAGCTCGCCCTGGTTGACCTTGACCTCGAGGTTCTCGGCCAGGGTGTCCAGCAGGATCTGGTTGCGCAGCGCGGTCTGCGCCTGCTCCGTCACCTCGGCGCGGTGCGTGTCGTCCTCCAGGCGACCCTCGGACTCGAGGTGGCGGTGCACCTCGGCCTCGACGGCGCCGGCCGGGACCGGGATCTCGATCTGCTCGAGCAGCTGCTCCAGCAGCAGGTCGCGCGCCTGCACGGCCTGGTTCTGGCCCTTGACCTTGGTGGCCTGCTCGCGCAGGTCGGCCAGCAGCTCGTCGACCGTGTCGAACTCCGACGCCATCTGGGCGAAGTCGTCGTCGGCCTCGGGCAGCTCGCGCTCCTTGACGGAGGACGCGGTCACGGTGACCTCGGCCTGCTCGCCGGCGTGCTCGCCGCCGACCAGCGTGGTGGAGAACGTCGTGGTCTCGCCGGCCGACAGGCCGGTGAGCGCCTCGTCGAGGCCCTCGAGCATGTTGCCCGAGCCGATCTGGTAGGAGACGCCGGAGACCGTGTCGACCTCCTCGCCGTCGATCTTGGCGACCAGGTCGATGACCGCGAAGTCCTTGTCGGCGGCCGGGCGGTCGACGCCGACCAGGGTGCCGAAGCGCTCGCGCAGCGCGTCCAGGCGGCCCTGCACGTCCTCGTCGGTGATCTCCGAGGCGTCCACGGTCACGGACAGGCCGTCCAGCGAGGGGATCTCGATCTCCGGGCGCACCTCGACCTCGGCGGTGAACACCAGGTCGCCGTCCGTGTCGCCGGCCACGAGGCCGGGCACCTTCGTGACGTCGACCTCGGGCTGGCCGAGCGGGCGCAGCTTGTTCTCGCGGACGGCCTCGGCGTAGAAGCCGGACAGGCCCTCGTTGACGGCGTGCTCCATGACCGCCGGACGCCCGACGCGCTGGTCGATGATCCGCGGCGGGACCTTGCCCTTGCGGAAGCCGGGGATGTTCACCTGCTCCGCGATGTGGGAGTAGGCGTGATCGATGCTCGGCTTGAGCTCGTCGTACGGAACCTCGACGGTCAGCCTGACCTTGGTGGGCTCCAGGGTCTCGACGGCGCTCTTCACTTCAGTGCTCTCCAACTGCTCGGATTCGTCTGCGCCGGGGGGCCCGGCGTGGGCGCTGGGGCGGGCCGGTCGGGCGGTTCCCCGCTCTACCCCGAGGGGCGGCACGCTTCGGCGCGCGCGGGCATGGCTCGCCGCACCGGCCCACGCAGCCTACGCCACGGGCGCGCACCGCCGCCAAAGGGTGCCTAGCCCCGGCGCCGGGCCCGCCACGCGCGCCAGGCGCCGGTCGACCACAGGGACCCGGCCACCAGCACCGCCTGGAACGGCAGGCGCGCGAGCCGCTTGGCGTCCGTGTCGAGGCCGAACGCGTCGGTGCGGGTCAGGTACTGCGAGATGTTGCCCGGGAACACGGCGACGAAGAACGCCGCGGCGACCCAGCCCACCGCCGGGCGGTACCGGCGCGGGGCGGCGACGAGCGCGGCGCCCAGGGCGATCTCCACCACGCCGGACGCGAGGACGACCGGGTCCTCCGGGAACGGGATCGACTCGGGCACCTGGGCGGTGAACTCCTCGCGGGCGAACGTGAGGTGGCTGGTCCCGGCGAACGCGAGGGCACCGCCGAGCGCCACGCGGCCGACGGTGCGCAGGGCGTCGCCGGCGGTGCGGCGACCGGTCCCCCGCTCGTGCTCGTGCTGCTGCCCGCGCGCTGCTGCCCGTGCCATGCCGGCCTCCTGAGGTAGACGAGTTCGTCTACCCATCAGACCACAGGTGGGCGGTCGGCGCGTGCGGGCGACGCGGCGGGGCCGCGCGGCGTCGAGCCTGCAGAAGACGTCGGCTTCAGCGGCGCTGAACCCAGCATGTTCTGCGATCTCGGCACCGCCGAAGGCCGTGGGGGTCGGCAGAAGCCGGCGCGACGCCGGCGCTGCGGCTGCGCCGCGGGACGGCTCGGAGTCGGGATGGACGGATTCGAACCGACGACCTTCCGCTCCCAAAGCGGACGCGCTACCAACCTGCGCCACATCCCGTTGCGCCGGAGTCTAGTGGCGCCGGGTGCCCCCGCTCCCGGGGCGGTGCGGCGCGCGGGGCACGGGGTGGCCCGGCGGAACCGGTACCCTGGTCCGGCGGCCCGTCCTGGCGGGCCTGCGCGGATGTAGCTCAATGGTAGAGCCCCAGTCTTCCAAACTGGCTACGCGGGTTCGATTCCCGTCATCCGCTCCCAGCGGCCCGTCCCGGGCCGGTCACGCGCTCAGCGCGACCCGCGTGCCGCCTCCGCGGCAGCCGCGTCCTCGGCGGCGAACCGCGCCTCCAGGCGGGCGTCCCTCGCACGGATCGACGCGAGCGTCTCCGCGTCGAGCCTTCGTCGCGCGCGCCTCCGCAGCTCGACCGGGATCTCGCGCCCGGTGCTGCGGTCCACGAGCACCAGATCCGGGCCGAGTCCGTCGATCCGGAGCGGGCCCGCGTCGTCACGCATCATCGTCGGGAGCACCTTCCGTCGCCATCGCCAGCAGGTCGTTCGCCGCCCACACTAGGGCCCGTTCCGCGGGCCCGGGAGCCTGACTTTCCAGGGTGCACAGGAGTCGATCGGCCCGGTGCGGGTCGACGACGTCCAGCCGGGCCAGGGTCCACTGGTACATGCCCCACCAGCGCTCCGCCCGGGCATCCGCGAGCGCCTGGGCCCGCAGCCGGTCCGCCGCCCGGCGCGCCTCGGCGTGCTGCTCCGCGGCGAGGTCACGGTCGGCGCGGATGCGGCGTGCGGACACGACGAGGCTGATCGCCGCCGCGACGAGCGCCGCGACCCCGGCGACGGCCGGCGACGTGAGGAACTCCGCCCACCACGCCTCGCTCCAGAGCACCGACGCGTCGTCACTCGGGACGGGCATCGGCACGCCTCCTCACGTCGACCGGCGGACCGCACCGGCCCGCCGCTCCCGACCCTAGGGCCGCTCCGAGCCCGCCCGGCCGTCGTCCACAGGCCCGGTCCGCGAGCGCCTCACCGTCCCGCGAGCCACCCGAGCATCCCGCGCGCCGCGGCGACCCCGGTGCTGAACGACGCCTGCAGCAGGTACCCCCCGGTGGGCGCCTCCCAGTCGAGCATCTCCCCCGCCACGAACGTCCCCGGCAGCGCGCGCAGCATCAGCCGGTCGTCGACCTCCGACCACCGGATGCCGCCGGCGCTGGAGATGGCCTTCTCGATCGGCATCACCTCGGGCACCGCGACCGGCACCGCCTTGAGCAGCGCCGCCACCGCGGCCGGGTCGTCAGGCACGGCGTTGCCGGTCGCCTCCCGGAGCAGGCCGACCGCGACCGGGTCCAGCCCGACGGACCGCTGGAGCCACGTCGACCGCGAGTCCTTCGGCCGGCGCCGGGCGAGCCGGTCCGCCAGCCGCTCGGCGGGCGTGTCCGGCCGCAGGTCGAGCTCGAGGACGCAGCCGCCGGCGTCCAGCGCCGCGCGGACCGCCGCCCCGGTCGCGTACAGCGGCCCGCCCTCCAGGCCGGTCCGCGTCACCATCGCGTCGCCGCGCACGGCGGGCCGCCCCGAGCCGCGCACGGACACCGCCACGTGCTTGAGCGGCACGCCCTGGAACCGCTCCGCGAACCCGGCGGTCCAGCCGACGCGCACCCCGACGTTCGCCGCGCGCAGCGGCGCCGCCGCGACGCCCCGCTCCGCGAACCGCGCCACCCACGAGCCGTCCGACCCCAGCCGGGGCCAGGACGCGCCGCCGAGCGCGAACAGCACGACGTCGTGCGCGACCTCGCGACGGTCGCCGTGCACCGCGCCGCCCACGCCCGTGAGCCGCAGGGTCGCGCCGTCGTCGGCCCAGCCGTCCCAGCGCTGCCGCCGCTCGACCCGCACCCCGAGGTCGTCGAGCCGCGCCAGCCACGCGCGCACCAGCGGCGTCGCCCGGAAGGACCGCGGGAACACCCGGCCGCTCGTGCCGACGAAGGTCTCCTCGCCGAGCCCCGCGCACCACGCCCGCAGGTCGTCCGGGGTGAACGCCTCGACCATCGGCGCGAGCAGGTCGGCGGCGTCGCCGTACCGGCCCAGCAGCCGGTCGCGGGGCTCGGAGTGGGTGATGTTGAGCCCGCCGTGCCCGGCGAGCAGGAACTTGCGGGTCGGGGACGGCATCCGGTCGTACACCGTGACCGCCACGCCGGCCCCCGCCAGCACCTCAGCGGCGATCAGCCCCGCCGGGCCGCCGCCGACCACTCCCGCCGTCCGCACCGGGCGACGGTAGCCCACCGGCGCCGCCACCCGCGGCGCGCCGGTCTCAGCTCCCCCGCCGCGGCGACGGCAGCGCCGGCACGCGACCCACCGCGCGGTCGTGCTCGCGCAGCCACGCCGTCACGTCGTCGGCGGGCAGCGGGCGGCTGTGCAGGTACCCCTGCGTGCGGTCGCACCCGAGCTCGCGCAGCACCGCGGACGTGCCGGCGTCCTCGACGCCCTCCGCGATCAGCCGCAGGCCGAGGTGGTGCGCGAGGTCCACCGTGCCGGACACGATCGCGTGCGTCCGCTCGTCCGACGTCAGCCGGGCGGTGAACGACCGGTCGAGCTTGAGCTCTCGGGCGGGCAGCTCGTTGAGGTAGGTGAGCGACGAGTAGCCCGACCCGTAGTCGTCGATGCTCACACCCACGCCGCGCTCCGCCACGGCCCGGGTGACCGCCACCGCGTGCGCGGGGTCGTGCATCAGCGTGGTCTCGGTGATCTCCACGACCAGCCCCTCGGCGGGCAGCCCCGTCCGGGCGAGCACGTCGTCCACGACCTCGATCAGCCGCGGGTGCTCCAGGCAGGAGGTCGACAGGTTCACGGCGACCGGGAAGTCCCGGCCGGCCGCGCGCCACCGGGCCGCCTGCCGCGCGGCCTGGTCGAGGACCTCGGTCGTGAGCGCGAACATCACGCCGTGCTGCTCCGCGAGGTCGATGAACGCGACCGGCGGCAGCAGCCCCCGCTCCGGGTGCCGCCAGCGCGCCAGCGCCTCCATGCCGACGACGGACCCGTCGCGGCAGTCGAGCTGCGGCTGGAAGTGCAGCACCACCTCGCCGTGCCGGCCGCCTCCCCCGCCGCCGGTCAGCATGGCCCGCAGGTCGTCGGCGAGCGCCCGCTGGTCGCGCTCGTGCGCGTCGACCGCCTCGTCGTAGACACGCACCCCGCCGCCGGCCTGCTTCGCGGCGTACATCGCGGCGTCGGCCCACCGCAGCAGCTCGGGGTGGTCGCGCTCGCCCAGCTCGGTGCTGGACACCCCGATGCTGGCGTCGATCCGCACGATCCGGCCGGCCACGTCGACGGGCACCTGCACCGCGGCGCGCATCGCCTCCGCGATCGCCGCCGCCCGGGCGACGTCCGGGTCGTCCAGCACGACCGCGAACTCGTCGCCGCCGAGCCGGGCGAGCACCCCGCGCCCGGCGAGCTCCTCGCGCAGCCGGCCCGCCGTCACCCCGATCACCGCGTCGCCGGCCGCGTGCCCGTACCGGTCGTTGACCTCCTTGAACCGGTCGAGGTCGACGACCAGCAGCGCGGCGCCCCGGCGCTGGGTCCCCGCGAGCGACTCCAGGAACGCCCGCCGGTTCGCGACGCCCGTGAGCGGGTCGGTCCGGGCCTCGACCCGCGTGCTGGCGAGCTGGGCGAGGTCCCGGAGCGTCCGGAGCACGCGGGCGCAGCCGCCGAGCACCGCGAGCGTCGCCAGCACCGGGACCGCGGCCGGCCCGCCCGGGCCCAGCCCGTGCGCGAGCAGCAGGCCCGCGCCGCAGACGATCACCAGCAGCGACCCGACCGTGAGCACCTGCGACGAGGCGTACCGGACGGGGTTCGGCGCGGGGGGCAGCAGGGTCATCCACGCGGCGACCACCACCACCGAGGCCCACGCCGCCGGGACGAGCGCGGCGTCGACCGCCGGCTCGGGGCCGAGCACCAGGTGGTGCGCCCCGACCGCCTCCAGCCCGGCCATCGCCGCCAGCCCGCCCGCGAGGGTCCATGCCCGGACGTCGCGGTGCAGGCCGCTCAGCAGGGTCACGGTCAGGGTGGTGCCGACGAGGATCAGCAGCACCGACAGCCGGGTCACGTGCCCCTCGAGCGCCCACCCGGGGCCCGCGGCCGTGGTCCGGACGTGGTGCAGCACCGTGAGCACGAGGGCGGCGGCGGCCAGCAGCCAGCTCAGGCCGCCCAGCCAGTCGCCGGGCTCCGCGGCCGTGGTCCGGTACCGGTTCCAGCGCACCAGGCCCTGGTAGGCGAGGACGCAGCCGAGCACGGCGCCGACGGTGAGCGGACCGCCCGCGGCCCGGCCCGGGGCCGCCCCGTCGAGCAGCGCCGCGAGCGCCGTCTCCGCGGCCATCCCGGCCGCGACGGCCCAGCAGCCTCGGGCGACCCACCGCCACAGCTCGCGCTCGTCCACCGAGGTGTGCGGGAGGCGCGCGGTGAGCACCCCGGCCCCCGCCGCGGCGGCGAGCGCGCCCGCGGTGGTGGTCAGGCCGGGCGCCACGCAGGTGGTCTCGACGACGCCCGCGGCGGCGACGAGGAGGCCGGCGAGCAGCAGCAGCGCGCGGGGGGCGTGGGCCCGTGGGCTCCGGGTCCGGTGGGAGTTCATCACTCCTCCCATCGGCGGGCGGGGGGCGTCACCGCAGGCCGCGGGCCCGCATTCACCCGGGTCAGGTGCCTAGGCTCGGGGCATGGCCACCGTCCTCCTCGTCCGCCACGGCCGCACCACCGCCAACGCCACCGGCGTCCTCGCCGGCCGCACCCCGGGCGTGCTGCTCGACGCCGTGGGGCACGAGCAGGCGCGCGCGACCGGGGAGCGGCTCGCCGTCGTGCCCCTGGTCGCGGTCGTCACCAGCCCGCTCGAGCGCTGCCGCGAGACGGCCGACGCGCTGCTCGCCCGCCAGGCCGGCGGCCCGCCGCTGCGGGTCGAGGACCGGCTCACCGAGTGCGACTACGGCGCCTGGCAGGGCCGCCCGCTCCGCGAGCTCGCCGAGGAGCCGCTGTGGCGGACCGTCCAGGGCCAGCCGTCCGCGGCGGTGTTCCCGGGCGGCGAGTCGCTCGCCGCGATGCAGGCGCGGGCGGTCGCCGCGGTCCGCGAGCAGGACGCCGCGGTCGAGGCCGAGCACGGACCCGGCGCCGTCTGGGCCGCGGTCACGCACGGCGACCTGGTCAAGGCCGTGCTGGCGGACGCGCTCGGCATGCACCTCGACCTGTTCCAGCGGCTGAACGCCGGGCCGGCGTCGGTGGCGGTGGTCCGCTACGGCGCGCAGCGGCCCGACGTGGTCGCGGTCAACACGGACGCCGGCGACCTGTCCTGGCTCCGCACGACGGCCGCCCCGGCGGACGCGGCGGTCGGCGGCGGCGCCGGGCCGGCGGACGCCGCCCGCGACGGTGTCGGCCCGCGCTCCTAGCATGGGGGCATGGCCACCCTCCTCCACCTGCACGACTGGCCCGACCGCGCCGTCATCGGCACCGTGGGCCGGCCGGGTGCGCGCACCTTCTACCTCCAGGCGCGCACCGGCCGCCGGCTGACGAGCGTCGCGATGGAGAAGCAGTGGGCCGCGACGCTCGCCGAGAAGATCGACGAGATCCTCGACGAGCTCATGACCCTCGACGGCAACCGGTACAGCGTCCCGGCCGAGGCGTTCGCCGAGCTGCTCGACGCCGACCCGGTCGAGCAGCCGGTCGAGGAGGACTTCCGCCTCGGCCAGATGCGGCTGCACTTCGACCGGGCGACCGGGCAGGTGGTCGTCGAGGCGTTCCCGCTCGTCGAGGTCGAGTCCGAGGAGGAGGCCGAGCGCCTCGCCGCCGAGGACCCGGAGCCCGAGGAGGCGATGGTGCTGCGCATGCCCGTGGGCACCGCCCGGGCGTTCGCCGAGCGCGCCCGCCGCGTGGTCGCCCAGGGCCGGCCCGCCTGCCCGCGGTGCGGCGAGCCCGTGGACCCCGACGGCCACGACTGCCCCGCCACACCGTCCTGGTGACGGAGGTCGACCCGGACGGCGAGCTCGCGGTCGTCGGCCGGATCACGACGGCGTCGAACGCGACGTTCCTCGCCGAGCTGGCCGGGACGCGCGTCGTCTACAAGCCGGTCGCGGGCGAGAAGCCGCTGTGGGACTTCCCCGACGGCACGCTCGCGAACCGCGAGGTCGCCGCGTACCTCGTGTCCGAGGCGACCGGCTGGGGCGTCGTCCCGCGCACCTGGCTGCGCGACGGCCCGCTCGGCCCCGGCATGGTGCAGCTCTGGCAGGAGCCGGACGCCGACCAGGACCCGGTGGACGTGGTGCCGTCGGCGGCCGTGCCCGACGGCGCGCGCACCGTGCTGGAGGGCGGCGACGAGGACGGCCACCCGGTCACGCTCGTGCACGAGGACTCCCCCGCGCTGCGCCGGATGGCCGTGCTGGACGTGCTGCTCAACAACGCCGACCGCAAGGGCGGCCACGTGCTGGCGATGCCCGACGGCCGGCGGCTCGGCGTCGACCACGGCGTGACGTTCCACGTCGAGCCGCGGCTGCGCACCGTGCTGTGGGGCTGGCTGGGCGAGGACCTGACCGCGGACGAGGTCGCGGGCGTGCAGCGGGTGCGCGCGGGGCTCGACGGCGACCTGCGGCCGGTGCTCGCCGTGCTGCTCGACGCCGCCGAGGTGGACGCGCTCGCGGCGCGGTGCGAGCGGCTGCTGGCCGCGCCGCGGTTCCCCGGCCCGGAGGGCGAGATGCCGGCGGTGCCCTGGCCGCTGTTCTGACCGCGCGGCCCGTCCGGCCGCGCGGCCCCGTCCGACCGCGCGGCCCGTCCGACCGCGCGGCCCGTCCGGCCGCGCCTCAGGCCCGCTGCGCGGGGGCGGCGCGCAGCAGCACCGCCACCGCGACGCGCCGCACCACCATCCCCGCCACCCCGGCGGCCGCCGCCACGGCGAGCACCCGGGGGTCGGACGGGTCGAGCAGGAACACGCGCTGCCCGACGGGCGTCAGGACCGCGGTCGCCATCCCGGCGACCATCAGGGCCACGAGCGCGAGCTTCCACGGCCGCAGCGGGCGGGCGACCTGCACCAGCACGTCGAACGCGACCAGCACCAGGGCCAGGAACGCCGCGGTGGCCGCGGCCTCGTGCTCGTCCGGGCCGGTGCCCAGCACGGCGCGCGCCGCGAGGAACGCCGCGTACGCCGCGACCGCGACCCCGAGCCCGCCGGGCACCGCCGAGGTGAGCACCCGCCGCACGAAGCCCGGGCGCGCGCGGTCCTGGTTCGGCGCGAGGGCGAGCACGGCGGCGGGGATGCCGATGGTGAACCAGGCGATCAGCGTGACGTGCCGCGGCAGCAGCGGGAACGGCAGGCCGCTGAGGGCCACGACCAGGGCCAGCAGGACCGAGTAGACCGTCTTGGACAGGAAGAGCGTCGCGACCCGCTCGATGTTCGCGATCACCCGTCGACCCTCGGCCACCACGTGCGGCAGCGTCGCGAAGTCGCTGTCCAGCAGGACGATCCGGGCCACCGCGCGGGCGGCCGGGCTGCCGTTCCCCATGGCGACCCCGACGTCCGCGTCCTTGAGCGCCAGGACGTCGTTCACGCCGTCGCCCGTCATCGCGACCGTGCGGCCGCGCGCGGTGAGGGCCCGCACGAGCGCCCGCTTCTGCTCAGGGGTGACGCGGCCGAGCACCGTGGCGCGCTCCGCGGCGTCCGCCAGGGGCTCCGGGTCGGCGGGCAGGTCGCGGGCGTCCACGGCGTCGTGGGCCCGGGGCACGCCCACCTGCTCGGCGACCGCGGCGACGGCGACCGGCGAGTCGCCCGAGACGACCTTGACCTCGACGTCCTGGCGGGCGAAGTACGCGAGGGTCGCGCCCGCCTCGGGTCGCACCCGCTGGTCGAGCACGAGCAGCGCGGCCGGCGCGAGCCCGTCCGGCAGCCCCGCGGCCGGCAGCGCGTCCGCCGTCCGCGCCAGCGCCAGCACCCGGCGGCCCCGCGCCGACTCCTCCGCCGCCCGCTCCAGCGCGGGGTGGCCGGGCAGCACCACGTCCGGCGCGCCGAGGACCCAGGTCGCCCCGTCCTGCGAGCGCACCGCGGCCCACCGGCGCGCGGACGAGAACGGCACGACGTCGGACGTCGCCAGCGGGGCCGCGTCGCCGACGTGCTCCAGCACCGCGCGCAGGCTGGCGTTGGGCCGGGCCTCGGCGGCGCCGAGCGTCGCGAGCACCCGGTCGAGTGCGGCCGGCGGCAGCGCCGGGTCGAGAGCGTCGACGGCGCGCACCCGCATGCCGTCCTCGGTGAGCGTGCCGGTCTTGTCGAAGCACACGACGTCGACCCGGGCCAGGGACTCCATCGCGGGCAGGTCCTGCACCAGGCACTGCCGCCGACCCAGCCGGATCACCCCGACCGCCATCGCCACGGCGGTCATCAGCACCAGCCCCTCGGGCACCATCGGCACGAGCGCCGCGACCATGCCCCGGAGCGCGTCGTCCGGCGCCTGGTCGTTGACCCACAGCTGGTTGACGACCGTCAGCACGGCGACCGGCACGAGCGCCCAGGTGACGTACCGCAGGATCTGGTCGATGCCGCTGCGCAGCTCCGACGACGGTCGCCGGAACGCGGACGCCTCCCGGGCGAGCCGCGCCGCGTACGCCGCCTCGCCCACGCCCGTGGCCCGGATGCAGCCCGACCCGGCCACCACGACGCTGCCGGACAGCAGCCGGTCGCCGGTCCCCGGCACGACGGCCTCCGACTCGCCCGTGAGCAGCGACTCGTCCACCTCCAGGCCCGCGGCGTCGACCAGGGTTCCGTCGACGGGCACCTGGTCCCCGGCCGCGAGCCGCACCAGGTCGTCGACCACCACCTCGGCGGGGTCGACGACCGCCTCGCCGGCGGCGCGGACGACCGTCACCCGCGCGCGGTTCAGCAGCGCGAGGCGGTCCAGGGTCCGCTTCGCGCGCACCTCCTGGACCATGCCGACCGTGCTGTTGACGACGATCAGCAGGCCGAACAGCCCGTCCACCAGGTGCCCGGTGCTGAGCACGACCACGAACAGCACGAGGTAGATCGCGCTCACGCGGGTCAGCACGTTGCTGCGGACGATCTCCGCCCAGCTGCGGCTGGTCGCGGCGTCCACGCGGTTGACGTCGCCCCGGGCGACCCGCTCGCGCACCTGCGCCGGGGTCAGCCCGGCCACCTGGTCCCCGACGGCCGACGCCACGCCGCGACCCTACCGGCGCGCCCGACCCTGCGTACCCCCAGGTGGTGCGGCGGCCGCGGGGCCGCGCGCGAGCGTCACGTCCAGCCAGCCGACGACCTCGTCCAGGTACCGCGTCCGCGCGGGCAGCGGCGACAGCGCCAGGTCGTGCGCGCCGCCGCCCACCTCCTCGTAGGTCACGTCCGCCCCGAGCCGCGGCGCCAGCCGGCGCATGTCGGCCGGGTCGAGCACCGAGTCGGTGGTGAGCAGCCCGTCGTGCCACCGGTCGTCCGGGCCCGACGCGTCCGAGGCGAGCACGAGCACCGGTACGTCGACGTCCAGGCCCCGCGCGACCTCCGCGTGCCCGCGCCGGATCGCGCGGACGAACCCCGCGCGCACCGGGAACCCCGCGTACGGCTTCCAGGCGAGGTCGTACGACCACTCCCCGCCGCCGTCGGCGTGCAGCGCCCGCCCGTAGTGCTCGCCGAGGTGCGACACCACCAACCGCGGCGCCACCCGGCCGACGACGTGGTCCAGCGCCCAGGTGAGCACGGTGCGCTCGACGAGCGAACCGCGCAGGTCGAGCCACGGCGAGTTGAGCACGACCGCGTCGACCAGCCCGCGGCCCCGGCGGTGGTGCGCCCACAGCGCGGCGATCAGCCCGCCCGTGGAGTGGCCGAGCAGCACGACCCGGTCGTGCTCCGCCCGCACGAGCCGGACGGCGGCGTCGATCTCCTCCGCGTACACCGCGAGCGAGCGGGTGTCGTTCGGCTCCCGCCCGGCCCGGATCGACCGTCCGTAGTCGCGCAGGTCCAGCGCGTACAGGTCGTAGCCGCGGTCGGCGAGGGCGTCGGCGACGTGCGTCTGGAAGAAGTAGTCGACGAACCCGTGCACGTAGAGCACGGCCGGCCGCGCCGCGTCCTCGCCCGCGCCGCGCCGGTGCACGAGGGTCGCGACCGCGTCGCCCTGAGCGTCCGGGCGCAGGTGCAGCGTCCGCTGCACCCAGTCGCCGCCGAGCACGTCCGGAACCGCGTCGTCCACCCGCATGGTCGGATCCTGCCAGAGCCCGTCGCCGCGGGGCCCGCACCGCCGCGGGTGCGTCGCCGCTGCTCCCGGTGCTCCCGGTGCTCCCGGTGGCGGCCCACGGGGCGGTGCCGCACGGTGGGAGGGTGGCAGGCGGCCGTGGACCGGGACCGGGCGGGAGCGCCGGGACCACCCGGTCCGGGGGTCCCGGGCATCTTTGTGGGGCCGCGCGCGTTGACGCTACTGTCGGGCCTGTCGGGCCTGTCGGGCCTGTCGGGCCTGTCGGGCCGGGCGCCGACCACCAGGGAGAGGGAGCCGGGCATGCGCATCGCGTCGAGCACCGCGCGCCCCTCCGCGCGCCGCGCCGCCGCCGCGCGCCCCGCCGCCCGCACCTGTCGCTGTCGCTAGAGCGCTGGCCGCCCCGCCGCACGCCGGCGGCAGCCCGACCCGGGCCCTCGCACCGGGCCAGCGCTCGCCCTCGACCCGCGGCCGGGCGCGCGCCCGCGCCGTGACCCTGCACCGACCCACCGCCGAGACACCGAGGACGGACTGACATGGCACGCATCTACGACGACGCGACGCAGCTCATCGGCAACACCCCGCTGGTCCGGATCAACGCGCTGACCGAGGGCGTCGGCGCGACGGTCGTCGGCAAGCTCGAGTTCTACAACCCCGCCAGCTCGGTGAAGGACCGGATCGGCGTCGCGATCGTGGACGCGGCCGAGCGCTCGGGCGAGCTGCGGCCGGGCGGGACGATCGTCGAGGCGACCAGCGGCAACACCGGCATCGCGCTGGCGTTCGTCGGCGCCGCCCGCGGCTACGACGTCGTGCTGACCATGCCGGAGTCGATGTCGAAGGAGCGCCGCGCGCTGCTGCGGGCCTACGGCGCCGAGCTCATCCTCACGCCCGCGTCCGAGGGCATGAAGGGCGCCGTCAACCGCGCGAACGAGATCGTCGCCGAGCGTCCGGGCGCCGTCCTGGCCCGCCAGTTCGCCAACGAGGCCAACCCGGAGATCCACCGCCGCACCACCGCCGAGGAGATCTGGGCGGACACCGACGGCGGCGTCGACATCCTCGTCGCGGGCATCGGCACCGGCGGCACCATCACCGGCGTCGGCCAGGTGCTCAAGGAGCGCAAGCCGGGCGTGCAGATCGTCGGCGTCGAGCCGGCCGAGTCGCCGATCCTCAACGGCGGGCAGCCCGGCCCGCACAAGATCCAGGGCATCGGGGCGAACTTCGTCCCCGAGATCCTGGACACCGGCATCTACGACGAGATCGTCGACGTGGACGCCGAGACCGCCGTCGCGGTCGCCCGCCGGGCCGCGCGGGAGGAGGGCCTGCTCGTCGGCATCTCCTCCGGCGCCGCGCTGCACGCCGCGATCGAGCTCGGGAAGCGGCCGGAGAACGCGGGGAAGCTGATCGTCGTGATCATCCCGTCGTTCGGCGAGCGCTACCTCTCCTCCATCCTGTACGCCGACCTCCTGGACTGATCATGACCTCGACCACGCGACCGCCGCGCACGGACGGCACTTCACGGCCCGGGGGCCGCGGGGTGCCGACCCCGGCGCGCGCGGCCTCGGGCCCGCGCGCGGCGGCCGGCAGCCCCGGCGCCGCAGCCGGCGAGCACTGGCGCAGCCTGCGCCGGTTCGCCCGCACGCTGCGCGAGGACCTCGAGGCGGCGCAGCGCCGGGACCCGGCCGCGCGGTCGCGGGTCGAGGTCGCGCTGGCGTACCCCGGCCTGCACGCCGTGTGGGTGCACCGCCTGGCGCACCGGATGTGGCGCGAGCCGGCGCTGCGGCTGCCGGCCCGGCTGCTGTCCCAGCTGTCCCGCGCCGCCACCGGGGTGGAGATCCACCCCGGGGCGACGATCGGCCGCCGGCTGTTCATCGACCACGGCATGGGCGTGGTCGTCGGCGAGACCGCCGTGGTCGGGGACGACGTGGTGCTGTTCCACGGCGCCACCCTCGGCGGCAAGACGATGAAGCGCGGCAAGCGGCACCCGACGGTCGGGAACGACGTCGTGGTCGGCGCGGGCGCCAAGGTGCTCGGCCCCGTGTGGATCGGCGACGGCGCGCAGGTCGGCGCGAACGCGGTCGTGCTCAAGGACGTCCCCGCGGGCGCGGTGGCGGTCGGCGTCCCGGCGACGATCCGCCGGCGCCCGGCGTCGTCCCCGCCGGAGCCCGAGGTCGACGACCCGGCGATCTACATCTGATCGCGACGGCGCACGGCGTCAGACGACCGGCGCGCCGCCGTCCCACGCGCGCGGGCTGATCTCCGGGCGGCTGGTCCACGGCTCGCCGAGCATCGGCGAGGAGATCAGCATGTCCGCGGTCGCGACGTTCGCGGCCATCGGGACGTTCCACACCGCGGCGATCCGCAGCAGCGCCTTGACGTCGGGGTCGTGCGGCTGCGGCTCCAGCGGGTCCCAGAAGAAGATCAGCATGTCGATCTGCCCCTCGGCGATCTTGGCGCCGATCTGCTGGTCGCCGCCGACCGGGCCGGACAGCAGCCGGGTGACGGGGAGGCCGAGCTCGAACTCGAGCATGGTGCCCGTCGTGCCCGTGGCGTAGAGGTGGTGCCGGGACAGCGTCCCGCGGTTGAACTCGGCCCAGCGGAGCAGCTCGACCTTCTTGTTGTCGTGCGCCACGAGGGCGATGTGGTGGGCGACGCCGGGCATGGGCGGGTCCTTCCGTGCGGTGGTTCCGTGGGCGGGCAGCCGACGACGGCGGGGCGCCCGGGGCACACGATAGGGCCCGCCGGCGTCGCTCCCGTGACCAGGACCTGTGCGTCGGGGGTGAGCCGGTCGCAGGCGCGCGCCGCGTCGTCCTCGCGTCCGGTCCCGGCGCAGGGCAGCATGGGCCCGCGACGTGCTCACCGGCGAGCGCGCGACGACGAGGAGGCGGTATGCGGCTCGGCTACCACACCGGCTACTGGTCGGCGGGTCCCCCGCCCGGGGCGGCGGACGCGGTGCTCGCGGCGGACCGGCTGGGGCTCGACTCGGTGTGGACCGCGGAGGCGTACGGCTCGGACGCGTTCACCCCGCTCGCCTGGTGGGGTGCCCGGACGTCGCGGGTGCGGCTCGGGACCGCCGTCGCCCAGGTCGCCGCCCGCACCCCGACCGCCACGGCGATGGCGGCGCTGACGCTGGACCACCTATCGGGCGGCCGGTTCACCCTGGGCCTCGGGGTGTCCGGGCCGCAGGTCGTCGAGGGCTGGTACGGGCAGCCGTACCCGCGGCCGCTCGCCCGCACGCGGGAGTTCGTCGCGATCGTCCGGGACGTGCTGCGCCGCGAGGGGCCCGTGCGCGCCGGCGGGCCGTTCTACCGGCTCCCGCTGCCCGAGGACGAGGGCGCCGGGCTCGGCAAGGCGCTGCGCTCGACCGTGCACCCGCTGCGCGCGGACCTGCCGATCCACCTCGCCGCCGAGGGGCCGAAGAACATCGCGCTGTCCGCCGAGATCGCCGACGGCTGGCTGCCGCTGTTCTACACCCCGCGCCTCGACGACGAGTTCCGAGGGCTGCTCGCGGAGGGCTTCGACCGGCGGCTCGCCGGCACCCGCCCCGTCGAGGAGTTCGAGGTCACCGCCACCGTGCCGGTGGTGCTGGGCCCGGACGTCGAGGCCGCGGCCGACGCGGTGCGTCCGTTCGTCGCGCTGTACGCCGGCGGGATGGGCGCGAAGGGCGCGAACTTCCACGCGAACGCGCTCGCCCGGCTCGGGTACGCCGAGGCGTGCGCGGAGATCCAGGCGCACTACCTGGCGGGCGACCGGGCGCGCGCGGCGGCGGCCGTCCCGACCGAGCTGGTGCGGGACGTGGCGCTGGTGGGGACGCCGGACGACGTGCGCGAGCAGTCCGCGGCCTGGCGGGGCACGGCCGTGACGACGCTGCTGGTGCAGGCGGCGCCGGAGCAGCTGGACCAGATCGCGGATCTGCTGGGCTGACCGGCGGGCGCCTCGGTCCCGGCCGAGGTCGTCGGTCCCGCCCGAGGTCGCCGGTTCCGCACCCCCTCGGGTGGACGGGACCGACGACCTCGGGCGCGGACGGTGCAACGCGGCGGACACACCGCGGCGCTACCGTGCGGCGCGTGACCCCGCCCGACGACGCCCCGGCCGCGCCCGCGGCCGAGACCCCGCCCGCGCCCGCGACCGTCGACGCGACCGTCGCCGCACCACGCGACGGCGGGACGCACCTCGCCGCCGGCGCCGTCACGGCGGTCGTCGGCTTCACCAGCGCGTTCGCCGTCGTCCTCGGCGGGCTGCGGGCCGTCGGCGCCACCCCGGCGCAGGCGGCGTCCGGGCTGCTCGCCGTGACGCTCGCGATGGGCGCCGCCACGATCCTGCTCGCCTGGCGGACCCGGCTGCCGATCACGGTCGCCTGGTCGACCCCGGGGGCCGCGCTGCTCGCGACCACGGGGACCGCGGCGGGCGGCTGGGCGGAGGCGGTCGCCGGGTTCGCGCTGTGCGGGGCGCTGCTCGCGGCCGTGGGGCTGTGGCGGCGGCTCGAGCGCTGGGTCCGGCTCATCCCGGTGCCGCTGGCGAACGCGATGCTCGCCGGCGTCCTCGTCGACCTGTGCCTGCAGCCGGTGCTGGCCGTCGCCGACCGGCCGCTGCTGGTCGGGCCGGTGGTGCTGATCTGGCTGGCGCTGCTGCGGTGGGCCCCGCGCTGGGCGACGCCCGCGGCGATCGGGCTCGCGGTGGCGATCGCCGTCGCGTCGCCGGGCGTGCGGGCGCTCGACCCCGGCGACCTCGTGCCGTCGCTGACCTGGACCACGCCCGAGCCGTCCTGGTCGGCCGTCGTGTCGGTCGCCGTGCCCCTGTTCGTCGTGACGATGGCGTCGCAGAACATCCCGGGCGTCGCCGTGCTGGCCGGGTTCGGGTACGCCGCTCCCCTGCGGCCCGCGATGCTGGTCACCGGGATCGGCACGGTGCTGGCGGCGCCGTTCGGCGGGCACGCGATCAACCTCGCGGCGATCAGCGCGGCGCTCGCCGCCGGCCCCGAGGGCGGGCCCGACCCGCGGCGGCGGTGGCGCGCGGCGGTCGTCGCCGGCTGCGGGTACGTGGTGCTCGCCATCGCGTCGGCGGCGGTGGCCGCGGTGGCCCTGGCGGCGCCGGCCGGGCTGATCGCGGCCGCGGCGGGCCTGGCGCTCGTGGGGACGCTCGCGGCTGCGCTCGGCGGGGCGTTCGGCGCGGCGGGTCACCGCGAGGCGGCGGCGGTGACGTTCCTGGTCACGGTGTCGGGCGTGAGCGTCGGCGGGGTGTCGGCGGCGTTCTGGGGCCTGCTCGCGGGCATCGCGGTCCACCTGGTCCTGCGCGCCGCCCGCCGCTGACCCGGCCACCCCCCTCGCCGAGCTGGCGACTCTCGGCTGCGGCACGGCGCGCTCGCACAGCCGAGAGTCGCCATCTCGGCGCGCCCGCCGCGGGAGGCGAGGCCTGCGCGGCGGACGCCGCGGCGGCGCGGCGCGGTTGTCTCGGCGCGGGCCGGGCGCTACTGTCGGCGGTGATCCCGAGACGTGAACATTCGCGTCTCATAGAGCGAGACGGCGTGAAGGAGGCGGCCCGTGGCCCGGTCGGTGCAGCGCACGACCCAGCGCCCGCGCCTGCCCATGCCCGCGTCCTGCCGCTGTTGTCGCCGCTCGGCGAGCTGTCCGCGCGCCTGCGCCGCCTGACCGCGTCCTCCTGACGCCCACGGGCCGCGCCCCGGCAGCACCCCGCCCCGCCGCGACCCGTCCGACCCGCGCCCCGCCGCGCCGGTCGCGCCGGTCCCGGCACCCTCGCCGCCCCGCGCCGCCTCCGCAGCGGCCCGACGACCCGGGAACCCCCATGAGCCCCGCGCCCAGCACCGCCACCCGCACCGCCACCACGACCGCCGACCCGGCCGACGCCGCGACCGCCCGCCCGGTCGAGCTGCACGGCGTCGCCCGCACCTTCGCCACGCCCGCAGGGCCCCGCCCCGTGCTCGCCGGCGTCGACCTGTCGGTCGCGGCCGGCGAGATCGTCGCCGTCGTCGGCCCGTCCGGCTGCGGCAAGTCGACGCTGCTGCGCCAGGTCGCCGGCCTCGACGCCCCGGACGGCGGCCGGATCCTGCTCGGCGGCGAGCCCGTCGCCCCCTACGACGCGCGCACCGCCGTCGCGTTCCAGGAGCCCCGCCTGCTCCCCTGGCGGACGCTCGCGCACAACGTGGCGCTCGGCGTCCCCCGCGGCACGCCGCGCGCCGAGTCCCGGGAGCAGGTCGCCCGGCTGCTCGACCTGGTCGGGCTCGCCGGCTCGGCCGGGCTGCGGCCGCGGCAGGTGTCCGGCGGCATGGCGCAGCGCGCGTCGCTGGCCCGGGCGCTCGCCCGCCGGCCCGGCGTGCTGCTGCTCGACGAGCCGTTCGGCGCCCTCGACGCGCTGACCCGGCTGCGGATGCAGGACCTGCTGCTCGAGGTGCACGCCAGCCGCCCGACGACGGTGCTGCTGGTGACGCACGACGTCGAGGAGGCCCTCTACCTCGCCGACCGGGTCGTGCTGCTCGGCTCCCTCACGGCCGGAGCGGCCGACACCTCCGTCCGCTCCGTCGTCACCGTCCCCGGCGACCGGCCCCGCGACCGCGCGGACGCCCGGCTCGCCGAGCTGCGCGCCGAGCTCCTCGACGGGCTCGGCGTCCCCACGCACCACCCCGCGCACGACCCCGACGCGCACCACTCCATCTGACCCGCACCTCCCCCGACACCGACCTGGAGCACCCCATGACCGCCCTGACCACCGCCTCCCGTCGCCGGCTGCGCGGCCCGATCGCCCTCGGCGCGAGCGCCGTCGCCGCGACCCTGCTGCTCGCCGGCTGCGTGGCCGGCGAGGGCGAGGCCGCCCAGGCCGACGAGCCCGCGGACGGCGCGACCGCCGAGGGCTGGAGCGCCGACACGCTCACCGTCGACTTCGCGACCTACAACCCGCTCAGCCTGGTCATCAAGGACCAGGGCTGGCTCGAGGAGACGCTCGGCGACGACGTCACCGTCGAGTGGGTCCAGTCGGCCGGCTCGAACAAGGCCAACGAGGCGCTGCGCGCCGGCGCGGTCGACGTCGGCTCCACCGCCGGCTCGGCGGCGCTGCTCGCCCGGTCGAACGGGTCGCCGATCCGCACCATCGACATCTACGGCCAGCCCGAGTGGGCGGCGCTCGTCGTGCCGGAGGGCTCGGACATCACGGGCGTCGAGGACCTGGCCGGGCGCTCGGTCGCCGCGACCAAGGGCACCGACCCGTACTTCTTCCTGCTGCAGGCGCTCGACGAGGCGGGCGTCGACCCGGCCGACGTCGAGGTGCAGAACCTGCAGCACGCGGACGGCAAGGCCGCGCTGGAGAACGGCTCGGTCGACGCGTGGTCCGGCCTGGACCCGCTGATGGCCGCGAGCGAGGCGGAGGCCGGGTCGACGCTGGTCTACCGCAACGTCGACTTCAACACCTACGGGTTCCTCAACGCGACGCAGGAGTTCCTGGACGCGAGCCCCGACCTGGCGCAGGTCGTCGTCGACGCCTACGAGAAGGCGCGCGCCTGGGCGCAGGAGAACCCCGACGAGGTCGTGGCGATCCTCGCCGAGGTCGCCGGCATCGACCCGGCCGTCGCCGAGACCGTCATCACCGAGCGCACCACGCTCGACATCGACCCGGTCCCCGGCCAGGCGCAGCGCGACGTGCTCGAGGTCGTCGGCCCGATCTTCGTCGAGTCCGGCGACGTGGCGAGCCAGGACCTGGTCGACACCGCGCTGGACGAGCTGTTCGAGCCCACCTACGCGGAGAACGCCGACCCGACGACGATCGCCGACTGACCGAACCCCTCCTGCACCGCGCTGCCGAGTTCGGCAGTCCGCGTGCGAGGTCGGCACCTGGAGGTGCCGAACTCGCACCGGAGGTGCCGAACTCGGCGGAAGGAGACCTCATGACCGACGCCCCCGCCCCCGTGGTGACCGTCGCGGGCAGCAGCGTCCGGGCGACCGACGCCCGCGGCCGCGCGCTGCCCGGGCTGAACCCGTTCAGCCTCGGCCTCGCCGCCCGCCCCGGCGCCGGGCCGCTCGCGCGCCGGCCCGTGCGCCTCGCCCTCGGCCTCGTGGTGCCCGCGGTCCTGCTGGTCGCGTGGCAGCTCGTCACGGCGTCCGGCCTGGTCGCGCCGTACCAGCTGCCGAGCCCCGCGTCCGTCTGGACCGCGGCCGTCGACCTCGCGCAGCGCGGCCTGCTCGGCCAGTACGTCGCGATCTCGACGCAGCGCGTCGTGCTCGGGTTCCTGATCGGAGCGGCCCTCGGACTGGCTGTCGGGTCCGTCGTCGGCCTGTCCCGTCTGGCCGGCGCGCTGCTCGAGCCGACGCTGGGCGCGATCCGGGCGGTGCCGTCGCTGGCCTGGGTGCCGCTGCTGATCCTCTGGATGAAGATCGGCGAGGAGTCGAAGCTGACGCTCATCGCGATCGGCGCGTTCTTCCCGGTGTACACGACCGTCGTCGCCGCGCTGCGGCACGTCGACGCGCACCTGGTCGAGGCCGGGCGCGCGTACGGGCTGCGCGGGGCGCGGCTGCTCGGGGCCGTGCAGCTCCCCGCCGCCGTCCCGTCCGTGGTGGCGGGACTGCGGCTCGCGCTCGCGCAGTCGTGGCTGTTCCTGGTGGCCGCGGAGCTCATCGCGTCGTCGATGGGCCTCGGCTTCCTCCTGATGGACTCCGGCAACAACGGCCGCGTCGACCGGATGATCCTGGCGATCGTCCTGCTGGCGCTGCTGGGCAAGACGACCGACGCGCTGATCGGACTGGCCGAGAAGTCGCTGCTGAGAAGGTGGGCATGACGAGCACGACGAGCGCGACCATCACCGCGCTGCAGACCGAGACCCGCGCGTACCCGGCCCCGGCCGGCGACTGGAACGTGGGCCCGGAGGAGGCCGAACGCCTGCGGGCGTGGGCCGACGCCGACCACGTGGGGTTCTGGGAGGACGCCGCCCGCCGCCTGGAGTGGGCCGAGCCCTGGCACACCGCCCACACCTGGTCCCCCGCGGTCGAGGGCCCGGACGGCGAGCTGACCGTCCCCGAGGCGCAGTGGTTCGTCGGCGGCAGGCTGAACGCCGCGGTGAACTGCGTCGACCGGCACGTGGCCGCCGGCCGCGGCGACAAGGTCGCGATCCACGCCGAGGGCGAGCGCGGCGACCGGCGGTCGATCACCTACGCCGACCTGCAGCGCGAGGTGTCCCGGGCCGCGAACGCCCTGACCGACCTCGGCGTCGGCCCCGGCGACCGCGTGGTCGTCTACCTGCCGGTGATCGCCGAGACGATCGTCGTGACCCTCGCGATCGCCCGGATCGGCGCGGTGCACTCCCTGGTGTTCGGCGGGTTCTCCGCGGAGGCCGTGCGGTTCCGGGTGCAGGACACCGGCGCCAAGCTGCTGGTCACCAGCGACGGCCAGTTCCGCCGCGGGCAGGCCGTCGAGGTGAAGTCCGCCGCGGACGCCGCGGTCGACGGCCTGGACCACGTCGAGCACGTGCTGGTCGTGCGGCGCACCGGGCAGGACGTCGCCTGGACCGAGGGCCGCGACGTCTGGTGGCACGACGTCGTCGACACCGCGTCGGACGAGCACGAGGCGCAGGCGTTCGACGCCGAGCACCCGCTGTTCATCATCTACACGTCCGGCACCACCGGGAAGCCCAAGGGCCTGGTGCACACCACCGGCGGCTACCTGACGCACGCGTCCTGGACGCACTGGGCGATGTTCGACGCCAAGCCCGACGACGTGCACTGGTGCACCGCCGACCTCGCCTGGGTCACGGCGCACACCTACGAGATCTACGGGCCGCTCAGCAACGGGCTGACCCAGGTGATCTACGAGGGCACGCCCGACACCCCGCACCGCGAGCGCCACCTCGAGGTCATCGAGCGGTACGGCGTCACCGTCTACTACACCGCCCCGACCCTGATCCGGACCTTCATGACGTGGTTCCCCGAGGGCCTGCCGGCCGGGTACGACCTGTCGACCGTCCGCCTGCTCGGGACCGTCGGCGAGGCGATCAACCCCGAGGCGTGGGTGTGGTTCCGCTCGCAGTTCGGGGCCGACCGCGCGCCGGTCGTCGACACCTGGTGGCAGTCCGAGACCGGCGCGGCCGTCATCGCCCCGCTGCCCGGCGTCACCACGCTCAAGCCCGGCTCGGCCACCCGCGCGCTGCCCGGCTTCTCGGCGAAGGTGGTCGACGACGCGGGCGCCGAGGTGCCCCGCGGCTCCGGCGGCTACCTCGTGCTCGACCGGACGTGGCCCGGCATGGCGCGGACCGTGTGGGGCGACCCGGCGCGGTTCCGCGACTCCTACTGGCGGCCGCTCGCCGCGCACGGCTACTTCCTCGCCGGCGACGGCGCGTCCTGGGACGCCGACGGCGACGTCTGGCTGCTCGGCCGGGTGGACGACGTCGTGAACGTCGCGGGCCACCGGCTGTCGACCATCGAGATCGAGTCGGCCCTCGTCGCGCACCCCGCGGTCGGCGAGGCCGGCGTCGCGGGCGTCACGGACGCCGTCGGCGGGCAGGCCGTGGCCGCGTTCGTCGTCCCGGCGGTCGCGCCCGGGCCGGTCGAGGACGTCGCCGCCTGGCGGGCCGCCGCCGCGGCGCTGCGCGAGGACCTGCGCGCGCAGGTGCAGCGCGAGATCGGCCCGGTCGCCAAGCCGAAGCACGTCGTCCTCGTCCCCGAGGTCCCCAAGACCCGGTCCGGCAAGATCATGCGGCGGCTGCTGGCCGAGCTGCACGACGGCCGGCCGCTCGGCGACGTCACCTCCCTGCAGAACCCCTGGGCCGTGGACCAGGTCGCCGCGCTGCTGCGCGACGGCGTTACCCTCGCCCCGATCCCCGAGGCCGAGGAGGCCACTCGCGCATGAGCTCCGAGCACCGCTTCGGCTTCCGCACCCGCGCCCTGCACGCCGGGGCGATCCCCGACGCCGCGACCGGCGCCCGCGCCGTGCCGATCTACCAGACGACGTCGTTCGTGTTCAACGACACCACCGACGCCGCGAACCTGTTCGCGCTGCAGAAGTACGGCAACATCTACTCCCGGCTCGGCAACCCGACGGTCGCCGCGTTCGAGGAGCGGATCGCCTCGCTCGAGGGCGGCATCGGCGCCGTCGCGACCGCGTCCGGCATGGCGGCGGAGTTCATCACGTTCGCCGCGCTGGTCGGCGCGGGCGACCACGTCGTCGCCTCCGCGCAGCTGTACGGCGGCACGGTCACCCAGCTCGACGTGACGCTGCGCCGGTTCGGCGTCGAGACCACGTTCGTCGCGGGCACCGACCCGGCGGACTACGCCGCGGCGATCCGCCCGAAGACCAAGGCCGTCTACACCGAGGTCGTCGCGAACCCGTCCGGGGAGGTCGCCGACCTGGCCGGCCTGGCCGAGGTCGCGCACGCCGCGGGCGTCCCGCTCGTCGTCGACGCCACGCTGTCGACCCCGTACCTGGTGCGGCCGATCGAGCACGGCGCCGACATCGTCATCCACTCCGCCACCAAGTTCCTCGGCGGGCACGGCACCACGCTCGGCGGCGTCGTCGTCGAGTCCGGCCGGTTCAACTGGGGCAACGGCAAGTTCCCGCAGATGACCGAGCCGGTGCCGTCGTACAACGACGTGAAGTGGTGGGAGAACTTCGGCGAGTACGGGTTCCTCACCAAGCTCCGCTCCGAGCAGCTGCGGGACATCGGCCCGTCGCTGTCGGCGCAGTCGGCGTTCCAGCTGCTGCAGGGCGTGGAGACCCTCCCCCAGCGGCTCGACGCGCACCTGGCCAACGCCCGGGCCGTCGCCGAGTGGCTCGACGCCGACCCGCGCGTCACGTCGGTGCAGTGGGCGGGCCTGCCGTCGCACCCGCACCACGAGCGCGCGCGGCGCTACCTGCCGCTCGGACCGGGGTCGGTGTTCGCGTTCCGGCTCGCGGCGACCGCCGACCGCGACGGCCGCGAGGTCGGGCGCCGGTTCATCGAGAACCTGCAGCTCGCCAGCCACCTGGCCAACGTCGGTGACGCGCGCACGCTCGTCATCCACCCGGCGTCGACCACGCACCAGCAGCTGTCGGCGGAGCAGCTCGCCGTGGCGGGCGTGCCCGAGGACCTGGTGCGGATCAGCGTCGGGCTCGAGGACCCGGAGGACATCCTCTGGGACCTGGACCAGGCGCTGACGGCGGCGACGGCGCCGCGCGAGGCGTCGGACGGCGCGACCGACGGGGCCGCGGCCGCCGCCGCGCGGCCCGCCGTCCCGGCCGCCACCGCGGTCGGCGCGGCGGTCACCGGCGTCGGCGGCATCGCCGGCGGCGCGTCCTGCTCGATCCCGGAGGAGAGCTGATGACCACGACCCCCGAGCGCACCTGGCAGGGGCCGAGCGCCCCCGAGCGCCTGGCGCTGCTCCGCCGCACCCGGTCGATCGCGATCGTCGGCGCGTCCAACAACCCCGCGCGCGCGTCGTACTTCGTCACGACGTACCTGCTGTCCAGCACGCCGTACGACGTGTACCTGGTCAACCCGCGCGAGACCGAGATCCTCGGGCAGCCGGTGTACCCCTCGCTCGACGCCCTGCCGGTGGTCCCGGACCTGGTGGACGTGTTCCGCCGGCACGACGACCTGCCGACGGTGCTCGACGAGACGCTGGCCGTCGGGGCGAAGGCGCTGTGGCTGCAGCTCGGCTCGTGGCACGAGGACGTCGCGGCGCGCGGCGAGGCGGCGGGCCTGACGGTCGTCATGGACCGCTGCGTCAAGATCGAGCACGCCCGCTTCCACGGCGGCCTGCACCTCGCGGGCTTCGACACCGGCGTCATCAGCAGCAGGCGCGCCCTGGCGTAGCCGTCCGCGACGTCGGGTCCGTGTGCCACAGTGGAGCATGGACCCGACGTCCCGAACGCCGTCTCCTCCCCGCCCCGTCGAGCCGCACGACCAGTCGCCGCCCGACGGACCGCCGCTCCGGCTGCGCCCGCCGACCCACCGGGTCGACCCTCGCGCCCGCCGCTGGTGGCTGCTGCGCGGCCTGGCCGCCGCGGGCGCGCCCACGCTGGTCGTCGGCGCGGTGTGGTGGCTCTGGGAGCCCGCTCGGCCGTGGCTAGCGGTCCCGCTGGTCCTCGGCGTCCTGTGGACGGCCGCGCGCGTGCTGGTCGAGCCCCGGCTCCGCTACGCGGTGCACCGGTGGGAGACGACCGACCTCGCCGTCTACGGCCTGTCCGGCTGGCTGGTCCGCGAGTGGCGGGTCGCCCCGCTGTCGCGGGTCCAGACGGTCGACGCCGTCCGTGGCCCGCTGGAGCAGCTGCTCGGTCTGGCCACGCTCCGGGTCACCACCGCCTCGTCCAGCGGGGCGATCAGCCTCCGTGGGCTCGACGCCGAGCTCGCCGCGGAGCTCGCGGAGCGGCTGACCGCCGTCACCGAGCGCACGCCCGGGGACGCGACGTGAGCGAGTCCCCGGCCGCGCCCCGGGACGTCGCCCCGGACGCGGCCGTCGTCGAGGCCGACCGACCCGCGACCGACGACGGGACGCCGTGGTCCCGCCTCGCGCCGCGGATGATCGCGGTCGACCTCGCCCGCTCGCTGCTGTCGCTCGCCCCGACCGCGGTCGCCGTCGGCGTGTTCGGCGTCGAGGCGTCGTGGTCGACGCTGTGGCCGCTGCTCCTCATCGCCGCCTGGGGCGTGCTCGGGGCGGCGCGCGACGCCGTCCGCTGGGCGGTCACCCGGTACCGCGTGACGGACGAGTACGTCGAGCGCCGGTCGGGGCTGCTCGTGCGCCGCTATCGCTCGGTGCGGCGGGACCGGATCCGGAGCGTCGACACCACGGCACGGCTGCGGCACCGGCTGTCCGGGCTCCGGATCGTGCTGGTCGGGGCCGGGCAGCAGCTGGCGGCGGGCGAGTCCGCGCTCGCGCTGGACGCGGTGGCCCGCCGCGACGCCGAGCTGCTGCGGGCGGTGCTGCTCGACCGCGCGCCGGCCCTCGCGGCCGCTGACCAGGGCGCCGGCGCGGACGCCGGCCAGGACGCGGAGCACGTGATCGCCCGGTTCCGGCCGTGGTGGGTCGTCTACAACCTCCTGAGCATCTGGTCGTTCGTCACCGCCGCCGGCCTGCTCTGGGGCGCGTACTGGCTGCTCGACACCTTCGGGCTCGACCCGGTCGCGTGGGTCGAGGGCCTGTTGCCCTGGGAGCGGCTCGGCCGCGCGGGCACGGTCCTCGTCGGCCTCGCGCTGGTGCTCGCGGTCGGCGCGGTCGGCATGGGTGCGAACTACCTCGCCGCGTCCTGGGGTCTCGAGCTCGCCCGCGTGCCAGGCGAGGGCGGCACCCACCTGCGCAGCCGGCAGGGCCTGCTGACCACCCGGGAGGTGAGCCGCGACGACCGGCGGCTCCGGGGCATCACGGTGTCCGAGCCGGTGCTGTGGCGGTGGATGGGGATGGCGGACACGTCGGTCATCACCACCGGCCTGTCGATCTGGTCCGCCTCGCAGCCCGCGGCGGTGCTGCCCCGCGGCCCGGCCTCGGTGGCGTGGCCGGTGGCGAGCGCCGTGCTCGCGGCCGACCCGGACCCGATCGGGGCGCCCCTGCGCCGGCATCCGGCCGGGGCGCTGCGCCGCCGGCTCTGGTGGGCGACCGCGACGGCGGCGATCGTCACAGGCGCGCTCGCCTGGCTCGCCGCCACCGCCGTGCTGCCCGCCTGGGCCCCGTGGGTCGGCGCCGCCCTGTGGCCGGTCGCGCTGCTCGCCGCGGTCGTCGCGCACCGGGCGCTCGGCCACGCGGTGGTAGGCGACTACGTCGTGGTGCGCTCGGGCCTGGTGGCGCGGGCCACCTCGGCGCTGCGCCGCGACGCGGTCAGCACGATCGCGCTGCGCGAGTCGGTGCTGCAGCGCCGGCTCGGGCTGCGGACCGTCGCCGCCATGACCGCGGCCGGCTGGGGCCGGTACGACGCCCCGGACGTCGAGGCCGACGAGGCGCTGCGGTTCGCGGTCGCGGCCGCGCCGGGCGTGCTGGACCCGTTCCTGGTCCGCGACGACGGGTGATCAGCGCGCGTCGGCGAGGAGCGCCTGCTCCCCCGCGGCGGCGTCCGCCGGGCGGCCCGTCGCCAGCGGCAGGATGATCGTGTCGATCAGCCGCTCCGCGAACTCCGCGTCCATCGGCCGGTGCGCCACCACCTTGCGGTCCCGCCTCCGCGGCGATCGCGAAGGCCGCGTCGAGCTCCTCCGCCAGCGCGACGACGCATTCCGCCTTTCGGGCGTCACAGCGGGACGGTCTCGGCGCGGATCCGACCGCCCACGCCGGTCCGGCCCGCCCGCTCGAGCACCATCTCGTCGTCGACCACGTCGACCCGCACGCCGGTCGGCGACTCCGGCGCGGCGGTGAGCGCCGCGAGGTCGCGCCGGGCGTCGGGCCCGAAGTGCACGATCAGGTCGAGATCCGACTCGGCGCCGTCCTCGCCCCGGGCCACCGAGCCGAAGACCCCGGCCGCCACCACGCCGTGGTCGGCCAGCACCCGCAGCACCGCGTCGTGGTGACGCGCGAGCGCGTCCCGCGGCAGGTCTCGCCGCACGGCTCCTCCTCCGGCTCGGACCACCGGGCTGGCGACCGGGTCAGTCGTCCGGGAACCAGATCGCCCGGCGCAGCGCCACCCGGGTCCCGTCCGCCGACAGCGGCGTGCCCTCGGCGCGCAGGTGCTCCAGCGCGGTCCGGGCGTGGTGCGCGGGCGGCGCGCCGGACGCGTTCACCACCCGCCACCACGGCACCCCGGAGCCGCCGCGGGACATGACCTGCCCGACCTGCCGCGGCCCGCCGCGCGCGGGCAGGCCCTCGGCGACGAGCCGGTCGGCCACGACCTCGGCGATGGTCCCGTAGGTCATCGCCCGGCCGGAGGGGATCGCGTCGACGACGTCGAGCACCGCCTCCAGGTACGCCTCGTCCACCCTCAGCCCCTCCGCAGCAGCACGAGGGCCCGGTCGTCGCCCTCGCCGGCGCCGACCCGGGCGATGACGTCGTCGGCGTCGCCGCGCCCGGTCGACAGCACGCCCTCGACGACGCCGCGCAGCCGGTCGATCCCGAGGTCCAGGTCGCCGCCGGGCGTCTCGACCAGGCCGTCGGTGTACAGCAGCAGGGTGTCGCCGCGGTCGAGCCGCCCGGTCACCGGCGGGAAGGCGGCGCCGGCGAGGACGCCCAGCGCGGGCCCGCCGCCGGCCGGCACCAGCCCGACCAGCCCCGACCCGGCGTGCAGCTGCACCGGCGGCAGGTGCCCGGCGGACGCGACCGTGTACTCGCCGGTCGCGAGGATCAGGCTGACGTGCACGGCGGTCGCGAACCCCTCCTCCCAGTCCTGGGCGAGCAGGTACGCGTTCGCCGCCGGCAGGAAGTCCGGGGCGGGCAGCTGCCCGATCAGCCCGGCGAGCGCGCCCGACAGCTGCAGCGACCGCACCCCGGCGTCCTGCCCCTTGCCCGACACGTCCACCAGCGCGATCTCCAGCACCGACCCCGCGGACCGGGTCGCGGTCACCACGAAGTCGCCGGAGAACGCCTCGCGGTGCGCCGAGCGCAGGGCCGTCTCCACCCGCCAGCCGTCGGGCAGCGGCGGCACCACCCCGTGCGCGGCGAGCCGGTCCCGCAGGTCGACGATCATCAGCTCGCCGGGCGCGCCCTGCAGCCCCAGCCGCTCCCGGTGCGCCGCGAACGACAGCAGCGCGGCGATGGCGATCCCCTGCAGCAAGAACGTGCCGGGCGTGAACTCCCCCAGCCCGGCGAGCGGGATCGCGACGAACTGCACCGCGATCGCCGCGCACAGCACGACCATCCCGCGCATCCGCAGCAGGAACGCGCCGAGCAGCTCGATGAGGATGAACGTCGACGGCGGCACCCAGGGCCGCGCCCACACGATGCCGGCCGACGCCAGCAGCGTCAGCGCCACGAGCACCGTGGTCAGCGCCTGCTGCGACCCGAGCCCGTAGCGGCGCAGGCACGCGCGCACCCGGTCGAGCACGCTCGCGGCGCGGCGCCGGCGCACGGCGGGCGGTCGCGGCGGCTGCGGCGGCCGCGGCGGCCTGCCCGGGGGTGTCACGCCGCGAGGGTACCCAGCCCGCCGAGGGGGCCGACAGGTGCCGCCACGTCAGGGTCGCGGCTGAATTCGGGTGACCGGGCACGAGCCGGCCCGCCAGGATGGCGCCCATGACCACCACGACCGCTGCCGGGTACCGCCTGCTGGAGCTCACCGCCGACCGCGTGGAGGAGTTCCGCGCCGTCGACGCGATGGCGTTCGCCGAGCCGGCGCGCGACGCGGCGCTCGACGCCGACGTCCCGTTCGCGGTGCCGCTCGACCGGGCGGTCGCCGTCGAGACCGACGCCGGCGACGGGCCGGGCGAGATCGTCGCCGTGCACGGCTCCTACGCCTTCACGCTGCCGACGCCGGGCGGCGAGGTGCCGTGCGCGGGCCTCACCTGGGTCGGCGTGCGGCCCGACCACCGGCGGCGCGGGCTGCTGCACCGGATGATCCGGGCGCACCTCGACCGGTCGCTCGGCCGCGGCGAGCCGGTGTCCGCGCTGTTCGCCGCCGAGCCCGGCATCTACGGCCGGTTCGGCTACGGCTCCGCCGCGGACCACGTCCGGATGACGCTCCCCCGCGGCGCCGCGCTCCGGGACGTGCCGGGGTCGGCGGACCTGACCGTGCGGTTCGCGACGCTCGACCCGGCCGCGCACGAGGGCCTCGTCGACGACGTGTACTCCGCCGCCGGCGAAGGCCGGCCGGGCTGGATCCGGCGCGGCTCGGACGCGCTGCGGCGCATCGCGGTCGCCGACCCGCCGGCCTGGCGCAACGGCGGCGAGCCGGCCCGGATCGTCACGGTGCGGGACGCCGGCGGCGACGCCCGGGCGTTCGCGATCGTCCGGCGCACCCAGACCTGGGCGGACGGCGGAGCCGAGTACCCGGTGCAGGTGCGGCTCGCCGCCGCCGCGGACGCGGCCGCCGCGCACCGGCTCTGGTCCGTGCTGCTCGACCTCGACCTGACGTCGACCGTCACCACCGGGATGCTGCCGGTCGACGACCCGCTGCTGGCCCTGCTCGTCGACACCCGGCGCCCGGTGCCGAAGCTGACCGACAACCTGTGGGTGCGGCTGCTCGACGTGCCTGCCGCGCTGGCGGGCCGCCGGTACGCCGCGCCGCTGGACGTCGTGCTCGGCGTCCGCGACGCGCTGCTCCCCGGGAACGACGGCGCCTGGCGGCTGGTCACCGGCGAGGCCGGCGCGGACGGCACCTACGGCGCGCGGGTCGAGCCGGCCGCCGGGGCCGAGCCGGACCTGGCGCTCGACGTCCGCGAGCTGGGCGCCGCGTACCTCGGCGGGCGGAGCCTGGCGGCGCTCGCCGCCGTCGGGCAGGTCACCGCGGCGCGGCCGGACGCGCTGCACCGCGCGGCGACCGCGTTCGGCTGGCCGGTCGCGCCGGTGTGCCCCTGGGTGTTCTGAGGGACGCACCGCGAGCGCACCTCTCGACCGCGTCCCGGCTCGCGGGAGCAGCCGGGAGGTGCCCTCGCGACGGCGCGGCGCGGTGGCCGCCGCCGGAGGTCAGGCGCGCGCGGCCTCGTACGCCGCCAGCTGGTCGATCCGCCGCTGGTGGCGCGGGTCCTGGCTGAACGGCTCGTCCACGAACGCGTCCACGAGCTCGATCGCCTCGTCCACGGAGTGCTGGCGCGCGCCGATCGCCACGACGTTCGCGTCGTTGTGCTGCCGGCCCAGCGTCGCGGTGTCGCGGTTCCAGGCCAGCGCGGCGCGGACGCCGGTCACCTTGTTCGCGGCGATCTGCTCGCCGTTGCCGGACCCGCCGATGACGACGCCGAGGCTGCCCGGGTCGGCGACGACGGCCTCGCCCGCCGCGAAGCACACGGCCGGGTAGTCGTCCTGCGGGTCGTACTCGGCGGCCCCGTGGTCGACGACGTCGTGCCCGGCGGCGCGCAGGTGCTCGACCAGCGCGACCTTCAGCTCGAACCCGGCGTGGTCAGCGGCGACATGGATACGCATGGGCCCATCTTGCCCCACGCCGGGTCGGCGCGACCCGCCTGTCCGCAGACCGCGCGACCCCGCCCCGGGGCAGCGCCGCGTCGGCCCCGCGACCTAGGCTGGCTCCCGGTGCGCGGCCGCGCGCCGGCCCGACCGGAAGGGACCCCCCTCGACCATGACCCGCAGCGGCATCGACACCTCCGCCCTCGACCCGGCCGTCCGCCCCCAGGACGACCTGTACGCGCACGTCAACGGCCGGTGGGCCGCCGAGCACGTGATCCCCGCGGACCGGGCGATGGACGGCTCGTTCCGCGCGCTGCACGACCAGGCCGAGGAGCAGGTCCGCGACATCATCGTGGAGGCCGGCGAGGCCGAGGACGCGACCGGCGTGCAGGCGCAGATCGGCGCGCTGTACGCGTCGTTCATGGACGTCGACGCCGTCGAGGCCGCCGGCACCGAGCCGCTGCGCCCCGACCTGTCGGCGATCGCCGCGGCCGCGACCCGGCAGGACCTCACCGACGTCCTCGGCGCGCTGCAGCGCTCGGGCGCAGCCGGGGGCACCGGGTTCTGGGTCGACAACGACGCGAAGGACCCGGAGCGCTACGTCGTCTACCTGTACCAGTCGGGCCTCGGCCTGCCCGACGAGTCGTACTACCGCGACGAGCAGTACGCGTCCGTGCTCGCCGCCTACCGCCCGCACGTCGCGCGGATGCTGCGGCTCGGCGGCTGGGCGGCGGACGAGGCGGCGGCGGACGACGCCGCTGGCCGGGTCGTGGCCCTGGAGACGAAGATCGCCGCGGGCCACTGGGACGTCGTGAAGGACCGCGACGCCGACCTCACCTACAACCCGACGACGCTGTCGGCGCTCGCGACCACGGCCCCCGGCTTCGACTGGGAGGCGTGGTCCCGCGCGCTGGGCGCCCCGCAGGGCTCGCTCGACGAGCTGGTCGTCCGGGAGCCGTCGTTCGCCACCGCCTTCGCCGAGCTGTGGGCCACCGAGCCGGTCGAGGACTGGCAGGCCTGGCTGGCGTACCACGCGATCAGCGCCCGGGCGCCGTACCTGTCCTCCGAGCTGGTCGAGGCCAACTTCGACTTCCACGGCCGCACGCTGACGGGTGCCCAGGAGCTCCGCGACCGCTGGAAGCGCGGCGTCTCGCTCGTCCAGGGCGTGCTCGGCGAGGCCGTCGGCGAGGTGTACGTCGCCCGGCACTTCCCGCCGGCGCACAAGGAGCGGATGGAGGTGCTCGTCGGCCACCTGGTCGAGGCGTACCGCGAGTCGATCCTCGCGCTCGACTGGATGGGCGAGGACACCAAGGCGAAGGCGCTCGCGAAGCTCGACGCGTTCACCCCGAAGATCGGCTACCCGGTGAAGTGGCGCGACTACTCCGGTCTCGAGGTGCGTGCCGACGACCTGGTCGGCAACGTCCGCCGCGCGTCCGCCTTCGAGCAGGACCACGAGCTGAACAAGATCGGGAAGCCGATCGACCGCGACGAGTGGTTCATGACGCCCCAGACGGTCAACGCCTACTACAACCCCGGCATGAACGAGATCGTGTTCCCCGCCGCGATCCTGCAGCCGCCGTTCTTCGACGCCGACGCGGACGACGCCGTCAACTACGGCGGCATCGGCGCGGTCATCGGGCACGAGATCGGACACGGGTTCGACGACCAGGGCTCGAAGTACGACGGCCAGGGCCGGCTCGAGGACTGGTGGACCGAGTCCGACCGGGCGGAGTTCGAGAAGCGCACGTCCGCGCTCATCGAGCAGTACAACGCGTTCTCCCCCGCGCAGCTGAACGGCTCGCACCACGTCAACGGCGCACTCACGATCGGCGAGAACATCGGCGACCTGGGCGGCCTGTCGATCGCCCTCAAGGCCTACCGGATCGCCCTCGGCACCTCGCTCGACGAGGCCCCCGAGGTCGACGGCCTGACCGGCGTGCAGCGGGTGCTGCTCGGCTGGGCGCAGGTCTGGCGCGCGAAGGGCCGCGACGAGGAGGTCATCCGGCGGCTCGCGGTCGACCCGCACTCGCCCGACGAGGTCCGCTGCAACGCGGTCGTGCGGAACGTCGACGAGTTCTACACGGCGTTCGGCGTGCAGGAGGGCGACGGGCTGTACCTCGCGCCCGAGGAGCGCGTGCGCATCTGGTGACGGCTCGGCGCGCCCGCTCCGGTCGGGGCGGGCGCGCCGGTCGTCGCTCAGCCCGCGCGGGCCGCCCCGCTCGGCTCCCGCCCGGGGTCGGGCGCGGCCGCCGGGATCCCGAGCACCACGGCGCCCGGGTCGTCCGGCGCGTGCCACGCCGTCACGCGCTGCCCCGCCGTCGGCCGCAGCCGCGGGGTCGTGCGCTCCCGGGCGAGCCACGTGCCGCCGGGCGCGGCCGGCGAGGCGACGTGCAGCACGCACCACGGCGAGCCCTCGGCCACGACGACCCGCTCGACGACGCCGTCGGCCCGCACCGGCCGGTCGAGCAGCGGCGCGAGCCGCGCCCAGCGCCGCCGCCTGCTGGCCCGCGTGCGCGCGGCGACCCAGGCGGCCACCGCGACCAGGACCGCGGTGCCCGCCGCCGTCGCGCCGGAGCGGCCGGCGAGGAAGGTCAGGGCCGAGACCAGGGCCAGCACGGCGGCCGCGGCCGCCAGGACCACGGGCGCCCGTCCCGGGCCCGGGCGGAGCGCCGTCACGGCCGCCGCGGGGAACGGCGCGTCCGCGTCCGGCAGCGTCGCGACGACCACCGGCGGGTCCCGGACCGGCAGCGGCAGCGTCGGGTCGACGCCCCCGTTCGCGTCGCGGTGCTCGCGGTACCGCCGCCGGCGCGCCTCGGGGGCGACGACGTCCTCGGGGACGCACAGCACCGCGGCCTCCGGGTCGTCCGGGCGGTACCAGATCCGGACCGGGTCGCCGACGAGGGGCCGGCTCCCGGGCGACGCCTGCCGCTCCAGCGCCCACCAGTGGAGCCCTGGCGCATCCGGGCTGGTCACCCGCACGTCGTAGCGGGCGGGCCACCCCGACCCCGCCACGGGCACCGCCTCCGCCACGGCGCCCTCGACGCAGCGGTGCCGCTCGGCGAGGGCGTCGAGCCGCGGCCACCAGCGCGTCCGGGCGGCGTACCCGGACCACGCCGGCACGGCCAGGGCGCAGCCGACCACCGCGAGCACCACCGCGGGTGCGACCCGGCCGCCCAGCGCGAGGCCCGCCGCGGCGCCGCCGACGCCGCCGAGCGCGTACGCGACCGGGTGCCCGCGGGTGTGGACCACCGCGAGCAGGACGAGCCCGGCCACCGCACCGGCCACCCGGGCGGCGCCGTCCCACGCCGCCCAGCCGGGCGGGGCGAGCAGCAGCGCGACCACCCCCGCGAGCGCGCCGCCGAGCAGGCCCCCGAGCACGTACCGCCACGGCGACGGCCGGTGCGCGTCCAGCGCGGCCTGCGGGAACCCCCGGGACTCCGGGGTGCCCAGCGTGGGCACCGGCCACCACGTCGTCGGCGAGCGGCGGACCAGCCGCAGCCCGGCCGGCGGGCGCCCCGTCACGGCAGCGTCGTCAGCGCCGCGGTCGCGACGCGGAACCCGTCACCCGTCTCGTCGACCACGCAGGACATGCCGTCGGACCCGCTCGTGCAGGTGTACGGCCCGACCGTCTGGGTCTGCCCGTACTCGAGGACCGGGGTGTCCGCCGACGCGGGGGCGGGCGCCGGGCCCTCGACGCACGGGGTGGTGACGCCGTCGGCCTCGTTCAGCACGATCGTGTGCCCGGTCGTGCCGGTGCAGCCCGCGGACGCGGGGACGTCGTACTGCTTGTTCGCGATGGTGCAGGTGACGCCGTCGGGCGACATGGTGCACGCGATGTTGCCCGTCGGGGACGCGAACGACGTGGCGGTGTCGCTGGTCGCGCCGGACGTGCCGTCGTCGGTCGCGCCGCCGGTCGCGGCCTGGGAGGCGGGCGCGGACGGGGTGGCCCCGGCGCCGCCGTCGCCCGAGCCGCCGCCGAGCACGACGACGACCGCGACGAGCAGGCCCAGGAGGAGCACCAGGTCGACGGCGAGGAAGATCTTGAGGCCGCGGCTCAGGTTCGCGAGGGCTGCCATGGGGGTCCTCCGGAGGTGCGGGGTGCGAGGGGTGCGGGTGCGCCGGGGGGCGCGGACGCTCAGTCGAAGACGGGACCCTTGGTGCGGGTGCGCTTCAGCTCGTAGAAGCCGGGGACGCCGGTGACCAGCGCGAGGCCGTCCCACAGCCGCCCGGCCTCCTCGCCCTTCGGCGCCGGCGTCATCACCGGGCCGAAGAACGCCGTGCCGTTGAGGGCGACCACGGGGGTGCCGACCTCGTCGCCGACCAGCGCGATCGCCTCGGCGTGCGAGGCCCGCAGCTGCTCGTCGAACTCGTCGGTGTCGCCGTAGGCGCGCAGGGACTGGGGCAGGCCGACCTCGTCGAGCGCCTCGCGGATGATCGCCCAGGTGTCCGTGCGGCCGCCCGGGTGCCGGCGGGTGCCGAGCGCGTCGTACAGCGGCTTGAGGTGCTCGGCGCCGTACAGCTCCTTCGTCGCGGTCAGCACGCGCACGGCCGCCCAGGACTCGTCCATCAGCGCGCGGTAGTCGTCCGGCAGGTCGCGGCCCTCGTTGAGCACGGACAGGCTCATCACGTGCCAGCGCACGTCCACGTCGCGGACCCGCTGCACCTCGGTCATCCAGCGCGACGTCATCCACGCCCAGGGGCACGCGGGGTCGAACCAGAAGTCGGCGGTGTCGCGGTCGGGCGCGGTCGTGTCGGTCACGGGTGGTGCTCCTCAGGCTGTCGGCTGTCGGGGTGCGTGCGCGCGGACGCGGGCGGCCGGACGACCGCCGCCCGCCATCATGCCCCGGAAGGGGGCGCCCGTGTCACGCCGGGCCCGGGCGGTCCGGGCGCGCGGACCGCCCGGCAAGCGCCTGCCGGCACCTCCCCGGCCGGCACGTGCTGCGGCCGGGGACCGCACCACACCGCGGGTGGTGGAATGATGCGGCGACGGTCAGCCCGCCTGGCCACCGCAGACCTGCGACCGACGTTCCACGAGGAGACCCCGCGTGCCCGCAGAGAACCTGACCCGCGACGAGGCCCGCACCCGGGCCGCCCTGGTCGACGTCCAGTCCTACGACGTGGCGCTCGACCTGACGACGGGGCCGGTGACGTTCACCTCGACGACGACCGTCCGGTTCACCGCCCGGGAGGCCGGCGCCGGCACGTTCCTCGACCTCATCGCCCCGACCGTGCACCGCGTCGTGCTCAACGGGGCCGAGCTGGACCCGGCCGAGGTCGTCGCCGACTCGCGCATCCGCCTGGACGGCCTCGCCGAGCAGAACGAGGTCGTCGTCGTCGCCGACGCGGCCTACATGAACACCGGCGAGGGCCTGCACCGGTTCGTCGACCCGGTCGACGACGAGGTCTACCTGTACTCGCAGTTCGAGGTGGCCGACTCCCGGCGCGTGTTCGCCGTGTTCGAGCAGCCCGACCTCAAGGCGACGTTCGCCTTCACGGTGACCGCGCCGGCGCACTGGGTGGTCGTGTCGAACTCCCCCGCGGTCGGCGACCCGGTCCCGGTCGAGGGCGGCAGCAACCGCAACGGCGGCCGCGACGAGGGCACCGCCACCTGGTCGTTCGAGCCGACGCCGCGCGTCTCCTCGTACATCACCGCCGTGATCGCCGGCCCGTACCACCACGAGCACGGCGAGCTGACGTCCCGCGACGGCCGGACGATCCCGCTCGGCGTGTACTGCCGCGGCTCGCTCGCGCAGCACCTCGACACCGACAACATTCTCGACGTCACGCGCGCGGGCTTCGCGTTCTACGAGGAGCAGTTCGACTTCCCGTACCCGTTCGCCAAGTACGACCAGCTGTTCGTGCCGGAGTTCAACGCGGGCGCGATGGAGAACGCCGGCGCGGTCACGTTCCTCGAGTCGTACGTGTTCCGGTCCAAGGTGCCGGAGGCCACGGTCGAGCGCCGCGCGGTGACGATCCTGCACGAGCTCGCGCACATGTGGTTCGGCGACCTGGTCACCATGCGCTGGTGGGACGACCTGTGGCTCAACGAGTCGTTCGCCGAGTACGCGTCCACCCTGGCGACGGCGGAGGCGACCCGCTGGACCACCGCCTGGACGACCTTCTCCTCGCTGGAGAAGGGCTGGGCCTACCGCCAGGACCAGCTGCCCTCCACGCACCCGATCGCCGCGGACATCCGCGACCTCGAGGACGTCGAGGTCAACTTCGACGGCATCACCTACGCCAAGGGCGCGAGCGTGCTCAAGCAGCTCGTCGCCTGGGTGGGCCAGGAGCAGTTCTTCGCGGGCGTCCGGCGGTACTTCGCGAAGCACGCCTGGGGCAACACCGAGCTCCGCGACCTGCTGACCGAGCTCGAGGCCACCTCCGGCCGCGACCTGTCGGCGTGGTCCGCGCTGTGGCTGGAGCAGTCGGGCGTGACCCTGCTGCGCCCGGAGATCGCCTCGGAGGTCGGTGACGACGGCGTCGAGCGGATCACCGCGCTGGCCGTCCGTCAGGAGGTCCCCGCCACGCACCCCGTGCAGCGCCCGCACCGCCTGGTCGTCGGCGGCTACGACGTCGTCGCGGACGAGGCCGGCGAGACCCGCCTGGAGCGGGTGCTGCGCGTCGAGCTGGACGTCGACGGCGAGCGCACCGAGGTGCCCGGGCTCGTCGGCCGCGCGCGCCCCGACCTGCTGCTGCTCAACGACGAGGACCTCGCCTACGCCAAGGTCCGGCTCGACGAGCGCTCGCTCGCCACCGCGATCGCGCACCTCGGGCACTTCACCGAGTCGCTCCCCCGCACGCTCGTCTGGGCGGCGGTCTGGGACGCGACCCGCGACGGCGAGACCCCGGCGCGCGACTACGTCGACCTGCTGCTCGGCAACATCGCGCACGAGACGGACTCGTCGGTGGTCCTGGTGCTGCTGCGCCAGCTGCACACCGCGCTCGACCTGTACGTCGCGGCCGAGCACCGGTCGGCCACCGAGGTCGCCGCCGCGGACACGCTGTGGACGCTCGCGACCGACGCCGAGGGCGGCAGCGACACCCAGCTGCAGCTGGTCAAGGCGTTCGCCGCGCGGGCCTCGACCCCCGAGCAGCTCGACGCCGTCGCGGCGCTGCTGGACGGTGGGACCCGGCTCGACGGCCTGTCGATCGACACCGACCTGCGCTGGGAGCTGCTGACCTCGCTGGTCGCCGGCGGCCGTGCGGGCGAGGCCGAGATCGACGCGCAGCTCGCGGCCGACCCGACCGCGACCGGGCAGCGCGCCGCCGCGGCCGCGCGCGCCGCGCTGCCGATCGCCGAGGCCAAGGCCGCCGCCTGGTCGGCGGTCGTGGAGTCCGACGCGCTGCCGAACGCGCTGCAGGCCGCGACGATCGGCGGCTTCGGCCGGGTGCACGACCGCGCGCTGCTCCGCCCGTTCGTCGCGCCGTACTTCGACGGGCTGGAGCGGGTCTGGTCGGAGAAGACCAACGAGATGGCGCAGAACATCGTCACCGGCCTGTACCCGACCGAGCTGGCGGACGACGCCGGCGAGGGCGCGGTCGACGTGGCCGGCGCGACCGACGCGTGGCTCGCCGCCCACCCGGACGCGGCGCCCGCGCTGCGCCGGCTGGTGGTCGAGGCCCGCGACGGCGTGCGCCGCATGCTCGCCGCCCAGGCCGCCGACCGCCACTACCACGAGGCCTGACGCCCCGGCCCGACGCGCCCGGCGCTGCTCCTCTCACGGGGGGCGGCCCCGGGCGCGCCGTCGTCCCGGCGACTTCGGTACCTGCCGCCGACGTCGGTGCTTCCCGCCACCGAACTCGGCGGGACCCACCGAACTCGGCGTGCCCGGACGCGCGAGACCTGCGAGCGCGATGTTATGCGGCCCACGCGAGGTAGCGCGTTCCACGCGAGGTCGTGCGTTCCACCGCACTACGTCGGCGCGAACGCACTACCTCGGCGCGGGGTCCCGGTCGGGCGACGGCGGCGCGGCCCGGCTCGCAAGGACCGGCGCCGCGGCCGGGAGGGACGCCAGCCAGCGGCGCGCCTGCCGCGGCGACCGGAGGCGGACCACCGGGACCGTCCCCCGCGCCGCCTCCGCGGTGTACGCCTCGCGGGTGCGGGCGAAGCTCGTCCACGCCCAGAGCACGATGTTCTCCTCCGGGTCGCGGCGCACGAGGCTGCGGAGCTGCTCCCGGTTGCCGTGCCACAGCTCGCGGCGCAGCAGCCCGCGCCCGACCGTCCGCCGCACGACCCGCGCCATCACGAGCGGTCGCGGGAAGTCGAGCCAGACCACCACGTCGGCGTCGTCCCCGAGCGCGCCGCGGCGGGAGTTCCAGTTGCCGTCGACGACCCAGCCGCCGGGCGACCCGGCGAGGAACGCCCGCAGCACGCCCTGCGCCTCGTCGCGGTCCCGCAGCTGCCAGCCCGGCCCCCAGAACACCGCGTCGAGCTCGCGGTGCGGGACGCCGAGCCGGCGGGCGAGCGCGCGGGCGAACGTCGTCTTGCCCGCGCCGCTCGTGCCGACCACCCGGACGCGTCGGGGCGGCCAGGGGGTGGTCATCCGGGCAGCCTAGCCAGCCGCCCGGCGC
Organism: Cellulomonas pakistanensis; assembly: GCF_016862755.1. Classification (GTDB taxonomy): domain Bacteria; phylum Actinomycetota; class Actinomycetes; order Actinomycetales; family Cellulomonadaceae; genus Cellulomonas; species Cellulomonas pakistanensis. The sequence continues at coordinate 101,834 of NZ_BONO01000006.1, read as the reverse complement.
GGCGAGCCGGCGTCAGCCCTCCGCCAGCACCGCCGCGAGCGACCGCAGCCGCGCGTTGGTGAACAGGTCGTCCAGCATGACGAGCCGGCCGGCCCCGTCGGCGAGCGGCACCCGCCAGTTGGGGTACTCCTGGTCGGTCCCCGGCTGGTTCTGCGCCCGGCGCTCGCCCACCGCGTCGGCCAGCGACACCCCGACGAGCACGCTCGGCGTCCGCAGCACGTACCGGTGCAGGGCCTCGACGACCTCGCGCTCGGTCGGGTCGTCGCCGAGCAGCCCGCGCTCGCGCAGCACCGCCAGCATCTCCTCGCGCTCGGCCCGCGCCGCACGGCGCACCTGCTCGACCGGCTCCGTGAGCAGCCCGAGCCGCTCGCGCAGCGCGACGTGCTCCTCGGCCAGGTAGCCGGCGGTCGGCGGCAGGTCGTGCGTCGTGACGGACGACAGCGCGAGCCGCCGGTAGTCGTCGGGCGGCAGCGGGCGGCCGTCGGCGTCCTTCTCGAACCACAGGATCGACGTGCCGAGCACCCCGCGCTCGTGCAGGTAGTCGCGGACCCACGGCTCGACGTTGCCCAGGTCCTCGCCGATGACGACGGCGCCGGCCCGGTGCGCCTCCAGCGCGAGGATGCCGATCATCGCGTCGTGGTCGTAGGCGACGTAGGTGGCGTCGGCGGGGCTGTTGCCCTGCGGGATCCACCACAGCCGGAACAGCCCGATGATGTGGTCGATCCGCACGGCCCCCGCGTGCCGCAGCACGGTGCGGAGCATGTCGCGGTACGGCCGGTAGGCGACCCGCTCCAGCTCCGCGGGGTGCCACGGCGGCTGCGACCAGTCCTGCCCCTGCTGGTTGTACATGTCCGGCGGGGCGCCGACCGACGCGCCGCGCGCGAGCACGGACCCGAGCGCCCACGCGTCCGCGCCGACCGGGTGCACGCCGACGGCGAGGTCGTGCATGACGCCGATCGACATCCCGGCCTCGTGGGCGGTGCGCTGCGCCGTCGCCAGCTGCTGGTCGCACAGCCACTGCAGCCAGCAGAAGAACTGCACCCGGTCGGCCAGCTCGGTGCGGGCGCGCAGGGCGCCGGGCGCGGCGGGGTCACGGAGGTCGGCCGGCCACGGCGGCGGGCCGTGCTTCTCGACCAGCGCGCACCAGAGGGCGAAGTCCTCGAGCCCGCGGCCCTCGCGCCGCCGGAAGTCGTCGAACGCGGACTGCCGGGCGGCGGACCGCGGCACCGCGAACACCACCTCGAGCGCGGCCTTCTTGGCCGCCCACACCACGTCGCGGTCGATCGGGCCGTCGTCGGAGTCCAGCGCGAGCGCCTGCTCGGCCGACCACTCGACGAGCGCCCGGTCGGCCGACGACAGGTACGCGGTCTCGGCGACGTCCTCGACCCGCAGGTACAGCGGGTTGACGAACCGGCGGGTCGTCGGCAGGTACGGCGACGGGGTGAGCGGCGGCACCGGCTCGGCGGCGTGCAGCGGGTTGATCAGCAGGAACTGCGCGCCCGCCTCGTGCCCCGAGAGCCACGCGAGGTCCGCGAGGTCCCGCAGGTCGCCCGCGCCCCAGGACGCCCGCGAGCGCACCGAGTACAGCTGCACCATGAGGCCCCAGGCGCGCTTCTCGTCGAGCGCGCCGGGCAGCTCCAGCCGGTCGGGGGTCACGGCCAGCGGGCTGGCGGCCTCGCCCGACGGGCCGGAGGTGCGCAGCAGGTGCCAGCCGAGCGGCAGGCCCGGCGGCAGCACGAACGTCGCCCGGCCGACCTCCCGCCCGTCGACCGTGCGCGGCTCCACCAGGACGTCCGCCTGCGCCAGCTCGATCCGCTCGGCGACCGCCCCGGCGGCGCGCCGGCCGCGGCCCTCGGCGCCGTCGACCTCCACCCACGCCTGCACGGGGTCGCCGTGCGTGACGTGCACCGGCACCTGGGTCTCGTCGGACTGCCTCACCACCACCACGGGCGGCAGGACGCGGCGCCACGGGGCGTCCGCGGCGTGCCGCAGCGCGACCTCGACCCGCTCGGGGCTGGACGCGTCGACGCCCATCGCGCCGAGGACGGAGACGAGCGTCGGCGCGTCGACCTGCCGCATCCCGCCGTTGAACTCCTGGAACTCCGTCGCGACGCCGTGCGCCCGCGCGAGGTCCAGCAGGGGGTCGGAGGATGTGCGCTCTGCCACACGGCGATCCTGCCAGAGCGGCAGCACTCACGCCGGGCGGCCGCGCTGGTGGGCGCGGGTGCGGGCCGGTGCGGCCGGACGCGTGCCGCCGCCGGGGCCGCGCCCCCGGGGTGGGCCCGGGCGCGCCGTAGGGTGGCGCGCATGACCGCCGAGCCCTCCGCCACCGCCGCGGCTGAGTCCGCCGCACCCGCCCCGACCGCCGCCGGCTACCCCGCCGCCCGCCGCCTCGACCTGGTCGACGACCTGCACGGGCGCGCCGTCGCCGACCCGTACCGCTGGCTGGAGGACGCCGAGGACGCGGAGACCGAGGCCTGGTCGACCGCGCAGGACGACCTGTACGCCGCGTACCGCGCCCGCGTCACCGCCGGGGACCTGGCCGAGGGCCCCCTCGCGACCGGCCCGCTCACCGCCCGGCTGCGCGAGCTGCTGGGCGCCGGGTTCGTCGGCGTGCCCGCGTGGCGCGGCGGGCGCCGGTTCTTCTCCCGCCGCACGGGCGACCAGGAGCACGCCGTCGTCGTCGTCGCGGAGCCCGACCCGGACGCCCCCGGCGGCGAGCGCGAGCGCGTCCTGGTCGACCCGGTGGCGCTCGACCCCGCGGGGACCACGACGCTCGACGCGTGGCAGCCGAGCAAGGAGGGCGACCTGATCGCCTACCAGGTGTCGCACGGCGGCACCGAGGAGAGCGTGCTGCACGTGCTCGACGTCGCGACCGGCGCGCTCGTGGACGGCCCGGTCGACCGCGCGCGATACTCCCCCGTCGCGTGGGAGCCGGGCGGCGGCTCGTTCTTCTACGTCCGCCGGCTCGCGCCCGACCTGCTGCCCGAGGGCGAGAAGCAGTACCACCGCCGGGTCTGGCGGCACGTCGTCGGCACCGACGCCGCGCAGGACGTCGAGGTGTTCGGCGACGGCCTCGACATGACGAACTACTACGGCGTCTCCGTGTCCCGCGACGGGCGCTGGCTGATCGTCTCGGCGTCCGCCGGCACGGCGCCGCGCACCGACGTGTGGATCGCGGACCTGTCGGCCGTCGAGCCGGGCGCGGTGCCCGCGTTCCGCGAGGTCGCCGTCGGCTACGACGCCGAGATCGGCGCGTGGGTCGGCCGCGACGGCCGGCTGTACCTGCACACGACGCTCGACGCGGACCGCGGGCGCCTGGCGGTCGCCGACCCCGAGGAGCCGGGCGTCCCGCACTGGACGACCCTGCTCGCCGAGGACCCCGAGGCGGTCCTCGAGGACGTGGCGTTCACCGACGGCGGCGGCGACGACACCACCCCGCGGCGGCTCGTCGCGGCGTGGCGCCGGCACGCGGTCAGCGAGATCACCGTGCACGACCCGGCGACCGGCGAGCGGCTGGCGGGCGCGGCCGGCGCCGTCGACCTGCCCGGGCTGGGGTCGACCGGCGGCCTGGTGACCCGGCCCGAGGGCGGCCCCGACGTGTGGTTCTCGTACACCGACCACACGACGGTCACCGAGGTGCACCGGTTCGACGCCGACGCCGGGACCACGACGCTGTGGGCCGCCCCGCCCGGGGCCGTCGTGGACCTGCCGGACGTCCGGGTGCAGCGCGTCGTCGCGACCAGCGCGGACGGCACCGAGGTCCGCGCGTTCGTCGTCGCGCGGGCCGACGCGCTCGACGCCGACGGCCGGCCGCTCGCCCCCGCGCCGACGATCCTCTACGGCTACGGCGGCTTCCAGATCTCGCTCGACCCGGCGTACTCCGCCACCACGCTCGCGTGGGTCGAGGCGGGCGGCGTGTACGTGGTCGCCAACCTGCGCGGCGGCGGCGAGGAGGGCGAGGAGTGGCACCGCGCCGGGCGCCGCGGGAACAAGCAGCACGTGTTCGACGACTTCCACGCCGTCGCCGACCTGCTGGTCGACCAGGGCTGGACGACCACCGACCGGCTCGCCTGCTGGGGCGGGTCGAACGGCGGCCTGCTCGTCGGCACGGCGCTGACCCAGCGGCCGGGGACGTTCGCCGCGGTCGTCTGCTCGGCCCCGCTGCTCGACATGGTCCGCTACCAGAAGTTCGGCCTCGGGACGACGTGGACCGACGAGTACGGCGACGCCGACACCCCGCGCGAGCTCGACTGGTTGCTGTCGTACTCGCCGTACCACCGCGTGGTCGAGGGCACCGCGTACCCGGCGACGCTGTTCACGATCTTCGACGGCGACACCCGGGTCGACCCGCTGCACGCCCGCAAGCTCGGGGCGGCGCTGCAGGCCGCGACCGCGAGGAGCGTCGACGAGGCGCCGGTCCTGGTCCGCCGCGAGAAGGGCGTCGGCCACGGCGGCCGCGCCCTGTCGCGCACGGTGGCCCTCGCGGTCGAGCAGCTCCAGTTCGTCGCGGACCGCACGGGCCTGGCGGCGGCCCTGCGGCGCGGCTGACGCATGCGGGCGCCGCGCGAGTACCTCGCCGAGACCCACTGATCCGCCCGAGACCACCCGCCGCGCGCGTGGCGGTCGGACGGATCAGTGGGTCTCGCGGCGGGCCGCCGCGCGGCCGCGCTCCGGGGCGTGTGAGGGTCCCGTGCGGGGGGCGTGGGCGCGGCGCGGGCGCCGCCGCGGGTTCGTTAGCGTGGACCGGTGATCGTCTCGTCCCTCCCCTCCCTGCCGGCCGCGGTCGACCCGGGCGCCGAGCTCGCGACCAACGCCAACGCCCTCGTCGACTGGCTGCTCGGCCCCGGCCTGCGCATCGCGATCATCGTCGTCGTCGGCGCGATCGCCCTGCTGGTCGTCCGGCGCCTCATCAAGGTCGTCACCGAGCACATCGCCGACGGCTCCTCGCTCCTGCAGCGCGGCATCGCCAAGCCGCTCGGCGGCGCCGAGGTGGCGAACGCGCTGCGCAAGGTGAACCCGATCGCGACGGCCCGGCGCACCCAGCGCGCCCGCACCATCGGCTCGGTGCTGCGCTCCACGGCGGGCATCGTCATCGGCACGATCGTCGTGCTGTCGGTGCTCGACCAGGTCGGCGTCAACATCGCGCCGTTCATCGCGTCCGCCGGGATCGTCGGCGTCGCGCTCGGCTTCGGCGCGCAGAGCCTGGTGAAGGACTTCCTGTCCGGCATGTTCATGCTGCTCGAGGACCAGTACGGCGTCGGCGACGTCGTCGACGTCGGCCCGGCGCAGGGCACGGTCGAGTCGGTCGGCCTGCGCGTGACCAAGATCCGCGACGCCGACGGCACCCTCTGGTACGTCCCGAACGGCTCGATGCTGCGCGTCGGCAACAAGACGCAGGGCTGGGCCAACGCCGTCGTCGAGGTGAAGGTCGACTACTTCGCCGACCTCGACCGGGTGAGCGACGTCCTGGTCGGCGCGGCCGCGCGGCTCGCCGAGGACCCGTCGCTGGGCCAGTCGATGGAGGGGTCCGCCACCGTGACCACCGCCGAGGACCTGTCCTTCGACGCCGTCACCGTCAAGCTCGTGCAGCGCACCGCGCCGGCCCGGCAGTGGGCGGTCGCCCGCGCACTGCGCACCGCGGTCCGCGAGGCGCTCGAGGCCGCGGACATCCCCCTCGCCGGGCAGCGCGAGGCGCTGGAGGCGCACCGCGAGCGCGTGTCGGCGACGGACGAGCCCGCGACCGACTGACGAGCGGACGGGCAACGGCCCCGGCCGCCACCGGGCCCCTCGGAGGGGTGCGGCGGCGGCCGGGGCCGTCGTCGTGCGCGGACCGCGTCAGCGCAGGCCGTCGAGCTCCGCGGCGAGGTTGTCGGCCTCGGGGCCGACGATCACCTGGACGATGCGCCCGGAGCGCACGACGCCGAACGCGCCGGTCGCCTTGAGGGCGTCGTCGTCGACCCGCTGCGGGTCGGTGACCTCCACGCGCAGGCGCGTGATGCAGGGCTCGAGGTCGACGACGTTGCCGCCGCCGCCGAGCGCCACCAGGATCTGCTCTGCCTTGCTCACTGGAACCCCCGTCGTGCTGTTCTGCCGGACCTGCCCCCGCCGCCGTCGTCGCGGACGTCGGCCTGGGGCTCAGCGTAGTCCGCGCGAGCCGGCCACCGGCGCGGGTGCCCCGCGCGGCGGTGGGAGACTGGCGTCCATGACCGACCAGCCCCGCCCGGACCGGCCGACCCTCCCGCTCAGCGCGGCGGCGCCGGCGCCGTCCCTGCCCGCCGCGGTCTCCCCCGCGCCCGAGGGCAGCGGCGAGGCGCGCCGCCGCGAGTCGTTCTACGAGGCGGTCGGCGGGCACGTCACGTTCGCCCGCCTGGTCGACGCGTTCTACGACGGCGTCGCGACCGACCCGGTGCTCAAGCCGATGTACCCCGAGGAGGACCTCGAGCCTGCGAAGCGCCGGCTGACGATGTTCCTCGAGCAGTACTGGGGCGGCCCGACCGCCTACTCCGAGGAGCGCGGGCACCCGCGGCTGCGCATGCGGCACATGCCGTTCGCGGTCGACTTCGACGCGCGGGACCGGTGGCTGCGGCACATGCGGGCGGCGGTCGACGCGCTCGGCCTGGCGCCGATGTACGAGGCGACGCTGTGGGACTACCTGGAGCGCGCGGCGCACTCGCTGGTGAACACGGCCGGCCGCTGACGCCCCCGCGGGCGTGAGACGCTGGCCCGCGTGACCGACGCAGCCCCCGCCACGACCGACGCCCCGTCCGACCCGATCACCGCGCTGCTGGGCGTCCTCGACGTCGCCGCCGGCTCCGGCCCGGACGCGTTCACCGCCGCGAACCTGCCCAAGCCCGGCGGTCGCGTGTTCGGCGGCCAGGTCATCGCGCAGGCGCTGGTCGCCGCGGGCCGCACCGTGCCCGAGGGCCGGCTGCCGCACTCCTTGCACGGCTACTTCCTGCGCGCCGGCGACGTCGCCACCCCGATCGAGCTGGCGGTCGAGCGGCTGCGGGACGGCCGGTCGTTCTCCGCGCGGCGCACGCACGCCGCCCAGGACGGCGACCCGATCCTGTCGATGATCGCGTCGTTCCAGGAGGACCAGCCCGGCATCGAGCACACCGAGCCGGCCCCCGACGTCCCGGCGCCCGAGGACGTCGAGTCCGCGATGGACCGCATGGGCCACCTCGACCACCCGGTCGCCCGGTTCTGGACGCACGAGAGCGCGTTCGACGTCCGGCACGTCGGCGGCTCGCTCTACCTCGGCCCCGCCCCGACGCCCGAGGGCCGGCAGCGGGTGTGGATGCGCGCGAAGGGCGCCGTCCCGGCCGACCAGCTGCTGCACCGCGCGCTGCTCGCGTTCGCCTGCGACCAGATCATGCTCGAGCCGGTGCTGCGCCGCGCCGGCCTGTCCTGGCTGACGCCGGGCCTGTCCGTCGCGAGCCTCGACCACGCCATGTGGTGGCACCGGGACGTCCGGGTCGACGACTGGCTGCTGTTCGACCAGGACAGCCCGTCCGCCCAGGGCGGCCGCGGCCTCGGCAGCACGCGGGTGTTCGACCGGTCGGGCGCGCTCGTCGCGACGATCGCCCAGGAGGGCATGGTCCGGGTCCCGACCGCCTGACGCGGGGGCGCCGGAGCGGTCCCGGCGCCGCCCACGCTCCGCTGGCGGGCCGCCGGGGCGCGGTGCACAGTGTCCCGGTGGTGAGGCTGCGACGGGTCCGGATCGACTCCCCGGGGTGGACGCGGCGACGCGCCGGGAGGGGCTTCTCCTACCTCGACGTGGACCGGGTGACGCGGATCAGCGACCCGGAGCACCTGGACCGGATCGTCGCGCTGGCCATCCCGCCCGCGTGGCAGGACGTGTGGATCAGCCCGTGGCCCAACGGCCACATCCAGGCCGCCGGGCTCGACGACGCGCAGCGGCGGCAGTACCTGTACCACGAGCAGTGGCGCCGGCGCCGCGACCGGCTCAAGCACGACCACGTGCTCGAGGTCGCCCGCCGGCTCCCCGCCGCGCGCCGGTCCGTGCGGCGCGACCTCGCGCTGCCCGGCTTCCCCCGGGCGAAGGCGCTGGCGCTGGCCTTCCGGCTCCTGGACCTCGCGTACTTCCGGGCGGGCGGCGAGGGGTACGCGCAGAAGAACGGCTCCTACGGCCTGGCGACCCTGCGCCGCGAGCACGTGCAGGTGCTCGCCGACGACGACGGCGCCGAGACCGCCGTGCGGTTCCACTACCCCGCCAAGTCGGGCCAGATCCGCGACGTCGTGGTGGAGGACGCGCAGGTCGCGGAGCTCGTCGGGACGCTGCTGCGGCGGCGCGGCGGCGGGCCGGAGCTGCTGGCCTGGCGCGACGACGACGGCTGGCACGACATCACCAGCGCCGAGGTGGGCGCCGACGTGAAGCACCGGCTCGGCGACGACGCCAGCCCGAAGGACTTCCGCACCTGGCACGCGACGGTGCTCGCCGCGCGCGGGCTGGCGGCGTCCGGCGAGGCGCCGCGGTCCGAGCGCGGGCAGCGGCGCGTCGTGTCGGCGGTCGTCAAGGCGGTCTCGCACGAGCTCGGCAACACCCCGGCGGTGTGCCGGGCGTCGTACATCGACCCGCGGGTCGTCGAGCTGTGGGCCCAGGGCGCGACCATCCGCCCGACCCGGTCCCAGGCGGTCGCCGAGAAGGAGACCCTGGCGCTGCTGTCCTGAGCGGCCGGCGCCGCGGCGTCAGTCGCGGACGCGGGCCAGGGCGAAGCCGTCCCAGCCCTTCGCGCCGACGGTCTGCAGCGCCGTGGCGTCCAGGCGCGGGTGGGTGCCCATGGCGTGCAGCACCGCGCGCGACCCGGTGACCCGGGGGTCGTCGGTCGCCGCGTCCGCCACGGCACCGCGGCGCACGACGTTGTCGACGACGACGACCGTGCCCGGGTGCGCCAGCCGGACCGCGAGGTCGAGGTAGCGCGCGTTGCTCGGCTTGTCGGCGTCGATGAACACGAGGTCGTACGCCTCCTCGCCGGCCGCGATCAGCGCCTCGGCCGAGTCACCCGCGGCGCCCTCGAGCAGCCGCACCCGGTCGGCGACGCCCGCCCGGGCGAAGTTGTCCCGGGCCACGGCGGCGTGCGCGGGGTCGATCTCGAGCGTCGTCACGTGCCCCTCGGGCCCGACCGCGTCGGCGAACCACAGCGTGCTGTACCCGGCGAGCGTGCCGAACTCCAGCACGCGGCGCGCCCCGGCGATCCGGCACAGCAACCAGAGCAGCTTCCCCTCCGTCGGCGCGACCTCGATCGCGGGCAGCCCGGCCGTGCGCCCGGCGTCCCGCGCCGCGACCAGCGCGGCGCCCTCCGGCACCAGCTCCTCGACCAGGTAGGCCTCGACCGCCGACCAGCCCGCTTCCCCCGACCCGTGCTCCCCCATGCCCCCGATCATGCACCCGCGGCTCCCGGTCGAGGGGGTCGATCCACCCGCTCCCCCGGATGCGGGCGCGATCGGGCCGTCGGAGACTGCGGACGTGCCCCAGGACCCCGCCGTGACCAGCCCGAGCGCGGACGCGCCCACCGCCGACGACCTCCTGCCGGAGCCCGTCGCCCGCACGCTGCCCGGGATCGTCCCCGGCGTCGGCGAGGACGGCCGGCCGCGCCCCGACGCCCCGCTCGTGGCCGTCACCGGCGTCACCGGCTACGTCGGCGGCCGCCTCGTGCCCGAGCTGCTCGCCGCCGGCTACCGGGTGCGCGCGATCGCCCGGCGGCCCGAGCGGCTGCGCGGCCGCCCCTGGTACGACGCCGTCGAGGTCGCCCAGGCCGACGCGTCCGACCCGGAGCAGATCCGCGCGGCGCTCGACGGCACGGACGTGGCGTACTACCTGATCCACTCGCTCGGCTCGGGCCGCCGGTTCGAGCAGCGGGACCGCCGCACCGCGCTGACGTTCGGCGCCGCGGCGCGCGAGGCCGGCGTCGGCCGGATCGTCTACCTCGGCGGGCTGTCCCCCGACACCGAGGACCTGTCCCCGCACCTCGCGTCCCGCAAGGAGGTCGGCGAGATCCTGCTGGCCTCGGGCGTGCCGACGACCGTGCTGCGCGCGGCGGTCATCCTCGGCTCGGGATCGGCGTCATTCGAGATGATGCGCTACCTCACCGAGCGGCTCCCCGCGATGACCGTGCCGAAGTGGCTGGACAACCGGATCCAGCCGATCGCCGTCCGCGACGTGCTGCGCTACCTGGTCGGGTCGGCGTCGATGCCGCCCGAGGTGAGCCGCGAGTTCGACATCGGCGGACCGGACGTCCTGACGTACCGCGACATGATGCAGGGCTACGCGAAGGCCGCCGGGCTGCCGCGGCGGATCATCGTCAAGGTGCCGGTGCTGACTCCGCGCCTGTCGAGCCACTGGGTCGGCCTCGTCACCCCCGTGCCGTCCGGGATCGCGCGGCCGCTGGTGGAGTCGCTGGTGCACGAGGTCGTCTGCGAGGAGCACGACATCGCCCAGTACGTGCCGGACCCGCCCGAGGGGCTGATCTCGTTCCCGCGCGCGCTGCGCCTGGCCCTCGCCCGGATCCGCGAGGCCGACGTGACGACCCGCTGGTCGTCGGCGGGCGTGCCCGGCGCGCCGTCCGAGCCGCTGCCGTCCGACCCGGACTGGGCCGGCGGCTCGCTCTACGAGGACGCGCGCAGCGTCGAGGTGGACGCGTCCCCCGCGGCGCTCTGGCGGGTGCTGGAGTCGGTCGGCGGCGAGCGCGGCTGGTACTCGTGGTCGCTCGCCTGGCGGGTGCGCGGGCTGATGGACCGGGTCGTCGGCGGACCGGGCCTGCGCCGGGGACGCCGCGACCCGCGCCGGCTCGTGGTCGACGACGCGGTGGACTTCTGGCGGGTCGAGGAGGTGCAGCCCGGCCGGCTGCTGCGGCTGCGCGCCGAGATGCGGGTGCCCGGGCTGGCGTGGCTGGAGCTGCGGGTCGAGCCCGACGGCGACACCCCGGAGCGGCAGGGCGACGCGGGGTCGGCGCGGCCGGACGATGTGTCGCCCGAGCGCTGGACGACGCCGCCGACCCGGTTCGCGCAGCGAGCCGTGTTCCACCCGCACGGGCTGCTCGGGCAGCTGTACTGGTGGTCGGTGTACCCGTTCCACGGGATCGTGTTCGGCGGGATGCAGCGGAACATCGCGCGAGCGGCGGAGACGGCGGAGCGTTCGCGGCGGGACCTGCCGCGCTGACGCCCGGCGCGCCCCGGCTGCGAGCCGGCCGCGCACCCCGCCGCGACCCCTCGTCGCGCCCGTCCCGCGTCCGCTCCGCGCTCGCCCCCGTGCGCCGAGCTTGCAGAAGATGTCGACTTCCCGACGCTGAACCCCGCACCTTCTGCAAGCTCGGCGTGAGGCACGGGGTGCGAGGGTGCGGGTTCGGGGGTTCGGCGTGCGGGGGCGGGGGTTCGGCGCGCGGGTTCGCGTCAGCGGCCGCGGCGGCGGAACGTCGGCGGGTCCTCGACGTAGGGCAGCCACGCCGCGCGCTCGGTCTCGCCGATCCGGCGCGGGGCGCCGCTCGCGGCGTCGACCAGCACCAGCGTGGTGACCGCGCGGGCGTAGGGCCCGGGCCCGGCGGCGGACCCGTCCGGGGACGCGTCGTGCACCTCGTAGCAGACGTCGATGCTCGCGCCGCCGAGGTGCCCGATCCACATGTCGACGACCACGGGCGTCCGGCGGTAGCCCAGCGGGCGCAGGTACTCGACCTCCTGCCGGGCGACCAGCGTGGCCGTCCGCGCGCCCGGGCCGGCGTCGAGCACCGCGGTCGGCCAGGCCTCGCGGTCGGCGGGAGCGGCGTCGGATCCCGACGCGGGGCCGGCGTCGCCCAGCGGGTCCGCGGGCGCGGGGTGCGCCCAGAACGCCTCGATCCGCGCCTCCTCGAGCAGCCGCAGCAGCTCGACGTTGTTCACGTGCCCGTACGCGTCCATGTCGGACCAGCGCAGCTGCACCGGCACCCGGAGCCTGGCCATCCGTCCTCCGTCCTGTCGACGGGCGGCCGTGCGGTCGCCCCGACCCAGCATCCTGCCCCCACGGCGGACGGCGGGGGCGCCGGGGCGGTGTGGCGTCGCGCGCACCCGCGCCGGCGCCGCACCCCGCCCCGGGTCAGCGCCCGCGCTCCCCCGCCGCCCGCCGCGCCTGCTCCCGGCACCGCGCGAGGTCGCCCAGCACCGCCGCCGCCGGGTCGGCGACCCGGTCCCGGGCCACCCGCGTCACCGCGGCGAGCAGCCGCACCCTCGCCGCCCGGGCCCGCGCGCGGGCCAGCAGCCGCGCCACCGCCGACGCCAGCAGGGCCAGCAGCGCGCCCGCGAGCAGGCCGCCGGCGAGCAACGCGGTCGGCACCGGGAACGGCCCCCACTCCGGCGTGCGGGGCTGCGGCAGCTGCAGGTACGCCATCCCCGCGAGCACCCCGAGCCACAGCGCCCCCGCGACGGCCGCCGCGAGCAGCAGCCACTGCAGCGCGCCGGCCACCCGCACCCACGCGCCCGGCCGCGCCGGCAGCAGCGTCGTCCCGCCGACGGCCCGGTCCAGGTCGTCGGCGAGGTCGCCCGTGCCCACCGCGTCCCGGACGGCCAGCGCCCACGCGTCCGGCACGTCGGCGGTCGCACCGTCGACGTACCGCCGCACCGCCGACGACGCGGCCGCGCGCGCGGCGGGGCCGGCGGGCGGGAGCGAGGTGCGCTCGACGGTCCCGGGCTCGGGCTCCCCGGCTCCGCCCCGCCCCCGCGCCGTCCCGGTCGCCAGGTGCAGCCGGCGCAGCGGGTCCGGCCGCAGCCGCGCGAGCCAGCGCACCGGCGGCCAGCCCGCGTGCGCGGCGGACCGGCGCACGGCCGCCCGCCGCACCGCCTCGACCACCACCGGCACGCCGGCCGCCTCCGCGAGCGCCTCGGCGAGCGCGGGCACCCCGGCGTCGGCGCCGGCACCGCGTCCCCCGCGGCGCCCGGGCGTGGCGCCGCACGCGTCGAGCACCCGGCGGGCGACGACCTCGACGTCCGCGGTCATCCGGGCGGTGGCCGCGCGGCGGCGCTCGGCCGCGTCGTCCAGCAGGTCGCGCAGCGCGGGGACGCCCTGACCGGTGCGCGCGGACACGGCGAGCGCCCGGACGCCGGGCAGCCCGTCCTCCGCCGCCAGCCGGCGCAGGTCGGCGAGCACCGCGTCGACCTCCGCGGCGCCCAGCCGGTCGGCCTGGTTGAGTACGAGCACCACCACGTCGGCGTGCCGGGCCAGCGGCCGGAGGTACCGCTCGTGCAGCGCGGCGTCGGCGTACTTCTGCGGGTCGACGACCCAGACCAGCAGGTCGACCCGCTCGATCAGGTGCTCCGCGCGCAGCCGGTGCGCCTCGACGACGGAGTCGTGGTCGGGCAGGTCGAGCAGCACGAGCCGCGACCCGGCCGCGCCCGGCCCGGGCGGCAGCCCGTGCCGCCGACGCACGCCCAGCCAGTCGAGCAGCGGCTCCGCCCCCGGCCCGCGGACGGCCGCCAGCGCCTCGCCGGTCGTCGGCCGCTGCACGCCCGGGACCGCGACCTCCTCGCCCACGAGCGCGTTCACCAGCGACGACTTCCCGGAGCCGGTGGCGCCGGCCAGCGCGACGACGGTGTGCTCGGCGGACAGCGCGGCGCGCTCGCCGACCCGGGCGAGCACGGCGCGGCCGTCGACGAGCACGTCGGCGGGCAGCCGGCCCTCCCCCGCGTCGAGGGCCGCGGACAGCGCGGCGACGCGGTCGTGCAGGGGGACGCTCATCCGCGGTCCTCCCGGCCGAGCAGCCGGCGCCAGAATCCGCCACGGGGGCGCTCGGCGTCACCGGCCGCGGACGGGTCCCCGCCGGCCGCCGCGCCCGCGCCACCGGCGCCCGGGACGCGCGGACCACCCCGCGACCCCGTCGCACGCCACCGCTCCGCGCCCCGCAGGCTCGCCGCGGGGTGCCCGGCCGGCGCAGGTGCACCGCCCGACGCGAGCGCACCGCCCGGCGCGAGCGCACCGCCCGGCGTGGGCGCACCCGCGGCCCCGTCCGGACCCTCGGCGTCGTCCGCCCCGCGCCCGGCCCGCTCGCCCCGCGCGGCCGCCTCGACCGCGAGCGCCGCCGACCGCAGCGCCTCCCCGCCGGACACCACCAGCGCGTCGAGCTGCGACGTGTACCGGGCGGCCTCGCCGTCGAGGACGCCGCGCACCCGCGCGTCCAGCCGCTCGCGCGCCGCGGCGGTCAGCCGGCGCACCGCGTCGTCGCCGAACACCGCCTCCAGCAGCTTCTGCGCCACGACCGCCGTCCCGCCGGCGATGCCGACCTCGATGCCCGTGAGCCCGCCCGTCGACGCGAACGCCAGCACCATGAGGCTCACCCCGAGCGCGTTGACGCCGAACGACAGCGCCCGCGCCGTGCCGCGCCGCTGCGCCCCCTGCTCGCCGACCAGCTCGAGCACGTCGGACTGCCAGCCGCGGATCTCCCGGTCGACGTCCGCCCGCAGCGACGCCGACGACCGGGACAGGCCGAGGTCGGGCAGCAGCGCGGCGCCCGCCGGGTCGCCGCGCCAGGCGGCGTGCGTGCGCTCGGCCGCGGCGTCGGCGGCGTCCAGCACGACCGCGGCGAGCCCGTGGGCGATGGCCTGCTCGACCGGCGGGGTGGCCGCGGGGCGCCCGCGGAGGAACCCGACGACCGCGTCGCGCACCCGCCCGACCCCGCGCTCGACGGATCGCAGCAGGTCGCCGGTCCCGACGAGCTCCTGCCAGCGGGCCAGCACCTCGCCGCGCAGCATGGCGCCGTCCGAGGTCGCGACGGCCACCTGCGTCGCCGCGTCGGCGTAGGCGCGGGCGACGGCGTCCCGCATCCGGGCGTCCGCCACCACCTGCGCGTCGGCCGCCTGCGCGAGCAGCACGCCGCGCCGGGCCAGGTCGTCGACCACGCCGTCCCGGGTCGCGACGGCGACCGCGCGCCGCGCCGCCGCGTCCCCGCCGAGGTCGGACAGCCAGGCCGCGACCTCGCCGACCGCGGCCTCGGGCAGCAGCCCGTCGTCGCCCAGCCCCTCCTCGACCGCGAACAGCGGCGAACCGCCCAGGCCGTTCGCGTCGAGCATCCGGCGCAGATCCGCGACGACCGGCTCGGCGCCCGGGTCCACCCGGTCGACGACCAGCGCGACCTGCGCGTGCCGCTCCGCGGCCGAGTGCAGCAGGTCCCACGGCACGGCGTCGGCGTACCGCGCGGCGGTGGTGACGAACAGCCAGAGGTCGGCCGCCGCGAGCAGCTGGGCCGCCAGGCGGCGGTTCGCCTCCTCCACCGAGTCCACGTCAGGGGCGTCGAGCAGCGCGAGGCCGCGCGGCAGGGCGGCGCTGGGCACGAGGCGGACGGCCGCGGTGCCCTCGGGGCCCGCCCCGTCCGCGGCGCCGCGGTCGCCGACGAGCCGCGCCAGCCCGGGGAGCACCCGGTCGCCCGTGAACCAGCCGCCGTCGAGGGGGTGGTGCACCAGCACCGGCGACCGGGTGGTCGGCCGCAGCACGCCCGGGTCGCTGACCCGCTCGCCGAGCAGCGAGTTGACCAGCGTCGACTTCCCGGCGCCGGTCGAGCCGCCCACCACCACGAGCAGCGGCGCCCCGACGGAGCGCAGGCGCGGCAGCAGGTAGTCGTCGAGCTGGTCGAGCGCGGCGCGGCGGTCGGCGCGGGCCTGCGCGGCGCCGGGGGCGTCGAGCGGCAGGGCGAGGTCGCGGAGCCGGGCGTGCAGGCGCTCCAGGGCGTCCGCGAGGGCGGCGTCCGCGCCGGTCACCGCGGCGGCAGCCGGCGTGGGGGTGTCGTCGACCATGCGGCCCATCCTGCCGCCCGCGGCCGTCCCCCACCCGCCGGGACGTCGGCCGCCGGGACGCCGGCCGCCTCGCCGCCCGCGGCCGTCCCCCACCCGCCGGGACGCCGGCCGCTCTGCCGGCCGCGGCAGTCCCCCACCTGCCGGGACGCCACCGGCCGCCGTCCCCGGGGGGAGCGGCGGCCGGCGCGGTGGTGCGGGGTCGGTCAGTCGCGCGTGAGCTTGCGGTAGGTCACGCGGTGCGGCCGGGCCGCGTCGGCGCCGAGGCGGGCGACCTTGTTCTCCTCGTACGAGGCGAAGTTGCCCTCGAACCAGTACCAGTTCGCGGGGTTCTCCTCGGTGCCCTCGTAGGCCAGGATGTGCGTCGCCACCCGGTCGAGGAACCACCGGTCGTGGGAGACCACGACGGCGCAGCCGGGGAACTCCAGCAGGGCGTTCTCCAGCGAGCCGAGGGTCTCGACGTCCAGGTCGTTGGTGGGCTCGTCGAGCAGCAGCAGGTTGCCGCCCTGCTTGAGGGTGAGCGCGAGGTTCAGGCGGTTGCGCTCGCCACCGGACAGGACGCCCGCGGGCTTCTGCTGGTCCGGCCCCTTGAAGCCGAACGAGGCGACGTAGGCGCGGGACGGCATCTCGACGTTGCCGACCTTGATGAAGTCGAGCCCGTCGGACACGACCTCGAAGAGCGTCTTCTTGGGGTCGATGCCGCCGCGCGACTGGTCGACGTAGGACACCGACACCGTCTCGCCGACCTTGAGCGAGCCGCCGTCGAGCGGCTCCAGGCCCACGATCGTCTTGAACAGCGTGGTCTTGCCGACGCCGTTCGGGCCGATGACGCCGACGATGCCGTTGCGCGGCAGCGTGAAGCTCAGGCCGTCGATGAGGACGCGTTCGCCGAAGCCCTTCTCGAGCTTCTCGGCCTCCAGCACCACGCTGCCCAGGCGCGGGCCCGGCGGGATCTGGATCTCCTCGAAGTCGAGCTTGCGGGTCCGGTCGGCCTCCGCCGCCATCTCCTCGTAGCGGGCCAGGCGGGCCTTCGACTTGGCCTGGCGGCCCTTCGCCGAGGAGCGGACCCACTCGAGCTCGTCCTTCAGGCGCTTGGCGAGCTTGGCGTCCTTCTTGCCCTGCACCTCCATGCGGGCGGCCTTCTTCTCCAGGTACGTGGAGTAGTTGCCCTCGTACGGGTACAGCCGGCCGCGGTCGACCTCGCAGATCCACTCCGCGACGTGGTCCAGGAAGTACCGGTCGTGGGTGACCGCGAGGACGGCGCCGGGGTAGGTCGCGAGGTGCTGCTCGAGCCAGAGCACGCTCTCGGCGTCAAGGTGGTTGGTGGGCTCGTCGAGGAGCAGCAGGTCCGGCTTCTCGAGCAGGAGCTTGCACAGCGCGACGCGGCGGCGCTCACCACCGGAGAGCACCGACACGTCGGCGTCCGGCGGCGGGCAGCGCAGGGCGTCCATCGCCTGCTCGAGCTGGGCGTCGAGGTCCCACGCGTCGGCGGCGTCGATGGCCTCCTGCAGCTGGCCCATCTCGGCGAGCAGTGCGTCGAAGTCCGCGTCGGGCTCGGCCATCAGGGCGGAGATCTCGTTGAACCGGTCGATCTTGCCCTTGATCTCGGCGACGCCCTCCTGGACGTTGCCGAGGACGGTCTTCTCCTCGTTCAGCGGCGGCTCCTGCTGGAGGATGCCGACCGTGAAGCCCGGGCTGAGCCGCGCCTCGCCGTTCGACGGCTGGTCCAGCCCGGCCATGATCTTGAGGATGGTCGACTTGCCCGCGCCGTTCGGCCCGACGACGCCGATCTTGGCGCCGGGCAGGAAGTTCAGCGAGACGTCGTCGAGGATGACCTTGTCGCCGTGCGCCTTCCGCGCCTTGTACATGCTGTAGATGAACTCAGCCACTGGCTTCTCGTCCGCCTCGGGGTCGTCGGTTGTCCGGTGTCGCGCGCGCCGGGCGCCCTCGCGGGTGCCGGCTCGTCGCGGCGGCCGTCCGCGGGGGCAGCCGGCGCGCGTGGGGCGCGGCCGGTGCGGGCGGGCGGCGCCGGGCGACGGCGCGATCCCCCAGCCTAGGCGATCCGGCCCGCGGGGACCGAGCCGCCGGGCCGCGGAGTGCGAGCCGCCCCGCCGCCGGTGCCGAGCCGCCAGGTCGCCGGGGCCGAGGCGCCGGGCCGACCGAGCCGCCGGGACCGAGGCGCCGGGACCGAGGCGCCGGGCCGACCGAGCCGCCGGGCCCGACCGCCCGGGTCCGGAGCGCGGCGACCCGCCCGCCGCGGTCACGCGGTCAGCGCCGCCGCCGGGCCGTCGTCGTCGTCCGGCAGCTCGACCGCGCGGCTCAGGTCGACGGGCTGCGCCTCGGCCGCCGCCGGCACCGCGCCGTCGCCGCCCGCGGGCGGGCGCTCCCCGTCGGCCCCCGCCGCCGTGCGCGCGTGGTGCACGGTGCGCGTGAACCGGGTCGTCCCGCGGGACAGGTCGTGCCCGACCGCGTCGGCGGTGAGCTCGGCGGTCGTGCGCGGCAGCCCCTCCGGGCTGACCCAGTCGGCCAGCCGGAGCCGCCCGTGCACGACCACCGGCTCGCCCCGGCGCACCGCCTCCGCGACGTTGAGCGCGAGGTGCCGGAACGTCTTGACCGTGAACCAGCTCGTGTCGGCGTCGACGTAGCCGTCCTGGTCCCGGTCGTACACCCGCGGCGTGCTCGCGAGCCGGAACTTGGTGAACGGGACCTGCCCGTCGTCGCGGTAGCAGACCGGGTCGCTGCCGACCCAGCCGACCACCGTGACCGAGAGCTCGTTGACCGCCATGCGTCCTCCTGGTGCCCGGGGCCGGCGCCCCGACGGGCCGGCCGTGGGCACGACGCTGCCGCACCGGACGCCGGCCGCGACGACGCGCGGCCCCGGTCCTGGGGACGACGCAGACCCCCGCCCCTGTGGAGGACTCGCCGCCCGCTCGGCGTCCCGCACGACCGCCCGCCGCCACCCCGCGACGGGGACCGGACCTCAGCCCTCCCGCGCCCCCGCGGCGAGCTCCCGCACCCGCCGGTGCGCCGCGAGCACCGTCGCGGTCGGCTCGGCCAGGCACTGCCGGGCGACGCCCTCGAGCGCCTCGCGCCCGTCCCGCCGCACCCGCTCGGCGCGGCGCGCCGCGGCCGACCGCCGCGCCCGCACCGCGAGCCAGGCGCAGAGCAGGGCCAGCACCGCGAGCCCGGCGGCCAGCGGCCACGCGATCCGCAGCAGCTCCTCCGGCCCCGTCCCCTCGCCCCAGGTCCGCCACGCGCCCGCGCCCGCGGCAGCGAGCGCCCCCACGCCGAGCACCACGGCCAGGACGAGCAGCGCGACGGCGAGCCGCGACCGCCGCGTCACGACGGCGACCTTCGACAGCGCCTCGTCGGCCGCCGCCCGGATGTCGTCCGTCCCGGACAGCGCGCCGCGCACGGACTCCACCCAGCGGCGCGGCAGCCGCGCGGTCACCGCGTCGGTCCACTGCGAACGGGCGAGCGCGACGGTCCCGGACTGCACGGAGACGAGCTCCGGCACGGTCGTCGCGCTGCCGCGGACCACCGCGGCGACCGCGTCGGCGAGCGCCGGCAGCCCCGCGGCGTGCGCGAGCGTGACGGCGACCGGGGTGACGTCGAGCGCGTCGGCGGGCGGCTCCTCGTCGCCGACCTGGCCCTGCACCAGCCGCGCCGCGTCGGCGATCTCGGCGGACGCGCGCCGGGCGGCGAGGCTCTGCCGGCCGACGACCTCCGCGAGCGTGTCCCGCATCTCGGCGACCCCCTCGCCGGTGCGCGCGGACGTGGCGCGGACCGGCACGCCCTCCAGCCCGTCGGCGGCGAGCAGCCTCCCGACGTCCGCGACCAGCGCCTCGCGCTGCTCCGCCGGCACGGTGTCCACCTGGTTCAGCACGACGAGCATCGCGCCCTCGTGGCCGACGAGCCCGCGCAGGTAGCCGGAGTGCAGCGAGTCGTCGGCGTACTTCTGCGGGTCGACGACCCAGATGAGCAGGTCGGCCATCGGCAGCAGCCGGTCGACGGCCTCGCGGTGCGCGTCCTCGATGGAGTCGTGGTCGGGCAGGTCGAGCAGCACGAGCCCGCGCAGCGGCGCCTCGGTGTCGCCGTCGAGGGCGCTCTCCCGCTCGATCCGCCGGTCGTCCGCCACGTCGAGCCAGTCGAGCAGCCGTTCCCCGCCGGTCCCCCACACGCACGCGGTCGGCTGCGAGGTCGTCGGCCGCTTCACGCCGACCTCGGCGAACTCGAGCCCGCAGATCTCGTTGAACAGGCTCGACTTGCCGGAGCCGGTGCCGCCGAGCAGCGCGACGACGGTGTGGTCGACGCCGAGCGCCAGCCGCGACCGCACCTGGTCGCCGATCGCGCGGACGCGCGTGGCGACGGCCGGGTCGATGCGGTCGCCACCCACCGCCAGCGCCTCGTCCAGCCGTGCGAGGCGGCGGGTGAGCGCGGCGGTGTCGCTGCGCGGGTCGGCCTCGACCGGGGGCACCGCGGCGCCGTCCGCCGCGGTCGTCGGTGCGTCGTCGGCGGGCGTCGCGCCCGTGCGCGGCTCGGTCATGTCAGCCCCTTGATCACGGCCAGGCGCAGCCGCAGCGTCGACGCCGCGTCCGCGGCCAGCGCCGGTCGGTCCAGCACGGCGACGGCCGCGTCGCGCTCGCGCCGGGTCTGGTCGGCGGCGTGCTCGGCGAGCCGGTCGCGCAGCACGGCCGCCACCTCGGTGCCCCGCTCGCCGAGCAGGTCCACCAGCATCCGGTCGGCGGACTCCAGCCCGGCGGCGGACGCCAGCGCGAGCGCGGCCAGGCCCTCGTCGCCGAGCGCGCGCTGCGCGGCGGCGGCGCGCTTCGCGCCCTTCGCGGCGGCGCGGCGCGCGACCCGGTCATCGCCCGCCGGCGCGGGGGCGGCGGGCTCGGAGGTCAGCACCTCGACGGCAGCACCCACCCAGTCGCGCGCCGCCCGCTCGACCTCCCGCGGCCGGTCCGCGGCCCGGTCGGCCGTCGGCCAGAGCTCCGCGGCCGAGCGCGCCGTCGACCCGCTCGCGAGGGTGTCGCGGAGCGCGGTCTCGGTGGCGGCGCCGATCGCCGACAGCGTCGCGCTCGCGGAGGACACCAGGTCCTGCACGAGCGGCATGACGGCGGCGGCGCGGTCCCGGCCGGCGCGGCGCGAACGGTCCACCCGGCCGCCGCCACGCAGCACGCCCGCCAGCGCGGCGCCCGGCGCGGTCAGCTCCGTCCAGCGCGCCTGCACCGCACCCTGCGCCACGGCGCCGCGGGTGATGGTCCGGCGGGCGTCCTCGGCGGGCGCCCGCACGGCGTCGTCCAGCGCGGCCCGCACGTCGCCGGCGGCCTCCGCCTGCCGCTCGACCGCGTCGACGAGCTCGTCGACCCACGGCCGCAGCGCGGCGAACGACCCCCGCAGCGTCCGGGCGACGACCGTCCGCGCCCGGTCGGGGCCCGCGAGCATCGTCAGCCAGCGCGTGATCGGCGCGACGAGCGCCTGGTCGAGCAGCCCCTCGTGCGGCCCGAGGTCGGGCACGACGAACAGGGGCGAGCCCTGCATGCCGTGCGCGCGCAGCCGGTCCAGCAGGTCGCCGCGGACCGTCGGCAGCGACGCCGGGTCGACGCGGTTCAGCACCATGGCGACGGAGGCGCCGCGCTCGGTCGCGCCCGCCAGCACCCGCCAGGGCAGCGCGTCGCCGTACCGGGCGGCGGTCGTCACGAACAGCCAGAGGTCCGCCGCCTCGAGGAGCCGGTGCGCCGAGCGCCGGTTCGCCTCCTCCAGCGAGTCGACGTCGGGGGCGTCCATCAGCGCGACGCCGCGCGGCACCCGCTCGGACGCGACGACCTCGACGGCGTCGGTCACCGGGTGCTCGCGCACCAGCTCGGCGTCCTCCGGGTGGTGCACCAGGACGGGACGGCGGGTCGTCGGCCGCAGCACGCCGGCGGTCGTCACCTCGGTCCCGACCAGCGAGTTCACCAGCGTCGACTTCCCCGCGCCGGTCGACCCCGCGACCACGACGATCGCCGGCGCGGACAGCTGCCGCAGCCGCGGCACCAGGTGGTCGGCGAGCTGGTCGACCAGGCGGACCCGGGACGCGCGCGCGGCCACGACGCCGGGCACCTCGAGCGGGAACTCGGTCGACCGGACGTCGCGCAGGAGGTCGGTGAGGGCGTCGAGCAGGGACGTCGCGGCGAGCGGCCGGTCGAGGACGTCCCGCGCCGCCGAGCTCTCCGCCTGCACGTTCACGGCGTCATCCTCTCGTGTGAACGCGGGGGCGGCCAAACGTCCGCGCCGTGCGACCCCCGACTGACCTGCGACGAGGTGGTCGCGGCGGTGCGGCGGCGGGCGCGTACCCTGGGGTCCGCCGGACGCGCGGCCCGCTGGTGGCGCCCGGCGACGCCTCCATAGCTCAATGGATAGAGCAACGGCCTTCTAATCCGTCGGTTGCAGGTTCGAGTCCTGCTGGGGGCACCCGAGCGCGACCTCGGACGCGGCGGGCCCGTCCCGGGCGGCGCGCCCCGTCAGAGCACCTCGAACGCCGCCCGCAGCAGGTCCGCGTCCCGCGACGAGCGCCCCACGAGCACCTCGAACCGCCCCGGCTCCACGACCCGCCGGCCCGCGGCGTCGACGATCGTGCAGTCCGCCACCGCCAGGTCCACGGTCACCTCCACGGACGACCCCGGCGCGACGTCCACCTGCGCGTACGCCTTGAGCTCCTTCTCCGCCCAGGACACCGACGTCACCGCGTCGGACACGTAGAGCTGCACGGTCTCCCGCGCCGGCCGCGACCCGGTGTTGCTGAGCGTCACGGTCGCCCGCACGGTGTCCCCCACCGCGGCCGTCTCCCGGTCCAGCCGCAGGTCCGCGTACTCGACCATCGTGTACGACAGCCCCTCGCCGAACACGAACGCCGGCTCCTGCGTGAGGTCGGCGTACCGGTCGCCGTGCTGGCCGCGGATCTGGTTGTAGTACGTCGGCTGCTGGCCGGCGTGCCGCGCGAACGAGATCGGCAGCCGCCCCGACGGCTCGGTGAGCCCGAGCAGCACCTCGGCGATCGCCTGGCCGCCCTGCATGCCCGGGTTCGCCACCCAGAGCAGCGCGTCGGCCGACGCCGCGGACGGCGGCAGCACCAGCGGCTTGGACGCCAGCAGCACCACGACCAGGGGCTTGCCGGTGGCCGCGAGCGCGTCGAGCAGCGCGTTCTGGCCGCCGACGAGCTCGAGCGTCGCGGTGGACCGGCCCTCGCCGACCAGCTGGATCTGGTCGCCCACGACGGCCACGACGTAGTCGGCGTCCTCGGCCGCGGCCACGGCCTCCGCGATCAGCGCCTCGTCCGGCGCGACCGGCACGCCGATCTTCGGCCGCGGCTGCCCGTCGGGGTAGGTCTCGCCCGCAGGGTCCGGCACCAGGTCGAGGATGTCCGCGCCCCGGCTGTGCGACACGGCCCAGCCGACCGGCGCGGACGCCCGCAGGCCGTCGAGGATCGTCACGATCATGTCCCGCGGGTGCCCCTCGGGCAGCCAGTCGGCCTGGCCGGAGTTGCCCGCCCAGTCGCCGAGGTGCGCCTCGTGGTCGTCGGCCAGCGGGCCCACGACCGCGACCCGGCGCGGGGTCTCGTCCCCGCCCGAGGCCCGCAGCGCCCCGGCCGCCGGGACCCCGCCGCCGTCGACCGCCCGCGCCGCCGCGCCGTGCACGCCGTCGAAGCCGCCCGCCAGCGGCAGCACACCGGAGTTCCGCAGCAGCACGAGCGAGCGCCGCGCCACGTCCAGGTTGAGGTCCGCGTGCGCGGCCGCGCCCACGACGGTCGCCTGCGCCTCCGGGTCGGGCCGGCGCGGGTCCTCGAACAGCCCGAGCCGGAACTTCAGCGTGAGGATGCGGCTGACGGCGGCGTCGAGCTCGGCCTCCGCGAGCAGCCCGGACTCGATCGCCTCGAGCGCGCCGGCGAAGAACTGCGGCGTCGTCATCACCATGTCGTTGCCGGCCTGCACGGCGGCCGCGGCG
This sequence comes from Cellulomonas pakistanensis, assembly GCF_016862755.1. Classification (GTDB taxonomy): domain Bacteria; phylum Actinomycetota; class Actinomycetes; order Actinomycetales; family Cellulomonadaceae; genus Cellulomonas; species Cellulomonas pakistanensis. Next base: position 78,080 of record NZ_BONO01000006.1, on the reverse strand, counting down.
GCGTGCGCGTGGTCGGGCTGCACCTTCTGCTCCCACACCATGCGGCCGACGTTGTCCCAGTCGGTGATGAGGGTGCCGGTGTAGCCCCACTCGCCGCGCAGCACGTCGTTCAGCAGCCAGTCGTTGACGGTGATCGGGACGCCGTCCATCGTCTGGTAGCCGAGCATGAAGGTGGCGCAGCCCTCGCGCGCCACCCGCTCGAACGGCGGCAGGAACCACGACCGGAGCTTGCGCCGGGAGATGTCCGCCTCGGACGCGTCCCGGCCGCCCTGGGTCTCGGAGTAGCCGGCGAAGTGCTTGGCGGTGGCGAGGATCGCCGTCGGGTCGTCGAGGCCGGCGCCCTGGTAGCCGCGGACCATCGCGGACGCGAGCTCACCGATGAGGAACGGGTCCTCGCCGAACGTCTCGTCCACCCGGCCCCAGCGCAGGTCGCGGGCGATGCAGAGCACCGGGCTGAACGTCCAGTGCACGCCGGTCGTCGCGACCTCGCGGGCGGTGACCCGGGCGACCTGCTCCACGAGGTCGACGTCCCAGGACGCCGCCATGCCGAGCTGAGTCGGGAAGATGGTCGACCCGACGAAGAACGAGTGCCCGTGGATGCAGTCCTCGCCGACCAGCAGCGGGATGCGCAGCCGGGTCTCGGCCGTCAGGTCGTGGGCGTGCGCCAGCCGCTCGGGCGAGGCGTGCAGGATCGACCCGACGTGCTTGTGCAGGATGTCGTCGGCGTAGTCGCCCCGGGCGTCGAGCTGGAGCATCTGCCCGACCTTCTCCTCGACGGTCATCCGGGCGAGCAGGTCCTGCACGCGGTCGGCGACGGGGAGGGTCGCGTCCTGGTAGGCGGTTCGGGTGTCGGTCATCGTCGTCCTTCCGCGAGTCGGCCCTCGGAGGTTACTACGCTGTCAGTAAGTTCCCGGCCCCACGGCCGGGCGAGGACGACGGCCGGCGGCGGCGAGCGCCACGCCACGGGAGGGAACGGGCGATGACGGACGACAGGCGGACGCCGCGCGCGCGGCCGGAGACGCTGGCGCGGCGGGCCGAGATCCTGCGCGCGGCGACCGCCACCTTCGCGGCCAGGGGCTACGGCAAGGGCCCGCTCACGGAGATCGCCGAGCAGGTCGGCATGACCCACGCCGGCGTCCTGCACCACTTCGGGTCGAAGGACCGGCTGCTGCTGGAGGTGCTCCGGCACCGCGACGAGACGGACGTCGAGCACCTGCCCGACCGGCGCGTCCCGGACGGGATCGAGCTGCTCCGGCACCTGGTGCGCACCGCGTTGGCCAACGAGCGGCGGCCCGGGATCGTGCAGGCGTTCGCCGTGCTGTCCGCCGAGTCCGTCACCGACGACCACCCGGCGCGGCCGTTCTTCACCGAGCGGTACCGGACGCTGCGCGGCCAGGTGCGGGCGGCGCTGGAGGTCGTCTGCGCGGAGCGTGGCGTGGACGCGCCGGCCACCGTGGACCGGGCGGCAGCGGCCGTGCTCGCGGCGATGGACGGGCTGCAGGTGCAGTGGCTGCTCGCACCCGACGAGGTCGAGCTGGCGGAGACGAGCGCGTTCGCGATCGAGGCGGTGCTGACGGCAGTGCTGGATTCGCGGCCGTCGCCGCTGCGCGAGGAGAGCGACGCAGCCGGCGACGCGGAGCGCCCCTGACCGACTCCACCCGCGCGGCCGGGAACAAACCGGGCGCCCCGGTCGTCGTTGCACACATGACGTCACCGACCCCCGCCGGCGCCGGCCCCGTCCCGGGCCCCGCGCCGTCCGGAGGCCCCGCGCCCGCGCCGTCGGGCGGCCTCGCCGACGAGATCGCCGCCGGCGAGCGGACCGACACCGGCGCGCACCGCGCGCTCGCCCGGCTGCGCGCGCGGACGGAGAGCCGGCCGTGGCTGCGGCTGACCTACAAGATCGTCGTGACCACCGTCGGCCTGACCGTCGTGCTCGCGGGCGTCGCGATGCTCGTGCTGCCCGGGCCGGGCTGGCTCGCGATCTTCCTCGGGCTCGGCATCCTCGGGACCGAGTTCGCCGTGATCCAGCGGTTCAACCACCGGCTCAAGGCGCTGGTGCTGCGGTCCTGGCACGCGTTCCGCGAGCGCCGCGCCCGCCGCGCGGCCGAGCGTCGCGCGGCCGCGGAGCGTCGTGCGGCCGCTGCGCGCGGGGGCTCCCCCGCCGCCTGACCGCTCAGGCCCCGGCGACCGGGTTCTGCGCCTCGAGCCGGTTCTCCGGGTCGAGGGCGCCGAGCACCGCGAGCGCGATCGCGTCGAGCTGCACGACCTGCTCGGGGCTCAGCCGGTCGACCACCAGCCGTCGGACCTCCGCGACGTGCGTCGGCGCCGTCGCGACCACCTTGCGCCAGCCCTCCTCGGTCAGCGTCGCCAGCGTCGCGCGCCGGTCGTCCTCCGCGCGCGTGCGGGTGAGGTAGCCGCGCGCCTCGAGCCGCGCCGCGACGTGCGACAGCCGCGGGAGCGTCGCGTTCGTGCTGGCGGCGAGCCCGCTCATCCGCAGCGTGCGGTCCGGCGCCTCGGACAGCTTGGCGAGCACCAGGTAGTCGTAGTGCGACAGGTCGGCGTCGCGCTGCAGCTGGTGGTCGAGGGCCGCCGGGAGCAGCTCGGCGACCGCCTCGAGGCGCATCCAGGCCTGCAGCTCGCGCGCGGACAGCCAGCGGGGGTCGTCGGTCATGGCGGCATCCTAGCCAAAGGTTGACGCTTCAACCCTCTAGGCACCGCGCCGAGGTCGAGGGTTCGCGGCGAGGTCGAGCGTTTCCGGCCCGCGTACCGGCGGACACCCTCGACCTCGCGCGAAAAAAGCGTGACCCCGGCGCGGGCGCGGTGGGAGCGTTCTGCGTACCGCGCGGTGAGTCCCGGGGCCCGGCCAGGCCCCTCCCGGAACGTCTCTGAAGGACTTACCCACCATGCACCCCACCCTGACGTTCGACCTGATCCAGGCCGACCACCGCGAGCGGATCGAGACCGCCCGCCTCCTGTCCCGGCACGCCGCCCGGCGCGCCGAGGTCAGACCGACCGCCGAGACGCGCGGTCGCCCGCCGGAACGCGTCGTGCGGCACCGCCTCCGGGCACTGCTGCCGGCGACCACCACGGTCGCCGCGATCCGGTGACCCGGGCGGCGGACCGTCGCCGCCCGCCGCACCACGCACGTGAGCCCGCCGGACCCCGGTCCGGCGGGCTCACCCGTACCCTGGGCGGGTGAGCACCCTGAACAACGGCAACGGCAGCGCCGACCGGATCGTGTGGATCGACTGCGAGATGACCGGCCTGGACAGCGTCCAGGACGCGCTCGTCGAGGTCGCCGCCGTGGTCACCGACTCCGAGCTCAACGTGCTCGGCGAGGGCGTCGACGTCGTCATCGCCCCGCCCGCCGAGGCGCTCACGCAGATGGGCGACTTCGTCCGCGAGATGCACAGCACCTCGGGCCTGCTGGACGCGCTGGCGACCGGCACCACGCTCGAGGACGCCCAGGCGCAGGTGCTCGCGTACATCCGCGAGCACGTGCCCGAGCCGGGCAAGGCGCCGCTCGCCGGCAACTCGGTCGGCACCGACAAGGTGTTCCTCGACCGCGACATGCCCGAGCTGGTGAATCACCTGCACTACCGGATCGTCGACGTGTCCTCGATCAAGGAGCTGGCCCGCCGCTGGTACCCGCGGGTGTACTTCGCCTCCCCGAAGAAGAACGGCGGGCACCGCGCCCTCGCGGACATCCTGGAGAGCATCGACGAGCTCCGGTACTACCGCGCGGCGCTCCTGGTCCCGCAGCCGGGCCCGGACTCCAAGGCCGCGAAGGCGATCGCGACGCAGGTCCAGGCGACCTCCGTGGCCGCCGCGCACCGTGAGGCGAACGCCACGTCCTGAGGACCCCTCGGGACCCGGTATGCTTGTCGACGGCCCCGGAGCTCCGGGGTCGTGGTGGCTATAGCTCAGGTGGTAGAGCGCCTGGTTGTGGTCCAGGAGGTCGCGGGTTCAAGTCCCGTTAGCCACCCCAGCGCGAAGGGCGCCGCTCCCCCGGGGGCGGCGCCCTTCGCCGTTCGTGCTGCGGCGCCGCCGTGCCCGCGGTCGACGAGGTCGTCACATGCCGACGAGGTCGTCAGAAGCGAATGACGACCTCGTCGCGATATGACGACCTCGTCGCGACTGACGACCTCGTCGCGACATGACGACCTCGCGGGCCGGCGCGGCCGCCGGCCCCGCGCGCGTCAGAGGCGGCGCGTGATCGCGTCCGCGAAGCGGTCGACCGCCTCCGGCGCCTGCTCGAAGAAGAAGCTCGGCTCGATCAGCTCGAGCTCCAGGACCACCGGGTTCCCCTGGTCGTCCGGGATGAGGTCGACGCGGGTGTACGCGAGCGGCTGCTCGACGCCCGGGACGAGCTGCGGCAGCGCGTCGACGACCCGCTGCCCGAGGGCGAGCTCGGCCTCGGACGCCTCGCGCGGGGTCATGACCTCCTCCTTGTAGAGGACGCCGTCGGTGTCGCCGGCGCGGTACGGGCCCTCGAGCAGCGGGGCCTTGCGCACGGCGTGGGAGAGCTGACCGTCGAAGTAGACCAGCGCGGTCTCGCCGACGGTGTCGACCTGCTTGAGGTACCGCTGCACCATGACGTGCCGGCCGGCGTCGAGCAGGTGCTTCACGTGCTGGATGGCCAGGGCGCGGGACGGGGTCTCGTCGGCGGCGTACCGGCCGGTGTCGCGGGAGCCGGCGCTGATCGTCGGCTTGATGACGAAGTCGCCGAACGCCGGGAACCGGGTGTGGATGGCGCGGGCGTTGAACTTGCGGGCGGGGTCCATCCAGATCGTCGGCACGATCGGCAGGCCGGCCGCCTCGAGGGCGCGCTGGTAGATCTTGTCGACGTTCCAGGTGAGCACCTGGGCCGGGTTGATCAGCGTCGACGCCTGGGCCACCCGCTGGGTCCACCAGCGGAAGTCGCGCGGGTGCTCGGTGTAGTCCCAGGTCGACCGCACGACGACGGCGTCGTACGACGACCAGTCGACGTCCCCGGCGTTCCAGACGGGCGACTCGACCTCGAGGCCCCGGTCCCGCAGCGCCGTCACGAGCGGCGCGTCGTCGGGGTCGAGGTCCGGGAGGGCGGCGCAGGTGGCGAGGGCGATGCGAGTGGTCACCCTGGGCAGACTACCCACGCGCCCCGGCGGACGGCTCGGGCTGCCCCGCCGCCCGGCTGGGCACGGCGTCCTGCGCGCCGTCGACGAGCCGGTGCAGCGCCGCCAGCACGCCCGGCGCGTCGAGCTCGCCGACGACCCGGTCGCCCTCGTGCACGGGCACCCGGCCGGTCGGCTCGGCGGCCAGGGCGGCGAACGCGGCGTCCAGCGGGTCGCCCACCCGGAGCACGGCGGACCGCGCGCGCCCGTTCGCGGACACGGGCCCGGCTCCCCCGGCGGGCTGCAGGTCCCGCGGCTCGACCCGGCCGAGGGCCAGGAGGCGCACGGCCGCGCCGGTGCCCACGAGGTCGGCGACCGCGGGGCTCGCGGGCGCCGCGAGCAGCCGCACGGGGTCGGACAGCTGCTCGAGGTGGCCGCCGCGGCTGAGCACGGCGACGCGGTCCGCGAGCCGGACCGCCTCGTCGACGTCGTGGGTGACGAGCATCACGGTGGTGCCGAGCTCGTCCTTGATCCGGCGGAACTCGGTCTGCAGCCGGCGGCGGCCCACGGGGTCGACGGCGCCGAACGGCTCGTCCATCAGGAGCACGGGCGGGTCGGTGGCCAGCGCGCGGGCGACGCCGACGCGCTGCCGCTCGCCGCCGGACAGCTCGTGCGGGTAGCGGCGCGCGTACCGGTCGGGCGCGAGGCCGACCAGCTCGAGCAGCTCGCGGGTGCGGGCGCGCGTCCGGTTCCGGTCCCAGCCGAGCAGCCTCGGGACCGTGCCGACGTTCTGCTCGACGGTGCGGTGCGGGAACAGCCCGACGTTCTGGATGACGTAGCCGATCCGCCGGCGCAGGGCGACCGCGTCGACGTCGGTCACGTCCTCGCCGTCCAGGAGGATCCGGCCGGACGTGGGCTCGACGAGGCGGTTCGCCATCCGCAGGGTCGTCGACTTGCCGCAGCCGGAGGGCCCGACGAGGGCGAGCAGCTCGTGCTCCCGGACCTCGAGGGACAGGTCGCCGACCGCGACGGTCCCGTCGGCGTACGCCTTGCGCACGTGGTCGAACGCGATCGCGGTGGCCATCCGACGACCGTACCCGCGGCCGCCGACACGCGCGCACCGGTCGCCGCGGGCGCGTGTCGGACGGCACCGGTAGCGTCGTGCCGGTGATCAGCCTCGAGAACGCGGGGACGGCCGCCGCGCGCGTCGTGGCGGCCGCCGGCGACCCCGCGGCGAACCCCTGGCTGTCCTGGGACTACGTCCGGCGCAACTGGGGCGACATCTCCCGCGCGCTCGAGCAGCACGCGAGCCTCACCGTCCAGGCCGTGCTCATCGCCTGCGCGATCGCCGTGCCGCTGGGGATGCTCGCGCACCTGCGCCCGCGGCTCGCGGCCCCCATCGTCGGCGCCAGCAGCGTGCTCTACACGATCCCGTCGCTCGCGCTGTTCACCGTGCTCGTGCCGTGGACCGGCATCGGCCGCACGCCCGTGCTGATCGGCCTGGTGGTGTACGCGCTCCTCGTGCTGGTGCGCAACGTGCTGGTCGGCCTGGGCGGCGTGGACGAGAGCGTCCGGGACGCGGCGCGCGGGCTGGGCTACGGCCGGTTCCGGCTGCTGCTGACGGTCGAGCTGCCGAACGCCGTGCCCGCGATCGTCGCCGGGGTGCGGCTCGCCACGGTGACCACCGTGGCGCTCGTGACCGTGGGCGTCGTCGTCGGCTACGGCGGTCTGGGCCAGCTCATGTTCCGCGGCTTCCGCAACAACCAGTACCACGCGGAGATCCTCACGGCGACGCTCCTCTGCCTGGCGCTGGCGCTCATGCTCGACCTGCTGCTCTGGCTGGTCGGCCGCGCGGTGACGCCCTGGGCCCGGCGCGGGCGGGAGGCCTGACGTGGACGTGCTGCAGGAGGCGGTCGCCTGGCTCAACGACCCGCTCAACTGGACCGGCCGCGACGGCGTGCTGGCGCTCACCGCCGACCACCTGCGGATCAGCGCGCTGGCCGTGCTGCTCGCCGCGGTGGTCGCCCTGCCGCTCGGCGTCTGGCTGGGCCACCGGCGCCGCGGCGGCGTCGTCACGGTGGTCGCCGCCAACACGTCGCGCGCGCTGCCCACGTTCGCCCTGCTGACGATCTTCGCCTCGACCGGACTGTTCGGGGCGACCGCCACCGTGCTCGCGGTCGCCGTGTTCGCGGTGCCGCCGATCCTCAGCAACACCTTCACCGGGCTGATGGAGGTGGACGCCGACGTCCGGGACGCCGCGCGGGGCGTCGGCCTGTCCGGCGCCCGGTCGCTCGCGCAGGTCGAGCTGCCGCTCGCGCTGCCGCTCGTCGGCGCCGGGCTGCGCACCGCGACCACGCAGGTGCTGGCGACCGTCCCGCTCGCCGCGCTGGTCGGCGGGTCGAGCCTCGGCTCCATCATCGTCGAGGGCATGGCGCTCCAGCGGTACGGGCAGGTCGTCGCCGGCGCGGTGCTCGTCGCGGGGCTGTGCCTCGTGATCGAGGCCGTCCTCGCCGCCGTCCAGCGCGCGCTGACGCCGGCGCCGATGCGAGCCCGGACCGGCCGGCTCCGGCGCCGCCCCGCCCGCACCCCCGCCGACCCGGCGGACGACCCGGCCGCCGGCCCCGCACCCGAGCCCAGCAGGACGTGACCAGATCGTGACCGCGACGACCGCCCCCGGCGGTTGCCGCACCCGGACGTCCGCGGTCGGATGAGCGACGGACGCCCGACCCCGCACCCCACCGACCCCGCACCCCACCGACCCCGCACCCCACCGCACCGCGCACCCGTCCGGCGCGCGGCACGCTCCGAACACCGTGTGCCCACCCGAGACCAGAGGACCCGCACATGAACGCACGTCGCACCACCCTCCCCGCCGCCGCTGCCGGCCTGCTGCTCCTGCTCGCGGCCTGCGGCGACCCGGGCTCCGGCGGAGGCACCGCCGACCCCACCTCGGGCGGCGACGCGAGCGGCACGGTCTGCGAGCCCGTCGCGGGCGACCAGCTCGTGGTGCTCGAGGACGACCAGGGCCTGCAGAACGCCGACAACGTCATCCCGGCGGTCAACGCCGCCGCGGCCGAGGCGGACCCGAACCTCCTCCCGCTGCTCGACAGCGTGTCCGCGGCGCTCGACACCGACAAGCTGATCCAGCTGAACAAGGCCGTCGACATCGACCGGCAGACGTCGAGCGAGGCGGCGCAGCAGTTCGTCGAGGCCGAGGGCCTCGCGGCGGAGGACGCCTCCGTGGGCGCCGGGAAGAGCGTCGTGATCGGCGCGGCGAACTTCTCGGAGAGCGCCACGCTGTCCGAGATCTACGCCGGCGTCCTGCGCTCCGCGGGCTACACCGCCGAGGTGCAGACCATCGGCAACCGCGAGACCTACCTGCCGGCGCTGCAGAGCGGCCAGATCACGCTGACCCCGGAGTACGCGGCGACGCTGGCCGAGTTCCTCAACACCTCCGCCAACGGCGCGGACGCGGAGCCGGTCGCGAGCGGCGACCCGGACGAGACGGTCGCGGCGCTGACCGAGCTCGGCGCCGGCGCGGACCTGGTGTTCGGCGAGGTGTCGGCCGCGCAGGACCAGAACGCGTTCGCGGTGACCTCGGAGTTCGCCGAGGAGTACGACGTCGCCACGCTGTCGGAGCTCGCCGACGCGTGCGGCGGCGGCGTGGTGCTCGCCGGTCCGGCCGAGTGCCCGGAGCGGCCGTTCTGCCAGATCGGCCTCGAGGAGACCTACGGCATCACCGTCAGCGAGTTCGCGTCGTACGACTTCGGCCTGATCGGCGACGCCGTGCGCCAGGGCGAGGCCTCGATCGGCCTGGTCCTGTCGAGCGACGGCTCGCTCGCGAGCTGACCCACCCGGCGCCCGACCCGGGCGCCGCACGACGAGAGGGGCGGGACCGCGACGGTCCCGCCCCTCTCGTCGTCCTCTCGCGCCTCGCGCCCGGGCGGCTCAGAGCCCGGCGGTCTCCAGCAGCCGGAGCCAGACCTCGCTCACCGTCGGGTACGCCGGCACGGCGTGCCACAGCCGGTCGACCGGCACCTCGCCGGTCACGGCGATCGTCGCCGCCTGCAGCAGCTCCGCCGCGTCCGGCCCGGTGAAGGTGGCCCCGACGATCACGCCGCGGTCCTCGTCGAGCACGACCTGCGCCGTCCCGGAGTAGCCGTCGGCGGCCACCGACGCGCCGGCGACCGACCCGATCGGGTACTGCACCGCCCGCACGCGCAGCCCGGCGTCCCGCGCCTCCTGCTCGCTGCGACCCACCCAGGCCACCTCGGGCCGGGTGAACACGACCTGCGGCACGGCCACGTGGTCCGCGGACGCCCGGTACCGGGTGAAGGCCGCGGCGTCGCGCTCGGCGGCCTGCGCCTCGGCGGCCCCCTCGCCCGGCTGCGCCGAGCCGGCCGAGAACCGCGCGGCCACGACGTCGCCCACGACCCGGGCGTCGTACTTGCCCTGGTGGGTGGTGGCGGTGCGCCCGGTGACGTCGCCGACGGCGAACAGCCAGCCGTCCGCCACGGCGGTGGCCTGCAGCGCGTCGTCGACCGCGACCGGCGCGCCCGGCTCGAGCCCGACCGCCTCCAGCCCCAGGTCGGCGGTGCGCGGGCGCCGGCCCGTGGCGACCAGCACCTCCTCGGCGTGCACCTCGCCCTCGCCCTGCGGGCCGGAGACCGTCAGGTGCACGCCGCGCTCGTCGCGCTCGACCCGGGTCGCGCCGGTGCCGAACCGCAGGTCCACGCCGAGCGCGCGGAGGCCCGCGGCGACCTCGTCGGACGCGAACGGCTCCGCCTTGTCGAGCACCCGGTCGCCGCGGACGAGCAGCGTGACCTCGGCGCCGAGGTCGCGGTACGCCACGGCCATCTCGACGCCGACGACGCCGCCGCCCAGGATCACGAGGCTCGCCGGCACGTCCTTGACCGCGGTCGCCTCGCGGGAGGTCCACGGGCGCGCCTCCGCCAGCCCCGGGATGCCGGGGACCGTCGGCTCGCTCCCGGTCGCCACGATCACGGCGTGCCGGGCGATGACCCGGGTGTCGCCGTCCTCGGCCTCGACGACGAGCTCCTTCGGGCCGGTGAACCGCGCCGTGCCGCGCAGCAGCGCGATGCCCGCCGAGTCGAGCCACTCGACCTGGCCGTGGTCGTCCCAGTGCGAGGTGAACTCGTCCCGGCGCGCGAGCACCGCGGCCGGGTCGAGGGTCCCCTGCACCAGCTCCGCGGCGCCGGGGACGGCGCGCGCCGCCGCGAGCACCGAGCCGGGCCGCAGCAGCGCCTTGGAGGGCATGCACGCCCAGTAGGAGCACTCGCCGCCGACCAGCTCGTGCTCGACCACCAGCACGGACAGCCCGAGGCGCCCGGCGCGGTCGGCCGCGTTCTCCCCCACCGCGCCGGCGCCCAGCACCACCACGTCGTAGGTCACGGTGTCCAGCTGGGCGCCGTCCCCGTCCTGCTCCAGGGTGCGCTCGGTCATGTGCTCGCTCCGTTCCTCCGGGTGCCGCGGTCCGCGGTGCCTCCATCGTGGCCCCGGCCGGGCGTCCTGGCAGGGCGAACGCCGCCGCCCTCGTCACTCGACCGGTCGTCGAAGGCTGTCCTCGATCGGCTGGCTAACAGGTGAATTGAGCCGTTTGTCCGGTTCTAGAGGGGGTGAAACTCGGAGGAAACCGGCTTCCGGGCCGGCCGTGGTGGGACCTTGGATCCATGGACACCGATCCCTGGCGCGTCGAGATCACGGACGCCGACATCCGCGCCGCGAAGCGCGCGTGGATCGCCGCGCGGGACAGCGACGCCACGGACGCCGAGGTGGACCCCCGGTACGAGGACCTGCGCCGCCTGGTCAGCGGCCAGGCGCAGCAGATCGCCGACGTCGTGCGGGCGCGCGTCGCGGCCCGGCGGCGCGCGCAGGCGGACTGACCGCGCCCGCGCGGCCGCACCCGAGCACGCGACCCCCGCCGCACGCCGCGCGCGTGCGACGGGGGTCGCGTCGTGCCCGCCCCGGGGCCGCGGCCGGTCAGTACCGGAAGCGCGAGACCTGCCCCCGCAGGTCCTCCGACATGCGGGCGAGCTCCGCGACGGCCGAGCCCATCTGGTTGAGCGTCTGGGACGACTGGCTCGCGGCCGACGCCACGCCGGTGATGTTGGTGGCGATCTCGCCGGAACCGGTCGCGGCCTCGGCCACCGAGCGGGACATCTCCGTCGTGGTGGCGGTCTGCTCCTCCACCGCGGAGGCGATGGTGAGCTGGTAGTCGTTGATCGACGCGATGATGTGCGAGATCTCCCCGATCGCGCCGACCGCGCCGGTGGTGTCGGCCTGGATGGCCTCGACCCGCCGGGCGATGTCCTCGGTCGCCTTGGCGGTCTCCTGCGCGAGCTCCTTGACCTCGCCCGCCACGACCGCGAAGCCCTTGCCCGCCTCGCCGGCCCGGGCGGCCTCGATCGTCGCGTTCAGCGCGAGCAGGTTCGTCTGCTCCGCGATCGAGGTGATGACCTTGACGACGTTCCCGATCTCCTGGCTGCTGGTGCCCAGCCGCGCGACCTGGTCGTTCGTCGCCGCCGCCGCGTCCGTGGCCTGCCCCGCGACCTTGGCCGCCTGCGAGGCGTTCTGCGCGATCTCGCGGATGCTGGCGCCCATCTGCTCGGCGCCCGCGGCCACGGTCTGCACGTTGCGGGACACCTGCTCGGCCGCCGCGGCGACCACGCCCGCCTGCGCCGACGTCTCGTCCGACCCCGCCACCACCTGGTGCGACGCGGCGGACAGCTCCTCCGCCGCGGCGGCGACCGTCTGCGCCGTGTGCACGACGCCGCTCATCAGGGAGCGGAGCGAGACCTGCGCGTCGTTCAGCGAGCCGGCCATGCGGCCCAGCTCGTCGCGGCTGTCCAGCGGCACCGCGACGGTGAGGTCGCCCTCGCCCATGCTGCGCACGGTGCGCTGCACGGCCGCCAGGTCCCGCACGATCCGGCGGACCAGCAGCACGCCGAGCGCGGCCGCGAGGGCCACGCCCGCCGCGCCGATCGCGATCATCTGCACGGCCGCGGCCCCGGCGTCCGCCGACGCGTCCGCGACGCCGTCGGCCGCGTGCGCCGAGACGGAGTCGGTGAGCGCCTGCATCGCGTCGCCGATCTCGGTGGTGATCCCGCGCACCTCGTCCGCGTAGGCCGCGTGGTACGCCACCGCGCCGTCGTCGGCGACCGGCTGGATGGCGTCGGCCGCGGCCTGGTAGCGGCCGTAGGCGTCCGTCAGCGACGCGTACGCGGCGTCGTCCAGCACGTAGGGCTCGTAGGCCGCGATGTTCTCCAGCGCGTCGGCGTCGAACCCGGCGCGGTCACCCTCGATCGCCGCCCGGTCCTGCGGCGCGACCATGCCGTACTCGAGCACCCGGGCGCGGCTCGCCTGGAACCAGCGCTGCGTGTTCACCAGGTAGGTCTGCGGCTCGATGGCCTCCCGACCGAGCCGGTCGATCGCGGACTCCAGCCCGTTCAGCCGCGCGATGCCGAGGCCGGCCACCGCGACGACCGCCACGGCGAGCAGGCCGAGCACGGCGCCGATGCGGGCGCCCACGGGGGTGTCGGCCAGGAGCCGCCGCGCGCGGGTTCCGGTGGGGGCGGGTGCAGGCATGGCGAAGGTCTCCGTCCGTCGGTGGGGGCGGGCCTCGGCTCGGCCCACCGACCGATCGGTCGGTCTTCCTACCGGGTGAGTGCGCGGACGGGTGAAAGGTGGGACCTTTGGTCGGTCCCGCCGGCGGCGTGCGCCTCGCTCAGCCCTCGACTGCGAGGTGCGGCAGCAGCCCGGTCACCTCGAGCAGGGTCTCGACCGCCGGCCCGATGCCCCGGACCGCGAGCCGCTCCCCCGCCGGCTGCAGCGCCATGACGAGCCCCGCGAGCAGCCCCACCGCCGACGAGTCGGCGAACGTCACCGCGGACATGTCGACGGCCCGCACCTGCGGCAGCGCCGCGGCCAGGTCGGTCCCGCGCGCGCTCTCGACGCCCAGCCGGTCGCGCAGCTCCTCGACGACGGCCACGTCGACCTCGCCGCTCATGAGCAGCAGCGCCGGGTCGGACTCGTCGAGCCAGACGTGGCCGCGCTCGGGCAGCGGCAGGGTCGGGTCGGCGGCGACGGTGTTCGGCACGGTTCCAGTATGGGGCTAGCGCGGCGGCCACCGGCGCAGATCGCCGGGCGGCGGCGCGCCGGACCCGGTCGCGGCCGCGGGTCGCACGGCCTTCCCCGGCGGGCCCCGCGCCCGGCGGCGCGGGTGCGGCGGGCGGGAACGACGAAGGCCCCCGACCGCGTCTCCGCTGGTCGGGGGCCTCCCGAAGTGCGCCATCAGGGACTCGAACCCCGAACCCGCTGATTAAGAGTCAGCTGCTCTGCCAATTGAGCTAATGGCGCAACGAGGAGAAACGTTAGCAGCCCGGCGACGCCGGATGCCAATCGGATCCCCCGCTCAGGGCCCCGACGTGGCGGACGTCACGCCGGGTGCACGTCCGCGGCCGCGTCGGGGTCGACGGGCACGTCGTCCTCGGCGCGCGGGCCCGGTCCCGGGACCTCGCCCTCGTCGTCCTCGCCCTCCCACCACGCGTCCTCCGGCAGCCCCTCGGCCGCCAGGATCGCGGCGGACCGCGGCTCCGCCACGGCCAGGTCGGCCAGCAGCGTCAGCGGCACGTGCTCCGCCAGCAGGTCCATGACGACGCCCGTCGCGTCGTCCCCTGCTCCGCGCTCGCTCTGCACGGCCGCCTGCGTCTCGTCATCCATCACGGCCACCCCCGGGTCGTTCCTGCGCTCATGGGAACACCGCCGCGAGCGGCCGCGCAACACGTGACGCCGAGGGCGAACACCCCGCTCACGAGGTCGCGGCAAGCGCTTCCTCACAGGTAGAGGCCGGTGCCCTGCCCCCCGTCCCGGGGCTCGGCGACCGCGTGCACGTCCTTCTCCCGGAGCAGCAGGTACGTCTGCGCCTCGAGCTCGACCTCGGCCCGATCGTCGGGGTCGAACAGCACCCGGTCGCCCACGGCGACCTGCCGCACGTGCTGGCCCGCCGCGACGACCGCGCCCCAGGTCAGCCGCTTGCCGACGGCCGCCGTCGCGGGGATCACGATGCCGGCCGTGGACCGGCGCTCGGACGCGTCGGCGTCCAGCTGCACCAGCAGCCGGTCGTTGAGCATCCGGATCGGCAGCTCGGGGCGGGGGCTCTCGGGGCGCTGTGCGGTCACGGGGCAGACGGTACCGCCGGGCCGTCGTACGCTGACGGGCGCCCGCACCGCACCAAGGAGACGCCATGCCCCGCCTCGCCGTCGGCGACACCGCCCCGGACTTCACGCTGCCGACCGCCGACGGGGGCACGCTGACCCTGTCCGACCTGCGGGGCCGGGGCGTCGTCGTGTACTTCTACCCCGCCGCCGGCACGCCCGGCTGCACCAAGCAGGCGTGCGACTTCCGGGACAACCTGGCCTCGCTCCAGGCGCACGGCTACGCGGTGGTCGGGGTCTCGCCCGACGGTCCGGAGAAGCTCGCCGCGTTCGCCGAGGAGGAGGCGCTGACCTTCCCCCTGGTGTCCGACCCCGACAAGCAGGTGCTCGACGCGTGGGGCGCGTGGGGCGAGAAGTCGCTCTACGGCAAGACCGTCACCGGCGTCATCCGCTCCACGGTCGTGCTCGACCCCGAGGGCGCCGTGCGGCTCGCGCAGTACAACGTCAAGGCCACGGGTCACGTCGCGAAGCTGCGCCGGGACCTCGGCATCGACTGACGACGCCGCAGCAGGACCCCCGGGCCGCCGCCCGGGGCAGCGCGGGAGTGGTGTAACGGCAGCCACGCCAGGTTTAGGTCCTGGTGCCCGAGAGGGCGTGCGGGTTCGAATCCCGTCTCCCGCACCGTCGCCCGGCGTCGCGCCGTCACCCGGACGCGCGACCGCCGGTCCCCGTCCGTGTGACGCCCCGCCGTTGTCCTCAACCTCCCGGCGCGACGCTCGACCGTGAGAGCGGGGCGTGACGCGCCCCGCGCGGGCGACGGCGGCTGCGGCGAGTGCGACGAGAGGCCGAGCATGACCGTCACGGACGACCGGACCGCGAGCACGCGGGCGACCCGCGCGGAGGGCACGGCGGCC
Organism: Cellulomonas pakistanensis; assembly: GCF_016862755.1. Lineage (GTDB taxonomy): Bacteria > Actinomycetota > Actinomycetes > Actinomycetales > Cellulomonadaceae > Cellulomonas > Cellulomonas pakistanensis. Next base: position 62,900 of record NZ_BONO01000006.1, on the reverse strand, counting down.
GGCGGGGTGCCCCGGCCTCGCACGTCGCCGGAGGCAGCGGCTGCCGGACCGACGGCGGGCGCCCCGGCACCCGGGCACCGCCGCGGCCTGGGCTTCACCGCGAAGATCCTCCTCACGGTCGCGGCCGGGCTGGCCATGACGCTGCTGCTGGGGGTGGTCGCGGTCCTGGCGCTGCGGTCGAGCACCGCCACGACCGAGCGCATGTACGACGAGTACGTCACCGGGATGGCGCTGGCCAGCGACGTCCGCTCGCAGCTCGCCGCCGCCCAGGAGCTGGGCGACAAGCAGCGGGAGGCGCTCGAGAACACCGACCCGTTCCAGGCCGAGGGGCTCGGCGAGGACCGGGACGAGGCCGCGCGGGCGACCCTCGACCGGTTCGCCGACTACCTCGCGATGCCGGGACTCACCGAGGACCAGCTCGCGGCCGCGGACGTCGTCGAGCGCTCGCTGACGACGTTCCAGGGCCTCGACGGCCCCGACGCCAGCGCAGTCACCTCGGCGCGCGTGGCCACCGAGCGCATCGACGAGCTCATCGCGATCGACGCCGGCCGTGCGGAGCGCGCGCAGGCGGCCGCCGCGGCGTCGGGCGATCGCAGCACCCTCGTGGTCCTGGTGGCGCTGGTGCTCGCCGCCGTCGCGCCCACCGCCGTCGGGATCGTCGTCGCGCGCCGGCTCAGCCGCCGGCTGGACCGCGTCGCCACGGCCGCGCAGGCCCTGGCGGGCGGCGACCTCACGGTCCGCAGCGAGGTGTCCGGCGGGGACGAGATCGGCCGCACCGCCGCCGCCCTCGACACCGCGACCGCGGCTCTCCGGGACACCGTCGCCGGCATCGTGGCGACCGCCCGCACGGTCGCCGACGCGGCGGACCGGCTCGACGGGTCGGCGCAGCGCGCCGTCGAGGGGTCGGACCGGGCCTCCGAGCAGGCCGGGGTCGTCGCGTCCGCCGCGGGCCAGGTCAACCACGACGTGCAGACGGTCGCCGCCGGCGCCGAGCAGATGGGCGCCTCCATCCGCGAGATCGCGCAGAACGCCGCGGAGGCGGCGCGGGTCGCCGGGCGGGCGACGGAGGCCGCCGCGACGACCAACGCGCAGGTGACCAGGCTGGGCACGTCGTCCGCCGAGATCGGCAACGTGGTCAAGGTCATCACGTCGATCGCGGAGCAGACGAACCTGCTCGCCCTCAACGCCACCATCGAGGCCGCCCGCGCCGGCGAGGCGGGCAAGGGGTTCGCGGTCGTCGCCGGCGAGGTGAAGGAGCTCGCGTCCGAGACGGCCCGCGCCACGGAGGACATCGCCCGCCGGGTCGAGGCGATCCAGCGCGACACCGAGGGCGCCGTCGCGGCGATCGCCGAGATCGGCCAGATCATCGCGACGATCGACGACTACCAGACGACGATCGCGTCCGCGGTCGAGGAGCAGACGGCCACCACCTCGGAGATGTCCCGCTCGGTGCACGACGCGGCGACCGGCTCGGGCGAGATCGCGTCGACCATCACGGGCGTCGCGGACGCCACCGCCGGCAGCACCGCCGTGCTGGGGGAGATGAGCACGTCGATCGCCGAGCTCGCACGGATGGCGGACGACCTGCGGACCCGCGTGGCGCAGTTCCGGCACTGACGGCCGGCGTCCGGGGCCGAGAGGCACGCCGACCCGCGGCCGGCGCCCGGCCCCGGACGCACGACGCCCCCGCACGCTGCTCGCGTGCGGGGGCGTCGCCGGTCCTGCGTGCGCTCGGGTCAGCTCTGCGCCGCCCCGGCCGCGGCGATCTGCGCGCGGACGTCGTCCATGTCCAGCGCCTTGACCGCGTCGACCACCTGCTCGAGGGCCGGGGCCGGGAGGGCGCCCGCCTGGTTGAACACCAGGATGCCCTCGCGGAAGGCCATCAGGGTCGGGATCGACGTGATCTGCAGCTCGGCCGCCAGCTGCTGCTCGGCCTCGGTGTCGACCTTCGCGTGCACGACGTCGGTGTGGTTCTCCGACGACTGCTCGAAGATCGGTCCGAAGCGCTTGCACGGCCCGCACCAGTCCGCCCAGAAGTCCACGAGCACGATGTCGTTCTCGGTGATGGTCTTCTGGATGGTGTCGGCCGTCAGCTCGGTCGTTGCCATCAGTCGCCTCCTGTTGTCGATGTGACGCCAGTAGAGCGCCCGGACCCCGCCCAGTATTCCCGCGGCCGCGCGGGTGCGCCGCCCGGAGCCGGGGGTGCGCCGCCCGGGGCCGCGGGGGTGCGCCGCCCGGGACCGCCGGGTGACCGCGGCCCGCCACCGCGCGTCGGGCTGCACCGCCACCCCGGCCCGGGGTACAACTGCGAGGTGACCGACACGGCTGACCTGCCCCGCGAGCCCGAGCGCCCCTCCGGGTGGCTGAGCCCCGAGGGCATCGCGGCGGCGCGCCGCTCGCTCCCCCTGCTCTACGTCGACGCCGTCCCCGTGCGGGTCGACGACTCCGGCGACGTGGTCGGGGTCGGCCTGCTGCTGCGGGTCACGCCCGAGGGCGTGATGTCCCGCGCGCTCGTCTCCGGCCGCGTGATGTACCACGAGCGGGTGCGCGACGCGCTGCTCCGGCACATCGAGAAGGACCTGGGCCCGGTGGCGCTGCCGCAGGTGCCGCCCACCCCGCAGCCGTTCACCGTCGCGGAGTACTTCCCGACGCCGGGCGTGACGCCGTACCACGACCCGCGCCAGCACGCGGTGTCCCTCGCGTACGTCGTGCCCGTGACCGGCGACTGCCGGCCGCAGCAGGACGCGCTCGACCTGGCCTGGCTGACGCCCGAGGAGGCGTGCAGCGAGCAGGTGCAGGTCGAGATGAACGGCGGTCAGGGCCTGCTGCTGCGCCAGGCGATGGCGCACGTCGGCCGGATGCCCTGAGGGCGGGGCCGTGACCGCGGAGGCCGGCGTGCGGACGCGCGGCGCGCTGCTCGTGGCCGCGCGCGGGCTGCACGCGCTGGTGGCGCTGGCCGCCGCGACCGGCATCGGGCTGGAGCTGTCCCGGGTGTTCACCGAGGGCCCCGGCGACGCCGGCACCACGACCGAGCGCCTCGTCCGCCTGCTCTCCTACTTCACGATCCAGTCGAACGTCCTGGTCCTGCTCGCGTCGGCGCTGCTCGCCGTGCGCCCGGGGCGCTCCGGCCGCGTCATGGCGGTCCTGCAGCTCGACGCCCTGTTGTGCATCGCCGTCACCGGGGTGGTCTACCACGCGGTGCTCGCCGGCGAGGGGCTGGCGCTGACGCCCAGCGGCGAGGCAGCGAACCTGCTGCTGCACACCGTGACGCCCGTCGGCGCCTGGGTCGCGTGGCTGCTGGTCGGGCCGCGGCCGCGGTTCCGGTGGTCGACGGTCGGGTGGTCCGTGCTCTACCCCGTGGTCTGGATCGGGTACACGTTCGTCCGTGGGGCGGCGACGGGTTGGTACCCGTACCCGTTCCTCGACGTTGCCGCGCTGGGCACGGCGACGGCCGCCCGCAACACGGCCCTGGTGGCGGCCGGGTTCCTGGCGCTGGCGGTCGTGGTGCGCGGCGTGGAGCGCGTCCTGCCGGCCACCCCGGCCCCGACGGCGGACGCCGGCCCGGCCGCGCCCGGGGCGTCGGCCGCCGAGACCCACTGATCCGGCCGAGACCCACGCCCGCGACCGGGTGACTCGGCGGAATCAGTGGGTCTCGGCGCACGGCACCGCACGCGCGGGCACGTGCCGGGGCCGCAGCTACAGCTCGAACGACGGCCAGTCCGCCAGGTCCGCCCGCATCGCGCGGTCGTGCGTCGCCACGACGACCGCCGCGGACGTCAGCCGCAGCGCCTCCGTGAGCTCGTCGACCAGCGCGATCGACAGGTGGTTCGTCGGCTCGTCCAGGAGCAGCACGTGCGGCGCCGCGACCAGCGCGGCCGCGAGCTCGAACCGCCGCCGCTGCCCCACCGACAGCTCGCCGAGCGGCCGGTCCAGGTCCTCCTCCTCGAGCAGCCCGAGGGCCGCGACCGGCAGCACGTGCGCGGGGTCCAGCGCCCCCGACGACAGCAGGTCGAGCGCACGCCGCGCGGCCGCCTCGAACCCCGTGGTCCGGAGCCGCGCCGGGCTGTCGTCGTCCTGCACCAGCACGCCCAGGCGCACGCCGGGCGCGACCGAGCGGTGGCCCCGGTCCAGCGGCGTCCGCCCGGCGAGCGCCGCCAGCAGCGTCGACTTGCCCGCGCCGTTCGCGCCCGTCACCAGCAGGCGGCCCGCCGGCGGCAGCTCGACCCGCACGCCCGGCAGGTCCAGCCGGCCCTCGACCCGCGGCGCGCGCAGCTCGAGCAGCGGCCCGCCCGCGTACCCGGCGGGGATGCTCGGCAGGTCGGGGAACGCCAGCGCGGGCGGCGGCACCGGCACCTCGACGGCCTCGGCCTCGAGCTTCTGCACCAGCCGGTCGGCCGCCTTCACGTGGATCCGCGCGCGGGTGCCGCGGCGGTGCTTCTGCGAGCCCTTCGGCGGCCGCCACTCGTCGGACAGCCCCTCGTAGGACTCGTCGAGCCGCTGCGCGAGCTTCGCCGCGCGCTTGCGCTCCTGGGCGTACCGGGCGCGCCACCGGCGCAGCGCCTGGTCCTTCTGGAACCGGTAGGTGGCGTACCGGGTCGCCCCGTAGAGCACCGGCCGGCCGTCCATCGACGGGTCGAGGTCGAGGATGGCCGTCATCACGTCGTCCAGCAGGCGCCGGTCGTGCGTGACGATGACGACGACGCCCGGCCACTCCTGCAGCTGCGCGGTCAGGTACTCGATGCCGCCGACGTCCAGGTGGTTCGTCGGCTCGTCCAGCAGCAGGACGTCCGCCCGCTCCGCCACGTGGCACGCGAGCCGCGCGCGGTACGCCTCCCCCACGCTGAGCGTGTCGAGCCGCCGGGCGTGGTCGCGCGGCGCGCCGAACCGGGTCAGCGCCTCGTCCACCCGGCGGTCGACGTCCCACGCCGCGAGCCGGTCGACCGCCGCGATGGCGTCGCTCAGCGCCGCGAGGTCGCCGCCCTCGTGGTCGAAGCCGGCGACGACCTCGTCCAGCCGGGCCGCCGCCGCGCGCACGTGGGTCGCGGTGCGGCGGACCAGGTCGCCGATCGTCGACCCGGGCGCCACGTCGAGCTCCTGCTGCACGACCGACACCGACCCCGACCGCCGGACCTCGCCGGCGGTGGGCGCGAGGTCGCCCGCGAGCAGCCGGAGCAGGGTCGTCTTGCCCGCGCCGTTCTCGCCGACGACCCCGACCCGGTCGCCCGCGGACGCGGACACCCCGACGCCGTCGAGGACCGGCCGCCCCGGGTACCCGAAGGTGAGGCCGTCCGCGACCAGGTGGACGTCAGGCACGCGGCTCCCGGGCGAGCACGGCGACGACGGCGGGCACCAGCGCGCGGAACGCCTGCCCGCGGTGCGAGATGCGGTTCTTCTCGTCCGGGGTCAGCTCGGCGCAGGTGAGGTCGCCGCCCGCCGGGACCAGGACCGGGTCGTACCCGAACCCGTGCTCGCCGCGCGGCGCGGTGGCGAGGGTGCCGACGAGGTGGCCGAGCTCGACGTGCTCCTCGCCGTCCGGGGTGACCAGCGCGGCGGCGCAGGTGAACCGCGCCGCCCGGTGCTCGGGGGCGATGTCGGACAGCTGCGCCAGGAGCAGGTCGAGGTTGGCGCGGTCGTCGCCGTGCCGGCCCGACCACCGCGCCGAGAAGATGCCGGGCGCACCGCCGAGCACGTCGACCGACAGCCCGGAGTCGTCCGCGACCGCGGGCAGGCCCGTGTGCTTCGCGAGGGCGCGGGCCTTGATCAGCGCGTTCTCCGCGAACGTGACGCCGTCCTCGACGGGCTCGGGCGCGCCGACGTCGCGGGCGCCGACCACCGAGTCCGGGTCGAGGCCGGGCAGCGCGGGCACCAGGATCGCGCGCAGCTCGCCGAGCTTGTGCGCGTTGTGGGTGGCGAGGACCAGGCGGGCCGGGCCGGTCACGCGGTCACCGCCGCGCCCGCCGCCGCACCGCCGCGCACCGTCACGGTCTCGCCCGCGGGCAGGGCCAGCACCTCGCGCTGCACGCGCGCGAGCTCGGACGTGCCGACGAGGGCCAGGTCGAGCAGCGAGTCGAGCTCCGCGCGGTCGAACGGCGCGTGCTCCGCGGTGCCCTGCACCTCGACGAAGCTGCCCGAGCCGGTGACGACGACGTTCATGTCGGTGTCCGCGCGCACGTCCTCCTCGTAGGGCAGGTCGAGCACCGGGCGCCCGCCGACGACGCCGACGCTGACCGCCGCCACCGAGTCGCGGAGCACGACCTTGCGGCCGTCGACCGCGCCCTGGGCGATGCCCCACGCGACGGCGTCCGCGAGCGCCACGTAGGCGCCGGTGACGGAGGCGGTGCGGGTGCCGCCGTCGGCCTGCAGGACGTCGCAGTCGAGCACGATCGTGTTCTCGCCGAGCGCGGCGACGTCGATGATCGCGCGCAGCGACCGGCCGATCAGCCGGGAGATCTCGTGCGTGCGGCCGCCGACCTTGCCGCGGACGGACTCGCGGTCGGAGCGCGAGCTCGTGGCGCGGGGCAGCATCGCGTACTCGGCGGTCACCCAGCCCTCGCCGGAGCCCTTGCGCCAGCGCGGCACGCCGGCCGTGAACGACGCCACGCACAGCACCTTGGTGCCGCCGAACTCGACCAGCACGCTGCCCTCGCCCGCGTCCAGGTAGCGGCGGGTGATCGCGATCGGGCGGAGCTCGTCGGCGGCGCGGCCGTCGCCGCGGGGGGTGCTGGTGCGGCCGGCGGCGGGCACGGCGGAGGCGGGGACGGCGTCGGAGGTCATCCCCCGAGGGTAACGACACCGCCCGGGCGCGGCGGAACGGCCACGACCCGGCCGCGGGGCGTCAGAGCGCGACGACCGTCCCGGGCCGGGCCAGGTCGAGCGGCCCGTCGTACGCGGCGGCGGCCTCGGCGAGGCTCTCCGCCGGGTCGTTCCACGCCACCAGGTGGGTGAGCAGCAGCCGCCGGGAGCCGTTGCGCTGCGCCGCCTGCGCCGCGCGCCGGGCGGTCAGGTGCACGCCGCGCGGGGCGTCCGGGGTCGTCTCCAGGTACGCCGCCTCGGCGAGCAGCAGGTCCGCGTCGGCGGCGAGCGCGTCGAGGCCCGGGCAGTCGTCGGTGTCGCCGGTGTACGCGAGCGTCACCGTGCGGGCCGGGTCGGTCTCGGACGGCCCGGTGACCCGGAAGCCGAACGCGGGCACCGGGTGCTCGACCGGCACGGGCTCGATGGTCAGCGGCCCGACGGTGACGGGCTCCCCCGCGCGCCACGTGCCCAGCGCGAGGTGGTCGGCCGTGCTCGTCGCGGGGTCGTGCCCGGACAGCTGCGCCAGGCGCTCGCGCACGCCCTCGGGGCCGTGCAGCGGCAGCGGCGTCGGGCGGGCGCCCCGCGGGTCGTAGCGGAGCATCACGCCCAGCACCACGACGTCGGCGACGTGGTCGGCGTGCAGGTGGCTGATCGCGACCGCGTCCAGGTCGGCCGGGGCCAGGTGCCGCTGCAGCGGGCCGAGCGCGCCGTTGCCGAGGTCGAGCAGGACGTTCCAGGTGCGGGTGCCGCCGGCGCCGTCCGGGCCCTCGGCCTGCACCAGGTAGCACGACGCCGCCGAGTCGGGGCCGGGGAACGAGCCGGCGCTGCCGACGACCACGAGCCTCATCCGCGGGCCCCTTCCGCATGCGTGTCGGCGCACCGACGTCCGCCGGCGGCCCAGGGAGCCATGATGCCGTGCGGGGCGCCGCGCCGGGCGGCGGTCGGTCCCGGGCGTGACGTGTCGCTCGTCACGCGGCGGCGCGGGCGTCGGTGGATCCACCGGGACGGACCCGCCGGGGCGCGTCGGCGCCGGTGGATCCACCCGGCCCCGGGCGCCGTCAGCGCAGCGCGCCGCGCGCCTCCACGTGCCGCACCTCGGGCCCCAGGAACCGCCGGGCCAGCGTCGCGAACGAGTCCGGGTCGCCGGTCGCGAGGAACCGGTGCTCCGGCGGCCCGGCGGCCGGGTCGCGCTCCAGGTCGTGCGCCACCAGCTGGCGGTACACGTCCTTGGCGGTCTCCTCGGCGGACGACACCAGGGTCACGTCCTCGCCCATGACGTACGAGATGACGCCGGTGAGCAGCGGGTAGTGCGTGCAGCCCAGCACGAGGGTGTCGACACCCGCCTCCTTGACCGGGTGCAGGTACTCCTCGGCGACGCTCAGCAGCTCCGGTCCGGACGTGACGCCCGCCTCGACGAACTCCACGAACCGCGGGCACGCCTGCGTCGTCACGTGCACGCCGGGCGCCACGGCGAAGGCGTCCTCGTACGACCGCGACTGCACGGTCGACGCGGTGGCGATCACGCCGATCTTCCCGGTCCGGGTCGCGGCGACGGCGCGGCGCGCGGCGGGCAGGATCACCTCGACCACCGGCAGGCCGCGGCGCAGCGTGTACCGCTCCCGGGCGTCGCGCAGCACGGCGGACGACGCGGTGTTGCAGGCGATGACCAGCATCTTCACGCCGGCGTCGACCAGGTCGTCCATCACCTCGAGCGCGTGCGCGCGGACCGCCGCCAGCGGCTTGGTGCCGTACGGGGTGTTGAGGGTGTCGCCGATGTAGAGCACCGACTCGTGCGGGAGCTGGTCGATGATCGCCCGCGCGTTGGTGAGACCACCCACCCCCGAGTCGAAGATCCCGATGGGTGCGTCGTTCACGGCACCGATCCTAGTCCCGGGCGCCGAGCGCGCCCGGCAGGTCGGCGAGCAGGCACGCCATCAGGGTCTCCTGCCACCAGCCGAGCGCGAGGAACACCGAGCCCAGGTACTGCCGCGCCTGCCCCTCGGCGTCCGCGGGGCGCCCGTGGACGACGTCCCGCTCCAGGCGCTCGCTCGCCTCCTCGTCGGTGACGCCGAGCCGCTCGCCGAGCACCAGCCGGACGTCGGTGAGCGTGGCCGCGAGCGCCGGGGCGCGGTCCTTCGCGACCCGGACGACGGCGACGGCCTCGTGCCGGCCGCGGTCGCGGCGGCGCCGGCGGGGCGGCTCGTCGTCGGCCGCCGCGGCGTCCGGGGGCTCCTCCCCCGGTGCGCCGTGGCCGAGCGCCTCGACCGTCAGCGCGTCGAACAGCACCGCGAGCCGGTCGATCTTCTGCTGCCGCAGGTCGTCCTCGGTCAGCCGGCGGAACTCCGCCGCGACATCGGCGTCGTCGCGGGACGCGTCGGGCAGCAGCCGGTGCACGGCCGGGTCGTCGGGCGCGGGCAGCGGGTCGAGCCGGAGCCGCATCGCGAGCGCGGCGGGGTCGTCGGGGCCGCCGGACGCGTCGGGCTGCGGCCGCGCGCTGCCGGTCTCCCGCGCGCGGTCCTCGAACCGCCCGCCGCCGAGCAGCTCGGCCACGTCCGCGACCACCGTCGCGAGCACCTCGCGCTCGCCCGGGTCCACCTCCGCGACCAGGTGGTCGCCCTCCCGCCGGAACGCCCGCACCTAGGCGTCGCTCCGCTGCAGCGTGGCCCACAGACCGAACGAGTGCATGGCCTGCACGTCCACCTCCATCTGCTCACGGTTGCCCGTCGACACCGCGGACCGGCCCTCCTCGTGCACCTCGAGCATGAGCTTCTCCGCCGTGGCCTGCGGGTACCCGAAGTACGAGCGGAACACGTAGGTGACGTAGGACATGAGGTTGACGGGGTCGTTCCACACGATCGTGACCCAGGCGTCGGCGAGCTCCCCGTCGGCGCGGGTCGTCTCCTCGGGTGCGGTCTCCACGGACACCCGACCACTGTAGGTGCCGTCGGCGACGGGCCCGGACCCGCGCCGGCCTCGCGCCGCGGCGGCGCGCAGCCGCAGGTCGCCGCATACGGTGTGGCCATGACCTCGAGCACCGCGCTGCTGACCGACCGGTACGAGCTGACCATGCTGCAGGGCGCCCTCGCCGACGGGACCGCCGACCGCCGGTGCGTCTTCGAGGTGTTCACGCGCCGCCTCCCCCACGGCCGCCGGTACGGCGTGCTCGCCGGCACCGGGCGCGTGCTGGAGGCGCTGGCCGACTTCCGGTTCGGCGCCGAGGAGCTCGACTGGCTGGCCCGCGAGCGCGTCGTCGACGACGCCACGCTGGAGTACCTGTCGACCTACCGGTTCACGGGCTCGGTGCGCGGGTACGCCGAGGGCGAGATGTTCTTCCCGCACTCCCCCGTGCTGACTGTCGAGGGCACGTTCGCCGAGGCCGTGCTGCTCGAGACGGTCGTGCTGTCGGTCCTCAACTACGACTCGGCGATCGCGTCGGCCGCGTCCCGCATGACGAGCGCCGCGATCGGCCGGCCGGTGCTGGAGATGGGCGCGCGCCGGGCGCACGAGCAGGCCGCCGTCGCCGCCGCGCGGGCCGCCGCCGTCGCCGGGTTCGCCGGGACCTCGAACCTGGAGGCCGGCCGCCGGTACGGGCTGCCGACGATCGGCACCGCCGCGCACGCGTTCACGCTGCTGCACGACGACGAGGAGGCCGCTTTCGCCGCGCAGGTCGCCTCGTCGGGGCCGGGCACGACGCTGCTGGTCGACACCTACGACGTCCGGCGCGGCGTCGAGCGGGCGGTCGCGGCGGCCGGCACCGGGCTCGGCGCCGTGCGGCTCGACTCGGGCGACCTCGGGGTGCTCGCGCAGGAGGTCCGGGCGCAGCTCGACGGGCTCGGGGCGCACGGCACGAAGATCGTCGTCACCTCGGACCTGGACGAGTACGCCATCGCGTCGCTCGCCGTGGCGCCGGTCGACACGTACGGCGTCGGCACCTCGCTCGTCACCGGCTCCGGGGCGCCGACCTGCGGCATGGTCTACAAGCTCGTCGCCCGGGAGGGGTCGGACGGCCGGCTGGCCCCGGTGGCGAAGGCGTCGACGTCGAAGGGGTCGGTCGGCGGCCGCAAGTCGGCCGCGCGCCGGCTGGACGGCGACGGCCGGGCCGTCGAGGAGGTCGTGGTCGGCGGCGACGACGCCGCGGTGCGCGCCTGGACGCCGGACGCCGACGACCTGCGGGCGCTGGTCGTGCCGCTGGTGATCGACGGTGAGGTCTGCCCGGGCTGGACCGGCGCCGAGGGCGTGACGGCCGCCGCGGCGCGGCACGCGGCGTCCCGGGACGAGCTCCCCCGCGGCGCCCGGCGGCTCTCCGCGGACGAGGCGGCGATCCCGACGGTGACGCTCACGGTCTAACCCTCGGCCCCGCACACGACGGCGCCCGCGCTCCCCGAGGGGTGCGCGGGCGCCGTCGGGCGTCGTGCGGTGCGTTAGACGCGGGCCTTGCCCCGGCGCAGCAGGCCGAGGATCAGGCTGACGACGAGCACGGCGATACCGATCCAGATGAGGATCTTCGCGGCCTCGACGGCCACGCCGACGATCAGCAGGACGGCACCGATGATGATGAGGATCAGCCACGTGGGCATCTGACGGCTCCCTTTCGCTTGCGTCATCGCGTCACCGGGGGGTGGACGCGCTGGTCACGGGGAAGACCATGGCACCGATCCTGAGGTTCGGCACGTCGAACGCCCGGGTTGCGGAACGGACGACCGGTGGTACGTCCGGGCCGCTGACCTGCGGTTTCCCGCCGGGTGTGACGTCGGTCAGCGCTTGCCGACGAACCAGCCGCGCAGCATCGCCACGCGTGCCTCGAGCTGCTTCGGGTCCGCCAGGGCGACCTCCGGACCCCCGCAGCGGCGGCGCAGCTCGGTGTGCACCGCGCCGTGCGGCTGGCCGCTCTTGCGCGACCAGGCGCCGACGAGCTGGGCCAGCTCCTTGCGCAGCTCGGCCTGCTTGCGGTGGTCCATCTCGGCGCGGTCCTCGACCGGCTGGGCCTTCGACCGCTTGGCGCTCTGCTGGCTCGCCTGGCGCTGGCGCAGCAGGGTCGTCACCTGGTCGGGGTCGAGCAGGCCGGGCAGGCCGAGGAAGTCGAGCTCCTCGTCCGAGCCGACGTCCGCGCCGGTGCCGAACTCGCCGCCGTCGAACAGCACGCGGTCGAACGACGCCTGCGCCTCGAGCGCCTCGAACGTGCCCTGCAGCGCGTCCGACCCCTTCTCGGCGCGGTTCGCCTGCGCGACCAGCGCGTCCTCGGGGTTGTAGCCCTCGCCCTGCTCCTCCGCCGTCAGCGGCCGGTCGAGGGCGTGGTCCCGCTCGACCTCCATGCTGTTGGCCAGCGCGAGCAGCGGGGCGACGCTCGGCAGGAACACCGACGCCGTCTCGCCGCGCTTGCGGGCGCGCACGAACCGGCCGATCGCCTGCGCGAAGAACAGCGGCGTCGAGGTGCTCGTGGCGTACACGCCGACGGCGAGTCGCGGGACGTCGACGCCCTCGGACACCATGCGGACGGCGACCAGCCAGCGTTCGTCGGACGCCGAGAACTCGTCGATCCGGGCGCTCGCGCCGTCGTCGTCCGACAGCACGACCGTCGGTGACTTCCCGGTGAGCCGCGCGATGTGCCCGGCGTACGCGCGGGCGTCCGTCTGGTCCGTCGCGATGATCATGGCGCCGGCGTCCGGCACGGTGCGGCGGACCTCCGTCAGCCGGCGGTCGGCCGCGGCGATCACGGACGGGATCCACTCGCCGTCCGGGTTGAGCGCCGTCCGCCACGCCTGCGCCGTCATGTCCTTGGTCAGCGGCTCGCCGAGCCGGGCGCTGACCTCGTCGCCGGCCTTGGTGCGCCAGCGCATGGAGCCGGAGTACGTGAGGAACAGCACGGGGCGGACGACGTGGTCGCGCAGCGCCTCGGAGTACCCGTAGGTGTAGTCGGCCTTGCTGCGGCGGATGCCGTCGACGCCGCGCTCGTACTCGACGAACGGGATCTGGGCGGTGTCGCTGCGGAACGGCGTGCCGGTCAGCGACAGCCGGCGCGTCGCGCCCTCGAACGCCTCGTGCACGGCGTCGCCCCAGGAGAGCGCGTCACCGCCGTGGTGCACCTCGTCGAGGATCACCAGCGTGCGGGCGGCGGTCGTCCGGGCGGCGTGCAGCGCGGGCTTGGACGCCACGCCGGCGTAGGTCAGCGCCACGCCGTCGAACCCGTGGCCGTGCCGGCCCTGGGAGTTCTTGAAGTTCGGGTCGAGCTTGATGCCGACCCGCGCCGCCGCGTCGGCCCACTGGTGCTTGAGGTGCTCGGTGGGCGCGACGACGGTCACCCGGCGCACGACGCCGGCCTGCAGCAGCTCGGTGGCGATGCGCAGCGCGAACGTCGTCTTGCCCGCGCCCGGCGTCGCGACGGCGAGGAAGTCCCGCGGCTCGGTCGTCAGGTACTGCTCGAGCGCCTCGGCCTGCCAGGCGCGCAGCTTGCCCGCCGTCCCCCAGGGCGCACGCGCAGGGAACGCCGGGGGCAGCTGCGATGCTGCCGACGGCGAGGCGTGCGTGCTGGGTGCGGAGGCGGGGCGGTCCGCGGCGCTCACTGGCCGCCGGAGGAGTCGCCCGACCCCTTGCCGCGCCCGAAGCCCCAGCGGCGGCCGCCGCCGGAGCCCTTGCCGGAGTCCCCGTCGCCGCCGTCCTGCGGCTCGCGGAGGCCCTCGTAGATCTCCTTGCACACCGGGCAGACCGGGAACTTGTTCGGGTCGCGGCCCGGCACCCAGACCTTCCCGCAGAGCGCGACCACGGGCTTGCCGGACATCGCCGACTCCATGATCTTCTCCTTGCGCACGTAGTGCGCGAATCGCTCGTGGTCGCCGGGCTCGGCCAGCTGCTCCTCGGGGCGCTCCAGGAGCCCGGTCCCGGCGCCGGTGCTGGGGTCCGAGAGACGGTCCGGCTCGGTGCTCGGCGGCAGGGGCTCACTCATGGTGACAACTGTACGCGGCCCCTCCGACGCCCCCCGGCCTCGGCTGGGTGACCTCCGCCGCTCCGACCGGCCCGCGGCCCGCGGCCCGCGGCTCGCGGCCGTCGAGGTCGTCGGTTCCGTCCAGCTGATGCGTGGCGCAACTGCCGACCTCGGGCGGAACCGTCGACTTCGTCAGCGCGACGCGCGTGAGAGGGCTCGGGAGACGCGCGCCACGAGGCGGTCGGGCGCGCGGAGGTCGTCCCAGGTGACGCGCAGGATCCGCCAGCCCTCGTCCTCCAGCGCGTCCTGCCGCTGCTTCTCGGCGAACACGACCTCGGGCGCCGTGCCCCCGAACGCGCCCGAGTACTTGACGAAGCCGTCGAACTCGACCGCGACCCCGAGCGCGGTCCAGCCCAGGTCGAGGAAGAACCGGCCGCGGCGAGTGACCACCTCCACCTGCAGGTCCGGCCGGGGCAGGCCTCCCGAGTGGAGCGCCCAGCGCACCAGCGTCTCGCCCGGCGACTGCGCGCGCCCGTCCGCGAGCTCGATCACCTCTCTCGCCCGGACGATGCCGCGAGCACCTGATCGGGTGGCCAGAGTGGTGTCGAGCGCGTCCCGGTCAGCCCCCGCCCGCAGCGCCGAGTCGGCGATCACGATCCCGCGATCGGGCGACAGCGACGCCGCGCAGTCGACCACGGTGCGAGCGAGCGTCGTCACCGGCAGTCCGGACACCTCCGCCCGGTGCTCCGCGGGGAGGTCTCCGTGATGCCGCACGACGGGATCGCCGCCCCGGCTCCGCGGGCGGCTCGGCTGGATGAGGTGCGTCAGGCCGGACAGCCCGACGGTGTCGCACCCCCAGAGCAGCGCAGCGGACTCGTGGCTGAACCACCGCTCCCCCGACGTCTGCCGGTGGACCGCGTGGATCCGCGCGAGTGCGATCCGACGCCGGTCCCGCGCAGGCCCCAGCGACTCTCCTCGCTCGACGTAGGCGCCCCGCCGCACCCGCTCGAGGTCGCGCCGCCGGCGCAGCCGCCCGGCGGTCGTCGGGACGTCACGAACGAGCAGCACGTCGGTGCCCAGGGAGTCGACCATCCTCCACGATCCCGCGCGCCGGCCGGCGACGGCGGGGTCTGCGGACATCTGTGGACGGCCGGCGCCGAAGTCGTCGGTTGTGTCCATCCGACGGGGTGCGCAACCGACGACCTCGGGCGGAACCGCCGACCTCGCGCTCGGCCGGCCGGCGCCGCTACGGGGTGCGGAGGATGGTCGCCAGGCGCTTGCCGCGGGCCAGCTCGTCGACCAGCTTGTCCATCCAGCGGATCTGCTGCATGAGCGGGTCCTCGATCTCCTCGACCCGGACGCCGCAGACCACTCCCCGGATCAGGGCCGCGTCCGGGTTCATCCGCGGGGCGCGCTCGAAGAACTCCGCCAGCGTGCGCTCGTCCGCCAGCGCCGCCTCGATCCCCGGCCCGTCGTACCCGGTGAGCCACTCCAGGACCTCGCCGAGCTCCGCGACGTCGCGGCCCTTGCGCTCGACCTTCGTCACGTAGTGCGGGTGGATCGCCGCGAACGGCGTCCCGAAGATCCGGTGCCCTCCCGACGCCCCCGACGCCCCCGACGCCCCTGGCGCCGCCGACGCCCCCGACCCGGCCACGCTCAGATCCCCTGCCAGCCCGGCTTGGCCGCGAACGTCTCGCGGTAGTACGACGCCAGCTGCAGCCGGCTCGCCGCGGCCTCGTCGACCAGGACCGTCGCGTGCGGGTGGTGCTGCAGGACCGTGCCCGGCCACATCGCGCTGACCGCGCCCTCGGCGAGCTGGTGCACGGCCTCGGCCTTGTGCTTCCCGCTCGCGAGCAGGACCACGTGCCGCGCGGACATGATCGTCGCCAGCCCCTGGGTCAGGCAGTGCGTCGGGACCTGGGACACGTCGCCGCCGAAGAACCGCGCGTTGTCCTCGCGGGTCTGCCGGGTGAGCGTCTTGATCCGGGTCCGGGACGCCAGCGACGACCCGGGCTCGTTGAACGCGATGTGCCCGTCGGTGCCGACGCCGAGGATCTGCACGTCCACGCCGCCGGCGTCCGCGATCGCCGCCTCGTACGCCGCGCACGCCGCCGGGATGTCCGCCGCGAGGCCGTCCGGCCCGTGCACGTCGGCCGGGTCGATGTCGACGCGGGACGCGAACTCCTTCTCGACGACGTTCCGGTACCGCTCGGGGTGGTCGGCGGGCAGCCCGACGTACTCGTCGAGCATGAACGCCCGCACCCCGGCGAACGACAGGCCCTCCTCCGCGTGCCGGCGCGCGAGCTCGTCGTAGACGGCCAGGGGGCTGGACCCGGTGGCGATGCCCAGCACCGCGCGCCCGCCGTCCGCCGCGCGCCCGCGCACGACCCGCTCGATCGCGTCGGCGGCCAGTCGCGCGAGCTCGGCGCCCGGGGCGATGACGACCTCCATCAGGACTCCTTCCGTCCGACCAGCGCGGCGCCCACGGCGCCCACCGGGACTCCGCGCGGTGCGAGCGTCACCCGCTCCGCCATGTGCATCGCGGCCAGGAACGCGGAGTCCCGGGCCTCGTCGTCCAGGCGGGCGCGCACCACCCGCAGCAGCGGGTCGCCGAGCTCGCTGACGCCGCCGCCCACGACGACGTGCGCCACGTCGGTCGTGAGCAGCAGCACGCGGACGGCGGCGGCCACGGCCCCGGCGAACCGGTCGCGCACCGCCACGGCACCAGCATCCCCGGAGTCGGCCGCCGCGAACAGGGCCACGGGCGCCGGGCGGTCGCCTGGCCCGGGCCACGCCGCCGACAGGGCGCCGCCGGACGCGTACTGCTCGAGGCAGCCGCGCTGCCCGCACGGGCACGGCAGCCCGCCGGGCACGTGCACCAGGTGGCCGATCTCGCCGGCCACCCCCGACGCCCCGCGGCGCAGCCGGCCGTCCAGCACCAGTCCCGCGGCCAGCCCGGTGCCGAGCGCGAGGAACGCGAGGTCCGGCGCCGGGTCGGGCAGCAGGTGGGCGGCGCCGAGCGCGGCCACGTTGAGGTCGTTCTCCAGCCGGACGGGCACGCCGCCGAGCGCAGCGGACACGTCGGCGGCCAGGGGCACGGCGACCTCGATCCCGAGGTTCACCGCGTGCTCGACGCGGCCCGCCACCGGGTCGACGATCCCGGGCAGCCCGATGCCGACGCCGGCCAGGGCGCCCGGCGCCAGCCCGGCCTCGGCGACGAGCGCGCGCACGGCCTCCGCGGCGGTCCCGGCGACGCCCGCTCCCCCGGGCCGCGCGGCGAGCCGCACACGGGGCCCGAGCGCGCCGTCCGGCCCGACCAGCACGCCGAGCGTCTTGGTGCCGCCGACGTCGAGCCCGACGGACCAGCCGCCCGGGTCGCCCGCGGCGGCCTCGGCGGCCTCGGTGGCGATCCCTGTGGTGGCCTCGGCGGCGAGCCCCCCGACGACCCCCGCCGGTGCCGGCACGCCGGCCCCCTCCGGCCCCGCGGACGCGCCGCGCGGCCAGGTGATCAGCTCGTCCACGTCAGCCCTTCACCGCTCCGGACACCAGCCCCGACGTCATCCTGCCCTGCACCAGCAGGAAGAACACGATGACCGGCACGGCGATCAGGGTGGACGCGGCCATGACCTCGCCCCAGTCGACGCCGCGGTTCGCGGACGACGCGAGGAACGACCGCAGCCACAGCGGCAGCGTGCGGGCGGACTCGGCGGGCAGGGCGACGAGCGCGACGGTGAACTCGTTCCAGGCCTGCAGGAACGCGTACACGCCCGAGGCCACGAGCCCCGGCGCGAGCAGCGGGAACGTGATCCGCAGGAACGCCTGCACCCGGCTGAGCCCGTCGACCATCGCGGCCTCCTCGAGCTCGATCGGCACGCCGGCGACGAACCCGCGCAGCATCCAGATCGTGAACGGCACGACCGCCGCGGTGTAGAGGATCGAGACGCCGACGACGCTGTTGAGCAGGTTGGTCGACGACAGCATCTTGTACTGCGCGATGAACAGGCCCTCGGCCGGCAGCATCTGGACGAACAGCACGGCGACGACGAAGGTCAGCCGCCCGCGGAACCGGAACCGGCTGATCGCCAGCGCCGCGAGGAACGCGAAGACCAGCACCGCGACGACGGTGACTCCGGTGATCGCCAGGCTCATCCGCAGCGCGGACCCGAAGCCCGCGCCGTCCAGCACGGACCGGAAGTTGCCGAGCGTCGTGCCGGTGGGCAGGAACGTCGGCGTGGAGGCCCGCAGCCGCGCGCTCGGCAGCAGCGACGACAGCACCATCCAGTAGACGGGGAACGCCCACACGACGGCGACGACGACCGCGAGCAGCCCGAGCAGCGCGCGGCGCACCCGCCGACCCGTGCGGCCCCCGGGCGTGCCCCGGCGGGGGCCGGCCGGCGTCGGCACCGCGGGCGTCCCGGCCCGGGCGGGCGGCGCGGCGACGGGGGCGGAGGCGGCGGACGGAGCGGACGGGGCGGACGCGGCGCTCATCGGTCCTCCTTCAGCAGGTTCCGGACGTAGGGCCAGCTCAGCAGCACGGTGAGCGCGAGCACGAAGATCGAGACGGCCGCGGCGCCGGCGAAGTCCTGCCGCCCGATGCCGATCTCGTAGATGAAGTTGCCGAGCAGGTTGGTCTCGCCGACGGGGGCGCCGCCGTCCTGCAGCAGCTTGATCTGGGCGAACACCCGCAGGTCCCAGATGATCTGCAGCAGCAGGACGATGGACAGCACGGGGCGGACCAGCGGCAGCGTGACGTGCCAGAGGATGCGGGCGGGGCCGGCGCCGTCGATGCGGGCGGCCTCGAGCACCTCGTCGGACACCTGGGTCAGCGCGGCGTACATCGACAGCGCGACGAACGGCACGGACATCCAGACGATGATCACGGTGGCGACGAAGAAGAACGACAGCGGCTGGGCGAGCCAGGTGTGCCCGCTGTACTGGTCGAAGCCCATCTGGACCAGGAGCCAGTTGATGACGCCGGTGCGCCAGTCGAACAGCCACTTCCAGACGGTCACCGCGGCGACGAGCGGCATGGCCCAGGCGAGCAGCAGCGACACCTGCAGCACGACCCGGACGACCGGGTGCACGGCCTTCATCAGCAGCGCGAGCAGCGTCCCGATGCCGACGGTGGCGAACGCGTTGACCAGGCAGAAGACCACCGAGCGGACGACGACGGCCCACATCCGGTCGTCGCTGAAGATCCGCGCGTAGTTGTCGAGCCCGACGAAGGTCGGCGGCTGGCCGAACTGCTGCGCCAGGCCGAACTCCTGCAGCGACGTGACGATCTGCCAGTAGAGCGGGTAGCCCATGCCGGCGAGCAGGACCAGCACGGCGGGGATCAGCAGCACGTACGCGGTGGGGCTGAACCGCCGGCGGCGGCGGGCGGCGGGGGGCGGGGACGGCGACGGCGCGGGCGGGGTGGCCGGCGCCGGGCGGGCCGCGGTGGTGGACATGAGACCTCTCCTGACGGGCGACGACCGGACGGGCCCGGCCGCGGGGCTCGCGCCCCGCGGCCGGGACGGCGTCACTGGCCGTTGAGCATCGGCGTGATGCGCTCGTCGTACTGCGCGGCGAGCTCGGTCACGTCGCCGCCCTCGGCGATCGCCTGGAACAGCTCCTCGTAGACGAACGCCGCCTCGACGGCCGCCCAGCCCGGCGCGGCCGGGGTGAGCTTGGAGGCCGCGGCGGTCTCGATCATCGTCTGCGCGAACTTGTCGTCGCCGAGCGAGTCGACGTACTGCGCGTTCGCCGGGCCGAGGCCGTTCTCGCCCAGCATCTGCTGGTACTCGGACGAGAAGATGATCCGCAGCAGGTTCTCGGACAGCTCCGGGTGCTGGGACTGCGCCGAGATGGCGACGTTCGAGCCGCCCGCGAACACCGGTGCGATGCCGCCGTCCACGCCGGGCAGGGCGAAGATGTCGAACTTCGACTCGTCGGCCATGCCGTCGCGGACCTCCTCGCCGTCGTCGTTCGTCGTGAGGTCGCCGATCGACCAGCGGGCCCAGCCCGGCGCCATGATCGTCGCGGCGGCCGGGGCACCGCCCTCGGCGGAGTCGTTGAGGAAATCCCAGTACGCCACGTCGCGCTCGGTGGCCGGCACGTTGGACGCGCCCTGGTAGACGGCCTGCCACTCCTCGAGCCCCTTGACCGTGTTCGGGTCGGACAGCGTGGAGGTCCAGGCGCCGTCCTCCTCGACGGCGAGCTCGCCGCCGTTCGCGAACACCCAGGAGATGCCGTTGCGCCAGTCCTGACCGCCGATCGCGAAGCCCGACCGGGTCCCGTCATTGAGCGCCGTCACCGACTCGCCGAACTCGGCGAGCGTCGTCGGCTTCTCCAGGCCCGCGGCGGTCCAGATGTCCGGGCGGTAGAACATGTAGCGCGAGCCGAAGTAGTACGGCAGCGCGTAGTTCTTGCCCTCCGACATGCCGACCTCGACGAACGACGGCAGCAGGTCGTCGCCGCCCAGCTCGTCGTACAGCGGGGTGAGGTCGCGGAACGCGCCGATGGTGGTGAACGTCGGCGACTGCGTGTTGCCGATCTCCACCACGTCGGGCGTGTTCTCCGCGTCGGGCAGCGCGGTCGTCAGCTTGGTGACGACGTCGTCCCAGGTCTGCTCCTCGATCACGAGGGTCGACCCCGGGTTCTCCTCCTCGAAGGTCGTCTTGAGGTAGTCGCGCAGCTCCTCGGGCGTGTCGGCGCCGTTGAGCCACAGGGTGATCTCCGCGGCCTCGGGGGTGCCGTCGGACCCGGTCGAGCCGCCGTCGTCTCCCGACGAGCAGGCGGTCAGCACGAGCGCCGCCGCCACACCGACGGCTGCCATCCGTACGATCTTCACGTTGGTGTTCCTCCCTGATGCGAGGCGGGGCCTGCAAGCCCCGCCGGGGGTGGTGGTACCGGCACTGCAGGCGGTCGGCTCGGGGTCGTCACGTGACCCCGAGCTGACCGGACAGCACGAGGGCCGCGGCGCCGGACAGCGCCCCGTCCTCGTCCAGCGAACCCATCCGCAGCACGAGGTCCTGCCCCAGCAGGGGCAGGGTCCGGGCCCGGAGCGTGGCGAGCGCCTCGACCCTGAGGGCTCCGTCCAGCAGCTCCGGGGGACCCGAGAGCAGGACCTCGGCGAGGTTGAGGGCACTGACGACGGGAGCCAGGGCGACGCCCAGCTTCCGTCCGACCGACGCGAGCACCGCGTCGGACTCCTGGGGGGTGCGGCCGGCGGTGGCGCGGCGCAGCGCGGGCAGGGAGAGCAGGGTCTCCAGGCAGCCGGCGCGCCCGCACGCGCACGGCCGGGGCTCGGGGTCGCCGGCGCGCACGTCGCGGTCGTCGACGACGGTGACGTGCCCGATCTCGCCGGCGGCGTGCGCGCGACCGCGGACCAGCGCGCCGTCCAGCACGATCCCGGCGCCGAGGCCCTGCCCGACGGTGACGACCATGAGACCCGCCCCGGTCGCGCCGCCGTAGGTGTACTCCCCCAGCGCGTGCGTGTTGGCGTCGTTGGCGACCTGCACCGGTACGCCGAGCCGCTCGGCCAGCAGGTCGGCCAGGGGCAGGTCGTACCAGCCGCGGTTCGGCGCCTGCACGACCACCCCCGACGCGTCGATCACGCCGGGCGACCCGATGCCGACCCCGACGACCGGGCGGTCCGCGGCGGCGAGCAGCTCGCGGCACAGGTCCTCGAGCACGCCGACCGCGGCGTCCCCGGTCCGGCCGTCGAGCGACACCGTGCGGCGGGCGACCACCGCGCCCGTCAGCGTCATCACCGCGCCGCGCAGGCTGGCGTCGTCGGCGAGGTCGACGGCGACGACCTGGAACTCCTCGGTCCGCATCCCGACGAGCGTCGCGGGCTTGCCGACCCGGCCCTCGGGGCGGACGCCGAGCTCGGCGACCAGGCCCTCCGAGATGAGCACGGACACGAGGTCCGAGACGGTCACCCGGGTCAGGCCGGTGCTGCGCGCGAGGTCAGCGCGGGACGACGGCCCCTGGTGGAACAGGGCCTGCAGGACGAGCGACCGGTTGTGCGCCCGGGCGTGCTCCGGGAGCACCTTGCCCGTGGGTCGCAGCGTCCGCCCCACTCCGCGGTGAGCGGGAGCTGCGGACGGCGTCGTCGTCGTCATGTTTGTTAGTACACCTTCCTTACTAATCGACCGTCAAGGTGTTCGTGTGACCGTGACCACATCGTGACCGGGCGTTCACCGGCGTGACATACGGCCCCGGCGGCCGGGAATGCCGCACCCCCGCCCGGCGCTGCACCGGGCATGGAGCTCGGTCTGTACACGTTCGGCGACGTCCACCCCGACCCGGTGACCGGCGCCGTCACCTCCCCCGCGCAGCGGCTGCGCGACGTGCTGGAGCGCGTGCGCCTGGCCGAGCAGGTCGGGCTCGACCACGTCGGCATCGGCGAGCACCACCGCCCCGACTACGCGATCTCCTCCCCCGCGACCGTCATCGCCGCCGCGCTCGCGCAGACCGAGCGGATCCGCGTCGGCAGCGCCGTGACCGTGCTGTCGACCGAGGACCCCGTCCGGCTGTACCAGCAGTTCGCGACGATGGACCTGCTGTCCGGCGGCCGGGTCGAGCTGCTGGCGGGGCGCGGCTCGTTCATCGAGTCGTACCCGCTGTTCGGCGCCTCGCTCGACGACTACGACGACCTGTTCGAGGAGAAGATCCGGCTGCTGCTGCGGATCGACCGGGGCAACCCGGTGACCTGGTCGGGCCGGTTCCGCGCGCCGCTGCACGCCGCGGAGGTGCTGCCCCGCCCGCTCGACAAGCCCGGGCTCGGCGAGCACCTGCGGATCGCGGTGGCCACTGGCGGCAACCCGGCGTCGTCCGACCGCGCGGGCCGCCTCGGCCTCCCGGTGTCCTACGCGATCATCGGCGGCCGGCCCGCGGACTTCGCCCCGCTCGTCCGGCTGTACCGCGCGGCGCACGAGGGGGCCGGCCACGACGCCGCGACCCGCCGGGTCGAGGTCGCGGGCATGGGGTTCGTCGCCGACGACGCCGAGCAGGCGCGCGAGTTCTTCTTCCCGTACTGGCTGGACTCGATGCGCCGGATCGCCGCCGAGCGCGGGTTCGCCATCCCGAACCGGATCGCGTTCGAGTCCCAGGCGGCGAAGGGCGGGGCCTACTTCGTCGGGTCGCCGGAGGAGGTCGCCGAGCGCATCGTCGCGCTGCACGCGGTGCTCGGCCACGACCGGCAGATCTTCCAGATGGACCTCAGCGGCGTCCCCCAGCGGGAGTCGATGCGCGCGATTGAGCTGCTCGGCACCCGCGTGGCCCCGCTGGTCCGCGAGGCGCTGGGCTGAGCGGATCGGCCGGGCCGCACGTCCCGCGCCCCCACCCCGGCGACCTCGATACGGTGTGACCGTTCGATCTGCTTCCGAGAGGGACTCGCCGTGACTGCACCCGTCGACGCCACCACCACCGGCGCCTGGACCGCCCTGACCGCCCACGAGGAGGCGTTCGACCCCGACCTGCGCGGCTGGTTCGCGGCCGACCCCGAGCGGGCGACGCGCCTGACCCGGCAGCTCGCCGACCTCACCGTCGACCTGTCGAAGAACCTGGTCACCGACGAGACGCTGGCCCTGCTGGTCGCGCTGGCCGAGCAGGTCGACCTCAAGACCCGCCTCGACGCGATGTTCGCCGGCGAGCACATCAACGTCACCGAGGACCGCGCCGTGCTGCACACCGCGCTGCGCCGCCCGGCCGACGCCGAGCCGCCGCTGGTCGTGGACGGCCAGGACGTCGACGCCGACGTGCAGGAGGTGCTCGCCAAGGTCGCCGCGTTCGCGGAGAAGGTGCGCTCCGGCGAGTGGACCGGCGTCACGGGCGAGCGCGTCGCGACCGTCGTCAACATCGGCATCGGCGGCTCGGACCTCGGGCCGGTCATGGCGTACGAGGCGCTCAAGCCGTACGTGCAGGACGGCCTCGAGGTGCGGTTCGTGTCGAACATCGACCCGACCGACATCGCCGAGAAGACCAAGGACCTCGACCCGACGACGACGCTGTTCATCGTCGCGTCCAAGACGTTCGGCACGCTCGAGACCCTGACCAACGCGCGCCTCGCCCGCGACTGGCTGTGGCGGGAGCTCGTCGCCGCCGGCGCGATCGAGGACACCGAGGAGGCCCGCACCGGCGCGGTCGCCAAGCACTTCGTCGCGGTGTCGACGGCGCTGGACAAGGTCGCGGCGTTCGGCATCGACCCGGAGAACGCGTTCGGCTTCTGGGACTGGGTCGGCGGCCGCTACTCGGTCGACTCGGCGATCGGCACCTCGCTCGCGATCGCGATCGGCCCGGACGCGTTCGGCGAGCTGCTCGAGGGCTTCCACGCCGTCGACGAGCACGTCCGCACCACGCCGTTCGAGCAGAACGTGCCGGTGCTGATGGGGCTGCTCAACGTCTGGTACGTCAACTTCCTGGACGCGCACACGCACGCCGTCCTGCCGTACGCCCAGTACCTGCACCGGTTCCCGGCGTACCTGCAGCAGCTGACCATGGAGTCGAACGGCAAGTCGGTCCGCTGGGACGGCACGCCGGTGACGACCGAGACCGGCGAGGTGTTCTGGGGCGAGCCCGGCACCAACGGCCAGCACGCGTTCTACCAGCTGATCCACCAGGGCACCCGGCTGATCCCGGCGGACTTCATCGCGGTCGCCAACCCGGCGCACCCGCTGAAGGACGGCGACACCGACGTGCACGCGCTGTTCCTGGCGAACTTCTTCGCGCAGACCAAGGCCCTGGCGTTCGGCAAGACCGCCGACGAGGTCCGCGCCGAGGGCACCGCCGAGGACATCGTCCCGGCGCGGGTGTTCCCGGGGAACCGCCCGACGACGTCGATCCTCGCGCCCGCGCTCACGCCGTCGGTGCTGGGCCAGCTCATCGCGCTCTACGAGCACATCACGTTCGTCGAGGGCGTCGTGTGGGGCATCGACTCGTTCGACCAGTGGGGCGTCGAGCTGGGCAAGAAGCTCGCGCTCGAGATCGCCCCGGCGGTCGAGGGCGACGCGGGCGCGCTCGAGGGCCAGGACCCGTCGACCCGCTCGCTGATCGCGCGCTACCTGGAGCTGCGCCAGGGCTGACCCCCGGCCGCGCACGCGCCGACGGGCCCGCTCCGACCACGCGTCGGGGCGGGCCCGTCCGCGTCCGGGCCGGCGGGCCCGCCCGCGTCAGCCGACGGGCCGCGCCCGCCGCCCGCCCAGCGGGTCGTCCCGCACCCGGTCGTGCACCTGTGCCGCCACGGGCGGCAGCCCGCTGCCGACGTCGACCGACGGCAGCACCGGCCCGCCGAGCAGCACCGTCGGCTGCGGCACGGGGATCCCGTCCGCGGCCGGCCAGCGCGCGCCGTCGACCCGCTGCGCCCGGCGCCGCGAGCGCGCGAACGCCCGCAGCCCGATCCCGAGCATCGCGACGAGGACCAGCGCGGCCTCGTAGGCCAGCACCACCTGCGCGTACAGCGTCAGCCACACCTGGAGCACCAGCACGGCCACGCCGATCAGTACCGCGACCACCCGTCCCATGAGGCCCCCTCGGCTCATCCACGCTGCGGCGCGTGCGGCAGGCCAGCGTCCCGCCGATCCCGTGCGGCGTCAAGACCCGCCGGGTGACGGTCGTCGGGCCGCCCGGTGCCCGCGCTCACCCGGCCGCCGCGCCGTCCCCGAACCAGTCCGCGACCCGGGCGACGACGGCCCGGTCGAACGCGTCGTCGTCGTGGTGCGCCGACAGCCAGCGCACGAAGGACCCGCCCGCGACCGCGTCCAGCTGCCGCCGGCACGCGGCGGGCCGGGTGACCGCGAGCTCGAGCTGCTCGGCGGCCTCGTCGGGCGTCCGGTACAGGAACGGGTAGCCGTCGGGCAGCAGCGCCCGCGCCCAAGGCAGGTCCGGGAACACCCCGACGGCCCCGGCCGCGAGCGCCTCGACGTACTCGAGGCCGTACGACTCCTCGGTCGCGGTCGCGAGGAACGCCGTGGTCCGGCCGAGCGCCTCCCAGTACGAGTCGCGGGTCGCGGTCAGCGGGCCGACCCAGCACCACGGCCGCTCGGACATCCGCATGGCGACGTCCGACACGAGGTGCGACTCGTGCAGCCGCGCCTCGACCCGGATCGGCGTGCGGCGCTGCACGCGGTCGACGACCTCGAGGAACAGCCGCGGCTGCTTGCGCTCGGAGACGTAGATCGCCGGGTAGAGCACGACGGGGGTCTCCGGCTCGTGCCGGGGTCGGACGTGGTCGACCCGGAACCCGAGGTTGACCCACGCGATCCGCGCCCGCTCCCCCAGCGCCGGCACGGTGAGCCGGCCGATGAGCTCCGTGATCTCGGAGGCCGTCCGCGCGGAGTTCGCGAACGTCGGGAACAACGCGCAGGACAGCGCGAGGGCCGCGCGCTCGACGTCGTGCGGGTACCGGGTCGCGTCCCACCACACGAAGTTCATCACCCGCGGCCGCTCGCACCCGCCCGCGCGCAGCGTCCGCCACACCTGCACCGAGTCGAGCACGTCCATCGTGATGACCACGGTGTCGGTGCCGTCGACGAACTCGAGCGGCAGGAGGTCGAACCCGGCGCCGCGCCGCGGCCCCGGCCCGATCAGCACCGATCCGGGGAACACCCGCAGCAGCCTCCGGACCAGCGTGGCGCCGGCGTCGTGCCCCTGGACGAGCCCGTCGGGACCGACCAGCGCGTCGTCGTGCTTGACCGCGACCCGCACCGGGCTCACCGCCCCTCGGTGTCGACGAGCGCCCCGTCGTCCGCGCCGCCGGCCGGCCGCGGCAGCACGTCCCCGCGGTCCCGGACCGGGCCCCCGTCCGCCGAGACCACCGGCTCGGCGGGCTCCCCCGGCTCCGCCGCCTCGCCGCCGTCCCCCGGCTGCCCGCCGATCCGCATCGCGTAGAACGACCGGTGCACGAACACGGCCGACGCCACGAAGAACACCGCCGCCAGCACGCGCACCAGCGTGCCGCGTCCGTCGTCGACGAGGCTGACCGCCAGCTCGACGGCCAGCAGCCCGAACAGCGTCGTGAACTTGATGACCGGGTTGAGCGCGACCGACGACGTGTCCTTGTACGGGTCGCCGACGGTGTCGCCGACGATCGTCGCGTCGTGCAGCGCGGTGCCCTTGGCGTGCAGGTCGACCTCGACGATCTTCTTGGCGTTGTCCCAGGCGCCGCCGGCGTTCGCCATGAAGATCGCCTGGTACAGCCCGAACACCGCGATCGAGATGAGGTAGCCGATGAAGAAGTAGGGCTCGACGAACGCGAACGCCAGCGTGGCGAAGAAGATCGCCAGGAACATCGTCAGCATGCCCCGCTGGGCGTACTGGGTGCAGATCTCCACGACCCGGCGGGAGTCGGCCTCGCTGGCCCGCTCGGTGCCGTCCAGCCGGATGGTCGCCTTGATGAACTCCACCGCGCGGTAGGCGCCCGTCGTCACGGCCTGGATGGACGCGCCGGTGAACCAGAAGATCATCGCGCCGCCGGTGACCAGGCCGAGCAGGAACGGCGGGTGCAGCAGCGACAGGTTCTCCAGCCCGGTCGTCAGGCCGTGGGTGAGCGCCATGATGATCGAGAAGATCATCGTGGTGGCCCCGACGACCGCGGTGCCGATCAGCACGGGCTTCGCGGTGGCCTTGAACGTGTTGCCGGCGCCGTCGTTCTCCTCGAGCATCCGCTTGGCGTGCTCCCACCGCGGCGTGAACCCGTGCTCCGCCTCGATCTGCGCGGCGGCGCCCGGCAGCTCCTCGACCAGCGACAGCTCGTAGACGCTCTGCGCGTTGTCCGTGACCGGCCCGTAGGAGTCGACGGCGATCGTCACCGGCCCCATGCCGAGGAAGCCGAACGCCACCAGCCCGAACGCGAACACCGCCGGGGCGATCATCACCTGGTCGAGCCCCTGCTCGCTGATCAGGTACGCGCCGCCCATCAGGCCGACGACCGTCATGCCCAGCCAGTAGGCGGACACGTTGCCGGCGACGAGGCCGGACAGGATGTTCAGCGACGGCCCGCCCTCCCGGGACGACGTGACGACCTCGCGCACGTGCCGGCTGCTGGTCGACGTGAACACCTTGACCAGCTCCGGGATGAGCGCCCCGGCCAGCGTGCCGCAGGAGATGATCGTCGCGACCTTCCACCACAGCCCGCCGCCGGCGTCGTCGAGGTGGCCGAGCACCGCCCAGGTCGTGAGGTACGTCAGCGCGATGCTCACCACCGACGTGAGCCAGACGAGCGAGGTGAGCGGCTTCTCGAAGTCCATCCGCTCCGTGGCGGCGTACCGGCGGCGGGTCCACGCGTCGTTCGCCAGGTAGGACAGCGCCGACGCGATGACCATGACGGCGCGGACCACGAACAGCCAGACCAGCAGCGTCGCCTGCATGACCGGGTCGTCGACGGCCAGCAGCACGAACGTCACGAGCGCGACGCCGGTGACCCCGTAGGTCTCGAACCCGTCGGCGCTGGGGCCGACCGAGTCGCCCGCGTTGTCGCCGGTGCAGTCGGCGATCACACCGGGGTTCCGGGCGTCGTCCTCCTTGATCTTGAACACGATCTTCATGAGGTCGGACCCGATGTCGGCGATCTTGGTGAAGATGCCGCCCGCGATCCGCAGCGCGGAGGCCCCGAGCGACTCGCCGACGGCGAACCCGATGAAGCACGCGCCGGCGACGTCCGCGGGGAGGAACAGCAGGATGACCAGCATCATCAGCAGCTCGAGGCTGATCAGCACCATCCCGATCGACATGCCGGACTGCAGCGGGATGCGGTGCACCGGCAGCGGCCGGCCCGCCAGTGACGCGAACGCGGTGCGGGAGTTGGCGAGCGTGTTGACCCGGATGCCGAACCACGCGACGGCGTAGGACCCGGCGATCCCGAGCAGGCTGAACGCGATGATCGTGGCGACCCGGCCCCACTCGAACCCCACGAGCGCGCGGTAGTAGACGACGACCACCGCGGCGATGAACACCCACAGCAGCAGGAGGAACCGGCCCTGCTGGGTGAGGTAGGTGCGGCAGGTCGAGTAGATCAGCTCGGAGATCTCCCGCATCGCGGCGTGCACCGGCAGCCGGCGGAGCTGCACGTAGGTGGCGACGCCGAACGCGAGGCCGAGCACGCACACGAGCAGGCCGACGACGAGCAGCAGTCGGCCGGACACGCCGCCCAGCGCGGACACGGCGCCGAGGTCCGGCAGCACGAGGCTCGCCTCGCCGCCGTGGACCGCGCCGCCGTCCGCGCCCGACGCCGTACCGGACGCGGCGCAGCCGGCGAGGGACGCGACGACGGCTGCCGGACCGGCCCCCGCGAGCGCGACCCGCCGTCGCCGGCGGCGCCGACCCGGGCCGGTGCCGCGCGGCGGCTCCGCCGGTGCGGGCGAGGTGGTGGTCGTGCCGGTCCGGACGTCAGTGTTCACGGTCGGGTCCCTGGTGAGAGCGCCTTCGCTGCCACCCTCGACGCTAGGACCGGCCCGGCCCCGCCGGATGAGACGTACGGCCCACCCGGGGGCCACCCCCGCGCGTCAGCCGCGCGTCAGCCGCGCGTCAGCCCCAGCGCCCCAGCCGCTGCGCGAGCAGCGCGAGCGCCACCGGGCCCGCCGTCGACGTCCGCAGCACGTGCGGGCCGAGCAGCACCGCCTGCGCCCCGGCCTCCACCAGGTCGGCGAGCTCGCGCTCCGCGATCCCGCCCTCCGGGCCGACGACCACCAGCACGTCCGCGGGCGTCCCGGGCGCGGGCAGCGTCGCCGAGGCGAGCGGCGTGGTCGCCTCCTCGTGCAGCACGAGCACGGCGCCCCCGGCCTCGACCACCTCGCGCGCCCGGCGGACCAGCGCGGCGCTGGTCTGCGCCAGGTCGACGGCGGGGACGTGCGCCCGGCGGGCCTGCTTCGCGGCGGTCCGCACCGTGCCCAGCCAGCGCGCGCGGCTCTTGGCCGCCCGGTCGCCGCGCCACACGACGATCGACCGCTCGGCCTGCCACGGCACGACGCCGTCGGCGCCGACCTCGGTGGCCGCCTCGATCGCCATCTCGTCCCGGTCCCCCTTGGCGAGCGCCTGCACCAGCACCAGCCGCGGCGCGGGCACCGGCTCGACGACGACCTCGCGGACGCGCAGGTGCACGCCCTCGGGCCCGGTGGCCTCGACCTCGCCGACCAGCCGGGTGCCGGCGCCGTCGACGACGTCGACCCGCTCCCCCGCCGTCTTGCGCTGCACCACGCCCGCGTGCCGTCCCTCGGCGCCCGCCAGCAGGTAGGTGCCGCCGGCCGCGAGCGCGTCGAGGTCGCCCGGCTCCGCCAGGAAGACCGGAGCGGTCACGCTCAGCGCCCGGCGAGCTTGTCGCGGAGCTTGGCGAACACGCCGCCGCCGGACGCGGACAGCCGCGCCTCGGGCCGCTCCTCGCCGCGCAGGCCGGCGAGCCGCCGCAGCAGCTCGGCCTGCTCGTCGTCGAGCGACGTCGGCACGTGGACGTCCACGTGCACGTGCAGGTCGCCGCGGCCGCCGGCGTGCAGGTGGCCCACACCGAGCCCGCGCAGCGTGACGACCTGGGCGGGCTGGGTGCCCGGGCGCAGGTCGACCTCCTGCGGGCCGTCGAGCGTGTCGAGGGTCAGCACGGTGCCGAGCGCGGCCGCGGTCATCGGGACCTCGAGCGTGCAGTGCAGGTCGTCGCCCTCGCGGACGAACGTCTCGTGCTTGCGCTCGCGCACCTCGAGGTAGATGTCGCCGGCCGGGCCGCCGGCGGGGCCGACCTCGCCCTGCGCGGTGAGCTTGATCCGGGTGCCGGTGTCCACGCCCGCGGGGACGTCGACCTCGAGCGTGCGGCGCGACCGCACGCGGCCCTCGCCGGCGCACTCGGTGCACGGCTCGGGGATGACGGTGCCGAAGCCGTGGCACGCGGCGCACGGCTGCGAGGTCATGACCTGGCCGAGGAACGACCGGGCGACCCGCTGGACGGAGCCGCGGCCGCCGCAGACGTCGCAGGTGCGCGGCGAGGTGCCCGGGCGGCAGCAGGAGCCGTCGCAGGTCGGGCAGACCACGGCCGTCTCGACCGGGACCTCCCGGTGCGTGCCGAACGTCGCCTCGGCGAGGTCGATGTCGAGCCGCAGCAGCGCGTCCTGGCCGCGGCGGGCGCGCGGGATGGGGCCGCGCTGCGCGCCGGCGCCGGCCGCCGCGCCGAAGAACGTCTCGAAGATGTCCTGGAAGCCGAAGCCGCCCTGGCCGCCCATGCCGCCGCCGGGGGCCGACGGGTCCGCGCCCATGTCGTACATGCGGCGCTTCTCGGGGTTGGACAGCACCTCGTAGGCGCGCGAGACGTCCTTGAACCGGTCCTCGGAGCCGGCGTCCGCGCCCGCGACGTCGGGGTGCAGCTCGCGCGCGAGGCGGCGGTACGCCTTCTTGATCTGCTCGGGCGTGGCGTCCCGCTGGACGCCGAGGACCTCGTAGTAGTCGCTCACTCGTCACTTCCTGTGCGTGTGTCGTCCTCGCGCGCGTGCGCGGGTCGGGTGCTCGTTGCTGAACGTGCGGGGACGCGGGTCGGTGCCCGGCCGGCGCTCATCCGGCGAGGATCCGGGACAGGTACCGCGCGACGGCGCGCACGGACGCGATGGTCCCGGGGTAGTCCATGCGGAGCGGGCCGACGGAGCCGATCCGGGCGACCGCGGTCCCGCCGCCGTCGGGCCCGCCGTACCCGGTGGTCACGAAGCTCGTCTCGAGCAGCCCCTCGTGCTGGGTCTCGCGGCCGATCCGGACGGAGACCGCGGCCTCGTCCTCGGCCATCTCGCCGAGCAGGCGCAGCAGGACGACCTGCTCCTCCAGCGCCTCCAGGACGGGGCTGATCGTGCGCGCGAAGTCGGCCCCGCCGCCGCGGACCAGGTTCGCGGTGCCCGCCAGCACGACGCGCTCCTCGCTCTCCTGGGCCAGCGTGTCCTCGACCACCGCCACCACGCCCCGCACGAGCGGGCCGTCCACGGGGGCGAAGTCGTCGGCCAGGTCGGACAGCGCGGTGCCGAGCTCGGCGAGCCGGCGACCCGCCGCGGCGGTGTTCAGCCGGACGCGCAGCCGCGCCACCGTGCCGACGTCCAGCGGGTCCGGGACCTCGATCGTGCGCTGCTCGACGCGGCCGTGGTCGGTGATGATCACCACGAGCAGGTGCCGGTCGCCGACCGGGACCAGCTCCACGTGCCGCAGCGCGGTCCGGCGCAGCGACGGGTACTGCACGACGGCGACCTGGTGGGTCAGCTGCGCGAGCAGCCGCACCGAGCGGTCGACGACGTCGTCCAGGTCGGCGGCGTCCTCGAGGAAGGTCTCGATCGCGCGGCGCTCCGGCGCGGACAGCGGCTTGACGGTCGCGAGGCGGTCGACGAACAGCCGGTAGCCCTTGTCGGTCGGCACCCGGCCGGCCGAGGTGTGCGGCTGCACGATCAGCCCGGCGTCCTCCAGGGCCGCCATGTCGTTGCGGATCGTCGCGGGCGACACCCCGAGGGAGTGCCGCTCCACCAGGGCGCGGGAGCCGACGGGCTCGCGGGTGGCGACGTAGTCCTCCACGATCGCCCGCAGCACGTCCAGCCTGCGGTCCTCGCTCATCGCCACCTCCCTGGCCGACCTGGCACTCGCTGGAACCGAGTGCCAATTCTACGCGTCCGCGGGCGCGGACGCGGCGTCGGTCCCGGCGCCGCCTGCCGCGCCGGCCTCCGCGTCCGCGTCGCGCCGCCGCGCGCGCAGGTCGACCAGGCCGACGACGAGGGCCACGGCGACCAGCGCGACCGTGATGAGCAGCGCGCGCCCCGCGGCCGCCGCGCCCTCGACGCCCGACGCCAGGGCGGAGTAGTACGTCGACAGCGCGACGGCGACGCCGAGCGCCGACCCGATGCGCTGGCCGACCTGCAGCATGCTGCCCGCGACGCCCGCCCGCTCGACCGGCACGCGCGCCAGCGTGAGGGTCTGGTTCGGCGCGATCACGAACCCGCTGCCGGCGCCCGCGACCATCTGCGTCGCCGCCATGACGAACCCGACGGCCGGCGGGTCGACGAACCGGATCGCGAGGTCGGTGCCGATCAGCCCGAGGACGACCAGCCCCAGGCCGACGACGACCAGCGCCCGCCCCCGGGTCGCCACCAGGCGGCCGGAGCGCTGCGCCGACACCGCGGACGCGATCGCGAACGGCATGTTGACCAGGCCGGCCTGCAGCGGCGTGAACCCGGCGACCTGCTGCAGGTAGAGCGTCGCCACCAGGAACACCGACGTGAACCCCGCGAAGTAGGCGATGCCCAGCAGTGCGCCGTTCCGGAACGCCGGCTCGCCCAGTACCCGCGGGTCGAGCACGGCCGCGCTCGTGCGCCGCTGGTACCCGCGCTCCCACACCACCGTCGCGACGCCGAGCACGGCGGCGACCGCGAGCCACCACCAGCGCGCCGGGTCGTCGCCGCCCTCCCCCGTCGTCGTGACGAACGGCACCATCACCGCCGCGGCGGTCAGCGCCACGCCCGCCAGGCCGACCACGTCGAGTCGCGGGCGCCCGCCCGGCCCGGTCGCCGTCGCCCGGCCGACCGCCCCGCGCGGCAGGAACCGCAGCGCGAACGGCAGCACGACGGCGATGACCGGCACGTTGACGAAGAACACCCAGCGCCAGCCCTCCTCCGCGCCGAACGCCTGGATGATCAGGCCGCCGAGCAGCGGGCCGAGCGCCGTCGACACCCCGATGGTGGCGCCGAACCAGCCGAACGCCCGGCCGCGCTCGTAGCCGGTGAACAGCTGCTGGATCGTGCCGACCACCTGCGGGTTCAGCAGGCCCGCGCTCATGCCCTGCAGCAGGCGCGCGACCGCGAGCGCCTCGTCGGACGGCGCCAGGCCGGCGCCCAGGCTGGTGAGGGCGAACCCCACCAGCCCGATCAGGAACAGCGCCCGGCGGCCGCGGGCGTCGCCGAGCCGGCCCGCGGGCACGAGCACCAGGCCGAACGCCAGGGTGTACCCGGCGACGATCAGCTGCAGCTGGCTCGCGCCGGCGTCCAGGCTGCGCTCGATGGACGGCAGCGCCACGTTGACGATGGAGACGTCGAGCATCGTGATGAACCCGATCGCCAGGCAGACGCCGAGGGCGCGCCAGCGGTGCGGGTCGGGCTCGGAGCCGGCCGGGGTGCCCGGGCTGCTGCCGGGCCGGCCGCCCGGCTGGCTGCCGGCCGGGCTGCCGGGGCGGTCGGGGTGCTGCGCGGGGCTCGACGTCACCGTCGTGTCGTACCACGCGGCCGGTCGGTCGGCACCTAGGCTGCCGCGGGTGACAGACCGCTACGGAACCGACGTGCTGTCCGGCGGCTCGCCCGCCGCGCACCGCCGCCCCACCTCCACCCCCACGCCCGCCGAGCGGGGCCTGGTCGTCGAGGAGGTCACGACCGGCTGGGTCGGGGCCGTCGTCCGGGTCGAGAAGTCCGGCGGCGAGCACGTCGTCGTCCTGGAGGACCGCAAGGGACGCACGCGGACGTTCCGGCTCGGCCCGGGGTTCTGGGTCGACGGGAAGCCGGTCGAGCTGGTGCCGCCGCGGCCGACCGCACCCACCGGCCCGAAGCGCACCGCGTCCGGGTCGCTCGCCGCCGCCGACCAGCGCGCGCGGGTTGCCATCGGCTCGCGGATCTGGGTCGAGGGCAAGCACGACGCCGAGCTGGTCGAGAAGGTCTGGGGTGACGACCTGCGCGCCGAGGGCGTCGTGGTCGAGCTGCTCGACGGCGTGGACAACCTGGTGGACGCCCTCCGCGACTTCCGGCCGGGACCCGGCAAGAAGGTCGGCGTGCTGGTCGACCACCTGGTGCCCGGGTCGAAGGAGCAGCGGATCGCCGACGAGGCGGCGCGGACGGTGCCCGCCGGGACGCTGCTCGTGCTCGGGCACCCCTACGTCGACGTGTGGCAGGCCGTGAAGCCCGCGCGCGTCGGGCTCACCGCGTGGCCGACGATCGAGCGCGGCACCGAGTGGAAGCGCGGCATCCTGCGCGAGCTCGGCTGGCCCGCCGCCGAGCAGGCCGACGTCGCCCGCGCCTGGCAGCGGATCCTGCGCTCGGTGCGGTCGTACGCCGACCTGGAGCCGTCGCTGCTCGGCCGGGTCGAGGAGCTGATCGACTTCGTGACGGCACCCTGACCGCGGGCGCCGTCACGCGGCGTCGTCAGGGCGCGACGGGCTCGGCCTGGAGCCGGCGGTACATCCACGTCGTCGCCAGCAGGCCGACCGGGAACGACACCAGCTGGCCGACGCCGCACAGCGCCGAGCCGACCAGGTTCGCGGCGTACACGCCCAGGAACAGCAGGACGACCGTGCCGACGTTCCGGTACACGAGCGTGAAGCTGGCCTTGATCGCGTCCACCGGCGACAGGCGCTTGTCGATGACGAAGAACAGCGTGAACTGCGCGAAGAACGCGAACACGAGGCCCGGCAGCACGAACAGCAGGGACCCGATGCCGGTGCCCAGCCCGACGAGCAGGGCCGCGAGCAGGACGCTGCCGAGGTTCTCGAACCGGAAGAACGTGCCGACCTCGACCCGGCGGCCGTCCGCGACCTCGAGCGACGCGCGGGTCACGCCGGCCTGCATGAACGCCGTCAGCAGCAGGACGACCGCGAGCACCAGCAGGTAGCCGAACACGAGCCCGAAGCCGGCGCCGTCGCGCAGCTCCTGGGTGGCCGGGTCCACGCTGGCGACGCTGCCGCCGATGATCGCGATCGACAGCACGACGGACACGGCGACGATCACGGCCAGGTACGCGAGGACGCCCAGCAGGAACGGTCCGACGTTCTGGGTGAACTTGGTCCAGCCCCAGGAGAACGCCTCGCCGACGCCGGTGCCCCCGGTGGGCGCGCCGTACTGCTGGGGGTGGGGCGGGCCGTAGGGCGGCTGGCCGTAGGGCGGCTGCTGGCCGTAGGGCTGCTGCTGGCCGTAGGGCGGCTGCTGGCCGTAGGGCGGCTGCTGGCCGTACATCTGCTGCTGGCCGTAGCCGGGCGGCGGCGGGTACGCGCCCGCGGGCGGCGGCGGGGTCGCCGGCTCGTCGTCGCGCGGCGGCGTACCGCCGGGGTTCTCCGTCATCGCTGCCCTCCTGGCCCGGGCGTCGGTCGCCCGTCGCGCCAGCGAACCGAAGGCGGCCGACGCGTGTCAAGGAGGCCGATCCCTGGACAGAAGGGGACGAACGACCCGGTCACACCGCTACGCTGCGACCGCCGTAGCCCTGCAGCACCCGAGGAGACCCATGTCGTACGACCAGCAGCCGCCCGCCGGCGGCCCGCAGCAGCCGCCGTTCGGCGGTCAGCCCCAGCAGCCCTACGGCGGCCAGCCGCAGCAGCCGTACGGCGGCCAGCCGCAGCAGCCGCTGCGCCCGGACGAGGAGAAGACCTGGTCGCTGCTCGCGCACCTGGGCGGGATCCTGTTCTCGTTCGTCGCCCCGCTGGTCGTCTGGCTGGTGTTCAAGGGCCGCGGCCCGTTCCTGGACGACCAGGCCAAGGAGGCGCTGAACTTCCAGATCACCGTCGCGATCGCGTACGTCGCGTCGTGGATCCTCGCGGGGATCACGTTCGGCTGGCTGTCGTTCCTGCCCTTCGTGGTCGGCGTCGCCGCGCTGGTGTTCGCGATCCTGGCCGCCGTCGCCGTCAACAAGGGCCAGTGGTACCGCTACCCGGTCACCCTGCGCCTGGTGAAGTGACCCACGCGCACTGACGAGGCGAAGATCCGGCCCGACACGCCCCGGCGTGTCGGGCCGGATCTTCCACTCCAGCGGCCCGGGTGGTCCGGCTCAGTCCGCGAGCGTGCGGACGACCGCGTCGGCCAGCAGCCGACCGCGCCGCGTGAGGCGCACCCGCCGCCCCGGGGCGTCGCCCGCGGCCCCCAGGGCGGCCCGGCCGTCGACCAGCCCGTCGGCCACGAGGCCCGCGACCCGCGAGCGCGCGGCCGGGCTCAGCGCGTCGACCGGCAGCCCCTCGTGCAGCCGCACGCCGAGCATGACCCGCTCGAGCCGCGCCGAGGCGTCCTCGACCGTCTCGCGCCCCGCAGCCGGGCTCTCCCCCGCGGCCAGCCGCGCCGCGTAGGCGCGCGGGTGCTTGACGTTCCACCACCGCACGCCGCCGACGTGGCTGTGCGCGCCGGGGCCGACGCCCCACCAGTCGTCATTCCTCCAGTAGGCGAGGTTGTGCCGGCAGGCGTCCGCTGGGGTGCGCGCCCAGTTGCTCACCTCGTACCAGGTCAGCCCGGCGGCCGTCAGCAGGTCGTCGGCGAGCTCGTACTTCGCGGCCTGGTCGTCCTCGTCGGGCAGCGCGAGGTCGCCGCGCCGCACCTGGACCGCCATCTTCGTGCCCCGCTCGACGACGAGCGCGTACGCCGACACGTGGTCGACCCCGGTCGCCAGCGCCGTCTCCAGCGAGGTCCGCCAATCGGCGAGCGACTCCCCCGGCGTGCCGTAGATGAGGTCGAGCGACACGGCGAGCCCCGCGTCCCGCGCCCAGCGCACGACGTCTGGGATCCGCCGCGGGTCGTGGGTGCGCTCCAGGGTCGCGAGCACGTGCGGCACCGCGGACTGCATGCCGAACGACACCCGCGTGAACCCGCCCCGGCGCAGCTCGGCGAGCGACTCCGGGGTGACCGAGTCGGGGTTCGCCTCGGTCGTGACCTCGGCGTCGTCCGCCAGGCCCCAGGCGCCGCGGACGCCGTCGAGCATCCGGACCAGGTCGCCGGCCGGCAGCACGGTCGGGGTGCCGCCGCCGACGAACACCGTCGACGCGGGCCGCTCCGGCAGGCCGGCGTCCCGCATCACGCGGGCGCCGAGCGTGATCTCGGCCAGCGCCGTGTCGGCGTAGGCCACCTGGGACGCGCCGCCGCCGAGCTCGGTCGCCGTGTACGTGTTGAAGTCGCAGTACCCGCAGCGCACGGTGCAGAACGGGACGTGCAGGTACACGCCGAACCCGCGCCGGCCCGCGCCCGCGCGCACGCTCGGCGGGAGGGCGCCGTCCGCGGGAGCGGCGTCACCCTCCGGGAGCGCCGGGCTCACTTCTTCTTCGCGTCCTTGGCGTCCTTGGCGCCGCCCGCGTCGGACGAGAGCGCCGCGATGAAGGCCTCCTGCGGCACGTCGACCCGGCCGATGGTCTTCATGCGCTTCTTGCCCTCCTTCTGCTTCTCCAGCAGCTTCCGCTTGCGGGTGATGTCGCCGCCGTAGCACTTGGCGAGGACGTCCTTGCGGATCGCGCGGATGGTCTCGCGGGCGATGACGCGCGAGCCGACGGCCGCCTGGATCGGCACCTCGAACTGCTGGCGCGGGATGAGGTCCTTGAGCTTGGACGCCATCATCACGCCGTACGAGTACGCCTTGTCCTTGTGCACGATCGAGCTGAACGCGTCGACCTGCTCGCCCTGCAGCAGGATGTCGACCTTCACCAGGTCCGCGACCTGCTCGCCGACGGGCTCGTAGTCGAGGCTGGCGTAGCCGCGGGTGCGGGACTTCAGCTGGTCGAAGAAGTCGAACACGATCTCCGCGAGCGGCAGCGTGTAGCGCATCTCGACGCGGTCCTCGGACAGGTAGTCCATGCCGAGCAGGTCGCCGCGCTTGCCCTGGCAGAGCTCCATGATCGCGCCGATGAACTCGCTCGGGGCCAGGATCGTCGACTTCACGATCGGCTCGCGCACCTCGCGGATCTTGCCGCCCGGGAACTCGCTCGGGTTGGTGACCGTGACGACCTGGCGGTCCTCCATCGTCACCTCGTAGACCACGTTGGGCGCGGTCGAGATGAGGTCGAGGTTGAACTCGCGCTCCAGCCGCTCCCGGATGATCTCGAGGTGCAGCAGCCCGAGGAACCCGACGCGGAACCCGAAGCCCAGCGCGACCGAGGTCTCGGGCTCGTAGTTCAGCGCGGCGTCGTTGAGCTTGAGCTTGTCGAGCGCGTCGCGCAGCACCGGGTAGTCGGAGCCGTCGATCGGGTACAGGCCCGAGAACACCATCGGCTTCGGGTCGGAGTAGCCGCCGATCGCCTCGGTGGCCGGCTTGCTCGCGTTCGTGACGGTGTCGCCGACCTTCGACTGGCGGACGTCCTTCACGCCGGTGATGAGGTAGCCGACCTCGCCGACGCCCAGGCCCTTGGTCGGGACGGGCTCGGGCGAGATGACGCCGATCTCCAGCAGCTCGTGCGTGGCCTTCGTCGACATCATCGCGATGCGCTCGCGCGGGTTGAGGTTGCCGTCCTTGACCCGCACGTAGGTCACGACGCCGCGGTAGGTGTCGTAGACCGAGTCGAAGATCATCGCGCGCGCCGGGGCGTCGGGGTCGCCGACCGGGGCCGGGACCAGCTCGACGATCCGGTCCAGCAGCGCCTCGACGCCCTCGCCCGTCTTGCCGGACACCTTGAGGCAGTCCGCCGGGTCGCCGCCGATGAGGCTCGCGAGCTCCTCCGCGTACTTCTCGGGCTGCGCCGCCGGCAGGTCGATCTTGTTCAGCACCGGGATGATCTGGAGGTCGTTCTCCATCGCCAGGTACAGGTTGGCCAGCGTCTGCGCCTCGATGCCCTGCGCGGCGTCGACCAGCAGCACGGCGCCCTCGCAGGCGGCGAGCGACCGGGACACCTCGTAGGTGAAGTCGACGTGTCCCGGGGTGTCGATCATGTTGAGCGCGTAGGGGGTGTCCCCCATCGCCCAGGGCATGCGCACGGCCTGCGACTTGATCGTGATCCCGCGCTCGCGCTCGATGTCCATGCGGTCGAGGTACTGCGCGCGCATGGCGCGGGCCTCGACGACGCCGGTCAGCTGGAGCATGCGGTCGGCGAGGGTCGACTTGCCGTGGTCGATGTGCGCGATGATGCAGAAGTTGCGCAGCAGCTCGGGCGGGGTCGCCGCGGGGGTGATGCGCCGGGACTGCTCGGCGCTCGGGATCGGGGACACGTGCTCCCTCGGTTTCGCAGGGTCGGACTGCCACCATGGTCCCATGCCCGCGCCCGAGACCCGAGCCGCCGCTCGCGCGCGCCCGACGGGCTTCGTCCGCGAGGCGGTCTCCTGGTAGGCTTGTCAGTCGCGTGTCCGCCCGGGTCGGCGGGCACTAGTCCGGTTCCTCTCCGCGGGTGTCCCCACGCCCCAGTCCCGGCGCCGGACGCGCCCTCTACGACCTTGTTCCTCTCGCTCCGGCGAACACACGAAGAGAGACCACACCGTGGCCAACATCAAGTCCCAGATGAAGCGCATCCGCACCAACGAGAAGGCGCGCCTGCGTAACAAGGCTGTCAAGTCCGAGCTGAAGACGTTCGTGCGCCGCGTGCGCGAGGCCGTCGCCGGTGGCGACAAGGACGCCGCGGGCGTCGCGCTCGTCGCCGCGTCGAAGAAGCTCGACAAGGCCGTCTCGAAGGGCGTCATCCACGCCAACCAGGCCGCCAACAAGAAGTCGGCGCTGGCGAAGTCGGTCAACGCGCTCTGACGCGACCGTAGCCGTCACGAAGGGCGGCCACCCTCTCCACGGGGTGGCCGCCCTTCGTCGTCCCCGGGGCCGGCGCTCCGCCGAGCGGGCAGAAGATCTCCCCTCATCGGAGCGGGAGGCGACACCTGCTGCCCTTCCGGAGCGACCGCCGAGCGCCGTGCGACCCCGGGACGCGCCGAGGGCGTCACCCCCCCTGCGGGGTGACGCCCTCTGTGCGGGTCGGGCCGTGGCCCGTCCCGTGGGGAACGCGGTCGCTCAGTCCTGAGCCACCGCGCTCCACGCCTCCCACAGCACCGCGGGCACGGCCGGCCGGAAGCCCGCCTCCCGCAGCGCGCGGTCGAACGCCTGGGCCGCCCCGGTGACGTCGCCGTGACCGAGGAACCGGTCGCCGAGCTCGCGCCACACCGCGGCGGACTGCCGCGAGGCGGACATCATGCCGAGCATGTCGGCCGCCCAGCGGTACGCGCGGGACGCCGCGTCGACCTCGCCACGCGCGTGCAGCGCGTCGCCGATCGCGAGCTGCGCGGCCGCGCCGTCGAGCCGGGGCTGGTCGCCGAGCCGGTCGAGCGCCGCGCGGCCGTAGCCCTCCGCGGCGACCGGGTCGCCCTGCATGAGGTG
This sequence comes from Cellulomonas pakistanensis, assembly GCF_016862755.1. Lineage (GTDB taxonomy): Bacteria > Actinomycetota > Actinomycetes > Actinomycetales > Cellulomonadaceae > Cellulomonas > Cellulomonas pakistanensis. The sequence continues at coordinate 22,204 of NZ_BONO01000006.1, read as the reverse complement.
CGCGCGGGACCGCTCGACGTCGAGGCGGGCCATCTCCACCTCGGAGCCGGACACCTGGAGCTCGGGGGCCGCGCGGTCGAGCTGCTCGAGCGCGGTCGCCGGCTCGGCCGGGTCGCTCCGCAGCAGCAGCCACGCGTAGTTGAGGCGCAGGCGCGGGATGTCGCGGCTGACCTCGCCCTCGCCCAGCAGCGCGAGCGCGCGCTCGGTGTACCGCTTGGCCAGCGCGTAGTCGTGCCGCTGCTCCGCGACGAGCGCCGCGTTCCAGTAGACCGACCCGCGGCCGCGCGGGGTGCCGAGCGACTCCGCCTGGCGGATCAGCTCGGCGGCGCGGTGCGTCGCGTACAGCAGGTCGCCGCGCTCGACGTACGACCACAGGGTCGTCGAGCCGAGGCGGAGGTGCTCGTCGGTGCCGGTCAGGCCGGCGTCCTCGAGCTCGGCGAGCTGGCGGTCGCCGACCTCGATCGCGCGGCCCAGGTCGCCGGACTCCACGTAGGAGGCGACGAGCGCGGTGGCGGCCGCGGCGGCGTCGAGGTGGTGCTGGTCGGCCCGGGCCTGCGTGAGCAGCGGCTCCAGGACGCCGACGGCGGACTCGAGGTCGCCGAGCATCTCGTGCGCCTGCGCGAGGGCGAGCTGGGCCTCGACCCGCACGCCGCGCGACACCGGCTCGAGGTCGAGCGCGAGAATGCGGTCGCGGGCCGACGCGGCCTCGCCCGACACCAGGTCGAGGCGGGCGAAGTCGAGCGCGAGCTTGGCGCGCGCCTCGGCCGGGCCCTCGTCGCCGTGCTTGAGGTACTCGACCGTGGACCCGAGCCGCTCGGCGATGACACCGAGCGCGGCGTCGGTCGGCTCGCGCCGACCGGACTCGATGAGGGAGATGTAGCTCGGCGAGAGCGCGTCTCCTGCGAGGGCCGTCTGGGAGAGCCCAGCGGCCAACCGCGCCTGGCGGACGCGGTCAGCAATGGTCGTCATGGGTGTCACTGTACCTATGACGCCTCGCCAGGGCGAGCACGTCACCCGTCCGCCGCGCGCGGGCCCCCGCTCGCCCCGCGCACCGAGAGTCAGCGGGGCGAGCCGGGAGGCGCCGGAGGCGTTCAGACCATCGTCCGGCAGCAGCCGGTGGCACCGCTCTGGATCGTGAAGCCGCCGGCGGCGTTCGCCACGCCGGAGGCACCGAGGGTCAGGGTCAGGGCGAGGGCGGCGGTGGCGACGGCCTTCAGCGTGTTGCGCATGGGAGCTCTCCTGTCACAGAACGTTGACTCTCTGTCACGAGAAGCATGACTGACGCGGAGCGCTTCGCACCACCTCCTGAGCGTTTTGGCCGGATGTCCGCCCAATCGGGTGAATCGACCGTCACTTCGCCGCGTGATCCCGGGATATCACCCCCGGTGAGCGACCTGAGGCCGTGTCATGACGCGTCGTATGTGGTGTCATAGAGGGCATGACGACGGGACAGGGCGACGCCGAGCGACTTCTCGCGGCCGAGATCGACGCCGCGATCCCGGACGTGCTGCGCCAGGAGTGGGACCGGCACGTCGCCCGTGAGCAGGTGGTGGTGGGACGGCAGGGGATCTTCTCCCCCCGCCTCCACCCCTTCGGTTACGAGCTCGCGTTCCGCGCGCCGGGCGCGACGTCGACGGACGCGGCGGGCTGGAGCGAGCTGCAGCACGAGCGTGCCACCAGCGCTGTGCTCCGCGCCACCTTCGGGCGGGTGGATGTGGACGAGGTCGGCCACGGGCGCTGGCTGTTCGTGCGCTGCCCGCGCGCGTTCCTCACCGGCGAGCTGCACCTGCCCCACCGGCCGGACCGGCTGGTCATCGAGATCACCGGGACCACCCGGATCGACGGCGACGTCCTGCGCGGGGTGCGCCGGCTGCGCGAGCAGGGCTTCCGGATCGCGATGGCCGGCTTCGTGTCGCGGCAGGACCAGCGCTCGCTGCTCCCCCAGGCCGACTTCGTGAAGATCGACGCGCGGGACCTCGACGTCGAGGGCGAGCCCGTGGTCGACCTGGCGCGCTCGCACGGCGCCCTGCTGGTCGCCGAGTTCGTCGAGACCAGCACCGAGCTCAAGGCCGCGCGGCGGCTCGGGTTCGACCTGTACCAGGGCAACCTGCTCGAGCGGAGCCTGCTGGTCGACCGGACCTCGGCGCCGCTGCTGCGGCCCGGCCGCAACACGCTGGGCCAGCACTACATCTGATCGGCGCGGGCCCGGGCGGGCCTCTGCCGGCTGCGCGTCCCGTCAGCGGCGGACGACGGCGGCGATCCGCAGGACCGCGCGCTCGACGGCGAACCGCGGGTCGCGACTCGCACCCTTGACCTCCGCGTCCGCCTGCGCGACGGCGGTGATCGCCGCGGCCAGCGCCTCGGGGGTCCACCGCGACAGCTCCTTGCGCGACCGGTCGACCTGCCACGGCGCGAGGCCGAGGTCCCGCTCGGCTCCGGGCCCGCGCCCGCGCACCGCGGACACCTTCGCGAGCACGCGCAGCCGCGCCGCGAGCGCCGCCACGAGCGGGACCGGGTCGACGCCGGTGGCGAACGCGTGCCGCAGCAGCGCGACGGCCTCCCCCGCGTTGCCGTCCACGGCGGCGTCGGCCACCCGGAACCCGGTCGCCTCGATCCGGCCGCCGTAGTACCGCTCGACCACCTCGACGCTGATCACGCCGGTGGTGTCGGCGACGAGCTGGGAGCACGCCGCCGCGAGCTCGCGGAGGTCGCTGCCGACCGCGTCGACGAGCGAGCGGACGGCGCGGGCCTCCATGCGCCGGCCGGCGCGCCGCAGCTCCTGGGTCACGAACGAGGCCTTGTCCGCGTCGCGCTTGATCGTCTCGCAGACCGCGACCGGGTGGCCGGCCGCGCGCACCGCGTCGAGCAGCCGCTTGCCGCGCTGGCCGCCGCCGTGCCGGAGCACGAGGACGACGTCCTCCTGCGGGGCGGCGACGTAGGACGTGGCCTCCAGGATCAGGTCGTCCGTGGCCTTCTCGACGTTCTCGACCACGACCACGCGGTCCTCGGCGAACAGCGAGGGGCTGGTCGCGAGCGTCAGCTCCCCCGCGCCGTAGGCGGCGCCGTCGAGCCGGGTCACCTCGATCTGGGCGTCCCGCTCGCGCGCGAGACCGACGACCCGCTCGACGGCGCGCTCGGCCAGCAGCTCCTCGGGCCCGGTCACGAGGACCACGGGGGCGAGCCCCACCTCGTCCCACGCCAGGCCGGCGGAGGCCGTCGACCCGCGACCACCGCCCCGGGCGGGGCGGCGCGAGGCGGAGGTGGAGGTCGGCACGCCCCTAGGGTGCCATGCCCCGCCGACACCGCAGGACCAGCACCAGCGCCGCCCCGCACGCGGTGGCGAGCAGCACCTGGCCCACCGCCCCGCCCGCCCACGCCACCTGCGCGCCGGGCAGCCCGGTGGCCGTCCGGGCGACGGCGGCGATCCACCAGCAGGCCGCGCCGGCGACGTGCGCGCACGCGGTCGCCGCGGCCGGCCACCACGGGCCGAGCACCGCGGCGAGCAGGCCCCCGACGGTCGCCGGCGCCACGGCCGGCGCGGCGGCGACGTTCGCCAGCACGGCGTAGGCGGGCACCGCCGGCGACAGCACGAGGACGACCGGGGCGCACACCGCCTGCGCGGCGACGGGGACGGCGAAGGCGGTCGCGACCGGGCCGGCCACGCGGCGGCGGGTGGTTGTCGAGGGCGGGGCGCCGGCCCGGCGCACGCCGTCCGGCGGCGCGGACCACCGGCGCGCGAGCGGCCCGGCGAGCAGCGCGATCCCGGCCGTGGCCACGACCGACAGCACGAACCCCACGTCGCGCGCGAGCCACGGGTCGACGACGACCAGGACGAGCACCGCGCACGCGAGCGCCGGCACCGAGCGCGAAGGGCGGCCCGCCACGATCCCGAGCACGCCGACCGCGCCCATCACGGCGGCCCGCACGACGCTCGACCCGGGCTGGACGACGGCGACGAACCCGCCCAGCACCGTCGTGACCGGCAGCCATCGCCACCGCCTCGGCACCCCGCACCGGGCGACGACCGCGAGTACCGCCGCCCCGAGGATCGAGAAGTGCGCGCCCGACACCGCGGTGATGTGCGCGAGCCCGGAGACGCGCATCGCCTCGTCGAGGTCGCCCACCCCGCGGGTGTCCCCCACGGCGACCGCCGGCAGCAGCCGCCCGGCGTCGCCCGGCACGGCGGAGGCGGTCGACACGAGCCCGACCCGCAGGGCGTCGGCGACGCGCAGGACGCCGGTCGGCGGCGCGCGGACCGCCGGGTCGCCGTCGGCGCGGGCGCGGGCGACGGCGCGCCGGGCCGGGTCCGGCAGCGTCGACAGGCGCGCCTCCACCTCGACGCGCGTGCCGTAGGCCAGGTCCGCGGCGGAGGCGGGCGCGTAGACCTCGACCGCGGCGCCGGTGCCGACCACCCCGCGGCCGGCCACCGCCCCGTCGGCCGGCACCGCTCCGTCGCCCGCCCCGCCGGCCACCGCCCTGGACGCCCCACCGCCGAGCACCTCCACCGACCGCGCCGCCAGCAAGAAGCGCACCGTGCCCGAGCCGCCCGCCCCGCCGGGGATCTGCGGCGTCGAGCGCACGGTGCCGACGAGCCGCACGCGGTCCCGCGCCTCGGCGAGCGCGCGGACCTCGCCCGCCTCGCGCGCCGTCACCTGGGCGGCGGTGGTGAGGAGCAGGACCGCCACCGCGCCGAGCGCGAGCGCGGCCTGGGCGCGCCGGGCCTCCGCGACCCCGACCCGGGCTCCCCCGCCGGCGCGGGCCGAGCCGGGACCTCCCGCACGCCCGGCATCCGCAGGCGCCGCGCCGCCCGCTTCGTGTTCGCGCCGCGCGGTCCCACCACCGCTGCCGCCGCCGGGGCTCCGTCTGCGGCGGCACAGCGGCACCGTCGCGGCCAGCACCGCGGCCACCAGACCCGACGCGACCAGGCCCCGCGCGCCGGTGCCGACGACCGCCGCCGCCACGCCCCACACCGCGAGCGCCGCCGGGACCAGGCGGACGTCGACCGGCTCCTCGACGCTCACACCCGCACCAGCTCCCGGATCTGCCCGAGCACGGCCGGCCCGATGCCGGAGACGTCGAGCAGCGCGTCCACGCTGTCGAACGGTCCGTGCTGCGTGCGCCACGCGACGATGCGGTCGGCGAGCACCGGCCCGATCCCGGGCAGCGTCTGCAGCTCCGCGCTGCCGGCCGCGTTGACGTCGACCAGCCCGTCCGCGGCGCCGGCCCCGGTCCCGGCCCCCGGCCCGCCCCCGGCCGCGCCCTCGTCCGTCCCGACCGCCGGATCCTCCCCGGGCGCGGGCACCCGGATCTGCGCGCCGTCCTGGACCACGGCCGCGAGGTTGAGCCCCGCGAGGTCCGCGTCCGGCAGCGCGCCGCCCGCCGCCGCGACCGCGTCGCCGACCCGCGACCCGGCGGGAAGCGCCACGACGCCCGGCGACGCGACCTGCCCGACGACGTGCACCCACACCGTCGACGCCCCGGTGGGCGACGCGTCGGCGGCGTCCGCGGCGCCACCGCCCGCGGAGTCCGGCCCGCCGGCCGTGGCCGTCACCACCGGCTCCTCGATCGCCACGGGCTCGCCCGTCGGCTGCGACGCGGCGCGGACCGCGACCGCGCCGCCGACGAGCGCCAGCGCCGCGAGCGCGACCACCGCGGTCCGGGGCGGCAGGCGCCACCGCAGGGAGTCGCCGAGCCGGGGCGCCCGGTCGGGGCCGGCGTCGTCCTCCGCCCACGTCGGGTCCTCTCCATCGGCGTCGGCACCGCGCGTCGACCCCGCCTGAGCCGCGGCCCGCAGCCGCGCCGTGCCGGCGATGACGCCGGCGGCCGGCCCCTCCGAGTGTTCCGGTGCGGCGCCGTCGTCCGCGGCGCGTCCGGGACGAACCACCTGGTCCCGCGACGCGGCCGGGAGCGGCTGGGTGGGCGGGTCCGGTGCGGACCACGCGACCTCGTGACCGACCGCGGCGTCGCGATCCCCCCAGCGGGCGGGATCGCCTTCGGCGCGCGCCGCACCCCGGTCGTCGCCCTGCGCACGAGCGGACCGGGGTGCACGGTCGCCCGCCGGGTCCGGCGCCGGTCCACCGTCGTACCAGGTCATGCCCGCGACGCTAGGTCGCGGCCCCGGGTTCCCGCCGACGCCCCCCACCACCCCTGGGGACCACGCGCGCGCCGGCACCTGTGGAGGGCTCGGCGCCCGCGCACCGAGTCGGCCCGCGCCGACCCCGCGCTCGCCCTCCTGCGCCGGCCTCGCCCGCGCCGATCCGGCACCGCCCTCAGCGGTCGGTGACCGTCACCGCCAGCGCCCCCACGCCGAGGTGCCCGCCGAGCACGGCCCCCACCTCGCGCACGAGCACCTCGTCGACCCCGGCGGCGGACCGCAGCCGCTCCGCGACCTCGGCGGCGACCTCCGCCCGGCCGAGGTGCTGCACGCCGACCCGCACCGCGCGCGCCCCGCGCCGCTCGACCTCCGCGAGGGCGAGCGCGTGCAGCCGGTCCCGGGCCGCGCGCCGGGTGCGCACCCGCTCGGCGACCTCGATCTTCCCGTCGTGCAGCGCCAGCACCGGCCGCAGCCCGAGCACGTTGCCGAACGCGGCGGCCGCCGCCGACAGCCGACCGCCGCGGCGCAGGTGGTCCAGCGAGTCGACGACGAACCACGCCGCCGTCGACCGCCCGACCTGCTCTGCGGCGCCCGCGACCGACTCGCCGTCCGCCGGCCCCCACACCGTCCCGCGGGCGGCCTCCGCGGCGGCCAGGGCGGCGAACCCGAGCCCGAGGCCCGCGCTCCGCGAGTCGACGACGTGCACCGGCAGCGGCGCGAGCTGGGCGGCGAGCCCGGCGGCCCGCACGGTGCCGGACAGCTCCCCGGACAGGTGCACGGACACCACCTCCGCGGCGCCCCGGGCGGCCGCGGCCTCGTAGGCGGTCGTGAACGCGGCGGGCGGCGGCTGCGAGGTCGTCACGCGGCGGCCGGACGCGAGCAGCGCGGCCAGGTCACCGGGCGACAGGTCCACGCCGTCGCGGAAGCGCTCGGCGTCGGCGGCCACGTCGAGCGGGACCACGTCGATCCCCCACGCGGCCGCGTCCGCCGGGGTCAGGCAGGACGTCGAGTCGGTGACGACGACCACCCGCGGGGCCGCGGGCACGGCGTCGCCGGGGCCGGGGTCGGCCACGGCCCGCGCCCCGCGCCGCAGCCGCCGGGCCACCCGCTCCGCCCACGCGGGCGGCACCACGGCGACCCGCAGGCCCGCCCGCGCAGCACCGCGCCCCGCCGCGACGCCACGCTCCGCCGCAGCACCGCGCCCCGCCGCAGCACCGCGCCCCGCCCCCGCGCCGCCCCCACTCTCGGGGGCGTCCGGCGCGGTCGGCGGGGCGTCGGCGCCGTCCGGCACCGTCAGGCCGGCACCACGTTGACGAGCTTCGGCGCCCGCACGATCACGGTGCGCACGTCGCGCCCGGCCATCGCGCGCTGGACCCCGGGGTCGGCCAGCGCGAGCTCGCGCAGGGTGGCCTCGTCGGCGTCGGCGGGCACCTCGGCCCGGCCCCGGACCTTGCCCTGCACCTGGAACACGCAGGTCACGGTGTCCTCGACCAGGTACTGCGGGTCGACGACCGGGAACGGCTCGTGCGCGAGCGACCGCTCGTGGCCCAGCCGGGACCAGAGCTCCTCGGCCAGGTGCGGCGCGACGGGCGCGGTCATGAGCACCAGCTGCTCGGCGACGGTGCGCGGGACGGCCGGCAGCGAGGTCAGGTGGTTGTTGAGGACGATCAGCTTGGCGATCGCGGTGTTGATCCGCATCGCCTGCATGTCCTCGCCGACCTCGGCGATCGCCCGGTGCAGCACGCGCAGCGTCTCGACGGTCGGCTCGGAGTCCACCACCGTCACCTCGCCGGTCTCCTCGGAGACGACGTTGCGCCACACGCGCTGCAGGAACCGCTGCGCGCCGACCACGGCCCGGGTCTCCCACGGGCGGGACAGGTCCAGCGGGCCCATCGACATCTCGTAGACGCGCAGGGTGTCGGCGCCGTACTCGGCGTACATCTCGTCCGGGGAGACGGCGTTCTTCAGCGACTTGCCGATCTTGCCGTACTCGCGGAACACCTCCTCGCCGTTCCAGGTGAAGCCGGACTCGACGGACTCGTCCTCGACCACCTCGGCGGCCGGGACGTACACGCCGCGGGCGTCCGTGTAGGCGTACGCCTGGATGTAGCCCTGGTTGAACAGCTTGTAGAACGGCTCGCGGCTGGACACGTGGCCCAGGTCGTACAGCGCCTTGTGCCAGAACCGGGCGTACAGCAGGTGCAGCACGGCGTGCTCGACGCCGCCGACGTACAGGTCGACGCCGCCCGCGCCGTGGGTGTCGCCGGCGTTGTGGCCGGGGCCCATCCAGTACTGCTCGAGCGCGGGGTCGACGACCTGGCCGGTCGCGTGGGACGGGTCCAGGTAGTGCAGGTAGTACCAGCACGACCCGGCCCAGTTCGGCATGGTGTTGGTGTCGCGGCGGTAGACCTTCGGGCCGTCGCCCAGGTCGAGCGTGACGTTGACCCAGTCGTCGTTGCGGCTCAGCGGCGCCTCGGGCGAGGACTCCGCGTCGTCCGGGTCGAAGGTGCGCGGCGCGTAGTCCGGCACGTCCGGCAGGTCGACGGGCAGCGCCTGCTCCGGGATCGCGATCGGCAGGTCGTCCTCGTCGTAGACGATCGGGAACGGCTCGCCCCAGTACCGCTGGCGGCTGAACAGCCAGTCGCGCAGCCGGTACGTCGTGGTGCGCGACCCGGCGCCGCGCTCGGCCAGCCAGTCGATGATCCGGGTCTTGGCCTCGGCGACCGACAGGCCGTCCAGGCTGATCTCGTCGTTCGACGAGTTGATGATCGCGCCGTCGCCGGTCCAGGCGCCCTCGTGGCCCTCCGGCGGCTGGACGGTGTGCACGACCGGCAGGCCGAACGCCGCGGCGAACGCGAAGTCGCGGGTGTCGCCGCCGGGCACGGCCATGATCGCGCCGGTGCCGTAGCCCATCAGCACGTAGTCGGCGATGAACACGGGCAGCTGGGCGCCGTTCACCGGGTTCAGGGCGTAGCCGCCGGTGAACACGCCGGTCTTGCGGCCGGCGTCGGCCTGGCGCTCGACGGCGGTCTTGCCGGCGGCCTCGCGGCGGTAGGCGGCGACGGCCACGGCGGGCGACTCGGCACCCCCGCGCCAGGACTCCGGCACGTCCTCGTCCCAGGCCGGCTCGGAGTCCGCGACGATCGCGTCGACCAGCGGGTGCTCGGGCGCCAACACGACGTAGGTCGCGCCGAACAGGGTGTCCGGGCGGGTGGTGAAGACGGTCAGCGGCTCGTCGGCGTCGGTGACCTCGAAGTCGACGTGCGCGCCCTCGGAGCGGCCGATCCAGTTCCGCTGCATCGCGGTGACCTTCTCGGGCCAGTCGATCAGCGACAGGTCGTCGGCCAGGCGGTCCGCGTACGCGGTGATCCGCATGTTCCACTGCCGCAGCGTGCGCTGGAACACCGGGAAGTTGCCGCGCTCGGACCGGCCGTCGGAGGTGACCTCCTCGTTGGCCAGCACGGTGCCCAGGCCCGGGCACCAGTTCACGGGCGTCTCGGAGACGTAGGCCAGGCGCTGGGCGTCGACGACCCGGCGGCGCTGCACGGCGTCCAGGTCGGCCCAGGCCGCGCCGGCCGGCACGCCGTCGATCCCGTCCGGCACCTCGCGCGCCCCCGACTCGTACGCCTCGACCAGCGTCGCCACCGGGCGGGCGGCGCCCCGGCCGCCGTCCGGGCGCACGGCGTCCTCGTCGTACCAGGACCCGAAGATCTGCAGGAAGATCCACTGCGTCCAGCGCACGTAGTCCGGGTCGATCGTGGCGAACGAGCGGCGCGGGTCGTGCGCGACGCCCAGGCGCTTGAGCTGGCGCGCCATGATCTCGATGTTCGCCTCGGTGGTCGTGCGCGGGTGCTGGCCGGTCTGCACGGCGTACTGCTCGGCGGGCAGGCCGAACGCGTCGTAGCCCAGCGCGTGCAGCACGTTGTCGCCCTGCATCCGGCGGAACCGCGCGACGACGTCGGTGGCGATGTAGCCCAGCGGGTGGCCGACGTGCAGGCCCGCTCCCGAGGGGTACGGGAACATGTCCATGACGAAGAACGGCCGGGCGCCCTCGCGCGCCGGGGCGCCGTCGCCGTCGGTCAGCGCGGAGCCGGCCGGGTTGGCCGCGAAGAACGTGCCGCGCTCGACCCACTCGTCCTGCCACCGGAGCTCGATCTGCTGGGCGAGCTCGGCGGTGTACCGGAACGGCACGTCCTGGCCGCCGGCGGTGGCCGGGGCGGAGGCGGGATCGGGCTGGGTGCTGGCGGGCGACGTCACCGGGGAAGTCTATCGACGCCCGCGGCCCGCGCCGGACGCGCCCGCGGGCTCCGCCGGGCGCGACCGGGACCGGCTCGCGGCGCTGGTCAGGCGGTGCGCCGCCGCGCGGCCCCGCCGAGCACAACGGCCGAGATGACCAGGCCGACGACGGTCAGCCCCGCCCCGACCCACGCCGGCGCGACGTAGCCCAGCCCGCCCGCGATGACGAGCCCGCCGACCCACGCGCCGAACGCGTTCCCGGCGTTGAGCGCGGAGTGGCACAGCGCCGCCCCGAGCGACGGCGCGGACGGCGACAGGTCCATCAGCCACGCCTGCAGCGACAGCCCGAGCACCTGCGTCGTGACGCCGAGCAGCACGATCGCGAGGACGCCCGGGACCACCCACTGCGCGAGCACGGCGATCAGCACCAGCGCGACGATCGTCGACGCGAAGCCGAGCAGCACCGTGCGGGCCACCGACCGGTCGGCGAGCTTCCCGCCGAGCAGCGTGCCGGCCGTCATGCCGACGCCGAACAGCGCGAGCACGACCGGCACCGTCACCTCGGCGAGCCCCGTCACCTCGGTCAGCAGCGGCGACACGTAGGAGTACACGGCGAACATGCCGCCGAACCCGATCGACCCCGCGGCGCAGGCGACCCAGAGCCGCCCGTTGCGGAGCGCGCCGAGCTCCGCGCGCACCGTGGCGCCGTCCCGGACCGGGAGGCCGGGCAGGAACCGGAGCAGCGCGAGCAGCGTCAGCGCGCCGAGCACGCCCACCGCGACGAACGCGACCCGCCAGCCGAACACCTGCCCCAGCACCGTCGACAGCGGGACGCCGACGACGTTCGCGATCGTCAGGCCGGCCATCATCGTGGCGACCGCCTGCCCGCGGCGCCCGGGCCCGGCGACGTGCGCGCCCATGACCGCGCCGACGCCGAAGAACGCGCCGTGCGGCAGGCCCGCGACGAACCGCGCCGCCACCAGCCAGCCCAGCGACGGCGCGAGCGCCGACAGCACATTGCCGACCGTGAACGCCGCCATGAGGATCAGCAGCAGCGTCCGGCGGTCCATCCGCGCGGCCATCGTCGTCAGCAGCGGCGCGCCGACGACCACGCCCAGCGCGTACGCCGTGATCGCGTGGCCGGCCTCGGGGATCGTGCCGTCGAGGTCCTCCGCGATCAGCGGCAGCAGGCCCATCGTCGCGAACTCGGTGGTGCCGATCGCGAACCCGCCGAGCGCCAGGGCCAGCAGCGGGAGGCGCGCGCGGCGGCGCACCAGGTGCGGGTCCAGGATCACGTCGGTGTCCACGGCGGGCGGCGTGCCCGGCGCGCTGGTCTGCATGTGCGGCTCCCGCGGTCGTGGTCGGTGGACCGCGGGCGCCCGGCGGGATGCGCCGACGGGTGCGGCGGCCCGTCCCGGCAGACCGCGTCGGTGGGGCGTCCGGTGCGGCCCAGCCTACCGGTCGGTCGGTCCCGGCCCGGCCCGCGTCCGGCCGGCCGGGTGCGCGCGCCGAGTGTCCAGAACTCCGGGGACGAACCGGGTCGAACGGGGCGGGTTTCTGGACTCTCGTGCGTCAGGACGGGTCGAGCAGCACCCAGATCGCCCGCGCGGCGACCTCGCCCAGCTCGACGGGGCGCGGCTCGGGGGCCGCCCCGACCGCCTCCGCCGCGGCGTCGGCGAGCGATCCGCCCGCCAGCGGCGGCAGCACCCGCACGGCCGTCATCCCGGCGAAGTCCCGCCGCTCGACGACCTCCACCCGCGCGTCCAGCACCACGCCGACCGAGGCCAGGTAGCGCAGCAGCCCGGGGTCGGCGTCGGAGATCCGGGCGATCCGGCCCGAGCCGGCCGTGAGGTCCCACAGCATGTCCGCGGCCGGCGTCGGCACGGTGCCGTCGGGCGCGGGGATCGGGTCGCCGTGCGGGTCGCGGGTCGGGTGGCCCAGGCGGGCGTCGATCCGCTCGACCATGAGGTCCGACACCGCGTGCTCGAGCACCTCGGCCTCGTCGTGCACCTCGTCCCACGCGTAGCCGAGCTCGCTGACCAGGAACGTCTCGATCAGCCGGTGCCGGCGCACGACCTGGACCGCGTGCCGCACGCCCTCGTCGGTCAGGGTGATCGCGGCGTACGGCGCGTGCTCGACCAGGCCCTGGTCCGCGAGCCGGCGCACGGTCTCCGACACCGTCGACGCGCCGACGCCCAGCCGCTCGGCGAGCATCTTGGTCGTGACGGGGGCCGTCGACCACTCCCGGGCGGTCCAGATCACCTTGAGGTAGTCCTGGGCCACGGGGGTCAGGTCGCTGGTCTCGCTCACGACGACCAGGGTAGGGCCCCGCCCAGGGGGCAGGCTCAGCCCTGGGCGTCCCGCCAGGCCACCCACTGCTCGACGAGCGACAGGTCGTAGTCCGGCCCCGACACCCCGACCGTGAACAGCGTCACCCCGGCGTCGACCAGCGGCGCCGCCACGTCGGCCGGCGGCGCGGACACCCCCACGCTGCGCTCGACCAGCGCCGCGGTGTCGCGGCCGACCGCCGCGCCGTGCTCGTCGAGGATCGCGCTCTTGCGGGTCAGCGTGTCCAGGTCGCCGAACGAGTGCCACACGTCGGCGTGCTCGGCCACGACGCGCAGCGTCTTCCGCTCGCCCCCGCCGCCGACCAGGACCGGGATGTCCCGCGTCGGGGCCGGGTTGCCGGCGGCGAGCCGGGCCTTGATCCGCGGCAGGGCCGACGCCAGCTCGGCGATCCGCGTGCCCGGGGTGCCGAACTCGTAGCCGAACTGGTCGTAGTCCTTCTCGAACCACCCGGCGCCGATCCCGAGGATGAGCCGGCCGCCGCTGATGTGGTCGACGGTGCGCGCCATGTCGGCCAGCAGCTCGGGGTTCCGGTACGAGTTGCAGGTGACGAGCGCGCCGATCTGCACGCGGCTCGTCTGCTCCGCCCACGCGCCGAGCATGGTCCAGCACTCGAAGTGCTTGCCGTCCGGGTCGCCTGTCAGAGGAAAAAAGTGATCCCAGTTGAACAAGACGTCCACTCCGAGGTCCTCCGCGCGGCGCACCGCGTCGCGGATCTGCGCGTAGTCGGCGTGCTGGGGCTGGATCTGGACTCCGATGCGGATCGGTCGCGTCATGGGTGCACCGTACGTCCGCGGCGACCCGCGCGCCCCCGCCGTCTACGCTGGCCGACGCCCCACCCGCGATCCCCGGAGGTCCCCATGCCCGCCGCCGACACGTCCGCGCCGATCCCCCTGCGCTGGGTCGGACCCCTGCGGGTCAGCGGCAACGTCATGACCGGCGAGACCGAGGTGCCGCTGGCCACCTACGAGTCGCCGCTGTGGCCCAGCGTCCGCCGCGGCGCCCGGCTGTCGACGATGGTCGAGGGCGGGATCAAGGCGACGCTCGTCGACGAGCGGATGTCCCGGTCGGTGCTGCTCGAGGCCGACGACGCCGAGGCCGCGCTGGCCGCCTGGCAGCACCTGTCGTCCCGGCGCGAGGAGCTGGCGGCGGTCGTCGCCACGTCCAGCCGGTTCGCCCGGCTGATCGACCTGCACGTGCAGATCGCCGCGAACCTGCTGTTCGTGCGGTTCGAGCTGACCACGGGCGACGCCTCCGGCCACAACATGGTCACCAACGCGGCCGACAAGCTGATGGACCACGTGCTCGCGACGGTCCCGGGCGTCCGATACGGGTCGATCTCCGGCAACTTCTGCTCGGACAAGAAGGCGACGGCGGTCAACGGCATCCTCGGCCGCGGCAAGAACGTCGTCACGGAGATCGTGCTCCCCCGCCGGCACGTCGAGCGGTTCCTGCACACGACGCCCGAGGCGGTCGTGCAGCTCAACATCCGCAAGAACCTCATCGGCACGATGCTCGCGGGCGGCCTCCGGTCGGCCAACGCGCACTACGCGAACATGCTGCTGGCCTTCTACCTCGCGACCGGCCAGGACGCGGCCAACATCGTCGAGGGCTCGCAGGGCCTGACGCACGCCGAGGTCCGCGACGGCGACCTGTACTTCTCCTGCACGCTGCCCAACCTGATCGTCGGCAGCGTCGGCAACGGCAAGGGCCTGGACTTCGTCGAGGAGAACCTGACCCGGCTCGGCTGCCGCGAGGAGCGCGAGCCCGGCGACAACGCCCGCCGGCTGGCGGTGCTGTGCGCCGCGACCGTGCTGTGCGGCGAGCTGTCGCTCATGGCGGCGCAGACGAACCCGGGCGAGCTGATGGCCGCGCACCTCACGCTGGAGCGGGGCACCCCGGCGAAGGGCTGAGCGCCCGCCCGCCGCCCTCGCGCCGCGCGCCCCTCCCGCGCCCCGCCCTCCCGCCGACGTTGCAGAAGATGCGGTGTTCACCACCGGGAAGCCAGCATCTTCTGCAAGGTCGGCGCACCGGGCCGCCGAGCAGGCCCTGACCCGGCATGTGACCATGTTCACGAACGGGATGAAACCGGGCGCCGGGAGCGTTCCGTGTGGAGCAGGTGAAGAGTGCCGACGCTCGCTGGTCGGGGCTCGCACGCAGGGCTACAGTCGTCCGGGCCTCGCGTGACCGCCGACGACGGCGGGCCGCACCAGGGGCCCGTCGCCGCTCCGGGTCACCACCCGCGGACGACGTCCAGCCGGAGAGGAACCCACCCCGACATGCAGCTCGGCATCGACGACCTGGCCTTCGCCACCGCGGGCCGGTACCTCGACCTGGCGGACCTGGCGCCCGTGCACGGCGTCGAGCCGGCCAAGTACACGGTCGGCCTCGGCCAGGACCGGATGAGCGTGTGCGCGCCCGACGAGGACGTCGTGACGCTGGCCGCGGCCGCCGCGCTCCCCCTCGTGGAGGCCCTGGCCGACGACGAGCGCGCGGCGATCCGCACCGTGCTCCTCGCCACCGAGAGCGGCATCGACCAGTCGAAGTCGGCGGGCGTGTACGTGCACGCGCTGCTCGGCCTCAGCCCCGCCGCGCGGGTCGTCGAGCTCAAGCAGGCCTGCTACTCGGGCACCTCGGCGCTGCAGATGGCGCTCGCGCTCGTGGCGCGGAACCCGGAGCAGAAGGTCCTGGTCATCTGCTCCGACGTCGCCCGGTACGACATCGGGTCGGCCGGCGAGCCCACCCAGGGCTGCGGCGCGGTCGCCATGCTGGTCACCGCGAACCCGCGCCTGGTCGCGATCGAGCCCGTGTCGGGCCTGCACACCTCCGACGTCATGGACTTCTGGCGCCCGAACTACCGCACCACCGCGGTCGTCGACGGCCGGCTGTCGCTGCGCGCGTACACCGACGCGCTCACGGGCGCGTGGGAGGACTTCCGCGCGCAGGGCGGCGCCGAGTTCGGCGACATCGACGCGTTCGTCTACCACCAGCCGTTCACCAAGATGGCCGTCAAGGCGCACGCGCACCTGACCCGCCTGGCCGGCGCCCCGCGCGACGCCGCCGTCATGGACGCGCAGATCGCCGACACCCTCCGGTACAACCGGGAGATCGGGAACTCGTACACCGCGTCGATGTACATCGGCCTCGTGTCGCTGCTCGACCACGCGACCGAGGACCTCGGCGGCTCGCGGATCGGCTTCTTCTCGTACGGCTCCGGCGCCGTCGGCGAGCTGTTCACCGGCGTCGTCCAGCCGGGTTACCGCGCCCACCTGCGCACCGCCGCGCACCGCCGGCTGCTCGACGAGCGCGACCGGGTGTCGCACGCGGAGTACCTGCGGATCGTCGCGCCGGTGAACCCGGTCGACGGCGGCGAGCACGACGTCGAGCGCCTGACCCGCGGCCCGTTCCGGCTCGCGGCGATCACCGGGCACCAGCGCCTGTACGAGCCCACGACGGCAGCCGCGACCGCGGTCGCCTGAGACCGGCGCGCGGCACGTGACGGGACGACGCGTCGGCGACGAGGTCGCCGACGCGCTGGCCGAGCGGCTCGCCGGGCCCGACCTCGCCCACGTGCGGCTCGACAGCCGGCGGCCGGCGCCGCCCACCCGGCTGGTCGTGCTGGACCTGACCGGCCCCGGCTGGGCGGTGTCGCTGGCGGTCGGCGACGACGGCGGGACCGTCGTGTCCGCGGACGGCGTCCCGCTGGCCGAGCCCGACGTCGCCGGCGACGTGACCGGGTTCGTCGACGCGACCGTGCTGCCCCTCGTCGCGGCGCTCGACGCCGGTGCGGTCGCGATCGAGCGCGAGCACGACCGCCGGGGCCGGGTGCGCGACGCCACGGTCACGTTCTCCGGCACGCCCCCGGCCGGCCTGCCGCCCGTGCACCGCTACCGGGCGCTGCCCGGCGCCCGCGGCTGACTACTGGTACGTCACCAGGTCCGGCACCGGCTGCACCGCGTAGGTCTGCGCCGGGTCGAGCATCGGCGTGTCCTCGTCGTAGAAGTTCTTCCAGCCCCAGTGCACGTCCGGCGCGCCCTGGCGCAGCGTCGCCCAGGTGCCGGCCTTCGCCGGCTGGGAGCCCTGGCCGTCGGCATGGATGATCATGGCGAGCTCGTCGTGGCCGGTGTGCAGCCGCTCGCGGTCGGTGATCATCCGCAGCGAGAACTGGTGCAGCAGGAACATCTTCTGCGGCAGCTGCCGGTCCCGCGTGAACGTCGCCAGCCAGTCCGCGGTCGCGTTGACCTCGTCGATGCCGACCGAGCCGATCTGCCGCAGGTGCACCTGGTCCGGCGCCAGCCGCCACTCCGGGTCGAGCGCGAGGCCGACGTGCGGGTACTCGAGGAGCTCCGCGTACCGCTGCGCCTGCGTCACGAAGTCGGTCCGGCCGGGCTGCAGGTCGATGACGACCGCCTGCCCCGCCTCGCCGGCGGCCTCGACCAGCGGGCGCAGGTCCTCGACCGACCGGCCGCGGGAGTACGAGCCGTCCGGCTCGGGCGCGGCGGACGCGATGGTGGCGATGATCTCGAGCGTCGGCACGACCGTGTCGTCGGTCAGCGCGTCGTACGGGGCGGCGGTCTGCTGCGCGCGGGCGATCGCGGCGGGCACGTCCTGCTCCCCCAGCACGCCGAGCGCGGGCGTCCCCGGGGTCCCGTAGAGCGCGACGTACCGCTTGCCGGCGACGCCCGGGGCCGAGGCGGCGTCCGGGAAGACGAGCTGGCCGCCGCCCGGCAGCTGCACGCCGGTGGCGGCGCTGGCCACGCGGGGCCCGAGCCGGGCGGCGTCGCCGAACGACGACCCGACGGCGACGACGGTCCCGACGCCGGTCAGCGCCTCGACCGCGGCGGAGGTGGCGCGGGGGTCGGCGCCGGGCACGTCCACGACCGGGACGCCCGCCGCGCGCGCCGTGGCGGCGGCCACCGCGGTGCCCGCGGGGTCGGCGTGGGTGTCGACCAGGAGGGCCGCGGCGTCGACGGGCTCGGGCGGCTCGACGGTCGTGCCGTCGGCGCCGAGGACGCTCGGCGCGGCGCCGTCGGCCGTCCCCTCGCCGTCCGGCGCGGCCGCGGTCGACGCGGCGGAGGTCGACGCGCCGCCGCCCGGCGACGCGGAGGGCGCGGCGCCGGCGGCGTCCTCGGCGGCCAGCAGCGCCGGCTCCGGCGCCTCGAGCCCCGCGACGGCCGCGACCAGGTCGCCGTCCGCGACCTCCTCCGCGTCGCCGAAGGCCAGCCCGAGGTCCGCGGGCGCCGGATCCGCCGCGTCGACCGCCGCGACGCGCACGTCGTCGGGCAGGTCGGCCGCGAGCTCGTCCTGCTCGGCCGGGTCGTCCGCCACGACCACCACGTCCGTCGTGCCGAGCCGGTCCAGCTCGTCCGCGACGCCGTCGCCGGCGACCAGCAGCGGCGACCCGAGCGCCACGGCGGCCGACGCGGCGGGCGCGACGACCGCCGGGTCGTCGTCGGCCACCAGGACCGCCGCCGGCGCCTCCGCGAACAGCGCCCCGCTGACCGCGAGCGCCACCTCCGCCGCGGTCCCGTCCGGCACCACGGTCGTCGCGGCGTCCGGCAGGGCGACGGCCGAGCGCAGCGTCACGGGCGTCGGCGTCGGGTCGGGGCTGCCGTCCTCGGTGCTGCCGCCCGTGCAGGCGGCGAGCAGGCCGACGGCCGCGAGCGCGGCGACGCCTCGCCGGGGTCGGGCCCCGCGGGGCCGGGTCGGACGGGTCGGGCGGGCGGCTGCGGCAGGCACGGCTCTCCGGGGCCGGGGACACGGGGACCCCGCCACTGTAGGCACGGCCACCGACGCCCGGCGACGCCGCCGACGTCCGACGTGTGCGTGGCGGTGGCCGACGCGCGATGATCGGGGCATGACCCAGAGCCCCACCGACGAGTTCAGCACCGCCGGCGCGTACGTCACGTCCGGCGAGGAGTTCGTCCGCGACCAGAGCTACATCACGACGCGGATCACCGCCGACGGCCGCGACGGCTACCCCGTCGAGCCCGGGCGGTACCGCCTCGTGGTGTCGCGGGCGTGCCCGTGGGCGAACCGCGCGATCATCGTGCGCCGGCTGCTGGGGCTCGAGGACGCGATCTCGCTCGGCGTGTGCGGCCCGACGCACGACGCCCGGTCGTGGACGTTCGACCTCGACCCGGGCGGCATCGACCCGGTGCTGGGCATCCCCCGCATCCAGGACGCCTACTTCCGGCGGTTCCCCGACTACCCCAAGGGCATCACGGTCCCCGCGATCGTCGACGTGCCGTCGGGCGCGGTCGTCACGAACGACTACGCCCAGCTGACGCTGGACCTGTCGACGGAGTGGACGGCGCACCACCGCGCGGGCGCCCCCGACCTGTACCCGGAGCACCTGCGCGACGAGATCGACCAGGTCGCCCGGAAGGTGTTCACCGACGTGAACAACGGCGTCTACCGCTGCGGGTTCGCCGGGTCGCAGGAGGCCTACGAGCGCGCGTACCACCGGCTGTTCTCCCGGCTCGACTGGCTCTCCGAGCGGCTGTCGACCCAGCGGTACCTGGTGGGCGACACGATCACCGAGGCCGACGTCCGGCTGTTCACCACGCTGGTGCGGTTCGACGCCGTCTACCACGGGCACTTCAAGTGCAACCGGAACAAGCTGACCGAGATGCCGGTGCTCTGGGCCTACGCGCGGGACCTGTTCCAGACCCCGGGGTTCGGCGACACGATCGACTTCGACCACATCAAGCGGCACTACTACGTCGTGCACGAGGACATCAACCCGACGCAGATCGTGCCCGCCGGCCCGGACCTGCGCGGCTGGCTGACCGAGCACGGCCGCGAGGCCCTCGGTGGCCGCCCGTTCGGCGACGGCACCCCGCCGCCCGCGGTCCGCGAGGCGGAGCGCGTCGACCCGGCCCACACCGCGGAGGCGATGGCGGGCTGAGCCCCTGCCGCGGCACGACCTCGCCCGTGAGGTCGTCACAACGCGCCGAGGTCGTCAGGAACGACTGACGACCTCGTGCCGATGTGACGACCTCGCCGGGGGCGGGCTCCCGCTACGCCGCGGCGGGGCGCACGCGCACTACGTTGCGCCACGGGTCGTCGAACGTGACCGTCGCGCCGTCGTCGCGGACCGCGACCCCGTGCGCGCGCAGGCGCTCGCGCAGCGCGCCGAGGTCGTCGGTGCCCGGGACCACGAGCGTGACCTCGCCCAGGCCGAGGCTGCTCGCGCGCGGGCCGGCGCCGGCCGAGTTCCACGTGTTCATCGCCATGTGGTGGTGGTACCCGCCGGCCGAGACGAACAGCGCGCCGTGCCACTCCGCCATGACGTCGAAGCCGAGCGCGTCGACGTAGAACGCCCGCGCCCCGGCGACGTCGCCGACCTGCAGGTGCACGTGCCCGACGACCGGGCGCCCCGCCGGCGCGGCGAGGGCGGCCTCGGTGACGTGGCCCTGGATGAACTCGTTCGGGTCGAGCCGCAGCGAGTCCATCTGCACCCGCCCGTGCTCGTCGTAGCCCCAGAGCTCGCGCGCGCGGTCCCAGTACAGCTCGACGCCGTTGCCCTCCGGGTCGGTCAGGTAGAACGCCTCGGACACCAGGTGGTCCGCGCTGCCGACGTACGTGCGCGGCGCCCGGGCGGCGACCGACGCCAGCGTGGCCGCGAGCGCCTCCTGGGTGTCGAACAGGATCGCCGTGTGGAAGAGGCCGGCCTGGCCGCGGCTGGTCGGCGGCAGGTCGGGCGTGTGCCGCAGCACCATCAGCGGCTGCGTCCCCCGCCCCAGCACGACGACGTCCGGGCGGCCGACGCCCTCGATGCGCTCGTCGGGCCGCTCGACGACCTGGAGGCCGAGCACGTCGCGGTAGTAGCGCAGCTGCAGGTCGAGGTCGCCGACCAGCAGGGTCACGGGGCCCATGGCGGTGTCGGCGGCGAGGCGGTCGAGGGCGGGGCGCGGGTCGGCGGCGGTCATGCCGATACGATAGTTGAGGCTTCAACGGTTGTCGAGACACATGTCGTCGTCCGGGCGCGCGAGAGCCGCGCGGGCGCGTGGACCGGCCCTGAGGGCGGCGCCCCGTCAGCCCCGGCGCTGCAGGTCGTTGCGCCCGAAGTCGGTGAGGAACCGCGGCCCGCGCTCGCGCAGCTCCGCCTCGTACTCCCCCGCCCACCCGCGGTACGGCACCCGGGCGAGCCCGTCGTTGGCGAACCGCGCGTCGTCGGTGACCTCGGACTCGCAGAACGCCGGGATCTGCAGGTCGGTGACCGGGCCGGACCGCTCGCACTCGGCGATCACCAGCGGGGCGTTGGGCCCGCCGAACACGTCGACCACCCAGCCGTCGGCGCCCAGCCACACGGAGTACCGGTTCTTGACGATCCGGTGCCCGCCGCGGCGGATCATCTCGGTGCCGACCGTGACGTCGACCTCGCGCTCCGCCTCGTAGCGCGTCCCGACGTTCATCGGGCCCTTGAGGGTCACGGCGCAGAACTCGAACCGGTCGCCGACCTCCTCGAGCACGTCGAGCGGGTCGGCGTCGGGCCCGAGCGGCAGCCGGAGCCCCGAGGCCTGGACGCGGAGCCGCAGCGCGTAGCCGTCCTGGGCGAGCAGGTACGACTGCACGATGAGCACCGGGTCGGGCTCGGACAGCAGCTCCATCGGCGGCGTGCGCACGAAGAACCGGCGCTCGAACTCGAAGTCGCCGTACCCGGTGTCGCTCACCGAGCCCTCCTCGCGTGGTCGGGGCGGCGGGGCTCCGCCGCGGGTCCGCTGCCCGTCACGCTACGCGACGGGTGCGCAGGAGCGGCGGAACCGGGCCTCACGCCGCGGCGCGCAGGTCCATCCCGAGCGTCCGGCCCCAGGCGTGCGCCTCGACCTGGCGGAACCCGACCCGGCCGTAGAACGCGATCGCGCCGGCGTTCTGCTCGGCCACCCCGAGGTGCAGCCCCGGCACGCCGCGCTCGCGCAGCGCCCCGGCGAGGGTCTCGATCAGCGTGCGCCCGAGCCCCCGGCCCTGGGCGCGCGGCAGCAGGTCGATGTGCAGGTGCGCCGGGTACCGGTCGGTGACGGCGGGGTCGTACCGGCCACCGTCGTGCACGGTGGCCAGCAGCTCGTGGTCCCGGTAGCCCTCGACCGCCGGGCGCCGCGGGTAGCGCTCGCGCAGCGGCGGCCACCACGCCTCCTCCTGCCAGCGCGCGAACGCCTGGGAGTCGGCGGTGCCCACGACGTAGCCGGCGACGCCCTCGTCGTCGGTCACCACCCAGGTGAGCGACGGGTCGGCCACCGGGTAAGGCGCCGCGTACACGTGCCCGAGCAGGTCGGGGTCCCGGTACACGGGCGTGGCGTCAGTCCCCGCGTCGCCCGTCAGCAGGCACACGCGGTACATCCCCGGCAGGTCGCACGTCGCGAACGGTCTCACCCGCATGGCCAGCGACCCTACCGGCCGGGTCGGACGCCGCGGCAGCCCCCGCGCCGAGGCCGGCCCCCGCGCCTGGTCCGGCCCCCGCGCCTGGTCCGGCCCCCGCGCCTGGTCCGGCCCCCGCGCCTGGTCCGGCCCCCGCGCCTGGTCCGG
>NZ_BONO01000005.1 GCF_016862755.1 Cellulomonas pakistanensis | reverse complement strand
CGCGAGCGCTCCGGTGGTGACCGCTCCGCCCGTCCCCAGGGTGGCGAGCGTTCTGGTGGGTACCGTCCTGAGCGCCCCCAGAGTGGCGAGCGTTCTGGTGGGTACCGTTCCGAACGTCCGCAGGGTGGCGAGCGCTCGGGTGGGTACCGCTCGGAGCGCGGTCCGGCTCGCGACGACCGGGGCGGCCCGCGCGGGGAGGCGCGGGGCGGCGAGCGGGGTGGCTTCCGCGACCGGCGCGAGGGCGCCTACCGCCGTGGCGCCGAGGGCGGCGAGCGCTCCGGCGGCTACGGCCAGTCCGGCGCTCGTACCGGCGGTCCCCGGCGTGACGCCGACGGCGGCGAGCGCGCGTACCGCTCGGACCGCACCGGGTCCGGGCGTGGCGACCGTGCGGGCGCGGGCGGCGAGCGGCGGGACGACCGCGGCGGATACCGCGCCGACCGCCAGGGTGCGCCGCGCGGCGACCGTGGCGGGTACCAGGGCGGCGGTGAGCGCGGTGGCTTCCGCCGTGACGACCGTGGCGGCCAGCACGGCGGCGGTGAGCGCGGTGGGTTCCGTCGCGACGACCGCGGCGCGACCCAGGGTCGCGGCGAGCGGCCGGGTTTCCGACGGGACGAGCGCGCGGGTGCCGCGGGTGGCCAGGGCGGCGGGTTCCGCCGGGACGACCGTGGTGGCTCCCAGGGCGGCGACGAGCGCGGTGGGTACCGACGCGACGACCGGGGCGACCGCGGCGGGTACCAGCGCGAGGAGCGCGGCGGCTACCGCGGGCGCGAGGGCGCCCAGGGCGGCGGCGAGCGCGGTGGGTACCGACGCGACGACCGGGGCGACCGCGGCGGGTACCGCGGCGACCGCGAGGGCGGGCGCGGGTTCGACCGCGGCGACCGCCCGGACCGCGGCGGCCGAGGCTTCGAGCGCGGCGACCGCGGCCCGCGCCAGGACGGTGACGAGCGCCGCGCGAGCCGGCCGCCGCAGTCGGTGCGCGTCTACGGCCCGGAGATCCCCGAGGACGTCGAGTTCGGCATGCTCGACCGCGAGGTGAAGGCGCGCCTGCGCACGCTGAGCAAGGAGAACGCCTTCGTCGTCGGCCGGCACCTGGTGATGGCCGGGCGCCTGATCGACGAGGACCCGGAGCTCGCCTACGAGCACGCCCAGGCGGCGGTGCGGCACGGCGGGCGGGTGGACGTGGTGCGCGAGGCCGCCGGCCTGGCCGCGTACCGGACGGGTCGGTTCGCCGAGGCGCTGCGCGAGCTGCGCACCGTGCGGCGGCTGAACGGGTCGTCGGAGCACCTCGCGGTGATGGCCGACTGCGAGCGCGGCCTCGGGCGGCCGGAGCGGGCTATCGCGCTGGCGTCGTCCCCGGAGGCCGAGGGCCTCGACACGACGACGCGGGTCGAGCTCGCGATGGTCGTCAGCGGGGCGCGCCTCGACATGGGTGACCCGGACGCGGCGATCGCCGCGCTCGCCGGGATCGGCTCCGGGCCCGTCCGCACGCTGCTCGCGGCGCGCGTGGTGCAGGCCCGGGCGGAGGCGCTGCGCGCGGCCGGCCGGACCCAGGAGGCCGACGACGCCGAGGCAACCGTGCCCGCGGCCCTGCTCGCGCAGGTGCAGGGTGCGGAGGACGACGAGGACGTGGTCGTCTTCGACCTGGCCGAGGACGAGGGCGGGCACGACGACGACACGCCCGCCGCGGACGCGGACGAGACCGACGACGCGGACGACGAGACGGACGAGCTCGCCGGCGCCGAGCCCGAGGCGGACGACGCGGACGACGAGCCGGAGACGGCCGACGCGGCCGCCGAGCCCGACGCGGACGACCTGGGCACCGACCCCGCGACCGACGCCGAGCCCGCGACCGACGCCGAGCCCGACGACACCGACACCACCCCCGCCCCGGCGGGCGAGCAGGAGGACGCGTGACCGACGCCCGGCTCCTCGGCAGCGCCACCCCGCTGGCCGAGCGCTACGACCTGGCCCTCGTCGACCTCGACGGCGTCGCGTACCGCGGCCACGAGCCCATCGAGGGCGCGGCGGCCGGCCTGGCGGGCGCGCGGGCGGCGGGGATGCGCCTCGTGTTCGTCACGAACAACGCCTCCCGCGAGCCGGAGTCGGTCGCCGGCCAGCTCACGTCGCTCGACATCCCGACGGAGCCGGGCGACGTGCTGACCGCCGCCCAG
Organism: Cellulomonas pakistanensis; assembly: GCF_016862755.1. Lineage (GTDB taxonomy): Bacteria > Actinomycetota > Actinomycetes > Actinomycetales > Cellulomonadaceae > Cellulomonas > Cellulomonas pakistanensis. The sequence continues at coordinate 158,104 of NZ_BONO01000005.1, read as the reverse complement.
GCCTGCGCGGCGCTGCTGGCGACCCGCCTGCAGCCGGGCGCGAAGGTGCTCGTCGTCGGCGGCGCCGGCCTCGTGACCGCCGTGCGGCAGCAGGGCTTCGAGGTCGTCACGTCGGCGGACGACCGGCCGGAGGCGGTGGCGCAGGGGTTCTCCCCGGAGCTCGCCTGGCCGCAGCTGGCCGAGGCCGCGTACGCGGTGGCGGGCGGCGCGTGGTTCGTCGCGAGCAACCTGGACAAGAGCCTGCCGACCGCCCGGGGCTTCGCGCCGGGCAACGGCGCGCTGGTCGGGGCCGTGCAGGCGGCGACCGGCGTGGTTCCGGACAGCGCGGGCAAGCCCGCGTCGACGATGTACGAGATCGCGGTCGAGCGGCACGGCGCCCGCGAGGCGCTGGTGGTCGGCGACCGCCTGGACACGGACCTGGCGGGCGCGCGCTCGGGCGGGTTCGCCGGGCTGCACGTCCTGACGGGCGTGAGCACGGCGCGCGACGACGTCCTGGCGCCGCCGGCGCTGCGGCCGCACTACATCGCGGCGGACCTCGGCGGCCTGCTGGTCCCGCACCCGGAGCCGGTGCCGGCGGCCGAGGGCTGGTGGACCTGCGGGGACGCCGCGGCCCGGGTGGCCGGCGGGCGGCTGGAGCTCGGCGGCGCCGCGCCGCAGGGCGTCGACCTGGTCCGCGTGGCGTGCGCGGCGGCGTGGGCCGCGGTGGACGCCGGGGCGGACCTGGACGAGACGAGCGTGCCCGACCTGCGTGTCACCCCCGAGGACGCCGCGGGCGTGGGTGCCGGCCGGTAACCTGGCCGGCAGCGCAGGGGTGCAGCGACAGGACGACGATCAGCCAGCCAGGGGGACGCGACGGGGCCGACAGGCCGACCGGCGCGGGCTGGGTCAGCCGCGACGAGCGGAGTGGGGAGTGGAGCCGTGGAGCCGACGGGCGACCAGGCGGTGGACCAGGCGGTCCTCCGCCTGACCGAGGTCACCGAGCTCAGCCTGCGCGAGCAGCTCGCCGTGTTCGACGCCGTGCACGCGGCCCTGCAGGACCGGCTCGCCGACGCGGAGGGCTAGCGGGTGCCGACGCGCGTCGACGCCGCCCTCGTCCGCGACGGGCTCGCCCGGTCGCGGAAGCACGCCGCCGAGCTCATCGCGGCCGGCCGGGTGACGGTGGACGGAGCGCCCGTGCGGCGGGCCGCCGCCCCGCTCGGCGACGGCCAGCACGCGCGCGTCGAGCCGGGCCCGGACGGGACGGCGGGCGACGACTGGGCCTCGCGCGGCGCGCACAAGCTGCTCGGCGCCCTGGACGCGTTCCCGGGTGTCGTGGTCGAGGGCCGCGAGTGCCTGGACGCGGGCGCGAGCACCGGCGGGTTCACCGACGTGCTGCTGCGCCGCGGGGCGCGCCGCGTGGTCGCGGTGGACGTCGGCCACGACCAGCTCGTCGAGCGGCTGCGCGCCGACCCCCGGGTCGACCTCCGCGAGGGCGTGAACGTCCGGTACCTCGCTCAGGGCGACGTGGACCCGGCGCCGGGGCTCGTCGTCGCGGACCTGTCGTTCATCTCGCTCACCCTGGTCGTGCCCGCGCTGGCGGCCGTCGCGGCCCCGGCCGCGGACCTCGTGCTGATGGTGAAACCGCAGTTCGAGGTCGGCCGGGAGCGGCTGGGCTCGGGCGGCGTGGTGCGCAGCGCCGCGCAGCGGGTCGAGGCGGTGCTGGCGGTCGCCGCGGCGGCGGAGGAGCAGGGGCTCGAGGTCGGCGGCGTGGCGCGCAGCCCGCTGCCCGGTCCGAGCGGGAACGTGGAGTACTTCCTGTGGCTGCGCCGCGGGGCGGGTCGGGCCGGCGGCGCCCTGGCGGGCGCCGCGCTGGTGGCCCGGGTCGAGGCCGTGGTCACGGAGCAGGAGGAGAGCGCATGAGCAGCAGGCGGGTCCTGGTCGTCACGCACAGCGGGCGTCCGGAGGCGGTGACGGCGACCGAGGAGGCCGCCGCGGCGCTGTCCGCGGCCGGGTTCACGCCCGTGCTCGCGGGCGAGGACGTCCCCGGCATGGCGTTCCACGACATCGAGCTGGCGATGATCCTCGGCGGCGACGGCACGATCCTGCGCGCCGCGGAGCTCGCGCGCGCCGCGGGCGTCCCGCTGCTCGGCATCAACCTCGGGCACGTCGGGTTCCTCGCGGAGAGCGAGCGGGACGACATCAAGGAGGCCGTGCGCCGGATCGCGGCGGGCGACTACACCGTCGAGGAGCGCACGACGCTCCAGGTGCAGGTCCAGGTGCCCGGCCGGCGGGACCCGGTGACCGGCTGGGCGCTGAACGAGGCCGCGCTGGAGAAGGCCGAGCCGGCGCGCATGGTCGAGGTCGTGCTCGAGGTCGACGACCGCCCGCTGTCCAGCTTCGGCTGCGACGGCGTGGTGCTGGCGACGTCCACGGGATCCACCGCGCACGCGTTCTCCGCGGGCGGCCCGGTCGTGTGGCCCGAGGTCGACAGCCTCATCGTGGTGCCGCTGTCCGCGCACGCGCTGTTCGCACGCCCGCTGGTCGTGGGGCCGCGCAGCGTGATCGCGGTCGAGGTGCTGACCCGGTCGCCGTCCCCGGCGGTGCTGGTCTGCGACGGCCGCCGCCGCATCGAGGTGCCCGCCGGCTCGCGCGTCGAGGTGCGCCGGTCGCCGGTGCCGGTCAGGCTGGCCCGGCTCACGCCGGCGCCGTTCACGGACCGGCTGGTGAACAAGTTCGCGCTGCCCGTGGTCGGCTGGCGCGGGCGCGCGACGGAGACCCCGGCGCGCGACCGGGGGATCGGCGCCACCCGCGCGCCGGCCGACGAGGACTGAGGGGGCGGACGCGGCCGTGTTCGAGGAGATCACGATCAGCGACCTGGGCGTCATCACCGGCGCCCAGATCCGGCTGCACCCGGGCCTGACCGTCCTGACGGGCGAGACCGGCGCCGGCAAGACGATGGTGCTGACCGGGCTGAACCTGCTGCTCGGTGGCAAGGCCGACCCGGCGACGGTGCGGACCGGCGCCTCGACCGCGGTGGTCGAGGGCCGGGTCGTCGTGCCGGACGGCTCGCCGGTGCTCGCGCGGGCGGAGGAGGCGGGCGCGGCGGTCGACGACGACGGCGGCCTGCTGCTGGTCCGCACGGTGTCCGCGTCGACCGACGGCAGCCCCGGGCGGTCCCGCGCGCACCTGGGCGGCCGCTCGGTGCCGCAGGCGGTGCTCGGCGAGCTCGCGGAGCAGCTCATCACGGTGCACGGGCAGCAGGACCAGGCCCGGCTGCGGTCGCCGCAGCACCAGCGCGAGGCGCTCGACGCGTTCGCGGGGGCGGCGCACGGCGCCCTGCTGGCCGAGTACCGGCAGGCCTGGGCGGAGCGCGGCCGCCTGCAGGCGACCATCGACGACCTGACCGCCCGCCGGCAGGACCTCGCCCGCGAGGCCGAGCTGCTGCGCCTGGGCCTGGCCGAGGTCGAGCGGGTCGACCCGCAGCCGGGGGAGGACGACGACCTCGCGCAGGAGATCGTCCGGCTGGAGCACGCCGAGGACCTGCGCGCCGCCGCCACGGGGGCGCACGCCGCCCTGCTCGGCGACGAGGACGCCCCCGACGCGGGCGCGAACGCCGCCGCGCTCGTCGAGCACGCCCGGCGGCTGCTGGACGCGGCGGGCGAGCACGACGCGCGGCTCGCCGAGCTGCGCGGCCGGGTCGCCGAGGCCGGCTACCTGCTCGCGGACGCCGCCACCGAGCTGTCCTCGTACCTGCAGGACCTGCAGGCCGACCCGCTGCGGCTCGACGCCGCGCAGACCCGGCGCGCGGAGCTCGCGTCGCTGACCCGGTCGTACGGCGAGGACGTCGCCGCGGTGCTGCGCTGGGCCGAGGAGAGCGGCCGCCGGCTGCTCGACATCGGCGACGGCGACGAGAAGGTCGCGGAGCTCACGGCCGAGCGGGACGCCCTCGACGCTCGGCTCGCCGACCTGGCCGGCCGGGTCGGCGCGGCACGGCGCGAGGCCGCCGAGCGGCTCGCCGCGACCGTCTCCGCGGAGCTGGCCGGGCTCGCGATGGGCGGGGCCAGCCTCACCGTGCGGGTCGACGACGCGCCCGAGCTCGGCCCGCACGGTGGAGATGTCGTGGAGATGCTCCTGGTCCCGCACGCGGGCGCGCCGGCCCGCCCGCTGGGCAAGGGGGCCTCCGGCGGCGAGCTGTCCCGGGTGATGCTGGCCCTCGAGGTGGCCCTCGCGACGTCGCCCGACCGGGGGGAGCACACCCCCGGGACGTTCGTCTTCGACGAGGTCGACGCCGGGGTCGGCGGGCGTGCCGCGACCGAGGTCGGGCGCCGTCTGGCCGCGCTGGCACGGGGTTCGCAGGTCCTGGTGGTGACGCACCTGGCGCAGGTCGCCGCGTTCGCCGACCGGCACCTCGTGGTCACCAAGTCCCGCGACGGCGCGATCACCGCGTCCGGCGTCGGCGAGGTGACGGGGGAGGACCGGGTGCGCGAGCTCGCGCGGATGCTCTCCGGCCAGGAGGAGTCCGACACGGCGCGCGCACACGCAGCCGAGCTCCTGGAGCTGGCGGATCTGGCACCATGAACGGCGATGAAACTCCTGCCCTCGCGTAAGCGCTCCGCCACGACGCCCGGGGGCGAGCTCGTCGGCCCCGCCCGGGTCGACCCTCGGACGAAGGCGCTGACCAAGCGCCTGCGCCCGGGCGAGATCGCCGTGATCGACCACGTCGACATCGACCGGGTGTCGGCCGAGGCGCTCGCCGCCTGCAAGCCCGCCGCGGTGCTCAACGCCGCGCGCTCGACGTCGGGCCGCTACCCGAACCTCGGCCCGGACATCCTGGTGTCCGCCGGCATCCCGCTCGTCGACGACCTCGGCCCCGACGTCATGACCCTGCGCGAGGGCCGGACGCTGCGCGTCGAGAAGGGCTCCGTGTACGACGGCGACACCCTCGTCGCCGAGGGCACGGTGCAGACCGAGCAGACCGTGGCCACGGACCAGGCGGCCGCGCGCGAGGGCCTGTCGGTCCAGCTCGAGTCGTTCGCCGCCAACACCATGGACTACCTGCGCCGGGAGCGCGACCTGCTGCTCGACGGCGTGGGCGTCCCGGACATCACCACCGAGATCGAGGGCCGGCAGGTGCTCATCGTGGTGCGCGGGTACCACTACAAGGAGGACCTCGTCACGCTGCGGCCGTACATCCGCGAGTACCGCCCGGTGCTCGTCGGCGTGGACGGCGGCGCGGACGCGATCCTCGAGGCCGGCTGGACGCCGGACATGATCGTCGGCGACATGGACTCCGTGTCCGACCGCGCGCTGCGCTGCGGCGCCGAGATCGTCGTGCACGCCTACCGCGACGGCCGCGCGCCGGGCCTGGCCCGCGTCGACCAGCTCGGCGTGCCGCACATCGTGTTCCCGGCGACCGGCACCAGCGAGGACGTCGCGATGCTGCTGGCCGACGACAAGGGCGCCGAGCTCATCGTGGCCGTCGGCACGCACGCCACGCTGGTCGAGTTCCTGGACAAGGGCCGCGCGGGCATGGCGTCGACGTTCCTCACCCGGCTGCGGGTCGGCAGCAAGCTGGTCGACGCCAAGGGCGTGTCCCGGCTGTACCGGAACCGCATCTCCAACCTCCAGCTGACGCTCCTCGTGCTCGCCGGCCTGCTCGCGCTGGGCGTCGCCCTGGCGTCGACCACCGCGGGCCAGACCCTCATCGGTCTCGCCGCGGCGCGCTGGGACGACGTCGTCTACTGGTTCGGGTCGCTGTTCGGCGGGTCGTCATGACGCCCGGCTGCACGCCCCAACCCGTTCCCTCCCGTGCCGCGCACGCGCCGGCACCTGATCGAGAGCTCCCGCTGTGATCGACTTCCGGTACCACCTCGTCTCGCTGATCTCGGTGTTCCTCGCGCTCGCGGTGGGCATCGCCCTCGGCGCGGGCCCGCTCGAGCAGACGATCGGCAACACGCTCACGGGGCAGGTGGACCAGCTGCGCAGCGAGCGGGACCAGCTGCGCGCCGACCTGGACGCGGCGGGCTCCGACCTCGCCGCGAGCGAGGCGTTCGCCGAGGCCGCCGGCGCCGAGCTCGTCGACGGCACGCTCGCCGACCGCCGCGTCGCGGTCATCCAGCTCGGCACGGTCGACGGCGACGCGCTCGCCGCCGTCGAGAGCCAGCTGACCGACGCGGGCGCGACCGTCAGCGCGGACGTGGTCCTGAACGAGGCGTGGTCGTCCACCGACCGGCGGTCGTTCCGCCAGGCGCTCGTCGGCAACATCGCCAGCTACCTCGACCCGCAGCCCGCCGACGACGCCTCCGCCGACACCTCGCTGTCCGAGGCGCTGGTGCAGGGGCTCACCGGCGCGGACCCCGCGAACCCCGACGCCCTCAGCTCGGACGCGGCGACGCTGCTCGAGTTCATGACGTCCGGCGACGAGCCGCTCGTCGCGTTCGAGGGCGAGGTGACCCAGCCCGCGGACGCCGTGGTGCTGGTCGCCCCGACCGTCGCGCCCGACGCGGTCGCCACCGAGACCGCGCCGGACGAGGAGGAGGCGCAGGCGGTGCTGTCCTCGCAGATCGCGCTGGCCCGCGTCGCGCAGACCCGGTCCGAGGGCGCGGTCGTCGTCGACGGCCCGGTCACCGACGGCACGCTGGTCGCGACGATCCTCGGGGACGACTCCGCCGCCGAGGCGCTGACCACCGTCAGCGACGGCGACACCGCCGCGGGCCGGGTGTCCGTGCCGCTGGCCCTGAACGCGCGGATCGGCGGCACGAACGGCCACTACGGCCGCGGCGAGGACCTCACGACGGTGCCGACCGCGACCACGCTGACCCCGCCGGACCGCACGCCGGTCGCGACGGGCGACGCGGGTGCCGACGCCGGGGCCGGCGAGGGCGACGCCGGGGCGCAGGGGTGAGCGTCGGCCGCCGGATCGCCGCCGCCGTCGCGGCGCGGCTGGGCACGAGCGTCGTCCGCGGCCTGCTCGACGACGAGCCGCCGGGCGGCGCGCGCCTCTGGGAGCGCACCAACCACCGCGGCGAGCCCGTGAGCCTGCTGGGTGGCCCGGCGGTCGCCGCCGGCGTGCTGGCCGGCGGGCTGGTCGGCGCGCCGTCCGTGCGCGACGGCGCCGCCCTGGCCGTGGCCACGACGAGCGCCACCGGCTTCGGCCTGGTCGACGACCTGACCGAGGACCGCGAGGGCACCGTGCGCAAGGGCCTGCGCGGCCACCTGGGTGCGCTCGCCCGCGGCGAGGTGACCACCGGCGGCCTCAAGGTGCTGGGCATCGGCGCGGGCGCGCTGCTCGCCGCCGCGCTGAGCCGCCCGCACGACCGGCTGCCCGCGGGCCGCGGCGCGGCGATCGCGACCCGGCTCGCGGACGTGGCCGTCGACGGCGCGCTGATCGCCGCCAGCGCCAACCTGGTCAACCTGCTCGACCTGCGCCCGGGGCGCGCGCTGAAGGCCGCGGCGATCGCGGCCGCCCCGGCGGGCCTGCTGGGCGGGCGCGGTGGGGGTGCGGCGGCCGCGGTGCTGGGCGCCGCCGCCGCCGAGCTGCCCGACGACCTCGCGGAGCGGGACATGCTCGGTGACTCGGGGGCCAACGCGGTCGGCGCGGTGCTCGGCACGGTCGCCGTCCAGGGCTGCCCCCGGCCGGTGCGGCTCGGGCTGCTCGCCGGCGTGGTCGCGCTGACCGTCGCGTCGGAGAAGGTGTCGTTCACCCAGGTGATCGCGCGCACGCCGGTGCTGCGCGAGCTCGACGCGTGGGGCCGGCGGCCGGCGCACGTGCCGGGCTCGCCGGGAGCGGGGACTTCGAGCGCCGGGTCGGCGGGCGCCGGGTCGCCGGGCGCCGGGTCGCCGGGCGCCGGCGACGCCGCGGGCGGGGTGCCCGGGCGGTGAGCCGCCGGGCCGTCCTGTCCGGTCTGGCGGGCGCCGCGGCCCTGATCTCAGCCGTGACGGTCGTCAGCCGGCTGCTGGGGTTCGCGCGGAACCTGGTCTTCAACAACGCCGTCGGCCTGACCGACGTCGGCGACGCCTACAACTGGGCGAACACCCTGCCCAACGTGCTGTTCGAGGTGGCCGCGGGCGGGGCGCTCGCCGGCGCCCTGATCCCGGTGATCGCCGGGCCGCTGGCCCGCGGGATGCGCGACGACGTGTCCCGGATCGCGTCGGGGATGCTCGGCTGGACGCTCGGCGTGCTCGTGGTCCTCGGCGCGGCGCTGGCGCTGGCCGCGGAGCCGCTGTCCGCGCTGTCGCGGGTCGACAGCGCCGCGGAGCGCGACCTCGTCGCGTTCTTCATCCGCGTGTTCGCCGTGCAGCTGCCCCTGTACGGGCTCGCCGTCGTGCTGTCCGGCGTCCTCCAGGCGCAGCGGCGGTTCTTCTGGCCGGCGTTCGCCCCGGTGCTGTCGAGCCTCGTCGTCATCGGCACGTACGCCGGCTACGGCTGGCTGCTCGCCGACGCGGGCGTCGCGGGCGGGGCCGGCGAGGCCGACGTGCTGCCGGACGGCGCCGCGGCCCTGCTGGCATGGGGCACGACGGCCGGCGTCGCGGCCATGGGCCTGTGCCAGGTCGTGCCGGTGTGGCGCTCCGGCGTGCGGCTGCGGCTCGCGCTGCGGTTCCCCGACGGCGTCGCCGCCCGGGCGCGGGGTCTGGCGCTGGCCGGCGTCGGCGCGCTCGTCGCGCAGCAGCTCGCGGTCCTCGTGACCATCACGCTCGCGCAGACCTACGGCGGCGACGGTGCGCTGTCGGCGTGGCAGACGATGGTGCAGCCCACCTACCTGCTGCCGTACGCCGTGCTCGCGGTGCCGCTCGCGACCAGCACGTTCCCGCGCCTCGCCGCGGCCGCGCAGCGCGAGGGCCGCGCGGGCTACGCCCCGCTCGCCGCGGTGACGACCCGTGGCGTGCTCGTCGCCGGCGCGGCCGGGGCGGCGATGCTCGCGGCCGTGGCGCCCGCCGCGACGGCGGTGTTCGAGGCGATCGGCCGCGGCAACACGGCGCTGATCGCGTCCGTCGCCGACGCGCTCACGCTCGTCGCGCCGGGCCTGCTCGGCTTCGCGCTCGTCTTCCACGTTTCCCGGGCGCTGTACGCGCTCGAGCGCGGGCGGCTCGCCGTCCTGGCCGCCAGCGCCGGCTGGGTGGTCGTGGCGGCCGCGTCCTGGGTCGCGTGCCTCGTGCTCGTGCCCGGCGCGCGGGACGCCGCCGCGACCCTACACGCGCTGGCGCTCGGCAACACGGCCGGCATGGTCGTCGCCGGGGTGGCGCTGCTCGCGGTCCTGCGGGCCGCGGCCGGCGCGTCGGCGGTCGCGGGGCTGGCCCGGACGCTCGCCGTGCTGCTGGGCGCCGGTGCCGTGGCCGCGGTCGCGGGCCGCTGGGTCGTGGACGCGGTGCAGGCGCTGACCGACGGGATCCCCGGCGCGGTCGCCGCGGCGGCGGGCGGGGCGGCGGTCGTCGTCGTGCTCGTCGTGGGCGCGGTGGCGGTGCTCGACCGGTCGACGGTGACGGGGCTGCTGCGACGGGGCGGGTCGGCGGGCGCGACGACGGTCGCCGCCGCGGAGCCTGGGGCCGGGGCGGCCGACGCGGGTGCGGCGGCCGACGCGCTCGTGCCGGGCACCGACCCGGAGCCGGCGACGCCGACGACCACCGCGACCGCCACGACCGCCGCCGCGACCGCGGCGCCGGCGGCCGCGACCCCGACCACCACCACCCCGGCGCCCGGCGCCGGCACCCCGGCCCCCGGGCCGGACGACCCCCGGGAGGCGGGCCGATGACCCGACGCGTGCTGCAGGTGCTGGGCTCGAGCGCGGGCGGCGTCGCCCGGCACGTGGCGCAGGTGTCGGCGGCGCTGGCCGCGGCGGGGGACCGGGTGCTCGTCGCCGGCCCGGCCGCGCTGGAGCCGGCCGTCGCCGCGGACCCGGCCGTCGGGTTCGCGGCCGTCGAGATCGCCGACCGCCCGCACGCCTCCGACGCGCGGGCCGTGGCCCGGCTCGCGGCGCTCGCGCGGGACGCCGACGCCGTGCACGCCCACGGCCTGCGCGCGGGCGCCCTCGCGGTGCTGGCGGTCCGGGGCGCGCCCCGGCGCGGTCGGCCGCGCGTCGTGGTGACGCTGCACAACCTGCCGGTCGGCGGCCGGGCGATCCGGACGGTGTCCGCGGGGCTCGGCCGGGTCGTCGCGCGGGGCGCCGACGTCGTGCTCGGGGTGTCGGGCGACCTGGTCGACCTCGCCCGCGCCCAGGGAGCCCGCCGCGCCGAGCGCGCCCTCGTGCCCGCCCCCGCGCGCCGGGCGCCGGGCCGGGACCGGGACGCCGTGCGGGCGGCCCTCGGCGTCGCGCCGGGGGAGGACCTGGTCGTCACCGTGGCGCGGCTGGCCCCGCAGAAGGGCCTCGACACCCTCGTGGCCGCCGCGGCCGCCGCGGGGCGCACCCGGCCGGCGCTGCGCTGGGTCGTCGCCGGGGACGGGCCGCTGCTCGCCGACCTGCGGGCCCGGGCGGACGCCGCGGGCGCGCCGGTCGACCTGCTGGGCCGCCGCGAGGACGTGGCCGACCTGCTGGCGGCGGCCGACGTGGTCGCGTCGACGGCCGTGTGGGAGGGGCAGCCGCTCGCCGTGCAGGAGGCGCTGGCGCTGGGCGCGGCCCTCGTCGTCACGGACGCCGGCGGCACCCGCGAGGTCACCGGCGACGCGGCGGTGCTGGTCCCCGTCGGCGACGCGGAGGCGTTCGCGGCCGCGCTGACGGCGGTGCTGGGCGACGACGCGCGCCGGGCGGCGCTCCGCGACGCGGCCCGGGCCCGTGCGGCGACCCTCCCGACGGAGGCGGACGTGCTGACCCAGCTGGCCGCGGCCTACACGGCCTGACCGCCGGGTCGAGTGGAAGATCCGGCCCGACACGCCGGGGTGTGTCGGGCCGGATCTTCCACTCGTGCCGAACCTCCCGAGGCTCGCGAGCGCGCGCCGTGGTGGGGGTCACCCGGCGCGGGGCGCACGGACCCGCGCCGACTCGGGTACAGTGGAAGCCCGTGGCAGAGCGCGCAAATCGACTCTCCGGGCGGTCGGACACCACGACCCGGCACATCTTCGTCACGGGAGGCGTCGCCTCCTCACTGGGCAAGGGCCTGACCGCCTCGAGCCTCGGGCGACTTCTCCGTTCCCGCGGCCTGCGGGTCACGATGCAGAAGCTCGACCCCTACCTCAACGTCGACCCCGGGACGATGAACCCGTTCCAGCACGGCGAGGTCTTCGTCACCGAGGACGGGGCCGAGACGGACCTCGACGTCGGCCACTACGAGCGGTTCCTCGACGTCGACCTGGTCGGCTCCGCGAACGTGACGACCGGCCAGGTCTACTCGCACGTCATCGCGAAGGAGCGGCGCGGCGAGTACCTCGGCGACACGGTCCAGGTCATCCCGCACATCACCGACGAGATCAAGACGCGGATGCGGTCGCAGGCCGCGGACGACGTCGACATCATCATCACGGAGATCGGCGGCACGGTCGGCGACATCGAGTCGCAGCCGTTCCTCGAGGCGGCCCGCCAGGTCCGGCACGAGCTCGGCCGGGACAACGTGTTCTTCCTGCACGTGTCGCTGGTGCCGTACATCGGCCCGTCGGGCGAGCTGAAGACCAAGCCGACGCAGCACTCGGTCGCCGCCCTGCGCAGCATCGGCATCCAGCCGGACGCCATCGTGCTCCGGTCGGACCGGGAGATCCCGCAGTCGATCAAGGCCAAGATCGGCCTGATGTGCGACGTCGACACCCAGGGCGTCATCTCCTGCGTGGACGCGCCGAGCATCTACGACATCCCGCGGGTCATCCACGCCGAGGGCCTGGACGCCTACGTGGTGCAGCGGCTCGGCATGCAGTTCCGCGACGTCGACTGGAGCGGCTGGGACGAGCTGCTGCAGCGCGTGCACCAGCCCGCGCACCACGTCGAGGTGGCGCTGGTCGGCAAGTACATCGACCTGCCGGACGCGTACCTGTCGGTGACCGAGGCGCTGCGCGCCGGCGGCTTCCACAACGACGCCAAGGTGAAGATCCGCTGGGTGCCGTCGGACGACTGCCAGACGCCCGAGGGCGCGCAGCGCGCGCTCGGCGGCGTGGACGCGGTCCTGGTCCCGGGCGGGTTCGGCGTGCGCGGCATCGAGGGCAAGCTCGGCGCGCTGCGCTGGGCCCGCGAGAGCAAGGTGCCGACGCTCGGCATCTGCCTCGGCCTGCAGACGATGGTCATCGAGTACGCCCGCAACGTGCTCGGCCTGGCCGGCGCGTCGTCGTCCGAGTTCGACGCCGACCCGGCGCACCCGGTCGTGGCGACGATGGCGGAGCAGCTGGCGATCGTCGGCGGCGAGGGCGACCTCGGCGGCACGATGCGGCTCGGCTCGTACGAGGCCGTGCTGGCCGAGGGCTCGGTCGCGGCGGAGGCCTACGGATCGACGCGGGTCACGGAGCGGCACCGGCACCGGTACGAGGTGAACAACGCGTACCGCGACAAGCTCGAGGAGGCCGGCCTGGTCATCTCGGGCACGTCGCCGGACTCGTCGCTCGTCGAGTTCGTCGAGCTGCCGCGCGAGGTGCACCCGTACTACGTCTCCACGCAGGCGCACCCGGAGTTCAAGTCACGGCCGACCCGGTCGCACCCGCTGTTCGCGGGGCTGGTCCGCGCGGCCCTCGAGGCGCGGGGCGCGACGGTCTCGGCGAAGGCCAAGGCGTGACGACGGACGCGCCCGGCGGGCCGGCCGACCGGCCCGCCGAGCGCCCCGTCCTCGAGCACACCGACCTGCACCACGGGAAGATCTGGGACCTCGTGTCCGAGACCGTGGACCTGGGCGACTCGCAGGTGGTCCGGGAGTTCGTCGACCACCCGGGCGCCGTCGCGGTCATCGCGCTCGACGAGGACGACCGCGTGCTGCTGCTGCAGCAGTACCGGCACCCGGTGCGCGCCGAGCTGTGGGAGCCCCCGGCCGGGCTGCGCGACGTCGACGGCGAGCTGCCGCACGTCACCGCGGCGCGCGAGCTGGGCGAGGAGGCCGACCTCCGGGCCGACACCTGGCACCTGCTCGCGGAGTTCGCGAACTCCCCGGGCGGGTCGAACGAGCACATCCTCGTGTACCTGGCCCGCGGGCTGTCCGAGGTGCCCGAGGCCGACCGGTTCACCCGGGAGGACGAGGAGGCCGGCATGGTGCCGCTGTGGCTGCCCCTGGACGAGGCCGTCGAGGCCGTCCTGGCCGGCCGGCTGCGCAGCCCCAGCGCCTCGGTGGGCATCCTCGCGGCCGCCGCGTCGCGCGACCGCGGCTGGCGCACGCTCCGCCCGGTCGACTGACGTGGTGCGGCGCCGGGCGGGCGGGCACGACCCGTGGCCCGGCGCCCCGCGCACCCGCCCGCACGGGGTCGCGGTGGTGCCTGCCCGCGCGGTCAGCCGCGATACGCGGCGCCCACGACGGCCGGACCCGCGGCGCGGGCGCCGTCGGGTGCCGGGCCGGTCCAGCGGAATCGGTCGACGACGGCCGCGACCCGGGGGACCCGCGTACCGGCGCGGAGCAGGCCGTACCCGAGCGCGCCGCCGAGGACGTTGAACAGCAGGTCGTTCACGTCGGCGAGGTGCCCGCCGCCCAGGAGGTGGGCGGCGACCAGCTGGCTGACCTCGATCCCGAGGCTGACGGAGACCGCCACCAGCACCGCGCGCCGCCCCGACGCCCGGGCGCCCAGCAGCGCGGTCAGCACCCCGAGCGGCACGAACACGGCGACGTTCTTGAGCGCGTCGGCCGCCTCGTAGCCGACGAGCGGTGCGAGCGCGAGGTGGGCGTGCCACGGCACGTCGGCGGCGGGCTTGTCCAGGAAGATCGGGAACACCGTGTTCGCCACGATCCCCGCCCCGTAGACGCAGAGGGCGACGGCGACGGCGGCCCGGGGCGCGGTGAGCCGCCCCCGGCGGAGCAGGACCGTCAGCAGCACCGCGAGGGCGGCCGCGGCCGCGGGGACGACGACGGGGAGGACGGGGACCTGGTCGAACACGCGCGATCTGCTTCTCTCGGGAGGGCGGGGTCGCCGGCCTGCCCGGCGACCCCGCACCACGGTGCCAGCGCGGCGGGACGTCGGCGTCCACCTGCGGGAGGACCTGGAGCGCGCCGGGTCCTCCCGTGGGCTCAGCGGCTCGTCGACACCCGGTACTGCGCGTTGGCGAGCGGCACGAACACGACGAGGAACAGCGCCGACCAGATCAGCGTGTAGAGCTCCGGGTTCTGCAGCGGCCACGCGGTCGGCTCGGGCACCCCGGGCGGGATGTTGCCGAACAGCTCCCGCGCCGCCTGCGTCACCGCCGACACGGGGTTCCACTCGGCGAACGTCTGCAGCGGGGCGGGCAGGGTGTCGAGCGGGACGAACGTGTTCGCGACGAACGTCAGCGGGAAGATCACGATGAACGACGCGTTGTTCACCACCTCGGGGCTGGGGACCAGCATCCCGATCCACGCCATGATCCAGCTGATCGCGTAGGCGAACACGAGCAGCAGCGCGAAGCCCGCCAGCGCGTCGAGCACCGACGACCGGATCCGCCAGCCGACCACCAGCCCGGTCAGGCCCATGACGACGAGCACGATGACGTTGTTCACCACGTCGGAGAACGTCCGCCCGGTCAGCACGGCGGACGGCGCCATCGGCAGCGACCGGAACCGGTCGAGGATGCCCTTCTTCAGGTCCTCGGCCAGCGCGGCGCCGGTGACGGTGGCCCCGAAGATCACCGTCTGGGCGAAGATCCCCGCGATGAGGAACTCCCGGTAGGCCTGCCCGCCGCCTTCTTGGTCGATCGCCCCGCCGAACACGTAGGAGAACAGCAGGACGAACATGATGGGGGAGAGCGTGGTGAAGACCAGCAGGTCGGGCACCCGCTTGATCTTGATGATGTTCCGCTTCGCGACGACGGACGCGTCGGCGATCACGTTCGGGACCGGCATCACGCACCCCCCTTCGGGTCGGTCGCCCCGTCGGACTCGGTGGCCTTGCCGGTGAGCGCGAGGAACACGTCGTCGAGCGTGGGGCGCCGCAGGCCGACGTCCTCGAGGCGGACCTGGCGCTCGTCCAGCCGGCGCAGCGCCTCGCTGAGCACCTCGGGCCCGCCGGACACCGGCATGACGAACGACCGCCGCCCGTCGTCCACCGCGGGCCGCCCGACGCCGAGCGGCGCGAGCACCTCCTCGACGTGCGCCAGGAACGCGACGTCGGCGACGGTGAGCTCCAGGCGCTCGCCGCCGACCTGCCGCTTGAGCTGGTCTGCGGTGCCCTGGGCGATGATCCGGCCGTGGTCGATGACGACGATCTCGTCGGCGAGGACGTCGGCCTCCTCCAGGTACTGCGTCGTCAGCAGCAGCGTGGTGCCGCCGGCGACCAGCGTCTGGATGACGTCCCACATCTCGGTGCGCCCGCGCGGGTCGAGGCCGGTCGTCGGCTCGTCCAGGAAGATCACGGGCGGGTCGGCGACCAGCGCGCCGGCCAGGTCCAGCCGGCGCCGCATGCCGCCCGAGTAGGTCTTGGTCGGCCGGTCCGCCGCGTCCTCCAGCCGGAAGGCCGCGAGCAGCTCGCGCGCCCGCTCCCGGGACCGCCGGGCCCCGAGGTGGTAGAGCCGGCCGATCATGTCGAGGTTCTCGTACCCGGACAGGTACTCGTCCACGGCGGCGTACTGGCCGGACAGGCCGATGCGCCGGCGGACGTCCGCCGGCCGGCCGAGGACGTCCACGCCCATGACGCGCGCGCTGCCGCCGTCGGGCCGCAGCAGCGTCGACAGGACGCGGACGATGGTGGTCTTGCCCGCCCCGTTGGGGCCGAGCAGACCGAGCACCGTGCCCGTCGGCACGGTGAGGTCGACGCCGTCCAGGGCGGTGACGCCCTTGTAGCGCTTGACGAGCCCGCGGGCCTCGATCGCCTGTTCCATGGGGCGAGCCTAGATGTGACGTATGACACATCCGACGGGGTTTTCGGCCGAGCGGCCGCGACCTGCGGGGCGATACCGATGAAGCGCGTCGCGGCGCGCGTGGGCGCGCGCCGCCGGGCGTCAGCGGAGCCCGGCGGCCTCCGCCCAGGCGGCGGCCTCGGCGCGGGTCGAGGCGCCGATCTTGCGGTAGATCGACCGCACCTGCGTCTTGACCGTGTTCCGGGAGACGAACAGCTTGCGGGCGATGTCGTCGAGCGTGACGTCCTCGGCGAGCTCGGCGAGGACGATGCGCTCGCGGGGGCTGAGGGGCTCGCCGAACAGCTCGGTCACGGCTCGGTCGGGGGTGGCGAGGGCGGTCATGGGGGGCTCCGGTGGCGTGGCGACGGGTGGTCGTCCACCGCGCTGCTGCAGCGGACGTTCACCCGTACGTTCGGCACCGACAACGATCCGGATGGGTAGATGAATCCTCAATCATCCGGCGGCGTCGGGCGCCCCTCCGGCCGGCGGCGGGTCGCGCCGCAGGTCAGCGCCACGGCAAGCGCCATCCGGCGGCGCGCCAGGTCTACCCGGATGGAGCAACGCCGTCGCCCCGCGAGACCCACGGCCCTCGCCCCGGCGCCCCGACGCCCCGCCCCGCCCGGCGGGGTGCACGAGACATGCCCGCGGTTCCCTCGCTGCGGGCACCGCGGACGTGTCTCGTGCACCCGCGCGGGGTCAGTCCAGCGGGGGTGCGGCCGGGGCGCGGCGCCCGGCGGACCAGACCGCGCCCGCGCCGGCGAGCACGACCAGCGCGATGCCGCCCAGCGCCGCGGGCGGCAGCCGGTCGCCGAGCGCCACCGCGCCGACGAGCGCGCCCATCGCCGGGTCGACCGCGAACAGCGTGCCGACCACGCGGGTGCCCGCCAGCCGCACGGCCTGGAAGTCGAGCGAGAACGCCAGCGCGACGCCGACCAGGCCGGACAGCACCAGCGGCGCAAGGTGGCCCGCCTCGAGCGCGCCGGCCTGCGTGGCCTGGAACGGGGACAGCAGCAGCGCGCCGACGGCCACCGACAGGGCGAGGTCGCCCAGCCCGCCGGACTCCGCGCCGACGCGCCCGGCGAGCACGGTGTACCCGCCGAACGCCGCCGCGGCGCCCAGGGCCAGCGCGACGCCGAGCGGGTCCAGCCCGCCCGCCGGCGTGCCGACGACGAGCACCACTCCGGCCAGCGCGACGAACGGCAGGAGCCGCGCCCGCCCGGCGGACGCCACCGCCGCGACCGCGAGCGGCCCGCAGAACTCGAGCGTCACGGCGACGCCGAGCGGGATGCGGTCGAGCGCCGCGTAGAACAGCACGTTCATGGCGGCCATCGCCGCCCCGTAGAGCAGGATGCCGGCCCACGCGGCCCGACCGCGCCCGCGCAGGGCGGGCCGGGTGAGCGCGAGCAGCACGAGCGCCGCGGCGGTCATGCGGAAGCCCGAGACGGCCAGGGTGCCGAGCGAGCCGAAGGCGGACGACGCGAGCGCGGCGGACAGCTGGACGGACGCGGAGCCGACCAGGACGAGGGCGGCGGCGGTCAGGGCGCGCGGGCGCGCGCCGAGGGGGAACGAGAGCATGGGGAGTCCTCAGCGGGACGGCCCGCCGGTGCGGCGGGCGGTGGTCGGGGTGCCTGCGCGGCACGCCGACGCGAGCGTCGGGCGTGCCGGGGTCAGGCCCCGGGCCCCCGGCGCGGGGCGCAGCCCCGGTTGCTCATCGGATCCATGGCGCGAGCGTACGTCCTGGTGGCGGCGGTCCCGCCGGCCGTCCGCATGGCGGGCGGCCAGCGGGCGACCGGCCGGCGGGCGGGCTGCCGGCGGGGCCGCGTCCCGGCCCGGCGTCAGGCCGCGGGCGGGATCTCGTCGACCGACGTGTAGACCGGGATGCCCCGGCGCCGCGCGATCGCGACGTCGTTGTCCGCCCCCGCGGACGCGCCCGGCAGCCGCAGCACGGCGTCGCAGTGCTCGAGCAGCCGCTCGGCGGTGGGGTAGAGGACGTCCTGGGCCCGCGGGTCGGTCGGGCCGTCGGCGCCCATGCTCGCGAGGACGGGCAGCGCGACCCACTCGCCGATCATGGGGACGTGCCCGCGCTCGAAGACCGGCCAGGCGGCCTCCTCGAGGCGGCGGAGGTTGGCGGCCATGGCGGCGGGGTCGCCATCGGTCCCGGACTGGTAGGGGCCGGCGATGAGGATCAGCTGCGCAGTCATGGCTCCGACCATAACGTGCAGAACCGTGCAAGACTAGGCAATAACAAGAACAGCCAAGCCGACGACGAGGAGACGCGGATGCTGCCGGCACAGCGACGGGACGAGCTGCTGCACGTGCTGCGCACGGAGGGGCGCGTGGTCGCCAAGGACGCGGCCGAGCGGCTCGGCCTGTCCGAGGACACCGTGCGGCGGGACCTGCGCGAGATGGCGGCGGCGGGGCTCTGCCAGCGGGTCTACGGCGGCGCGCTGCCGGTGTCGCCCGCCGTCGCCGACTACGCGGGCCGCCGCTCGGTCGCCGTCGAGAACAAGGACCGCGTCGCCCGCCGGGCGGCCGAGCTGGTCCGGCCCGGCACCACGGCGATCCTCGACGGCGGCACCACGGCGCTCGCCGTCGCCCGCGCGCTGCCCGCCGACCTGCGGGCGACGGTCGTCACGCACAGCCCGACGGTCGCCGCCGCGCTGGCCGAGCACCCGACCGTCGAGGTGCTCGTGCTCGGGGGCCGGCTGTTCAAGCACTCCGTCGTCACGTCCGGCGCGCTGCTGGCCGAGGCCGCCGCCGGGGTGTGGGCGGACGTGTTCCTGCTCGGGGTCACCGGCGTGCACGCGGAGGCGGGGCTCACGACCGGCGACGCCGAGGAGGCCGCCACGAAGCGGGCCCTCGCCCGGCGCGCCGGGGACACCTACGTCCTCGCGAGCGCCGAGAAGATCGGCGCGGCGTCGCCGTTCCGGGTGCTGCCGCTGGACGAGGTCGCGGGCGTGGTGACCGACGTCGACCCCGGCGACCCGGCGGCGCGGGCGCTCGCGGACGCCGGGGTGCCGCTGGTCGCGGCGGGCTGAGGCCTCAGCCGGCGTCGACGTGCGCGAGCACCGCCGTGGCGACGTCGCCGGCCCGGTGCTCGGGCAGCCAGTGGTCCGCGTCCAGGTCCTCGTGCGCGTACGGGGCGTCGACGTGGTCGCGGGTCGCGGCCACCGACGCCGCGGCGAAGAACGGGTCCCGCCGCCCGCTGAGGTAGGTGGTCGGCACCCGCACGGTGCCGGTGCCGTCGCCGCGGCCGGTCGGCAGCGCGCGGTACCAGGCGAGGGCGGCGCCCAGCGCGCCGGGCTCCCGCATCCGCGCCACGGAGCGGTCCGCGCGCGCGGGTTCGAGGCCCGACCCGGTCAGCGAGCGCCGCAGCCCGGCGCCGCCCCCGGCGAGCAGCGCGCGCTCGGGCAGCCACGGGACCTGGAACCCCAGCACGTACGACGAGCGCAGCGCCTGCGCGCCGCGGCGCAGGCCGTGCCGCAGCGCGGCGGGGTGCGGCGTGCCCAGGGCGGTCAGCGACGCGGTCCGGCCCGGGTGCCGGTGCGCGAACGCCCACGCGACGCTGCCGCCCCAGTCGTGCCCGACGACGTGCGCCCGCGCGACGCCCGCGGCGTCCAGCAGCGCGAGCACGTCCGCCACGAGCTCGGGCACGGCGTACGGCCGGCGCCCCGCCGGGCGGGCGCCGGGGGAGTAGCCGCGCTGGTCCGGCGCGAGCGCGCGGACGCCGCGGGCGGTGAGCAGCGCGGCCACGTCGTCGTACGCCGAGCCGTCCTGCGGGAATCCGTGCAGCAGCACCGCGACCGGGCCGCCGGGCGCGGGCTCCTCCGGGACGTGGTCCCGGACGTCGAACGTCAGGCCGTCGCGCGTGTAGGCGTCCACGCCCCGCAGCACAGCACGGGGCGGGGCGTCCGGCGACCGGGGCGCGGCCGGGTGCGACCGGCCGCCGCCGGACGCGCCCGTCAGGCGCGGGTGCGGAAGGTCAGCAGGTAGCGGGTGGCCCCGGCCGCGAGCAGCGCCGCGCCGAGCATGTGCAGCATGACGAGCAGGATCGGCAGGTCGGTGGCGACCTGGACGTACCCGATCGCGCCCTGCAGCGCGACGAGCCCGACCAGCACCCAGCCGCGGCGGCGCAGCAGGCGCGGCCCGCGCCGGTTCAGCCAGAGCAGCACGGCGAGCGCGGCGACGAACAGCCACACGGACGCGGCGTGCACGCGGGCCATCAGGTACGGGTCGACGGCGATCCGGTAGCCGACCTCCTCGTCGCCCGAGTGCGGGCCGGCGCCCGTGGTGATGACGCCGAGCGCGAGCACGACGACGAGCAGCGCGCCGAGCACCGGCGCGAGCCGCCGGGACCACGGCCCGACGACCGGGATCCGCGGCCCGTCGCCCTCGCGGCTGCGGTGCACCAGCAGCGTCGACACGGCGACCAGCGCCATCGACACGAGGAAGTGCAGGCTCACCCACGCCGGGTGCAGGTGCAGCAGCACCACGACGCCGCCGATGAGCGCCTGCAGCACGACCCCGGCGAGCGGGGCGAACCCGAGCCAGCGGTACGAGCGCGACCGGTCGCGGTCGAACCAGACCACCAGGGCCGTGGCGACCGCGAGGACGCCGAGCACGCCGGTCAGCGTGCGGTTTCCGAACTCGACGACCGGGTGGTAGGTCATCGCCTCGTGCAGGACGGGCGCGAACTGCCCCGGCTCGCACTGCGGCCAGGTGGAGCAGCCGAGGCCGGAGCCGGTGAGCCGGACCGCGCCGCCGGTCACGACGATGCCGATCTGCCCGATCAGGTTCGCCACCAGGACCGGGTAGGCGAACCGCGCGCGCCAGGCCTCGGACCGGCTGGGCGCGGGGCGTGCGGGGGCGGCGGCGACGTCGGAGCTCACGGCGACCAGCCTACGGTCCGCCGGCGCGCCCTCGTGCCTCCGCGCACATGGCCTTGCTCACGCGCGGAGGAGGCCCGTGGCCGGCGTCAGGACGACCAGCGGAACCAGCGCCGGACGGCCGCGCCGAGCACCAGCGCCCACGCCGCCAGCGCCGCCAGGTGCGCCGCCGGGAACGCCCCGTCGACCAGCGCCCCGCGCAGCGCCTCGCCGAGCGCGCCCGGCGGCAGCCACTCGGCCACCGACGCCCAGGCGCCGGGCAGGTCCGCCACCGGCAGCACGACGCCGCCGACCACGGCGAGGACCACGAGCAGGAGGTTCGCCACGGCCAGCACCGCCTCGGCGCGCAGCGTCCCGGCCAGCAGCAGCGCGAGCGCGGTGAACGCCGCGACCCCGAGCAGCAGCGCGAGGACCGCCCCGGGGAGGCCGGCAGGCCCCGGCCGCCAGCCGAGCACGAGCCCCGTGGCCCCGACGACGACCACCTGCAGCGCCGCGACCGCGAGCACCGCCAGCGCCTTGCCCGCGAGCAGCCCGCCGCGGCCGAGCGGCGTCGTCGCCAGCAGCCGCAGCACGCCGTTGCGCCGGTCGAACGCCGTGGCGATCGCCTGCGAGGTCAGCGAGCCGGCCATGACCGCCAGACCGAGGATCCCGGGCGTCACGACGTCGATCCGCTCGGCGTCGCCCACGCCGACGTCGACGAACGACCCCCGGCCGAGGGCGATCAGCGCCACCCCGGGGATGATCAGCGTGACGAGCAGCTGCTCGCCGTTGCGCAGGACGGCCAGCGTCTCGAACCGGGCCTGGGCGAGCACCCGGCGCCCGGCGGGGGCGGCGCGGTCGGCGCCGACGGCGGTGGCGGGCGCGGTCATCGCAGGTTCCGTCCGGTCAGGTCGAGGAACACGTCCTCGAGGGTGCGGCGCCCGACGTCGACCCGCGCGAGCAGCACGTCGCGGTCGGCGCACCAGGCGGCCAGCGCCGCGACCAGCGCGGGCGTGGCGGGGGAGTCGACGGCGTACGCGCCCGGCCCGGTCTCGGTGACCGCGGCGCGCGCCGCGGCCCCGGCGGGCGTCAGCGCGGCGCCCAGCGCGGCGAGGTCCAGGCTGGGCTCCGCGCGGAAGGTCAGCGTCGACGAGTCGGCCCCGGCCAGCAGCGCCGGCACGGTGCCGTGCGCGATGACCCGGCCGTGGTCGACCACCGCGACCTCGTCCGCCAGCGCCTCGGCCTCGTCCATGAGGTGCGTGGTGAGCAGGACGGCGACGCCGTCGGCGCGCAGCTCCTCGACCAGCGACCAGACGGCGCGCCGGGCCTGCGGGTCCATGCCGGCCGACGGCTCGTCCAGGAACACGACGTCCGGCCGCCCGACGACCGCGGTGGCGAGCGCGAGCCGCTGCCGCTGCCCGCCGGACAGCCGGCGCACGGTGGTGCGGGCGAACGGGGTCAGCCCGAGCCGCTCGGCGAGCTCCCCGACGTCGCGGGGCCGGGCGTACATCTGCGCGACGTGCCGCAGCACGCCCAGCGCGGGCACGCCGGTGGGCAGGCCGGCGTCCTGCAGCATCACGCCCACCCGCGGGCGCAGCGACCCGGCGTCGGCGACGGGGTCGAGGCCGAGCACGCGCACGGTGCCGGCGTCCGGGGTGCGCAGGCCCTCGCAGCACTCCACGGTGGTGGTCTTGCCCGCGCCGTTCGGCCCGAGCACCGCGGTCACCCGCCCGGGGGACGCGTGCAGGTCGAGCCCGTCGACGACGGCGCGGCCGTCGTACCGCTTGACGAGCCCGCGCACCTCGACGGCGGGCAGGGAGGAGGACTGGCCGAGCACCCCGCGAGTGTAGGGGGCGGCGGGTCGGGCCGGGTGTGGTGAGGGTCGCCTTGCTTGCCAGGACTTATTTCGGCAACAAGGATGTTGCCGATATCGGGAGCCCCCGTCGGGGCTCCGCGGGGCCGGCGCGGGGAGCACGCGCACGACCACCCCGCGACCAGCCACGCAGCAGCGAACCGGAGGTGTGCCACATGAGTGCGACCACGCCGGGCACCGCCGCCGCGCCGGAGGCCGACTGCCCGACGACCCCGGCCACCGACGCGACCGGGCGGACTCGCCCCGCCGAGCACGAGTCCGAGGCCGGCACCCGGCGCCGGGTGCTCGACCTCATCACGGCCGACGGCCCGGTGTCCGCGGCCGAGCTGGCCGCCGAGCTGGTCCTGACGGCCGCCGCGGTCCGCCGGCACCTCGCGGTGCTGGAGGGCGAGCAGCAGATCGCCGTGCACGACGGCGGCGCGGTGGGCCCCGCGCGCCGCGGGCGCCCGGCCAAGCGCTACGTCGTGACCGCCGCCGGGCAGGCGGCGTTGAGCCAGCAGTACTCCGAGCTCGCGTCCCAGGCCCTGCGCTTCGTGGCCGAGATCGGCGGCGCGGACGCCGTGCGCAGCTTCGCCGAGAAGCGGGTGCACGACCTCGAGGTCCGGCACGCCGACGCGCTGGCGGAGGCGGGCGACGACCCGGCCCGCCGCGCGCAGGTGCTCGCCGACGGCCTGGCGGTCGACGGGTTCGCCGCCACGGCGCGCCCGGTGCCCGGCGGCCACGCCGTCCAGCTCTGCCAGGGCCACTGCCCCGTGCAGGACGTCGCGCGCGAGTTCCCGGAGCTGTGCGAGGCCGAGGCGCACGCCTTCTCCCGCATGCTCGGCGTGCACGTGCAGCGCCTTGCGACGCTGGCCCGCGGCGGCCACGTCTGCACCACCAACATCCCGATCGTGCCGGTGCGCCGGCCGACCGCGACACCGACCGACTGACCCAGAGCCCCCCGAACCCCCCCCGTGCACCCGCGGAAGGACGATGAGATGACGACGACGGACCCCGGCCGCCCGGTTGCGGCCGAGCCGATGAGCCAGGACGAGGCCATCGCCTCGATCGGCACCTACGGCTATGGCTGGCACGACGCCGACGACGCGGGCGCCACGGCGCAGCGCGGCCTGTCGGAGGACGTCGTGCGCAACATCTCGGCGCTCAAGAACGAGCCCGAGTGGATGCTGAAGACCCGCCTGAAGGCGCTGCGCCTGTTCGACAAGAAGCCGATGCCCTGGTGGGGCGCGGACCTGTCGGGCATCGACTTCGACAACATCAAG
Organism: Cellulomonas pakistanensis; assembly: GCF_016862755.1. GTDB lineage: Bacteria > Actinomycetota > Actinomycetes > Actinomycetales > Cellulomonadaceae > Cellulomonas > Cellulomonas pakistanensis. The sequence continues at coordinate 134,214 of NZ_BONO01000005.1, read as the reverse complement.
TACTTCGTGCGGTCGACGGAGAAGCAGGCGACGTCCTGGGAGGAGCTCCCCGAGGACATCAAGAACACCTACGACCGCCTGGGCATCCCGGAGGCCGAGAAGCAGCGCCTCGTCGCCGGCGTCGCCGCGCAGTACGAGTCCGAGGTCGTCTACCACCAGATCCGCGAGGACCTGGAGGCGCAGGGCGTCATCTTCGTCGACACCGACACCGGCCTGCGGGAGTACCCGGAGCTGTTCGAGCAGTACTTCGGCTCGGTCATCCCGCCGGGCGACAACAAGTTCGCGTCGCTGAACACCGCCGTGTGGTCGGGCGGCTCGTTCGTCTACGTGCCGCCGGGCGTGCACGTCGAGATCCCGCTGCAGGCCTACTTCCGGATCAACACCGAGAACATGGGCCAGTTCGAGCGGACGCTGATCATCGCGGACGAGGGCTCGTACGTGCACTACGTCGAGGGCTGCACCGCGCCGATCTACCAGTCCGACTCGCTGCACTCCGCGGTCGTCGAGATCGTCGTGAAGAAGAACGCCCGCGTGCGCTACACGACCATCCAGAACTGGTCGAACAACGTCTACAACCTCGTGACCAAGCGGGCGACCGCGGCAGAGGGCGCGACGATGGAGTGGGTCGACGGCAACATCGGCTCCAAGGTCACCATGAAGTACCCGGCGATCTACCTGCTGGGCGAGCACGCCCGCGGCGAGACGCTGTCCATCGCCTTCGCGGGCGAGGGCCAGCACCAGGACGCCGGCTGCAAGATGGTGCACGCCGCGCCGCACACCTCGTCGTCGATCGTGTCGAAGTCGGTGGCTCGCGGCGGCGGCCGGACCTCCTACCGCGGCCTGGTGCAGGTGCTCGAGGGCGCGTCGCACTCGGCGTCCAACGTGCTGTGCGACGCCCTGCTGGTCGACCAGATCTCGCGCTCGGACACCTACCCGTACGTCGACGTCCGCGAGGACGACGTGTCGATGGGCCACGAGGCCACGGTGTCCCGCGTCAGCGAGGACCAGCTGTTCTACCTGATGTCCCGCGGCATGACCGAGACCGAGGCCATGGCGATGATCGTGCGCGGGTTCGTCGAGCCCATCGCGCGCGAGCTCCCCATGGAGTACGCCCTCGAGCTGAACCGCCTGATCGAGCTGCAGATGGAAGGGGCCGTCGGCTGATGTCGACCACCACACCCGAGACCCCCGGTCTCTCCACCGACCACTCCCGCGCGACGGCCGACGAGGCGCACAGCCACGGCGTCGGCACCGTCCCCGAGTCGTCCCGCGCGGCCCGCGCCACCTCGTTCGAGGTCGCGGACTTCGCGGTGCCGACCGGGCGCGAGGAGGAGTGGCGGTTCTCGCCGGTCGACCGGCTGGCCCCGCTGTTCGCCCCCGGGACGGGCCGGCTCACGGGCCACGGCGTCCTCACCACGGTCGTGAACGCGCCCGAGGTCGAGGTCGAGATCGTGGACCGCGACGACGCCCGCCTCGGCCAGGCCGGCAAGCCCGGCGACCGCGCCGCGGCCGTCGCGTGGGCGTCGTTCCCGCGCGCCACGGTCGTGACGATCCCGCGGGAGGCCGTCGCGTCGACGGTGACCTCCGTGCGGGTCGAGGGCGTCGAGGGCACCCTCGAGCCGACCGGCTCGCACCTGCTCGTGCACGCCCAGCCGCTGTCGCAGGCCACGGTCCTCATCGACCACGTCGGGTCGGCGCAGCTCACCGAGACCGTCGAGGTCGTGGCGGAGGACGGCGCGCACCTCACCGTGGTCTCCGTGCAGGACTGGTCGGAGGGCGCCGTGCACAACGCGGCGCACCGCGTGCGGCTCGGCCGCGACGCGACCGTCAAGCACATCGTCGTCACCCTGGGCGGCGACGTCGTCCGGATCACCCCGGACGCGGAGTTCGTCGGCGAGGGCGGCTCGGTCGAGATGCTCGGCGTGTACTACGCCGACGCCGGCCAGCACCAGGAGCAGCGGCTGTTCGTCGACCACGCGGTCCCGAACTGCAAGAGCCGCGTGACGTACAAGGGCGCGCTGCAGGGCGAGGGCGCGCACACCGTGTGGGTCGGCGACGTGCTGATCCGCAAGGAGGCCGAGGGCACGGACACCTACGAGCTCAACCGCAACCTGGTCCTCACGGACGGCGCGCGCGCGGACTCGGTGCCGAACCTCGAGATCGAGACGGGCCTGATCGAGGGCGCGGGCCACGCCAGCGCCACCGGCCGGTTCGACGACGAGCAGCTGTTCTACCTGCGCTCGCGCGGCATCCCGGAGACGGACGCCCGCCGCCTGGTGGTCCGCGGCTTCTTCGCCGAGCTGATCCACCAGATCGGCGTGCCGGAGGTCGAGGAGCGGCTCATCACCGCGATCGAGGCCGAGCTGGCGCAGTCGATGACGGAGTTCCAGGGCGCGACGGCCGTCGCCGGCGGTGACCTGGCCAGCGACATCACGCCCGAGACGGATGCCGAGCGCGCGATCCTGGCCGAGCCGGCCTCCGTCGCCAGCGCGGACGAGCCCGCATGACCGCACAGCTCGCCTGCCTGACGTCCGACGTCCCCGAGGCCGGCACGCTCCGTGTCGAGCTCGAGGGCGAGAACGGTCCCGTCGAGGTCGCGGTCGTCCGCGACGAGGACGGCGCGCTGCACGCCATCAGCGACATCTGCTCGCACGGCGCGGTGTCGCTGTCCGACGGCGAGGTCGAGGGCTGCACGGTGGAGTGCTGGCTGCACGGGTCGCGGTTCGACCTGCGCACCGGCGAGCCGCTGGGCCCCCCGGCCGTCCGCCCCGTCCCCGTCTACCCCCTGACCGTCGACGGCGAGCGCGTGCTCGTCGACGTCGACGGCGCTGCCTGAGCTTTCCCGAGGAGAACCCGCATGCCCACCCTGGAGATCCGCGACCTGCACGTCAGCGTCGAGACGAAGGAGGGTCCGAAGCCGATCCTCCGCGGCGTCGACCTGACCATCAACAGCGGCGAGACCCACGCCATCATGGGCCCGAACGGCTCCGGCAAGTCCACGCTGGCCTACTCGCTCGCCGGCCACCCGAAGTACGAGATCACCTCCGGCACCGTCACGCTGGACGGCGAGGACATCGTCGCCATGTCGGCGGACGAGCGCGCCCGCGCGGGCCTGTTCCTCGCCATGCAGTACCCGGTCGAGGTGCCCGGCGTCTCGGTGTCGAACTTCCTGCGCACCGCCAAGACCGCGATCGACGGCGAGGCGCCCGCGCTCCGCACCTGGATCAAGGACGTCAACGGCGCCATGGAGCGCCTGCGCATGGACGCCTCGTTCGCCGAGCGCTCGGTCAACGAGGGCTTCTCCGGCGGCGAGAAGAAGCGCCACGAGATCCTGCAGATGGAGCTGCTGCGTCCCCAGTTCGCGATCCTCGACGAGACCGACTCCGGCCTCGACGTCGACGCGCTGCGCATCGTCTCCGAGGGCGTGAACCGCGCCAAGGAGTCGACCGACGTCGGTGTCCTGCTCATCACGCACTACACGCGCATCCTCCGGTACATCCAGCCGGACTTCGTGCACGTGTTCGTCGACGGCCGGATCGCCGAGGAGGGCGGGCCCGAGCTCGCCGAGCGCCTCGAGAACGAGGGCTACGACCGGTTCCTGACCTCCGGCGCCTCCGCCTGACGGGCTGACCCGCGGCCGACGGGGCGGCGGTGGTCCGACCACCACCGCCCCGCCGGACCGCACACCGGCGGCGGGCGACCGGCACGACTGCGACGGAAGACGAGGACGACATGACCGACACGCTGGACCGGGCCGCCCAGGACGGGCACGGGCGGACGCTGGACGCCGCCGAGCTGGCCGCGGTGCGCGCCGACTTCCCGCTGCTGCAGCGGACCGTGCGCGACGGCCGGCCGCTGGTCTACCTCGACTCCGGCGCGACCTCGCAGAAGCCCGAGGTCGTCCTCGACGCCGAGCAGGACTTCTACGCGCAGCGCAACGCCGCCGTGCACCGCGGCGCCCACCAGCTCGCCGAGGAGGCCACCGAGGCCTTCGAGTCCGCGCGGACCCAGGTCGCCTCGTTCGTGGGCGTCGCCGACGACGAGCTGGTCTGGACGTCGAACGCCACCGCCGGGCTCAACCTCGTCGCGTACGCGATGCAGAACGCGACGCTGGGCCGCGGCGGCGAGGGTGCGCGCCGGTTCGCGCTCGCCCCCGGCGACGAGCTCGTGGTGACCGAGGCCGAGCACCACGCGAACCTCGTGCCGTGGCAGGAGCTCGCGGCCCGCACCGGCGCCACGCTGCGCTGGCTGGGCGTCGACGACGACGGGCGGATCCGGGCCGACGAGCTCGACACCGTCGTCACCGAGCGGACCAAGGTGCTCGCGTTCACGCACGCGTCGAACGTCACCGGCGCGATCACGCCGGTCGAGCGGTTCGTCGCCCGCGCCCGCGAGGTCGGGGCCCTCACGGTCCTGGACGCGTGCCAGAGCGTGCCGCACCTGCCGGTCGACCTGGCGGCGCTGGGCGTCGACTTCGCCGCGTTCTCCGGGCACAAGATGCTCGGCCCGACCGGCGTGGGCGCGCTGTACGGCCGCAGCGAGCTGCTCGAGGCCATGCCCCCGGTCACCACCGGCGGGTCGATGGTCGAGGTCGTCACGATGGAGCAGACCACCTACGCCCCGCCGCCGCGCCGGTTCGAGGCCGGGACCCAGATGGTGTCCCAGGCCGTCGGCATGGGCGCCGCCGCGACCTACCTGGCGGAGCTCGGCATGGACGCCGTCGCCGCGCACGAGCGGCACCTCGCCGGGCTGCTGCTCGACGCGGTGGCCTCCGTGCCGGGCGTCCGCGTCCTCGGGCCCACCGAGAACGTCGACCGGCTCGCGACCGTCTCGTTCGTCGTCGACGGCGTGCACGCGCACGACGTGGGCCAGGTCCTCGACGACGCCGGCGTGGCCGTGCGGGTCGGGCACCACTGCGCGCAGCCGCTGCACCGCCGGTTCGGCGTCGCCGCGACCGCCCGCGCCTCCGCGGCCGTCTACACGACGGACGAGGAGATCGCGGTGTTCCGGGAAGCACTGGCGGGGGTCCGGACGTTCTTCGGACTGGACGACTGACCGACGGATACTGGGTTGAAACGAGAGAACGAGAGCTGCACCGCATGAGCACCGGCATGGAGCAGCTGTACCAGCAGCTGATCCTCGACCACGCCAAGCACCCCGCCCACCGGGGCGCGCAGGAGGCGTACGACGTCGAGGTCCACCACGTGAACCCCACCTGCGGGGACGAGGTGACGCTGCGCGTGCGCCTGGACGCCGGCGCGGCGGGCGGGCCGGTCATCGGCGAGCTCACCTGGACGGGCCAGGGCTGCTCGATCTCGCAGGCGTCCGCCTCGGTCATGTCCCAGGCCGTCGCCGGCGGGTCCGTCGAGCACGCGCTCGCCCTGTCCGACGACTTCCGCGAGCTCATGGACTCCCGCGGCGTGCTGCCGGAGAAGTTCGAGGGCGACGGGCTGGCCGAGGAGATGGAGGACGCCGTCGCGTTCGTCGGCGTCGCCCGCTACCCGGCCCGCATCAAGTGCGCCCTGCTCGGCTGGGCCGCCATGAAGGACGCGGTGGCGCAGGCCGCCGCGACGACCACCACCGGAGAGGACGGGCGATGAGCGACACCACCGTGTCCCCGCAGCAGGAGGGCGCCTCGCCGGCGCCCGTGAACGTCGCCGACGTCGAGGAGGCGCTGCGCGACGTCATCGACCCGGAGCTCGGCGTCAACGTCGTCGACCTCGGGCTGGTCTACGGCATCGCGATCGAGCAGGGCCGCAACGTCGTCATCGACATGACGCTGACCTCGGCGGCGTGCCCGCTGACGGACGTCATCGAGGACCAGGCCGGCACCTCCCTGGAGGGGCTCGTCGACTCGGTGCGGATCAACTGGGTCTGGATGCCGCCGTGGGGCCCGGAGAAGATCACCGACGACGGCCGCCAGATGATGCGGGCGCTGGGCTTCAACATCTGAGCCCTGGGTCGTCAGGACGCCGGGACAGGGTCATCCTGTCCCGGCGTCCCTGCGTCCGGGGTCAGAGCGACGCCGCGGCGAAGGTGTCGCAGGACTCGACCGTGCCGCCGTCGTACCCGGTGGTGAACCAGCGCTGGCGCTGCTCGCTCGAGCCGTGCGTCCAGGTGTCCGGGTCCACCCCGCCCGAGGACTGCTGCTGGATGTGGTCGTCGCCGACCGCGGCCGCGGCGGACAGCGCCTGGGCGAGCTCGTCCTGGGTGATCGGCTCCAGGAACGTCACGCCGGTGTCCGGGTCGACCGTCGTCGCCGCGTCGCCCGCCCACATCCCGGCGTAGCAGTCGGCCTGGAGCTCGACCCGCACCGAGTCGGAGTCGTCGCCGGTGCCGGACCGGTCCGCGCGGTCGAACACGCCGGTCAGCTGCTGGATGTGGTGCCCGTACTCGTGCGCGACCACGTACATCTCGGCGAGCGGCCCGCCCTGCGCGCCGTACTGCGACGCCAGCAGGTCGTAGAACGACAGGTCCAGGTAGATCGTCCGGTCCGGCGGGCAGTAGAACGGCCCCGTCGACGACGACGCGGCGCCGCAGCCGGTCTCGGTGGCGTCCTGGAAGGACACGACGGCGGGCTCGACGTCCGGGTCGCTGCTCAGGTCCGGGAGCGTGCGCTCCCAGTAGGCGTCGAGCGCCTGGACGGTCGCCGACAGCCGGCACTCCCGCTCGGCGTTGGCCTGCGCCGCGGTGCACTCGCCGATCTGCGCGACCTGCTCCGGGGCCCCGGCACCGCCGCCGTCGCCGCCGCCGAGCAGCTGCGCGGGGTTGCCGCCGAGCAGCGTCACGACCACCACGAGCACCAGCGTGCCGAGCCCGCCGCCGACCGCGATGCCGCGCCCGCGCCCACCACCGCTGCGGGACTGCACGCGCCCGCCCTCGAACCGGCCGCCGTCCTGGAACGTCATGCCGGGGACGCTAGCCCGGGGCGCGACGCCCCGCCCGCCGAGCGCGAGCAGCAGCGCCGCGCGGCGCCCCGACGCGGGCTGCTCCGGCGCCGCTCCGCTGCGCCGCCGCCCGCTGCGTCGAGCTTGCAGAAGATGCGCGCTTCAGCGCCGGGAACCCCGCATCTGCTGCAATCTCGGCGGGAAGTGGGCAGGGCGAGGCGAGAGCGGGGGGCGAGGCGGGGGCGGCGGCGGGCGTCAGTCGACGATGCCGCGCGCGGCCAGCGCCTCGCCGAGGTCCCGCGCCCGGCCGACGAGCCGCAGCACCGCCGGCGTCAGCCACACCCGCGGGTCCCGCTCGGCACCGCGCGCGCGGGCGGCGTCCCGGACCTCGTGCACGGTGCGGGCGATCTCCGGCACGGTCCGGAGCACCAGCGCCACCGCGAGGGCCACCAGGTCCGGCGGGACACCGACCCGGCGCAGCGGGCGCGCGGCGCGGGCGAGGGCGTCGAGCAGCCGGTCGGCGGGGGTCGTGGCGGTGACGACGGCCGCGGCCAGGACCAGGGTCAGCAGGTCGGCGACCACCTCGACCGCGGGTCCCCAGCCGCGCGCCCAGGCCTGGTACGCCCCGGCGAGCACCGCCGTGACGAGCACGGGCAGCATCCCGCGCGCCGTGGGCCGGGGCGGCAGCGCGGCGACGGCGGCCGTCACGACCGCGAGCCCGAGCAGCGCCAGCGACGCCGGTACGCCCCGGGTCGCCACGACCGCGATGCCGAGCAGCGCCAGGCCCGCGAGCTTCGCGCCGACCGGCACGCGGTCCAGCGGCGTGCGGGCGGTGCGGTGCGCACCGAGCAGCGTCACGCGAGGTCGTCCTCTGCGCGCGAGGTCGTCACACCTGTGTGACGACCTCGCGCGGGAGTGACGACCTCGGCAGCGTCGTCGACGGCCATCAGCGCGCGGTAGGCCTCGAGCGCCGGGCCGGGAGCGCCGTCGTGGACGACGAGGCCGCCGTCGACCACCAGCACGCGGTCGGCGCGCGCGGCGGCGTCGAGGTCGTGCGTCACCTGGACCACCTGCTGCGGCAGGTCGGCGAGCAGGGCGTCGACGACGCGGCGCCAGCGCAGGTCGAGCAGCGTCGTCGGCTCGTCGCAGACCAGCACCGCCGGCTCGGTGGCGAGCACGGCGGCGAGCGCGAGCAGCTGCCGCTGGCCGCCGGACAGCGCGCGCACGGGCAGGTCGGCGCGCGACTCCAGGCCGACGCGCGCGAGGGCCTCGCGGGCGCGCGCGTCGCGCTCCCGGGCCGGGACGCCGAGCCGGCGCAGCGACAGCGCGACGTCCTCCACGGGGGTCGGCATGACGACCTGCGCGTCGGGGTCGGTGAACAGGAACCCGACCCGGCGCCGCACGGCCGCCCCGTCGCGCGCGGTGTCCAGGCCGTCGACCCGCACGGCGCCCGCCGACGGCAGCGTGAGCCCGTTCAGCAGGCGGGCGAGCGTCGACTTGCCCGAGCCGTTCGCGCCGACGACGGCGACCCGGCGCTCGGTCAGCGTGGCGGTCACCGGGCCGAGCAGGGTCACGACCCGCTCGGCGCCCCGGCGGGTCTCGCCCGGGGCGTACGCGGTGACGACGGCGCCGTCGAGCTCGATCACCGGCCGCGCAGCAGGTCCGGGAAGGCGCGCAGCGCGGCGGCGGCGACCACGGCGGCGAGCGCGTTCTTGATCACGTCGCCGGGCAGGAACACGGCTCCGGCGGCGACGGCCTCGGACGCGGACAGCCCCAGGCGCCAGCCCAAGACCGCGATGCCCAGCGGGTGCACGACCAGCAGCGAGGCGGCGGTCGCGGCGCCGAACAGCGCGGGCACCCGCCACCGGCCGGGCGCGCGGCGGGCCAGCAGGCCGAACCCGCCGGCGATCGCGGCCGCGGCGGGGAACGCCAGCAGGTAGCCGGCCGACGGCGACGCCAGCACGCCGAGGCCGCCGACCGCGCCCGAGAACACGGGTACCCCGGCCAGCCCCACCGCGACGTACAGCAGCAGCGCGAGAGCGCCGCGGCGCGGCCCGAGCACCAGGCCGGTCAGCACGACGCCGAACGTCTGCAGGGTGATCGGCACCGCGCCGCCGGTCGGGATCGCGGGCAGGACGGCGCACACGGCGACGAACGCGGCGAACGTGGCGACCAGGGCGACGTCGGTGGCGACCGAGGCGCGGGCGACGGGGGCCGGGGCGGACGCGCCCGGCGCGACGTGCGCGGCTGCGGGCGACGGGGCGACGGCGGCGTCGGCCGCGGGGGCGGCGTCGGGGCGGTGCTCGGACATCGGACCTCGCGGGGTACGGGCGGCTGGGGGAGCGGCGCGCGCGGGGGCGGTCGCCGGACGCCACGCTAGTGCGCCGCGCGCCCGGCGGACCCTGCCGGGCTGGCCAACGCTCGGCGAGCGCCCCTGTCGACTTCCGCACCTCGGCGTCCACCGCGCCCGCGCGCAGCCCTGCCGACTTCGGCAGGTGCGTGCCGAGCTCGGCATCTCGGGCTGCCGAGACCGGCAGCGGAGTGCCGACCTCGGCGGGACGCACGCGGCGGGAGTGGGCGAGCGCACGGAATTCCCGTCCCGGTGCGGGCGCTGGGACTCGTAGGATGGGTGCGTTTGTGCCGGCCCGCGACGACGGGGCGCGCGGCATCGACCCGCGTGCACGGCGACAGGGAGCAGGGAAGACCGAGTGATCACCGTCCAGGGTGTCGAGCTGCGCGTGGGCGCGCGCGTGCTGCTGTCCGAGGCGACGTTCCGCGTCGCCGCGGGCGACCGGATCGGCCTCGTCGGCCGGAACGGCGCCGGCAAGACCACGCTGACCAAGACGCTGGCGGGGGAGACGCAGCCGACGGCCGGGCAGATCAGCCGCAGCGGCGACATCGGCTACCTGCCGCAGGACCCGCGCTCCGGCGACCTGTCCGACCTGGCAATGTCGCGCGTGCTGTCCGCGCGCGGCCTGGACCGGATCATCGAGCAGATGCGCGAGACCGAGGGCCTCATGGCCTCGACGGACGACGCGACGCGCGAGGCCGCCATGGAGCGGTACCCGAAGCTCGAGGCCCGGTTCACCGCCGGCGGCGGGTACGCGGCCGAGAGCGAGGCGCACCGGATCACGGCCAACCTCGGCCTGGACGACCGCGTGCTCGGCCAGCCGCTCAGCACCCTGTCCGGCGGCCAGCGCCGCCGCGTCGAGCTCGCGCGCATCCTGTTCTCCGGCAACGACACGCTGCTGCTCGACGAGCCGACGAACCACCTCGACGCCGACTCGATCGCCTGGCTGCGGGACTACCTCAAGACGTACCCGGGCGGCTTCGTGGTCATCAGCCACGACGTCGACCTGCTGCGCGCCACCGTGAACAAGGTGTTCCACCTGGACGCGAACCGCGGCGAGCTCGACCAGTACAACCTCGGCTGGGACGGCTACGTGCTGCAGCGCGAGACGGACGAGAAGCGCCGCCGGCGGGAGCGGGCCAACGCCGAGAAGAAGGCCGGCGCCCTGCTCGCCCAGGCCGACAAGATGCGCGCCAAGGCCACCAAGGCGGTCGCCGCGCAGAACATGGCGCGCCGCGCCGAGCGGATGCTGTCCGGGCTCGACGAGGTCCGCGCGTCCGACAAGGTCGCCAAGCTGCGGTTCCCCGAGCCCGCCCCGTGCGGCCGCACGCCGCTCACCGCGTCCGACCTGTCGAAGTCGTACGGCTCGCAGGAGGTGTTCGCGGGCGTCGACCTGGCGATCGACCGCGGCTCGCGCGTCGTCGTGCTGGGTCTCAACGGCGCCGGCAAGACCACGCTGCTGCGGATGCTCGCCGGCCTGCAGGAGTCGGACACCGGCGAGGTGAAGCCGGGCCACGGCCTCAAGCTCGGGTACTACGCCCAGGAGCACGAGACGCTCGACATGGACCGCACGGTCGTCGAGAACCTGCGGTCGTCGGCGCCGGACCTCACGGACACCCAGGTGCGGTCGGTGCTCGGCTCGTTCCTGTTCTCGGGCGACGACGCCGACAAGCCCGCCAAGGTGCTGTCCGGCGGCGAGAAGACCCGCCTGGCGCTCGCCTCGCTGGTCGTGTCGGCGGCGAACGTGCTGCTGCTCGACGAGCCCACCAACAACCTCGACCCGGCCAGCCGCGAGGAGATCCTCGCCGCGCTGCGCGGGTACACCGGGGCCGTGGTGCTGGTGAGCCACGACGAGGGGGCCGTCGAGGCGCTGAACCCGGAGCGGGTCGTGCTGCTGCCGGACGGCGACGAGGACCTGTGGAACCCGTCCTACCTGGACCTGGTCACGCTGGCCTGACGTCCGCGCGGCGCGCGCGCACCCCCCGAGTGGAAGATCCGGCCCGACACGCTTCGGCGTGTCGGGCCGGATCTTCCACTTGTCGGCCGAGTCGCCCGGCGTCAGCCGAGCTGCGAGTCGATCAGCGCGTCCTCGGTCTCCTCGTCGGAGGTGCGCCGGCGGCGCGACGGGGGCGTCGCGGGCCGCGGCGGGCGCGGGGCGTCCCCGTCGCCCGGGTCCGCCGCCTCGGCGGCGCCCTCCAGCAGCTCGCGCCGGGCCAGCCAGGCGAACGCGACGAGCGACCCCGCCGAGAACGTCCACCACTGGAACGCGTACGACAGGTGCGACCCGGGGTCGGTGCTGGGCGCCGGCAGGCCGCCGAGCGCGACGGCGGGCGCGGGCGTCTCCTCGACGAGCCCGCCGTAGCCGCCGAACGACGCCGCGGACGACCCGCCCGCGGCGAGCACCTGCCCGACGTTGATCGCCTGCACCTGGCCGGCGGGCGCGGACCGGCGGTCGGCGGGCTCGTCGGGGCGCAGGTGCACGGTGACGGCGACCTCGCCCGGCGGCGGGGCGGGGACGTCCAGCTCGCCGCTCGCGTCGTCGTCCCAGGCGACCCAGCCGCGGTCGACGACCAGCACGGACCCGTCCTCGAGCTCCAGCGGCGTGATCACGTGGAAGCCCGGCTGGCTGTTCACCGGGCGGTTGCGCAGCAGCACGGTCGCCTCGGCGTCGTAGACGCCGGTGACCGTCGCCTGGCGCCAGACGTCGCCGGGGTCGAGCGCCGCGCCCGGCGCGGGCAGCAGCTCCGCGAGCGGGACCGGCTCTGCGGAGTAGTTCTGCTCGACCAGCCGGATCGCCGCGTCCCGGTTCACGTGCCGGTGCCACTGCCAGCGGCCGAGGAACACGCACGCCACCGAGACGACCACCGCGAGCAGCACCAGGCCGATCGCGCGCCGGGCGGCCGGGTTGCCGCGCAGCAGCCTCACCGCAGCCCCGGCAGGCCGCCGAGCCCGGGCAGCCCGGGTCGCTCGCCGAGCTCCATCCGCGGCAGGTCGGCGACCGGGACCGTGTCCTGGTAGAACGCCCGCACCCGCAGGTACTCCTCGAGGTGCTCGCGGTGCTCGTCGCACGCCAGCCACACCTTGCGGCGCTCGGGCGTGTGCAGCCGGGGGTTGTTCCAGAGCACGCCCCAGGACGCGTCCGACCGGCACCCGCGGGCGCTGCAGACGAGGTCCTCGCCGACGGGGTCGGGCGTGGGCGCGGTCATCGGGTGCCTCCGGGGGTGTCGTCGCCGGGCGCGCCGGGCGGGGTCGGCCGGTCCGGCGCGTCGGGGTCGGGGTCGTCGCCCCACGGCTCGTCCGTCCAAGTGCCTTCGCCCCGCTGGTCGTCGTCGCCGGCGGCGCGCGACCCCGGCGGGGCGGCGGCGACCGGGCGAGTCGGCGGCGCCGCGTCCAGCTGGTGCGGGACGTACCCGACCGGGCCGACGTCGCGGCGCTCGCGGCCGGCGTTGGCGAACAGCACGGCGATGTACGGCAGGACGACCGCCCCGACGATCAGCACGAGGCTGACCCACCCCGGCACGCGCGTCCAGGTCAGGACGGCGACCACGAAGCACACCACCCGGATCCCCATCTGGATCAGGTAGCGGCGGGCCCGGCGCGCCTGGTCGGCGCCCAGGGGCTCGGGGGCGCTGGTGATGCTCTGCGCCGGTTCGGGGTTCCGCCTGCTCACACCTGATTCTAGGCGCCGCGGGGGACTTCGGTCCCGTCCGGGGGCGCGGTGCGGCCGTGACGCCGAGCACCCGGCGGGCCGCCCGCTACCGTCGGGCGATGCACCTGCGCCCCTACCGCCCCGACGACGCCGGCCCGACCCTCGACGTGTTCCGCCGCGCGGTCCGCGTGACGGCAGCGCGTGACTACACCCCCGAGCAGGTCGAGGCCTGGGCGCCCGACGACCTCGACGCCGCCGCGTGGGCGGCCCGCCGCGCCGCCGCCCGCACCCGCGTCGCCGAGCGGGACGGCGCGGTCGTCGGCTTCACCGACGTCGACCCGGCCGGGTACGTCGACATGCTGTTCGTCGACCCGGACGCGGCCCGGCAGGGGGTCGCCCGGGCCCTGCTGGCCTGGGCCGTGGAGACCGCCGTCGCCGACGGGGCGGCCGAGCTCACCACGCACGCGAGCGTCACCGCCCGCCCGTTCTTCGAGGCCCACGGCTTCGAGGTCGTCGCCGAGCAGCACCCCGTGCGCCGCGGGGTCGAGCTGACGAACTACCGGATGCGCCGGCCCCTCTGACCGCCCGCCTGGGGCGGGGTGGAGCGTCCTGCCCGACACGCACCGGTGTGTCGGGCAGGACGCTCCACCCGGGCCGCCGGCGATTGTGCGAACCGGACAACACCGGCCCGCCATCCTGTGCCGCGGCGGTGCCCCGCGGCCCGCGGGGCGTCGGCTAGCGTCGACTCCCGTGTCGGAGAACCCCCAGCCCACCAGCCCGGAGCCGCGCAGCGTGCTCGTGACCGGGGCCAACCGCGGCATCGGCCGCGCCATCGCCGAGCGGTTCGTCGCCAACGGCGACAAGGTCGCGACGATCGTCCGCAGCGGCGGCGCCCCGGACGGCGTGCTGGCGCTGACCGGCGACGTCACGGACACCGCGTCGGTCGACGCCGCGTTCGCCGAGGTCGAGGCCCAGCACGGCCCGGTCGAGGTCCTGGTGGCGAACGCCGGCGTGACCCGCGACGGCCTGCTCATGCGGATGAGCGACGACGACTTCCAGCAGGTGCTCGACGTGAACCTGACGGGCGTGTTCCGCTGCGTGCGCCGCGCCTCCAAGGGCATGATCCGGCTGCGCCGCGGGCGCATCGTCATGATCGGCTCGGTCGTCGGCCTGTACGGCAACGCCGGCCAGGTCAACTACACCGCGACGAAGGCCGGCCTGGTCGGCATGGCCCGCTCCGTCACCCGCGAGCTCGGCGGCCGCGGCATCACCGCGAACGTCGTCGCCCCCGGGTTCATCGAGACCCAGATGACCGCGGAGCTGCCGCAGGACCGCCAGGACGCCTACCTGTCGTCCATCCCCGCGGGCCGGTTCGGCGCGGTCGACGAGATCGCCGCCGCCGTCGAGTTCCTCGCCTCGCCCGCCGCCGGGTACATCTCCGGCGCCGTGCTGCCGGTCGACGGCGGCCTCGGCATGGGCCACTGACCTCCCTCCTTCCGCAACGAACGATCGGACACACCATGGGCCTGCTCGACGGCAAGAAGCTCCTCGTCACCGGCGTCCTCACCGACGGCTCCATCGCCTTCCACGTCGCCCGCCTCGCGCAGGAGGAGGGTGCGGAGGTCGTGCTGAGCTCGTTCGGCCGCCAGTTCCGCCTGACCCAGGCGATCGCCCGCCGGCTGCCGAAGGAGGCGCCGGTCGTGCAGCTCGACGTCACCGACGCCGACGACCTGGCCGCCCTGCCGGAGCGCGTGCGCGAGCACGTCGACCACCTCGACGGCGTCGTGCACTCGATCGGCTTCGCGCCGCAGTCCGTCATGGGCGGCAACTTCCTCGCCGCCGAGTGGGCCGACGTGGCCACCGCGCTCGAGGTGTCCGCCTTCTCGCTGAAGTCGCTGGCCACCGCGACGCAGCCACTGCTCACGAACGGCGGCTCGATCGTCGGCCTCACCTTCGACGCGCGGTTCGCCTGGCCGGTCTACGACTGGATGGGCGTCGCCAAGGCGGCCTTCGAGTCGACCTCCCGCTACCTGGCCCGCGACCTCGGCCCGCAGGGCATCCGCGTCAACGTGGTGTCCGCCGGCCCGATCCGCACCACGGCCGCGAAGTCGATCCCGGGCTTCGAGTCGATGGAGGGCGGCTGGGACGGCCGCGCGCCGCTCGGCTGGGACGTGCACGACCCGGAGCCGACCGCCCGCGCGGTCGCGGCGCTGCTGTCGGACTGGTTCCCGAAGACGACCGGGGAGATGGTGCACGTCGACGGCGGCGTGCACGCCATGGGCCAGTAGTCGTGGGACGCTGGTGCGCGTGACCCACGGCTCCGCGCACCAGCTCGTCCTGCTCCGCCACGCGAAGGCGGAGCACCCGGGCTCCCTCGACGACCAGCTCCGCCCCCTCGCCCTGACCGGGCGGAAGCAGGCGGCCGAGGTCGGCGTCGGGCTGCGGGCGGCGGGCCTGGTCCCGGACCTCGCGCTGGTGTCGTCGGCGCTGCGCACCCGGCAGACCTGGGACCTGGTGCGCGCCGGCCTCGAGCTGCCGGCCGAGACCGCGCGCCTGTCCGACGAGCTGTACGCCGCCGGCATCCGGCAGCTGCTCGGCCTGCTGCGCGCGCTCGACGAGTCTGCCGGCACCGTCCTGGTCGTCGGCCACGAGCCGACCGTCTCGCAGACTGCCGCCGCGCTCGCCGGCCCGGGGTCGGACGACGCGGCGCTCGCGCGGGTGCGGGTCGGGGTGTCGACCGCGTCGTACTCGGTGCTCGAGGTGCCGACGGCGTGGGCGGACCTGGAGCCGGACGGCGCCCGCCTGCTCCGGGTCGTCGACCCGGCCTGACCCGTGACCGGGTCTCGGCTCGGCGAGGTCGTCACATCCGCGCGAGGTCGTCATTCGTGACTGACGACCTCGTCGTCTTCTGACGACCTCGCGCCCCGGGGCCGGGTCGCCTCAGGCGAACGGCGGCAGGTCCAGCACCGCGTCCAGCCGGTCGCGCACGACCGCGTCGGCCTGCTCGCACACCACCGGCTTCGCGTTGAACGCGATGCCGAAGCCCGCGGTCGCCAGCATGTCGAGGTCGTTCGCCCCGTCGCCGATCGCGATCGTGCGCTCCAGCGGCACCCCGGACTCGGCGGCGTACTCGCGCAGCGTGCGGGCCTTCACGGCGCGGTCCACCACCTCGCCGGCGACGCGCCCGGTCAGCGCCCCGTGCTCGACCTCGAGCGCGTTCGCGTGGAACCGCGGGATGCCGAGCCGGGCGGCGAGCGGCCCGACGACCTCGACGAACCCGCCCGACACCAGCCCGACCGGCCACCCGCGCCGGTCCAGCTCGGCCAGCAGCTCGGCCGCACCGGGCGTGACGACGACCTCGGCGAGCACCGTGTCGAACACCGACACCGGCAGCCCGGCCAGCGTCGCGACCCGCGCGCGCAGCGACTCCGTGAAGTCGAGCTCGCCGCGCATCGCGCGCTCGGTGATCTCGGCGACCTCGGCCCGCGACCCGGCGTGGTCGGCCAGCAGCTCGACCACCTCCTGGGTGATGAGCGTGGAGTCGACGTCCATGACGACGAGGCGGGTCGGTCGCGGCTGGCTCACCCGGGCAGGCTAGCGGGACGCGCCCCGGCGGTGCGGGGCGTGTCCACGCTCACAGCTCGACGACGGCGCCCTTCGGCACGACCGTGATACCGGACTCCGTCACGGTGAACCCGCGCTCGAGGTCCTGCTCCCGGTCGATGCCGACCCGGGCCCGCTCGTGCACGACGACGTTCTTGTCGAGGATCGCGCGGTGCACCTGGGCGTACCGGTTGACGATGACGCCGTCCATCAGCACCGAGTCGGTCACCTGTGCCCAGGAGTGCAGGTAGACGCCCGGCGACAGCACGGACCCCGACACCGTCGCGCCGGACACGATCACGCCGGGCGACACGATGGAGTCGGCCGCGTGGCCCAGGCGCCCCGCGCCGGCGTGCACGAACTTGGCCGGCGGCAGCCCGGTGTACCCGGTGTAGAGCGGCCAGGCGTCGTTGTAGAGGTTGAACACCGGCTCGATCGAGATGAGGTCCTGGTTCGCGTCGTAGTACGAGTCGAGCGTCCCGACGTCGCGCCAGTACTGGCGGTCCCGGTCGGTCGACCCCGGCACGTCGTTGTGGATGAAGTCGTAGACCGACGCCGTGCCGCGCTCGACGAACGCGGGGACCAGGTCGCCGCCCATGTCGTGCCGGCTGTTCGGGTTCTCGGCGTCCTCGGTGACCGCGCGGATGAGCGCGTCGGTGTTGACGACGTAGTTGCCCATCGACGCGAGGATCTCGCCGGGGGAGTCGGGCAGCCCGACCGGGTCGGACGGCTTCTCCCGGAACGCGGTGATCTTCGTCGGGTCGTCCGGCGCGGTCTCGATGACGCCGAACTGGTCGGCCATCGCGATCGGCTGCCGGATGCCGGCCACGGTCATCTCGGCGCCGGTCGCGATGTGCTGGTCGACCATCTGCGAGAAGTCCATGCGGTACACGTGGTCGGCGCCGACCACGACGACGATGTCGGGCCGCTCGTCGTCCAGGATGTTGAGGCACTGGTAGATCGCGTCGGCGCTGCCGAGGTACCAGTGCTTGCCGACCCGCTGCTGCGCGGGGACGGGGGAGACGTAGTTGCCCAGCAGGGTGGACATGCGCCAGGTCTTCGAGACGTGCCGGTCGAGGCTGTGCGACTTGTACTGGGTCAGCACGATGATGTGCAGGTACCGCGAGTTGACGAGGTTCGACAGGGCGAAGTCGACGAGGCGGTAGATGCCCCCGAACGGCACGGCCGGCTTGGCGCGGGCGGCGGTCAGCGGCATGAGCCGCTTGCCCTCTCCACCTGCGAGGACGATTGCCAGGATGCGCGGCGCTGCCATGCCCCGACCGTAGTGCCACGACCTGCCACTCGGCGAGGCGAACTGCCCGGCACGCGCTAGCGTGTCGCGCGTGAGAGTCGACCTGCTGACCCGGGAGTACCCGCCGCACGTCTACGGAGGCGCGGGGGTCCACGTGGCGGAGCTCGCCGCGGTGCTGCAGCGCAGCGTCGACGTGCGCGTGCACTGCTTCGACGGGCCCCGCGACGAGCCCGGCGTCACCGGTTACGACGTGCCCGGCGCGCTCGGGGACGCGAACCCCGCGCTGGCCACCTTCGGGGTCGACCTGGCGATCGTCGACGGCGTGGGCCGGCACGGGCACGGCGACGGCCCGGCGACCGACCTCGTGCACTCGCACACCTGGTACGCGAACCTCGCCGGCCACCTGGCGTCGCTGCTGCACGGCGTCCCGCACGTGGTGTCCGCGCACAGCCTCGAGCCGCTGCGCCCCTGGAAGGCGGAGCAGCTCGGCGGCGGCTACGCGCTGTCGTCCTGGGCGGAGAAGACCGCGTTCGAGTCGGCCGCCGCGGTGATCGCCGTGAGCGCGGGCATGCGCGCGGACATCCTGCGCTGCTACCCGGGCATCGACCCGGAGAAGGTCCGGGTCGTGCACAACGGCATCGACCTCGCGGGCTGGCGCCGCCCGGAGACGGACGACGAGTGGGCCGCGGCGCGCGACGTCGCGCGGGTCATTGGGATCGACCCGGACCGGCCGGCGGTCGTGTTCGTCGGGCGGATCACCCGGCAGAAGGGCCTGCCGTACCTGCTGCGCGCCGCCGAGCAGCTGCCCCCCGAGGTGCAGCTCGTGCTCTGCGCCGGCGCGCCGGACACCCCCGAGATCCTCGCCGAGGTGACCGGCCTGGTCGAGCAGCTGCGCGCGAGGCGCGACGGCGTGGTGTGGATCGACCGGATGCTGCCGCGCGACGAGCTCGTGGCTGTGCTCGCGACCGGCACCGTATTCGCCTGCCCGTCGGTGTACGAGCCGCTGGGCATCGTCAACCTCGAGGCGATGGCCGTCGGGCTGCCCGTCGTCGGCACCGCGACCGGCGGGATCCCCGAGGTCGTCGACGCGGGGACGACCGGCTGGCTGGTGCCGATCGAGCAGGTGCAGGACGGCACCGGGACGCCCGTCGACCCGGACCGGTTCGTCGCCGACCTGGGGGCGGCGCTCGCGGAGGCCGTGTCCGACGCCGAGCGCGCCCGCGCCTGGGGCGTCGCGGCGCGGCGGCGGGTCGAGGACCACTTCTCCTGGGACGCGATCGCCGACCGCACGCTCGAGGTGTACCGCTCCGTCCTGCGCTGACGGGGCGCCCGCGGGGCGGGCAGGGCCGGGGGCCGTCAGGCCCGGCGGGGGTCCGGCGCGTCGTGGGCCGGGTGCGTCGCGACCGCCAGCGCGCGGCGCGCGGCCCGGTCGACGTCCCGCAGCGCCGTCGTGCGCTGGTCGGCCTGCCACAGGTTGACCGCGGCGCCGTCGTCGGCGGTCGCGAGGTCGACGATCGCGCGCAGCCGAAGCGCCGACCCGATGACCCGCACCCGGCGCGGGTCGAGCCCCGGCGGGAGGACCCCGCGGGCGTCCGGGGTGTCCCGCAGCGCGGCGATCCGCTCGGCCGCGTCCGGGCGCCAGCGCGCGACGTCCAGCGCGGTCAGCGCCTCGGTGGCCCGGGTCAGCGCGGTGGTGAGCTCGCGCTCCGCCTCCGCGAGCGTGCCGACGTGCCCGACCAGGGCGGTCCGCCACGGGGCGACCGCGCGCACCTCCCACGTCACCAGGTGGCCGGCCTCGTACACGCTGCCGAACACCTCGACGCGCGGCACCGCGGCGTAGTCGCCGTCGGGCGTGCTGACCAGCACGGCCTCGCCGGCGGCCTGCGCGGCCCCTGCCACCCGGGCCGGCGCGCCCGCGGGGTCGCCGGGTGCCGGGAGCACGGCGGCGACGACCCGCGGCCCGCTGGCCCAGGCGGCGACCAGGTCGGCGAGCGTGACCGAGCCGCGCGCGCCGTCGTCCAGCCCGGGCACGTCGGCGTCCGGCACGGCGACGCGGTGCGGCTCGTCGTCGCCCTGCACGGCCGCCAGGGTGCGCTGGACGGGGTCGGCGCCCGCGCCCGCCCGGTCGAGCCACAGGGCGAGGCGGACGGAGCGGGGGAGGGCGAGGGCGGTGCGGTCCACGCCACCAACGTACGTCCACGTCGGGGGCGCTCCGGGCGGCTAGGGTCTGGTGTCCATGACCGACGTGCTCGACCTGCAGGACGTGACCATCCGCCGCGGCACCACGACGATCCTCGACGGGCTGTCCTGGACGGTCCGCGAGGGCGAGCGCTGGGTGGTGCTGGGCCGCAACGGCGCGGGCAAGACGACGGTGCTCCAGGTGGCCTCCGGCCGCATGCACCCGACGTCCGGCACGGCGGACCTGCTGGGCTCGCGCCTCGGGCGGGTCGACGTGTTCGAGCTGCGCCCGCGGATCGGCCTGGCCAGCGCGGCGCTCGCGGAGCGGATCCCGGGCGGCGAGATCGTCAAGGACGTGGTGCTGACGGCGGCGTACGGGGTGACCGGGCGCTGGCGCGAGGCCTACGAGTCGGTCGACGAGGCGCGGGCCGCGGACCTCATGGCGGCGTTCGGCGTCGAGCGGTTCGCGGACCGGCGGTACGGCACGCTGAGCGAGGGCGAGCGGAAGCGGGTGCAGATCGCCCGCGCGCTGATGAGCGACCCGGAGCTGCTGCTGCTCGACGAGCCGGCCGCCGGCCTGGACCTGGGTGGGCGCGAGGAGCTGGTCGCGGCGCTGGCCGAGCTCGCCGCCGACCGCCGGTCGCCGGCGCTGGTGCTGGTCACGCACCACGTCGAGGAGATCCCGCCGGGCTTCACGCACCTGCTGCTGCTCGCCGACGGCACGGTGCACGCGGCCGGTCCGGTGGCCGAGGTGCTCACGTCGGAGAACCTGTCCGGCGCGTTCGGCACCCCGCTCGAGGTCGAGCGGTCCGGCGACCGGTGGACGGCGCGCGGGCGGCGCTGACGCGGCACGCGTAGCGTCACCGGCGGCGGGCCGGAGGTGCGTGTCCGGTTCGTCCCCGTGGCCGAGAGGTGCCCGGATTCCCTCACGGATCGGTCAAGGGATCGTCTAGGATCGGTGGTGAGCGGCCGCTCGCCGGCCGCCGCGACGGACGACGGCGCCCGGTGACGGGCGCAGCTGGGAGGGGCCGACGATGGACTGGCTGTGGTGGCTGGGCGGGGCGCTCCTGCTGGGCGTCGCCGAGATGTTCTCGCTCGACCTGATCTTCCTCATGCTGGCCGGCGGCGCGCTGGCCGGAGCCGGCGCCGCGGCCCTCGGGGCCCCGCTGGCGGTGCAGATCATCGTGGCCGCGTTCGCCGCGCTGCTGCTGCTGTTCGCGCTGCGGCCGTTCCTGCTGCACAGCCTGCGGCTGCGGACCCAGCTGGTCGAGACCAACTCGGCGGCGCTCGTCGGCCGCGCGGCGACCGTCGTCGCCCCGACCGACGCGACCGGCGGTCGCGTGAAGCTCGCGGGCGAGGTGTGGTCGGCGCGGGCCCTGGTGGTCGGCGCCTCGTTCGACACCGGCGCGGTGGTCCGCGTGGCGCGGATCGACGGCGCGACCGCGGTGGTCGAGTCCGCCGGTGACCGCCCGGTCGTCGAGGACCCGGGCGCGCCCGGAGCCCCCGCGGGCATCTGACGGACGGCGGCGGCCGACCGGTCGCCGCCGCGCACGTGACGGCCCCACCGGGCCGCGGCTGGGAGGAGACGCAGTGGACGACCCGAGCATCGGCACGATCGTGGGGTGGGTGCTCCTCGGCATCCTCGTCATCTTCGTCGTCGTGACCCTGGCGCGGGCGGTGCGGGTCGTCCCGCAGACCGTCGCGCTGCTCGTCGAGCGGCTGGGCCGGTACCACCGGACCATGGACGCCGGCCTGCACCTCATCATCCCGTTCATCGACCGCGTCCGGGCCGGCGTCGACCTGCGCGAGCAGGTGGTGTCCTTCCCGCCGCAGCCCGTGATCACCTCCGACAACCTCGTCGTGAGCATCGACACCGTCATCTACTTCCAGGTGACCGAGCCCAAGTCCGCGGTGTACGAGATCGCGAACTACATCACCGGCATCGAGCAGCTCACGGTGACCACGCTCCGCAACGTCATCGGCTCGATGGACCTCGAGCAGACGCTGACCAGCCGCGACCAGATCAACGGCCAGCTCCGCGGCGTGCTCGACGAGGCGACGGGCAAGTGGGGCATCCGCGTCAACCGCGTCGAGCTCAAGAGCATCGACCCGCCCGCGTCCGTGCAGGGCGCGATGGAGCAGCAGATGCGCGCCGAGCGCGACCGCCGCGCCGCGATCCTCACCGCCGAGGGCGTGAAGCAGTCGCAGATCCTCACCGCCGAGGGCGAGAAGCAGGCCGCGATCCTCCGCGCCGAGGGTGCCGCGCAGTCCGCGATCCTCACCGCCGAGGGCGAGTCCCGCGCGATCCTCCAGGTGTTCGACGCCGTCCACCGCGGCGACGCCGACCCCAAGCTGCTGGCCTACCAGTACCTGCAGGCGCTGCCGAAGCTCGCCGCCACCCCCGCGAACAAGGTGTGGATCGTGCCGTCCGAGCTGACCGGGATGCTGGGCCAGTTCACGCAGGGCTTCGCGGGCGCGTTCGGCGGCGCGGGTGGCGGCGCGGCCGAGGGCGACGGCGCCGGCACGGGCGGCAGGGCCCGGGGCGAGTCCCCGCTCGGCCCCGACGACCTGCCGCCGGTCGCGCTGACCGACCCGAAGGAGGCGCTGGCCGAGGCCCGGCGCGAGTCCGAGGCCGCCACCGCCGACGCCACCAGCGCCGGCACGTTCAGCGGCCGGCCGTTCGACCCGGTCGCCGAGGCCGGGCAGCGGCCGCAGCCCGGCGGGACGCGGCGCGAGCAGCGGACGGGGCCGGACCAGGGCGGGGGCGGCGGGGTGCCGCCCGTGCCGCCGGTGGATCCGGAGCCGCCGGCCCCCGGCGCGGGCCCCGTGGCGCCGCCCGCGCCGTGACCGCACGCCGCGCCCGCTGACGCCGGCGCGCGGCCGCCCCCGGCGACGCCCGTCGCACCCGCGAGGTGCGGCGGGCGTCGCCGCGCCCGCCGGGCGGAGGGGCGACGTCCGCGCGCGCCGAGATAGGTCCTTCGCGGCGACGTAGGACGGTCGAGAGCCCTATCTCGGCGTGGATGTCCTATCTCGGCGAACGTGGCGGCCAGGGACGGGCGCCGCGCACGGTCAGCGCGCGTCGGACGTCGTCAGCGTGACCCCGCGCGCGGCGAGCCGGGTCAGCGCGTCGATGGTCGTCCGCACGCCGACGCCCGCGGTCAGGTCCGTGAGCACCCGCACGTCGAACCCGGCGTCCAGCGCGTCGAGCGCCGTCGCCGTCACGCAGTGGTCGGTCGCGAGCCCGACGACGTCCACGCCGTCGACCGCCTGCGCCCGGAGCGTGTCCGCCAGGCCCGCGGGCGCGGCGTCGGCGAGCGCGCCGGCCCCCGCCGCGGACTCGGCCGGCGTCACCACGCCCTCGAACCCCGAGTAGTCCTGCCGCCCCTGGCCCTTGCGCACGTGCACGGTGCCCTCGGGCAGCCGCAGCGCCGGGTGGTACGCCGCGCCGGCGGTGTCCCGCACGCAGTGCTCGGGCCAGGTGGCGACGTAGTCCGGGTCGGCGCCGACGGCGAAGTGCCCGGCGTTGTCGTGGGGGAGCGGCTCGTGCCAGTCGGCGGTGGCGACCACCACGTCGTAGGCGTCGCCGGCGCGGGACAGGAGGTCGCTCACCTGCTCGGCGACGGCCGCGCCGCCCGCCACCGCCAGGGCACCGCCCTCGCAGAAGTCGTTCTGCACGTCCACCACGATCAGCGCCCGGCCCACCGCGACCTCCTCGCGTCAGGGGCGCCCCTTGCGCCCGTGCCGTCCACCCTAGGCGCGCCGGCGGCCCGCGCTACGCGGCACGGCGGGACGCGACGACGACCGTGCCGTCCAGGTCGTCGTCGTGCACCACCCGCACCGCGAGCCCCTGGCCCTCGCACGCCGCGGCGGTCGCGCCGGCCTGCCGCACGCTCGTCTCGATCAGGAGGTGCCCGCCGGGCGCGAGCCAGCGAGGCGCGGCCGCGGCCACCCGTCGGTGCAGGTCCACGCCGTCCGCGCCGCCGTCCAGCGCCGCGCGCGGCTCGTGGTCGCGGGCCTCGGGCGGCATGTGCGCGATCTCGGCGGTCGGCACGTAGGGGGCGTTGGCCACGAGCACGTCGACCCGGCCCGCCAGGTCGTCGGGCAGGGGCGCGTCGAGGTCGCCGAGCAACACGGTCGCGCCGGCGGGGCCGAGGGCCGCGGCGTTCCGGCGCGCGCACGCCACCGCCGCCGGGTCGAGGTCGACGGCCCACAGGGCGACGCCCGGGCGCTCCGCGGCGATCGCCAGCCCGACGGCGCCGGTGCCGCAGCACAGGTCGACGACGGTCGCACCGGCACCGGCACCCGCACCGGCACCGGCACCGGCACCGGCACCCGCACCGGCACCGGCACCGGCACCGCCCAGCGCCCGCACCGCCTCGCGGACCAGCAGCCCCGTCCGCGCGCGCGGCACGAACACCCCGGGCGCCACGCCGACCCGCAGCCCGCGGAACTCCGCCCACCCGACGACCTGCTCGAGCGGCTCGCCGCCGACCCGCCGCTCGGTCATCCGGTCGAGCGCGGCGGGATCGCCGGCCTCGGCGGCGAGCAGCGCCGCCTCGTCCTCGGCGAACACGCAGCCCGCGGCGCGCAGCCGGCCGACGAGGGTGGCCAGCGCGGCGGGTTCCAGGGTGACGGGCACGGCGGGCACCTTACGCCGCCGGCGCCCGCCGACCACCCGCGCAATTCGCCCCACCGACCCGCTCAGCAGCGCGGTCGTCCGGCCGATAGGTCCGGCGGCGGGGGGAAGCGATTGCCCATCGAAGGGGACGTGTCGTGCCGCAACGGGTCGTGCGCCTGGCCGACGAGGTCGGCCGGGTCACCGGTGAGAAGCTGCAGGGGATCGAGCAGGTCGCCCGCAGCACCAAGATGCTCGCGCTGAACGCGCTGATCGAGTCCGCGCGCGTCGGCGAGGCCGGCGCCGGGTTCGCCGTCGTCGCGCGCGAGGTCGGGGAGATCGCCGACCGCGCCCGGGCGCTGTCCGAGGAGCTGTCGTCCGAGCTGCGGCCGCGGATCGACGAGCTGACCGTGCTGGGGCACGAGCTCGTCGGCCGGGTGCGCGGCCAGCGGCTCGCGGACCTCGCGCTCAACGTCATCGAGCTGATGGACCGCAACCTGTACGAGCGGTCGTGCGACGTCCGGTGGTGGGCGACCGACGCCGCGCTGGTCGAGGCGCTGACCACCGGCGAGGGCGCCGCGGCGCAGCACGCGGCGGAGCGGCTCGGCACCATCCTGCGCAGCTACACCGTGTACCTCGACCTCTGGCTCGCCGACGCCGACGGTCGCGTGGTCGCCCGCGCCGGCGGCGACCGCGGCGGCCGGGCGCTGGGCACGGACGTCGGCGACGAGCCCTGGTTCCGCGCCGCGATGGTCACCCGCACGGGCGACGACTACGCCGCGCTGGACGTCGCGCCGCACCGGGAGCTCGGGGCGCTCACCGCGACGTACGCGACGGCGGTCCGCGAGGGCGGACGCGCGAACGGCCGGCCCGTGGGCGCGCTCGGGGTGTTCTTCGACTGGGAGCGGCAGGCGCAGGCGATCGTCGACGGGGTCCGGCTCGCGCCCGACGAGCGCGAGAGCACCCGGGTGCTGATCCTCGACCGCTCCGGGCTGGTGCTCGCGGCGTCCGACCGCGCGGGCGTGCTCACGGAGCGCGTCCACCTGCGCACCGGCGACCGGACGACCGGCGCCTACGACGAGGACGACCGCACCGTGGGGTTCGCGGCGACCCCCGGGTACGAGACGTACGAGGGCCTCGGCTGGTACGGCGCGCTGGTGCAGCGGGGCTGAGCACGCCGCGGCGGGACATCGGGAGCGGGGCGACCGGGTCGCCGTCCTCGGCCGACGGCGCGCACCGTCGGTGCGCACCGTCGGTGCGGCACCGGTCCGGCGGCGGGGCGCGGGTGTGCTGCCCCGGAGCCCCGCCGCCGCGTCCCGCGGACCCCTCCGACCGCCGGACCGGCCCAGTGCAGCACCCGGGCGCGGTTGAGTGGCGGCGGCGTGGGGCCCGTTGGGTGGTCGGTCCGGGCGCGGCGTCCGCGCCGGTAGCCTGGTGCGGCGCCCCGGTAGCCCAACGGCAGAGGCAATCGGCTCAAACCCGATCCAGTGTGGGTTCGAATCCCACTCGGGGCACCGCGCCACCCGCTCGTGCGACGTGGCGAGCGGCAGGACCGCCTGCCCGTTCCGGCCCCGGCGACGGGCCCGGGCCGCCATTATGATCGGGTGACCCCTCTGCGCACGACCGTCCTGGTGGCCCTGCTCGCCGGCGTGCTCGGGGCCCTGGCCGCCGCCGCGGTCGGCCGGTGGGTGCTGCACGAGGAGGACCTCACGTCCGCCTGGCTGATCGGTGCCGGGACGGCGATCGGCGTCGGCGTCGGCACCCCGCTCGCGCGTGCCCTCGACACGCGCCGGACCGCCGCCGGCGCGCGTCGGGGCCGGTTCGAGGTGTCGGTGCGGTCGACCGGTGGCGACCCGGGTGTGGGCCCGCGCTGGGTCGCGGGGCGGCTCGACCTCGACGAGGACCGCGTCATGCTGGTGCGGTTCGCGCTCGGCATGCGCCCGCCGCCGCGGCCCGCGGTCCGGCTCGCGCTCACCGGGGTGCGCCGGGCCGGACGCCGCACGCCGCGGTCGGGCCTGCGCGTCCTGCCGGGCCTGGAGGTCGTCGAGCTCGCCGGCTCCCGCGGCACGGTCGAGGTGGCGGTCGAGCCCGCGTCGGCCGACCGGCTCGTCGAGCGGCTGTCCGTGCTCGCCGACCGCGGCGCCACCGCCTGACGCGCGGCCGCGCGGCGCGGCGCGGTTTCGCGATCCGGCTGCGCGCCCTGTACTGTCCTATCTCGCCTCGCGGCCCGGGAACGGGTCGAGGACGAGGCCGTGCGGACGTGGCTCAGTGGTAGAGCATCACCTTGCCAAGGTGAGGGTCGCGGGTTCGAATCCCGTCGTCCGCTCCGGATCGCAGCGCCCCGGCACCCCGTGCCGGGGCGCTGCGTCGTTCCGGGACGGCCCTCGGCGCCTCCGGGCGACCCTCCGGCGCACCTCGGCTGACCCCGGCACGGCGGGTCGGTGAACGGCACGTGAACGTGCGCCACTTGCGCTCGATGCAAGTGCGGTTGCACCTAGCGTCCCGGTCGTGCTCATCACCGACCTGGCGAAGAACCACGGCGACCGGCT
The DNA here is from genome assembly GCF_016862755.1 of Cellulomonas pakistanensis. Taxonomy (GTDB): domain Bacteria; phylum Actinomycetota; class Actinomycetes; order Actinomycetales; family Cellulomonadaceae; genus Cellulomonas; species Cellulomonas pakistanensis. The sequence continues at coordinate 107,131 of NZ_BONO01000005.1, read as the reverse complement.
CACCGCGACCGACCGCCGCCTCGTCGCCGTGCTCCAGGCCCGGCCGGCCGAGGCCGCGTTCTGGTCCGCCGCCGACCTGACGGAGCCTCTCGGGCTGCACCAGTCGGCGGCGACGCGCATGGCGCAGCGCCTCGGCTACGACGGCTACCCCCGGCTGCGCGACGCGCTGCGCGGGGACTACCTCGCCGGCGACGGCCCGTCGCAGCGCGTCCGCGGCCGGCTCGAGCGGCACCCCGACGACGTCCTGCGGGGCCTGGTCGAGGACGAGGTGGCCGCGCTCGGCGAGGTGACGCGGCACGTCACGCAGAGCGAGCTCGACGACCTCGCCGACCGGATCGCGGACGCCGGGCGGGTGCACGTGTTCGGGCACGGCAACGCGACGGTCCTGGTCGAGCTGCTCGTGCGACGCCTGCGGCGCTCCGGTGTGCACGCGGTGGCCCTGGTCGGCTCCGACCGCGACCTCGCGGAGCACCTGGCGTCGCTCGGCGCGGGCGACGTGCTGCTCGCCTGCGCGTTCCGGCGCGTCCCTCGCCCGCTGCCGACCCTGCTCGAGGCGGCGGCCGAGCGCGGCGCCCACTCGGCCCTGCTCACCGACACCCTGCTGTCGCTGTCCCCGCAGCCGGACACGGTGCTCGCCGCGCCGCGCGGGCGGGACGACGCCTTCCTCTCGCTGACCGTGCCGATGGCGATCGCGAACGCCCTCGTGCTCACCCTCGCCCGCCGCGCGCCCGAGCGCGCCCTGGGCTCCCTCGACCGGCTCGGACGGCTCCTGGAGCGGTTCGACTCCTGACGCCGCGGCGCGTCCCGCACGCCACCCCCGCACCACCCCTTCACCACCCCGCACGACCCCCACCACCCGGCGCCACCCGACAGAACAGGACCCCGCCATGCCTGCTGTGCCCCCGCACCGCGCCCGTCGCGCCCGCGGCACCCGCCGCGCCCGCCCCGCCGCGCTCGCCGCCGTGCCCCTCCTGCTCGCGCTGACGGCCTGCGGGTCCGGCGACGCGGCGGCCGGCGCCGACGAGCAGGTCGACTGGGACGCGCTGACCCACGAGGAGCTCGTCGAGCGCGCCGAGGCCGAGGGCGAGGTGGCCGTGTACGCGTTCACCAGCCGCATCGCCACGGTGGAGGAGGCGTTCGAGGCCGAGTACCCGGGCATCGACGTCGTCGCCAGCGACATCTCGTCGACCGAGCTGATCACCCGGCTCGCGAGCGAGCACGCCGCCGGCAGCGCGACCGCCGACGTCGCGTACGTGTCGGACGCGCCGGTCGTCGTCACCGAGCTGCTGGCCGACGGCGTGCTGACGCCGTACGTCCCGCCGCGCGTCGCGGACGCGCTCCCCGAGGAGCACCGGTCCCCGCTGGTCGCCAACCGGCTGTCGACGAAGGTGCTGATGTACAACGAGGAGGCGTACCCGGACGGCTCGCCGGTCGCGAACCTGTGGGAGCTCACCGAGCCGGCGTGGGCCGGCAAGGTGGTCCTGGTCGACCCGAACGTCCGGGGCGACTACCTGGACCTGGCGACCGAGATGTCGCTGCGCGCCGACGAGATGGCCGCGGCGTACGAGGAGCACGCCGGCGAGGAGCTGGTGCTCGACGAGGGCGTCCAGGACGCGGGGCTGCAGTTCCTCGCCGACCTGTACGCCAACGACGCCGTGCTGGTCGACGACACCGACACGGTGAACGCCGCCGTCGGCGCGACCGGCCAGGCCGAGCCGCCCGTGGGCTTCACGTCGTACTCGGACCGCCGCGACAACGAGGACGAGGGCTGGGCGCTGCAGGTGGCGCACGGCGTCGCGCCGTCCCCGGGCATCGTGTTCCCGGCGTACCTCGGCGTGACCGCCGGCGCGGAGAACCCGGCCGCCGCGCGGCTGCTCGTCGACTTCATGATGGGCGACGACTCCGAGACGGGCGGCGCGGCCTACGAACCGTTCTACGTGGCGGGCGACTACCCGACGCGGACCGACGTGGTCGCGCCCGAGGGCGCGGTCGGCCTGGACGAGCTCGGGGCGTGGCCGATCGACCCCGAGGCGTCCGCCGAGCGGCGCGGGGACGTCGCCGACTTCCTGCTGACCGTCCAGTGACCCTTCCGCAGCGAGCGACCGCGGTGGCGCGCCGGCCCGTCTCGTGGCTGGCCGCCGCCGTTGTCGCGGTCCTCGTCGTGCTCGTCCTGCTCCCGCTCGCGGGCCTGGCCGGCGCGACCGTCGGGCCGGACGCGGACGGCGCCTGGGCCGACGTGGTGGCCAGCCCGCTGTCGGGCGCGCTGCTCTGGCAGCCGCTCGGCGGGTCGCTGCTGGTCGGGCTCGGCACGGGGCTGCTCGCGACGCTCGTCGGCGCGTACCTGGCGTGGGTCGTCGTGATGACGGACGCGCCGGGGCGCCGGGCGGTCGGTGCGCTCGCGGCGATCCCGTTCGCCCTGCCGAGCTTCGCGATCGCGCTCGCGTGGGAGACGGTGTTCCGGAACGACCGGATCGGCGGCGAGCCCGGGCTGCTCGCGGCCCTGGGCGTCGCGGTGCCGGACTGGCTGGCCTGGGGACCGGTCTCCGTGGTGCTGACGCTGGTCGCGCACTACTACTCGCTGAGCTTCGTCGTGGTCGCCGCCGCGCTGACCAACGTCGGCGGCGACGTCGTGGCGGCGGCCCGGCTGACCGGGGCGTCGCGCTGGCAGGTGGCGACCCGCGTGGTGCTGCCGTCGGTCGGCCCGGCGCTGCTGTCCGGCTTCCTGCTCGCGTTCGCCGAAGGGGTGTCGAACTTCGCGGTGCCGGCGCTGCTCGGGCTGCCCGTGCGGTTCCAGACCCTGAGCACCCGCCTCTACGGGGCCATCTCCACCGGCGACGCCGCGCGGGGGTACGTGCTGTCCCTGGTGCTCGTCGCCGTCGCCGGCCTGGTGCTGCTGGCCGGCCAGCGGATGACGCGCGGCCGCTCCTACTCGACGATCACGGGCAAGGCGACGCGCGCGCAGCGGCTGCGGCTCGGGCCCGCGCGCTGGCCGCTCGCGGCGCTGGCGTGGGGGATCGTCGTCGCCACGGCCGTGGTCCCGGGGGTCGTCCTCGCGGTCAGCACCGTGCTGCGCCGGACCGGCAGCCTGGACGGCGGCCTGACCTGGCACTACTGGGTCGGCGCGTCCGACCCCTCGGTCGCCCAGGGCACCCGCGGGGTGCTGCGCGACCCCGTCGTCCTCGACGCGCTGGGCGGCACGATCGCGCTCGGCCTCGCCGTGGCGGTCGGCGCCGTCGTCCTGGCCACGCTGGCGAGCCTCGCGCTGCGGGCGCTGCCGCGGGCCCGGGCGCTGCACGCGACCGTCTCGACCCTCGGGTACGTCCCGTTCCTCGTCCCCGGCGTCGCGCTCGGCGCCGCGTTCATCGCCCAGTTCGGCACCGGGTCGGGCCCGCTGCCGTCGCTCTACGGGACGTTCGCCATCCTGGTGCTCGCCGGGATCGCGGCCAGCCTGCCGTTCGCCCTGCAGACCGCGCGCGCCGCGTTCGGGCAGGTGTCGACCGAGCTGGACGAGGCCGCCGTCCTGACCGGGGCGGGCGGCGCGCGGCGGTTCGGCCGGATCACGCTGCCGCTGGTGTCCCGGGGGCTGGCGAACGGCGGCGTCCTCGTGTTCGTGACGATGGTGCGCGACCTGTCCGTCGTGGTCCTGCTCGTCACCCCGGCCACCCCGCTGCTGTCGATGCTGACGTTCCGGTACGCCTCCGAGGGCTTCACCCAGCACGCCAACGCCATCACGCTCGTCATCGCCGCGGTCGCGGTCGTGGCGACCCTGCTCGCCCGCCGCCTCGAGCGGCGCCCTGACCTGGAGACCACCCGATGACCGCGCTCACGCTCGACCGGCTCACCAAGCGATTCGGCGCGACGACCGTCGTGGACGACCTCTCGCTGGCGGTGCCGGCCGGCTCGTTCCTCGTCCTGCTCGGGCCGTCCGGGTGCGGCAAGAGCACCACGCTCCGCATGCTCGCCGGGCTCGAGGACGTGACCGCCGGGCGGATCCGGGTCGGCGACCGCGTCGTCGTCGACCCGGCGGTCGGCGTCGACGTGCCCGCCGAGCGCCGGGGCCTCGGCATGGTGTTCCAGAGCTACGCGCTGTGGCCGCACATGACGGTCCGGCAGAACGTCGGGTGGCCGCTCGCCGTCGCCGGCTGGTCCCGCGACGCGCGCCGGGACCGGGTCGCGGAGGTGCTGGCCGACCTGGAGATCGCGGCGCTCGCGGACCGCAGCCCCGCGCAGCTGTCCGGCGGGCAGCAGCAGCGGGTGGCGATCGCCCGGACCATCGCGCCCCGGCCGGACGTCGTGCTGTTCGACGAGCCGCTGTCGAACCTGGACGCGCGGCTGCGCACCGAGACGCGCGCGCTGCTCGGCCGGGTGCACCGGGAGACGGGCGCGACGACCGTGTACGTCACGCACGACCAGGTGGAGGCGCTGGCGCTCGCGACCCACATCGCGGTGCTGCGCGACGGCCGGCTGGAGCAGCTCGGCCCGCCGGAAGAGCTGCTGGAGCGCCCGGCGACCGCGTTCGTCGCGGGGTTCCTCGGCAGCCCGCCCGCCGTGCTCGTCGGCGGCCGGACGGTCGGCGGCCGGCTCGTGCGGGACGCCGTCGACCTCGCCCCGGTGCCGAGCGGCGCGGACGCGGCGCACGCGATGTACCGGCCCCAGGACCTGGTGATCGACCCCGGGGGGCAGCTCGCGTTCGAGGTGCTCGAGAGCACCCCGGCCGGCGGCGCGCACCTCGTCACCGGGCTGCTCGGCGGCGCCGACGACGCGCGCGGCGGGGACCGCGTGACGGTGATCGCGGACCGGCGGGAGGCGCCCGGCCGCACGACGCGGCTGCGCGTCCCCGCCGCGCCGGCGGCGCTGTACGGCACGGACGGGGCGCTGCTGTGACGACGCTGCTCCTGGTGCGGCACGGGGCCACCGCGTGGACGCACGAGCGCCGGCTGCAGGGGCGCACCGACATCGACCTGTCGCAGGCGGGCCGCGCCGACGTGGCGGCGCTCGCGCCGGTCGTCGCCGACTGGGCCCCGCGCACCGTGATCGCCTCCCCGCTGCTGCGCGCCCGGTCCACCGCCCGCCTGCTGGCCGCGGCGCTGCCCGACGCCCCGGAGACGCGCGTCGACGAGCGGTGGACGGAGCACTCGCTGGGGGAGTGGGAGGGCCGCACCGCCGACCAGCTCGGCCCGGACTACGCCCGCTGGCGCGCCGGCGAGCTGACGCCGCCGGGCGGGGAGCCGGCGGCGGAGACGCGCACCCGGGTCCGGGCGGCGGTGGCGGACGCCGCGGCGTGCTCCGGTCCGGTGCTGGTGGTCACGCACGGCGGCGTCATCCGCGCCGTCCTCGGCACCGGCCTCGGGCTGCCGAGCAGCATGCTCGTGCCCGCCGCGGCCCCGAGCCTCACCGTCCTCGAGGTCGAGCCGGGCGGGGTGCGGTTGCGCGCCTTCAACGTCGACGTGGTGGCCGGCCGGGGCGGCTGACCGGCCCGCCGGCCCGGCCGCTCCCCGCGGGCGCCCCGGCCCGCGCGCCGCGGAACCGCCCCGGGGCCGGCGGCCCGGACCCTAGGCTGCGCGCATGGGGGCGGGACGCATGACCGAGGTGCAGCTCGACGACGCCGCGGGGCCTGCGGCACCGGCCCGGGCCGCGGAACCCGAGCGGGCGCGGCGTGCGCGGGCCCGGGCGCTGCTCCGGCGGTGGTGGCCGGTCCCGGCCGCGCTCGCCGCGGCGGGCGTCGCGGTGGTCGCGTGGCAGCTCGCCGCCGACGCCCGGGCCGAGGACGTGGCGGAGCGGCTGCGGGCGACGCCCGGCGTGATCGGGTCGACGGTGGACGCGGACCTCGACGTCGTCCCGGTCGAGTCGGTCGAGCTGTCCGCCGTGCTGTCGAACGGCTACCGCACGGAGACCGGGTTCGTGGCCGGGCTGCTGCTCGAGGGCCCCGGGCCGGCCGCGAGCGTCGTCGGCGTGGACCCGCAGCGGGGCGTGGAGCAGTGGCGCGTGGAGGTCGCGCCCGAGGCCCGCGGCCTGACGACCCGGGACGGGTCGTGCGGCACCGCCGTCGACGGCCCGGCGCGCACCCTGTGGTGCGTGGTCACGGACAGCCGCGCGCTCGACGGCACCCCCGCGGCGACCCGGCTCGTCGAGGTGGACGTCGTCGACGGCACGATCCGGGGCGAGCGCGCGCTGACCCCCGGCGCGACCGCCGCGGCGGTGGAAGACGTCCTCGCGGTCGCCACGTCGGGCGACGCCGGGGTGCGCGTCGTCGGGCAGGACGCGCGCACCGGGGAGGAGCGCTGGACGGCCCAGGTGCCCGGGCGCGCCGCCCTCGCGTACGGCACCGGGTGGCTCCGCCGCGAGGGCGGGCACCTGCTCGTCACCGCGGAGAGCGCGACGTGGGCGGTCGACCCGGGCACGGGGGAGGTGCGCGCCGGGGGCGCGGGCGTCGCGGTCGTCCGCGGGGGCCGGCTGGTCGACGTCCAGGGCTCGAGCCGGACCCTGCTGCTGGGCGAGGACGGGACCGGGTCGGGCGTCGCCGACGGGCAGCCGGCCCTCGCGGGACCGGACGACGGCTCCGCGCCCGACGTGCTGGTGGTCGACGTGGCCGACGGCTCGCTCGTCGGCCTGACCCGGGGCGTGGACGCGACCTCCGGCGAGCCGCTCTGGGAGCGCCCCTCGGACGGGATGAGCCGCACCAACCGGCTCCTGCTGGACGGCGTCCTCTACGGCAGCAGCAGCACGTCGCTGTGGGCGGTCGACGTGCGCACGGGCGACGAGCTCTGGACCGCGGAGGGCGACCCGCTGGACGGCTTCCGGCTCATGACCGACGGGCGGCAGCTGCTGCGGGTCGAGCGGGACCCCGCCTCGGGCGACCCGCGGCTGGCGGCGTACGACCTCGGCTCCGGGCGGCCCGCCTGGCGCACGCCCCTGCCGGACGGCGTCGAGTCGGTCTGGACCTCCAGTGGCACGCTGTACGGGCAGGACGACGACGCGGTGGTCCTGCTCCGCTGAGGGGGACCCGTGCAGCTCACCGTCGACGGCGTCGCCGTCCACCACGTCGCGCACGGGACCGGCCGGCCGGTGGTCGTCCTGCACGGCGCGGGCGTCGACCACCGGGAGCCGGAGGCCTGCCTCGACGCCGGGCTCGCCGCGGTGGGCGGCCTGCGGCGGGTGTACCCGGACGTGCCCGGCCACGGGCGCACCCCGGCGCCGCCCGCGCTCCGCTCCGAGGACGACGTCGTCGCCGTGCTGACCGGATTCGTCGAGGCGGTCGGGGGCGGGGAGCCGGTGCTCCTGGTCGGCCACTCGGCGGGCGCGCACGACGCGCGGGGGGTCGCGGCGCGGCGGCCCGACCTCGTCGCCGGGCTCGCGCTCGTCTGCCCGCTGGTCGCCGGCGGCCACCCCCTGCCCGCGCACGCGCCGGTCGTCCGGGACGATGCCCTCGGCGACGACGAGTTCCGCGGCTACTTCGTCGTGCAGACGCCGGCGATGCTGGACCGCCACCGCCGGTTCGTCGAGCCCGGGGCGGCGCTCGCGGACGCGGAGGCGAACGCGCGGATCGGGGAGCGCTGGGAGATCGCCGGGCTCGACGACCGGGATGCGCCGCCGTACGAGGGCCCGGTGCTCGTCGTCGCCGGGCGGCGGGACTCGACGGTCGGGTACGCCGGGGCGGTCGGGCTGCTCGACCGGTACCCCCGGGCGACGCTCGCGGTCGTGGACGGGGCGGGGCACGCGCTGCCGCACGAGCGGCCGGACGTGCTCGCGGCGCTGCTGGCCGACTGGGCCGAACGGGTGCCCGCCCCGTCCTGACGCGCGCGCGACGACCCTCACCAGGCGATTCACCCGGTCCCGAGGAGCGCTCCCGAGCCGACCGGGCGCAGGATCAGCGGTGCATCCGGACGACGGTGCCCCCCTGGGCGACCGACGACCGCGCCCCGGCGAAGATCACGGCCCGGCGTAGCGCGGTGGTCGCGACGGCCCCCTGCCCTGGAAGGCCGATGACGACCACCTCACCCCCGCGCGTGACCCGCCGGCGGACGCGCACCGCGGTCCTGCTCGGCGTCTCGGCCGCGCTCGCCGCCGCCGCGCTCGTGCTCCGCGGCACCGCGTCGGTCACCCTCACCGCCGCGGCCTCGGCCGGCGCGGCGCTCGCCGGCGGGCTGCTCGGCGGCGCCGCGCGGCACCGCGACGGCGACCACGTCACCTGGCGGTGGATCGGCGTGGCGGCGTGGGGCCTCGCGGCCGGGCTCGGCGGCGAGGCGGTCGTCGCCGCCACGGGTGGCCCGCGCGGGGTCGCGTTCACCGCGGGCGCCGCGCTCACGGCCGCCGCGCTCTACCACGGCCTGGTGCACTGGAACCGGATCCGCACCGAGCTGTCCGACCCGGGGGACTGGCTCAACGGGGTGAGCGCCGCGGCGGCCCTGCTGGCGCTCGGCAACCTGCTGGTGCGCGCCGACCCGGGCAGCGAGGCGTGGTGGGCGGCGCAGCTCGGGCTGGTGCGCCTCGCGGCCCTGCTCGTCGCGCTCGGCACCGCGGGCACGATCGTCACGATCGCCGGGCTGCGGCGCGACCTGCGTGCCTGGGCGTTCGCGGCCGGGCTGGCGGCGGTGGCGTCGGTCGAGGCCGCGGCGCTGCTCGTCGGCCCCACCACCGCGCCGCGGTCGGTCGTGGTCGCCGGCTGGGCCGCGCTCGTGCTGCTGCTCGCGGTGCTCCGGGTCGGGCGGGCGCGCGCCCTGCCGCCCCGGGAGGCCGCGTCGGAGGACACCACGTCGGGCGCCGTCGTCGTGATGGGCGCCGGGGTCGGGATCCTGGTCGTCGACGCGCTCGTGCCCGGCGACCAGCCCGTGTCGTCGGTGCTCGCGGCGGTCGCCGCGGTGGGCGGCGGCGCGCGGGTGCTGCGGCTCGTCACCGACCTCGCCCAGCTCGCGGCCGTGCGGCAGGAGGCCCGCACCGACCCGCTGACCGGCGTGGCCAACCGGCGGGCGCTCGTGGAGCAGGCGGGCGCCCTCGCCTCCCGGCCGCGTGGCGCGCTCCTCGTCGTCGACCTGGACCGGTTCAAGGAGGTCAACGACCGGTTCGGCCACGCGGTCGGCGACGGGGTGATCCGGTCCGCCGCCGCGCGGCTGCAGGGCGCGGTGGGCGGGCGCGGCGTCGTGGCCCGGCTCGGCGGCGACGAGTTCGCGGTGGCGCTGGACGACGCGGACGCCGAGACGGCGGTCGCGATCGCGCGCGACCTGCTGCGCGAGCTCACGCGGCCGATCGGGGTCGAGGGCCGCGTCGTGCGGCTGGAGGCCAGCATCGGCGTCGCCACGACGGCCGTCGGGGCTCGCGACGCCGCCGGCCTGCTGCGCCGCGCGGACGCGGCGATGTACGACGCCAAGCAGGCCGGCGGGGGCGTCCGGCTCTACGACCGCGAGTCGGACGCGCGGGCGCACGAGGAGCGCCGGCTGGTCGACGCGCTGCGGCACGCCCTCGGCGACGACCGGCGCGCCCCCGGCGCCGACCGGCACGCCGCGGGCGGGGACCGGCGGGCCGCGGGCGGGGACCGGCGGGCCGGGCACGGCCGGATCGCGGTGCACCTGCAGCCGCAGGTCGACCTCGACGACGGACGGGTCGTGGCGGCGGAGGCGCTGGTGCGCTGGGAGCACCCCGAGCGCGGCGTCCTCCCGCCGGCGGTCTTCCTCGGGCTCGCCGAGGAGCACGGGCTCATGGGCCGGCTGACCGCCGAGGTGCTCGAGCAGGCCGCCCGCGCCGCGGCCGCGTGGGACACCGAGGGGCAGCCCGTACGGGTCGCGGTGAACCTCTCGACCTCGTGCCTGGAGGAGCCCGGGCTGGTGGGCGTCGTGGAGGGGGCGCTGGCGCGCTCCGGCCTGCCGGCGGACCGGCTCGTCCTGGAGATCACCGAGACGTCGCTCATGCACGACCCGGACCGCGCGGTCGAGATGACCCACCGCCTGGCGAACCTGGGCATCGGCCTGAGCATCGACGACTACGGCACCGGGTACTCGTCGCTGGCGTACCTCAACGACCTGCCCGCCGAGGAGCTCAAGCTCGACCGCTCGTTCACCGCCCGGGCGCTCGCGGACCCGCGCACGCGCGCGATCGTGGCGGGGACGGTGGAGCTCGCGCACCACCTGGGCCTGCGGCTGGTCGCGGAGGGCGTCGAGGACCGGGAGACCGAGGAGCTGCTCCGCGAGCTCGGCTGCGACCGGGTGCAGGGGTACCTGCACGCACGGCCGATGCCGGCGGAGGCGTTCGCGCGCTGGCTGCGGGACCGGTCCACGGCGGGCCGGCCGCACGCCCCGCTCGCGGTGGAGGGCGTGGCCTGAGGCGAGCCGGGGGCACGGCCTGAGGCGAGCCGGGGGCGCGCCGGGTCCGCGCGTCATTCGCTACCGAGTGGTCGGCGTGCGCAGGTTCACAGGTCCGAGGACGCGCCGGAAGCGCCCGAGGTCCTAGAATCTCTCCTCGTGAGCACCCAGGACGCGACGCCGAGCGGCGACGAGAACGCCGCCGACCCCACCCTCGACCTCGAGATCCCCCAGGCCCGGACGGCCGAGCAGGCGCCCGAGGCGTCGGCCAAGCCGGCCCGCCGCGCCGTGGTGGCCGAGGACGAGGCCCTGATCCGCATGGACGTCGTCGAGACGCTCCGCGAGGCGGGCTTCGACGTGGTCGGCGAGGCCGGCGACGGCGAGCAGGCGGTGGCCCTGGCGACCGAGCTCAAGCCGGACGTCGTCGTCATGGACGTCAAGATGCCGGTGCTCGACGGCATCTCCGCGGCCGAGCGGATCGCGAAGGCGCACCTCGCGCCCGTCGTGCTGCTCACCGCGTTCTCGCAGACCGAGCTGGTCGAGCGCGCCCGCGACGCCGGTGCGATGGCCTACGTCGTCAAGCCGTTCAGCCCGGCGGACCTGCTGCCGGCGGTCGAGATCGCGATCTCCCGCTACGCGCAGATCACGGCCCTCGAGTCCGAGGTCGCCGACCTGGCCGAGCGGTTCGAGACCCGTAAGCGCGTCGACCGCGCCAAGGGCCTGCTCATGACCAAGATGGGCCTGACGGAGCCGGAGTCGTTCCGCTGGATCCAGAAGACGTCGATGGACCGCCGCCTCACCATGCGCGAGGTCGCGGACGCCGTCATCGACCAGGTGGGCGGCGGCGCCTCCTGACCCCCGCCACGTCCTGACTCACACGGGGCCCGGTCCACCGCACGGTGGGCCGGGCCCCGTGCTGTCGGTGCGGCCGCGCGCCCGTCGCGTCCACGATGTGATCCACGCCACACGACATCGGCGTGTCGTGCCACGATCCGCGTCTTCCCGAGGGAAGGTCACGGTTCGGCACCGGTCATCCGGTGTGACACGCACGACACACGGCGGACACACGGGGCGCATACCTTCACGGCCACACACCGCCGGTGGCACGACCCCCGGCATCCGGCCGGGGCTCCCGGCAGGCAGTACTCACCGACAGGAGTACCACGCATGATTCGTACGACACACGCCGTCAAGGCGGCGGCCCTCGCCGGCGCCGTCGCGCTCGTGCTCACCGCGTGCGGGAGCGACGACGACAGCGGGTCGGGCGGCGACGAGACGGCGGGTGGCGAGGCCGGCCCGCTGATCATCGGCACCCTGCTGCCCCAGACCGGCACGCTGGCGTACCTCGGCCCGCCGGAGATCGCCGGCGTCGACCTGGCCGTGCAGGAGATCAACGAGGCCGGCGGCGTGCTCGGCTCGGACGTCGAGGTCATCCACGCGGACTCCTCGGACGCCGACCACGCGGAGGTCGCGACCCAGTCGGTGACGGACCTCATCTCGCAGGACGTCCAGGTCATCGTCGGAGCCGCGTCGTCCTCCGTGACGCTCAACGTCGTCGACGACATCACCGGCGCCGAGATCGTGCAGATCTCCCCGGCGAACACCGCGACGTCGCTGTCGGGCTACTCCGACTTCTACTTCCGCACCGCGCCGCCGGACACCGTGCAGGGCGCCGCGCTCGGCAACCTCATCACCGGCGACGGCCACGCGAACGTCGGCATCCTCGTGTTCAACGACGACTACGGCACCTCGCTGCGCGACGTCGTCAAGACCACGGTCGAGGACGCCGGTGCCACGGTCGTCTACGGCAACGAGGGCGAGGAGTTCGACCCGGCCGCGAGCAGCTTCGCGACCGACGTCACCGCGCTCATGGCCACCAGCCCCGACGCGGTCGTCGTGCTCGCGTTCGAGCAGACCAAGCAGATCATCCCCGAGCTCGTCGCCGCCGGCGTCGACCCGGCCACGATCTACATGGTCGACGGCAACACGGCCGACTACTCCGCCGACTTCGACCCGGGCACCCTCGAGGGCGCGCAGGGCACGATCCCGGGCGCGTTCCCCAGCGACGACTTCCAGGCCCGCCTCAAGGAGGTCGACCCGGCGCTGACGGACTTCGCCTACGGGCCCGAGTCCTACGACGCGACCGTGCTGGCCGCCCTCGCCGCGGTCAAGGGCGGCGGCACCGACGGCGCCACGATCCAGGCCAACATGGCCGCGGTGTCGGGCGCCGACGGCGGCGAGGAGTGCACCTCGTACGCGGACTGCGTCGAGATGATCGACGCCGGCGAGGACATCCAGTACGTCGGCCAGGCCGGCGTGGGTCCGTTCAACGAGGACAACGACCCGTCGTCCGCGTTCATCGGCGTGTACAAGTACGGCGCCGACAACAAGAACGTCTGGGTGAAGGCGGTCGAGGGCTCCGTCGGCGAGTGACGAGAGCCTGAGCCTCCGGCCGGGGCAGGGGACCGGCCACCGGGCGACGAGGGCCCGGGACGCGTGCGGCGTCCCGGGCCCTCGGTCGTGCCCGGGAGGATCATGCGCGGCGGGCGAGGGGTCGTGTCGGGGGTCGGGCGTAGCGTCCGGGCATGGACTACCGACTGGAGCTCGTGCAGGTGCCCGTCTCCGACGTGGACCGGGCCATCGACTTCTACACCCAGCGCGCCGGCTTCGTGCTCGACCACGACCACGAGGTCGGCGGCGGCATCCGGTTCGTGCAGCTGACGCCGCCCGGCTCGGCGGCGTCCATCGCCATCGGGACCGGGCTGACCGAGATGGCCCCCGGGTCGCTCGAGGGGCTCCTGCTCGTCGTCACGGACATCGAGGCCGCCCGGGCGGACCTCATCGGCCGCGGGGTCGACCCGGGGGAGGTGCAGGACTTCCCCTGGGGGCGGTTCCTGTTCTTCGCCGACCCCGACGGGAACCGGTGGCAGGTGCAGCAGGGCGTCCCGCAGGCCGCGGGCTGACCGGACCGGGCGGGGGTCTTCCCGGGGCGCGGGCGCCGTCCTACCGTGGGCGGCATGTGCCGGAACATCACCACGCTGCGGGGCCTCGAGCCCGCCGCGACCGACGAGGAGATCGTGGCCGCGGCCCGTCAGTTCGTCCGCAAGGTCACCGGCGTGCAGTCGGTGAGCGCCGCCACCGCCGAGCCGCTGGACCGCGCCGTCGACGAGATCGCCGCGATCGTCACGCGGCTGCTCGACGAGCTGCCCGAGCGCCGGCGCCCACCCGCGACGGTCCCGCCGCTGCGACGCCCGGAGGTCCGGGCGCGCCTCGGCATGCCCCCGTTCGACGCCGACGACCACGACCACGCGCACGACCACGTGCACGATGACGACCACGCGCACGACCACGCGCACGATGACGACCGCGCGCACGACCACGACCACGCGCACGACCACGACCACGCGCACGACCACGACCACGCGCACGCTTGGGGCTCCCACCGCGAGCACGCTGACGGCCACGACCACGTGCACGCCTAGGGCTCCAGCCGCGAGCACGCTGACGGCCACGAGCGCGAGCAGCGCAGGTGCACGCCGAGCACGACCACGCCGACGGCCACGATCACGTGCTCGCGCCACGACGGCGAGCACGCCGACGGCCACGACCGCGAGGGCGCGCGCGGACGAGCACGGCCACCCGCACGAGCGCGTGCCCGCCTGACCGCGCGCTGAGAACCCCGGGGCGCGCCCGGCGCTGGCCATCGCACCGTCCCGGCGCGCCCGGCAACCCTCGCCGAACGAGTACGAAACACGTCGAGAGAGCATCCACTGGATGCTCTCTCGACGTGTTTCGTGCTCTCTCGCGGCCGTGGCGCGTCCGCCGGTCGCGCGCACGCGCGTGGCCGGCGCCGGCGCCGGCAGGGCTGCCGGGCGGGTCGGCTCGCGCCGAGTGTGCGCGCGACACGTCGAGAGAGGGTCCGCGGGACGCTCGCTCGACGTGTCGGTTGCACACTCGGCGGCTGGGGCCCGAGCCGGGCCGCGCCCGCCGCGGCCACGCCGAGTGGGCACGCAACACGTCGAGTGGGCATCCAGGGGATGCCCACTCGACGTGTCCGGTGCCCACTCGGCGTGCGCGGGCGCGCCGCGCGGGGCGCTCAGGCCGTGGCGGTCAGCCCGCCGCGGGCGGAGCCGGCGGAGCCGCCGGGCCGCCTGCCGCCGGGCCGCCTGCCGCCGCCGGGCCGCCTGCCGCCGGGCCGCCCGCCGCCGGGCCGGCCGGCGCCGGCCGGTCGGCCGCCGCGGCGGCCTCCACGTCCGTCGCCAGCGTGCCCAGGTACAGCTCGATGACCTTCGGGTCGTTCATCAGCTCCCGCCCCGGGCCGGAGTACGCGTTCGACCCCTGGTCCAGCACGTACGCCCGGTCGCAGATCTGCAGGCAGCGCCGCGCGTTCTGCTCGACGATGACGATCGACACCCCGGCCTTGTTGATCTTGCGCGTGCGCAGGAACGTCTCGTCCTGGCGGACGGGGGACAGGCCGGCGGACGGCTCGTCGAGCAGCAGCACGGACGGGTCCATCATGAGCGCCCGGGCCATCGCGACCATCTGCCGCTCGCCGCCGGACAGCGACCCGGCGCGCTGCTTGCGCCGCTCACCCAGCACCGGGAACAGGTCGACGATGAAGTCGAACCGCTCGTTGAACCGCTTCGGGGCCTGGAACAGCCCCATCTCGAGGTTCTCCTGGATGGACAGGGACGGGAACACGTTGTTCGTCTGCGGGACGAACCCGACGCCGCGCCGCACGAGCGAGTCGGCGCGGTGGTTGGTGATCTCCTCGCCCTTGAGCACGACCGAGCCGGACCGGATGGTCACGAGCCCGAACAGCGCCTTGAGCAGCGTCGACTTGCCGGCGCCGTTCGGGCCGATGATGCCGACGAGCTCGCCCGGGTGCACGACCAGGTTGCAGTCGTTGAGGATGTTGACGCCCGGCACGTAGCCGGCGACCAGGTCGGTCGCCGCGAGCAGCGGCTCCCCGGCGGGCGCGCCGCGGTGGACGGTCGAGGGGTCGGACCCCTGCACGGCGGTGGTGCTCATCGCGAGCCCTCCTCGGTGGTCGCGGCGGCCGCGGCCGCCGCCTGGTTCGCCTGCTCCTCGGCCTCGAGCTGCTCGATGCTGCCGTCGTCCAGCAGCGCGTCGTCGCCCAGGTCGGTGTCGTGGTGCGCGCCGAGGTAGGCGTCGATGACGGCCTGGTCGGCCATGACGTCCTCGGGCGGGCCCTCGGCGACGATCTTGCCCTCGGCCATGACCACGACCCAGTCGGAGATGTGCCGGACCATGTGCATGTCGTGCTCGACGAACAGCACCGTGGTGCCGTCCTCGCGCAGCGCCTGGATGTGCCCGAGCAGCGACTGGGTGAGCGCGGGGTTCACGCCGGCCATGGGCTCGTCGAGCATCACCATCGTGGGCTTCGACATGAGCGCGCGCGCCATCTCGAGCAGCTTGCGCTGGCCGCCGGACAGCGACCCGGCGTAGTCGTCGCGCTTGGCGTCGAGCTTGAACCGGACCAGCAGCTCCTCGGCCTGCTCGGTGATCTCCTTCTCGCGCGCCTTCCACAGCGGCGGGACGAGCGCGGTGAACAGGTTCTCGCCGGGCTGCGCGGTGGCCCCCAGCTTCATGTTCTCCATGACGGTCATCCGGGACAGCGCCTTGGTGAGCTGGAAGGTGCGCACCATGCCGGACCGGGCGACGCGCGCGGCGGACACCCCGGACAGCGAGCGGCCCTCGAACGACCAGGTGCCGGTCGACGGCTTGTCGAACCCGGTGAGCAGGTTGAACAGCGTCGTCTTGCCGGCGCCGTTCGGCCCGATGAGCGCGGTGATGGCGCCGCGCTGCACCTCGAGGTGGCCGACGTCGACGGCGGTCATGCCGCCGAAGTGCCGGGTGACCTTGTCGGCGACGACGATCGCGTCGGGCTTGGCCACGCCGGGCGTGTGGGCCACGTGCGCCAGGTCGGCGGTGACGCGGTCCCGGCCGGACGAGGTGGTGGCGTGCGGCGTGGCGGCGGGGACGTGGCCCCGGGGGAGGTCAGCGGACATCGATCGCCAGCTCCTTCTTGTCGCCGAGGATGCCTTGTGGCCGGAAGATCACCAGGAGCATCAGCGTGACGCCCACGATGATCCAGCCGAACTGCTCGATCTGCTCGGTGCGCATGATCGACTCCGGCACCCCGGCGCGCATGACCGACTTGATGAGCATGAGCGACACCCAGAAGATGATCGACCCGAGCACGGGCCCGAACACGGTCGCGGCACCGCCGAGCAGCAGGATCGTCCAGATGAAGAAGGTCATCGGGCGTCCCATGGAGTCGGGCTGCACGGCGCGTGGCAGGACGTAGATGATGCCCGCGACGGCGCCGATCACGCCGCCGAGCACCAGCGCCTGCATCTTGTAGGAGTAGACGTTCTTGCCGAGCGAGCGCACGGCGTCCTCGTCCTCGCGGATGCCCTTGAGCACCCGGCCCCACGGGCTGCGGATCAGCAGCCAGACGAGCAGGCACGCCAGCGCCACGACCGCCCAGCCGACGATGCGGATCCACCAGGAGTTCGACGCGTTCATCGCGTACTCGAACGGCCCGAGGGCGAACGTCCCGTCGGGGAGCGGTGAGGCGTCCTGGAACGTGTCCTTGTACGAGTTGCCGCGCAGGCCGGACGAGGCGCCGGTCAGGTCGGTGAGGGCGGTCGACCGGCCGACGAGCCGGACGATCTCCGCGGCGGCGATCGTGACGATCGCCAGGTAGTCGCCGCGGAGCTTGAGGGTCGGGATGCCGAGCAGCAGGCCGAACACGGCGGCGCAGGCGATCGCGACCAGGACGGCGGCCCACAGGGGCCAGCCGGCGATGGTGGAGATCGCGAAGCCGTACGCGCCGAGCAGCATGAACCCGGCCTGGCCGAAGTTCAGCAGGCCCGTGAGGCCGAAGTGCACGTTGAGGCCGATGGCGGCGAGCGCGTAGGCGGCGGTCGTCGGGGCGAAGATCTCACCCGCGACGTTGACGAGGATGCGGGACCAGTCCATGTCGGCTCCTTAACCGATCCGCTCGGCGCGGCCGAGGATGCCCTGGGGCCGCAGCAGCAGGACGAGGATGAGGATGAGCAGGGCGCCGGCGTAGCGCATGTCGCTCGGGATGACGAGGTTCGACATCTCGACGACCAGGCCGATGACGATCGACCCGGCCAGCGCGCCGAACGCCTGCCCGAGGCCGCCGAGCGTGACCGCGGCGAACATCAGCAGCAGGAGCGCGCCGCCCATGTTCCACGAGGTCGCGTTGAGGTAGAGGCCCATGAGCACGCCGCCGAGCGCGGCCAGCGCCGCGCCGAGCACCCACACGAGCCGGACGACGCGCTCGACGGTGATGCCCGAGGCCGCCGCGAGGGCCGGGTTGTCGGACACCGCGCGGGTGGCGCGGCCGATGCGGGTGCCGAGCAGGAAGTACGCGACCCCCGCCAGCACCACGACGGCGATCAGCAGGGACCACAGCGAGGTGGCGCTGATCCGGACCGGCCCGAGCGTCAGCATGGTCGGCGTCGTGGTGACGATGCGCAGCGCGCCGCCGCCGAAGAAGAACTGGTACGTGTACTGCAGCGCCATCGACAGGCCGATGGTCACGATCATCTGCTGGGTCGTGCCCACCCGCCGCTTGCGCAGCTGGTGCCAGATGCCCGCGTCCTGCAGCCAGCCGGAGGCCGCGCCGACCAGCACCGCGACGACGCCGGCGACCAGCAGCGGCAGCCCGAACGACTGCACCGCGAGGTACGCGACGATCGCGCCGAGCGTGACCTGCTCGCCGTGGGCGAAGTTCGACAGGCCGGTGGTGCCGTAGATCAGCGACAGGCCGACCGCGGCGAGGGCGAGCAGCACGCCGAACACGAGACCGCTGGTGGCCTGCTGCGCGAGCCGGCCCCAGGAGAACGACCCCGACTCGGAGGCGCCGACCGGGGCGCCGACCTCGCCGGCGTCCTCCGCGGGCGCGGTGCTCTCCGGGTCGGGGGCGGCGTCGGGGTCCTCGTCGGAGCCTCCGCCACCGGCCGCGGCCGCGGCGCCCAGCGGGAACAGCGCCCCAGTGGAGGACCCGAGCGCGACCGTGACGGTGCGCGGGTTCTGGTCGGGGTTCCGCAGGCTCTCGCCGGCGGGCAGCGTGGCCTCGTCGAGGGTGACGGTGTACTCACCGGCCTCGGTGACGGCCGCCGTCCAGCGGCCCTCCGCGTCCGTGGTGGCCTGCGTCGTCCCGCCCGGCCCCTCGACGTCGAGGACGACGCCGACCGCGGGTTGCTGGTCCGCCGTGCGGATCGTGCCGTTGATGCAGCCGGTCGCGGCGTCGGCGACGCAGCCGGCCACCGCCGCGCGGGCGGTGCCCGGCACGGCGAGGAGGAAGAGAACTGCGAGGAGGAGCACGCCGAGGGCGGCGGGCGCCCCGGCGGTGGAACGGTCCCTGGTCGCGACTCGGCGCACCTGGTCCTCCGTCCGGTCGTGGTCGGCGTCGTGCCGACCTGTCGGCAGCGGGCTCGCGGAGGGTCAGGCATGGCCGCGAGTGGTTGGCGTGACAGTAGGGATGCTGCGTTTCGGGCCGATTACAAGCATGTTTGAGACGCACGTCACGTCGGCGCGCCGTACGACGTGTCCGATTCGTCACGTCGGCGTGCGCGGGGCGTGCTCACGGCCTGCGCGCCGTGCCCGAAGTGCGGCCGCGGGAGCGCCGGCCGTCGGGCTCCCGCCGTCCGTCCCGTCCGCCTCCCGCCCGCCGCCCGGACGGAGCAGCGTTCACCCGGGGGAGTGAGGCTCGCCACGGTGCCGCGCGGTGACCTGCGCCTCCGCACCCGGGACGCGGGTCGCGGACCGGCCGCGACTAGGCAGACGCCCTGGTCGTGCGCCATGATCGGGCGATGCCGCGGGGGGCGCAGCAGGATCGCGGCGACGTCGAGGTCGCCGCGCCCGATCAGCTCGAGGAGGTCGTCGTACCGTGCGTTCGCCCGTCGCCGTCCGTCCCGCCCGTCCGGAGGACCTGGACGCCCTCGTCGCCCTGAGCCTCGCGGCCCGCTCGGAGTCGCTGGTCGGCTCCCAGCTCTGCACCGACGACGCGGAGCGCCTCCGGCACCAGATCGGCGCGCTCGTCGTCGAGTCCGGCGCCCTCGGCCTGGTCGGGATGCTGGACGACGAGGTGTGCGGCCTCGTGCTCGCGCGGATCGTCGGACCCAGCCTGTTCACCGACGAGGTGGCGGTCTCGATCGAGGCGGTCTACGTCGCCGAGGGCGCGCGGCGCCGCGGCGTCGGGCACGCGCTGCTCGGCGGCGTCGTCGAGGAGGCGCAGCGCGTCGGCGCGACCGACGTGCTCGCGGTCCCGCTGCCGGGCGCGCGGGGCATGCACCGGTTCCTGGCGCGGCTCGGCTTCGCCCCGGCCGCCGCGCACCGCGTGGTCAGCACCGAGGTGCTGCAGCGCAAGCTGTCCGCGGACGCCCCGCAGCCCGGCCGCCGGCCGGCCCGCGCCGGGCTCGACGACCTGATCGCCCGCCGCCGGCGCGCCCGCGCGGGCCGCGCCGTGACGGCGACCGAGGCCGCTCAGTCGGCGCGGGCGTCGACCAGCATGCAGGTCAGGCGCGCCGAGCAGACCCGCCGGCCGCGCGGGTCCGAGACCACCACGTCGTAGGTCGCGACGCTCCGTCCGCGGTGCACCGCGGTCGCGACCCCCGTCACCACGCCCTCGGTCGCCGACCGGTGGTGCGTGCAGCTCAGCTCGATGCCGACCGCCCGCCGGTCGGGCCCGGCGTGCGCGTTCGCGGCGTAGGACCCCAGCGTCTCCGCGAGCACCGCGGACGCGCCCCCGTGCAGCAGGCCGTACGGCTGCACGTTGCCGGCCACCGGCATGGTGCCGACCGCGCGCTCGGCGGACACCTCCTGGATCTCGATGCCCATGCGCTCCATGAGCGTGCCGGGCGGGACGTGGGAGCCCAGCGGCGCCTCGGCGGCGCGGGGCGCGTCGGCGGCGGCGGGCGGCAGGTCGGTGTCAGCCATGCCCGATAGGTTGGCACCCGTGACTGACGCGACGCGACTCCTCCTTGTCGACGGCCACTCGATGGCCTACCGGGCGTTCTTCGCCCTCCCGGTCGACAAGTTCGCCACCTCGACCGGCCAGCCGACCAACGCGGTGTTCGGGTTCGTGTCGATGCTCGCCAACCTGCTGCGGGACGAGGCGCCGACCCACGTCGCGGTCGCGTTCGACGCCGGGCGGACCACGTTCCGCACCGAGCAGTACGAGGAGTACAAGGCCAACCGCTCCGCGTCGCCGGACGCGTTCCGCGGCCAGGTCGAGGTCATCAAGCAGGTCCTCGCGACCATGCACATCCCGACCATGGACAAGCCGGGGTTCGAGGCCGACGACATCCTCGCGACGTTGGCCCGACAGGGCGCGGCGGAGGGCATGGACGTGCTCATCTGCTCCGGCGACCGCGACTCCCTGCAGCTGGTGACCGAGCGGGTGACCGTGCTGTACCCCGTCAAGGGGGTGTCGGAGCTCGCGCGGATGACGCCCGAGGCGGTCGAGGCCAAGTACGGCGTCCCCCCGGAGCGGTACCCCGACATCGCCGCGCTCGTGGGCGAGTCGTCCGACAACCTGCCCGGCGTCCCGGGCGTCGGGCCGAAGACGGCGGCGAAGTGGATCGCGACCTACGACGGCCTGCAGGGCGTCGTCGCGAACGTCGAGAAGATCACCGGCAAGGCGGGGGAGTCGCTGCGCGCGAACCTCGACCAGGTGCTGCTCAACCGGCAGCTGAACCGCCTGCTCGACGACCTGGAGCTGCCCCTCGGCCCGGAGGACCTGGCCGCCCGCACCTGGGACCGCGAGGCGCTGCACACCATCCTCGACGAGCTCGAGTTCCGCACCCTGCGCGACCGGCTGTTCGCGATGCTCTCGGGCGAGGACGACGGCGTCGGCGAGGTGGCCGGCCCCGCGGAGGGCCCGGTCATCGTGACGCCCGTCGACGGCGGCCTGGCCGCGTGGCTCGAGCGGCACGCCGGCGTGCGCACCGCGGTGGACGTGCAGGGCTCGGCGTCCCCGGCCGGCGGGGACGCCTGGGGCATCGCGCTGGTGGCCGGCGGCGAGGCCGTGGCCTACGACCTGGCGCAGATCGCCCCGGCCGACGAGGCGACGCTGGCCGCCTGGCTCGCCGACCCCGCGCAGCCGAAGGCGTTGCACGCCGCGAAGGAGGGCTGGCACGCGCTCGCCGGCCGCGGGCTGACCCTCGCGGGCGTGGAGTTCGACACCGAGCTCGGCGCGTACCTGCTGCAGCCCGACCGGCGCGGCTACGACCTGTCCGACCTCGCGATCGGCTACCTGCGCCGGGAGCTGGGCGCGGTGGCGGACGAGTCCGGCCAGGGCGCGCTCGACCTCGACCTGGAGGGGCCGCAGGAGGGCGCGCGCGGCGCGGTGCGCGCGGCCGCCGTGCTCGACCTCGTCGACGTGCTGGGCGAGCAGCTCGTCGACCGGGGCGCCGACCACCTGCTCCGGGACGTCGAGCTGCCGCTGGAGGGCGTGCTCGAGCGGATGGAGCACGTCGGCATCGCGGCGGACGCCGGCTACCTGTCGGCGCTGGAGAAGGAGTACGACACCGCGGTGCAGCGCGCCGCGGGCGAGGCGTACGACGCGATCGGGCGCGAGGTGAACCTCGGCTCGCCGAAGCAGCTCCAGGAGGTGCTGTTCGACCAGCTCGACATGCCGAAGACCAAGCGCACCAAGACCGGCTACACCACGGACGCGAACGCGCTGGCCGACCTGTTCGCCCGCACGCAGCACCCGTTCCTCGAGCACCTGCTCGCCCACCGCGACGCGATCCGGCTGCGGCAGACCGTCGAGGGCCTGCTGCGCTCGGTGGCGCCCGACGGCCGCATCCACACGACGTTCCAGCAGACGATCGCGGCGACCGGGCGGCTGTCGTCCACCGACCCGAACCTGCAGAACATCCCGATCCGCACCGAGGCGGGCCGGCAGATCCGCCGGGCGTTCGTCGTCGGGCAGGGCTACGAGACCCTGCTGACCGCCGACTACTCGCAGATCGAGATGCGGATCATGGCGCACCTGTCCGGCGACGAGGGCCTCATCGAGGCGTTCACGGCGGGGGAGGACCTGCACTCCTACGTCGGCTCGCGGGTGTTCGGCGTCCCCACCGACGAGGTGACCAGCGCCCAGCGGTCCAAGATCAAGGCGATGTCCTACGGCCTGGCGTACGGGCTGTCGTCGTACGGCCTGTCGCAGCAGCTGAAGATCGAGGTGTCCGAGGCCGCGGCGCTCATGCAGGACTACTTCCACCGGTTCGGCGGGGTGCGCGACTACCTCACCGGCGTGGCCGACGAGGCGCGGGCGACAGGGTACACCGCGACCATCCTGGGCCGCCGTCGCTACCTGCCCGACCTCACCAGCGACAACCGCGTCCGCCGCGAGGCGGCCGAGCGGATGGCGCTCAACGCCCCGATCCAGGGGTCGGCGGCGGACATCATCAAGCTGGCGATGCTCGGCGTGCAGCGCGAGCTGGACGCCCAGGGCCTCGGCAGCCGGTTGCTGCTCCAGGTGCACGACGAGCTCGTGCTCGAGGTGGCCGAGGGCGAGCGCGAGGCCGTCGAGGCGCTGGTGCGGGCGCAGATGGGGTCGGCGTACGACCTGTCGGTGCCGCTGGACGTCTCGGTCGGCGTCGGCGAGAGCTGGCACGCCGCCGGCCACTGACCGCCGCGAGGTCGTCGGTCCCGCGCGAGGTCGTCGGTTCCGCCCGAGGTCGTCGGTTCCGCACCCCCGTCCGGGGACGGAACCGACGACCTCGGCGCGCGGCGGCGCCGGGCGCGCTACGCCGGGCGGTGCGCCACGAAGATCGCGGTGCCCGGCAGGTGCCGTCCGCGCAGCGGGCTCCAGCCGCCCCACGTCCGGTCGTTGTCGTCCGGCCACGCCGGCTCCACGACCCGGTCCAGCACCAGCCCCGCGCCGACCAGGTCCGCCACGTGGTCGCCGATCGTCCGGTGGTACTCGGCGTACAGCACCCGCCCGCGGTCGTCCCGCTCCACGTACGGCCGCCGGTCGAAGTAGGACCGGTCGGCGGTGAGCCCGCGCTCGCCGGGGTCGTCCGGGAACGCCCAGCGCACCGGGTGCGTCACCGAGCACACCCACAGGCCGCCCGGCCGCAGCACCCGCGCCGCCTCGGCGTGCACCCGCCCCGCGTCCGGCACGAACGGGATCGCGCCGTACGCCGTGAACACGACGTCGAACGACGCGTCCGGGAACGGCAGCGCCCGCGCGTCGGCCTGCACCAGCGGCACGGTCGCGGCCCGCCCGGCGACGGGCCCGGCCTCGCGCGCGGGGTCGCCGGCCAGCCGGCGGTCGAGCTCCCGCGCCGCCGCGAGCATCCCGCCGGACACGTCCGTCGCGACGGCCTGCGCGCCGCGCGCGGCCAGCCACCGCGAGCACTGCGCCGCGCCCGCGCCCACCTCGAGCACCCGCCGGCCCGCGACGTCGCCGAGCAGCCGTGCCTCGGACTCCCGCAGGCCCTCCGGGCACCACAGGAAGTCGTCGGCGCCGAGGAAGTCGCCGTGCTCGTCCAGGTAGTCGCCGGCGTTCGCGTCCCACCAGCGCCGGCCGGCGCCCTCGGTCGCGGCGGCGGGGACATCGAGGTAGCCCGCGGCGGCGAGCGCGGGCGTGCTGTCGTCGGTCACCCGCACGACGGTAGCCCGGCGAATCGCCCGGGACCTCCGGCTCACGGACCCCCGCGCGGCGCACGGATAGCCTGGTCACGCCGCGCGAGGGCGCCGCGGCCACCCCACCTTCGAGAAGGAGACTCCAGCGTGCGTGTCGGACTGCTCACCGGCGGGGGCGACGTCCCCGGTCTGAACGCGGCCATCCGCGCCGTCGTCAAGCGCGGGGAGGGGGAGTACGGGCACTCGATCATCGGCTTCCGCAACGGGTGGCGCGGCGTCGTGGACGGCGACATCGTCCCGCTGAGCCGCAACCACATCCGCAACGTGCTGCCCGTCGGCGGCACGCTGCTCGGCACCGCGCGGTTCCACCCGCACGCGTCGGACGGCGGGCTGGACGCCGTGCTCGCGACGCTCGAGGCGGAGCGGATCGAGGCGCTCATCTGCATCGGCGGCGACGGCACGCTGCACGCCGCGTCGAAGGTCGCCGAGGCGGGCGTGAAGATCGTCGCGATCCCCAAGACGATCGACAACGACGTCTGGGGCACCGACCGGTCCATCGGGTTCGACACCGCGGTCGGGATCGCGACCGAGGCGATCGACCGCGTGCACACGACCGCCGAGTCGCACAACCGCGTGATGATCGTCGAGGTGATGGGCCGCAGCGCCGGCTGGATCGCCGTGACCGCCGGCATCGCCGGCGGCGCCGAGGTCGTGCTGGCCCCCGAGGAGCCGTTCGACATCGACAAGGTCATCAAGTTCCTCAAGCACCGGCACCGCGCGCACGCGAACTTCTCGATCGTCGTGGTGGCCGAGGGCGCCGTGCCCGCCGAGGGCACCTCGATGTCGTACGAGACGCCGGTCGGTCAGTTCGGCGAGATCGTCGCCGGCGCGATCACCGCGCGGGTCAAGGCGGAGATCGAGCAGCGCACCGGGTTCGACACCCGCGTCACCGTGCTCGGCCACGTGCAGCGCGGCGGCAGCCCGGTGCCGGCGGACCGGATCCTCGGCAGCCGGTTCGGGGTGGCCGCCATCGACGCGATCAGCCGCGGCGAGACCGACGTGATGACCGCGCTGCGCGGCGACGAGGTCGTGCTGGTGCCGCTGCAGGAGATCGCGGGCAAGGTCAAGCGGGTCCCCAGCGAGCTGCTCCAGGTGGTCCGCGCCCTGGCGTGACCGGCCGGTCGCCAGCCGGTCGCCGAGCCGGTCGCCGAGCCGCCCGGGAGCCGTCACCGCGGCGCCCGGGTGGCTTTGACCCGCTGTCGTCGGGACCGGTAAGGTGTTCGCCGGTGTGGCGTGCCGTCTGACGCCCCGCCGAACCCGTTCCCACTACTTCATGTCCGCATCGGAGCCCATCCCTACATGAGCATCTCCACCCCCGCCAAGCCCGGCACCCCGCAGGTCGCGGTCAACGACATCGGCTCGGCCGAGGACTTCCTCGCCGCCGTCGACGCCACGATCAAGTACTTCAACGACGGCGACATCGTCGAGGGCACCATCGTCAAGGTCGACCGCGACGAGGTCCTGCTCGACATCGGTTACAAGACCGAGGGCGTCATCCCGTCCCGCGAGCTCTCCATCAAGCACGACGTGGACCCGGGCGAGGTCGTCAAGGTCGGTGACGAGGTCGAGGCCCTCGTCCTCCAGAAGGAGGACAAGGAGGGTCGTCTGATCCTGTCCAAGAAGCGCGCCCAGTACGAGCGCGCCTGGGGCACGATCGAGAAGATCAAGGAGGAGGACGGCGTCGTCACCGGCACCGTCATCGAGGTGGTCAAGGGTGGCCTCATCCTCGACATCGGCCTCCGTGGCTTCCTCCCGGCCTCCCTCGTCGAGATGCGCCGTGTCCGCGACCTCCAGCCGTACGTCGGCAAGGAGATCGAGGCGAAGATCATCGAGCTCGACAAGAACCGCAACAACGTGGTCCTGTCGCGCCGCGCGTGGCTCGAGCAGACGCAGTCCGAGGTCCGCTCCACCTTCCTGCAGACCCTGCAGAAGGGCCAGGTGCGCCCCGGTGTCGTGTCCTCGATCGTCAACTTCGGTGCGTTCGTCGACCTGGGCGGCGTGGACGGGCTCGTGCACGTCTCCGAGCTGTCCTGGAAGCACATCGACCACCCGTCCGAGGTCGTCGAGGTCGGCCAGGAGGTCACCGTCGAGGTCCTCGACGTCGACTTCGACCGCGAGCGTGTCTCCCTGTCGCTGAAGGCGACGCAGGAGGACCCGTGGCAGGCCTTCGCCCGGACGCACGCCATCGGCCAGGTCGTCCCCGGCAAGGTCACCAAGCTCGTCCCGTTCGGTGCGTTCGTGCGCGTCGAGGACGGCATCGAGGGCCTGGTGCACATCTCGGAGCTGGCCGTGCGCCACGTCGAGATCCCGGAGCAGGTCGTCCAGGTCGGCGACGACGTGTTCGTCAAGGTCATCGACATCGACCTGGAGCGCCGCCGCATCTCGCTGTCGCTCAAGCAGGCGAACGAGGGCTTCGACCCGACCTCCGAGGACTTCGACCCCGCGCTGTACGGCATGGCGGCCGAGTACGACGAGGAGGGGAACTACAAGTACCCCGAGGGCTTCGACCCGACCACGAACGAGTGGCTCGAGGGCTACGAGTCCCAGCGCGAGACGTGGGAGGCGCAGTACGCCAAGGCCCACGAGCGCTGGGAGGCGCACCGCAAGCAGGTCCTGGACGCCGTCCAGGCCGACGCGGAGGCCGCGGCGGGTGGCGGCGACGCCGGCACCTCGTCCTCGTCGTCCTCCTCGAGCTCGTCCTCCTCGTACTCCTCGGCCCCGGCCCAGGAGGCGACCGGCACGCTCGCGTCGGACGAGGCCCTGGCCGCGCTCCGCGAGAAGCTCACCGGCAACTGAGCCGACCGGCCGGGCGCGAGCCCGGCCACCGGTCCGACGGGCCGGCCACCTGCGGGTGGCCGGCCCGTCGGCGTTCCCGGGGGTGGGTGGACACCCACGCACCCCGGACGGCGCGGCCCACCTGCGGGTGGCCCGTGAGAGGATCGACGGCGCCTCCCACCCTTCCTCGCGAAAGGCCGTGCTGTGCCCGCGCGCTCCACCACGCCCCGTCCGGCGATGCTCACCGGGTCGGTGCTGCGGCGCTCCCTGCTGCTGCTGGGCCGGGGCATCGCCTCCCAGCCGCGGACGTACGTGCTGGCCATCGGCACGTCGGCGGCGTACGGCGCGCTCACGGTCGCGATCAGCCGGGTGCTCGGCTGGGCGACGGACAGCGTGGTCGTCCCCGCGCTCGGCGGCGACCCCGACGCCCGCGGCCGGATCTGGCTCGCGGGCGGCGTGCTCGCGCTGGTCGCGGTGTCGCTCGCCGCCGCGGTCGCCGGCCGCCGGATCTTCGCCGGCATGGGCGTCGCCGACCAGCAGGCGATGCACCGCCGCGCGGTGACGCGCCAGTACCTGCGCCTGCCGATGACCTGGCACCGCGCGCACCCCACGGGCCAGCTGCTCTCCAACGCGTCGGCCGACGTCGAGGCCGCCACCGGCGTGTTCAACCCGCTGCCGTTCGCCCTCGGCGTCGTCGTGATGATCGGCGTCGCCGCGGTGGCGCTGTTCAGCACCGACGTGTGGCTGGCGGTCGCCGCCCTGGCGGTGCTACCCGCCGCCGTCGTGGCCAAC
Organism: Cellulomonas pakistanensis; assembly: GCF_016862755.1. GTDB lineage: Bacteria > Actinomycetota > Actinomycetes > Actinomycetales > Cellulomonadaceae > Cellulomonas > Cellulomonas pakistanensis. The sequence goes on along the minus strand of NZ_BONO01000005.1, from coordinate 79,553 downwards.
CTGGTCTTCCAGCGCCGGATGTCGCCCGCCGCCACGCGCGCCCAGCAGCTGCGCGCCGAGGTCGCCGACATCGCGCACGAGAGCTTCGAGGCGGCGCTGCTGGTCAAGTCGCTCGGTACCGAGGAGCGCGAGGAGCGCCGGTTCGCCGAGCGGGCCGGCCAGCTCCGGGACGCGAACGTGCGGGTCGGCGTGGTCCGGGCGTACTTCGACCCGGTCATCGACATGCTGCCGAACCTCGGCACGCTGCTCGTGCTGCTGGTCGGCGTGTGGCGCGTGCAGGCAGGCGCGGTCGGCACCGGCGACATCGTGTCGGCGGCGTACCTGCTCACGCTCATGGCGGTGCCGGTGCGCGCGTTCGGCTGGGTGCTCGGCGAGCTCCCGCGCGGTCTGGTCGGGCACGAGCGCGTCGCCCGGGTGGTCGACGCCGAGGGCGAGCTGGCCCCCGGCGCGCGGCCGCTGACCCGGGCCGCGGGCGGCGCCGCGCTGCGGCTGTCCGGCGTCGGCGTGCAGGTGCCCGGCCCCACGGGCCCGGTCGAGCTGCTCGGCGGGGTGGACCTCGACGTGGCGCCCGGCCGGGTCGTCGCCGTCGTCGGCCCGACCGGCGCGGGCAAGACCACGCTCGTCTCGCTCGTGCCGCGCCTCACCGACCCCAGCACGGGGACCGTCGAGGTCGACGGCACGGACGTGCGCGACCTGGTGCCCGGCGATCTCACGGACCAGGTGGTGCTGGTCGGCCAGCAGACCTTCGTGTTCGAGGACACCGTCCGCGGCAACGTGACGCTGCGCGAGCCCGACGACCCCGCCGCGCCGTCCGACGACGAGGTGTGGGCCGCGCTGCGGCTCGCGCGCGTCGACGGCGTGGTCCGCGACCTGCCCGGCGGCCTGGACGCCCGGCTCGGCGAGCGCGGCTCGAACCTGTCCGGCGGCCAGCGCCAGCGGCTCGCGATCGCCCGCGCGCTCGTCCGCCGCCCGCGGCTGCTCGTGCTGGACGACGCGACCTCGGCGGTCGACCCGCGCGTCGAGCAGGACATCCTGACCGGGCTGCGCGCGCACGCCGGCGGCGACGCGAGCGGGCCGACGGTGCTGCTGGTCGCGTACCGGATGTCGTCGGTGCTGCTCGCCGACGAGGTGGTGCACCTGGCGGGTGGCCGCGTCGTCGACCACGGCACGCACCCCGAGCTGCTGGCGCGGGACCCCGGCTACCGGGCGCTCGCGACGGCGTACGAGCAGGAGTCCGAGCGCCGCGCGGCCCGCCGCGCCGAGGCGCTGGACGCGGAGGCCCAGGCGGCCGACGACGCCGCGGACCTGGACGAGGACGAGCTGGACGCGGAGGGGGCCCGATGAGCGCCGAGCAGCAGCAGGCCCGGCAGCAGGGGTTCGGCGGCGAGCACCGCGGGGTCCGGGCGACGCTGCGCCGCGGCGTCGAGGTGTCGCCGCAGCTCGTGCAGGGGATCTGGGTCACGTTCCTGCTGGCGACGCTGGCCGCGGCCGGCAAGGTCGTGGTGCCGATCGCCGTGCAGCAGGTCATGGACACCGGGATCCTCGCCGACGGCGGGCCGGACGTGCGACGGGTCGTGACCCTCGTGCTCGCGGCGACGCTGGCGCTGGTCGCGGGCGGCCTGTGCTCGGCGCTGGTCAACGTCCGGCTGTTCCGGGCGAGCGAGGCGGGCCTGGCCCAGCTCCGGGTGCGCGCGTTCCGGCACGTGCACGACCTGTCGGTGCTCACGCAGAACACCGAGCGCCGCGGGTCGCTGGTGTCCCGCGTGACCTCGGACGTCGACACCATCTCGATGTTCGTGCAGTGGGGCGGCATCATGCTGCTCGTCTCGACGCTGCAGGTCCTGGTCGCGACGGTGCTCATGGCCGTCTACTCCTGGCAGCTGACCATCCTCGTGTGGCTGTGCTTCGGGCCGCTCGTCATCGCGCTCCGGCCGTTGCAGCGCCGCGTCAACGTCGCGTACACGGCGGTGCGCGAGCGGGTCGGCGCGATGCTCGGCGCCGTGTCCGAGGCCGTCGTCGGCGCCGAGACGATCCGCGCGTACGGCGTGCAGCGCCGGGTGCAGCGGAACGTCGACGAGCGGATCGGCGCCACGCGCAACGCGATGGTCCGGGCGCAGAACACGGTGTCGCTGGTCTTCTCCTCCGGCGTGCTGGTCGCGAACCTGGTGCTGGCCGTGGTGGTCGTCGCCGGCACGGCGCTCGGCGTCGCGGGCGACCTCAGCGTGGGCAGGCTGCTCGCGTTCCTGTTCCTCGTCCAGCTGTTCACCGGCCCGGTGCAGCAGGCCACCGAGGTGCTCAACGAGCTGCAGAACGCCGTCGCCGGCTGGCGGCGCGTGCTCGGCATCATCGACACGCCCGTGCAGGTGGCCGACCCCGGCCCGCGCGGCGTGCCGTCCCCGCGCGGCCCCGCCGCGGTCGAGCTGCGCGGCGTCGGGTTCGCCTACCCGGACGGCCCGCCGGTGCTGCACGAGGTCGACCTGCACCTGCCCGCCGGCCGCTCGGTCGCGGTCGTGGGCGCGACGGGCTCGGGCAAGACGACGATCGCCAAGCTGGTCACCCGGCTCATGGACCCGACGCGGGGCGCCGTGCTGCTGGACGGCACCGACCTGCGCACCGTGCGCACGGAGGACCTGCGCCGCCGGGTCGTCATGGTGCCGCAGGAGGGCTTCCTGTTCGACGCCACCCTCGCGGAGAACCTGGTCTACGGCCTGCGCGACGGCGACGACCACGCGGCGCCGACGCCCGCCCAGGTCGAGCCCCGGCTGCGTGCCGCGCTGGCCGAGCTCGGGCTGACGGACTGGGTCGCCGAGCTGCCGTCCGGGCTGGACACGCCGGTCGGCCAGCGCGGCGAGGCGCTGTCGGCGGGGGAGCGGCAGCTCGTCGCCCTGACCCGCGCCTACCTCGCGGACGCCGACCTGCTGGTGCTGGACGAGGCGACCTCCGCCGTCGACCCCGCCACCGAGGTGCGGATCGCGCGGGCGCTCGACTCGCTGACCACCGGGCGCAGCACGGTGACGATCGCCCACCGGCTGTCGACGGCCGAGGCGGCGGACCTCGTCGTGGTGGTCGACGCGGGGCACGTCGTGGAGTACGGCCCGCACGAGGAGCTCGTCGCGCGGGACGGCGTCTACGCCGCGATGCACCGGGCCTGGGTGTCCCAGACCCGCTGACCCCGCCCGCGTCGTGGGAGGATCGGGGGCGTGAGCGAGACGCAGACCCCCGCCCCCCAGGGCACCCCGAGCCCCCTCGACCCGGAGATCGCGGAGCGCCTGAGCCGCGACGCGTCCGGCCTGGTCGCGGCCGTGGTGCAGCAGCACGACACCGGCGAGGTGCTCATGCTCGGCTGGATGGACGACGAGGCGCTGCACCGCACGCTCACCGGCGGACGCGTCGTCTTCTGGAGCCGGTCCCGGCAGGAGTACTGGCGCAAGGGCGACACCTCCGGGCACGCGCAGTACGTGAAGTCCGTGGCGCTCGACTGCGACGGCGACGCGCTCCTGGTCCGCGTCGACCAGGTGGGCGCCGCCTGCCACACCGGCACCCGCACGTGCTTCGAGGCCGGCGGCTCGCTGGGCGCGGTCGTCGGCGAGCGCCCGGCCGCGACGGAGCAGCACGGATGAGCGCCGCTCCCGACGCCGCCGCGCCCACGGCCGCCCCGGTGGACGTGCCCTGGGGTGCCACCTGGCCCGCGCTGGCGGAGTTCCGCGACCTCGCCGCGACCCGGCGCGTGATCCCGGTCGTCCGCCGGCTGCTCGCCGACGACACCACGCCGGTCGGCCTGTACCGCACGCTCGCCGCCGGGCGCCCGGGGACGTTCATCCTCGAGTCCGCGGAGCAGGACGGGTCGTGGTCGCGCTGGTCGTTCGTGGGCGTGCGGTCCCGCGCGACGCTGACCGTGCGCGACGGCCGCGCCGCGTGGACCGGGGACGTCCCCGCCGGCGTGCCGACCGAGGGCGACCCGCTGGCGGTGCTCGGCGAGACGCTCGAGGTGCTGCGCACCCCCGCGGTGCCCGGCCTGCCCCCGCTGACCGGCGGCCTGGTCGGGGCGCTCGGCTGGGACGTCGTCCGGCACTGGGAGCCGACGCTGCCCGCCGTGGCGCCGGACGAGCTCGGCGTGCCCGAGATGACGCTGCTCCTGGCCACCGACCTCGCGGTCACCGACCACCGCGACGGCTCGGTGTGGCTCGTGGCGAACGCGATCAACTTCGACGGCACGGACGCGCGGGTGGACGAGGCGCACGCCGACGCGGTCGCCCGGCTCGACGCCATGCAGGAGGCGCTGCTCCGGCCCGCCGCCCCCGCCGCGGCACACCTCGTGGACGCGCCGGTGCCCGAGCTGGAGTTCCGGTCCACCGCCGCCGAGTTCGAGGCCGCCGTCGCCCGGGGGCAGGAGGCGATCGTCGACGGCGAGGTGTTCCAGGTGGTGCTGTCGCAGCGCCTCGACCTCGACTGCCCGGCCGCGCCGCTCGACGTCTACCGCGTGCTCCGCACCATCAACCCGAGCCCGTACATGTACTACCTGCAGCTGCAGGACGCGGACGGCCGCGACTTCGCCGTCGTCGGGTCGAGCCCGGAGACGCTGGTCAAGGTGACCGAGGGGCACGTCACGACGTTCCCGATCGCCGGGTCCCGCCCGCGTGGCGCGACGCCCGAGGAGGACCGCGCGCTGCACGACGAGCTGCTCGCCGACCCCAAGGAGCGCGCCGAGCACCTCATGCTGGTGGACCTCAGCCGCAACGACCTCGTCAAGGTCTGCGAGCCGGCGACCGTCGAGGTCGTCGAGTTCATGGCCGTGCGCCGGTTCAGCCACATCATGCACATCTGCTCGACGGTCGTCGGGCGGCTGCGCGCCGGGGCCACCGCGCTCGGGGCGTTCACCGCGACGTTCCCGGCGGGCACGCTGTCGGGCGCGCCGAAGCCGCGCGCGATCGCGCTGATCGACGAGATCGAGCCCGCGCGCCGGGGCATCTACGGCGGCACGGTCGGCTACTTCGACCTGGCCGGCGACATGGACATGGCCATCGCGATCCGCACCGCGCTGATCCGGGACGGCCGCGCCAGCGTCCAGGCGGGTGCGGGGATCGTCGCCGACTCCGTGCCGGCGGCCGAGTACCAGGAGTCCCGGGACAAGGCCGCCGCGGCCGTGCGGGCCGTGCAGGTCGCGTCCCGGCTCCGGGCGGTCGGGCCGGCGTGAGCGGGGGAGTGGGTCCCGGCGCGGGCCGCCCGGACGGCGTGCGGTCGGCCGGGGCCGGGGCGGCGCGCGACGCGGCCGGCGGCGACGAGGCGGCGCGGGGCTCGCGCGGGCGGCGCGGCCGCTGGGTGCTCGTCCTGCTGCTGCTGTCCGGCCTGGTCGCGCTGACGGCGCTCCCGGCGTGGGTGACCGCGACCGGGGCGAACGCGCTCGGCGAGGCCGTCGCGATCACCGTCCGCGGCACCGCGGCCGCGCCGGGGCTGGTCGCCGCCGCCCTGGTGCTGCTCGCCGCGGCGGCCGCGCTGGGCCTGGTCGGCCGGATCGGGCGCTGGGTGGTGGTCGTCGTGGTCGCCGCGTCCGGCGCGCTGGTCGTCGCGTCCGCGCTGGGGGTGCGCTCCGGCGCCGCCGCCACCGCCGAGCGCGCCGCCGCCGACGCCACGGGCGTGCCGAACCTGACCGGCGCCGTGCAGGTGGCGCCCTGGCCCTGGGTGGCCGCCGTGCTCGGGGTGGCCGTCGTCGCGGCGGCCGTCGGCCTCGCCCGGGCGTCGGCGAGCTGGGTCGCGCCGACGGACCGGTACGAGCGCGCCGGCGCGGCGCCGGGCGCGGTACCGGGTGCCGGCGCGGCGGGCGGCGGTGCGGCCGGTGCCGCGGGCGCCGGGGGCGCCGCGGCCGACGCCGAGCCGGACGAACGCAGCACCTGGGACGCGCTGTCCCGGGGCGACGACCCCACGTGAGCCAGGTCGGGCGCGCGCGGTGCCGCGCGCCCGACCTGAGCCCGTCCCCGTGGTCCGCTAGGGTTGCGGCACACAGTCATGAAAGGTGTTCCTCGATGGTCGAGCAGTCGCTCAGTTCTTCCGGCGTCGTGAAGGGGCGTGCGCAGCAGGTCCCGGGTACGGAGACGCTGCGGCTGCCCCCGAAGGCCCCGCCGACCAACCACGGGCACACCACCGCCGCCTGGACCACCACGGTCGTCGTGCTCGTGGGCTCCACGGCCGGCGCGCTCGGCCTGATCCTCGGCCTCATGTGGCTGTTCTGGGTCGGCCTCGGCGTGGCTCTGCTCGGCGTCGTCGTCGGCAAGGTGCTGCAGGTGCTCGGCTACGGCCAGGGCGGCAAGCACACGATCGAGAAGGCGCGCCGCACCGGCGGTCACTGAGCCACCCGGACGACACGCGCGGCCGGACGAACGGTGGACGCGGTCGCCCGGCTCCGGTAGACCTGGGGGTCGCCGGACAGCCTCCCGACCAGGGCGGATGCCGCGCCACGAACCCCGTCGAACGAGGAGCCGATCATGTCGACCCCGAACCAGCCGCAGGACCCGTACTCCGCCGAGGGGCGGGGCTCCGGCGACCAGTCCGGCGGCGTCCCCCCGTACCCGGGCGGCACGCCTGCCGACGGCGGCCAGGGCACGCCGGGTGGCGTCCCGCAGTACGGCTCCTACACCGGGGGCGACCAGGGCCAGGCGGGCGGCTACGGCCAGGGCGGCTACGGCCAGCCCGCGTACGGCGGCCAGGGCTACGGCGGCTCGATGGAGAAGAACAACCTCGGCGTGTGGTCGCTGGTGCTCGGCATCGTCGGCTTCTTCGTGTGCTCGATCTTCACCAGCATCCCGGGCATCATCGTCGGGTCGAAGGCCAAGCAGGCCGTCGCGCGCGGCGAGGCGAACAACGGCTCGCTGGCGAACGCGGGCTACATCGTGTCCTGGGTCGTGACGGCTCTCGGCGTGGTCGGGATCATCTTCTTCATCGTGCTCGTCGCGACCGGCGGCTTCGCCGCGTACCTCGACACCATCAACAACTCGACGTACTGATCGACGTGGCCACGGCCGCCCCGCCTGAGACCCTCGCGCCCCGCGCGCGGCTGCGTGCCGCCGCGGCGCCGCTGGCGGTCGCGGGCGGGGCGGCCGTCGCCGCGCTCGGGTTGGTGCTGCGCGACCCGCACGGCAGCGGCTCGTGGGGCGTGTGCCCGATGTACGCGCTGACCGGTGCCTTCTGCGCCGGGTGCGGCGGCCTGCGGGCCACGCACGACCTGCTGGTCGGGGACCTCGCCGGCGCCTGGGCCATGAACCCGCTGTGGGTGCTGCTCGTGCCGGTGCTCGCCGCCCTGTGGGTGCGGTGGCTCGTGCGCGCGCTGCGCACGGGGCGCCGTGCCGCCGCGCCGCCGGCCTGGGTCGCGGTCGCGGCGGTCGCGGTGGTCCTGCTGTACAGCGTCGCCCGCAACGTCCCCGCGTGGGCGGGCGCGCTCGCCCCCTGACGCCATCCGGTGGCGGTCGGGTGAATCGCCGCGCGCCGCTCCTGGGTGGGGCCCGGCGTCCCTAGGATGCCGTCCGGCGCCGCTGCGCCGACGACCCGCACCAGGAGGCCCACCGTGAGCACGCCCGACCAGCCGACGGACCCGTACCGACAGCAGCCGGACCCGTCCACCGGCGGCGAGGTCGACCAGCCGAGCTGGGGGCAGCCGGGCGCCGCGGCCGGCGGGCAGCCGTCGTACGGCCAGCAGCCCTCGTACGGCCAGCAGCCGGGCCAGGACCTGTACGGCGCGCAGCCCTACGGCCAGCAGCCCGCGCCCGGCCAGGACCCGTACGGCGCGCAGCAGCCGCCCTACGGCCAGGACCCGTCCGGCACCCCGCAGCCCTTCGGGCAGCAGCCGCAGTACGGGCAGCAGCAGCCGTACGGCCAGCAGCCCGGCTACGGCCAGGACCCCTACGGTGCGGCACCGTCCTCCCCGTACCCGGCGGCCCCCTACGGCGGCGGCTACGGCGCGGCGCCCTACGTCCCGGTCTACGGCTACCCCAAGAACGGCCTCGGCGTCTGGTCGTTGTCCCTCGGCATCGCCGGCTTCCTCTGCTGCGGGCTGCTCGCCGGCGTCCCGGCGATCATCACGGGCGTGCTCGCCCGGAAGGCGGCGCAGCGTGGCGAGGCGAACAACGCGGGCCTCGCGCTGACCGGCATCATCCTCGGCTCGCTGGCGTGCGTGTGGAGCGTCGTCGGCTTCTTCACCGGCCTCCCCGACGCGATCCAGGGCTTCCAGGACGGGTTCAGCTCCACCTACTGACCCGGCGGCGGCCCGGGCGGGTGCGTGCGGCGCGCCCGCCGGGTCGCCCGTCCGCGGTCGGCCGCGGTCACCGACCGCGCGGCCTCCCTGCGCGCCCCGTCCCACCCGTCGGCCCCGTGGTCGGGAGTGGTGCCGGGCGCCCGTACGATGGCCGAGGTGGTCGGAGGAGACCCGGGTCACGGCGCGCAGCCGCGACAGGTCCCGCCGAGGAGCCCCCGGCTCCCGCGCCGTGCGGCGCGCCGCCGCCGATCTCGGGGGAGAAGAGACGCCGATGGGCACCGTGCTGGACGACATCGTGGCGGGCGTGCGCGAGGACCTCGCGGTGCGCGAGGCGGCCACGCCCCTGGCGGAGCTCAAGGAGCGCGCGGCCCGCGTGCCCGGCGCGATCGACTGCGTGTCCCGGCTGCGGGTCGAGGACGCGGTGACCGTGATCGCCGAGGTCAAGCGGTCCAGCCCGAGCAAGGGCGCGCTCGCCACCATCACCGACCCGGCCGCCCTCGCCGCGGAGTACGAGAAGGGCGGCGCGACCGTCATCTCGGTGCTCACCGAGCAGCGGAAGTTCAACGGCAGCCTCGCCGACCTCGACAGCGTGCGCGCCGCGGTGGACATCCCGGTGCTGCGCAAGGACTTCGTCGTCACGCCGTACCAGGTGTGGGAGGCGCGGGCGCACGGCGCGGACCTGGTCCTGCTGATCGTCGCGGCGCTGGAGCAGACGGTGCTGACCTCGCTCGTCGAGCGCGTGCACTCCCTGGGCATGACGGCCCTGGTCGAGGTGCACGACACCGAGGAGGTCGTGCGGGCGGTCGACGCCGGCGCCCGCGTGATCGGCGTGAACGCGCGGGACCTCAAGACGCTCGAGGTCGACCGCGGGACGTTCGCGCGCGTCGCCCCGGCCATCCCGGCCGACGTCGTGAAGATCGCGGAGTCCGGCGTGCGCGGGCCGCACGACGTCATGGACTACGCCCGGGCCGGCGCGGACGCCGTGCTGGTCGGCGAGGCGCTCGTGACCGACGACGCGCCGCGGCAGTCCGTCGCGGACCTGGTGGCCGCGGGGGCCCACCCCTCGCTGCGCGCCGTCCGGCAGTGACCACCGGCCCGGCCGCGCGGCCGGGCCCGCCCCGCACCGGGGCGCACGAGGGCCGCAGGCAGCGCGGCGCCGCAGCACGACCGACGAGGAGCACCAGGTGACGACGGGACGCACGGGTCCGCAGGTGACGAGCAGCCCGGGCGGGCCGCTGGCCACGCACGCCGGGCCGTACTTCGGCGACTTCGGCGGCCGGTTCGTCCCGGAGGCGCTCATCGCCGCCCTGGACGAGCTCGACACCGAGTTCCACAAGGCCGCGGCCGACCCGACCTTCGCGGCCGAGCTCGCGCGCCTGCACCGCACGTACACGGGCCGCCCGAGCCCGCTGACCGAGGTGAAGCGGTTCGCGGAGCACGTCGCGCCGGGCGTGCGCGTGTTCCTCAAGCGCGAGGACCTCAACCACACCGGCTCGCACAAGATCAACAACGTGCTGGGCCAGGCCCTGCTGGTGAAGCGGATGGGCAAGACCCGCGTCATCGCCGAGACCGGCGCCGGCCAGCACGGCGTGGCGACCGCGACGGCCGCCGCGCTCCTCGACCTCGAGTGCGTCGTCTACATGGGCGAGGAGGACACGCAGCGCCAGGCGCTCAACGTCGCCCGGATGCGGCTGCTCGGCGCGACGGTCGTCCCCGTGACCATCGGCTCGCGCACGCTCAAGGACGCGATCAACGAGGCGCTGCGCGACTGGGTCGCGAACGTCGACACGACGCACTACCTGCTCGGCACCGTGACGGGCCCGCACCCGTTCCCCGAGATGGTGCGCGACTTCCACAAGATCATCGGCGAGGAGGCGAAGGCCCAGCTCGCGGAGGAGACCGGCGCGCTGCCGGACGCCGTCGTGGCGTGCGTGGGCGGCGGCTCGAACGCGATGGGCATCTTCAACGCGTTCCTCGACGACCCGTCGGTGCGGCTGTTCGGGTTCGAGGCGGGCGGCGAGGGCATCGCGTCCGGGCGGCACGCGTCGCGGTTCAGCGGCGGCACGCCGGGCGTGCTGCAGGGCACGAAGTCGTACCTGCTGCAGGACGAGGACGGCCAGACGCTGCCCAGCCACTCCGTGTCCGCCGGCCTCGACTACCCGAGCGTCGGCCCGGAGCACGCCTGGCTGCACGACATCGGCCGCGCAGAGTACCGCCCGGTGACCGACGCCGAGGCGATGGAGGCGTTCCGCGTCCTCTGCCAGACCGAGGGCATCATCCCGGCCATCGAGTCCGCGCACGCCCTGGCCGGCGCGATCCAGCTCGGCCGCGAGGTCGCGACCTGGGACACCCCGGACGGCCGGGAGCCGGTGATCCTGGTGAACCTGTCGGGGCGCGGGGACAAGGACGTGGCGACCGCGGCGGCGTGGTTCGACCTGATCGAGGACAAGCCGGTCGTCCAGGCCGACGAGGGGGAGCAGCTGTGAGCGACACCCGGACCGCCTCCCGCACCGGCGCCGCGCTCGACCGCCTGAAGGGCGAGGGCCGCGCCGCGCTGGTCGGCTACCTGCCGCTCGGCTTCCCCGACGTGGCGGGCTCCGTCCGCGCGGCGGTCGCGATGGTCGAGGCCGGCGTCGACGTGATCGAGCTCGGCCTGCCGTACTCGGACCCGGTCATGGACGGCCCCGTCATCCAGCACGCGGTCGACGTCGCGCTGGCCGGCGGCACCCGGGTGCGGGACGCGTTCGGCGCGGTGGAGCAGATCGCCGCCACCGGCGCGCCCGTGCTGGTGATGACGTACTGGAACCCCGTGCTGCGGTACGGCGTCGACGCGTTCGCGCGCGACCTGGCCGCGGCGGGCGGCGCGGGGCTCATCACGCCGGACCTCATCCCGGACGAGGGCCAGGACTGGCTCGACGCGTCCGCGGCGCACGACCTGGACCGCGTGTTCCTGGTCGCGCCGTCGTCGACCCCGGAGCGGCTGGCCATGACCGCCGCCGCCTCCCGCGGGTTCGTGTACGCGGCGTCGACGATGGGCGTGACGGGGGAGCGGACCACGGTCGGCGCCCGCGCCGAGCAGCTCGTGGCCGACACCCGCGCCGCCGGCGCCGAGCACGTGTGCGTCGGGCTCGGCGTGTCGAAGCCGGAGCAGGCGCGGGACATCGGCCGGTACGCGGACGGGGTCATCGTCGGCTCGGCGTTCGTGCGGGCCCTGGCCGGCGCGGAGACCACGGCCGCGGGCCTCGACGCGGTGTCCGCGGTCGCGGCCGGCCTGGCCGAGGGCATCCGCACCGCCCGCTGAGCCGCTCGGCGGCCGCGAGGTCGTCACGTCGCGCCGAGGTCGTCACCCACGAGTGACGACCTCGGGCGCTTCTGACGACCTCGGCGCCGGGGGGCGCAGCCCGCCGGGTCGCGCGCCCGGTGTCCGCGCCCGGGACCCTCGTCCCGGGCGCGCGCCGGTGTCGCATACAGTGCCCGTGTGATGATCCCCGCCGCGATCCCGAGCCCGCCGCAGGCCGTCTGGTACCTCGGCCCCGTGCCGCTGCGCGCCTACGCCCTCGCGATCCTCGCGGGCATCGTGGTCGCGGTCATCATGACCCAGCGCCGGTGGAAGGACCGCGGGGGCGACCCCGAGCAGGTGCTGGACATCGCGTTCTGGGCCGTGCCGTTCGGCATCGTCGGCGGCCGGCTCTACCACGTGATCTCCTCCCCGGACGCGTACTTCGGTGCGGGCGGCGACCCCGTGCGCGCGCTGTACATCTGGGAGGGCGGCCTGGGCATCTGGGGCGCCGTCGCGCTCGGCGCCGTCGGCGCCTACATCGGCTGCCGCCGCGCCGGGGTGTCGTTCCCGGTGTTCGCCGACGCGCTCGCGCCCGGCCTGCTCGTCGCGCAGGCGATCGGCCGGCTCGGCAACTGGTTCAACCAGGAGCTGTTCGGCGGCGCCACGACGCTGCCCTGGGGCCTGCGGATCGACGACGCGCACCTGCCCGCCGGCTACGAGTCGGGCACGCTGTTCCACCCGACGTTCCTGTACGAGCTGCTGTGGAACCTGGCCGGCGCCGCGCTGATCATCTGGCTCGACCGCCGGTTCCGGCTCGGCCACGGCCGGGTGTTCTGGCTGTACGTGATCGTCTACACGACCGGCCGGCTCTGGATCGAGCTCGTCCGGATCGACCCCGCGGAGATGATCGGCCCGTTCCGGCTCAACGTCTGGACGTCGATCATCGTGCTCCTCGGGGCGCTGGTAGCGTTCGTGGTCGTCGGACGTCGTCATCCTGGACGCGAGACCACGCCCCTCCTGCGCGAATCCGCAGCGCAGGACGACGAGGTGGCGGAGCACGAGAGCACCCGCTGACCGCGGCACACGCTCATGTGACCCACCTCACTTTCTCGCGATGTGAGCGCCTGTGTTTCCGGCAGGTATCGTCGCCACACTTAAGCCCGGGCCGAAGACGTCCCAGCCTCCCCCCAACGCTCTACCTGGCCCGCTCCCCGGGTCCGTGAGGACGGTGCTGATGCCCGCGTCGCCTGTGCGTCCCGGTGCTTCTCCCGTGCAGCAGCAGAGTCTGTACGACCCGGCTGCCGAGCACGACGCCTGCGGTTTCGCGTTCGTCGCGACGCTGCGCGGCACCCCCGGCCGCGACATCGTCGACGCCGGCCTGACCGCCCTGCTCAACCTCGACCACCGCGGCGCGGTCGGTGCGGAGGAGAACAGCGGCGACGGGGCCGGCATCCTGACCCAGATCCCCGACGCGTTCCTGCGGGACGTCGTCGACGCCGAGCTGCCCCCGGCCGGCCACTACGCCATCGGCATGGCGTTCCTGCCGCAGGACGACGAGGAGCGCGCCGTCGCGGTGCGCGCCGTCGAGGCGATCGCCGCGGAGGAGAAGCTCGACGTGCTCGCGTGGCGCGACGTGCAGGTGACGGCCGACCTCGTCGGCCCGACCGCGCGCTCGTCCATGCCGGTGTTCCGCCAGCTCGTCGTGGCGGACCCGTCGCGCGAGCTCGCCGGCATCGACCTCGACCGCCGGGCGTACCGGCTGCGCAAGCGCGCCGAGCGCGAGCTCGCCGTGTACTTCGCGTCGCTGTCGGCCCGCACGCTGTCCTACAAGGGCATGCTCACGACCGGCCAGCTCGAGCCGTTCTTCGCCGACCTGTCCGACCCGCGGTACGCGTCCGAGCTCGCGCTCGTGCACTCGCGGTTCTCCACCAACACCTTCCCGTCCTGGCCGCTCGCGCAGCCGTTCCGGATGATCGCGCACAACGGCGAGATCAACACGGTCCGCGGCAACCGGAACTGGGTGGCGGCCCGCGAGGGCACGCTGCAGTCGGACCTGCTGGGCGACCTCGCCCCGCTGCTGCCGGTGTGCACGCCGGGCGGCTCGGACTCGGGCTCGTTCGACGAGGTGCTCGAGCTGCTGCACCTGGGCGGCCGCTCCCTGCCGCACGCGATCATGATGATGATCCCGGAGGCCTGGGAGAACCACGCGCAGATGGACCCCGCGCGGCGGGCGTTCTACGAGTACCACGCGTCGCTGATGGAGCCGTGGGACGGCCCGGCGGCGATGACGTTCACCGACGGCACGCTCATCGGCTCGGTGCAGGACCGCAACGGCCTGCGCCCCGGCCGGTTCTGGGTGACCGAGGACGGCCTGGTCGTCATGGGCTCCGAGGCGGGCGTGCTCGACCTCGACCCGGCGACGATCGTCCGCAAGGGCCGCCTCGAGCCCGGCAAGATGTTCCTGGTCGACACCAACCAGGGGCGGATCGTCGAGGACGACGAGGTCAAGGCCCAGCTCGCGGCCCAGCGCCCGTACGCGGAGTGGGTCCGGGAGAACTCGGTCTACCTGGAGCAGCTGCCGGAGCGCGAGCACGTCGCGCACTCGTCGGCCTCCGTGCGCCGCCGTCAGCGGACGTTCGGCTACACCGAGGAGGAGCTCAAGATCCTCCTCACGCCCATGGGCGCGGCCGGCGCGGAGCCGCTCGGCGCCATGGGCTCGGACACCCCGGTCGCGGTGCTGTCCCAGCGCCCCCGCATGCTGTTCGACTACTTCACGCAGATGTTCGCCCAGGTGACGAACCCGCCGCTCGACGCGATCCGCGAGGAGCTGGTCACGTCCATCGGCGGCGCGATCGGCCCCGAGCCGAACCTGCTCGAGGACACCCCGCTGCACGCGCGCAAGCTCGTGCTGCCGTTCCCGGTGCTGGACAACGACGGCCTCGCCAAGATCGTCAAGATCCACAAGGACCCCGCGATGGCGGGCGTGTTCCGGTCGACGACCGTCCGCGGCCTGTATCGCGCCGCGGGCGGCGGCGAGGCGCTCGAGCAGCGCCTCGAGGAGATCTTCGCGGAGTGCGACCGGGCGATCGCCGACGGCGTGAGCTTCCTCGTGCTGTCCGACCGCGACTCCGACGCCGACCGCGCGCCGATCCCGTCGCTGCTGCTGCTGTCGGCCGTGCACCACCACCTGCTGCGCCGGCACACCCGCACCCAGGTGTCGCTGGTCGTCGAGGCCGGCGACGTGCGCGAGGTGCACCACGTCGCGCTCCTGATCGGCTACGGGGCGGCGGCCGTCAACCCGTACCTCGCGATGGAGACCGTCGAGGACCTGGCCCGCAACGGCTACCTGACCGGCGTGAGCCCCGAGCTGGCCGTGAAGAACCTCATCAAGGCGCTCGGCAAGGGCGTCCTCAAGGTCATGTCCAAGATGGGCATCTCGACCATCGCCTCGTACCGCGGCGCCCAGGTGTTCGAGGCCATCGGCCTGTCCCAGCCGCTCGTGGACCGGTACTTCACCGGCACCACCAGCCGGCTCGGCGGCATCGGCCTGGACGTGATCGCGGCCGAGGTCGCCGCGCGGCACGCCGACGCGTACCCGTCGAACGGCAACCGCCTGGCGCACCGCCGCCTCGCGACCGGCGGCGAGTACCAGTGGCGCCGCGACGGCGAGGAGCACCTGTTCGACCCCGAGACGGTGTTCCGGCTGCAGCACTCCACCCGCACGCGGCAGATGGACGTGTTCCGCGACTACACGCACCGGGTCAACGAGCAGTCGTCCCGGCTGATGACGCTGCGCGGCCTGCTCGAGCTCAGGACCGGCGAGCGGACCCCGGTCCCGGTCGACGAGGTCGAGCCGGTCAGCGAGATCGTCAAGCGGTTCAGCACCGGCGCGATGTCCTACGGGTCGATCTCCGCCGAGGCGCACGAGACGCTCGCGATCGCCATGAACCGGCTCGGCGCCAAGTCGAACACCGGCGAGGGCGGCGAGGACCCGGACCGCCTGCACGACCCCGAGCGTCGCTCGGCGATCAAGCAGATCGCGTCCGGCCGGTTCGGCGTGACGTCCGAGTACCTGACGTTCGCGGACGACATCCAGATCAAGCTGGCCCAGGGCGCCAAGCCGGGCGAGGGCGGCCAGCTGCCCGGCCCCAAGGTGTACCCGTGGGTCGCGAAGACCCGGCACTCGACACCGGGCGTCGGCCTGATCTCGCCGCCGCCGCACCACGACATCTACTCGATCGAGGACCTGGCGCAGCTGATCCACGACGCCAAGAACGCGAACCCCCGCGCCCGGATCCACACCAAGCTCGTGAGCGAGTTCGGCGTGGGCACGGTCGCGGCCGGCGTGGCCAAGGCGCACTCCGACGTCGTGCTCATCTCGGGCCACGACGGCGGCACCGGCGCCTCGCCGCTGACCTCGCTCAAGCACGCGGGCACCCCGTGGGAGATCGGCCTGGCCGAGACCCAGCAGACCCTCGTGCTCAACGACCTGCGCGACCGCGTCGTGGTCCAGGTCGACGGCCAGCTCAAGACCGGGCGCGACGTCATCATCGGCGCGCTGCTCGGCGCCGAGGAGTTCGGCTTCGCGACCGCGCCGCTGGTCGTGTCGGGCTGCATCATGATGCGCGTCTGCCACCTCGACACCTGCCCGGTGGGCGTCGCGACGCAGAACCCCGACCTGCGGTCCCGGTTCACCGGGAAGCCGGAGTTCGTCGTGACGTTCTTCGAGTTCATCGCGCAGGAGGTGCGCGAGCTGCTCGCCGAGCTGGGCTTCCGCAGCATCGAGGAGGCCGTCGGCCACGTCGAGCTGCTGGACACCCGCAAGGCCGTCGACCACTGGAAGGCGCAGGGCCTCGACCTCGCGCCGGTGCTCGCCGTACCCGAGCCGCTCGAGGGCTCGGCCCTGCACCACGTCCGCGACCAGGACCACGGCCTGGACCGCGCGCTGGACAACCAGTTCATCGCGATGGCGTCGGACGCGCTGGAGGACGCGCGGCCGGTGCGGATCGAGCTGCCGGTGCGCAACGTGAACCGCACGGTCGGCACGATGCTCGGCCACGAGGTCACCCGCCGGTACGGCGGCGAGGGCCTGCCCGACGGCACGATCGAGGTCGCGCTGACCGGGTCGGCCGGCCAGTCGTTCGGCGCGTTCGTCCCGCGCGGCATCACGCTGCGCCTCGAGGGCGACGCGAACGACTACGTCGGCAAGGGCCTGTCCGGCGGTCGGATCGTCGTGCGGCCCGACCGCAACGCGGTGCTGACCGGCGAGCACAACGTCATCGCGGGCAACGTCATCGGCTACGGCGCCACGTCCGGCGAGATGTTCCTGCGCGGCGTCGTCGGCGAGCGGTTCGGCGTCCGGAACTCCGGCGCCACGCTCGTCGTCGAGGGCGTGGGCGACCACGGCTGCGAGTACATGACCGGCGGCACCGTGCTGGTGCTCGGCCGGACCGGCCGCAACTTCGCGGCGGGCATGTCCGGCGGCACCGCCTACGTGCTCGACCTCAAGCCCGAGCGCGTCAACGTCCAGGCCGTCGCGGCCGGCGAGCTGGGCCTGGACCCGCTCGACGACGAGGACGCGGCGCTGGTGACCGACCTGCTGCGGCGGCAGGCGGAGGAGACCGGGTCGCGCGTCGCGGCCGAGCTCCTCGCCGACCCCGCGGCGACCCGCGCCCGGTTCACCCGGGTGCGGCCGACCGAGTACTCCCGCGTCCGCGCGGCGCTCGCGAAGGCGGAGGCCGACGGCCTCGACCCGAGCACGCCCGGCGTGTGGGAGGGCATCCTGGAGGTGGCTCGTGGCTGACCCCCGCGGCTTCATGAAGGTGCGGGAGCGCGAGCTGCCCGCCAACCGCCCGGTCGCGCTGCGGCTCATGGACTGGCGCGAGGTGCACGAGCACCGCAGCGCGCAGGACGACCCGCAGTCGGCGACCCTGCTGCACCGGCAGGCCGGGCGCTGCATGGACTGCGGCGTCCCGTTCTGCCACAACGGCTGCCCGCTCGGGAACCTCATCCCCGAGTGGAACGACCTGGTGTGGCGCGGGCAGTGGGGCGACGCGATCGAGCGCCTGCACGCCACGAACAACTTCCCGGAGTTCACGGGCCGGATCTGCCCGGCCCCGTGCGAGTCGGCCTGCGTGCTCGGCATCAACCAGCCCGCGGTGACGATCAAGAACATCGAGGTCTCGATCATCGACGAGGCCTTCGACCGGGGCCTGGTGCACCCGCAGGTGCCGCAGCGCCTCACCGGGCACACCGTGGCGGTCGTCGGCTCGGGCCCCGCCGGGCTCGCGGCCGCGCAGCAGCTCACCCGCGCCGGGCACACGGTCGCGGTCTACGAGCGGGACGACGCGATCGGCGGCCTGCTCCGGTACGGCGTGCCGGACTTCAAGCTCGAGAAGCGGCACATCGACCGCCGCCTCGAGCAGATGGCCGCCGAGGGCACCCGGTTCCGGGCGAACGTCGAGATCGGCAAGGACATCACCTGGGCGCAGCTGCGGGCCCGGTACGACGCGGTGGTCGTCGCCACCGGGTCGACCGTGCCGCGCGAGCTGCCGCTGCCCGGCCGCGAGCTCGACGGCATCCACCCCGCGATGGAGTACCTGTCCCGGTCGAACAAGCTGGTCGCCGGCCAGGACGTGCCGGACGCCATCGACGCGGCGGGCAAGCACGTCGTCGTGATCGGCGGCGGCGACACCGGCTCGGACTGCGTCGGCACCGCGCTGCGCCAGGGCGCCGCGTCCGTCACGACGCTGGCCATCGGCAAGCAGCCGCCGACCGAGCGGCCGGCCAACGCGCCGTGGCCGACCGACCCGGTGCTGTTCGAGGTGTCGTCCTCGCACGAGGAGGGCGGCGACCGCGCCTACCTGGCGTCGACCGTCGCGTTCGTCGGCGGCGAGGACGGACAGGTCACCCACCTGCGCCTCGCGACCACCGAGTACCTGCCCGACGGCCGGCGCGTGCCGACCCCGGGCACGGAGCGGGACATCCCGGCCGACCTGGTGCTCATCGCGATGGGCTTCACCGGCCCGGAGACCGAGGACCTGGTCGCGCAGGCCGGCGTCGACCTGACCGGCCGCGGCACCGTCGCGCGGTCGGACGACTTCGCGACGAACGTGCCGGGCGTGTTCGTGGCCGGCGACGCCGGGCGCGGGCAGTCGCTCATCGTGTGGGCGATCGCCGAGGGCCGCGCCGCGGCCGCCGCGGTCGACACCTACCTGGGCGGCAGCACGGAGCTCCCGGCCCCGGTGACGGCCGGCACGGTGGCCCTGCGCGCCTGAGGGCGCCGGACGAGCGGGCGCGCGCGGGGGCGACCCCGTGCGCGCCCGCTCGCGCGCGTCCCGCCGTCGCGGCGCCGCTGCGCGCGCTCGCCGCGCGCGTCGTGTCGCGCCGGTCGCCGAGCCTGCACTAGTTGCGGGGTTCGGCCGGCCTGAACCCCGCAGCTTGTGCAAGCTCGGCGAGCGGGCGAGCGGGCGAGCGGGCGAGCGGGCAGGCGGGCAGGCGGGCAGGCGGGCAGGCGGAGAGGCGTCGGGGCGCGGGTGCGTGCGGGACGTCCGGCCCACCCGGCCGGCGTCGCCGGCGCCTAGCGTCGCTCGGCATGGCCGATCCCCGGGGCTTCCTCACCCACCGCGTCCGCGAGACACCGCCCAGCCGGCCCGTGGCGGTCCGGCTCCGGGACTGGCGCGAGGTGCACGGGCACCGCGCGGGGGACCCGGACGACCTGGCCAGGGTGCAGCGGCAGGCGTCCCGGTGCATGGACTGCGGCGTGCCGTTCTGCCACCACGCGTGCCCGCTCGGCGGCCTCGCGCCCGAGTGGAACGACCTCGCGTGGCGCGGGCAGTGGGCCGACGCCGCGGACCGGCTCCACGCGACGCACCCGTTCCCGGAGATCACCGGCCGGGTGTGCCCGGCGCTGTGCGAGGCCGCGTGCGTCCTCGGTCTGCACGACGAGGCGGTGACGATCCGCGAGGTCGAGCTCGCGGTCGCGGAGGAGGCGTTCGCGCGCGGGCTGCTCGCGCCGCGGGTGCCGCAGCGGCTCACCGGCCACCGGGTCGCGGTCGTCGGGTCCGGGCCGGCCGGGCTGGCGGCCGCGCAGCAGCTGACCCGGGCGGGCCACACGGTCGTCGTGCACGAGCGCGCGGACGCGCCCGGCGGGCTGCTGCGGTACGGCATCCCGGAGTACAAGCTCGAGAAGCGCGTCCTGGACCGCCGGCTGGCGCAGATGGTGTCCGAGGGCACCCGGTTCCGGTGCGGCGTCGAGGTCGGCGTGGACGTCACGGGGGAGGAGCTGCGCGCGCGGTTCGACGCCGTGCTGGTGTGCACGGGCGCGACCGTGCCGCGCGACCTCCCGGTGCCCGGGCGGGACCTGGCCGGCGTGCTGCCGGCGATGGACTACCTCGTGCCGGCGAACCGCGCCGCGGCGGCGGACGACGCCCCCGTCGAGGGCCAGCCGCTCGCGACCGGGCTGGACGTGGTCGTCGTCGGGGGAGGCGACACCGGGGCGGACTGCCTCGGCACCGCGCTGCGGCAGGGCGCCCGCTCCGTGACCCAGCTGGAGATCCTGCCGGAGCCGCCGGCGGCCCGCCGGGCGTCCGACCCGTGGCCGACCTGGCCGCTGCTGCTCCGGGTGTCCTCGGCCCACGAGGAGGGCGGCGAGCGGGCCTGGGCGGTCGCCACCGAGGAGCTGCTCGGCGACGACGCCGGCCGGGTCCGGGCGCTGCGGGTGCGCGACGTCCGCCTGGTGGACGGCCGGCCGGAGCCGACCGGACCGGCCCGCGAGCTGCCCGCGCAGCTGGTGCTCCTGGCGCTCGGGTTCGCCGGGGCGGAGGCGTCGCCGCTGCTCCAGCAGGTCGGGCTGGTGATCGGGGAGCGACGAACCGTCGAACGTCACGAGAACTTCAGGACGAACGTCCCGGGCGTGTACGTGGCGGGAGACGCCGGTCGCGGGCAGTCGCTCGTCGTGTGGGCCGTGGCGGAGGGTCGGGCCGCCGCGGCGGCCGTAGACTCTGACCTGTCTGGCAGCACCGCCCTGCCTGCTCCGGTCACCGCGAGCACCGTGGCGATGCGTCCGTAGACCATCAACCGCGCACGTCCCGGCAGGCCCGGCCCACCAGGACGTTCGGTCCGAACCGTCTGTCACGAAAGGCCTAGGCTTTCCCCCATGCGTAGAGCGAAGATCGTCTGCACCATCGGCCCCGCCACGGAGTCCGCCGAGCAGATCCAGGCCCTTGTCGACGCCGGGATGGACGTGGCGCGGCTGAACCGCAGCCACGGCGACACCGAGGTGCACGAGCGCGTGTACAACAACGTGCGCGCCGCCGCGAAGGCCTCCGGCCGCTCCGTGGCCGTCCTGGTCGACCTCCAGGGCCCGAAGATCCGCCTCGGCCGGTTCGTCGAGGGCAAGCACTACCTCAACGAGGGTGACACCTTCACCATCACCACCGAGGACGTGCCGGGCACCAAGGAGCTCGTCTCCACCACGCACAAGGGCCTGGCCGGCGACGCCCGCGTGGGCGACCCGCTGCTGATCGACGACGGCCGCGTCCTCGTGCGCGTCACCGCCGTCGAGGGCCCGCGCGTCGTCACCCGCGTCGAGGTGGCCGGCCCGGTCTCCAACAACAAGGGCATCAACCTGCCCGGCGTGGCCGTGTCCGTCCCCGCCATGAGCGAGAAGGACGAGGAGGACCTGCGCTGGGCCCTCCGCGTCGGCGCCGACATCATCGCGCTGTCCTTCGTCCGCAACGCCGCCGACTACGACGACGTCCGCCGGATCATGGAGGAGGAGGGTCGGGTCGTCCCGGTCATCGCCAAGGTCGAGAAGCCGCAGGCCGTCGAGGCCCTGGCCGAGATCGTGGACGCGTTCGACGGCATCATGGTCGCCCGCGGCGACCTCGGCGTCGAGCTGCCGCTCGAGCAGGTCCCGCTCGTGCAGAAGCGCGCCGTCGAGCTGGCCCGCCGCAACGCGAAGCCGGTCATCGTCGCCACCCAGGTGCTCGAGTCGATGACGAACAACCCGCGCCCGACCCGCGCCGAGACCTCCGACTGCGCCAACGCGGTGCTCGACGGCGCCGACGCGGTCATGCTGTCCGGCGAGACCTCCGTGGGCGAGTACCCGATCGAGACGGTCCGCACCATGGCCCGGATCATCGAGGCGACCGAGGAGCTCGGCCGGGAGCGCATCGCCCCGCTCGGCTCGACCCCGCACACCCGCGGTGGCGCCATCACCCGCGCCGCGGCCGAGATCGGCGAGACCCTCGGCGTGAAGTACCTCGTGACCTTCACGCAGTCGGGTGACTCCGCGCGCCGCATGTCCCGCCTGCGCTCGGCGATCCCGCTGCTCGCGTTCACCCCGCAGACCTCGGTCCGCAACACGCTCTCGCTGAGCTGGGGCACGCAGACGTACGAGGTGCCACAGGTCGAGCACACCGACGCCATGGTCCAGCAGGTCGAGTCCACCCTGCGTGCCCAGGGCCTCGCCGAGGTGGGCGACTACGTCGTCGTCGTGGCCGGCACGCCGGTCGGCGTCGTCGGGTCGACCAACTCGATCATCGTGCACAAGATCGGCGACGACGCCTCGGGCCGCGTGGCCTGACGCACCCGCGTCCCGCACGTCGAGGGGCCCCGCAGCGCACGCGCGCTGCGGGGCCCCTCGCGCGTGGGACCGACGGCCCTGGTGCGGGCGCCCGCGGCGGTGTTGCGTGGAGCGCATGACCTCCCACCACGCGGTGCGCGCGCTCGCGATCGCGGCCACGGCGGCCGTCGGCTACCACCTCGCCCGCGGGCGGGCGCTGCACTGGGGCGCGTCCCAGGTGGAGCGCTCGGTCGGGCTGCCCGGCGACGACCTCGTCCCCGACGCCGACCTCGTGGCGACCCGGGCGATCACCGTGCACGCCCCCGCCGAGCGGGTGTGGCCCTGGCTGCTGCAGCTCGGCCAGGGGCGCGGCGGCTTCTACAGCTACGACGCGCTCGAGGGCCTGTTCGGGCTCGGGATCACCAGCGCCGACCGGATCGAGCCGCGCTGGCAGGAGCTCGCCGTCGGCGACGAGGTGCGGCCGGCCCCGCAGGTCGGGCTGCGGGTCGAGGTGCTCGAGCCGCCGCGCGCCCTCGTGCTGCAGGGCGCCGGCCCCGCGCTGCCGGACGAGGACACCCCGCCGTT
This sequence comes from Cellulomonas pakistanensis, assembly GCF_016862755.1. Lineage (GTDB taxonomy): Bacteria > Actinomycetota > Actinomycetes > Actinomycetales > Cellulomonadaceae > Cellulomonas > Cellulomonas pakistanensis. The sequence goes on along the minus strand of NZ_BONO01000005.1, from coordinate 56,879 downwards.
CGACTTCGCCTGGGCGTTCGTGCTGCGGCCGGGCCCGATGCCGGGCAGCTGCCGGCTCGTGGTGCGGGAGCGGTACGCGTACACGGAGCCCTGGGCCCGGTGGATGGTGGAGGGCGTGTCCTGGGTGAGCCTGCTCATGACCGAGCGGATGCTCCGCGGCGTGCGGGACCGGGCCGAGGCCGCGGGGGACTGACACCCGCGCGCCCGCCCCGCGCGCACGTGTCGTCACCTCGGCATACGGTCGACGGGACCGGGACGAGGGCCGCCCGCGCGGCGGCCGGCGAGGGGAGAGCGCGTGGACGGCGTGGCGGTGCTGCAGGACGGGTTCGGGCGGATCGGCGACCTGGTGCACGGGGTGCTCGACGGAGTGGGCGAGGACGAGCTCACCGCCCGGCTCGGCCCGGAGGCCAACACGATCGCCTGGCTGGTGTGGCACCTGGCGCGCGTCGAGGACGCGCAGGTCGCCGACGTGGCGGGCGCCGAGCAGGTCTGGGAGGCCCAGGGCTTCGCGGAGCGGTTCGCCCTGCCGTTCGACCGCGGGGCCACCGGCTACGGCCAGGGCCCGGACGAGGTGGCGCAGGTGCGGGTGGGCGCGGACCTGCTCCGCGCGTACGCCGACGCCACCCGCGCGGCGACCGACGCCTACCTCGGGCGGCTCTCCGACGAGGACCTGGGCCGCGTGGTCGACGACTCGTGGGACCCGCCGGTCACCGTCGGGGTGCGGCTGGTGAGCGTGCTCGGGGACGTGCTGGAGCACGCCGGGCAGGCGGCGTTCATCAAGGGCGTCGTCACCTCCCGCGGCTGACGCGGTCACCACGGCGCGCGGTCGGCACGACCCGCCCGACCGCGCCGCACGGCAGACTGTCCCGGTGCGCGTCGAGCCCGTCAGCCCCGAGGTCGTGGTCGAGCGCCTCGTGGACCGGGTGCTCGACGGGCTGGCCGCGGCACCCGCGGCGGAGGGCGCCGACCGCCGGTGGCGCGTGCTGCTGGACGGCGCGCCGCCGACCGCGCCGGGCGTCCTGGCGGACGCGCTGGCCGAGCCGCTGCGCGCCCGCGGGCACGCCGCGCTCCGGGTGTCCGCGGGTGACTTCCTGCGTCCCGCCGGCGTGCGGTTCGAGCACGGCCGGCAGGACCCGGACGCGCTGCTCGACGACGCGCTGGACGCCGGCGCCCTGATCCGCGAGGTGCTCGACCCGCTCGGCCCCGGCGGCGACGGCACGTACCTGCCGGCCCTGTGGGATGCGGCCCGGGAGCGCTCGGCCCGGGCCACCCGCGTCGCCGCGCCGCCGGGCGCCGTCCTGCTGCTCGACGGCCACCTGCTGCTCGGGCGGTGGCTGCCCGCGGACCTGACCGTGCACCTCGCCGTGCGCCCCGCGACGCTGGCGCGGCTGACCCCGCCCGCGGAGGCGTGGCGGCTCGCCGCCGAGGAGCGGTACCGGGACGAGGCGGCCCCCGAGGAGGCGGCCGACGTCGTGGTGCGGGTGGACGACCCCCGGCGTCCTGGGTGGGTGCTCGAGCGCTGAGCACCGCCGGCGCCGGGTCGCCCGCCGGTCGTCTCCCGCTCGTCCCCGGTCCGCTCGCGGAACGCGCACAGTAACGTCACGGTCAAGTCGGTAAAGTTCTCGCCATGGCCGGTCCCGCACCGGCACAGCCGGCGACGGCGTCCCCCGGGGCGCCGCGGAGGCCGACGAGGTATCGCGCCGCGCCGTGCTGGGAACGCACGACGAGGAGGCGCCGTGACCCCACCCCCTGCCCGACCGACCCCCACCACCCCCGCCACCCTGAGCACCGGGACCACGCCCGCCACGCCCACCACGCCCACCACCCCGACCACCGGGGTCGACTACCACGCCGTGTTCGCCGCCCTGCCCGCGCCGAAGCTGGTGCTGGGACCGGACGGGACCGTGCTCGACGTGAACGCCGCGTTCCGCGCCGCGTTCGGGGAGCCCGCCGTGCTCGGCCGTCCGCTGGCCGACGTGCTGCCGGAGCCCGGCCGGCGGGAGGTGCTCGCGTCGGTCCGCGCCGCGGCCCGCACCGGCCGGCCGCAGACGGTGGGCCCGGTGCCGTCGCCCGCGGCGGGCGGTCCGCGGTGGTGGCTGCTCACCACGACGCCGACGACGGGGCCGGGCCGCCGGGTGACGGCCCTGGTGCTGCGTGCGGCCGAGGTCACCGAGGTGATGCCGGGGCCGGACGGGCCGACGGGTCGGCCGGGGGCGGGCGCGCGGGCGGTCGTCGACGCCCTGGTCGAGGCGGTCGGCATCGAGCGCGCCGAGGCGGAGGTCCTGCACGACTCGCTGCTCACCGAGCTGCCCGCCGTGCCGGGGCTGGCGCTGGACGTCCGGTACCGGCCCGCGCACGCGCGCAGCCCGGTGGGCGGCGACTGGTACGACGCGTTCGTGCAGCCGTCGGGGCAGGCCGTGCTCGTCGTGGGGGACGTCACCGGGCACGACGTCGCCGCGGCGGCGCGGATGCGCCAGCTGCGGGGGACGCTGCGCACCCTCGGGTACGCGGAGGACGCCGGCCCCGCGGAGACCCTGCGCCGGACCGAGCGCACGCTGGCGGGCCTCGGCTGCGCCGTCACCGCCACCGTCCTGGTGGTGGCCGTCGCGCCGGGCGGCCGGGAGCTGCGGTGGGCGTCCGCCGGGCACCTGCCGCCCGTCCTGGTCCGTGCCGACGGGTCCGCGGTGCCGCTGCGCGGCGCGCCGGAGCTGCTCCTGGGCGTGGACCCGGGGGCGGCGCGCTCCGACCGGTCCGCCGCGCTGGGCCCCGGCGAGACGCTGCTGGCGTTCACGGACGGGCTGGTGGAGCGCCGGGGCGAGTCGGTGGCGCGCGGCCTCGAGCGGCTCGTCGCGACGCTGCCCGACATCCGGCGGGCGGACGGGACGCTCGACCTCGACGAGCTGCTCGTGCGGTGCTGCCCCGGTGACGGGGACGACGACGTGACGGTGCTGACCGCCCGGCGACTCCCGGCGGACGAGGGCGCCTGACCTGCGGCGGCGCGGCGGGCCTCGCGGCTGCCGGCCCCGGGGCGACGCCGCGCCGAGCCGCGCGCCCCCGCGCCTGGCCCGGTGCCGCCCGCGGGGGCATGCTGGGGGGAGCGGGCGCGGGCCCGGTGCGCGAGGAGGCGGGCGGCATGGACGCGGCGACGCGGCGGCGGGACGACGGCGGGGCGGCCCCGAGCACCCCGGAGTACGACGCGTTCGGGCCGTGGGTCGACCCGGTGCGCACCGCCGAGGAGGTGCCGCCGCTGTACCGGGACCACCCCCTCGACCTCGCGGCGAGCCGGCTGGTGCTCAAGGTCCCGCGGGACATCGCGCGCCGCGACGCCACCCCCGACATGGACCTGTACGACCACCTGCTCGTGCTCGGGCCCGACCGGTTCACGGCGCTGAGCCGGCGGACCGCCGGGGACGCCGCGCGGCGGGGCGCGCGGGCCGCGCGCCGGGCCGAGGGGCGGGGCTACGACGTGCGGGAGGTGCCGTACGACCAGGTCGCGGCCGTCGGCACGAGCATCGACCTCCTGGACGGCCGGCTCGACGTGCACGCCCTGGCGGGCGCGTCGGTCCGGGTGCGGTTCAGCGGCTCGTCCGCCGACGTGGTCGAGGGGTTCGTCGACGCGCTGCGCTCGCTCGCCTGGCCGGTGCCGACGACGGGGGACCCGGCGCCGCGGGACCCCACGGCGGGCCTGCCCGGCCTCGGGCGGCTGGACCGCCGGGCGCTGGGGGAGAAGGAGATCGGCCTCGTCTCGGCGTACCGCGAGGTCGCGGACCGGGAGCGCGGCCTGAAGGCGCTCGCCGCCCACCGCCGACGGGTCGTGCAGCCGGTGGGTGGCGGGCTGTCCCGGGCCATCCACCTGCTGCACCCGATGACCGTGCAGGCGGCGGTGGTCGCGTCCGACGGGCGCGAGCTCCAGGTGTTCGGCCGTCGGGACTGGCTCGCGCGGGGCCGCACCCCGGTGCACTCCGAGTCGCGGCTGGTGCTGCCGCTGGAGCGGCTGACGGGGGTGGGCGCGCGGCCGCACCCCGGCTACCGCGACGTCACGGTCGTGACGCTGCGGGCCGGCGACGCGGCGCTGGACCTGCCCGTGCCGGCGGACTCCGACGCCGCGCGCGTGCTGACCGGGCTGCTGGGCTGAGGCCCGACCCGCCGGCGGCGCGTTCGGAGTCGGCGGCTCCCCGGTGCGCCGCGGCCGTGCCACGCCCCGCCGTGCCACGCCGCGCTGCCCCGCGGTGCCGCGCCGCGCTGCCCCGCGGCGCCCCGCCGTGCGACGCCCGCCGCGCGGTGGCAGCGTGGTCGCATGAGCGAGAACGTGCCCGACAGCTTCGACCCGCAGCAGCCCGACCTGCCGACGCTCGACGTCGACCCGGACCCGGTGCCCGACGACCACGAGGGCGAGGCGCCCACCCGCGACGAGCCCGGGCGCTGACCCGGGGCCCGTCGCGGGCCGGCGTCACGCCGCGAGGGCGCGTGCCTTGAGGCGGCCGAACTCGTCGGGGTCGATGACGCCCTGGTCGAGCAGCGCCTTGGCGTCGGCGATCTCGTCGGCCGGCGACCTGCCGGCGGTCTGCCGGATGTACGCGTCCGTCTCGCGCCGCGCCGTCGCGACGGCCGCCGCGTGCCGCTCCGCCATGCCTCGCCCGCGTGCGATGACGTACACGAGCATCGAGAGCCACGGCACCACGATCAGCGCGACGATCCAGAGCGCCTTCCACCACCCGCTGAGGTCCCGGTCGCGGAACAGGTCGCCGCAGATCTGCCACAGCAGCACCAGGTAGGCGACGAAGAGGAACCACCAGATCATCAGCCAGAACCAGTCCATGAAGCTGTCCACGGTCCCACCTCTCGTCGCGCCGCGGCCGACCCGTCCGTGACCGGCCCGGGACCCACGCTGCCGAGCCCGGACCTGCGCCGTCACACCCGGCGGGGGTGAGCCGGGGCCCGTTCACCCGGCCCGGGTGAGGCCCGGCCGTCCGCGGCGCGGCGACGGTGGTCGCAGGGCGCCGCCGGGCGCCCGCGGCGACGGGTGGCGACATGACGACGACGCAGGTGCCGGCACGGGAGTGGCACGCCGCGACCGTGGCGGAGGTGTGCGCGGCCTTCGGGGTGGACCCGGGGCGCGGGCTGGACGCGGCCGAGGCCGCCCGCCGGCTCGAGGAGCACGGGCCGAACGCCCTGGCGGAGGAGAAGCCGGAACCGAAGTGGCGCGCGTTCGCCCGGCAGTACGCCGATCTCATGCAGCTCGTGCTGGTCGGCGCCGCGGTCGTGAGCGTCGTCGCGCTGCAGGACCTCGGCACCGGGCTCGTCGTCCTCGGGCTGACCGTCGTGAACGCGCTGATGGGCCTGCACCAGGAGGGCAAGGCCGCGCAGAGCGTCGCCGCGCTGCGCACCATGCTGGTGATGACGGCCCGGGTCGTCCGGGACGGGCAGGTCGTCCAGGTCCCGGCCGAGCAGCTCGTGCCCGGCGACGTGGTGCGGTTCGAGGCGGGGGACAAGGTGCCCGCGGACGGCCGGCTCGTCGTCGCCGCGTCGCTCGAGATCGAGGAGGCCGGCCTCACGGGCGAGAGCACGCCGGTGCCGAAGTCGGTGGACCCCGTGCGGGGTGCCGACGTCCCCCTCGGCGACCGCGTCGACATGGCCTACATGAACGCCCAGGTCACCCGGGGGCGCGGCGAGATGGTGGTCACCGCGACGGGGATGGCCACGGAGGTGGGCCGGATCTCGGGGATGCTCGGCACCGTCGAGACGGACGAGACCCCGCTGACCCGGCAGCTCAACCGCCTCACGGTGATCATCACGCTGATGGCGGCGGTCGCGCTCGTGCTCGTCGTCGTCCTCGGCCTGGCCCGCGGCGAGGACTTCGACACCCTGTTCCTCGTCGGGATCAGCCTGGCGATCGCGGCGATCCCGACCGGCCTGCCCGCGGTCGTCACCATGCTGCTGTCCCTGGGCACCCGGGAGCTCGCCGACGCCGGCGCGATCGTCAAGCGGCTGCGCTCGGTCGAGACGCTGGGCGCCACGTCGGCGATCTGCTCGGACAAGACCGGGACGCTGACGCTGAACCAGATGACGGCGCGGCGGCTCGTGCTGGCGGGGCGGCGGTTCGGGGTCGACGGCGAGGGGTACGCGACCACCGGTCGCATCCTCGCCACCGGCGGCGGCCCCGAGATCCGGCTGGAGCCGTTCCTGCTGCCGATGGCGCTGGCGAGCGACGCGACCGTCCGCGACGGCGACCTGGTGGGCGACCCCACCGAGGGCGCGCTGGTCGTGCTGGCGGCGAAGGGCGGGCTCGACGTCGAGGAGACCCGGCGCACGCACCCGCGCGTCGCGGAGGTGCCGTTCGACGCGGCGTACAAGCTGATGGCGACGTTCCACGACGTCGAGGTGGACGGCACCGCCGCCGTGCGCTGCTACGTGAAGGGCGCGCCGGACGTGCTGCTCGCCCGGTCGACGCACTACCGGGACGCGGACGGGACCACGCGGCCGATCGGTGACCTGCGGGACCGGGTCGCCGCCGAGAACGACGCGCTGGCCGCCGAGGGCATGCGGGTGCTGGCGCTCGCGCAGAGGGACGTCGGGCAGGCGGACCTGGCCGGCGAGCTGCTGGACCTCGTCGACGGGCTCGAGCTCCTGGCCCTCGTCGGGATCGTCGACCCGCCCCGCACGGAGGCGCGGGACGCGATCGCCGCCTGCAAGGACGCCGGGATCCGGGTCCGGATGATCACCGGCGACCACGTCACGACCGCGGCGGCGATCGCCGGCCAGCTCGGCATCGAGGGCCGCGCGCTGACCGGCGCCGAGTTCGCCGCCCTCCCGGACGAGCGGCTGGAGGCCGAGGTCGACGAGATCGGGGTGGTCGCGCGCGTGGCGCCGCAGGACAAGGTGCGGCTGGTCGACGTGCTCAAGCGGCGCGGCCAGGTGGTGGCGATGACCGGCGACGGCGTCAACGACGCGCCCGCGCTGACCCGCGCGGACATCGGCGTGGCGATGGGCATCACCGGCACGGAGGTCACCAAGGACGCCGCCGAGATGATCCTGACCGACGACAACTTCGCCACGATCGTCACGGCGGTGCAGCGCGGGCGGGGGCTGTACGACAACCTCATGCGGTACATCCGGTTCCAGATGGTCGTGCTGATCGGGTTCATCCTCACGTTCGTCGGGGCCGGGGTGTTCGCCGTCGCCGAGGGCGTGCCGCTGTCGCCGCTGCAGATCCTCTGGGTCAACTTCGCGATCGACGTGGTGCTCGCGATCGGGCTCGGGTTCGACGCGGCCGCGTCCGACCTGATGCGCCGCACCCCGCGGGCCGCCGACGCGCCGGTGCTGGGCCGCGGGCTCGGCGCGCGGCTGGCGGTCGACGGCGTGCTGGTCGCGACGGCCGCGCTGCTCGTCGTCGCCTGGGCGGAGGACCGGTACGGGCTGCTCGTGGCGACCACCATGGGCCTGACCGCCACGTCGCTGCTGCACGTCGTCGTCGCGGCGCAGTGGCGGGACCGGTACCGCAGCGTGCTGGACGCCGAGACCGTCGCCAACGGCCGGTTCGTCACGCTGGTGCTCGTCGTCCTGGGGCTCACGGTCCTGGTCACGTCGATCGACCTGCTGCAGCGGCTGTTCGGCACCACGGACCTGACGCCCGACCAGTGGGGCGCGTGCCTGCTCGCGGTGCTCGGCTACCTCGTCGTGGCGGAGGTCCTGCGCGCCGCCGCGCGGGTCGCGCACCGCCGGAGCGCGACCGCCCCGGTCCGGTGACCGCGCCGGCGGCCGCGCTCGACCGCACCGGGCGCCGGCTCGCGGTCCTGCTCGCGCTCGCGATGTTCGTCCTGGTCGTCGACACGTCGCTGATGAACGTCTCGATCTCGGCCGTGGTGCGTGACCTGGGTACCACGGTCAGCGGCGTGCAGTCGGCGATCGCGCTCGAGGCGCTGGTGTCGGCGGCGTTCATCCTGGTCGGCAGCAAGGTCGGGGACCTCGTCGGCCGGCGGCGGGCGTACGTGCTCGGGCTGCTCGGCTACGCCGTGGGCGCGGCGGCGATGACCTTCGCGCAGAGCCTCACCGCGGTGGTCGTCCTGTGGGCGGTCGTCGGCGGGCTGGGCGCGTCGCTGCTGCTGCCCGCGATGCAGTCCCTCGTGCACGGCAACTTCACCGGCACGGCGCAGAAGCAGGTGTACGCGCTGGTCGGCGCGGCCGCCTCGATCGCCGCGGCGGTCGGGCCGCTGCTCGGCGGGTTCATCACGACGTACCTGTCCTGGCGGGTGGCGTTCGGGCTGGAGCTCGTGGTGATCGTCGTCGTGCTGTCCGGCGTCCGGCTGGTCCGCGACGTGCCGTACACCGGGTCCCGCGAGGTCGACGTCGTCGGTGCGCTGCTGTCCGCGGCCGGGATGGGTGGCCTGGTGCTCGGTGTGCTCGCGTGGCAGGAGGGCGGTGAGTCCGTCGGGCTGCTGCTGGCCGTCGGGGCGCTGGCGCTCGCGGGCCTGGCGTGGTGGCTGGCGCGGCGCTCGCGGGCCGGCCGCGCCGTGCTGATCGACCCGGGGCTGTTCCGGGCGCCGCGGTTCCGGATCGGCGTCTCGCAGCAGCTGCTGCAGCAGGTGGCGCTCGGCGGGGCGATGATCGCGCTGCCGATCTTCCTGCAGCTGGTCCTGGAGTACGACGCGATGGCCGCCGGGCTGTCGCTGGCGCCGCTGTCGCTCAGCATGTTCGCCGTCGCGCTGGGCATGAGCCGACGCGCGGGGCGGTGGCCCGCGCACCGCGTGGTGCTGACCGGGTTCCTGCTGCTGGTCGCCGGCGTCGCGGCGCTGCTGCCGGTCGTGCCGCGCGCCGGGTCGGGGTGGGCGCTCGCGGCGCCGCTGGTCGTCGCCGGCTGCGGGCTCGGGCTCCTGGTGTCGCAGCTCAACGACTACACGCTGTCCCCGGTGTCGGAGGAGCGGGTCAGCGAGGCGGCCGGCGTGAACTCCGCGGGCGGGTCGTTCGGCCTGTCCTTCGGGCTCGCGCTCGGGGGCGCGGTGCTGCTCGCCTCGCTGTCCGCGGGGTTCACCGCCCAGGCCCGCGCGAGCGACGTCCTGTCGCCGGCGGACCAGGAGCGGGTGGCGCGGGCGCTCGAGGACGACGCCGAGCTGATGAGCACGACCCAGCTCGAGGAGCTGCTCGCCGACGAGTCGCCCGCTGCCGCCGCCGAGGTGGTGCGGATCAACGAGGAGGTCCGCCCGCGCGCCCTGCAGGTGGCGCTCCTGGTGCCGCTGGCGGCCGGCGTCCTGGGCGCCGCGAACGCGCTGCGCATGCGCCGCGCGGCCGCGCCCGCGCCGGCGTGACCCCCCCCGGCGCCCGCGTCGTCCCCCGCGCGCCGCCCGCGCCCGTCGTCCGCTGGGACGGAGGCGACGTCGAACGTGCAGAAGATGCGGGGTTCGAGCTCCTCGAACCCCGCATCTTCTGCAACCTCGGCGGTGCTGGCGCCGTGCGGAGGCGCCCTCGCGCGCGCGGCGCGGGTCAGGTCGCCAGGATGCGGGCCTTCTGGGCCGCGAACTCCTCCGCCGTCAGCACGCCCTCGTCGCGCAGCCGCGCGAGGTCCTTGAGCTGCGCGATCCGCGCGTCCGCGGCGTCCTGCGCAGGTGAGCCGACCGGGACCGCCGGGTACGGCGGCTCCTGGCTGTACCCGGGCGGGCCGTACCCGGCGGGTGCCGCCACGGGCGCGTACTGCGCCTGCGCGGCGCGCGCGTCCTGCTCGGCCCACCGTCCCTGCTGACGCCGCTGCACGCGTCCCGACACCGCGCTCGCGGTCCCGGCGATCACGGCCGTCCTGGCCACTCCTCGCAGCAGTCCGGGCATGGGTCCCCTCCTCGTCGCTCGTCCCTCGTCGTCCGTCCCGGGCGCCCCGGCGGGCGTGCCACCCGCGCCGGCGCGTCCCGCGGCCCCGCTCCCGCGCGGGGCCGCGCACCGTCAGGCGCCGACCGCCTCCGTGGCGTCGAGCGCCGCGAGCAGCGCCTGCACCGGCACCCGGCCGCTGGCGACCAGCTGGCCGCCGCCGCGGCGCAGCGCGGACGCGAACGGCGCGGCCCACGCGTTCTCGTACACCAGCACGCCGGCCGCCGCGCCGGGCGCGAGCGCCGCCGCCGCCTCGGCGAGGTCGTCGTCGCCGAGCAGCCCCGACGAGGCGCCCTCGAGCACGGTGACGTCGAAGTCGCCCGTGGCGTCCAGCTCGCGCAGGTCGATCCCGGTGACGGTGCCGTCCTCGGCCTTAGCGACGAACGCCAGGTCGAGCACCCGCACCACCCCCCGGTCGACCAGGTCCATCAGGAGGGGGAACGCCTCGCCGTCCAGGCGGTTCTCCGGGAACTCGACGACCAGGTAGTCCACCGGTCCCATGTCCTCGATCGCGGTCTCCACGACTGCCCTCCTGCGCTCCGCGGCGCCCGGTCGTTCCGGGCGGGGCCGCCCCCGCGAGCCCGGCTCCTACGGTCGTCGGAGCGGGTCGGCCGGGCATCACCCGCCACGGGTGGAGCAGCCGCGGAGGGGTCCCGCGGCGGCGACGGGCGGGTATACGTTGCCGCCATGGGCTCCCCGGGGAGGGGCGCCGGACGGGAACTGCGCGAGCCACCGGGCAGGGGTACCGGGACCTCGCTCGCCGTCCGGACGCCGGAGCAGCGCACCCTGCGGCCGTCCGCTGCGCGCACGGTGCGCCGGCCGGCCGTGGACCGGCTCCTGGACGCGGACGGCGACGGCCGGCTGACGGTGGTCGCGGCGGGCGCCGGCTGGGGGAAGACGACGGCCGTGGCGAGCTGGGCGGCCGCGCAGCCCGGTCCGGTCGCGTGGCTGTCGCTCGAGCCGCGGGACACGGTGCCGCAGGCGCTCGCGAGCCGGGTGCTGGACGCGCTGCGCGCGAGCGGCGCGGTGCCGCCGGACCACGAGCTCGCGCGGCTGCGCGTGCCGCCGACCAGCACCCCCGCGTTCGTCGCCCGCTGGATGCGCGGGCTGGCGGAGCTGCCGGCGGACGCCACGCTCGTCGTCGACGACCTGGACGTGGTGCGGCACCACACCGTGGTGCACACCGTGCGGGACCTGGTCGCCGCGGACGTCCCGCTGCGGCTGCTGCTGCTGAGCCGGTCCGACCCGCCCGTGGGCCGCCGCGACGCGACCCGCCTGGCCGCGGAGGACCTGGCGTTCACCGTCGCGGACGTGCGGGCGCTCGGCGCGGTCGAGGGCGTCGACGTGACCGCGGAGCGGGCGCGCCAGGTGCTCGAGCGCACCCAGGGCTGGCCGACCGGCGTGCGCATCGCCCTCAGCCGGCTGGCGCGGCTCCAGGGGGTGGACGAGCCGCCGACGGAGGCCGACGTCGACGAGGCCCTGGCCGACGACCGGGCGGTCGCGGACTACCTGGTGGACGAGGTCGTCGACCGGCAGCCGGGCGGGGTGCGGATGTTCCTGCTGCGCTCCGGCGTGGTGCCCACCTTCACCCCGGAGCTCGCCCGCGCGCTCAGCCCGGGCGCCCCGCCCGGCCGGCTGCACGACGCCCTCGCGGCGGCCCACGACTTCGTCGGCCCGGTCGCCCCCGCCGGCGCCGCCCTGCGGTACCACCCGCTGCTCCGCGAGATCCTGCACACGACGCTGCGGGTGCGGGATCCCGAGGGACACCAGGACGCGCACGCGTGCGCCGCGCGGTGGCTGCTGCGGCACGGCGACCCCGTGGCGGCGCTCGACCACGCGACCGAGGCCGAGGACGGCGAGCTGGTCGGGCGCGTGCTGGCCGAGGCCGCCGCCCCGCTCCTGGTCACCCCCGCGCGGGAGGCGGTGCGCCAGGCGCTGCTCCGGCTCCCGTACGACGAGGCGCCGCCGGCGGCGTGGTCGGAGCTGTGCGCGGCCGCGCTCGCGGCGCTCGACCGTGCGTACCCGGCCACCCGCGCGCACGTCGCGCGGGTGCGGGCGCTCGCCCGACCCCGGGGGTCCGGCCCCCTGCCCGTCGCGTCCCAGGTGCTCGCCGGCCTGCTCGACGCCACCGCGGCCCGCGGGTCCGGCGACGCCCCGGGCCAGCTCCGGGAGGCCGACGCCGTCGGCGAGCTGCTCGAGCGGGTCCCGTGGCCGTTCCCCGCCTACCTGGCGTACCTGCGCAGCGCCCACGAGCTGCGCGGGGGAGCGCTGCTCTGGCAGGGCGACGCGGTCGGCGCGCGCCGCGAGCTCGCCGCCTCCATCGCGGAGGACCCCGACGCGGTCGACCTGACGTCGCTGGGCGCCCGCTCGGAGCTGGCGTTCGCGCACGGCGTCCTGGGCGACCTCGACGCCGCCCAGCGCGTGGCGCGCGCTGCGGTGGACGTCGCGGCGAGCTCGGGCTGGGCGTCGTACGCCCACGCGCGCCCGGCGTACGCCGCGCTGGCGTGGGTGGCGCTCCTCCGGGGGCGGTGGGCGGACGCCGACCGGGAGGTCGCGTACGGTCTGGCCGCCACCGAGGCGGGGGAGGACCCGTGGTCGCTGGCCGTCCTGCACGCGGTGCAGGCGCTGGCGGCCCTGGCGCGTGGCCGGGTGCGCGCCGCCGCGCACGCCCTGGCGGCGGAGCGCCCGACGGGGGCGGTGCCGCCGCTCGTCGCCGCCCTGCGCCTGCGGGCGGCGTCGGAGCTGGCCGAGCTGACCGGCGCCGAGCCGGGAGCCGGGCCGGCGGAGGCGCGGATCGCGTCGCCGCTGGACTCCCTGGTCGCGGCGCGGCGCGCGCGGGCCCGCGGGGACGCGCCCGCCGCGCTCCGGCACGCCCGCGTCGCCGCCGGCTGGTCGACGGACGTGGGCGACGTGCTCACGCAGACCGAGGCGTGCCTGCTGCTGGCCGCCCTCTTCGAGGACCGCGGTGCGCCGCGGCTCGCCGACGACCTCGCCGGGCGGGCGCTCGCCGTCGCGGGACCGGAGCGCGTGCTGCGGCCGTTCGTCGTGCCGGGCGCCCTCGGGCTCGACGCGGTCGCCCGGGTGCTGCCGGACCGGTCCGACGCGTTCGCGGCCGCGCTGGCCGAGCACGTCGGCGCGCCGGAGCCGGCGCCCGAGCCCGAGCCGCTGCCGGTCCCGCTCACCGAGCGCGAGCTCAGCGTGCTGGCCGCGCTGCCGAGCATGGCCAGCAACACCGAGATCGCCGAGGAGCTGTTCGTGTCAGTGAACACGGTCAAGGCGCACCTGAAGTCGCTGTACCGCAAGCTGGACGTGCAGACCCGGCGCGCCGCCGTGGCGCGGGGGCGGGCGCTCGGGCTGCTGGACTGAGCCTCCCAGGACCGCTCCACCCGGTGCGGGGCCGGCACGGGCCTCAGTGCAGCAGCGTGTACTTCAGCACCACCAGCGCGGCCCCGAGCAGCCCGATGCCCGCGGCGTTCGCCACCCGCGCCACGCCGCGCACCCCGCCGGCGGTGCTCATCCGCCAGCCGACCGCCACGAGCAGCGCCGTGTTCGTCAGGAGCGCCACCCGGACCCCCGCGCCCGTCGGCACACGGAGCACGGCCTCCGCGACGAGCACCGCGACCGGGACCAGGCACGCGGCGACGAGCGGCAGCCCGTCCGTGACGACCTCCCGCCGCTCCTCGGCGTGCAGCGCGCGCCCCAGCAGCGTGCGGGTGGCGGTCCAGTGCGCGTAGCTCTCCGCCGCCCAGTACACGAGCAGCGTGCCCACCAGGACGAGCGCGAGCCGCACCAGCCCGATCGTCTCGGGCGCGGCCGCCAGCACCGAGCCGGTCACGACCAGCCCGTACAGGTGGCCGGCGCGCCGCCGGACCAGCCGCGGCCGCTCCAGCTGCTCGGCGCCGGCCACGTCGGGCCGCCGCTCAGCCGAAGGTCTCGAGCAGGAGGCTCTTCTCGGCGTCGGTCAGGTTCGTGGCGACGAGCCGCGAGCCCAGCCCGTGGAACCGCTCGCCGAGCCGGTCCAGGTCGCCCTCCTGCGTGACGGCGAGCAGCACCGAGGTGCCCTCCGTCGTCTCGTCCCGGAGCGTGACGAGGTCCTTCTCGTCGATGCCGACCCCCTCGACCGACTTCGCGAGCGCGCCGATCCCGGCGCCGGCCGCGGCGCCGAGCAGCGGCACGAAGAACAGCCCGCCGACCAGCAGGCCCCAGAGCGCGCCCCAGCCCGCGGCGTGCTTGCCGCTCTCGTGGTGGTGGTGCAGCTCGGGGCGCTTCTCGCCCGGGGGCCAGGAGACGACCGCGGAGTCCACGACCTTCACGATCCCCTCGCTCTGGGCGTCGAGCAGGGTGCCGCGGGCGCGCTCGGCGCCCTCGGGGGTGTCGAACTTCCAGGCGGTGAACGTCGTCATCGATGTCCTCCTCGTGCGGCGGGCCGCTGCGGCACCGGGCCGGGTCCGGGCACGGCGTGCCCGCACGTCACTGTGCCGCCGCCGCCGCGGTGACCGGCTCACCCGCCCGGGGTGAGACCTGCGCGGCGGACGTGTCGGGGCGGCGCGACCACCCGGGGCGGGCGACGCCGCCGGCGCGGCGGGGGCGGACCATGGGGCGACGCCGGAGGGCCCGCCACGAGGAGGAGCCGAGATGCCCACGTACCCCCTGATCGCCGAGCACGCGCTCGTCGGCGACCTGCAGACGGCCGCGCTCGTGTCCACCGACGGCGACGTGGACTGGTTCTGCTGCCCGCGGTTCGACTCGCCGAGCGTCTTCGGGTCGCTGCTCGACGCGGGGCGCGGCGGCCGGTTCCGCATCGCCCCGGCGGGCGGCGACCACGTCGTGAAGCAGCTGTACCTGCCGGACACCGCGGTCCTGGTGACCCGGTTCCTCACCGACGCCGGGGTCGGTGAGGTGATCGACTTCATGCCGCCCACCGGCCGGACCGCGGACCGCGCGGCACCGGCTCGTCCGGGTCATGCGCTGCGTCCGCGGCCGCGTGCGGTTCGACGTGCACGTCGCGCCCCGGTTCGACTACGGCCGGGCGTCGCACGAGACGAGCGTGACGGAGCGCGGCGCGGTGTTCGCGAGCCCGGGGCTCACCCTCACGCTGCACACGGTGCGGACCGAGGACGACCGGGAGCGCGAGCCGATGCGGGTCGACGCGGACGGGGACGTGCGGACGGCGTACGACCTGGTCGCGGGGGAGCGCGCGGGGCTGGTGCTCGAGTCGTCGGCCGACGGGCCGCCGCGCGCGATCGCCGCCGGCGACCTGCGCGCGCTGCTGGACGACACCGCCGCCTTCTGGCGCACGTGGCTGGCGAGGTCCACCTACGTCGGGCGGTGGCGGGAGGCGCTCCAGCGCTCGGCGATCACCCTGAAGCTGATGACGTACGCGCCGTCGGGCGCCCTCGTCGCGGCGCCGACCGCCGGGCTCCCGGAGCAGGTGGGGGGCGAGCGCAACTGGGACTACCGGTACACCTGGGTCCGGGACGCGTCGTTCTCGATCTACTCGCTGCTGGGCCTGGGCTTCGTCGAGGAGGCCGCGGAGTTCGGTGCCTGGCTGCGGGACCGGATCGAGGAGAGCGGCGCCGGGGAGAGCGGCCCGCTGAAGATCATGTACCGCGTGGACGGGACCTCGGACCTCACCGAGGAGACGCTCCCGCACTGGGAGGGGTACCGCGGCTCGAGCCCCGTGCGGATCGGCAACGCCGCCGAGAACCAGCTGCAGCTCGACATCTACGGCGAGGCGCTCGGCAGCGTCTACGTCGCGGACCGCAACGGCCTCGCGATGGGGCACCGCGGCTGGGTCGCGCTGCGGGACATGCTCGACTGGCTCTGCGACCACTGGGACCAGCCGGACGAGGGCATCTGGGAGACGCGCGGCGGGCGCCAGGACTTCGTGTACGGGCGGGTGATGAGCTGGACGGCGCTGGACCGCGGGATCCGGCTGGCGACGGGGCACGGACGACCGGCGGACCTGGCCCGGTGGGCCGCCGGTCGCGACGCGATCTACGAGCAGGTCTGGGCGCGGGGCTGGAACGCGCGGCGGGGCGCGTTCGTGCAGCACTACCGCACCGACGTGCTCGACTCGTCCCTGCTGCGGATGGCGACGGTCGGGTTCGTCGACCCGCGTGACCCGGCGTGGCGGTCGACCCTGGCGGCGATGGCCGCCGAGCTCGTGACGGACAGCCTCGTCTACCGCTACGACCCGGCGGCGTCGCCGGACGGGCTCGCCGGAGAGGAGGGCACGTTCTCCCTGTGCACCTTCAACTACGTGGACGCGCTCGCCCGTGCGGGCATGGCGGACGAGGCGCGGATCGTGTTCGACAAGATGCTCACCTACGCGAACCACGTCGGCCTGTACTCGGAGGAGATCGGGCTCACGGGGGAGCAGCTCGGGAACTTCCCGCAGGCCTTCACGCACCTGGCGCTGATCGACGCGGCGATCACCCTCGACGCCACGCTCGACGGGCTCGGGCCGGGCCTCGCGCCACGTCGCCGGACGTGACGCGCCCGCCACCCCACGCCGACGCTTCCACACGGCCCCGGGCGGACCGGCCGCCCGCACGGGTCAGGCCGCAGGCCCGCCCGCCCGGAGGAACGCCCCCAGCTCGGCCAGCTGCGCGGGCTGCGCCGGCAGGTGGTCGGTCAGCCCCGGGGACCGGACGACCACCGCCGCCCACTGCCCGCGGGACAGCGCGACGTTCAGCCGGTTCCGGGACAGCAGGAACTCCATGCCGCGCGGGACGTCCTCGGGCGTCGACGCCGCCATCGACACCAGCACGACGGGCGCCTCCTGGCCCTGGAACCGGTCCACCGTGCCGACCCGCACGCCGTCGAGCCCCGCCGCGGCGAGCGCCCGGCCGACCGTCCACACCTGCGCGTTGTAGGCGGCGACGACCAGGACGTCCGCGGCGGCCAGCGGGCGCGGGCCGCCGGCGTCCGTCCAGGCCCGCCCCAGCAGGCCCCGGACCTCGGCGACCACCCGGTCCGCCTCCTCCCGGCTCGACACGGCGTTCCCGTCGTGCTCGACCAGCACCGTCCGCACGCCCGGGGCGACGCCGTCGAGGTGCCGCGCGGCCGCGGCGGGCACGGCGTGCAGCCGGCCGTCGTACGCGAGGTCCGACACCGTCGCGCACAGCGCCGGGTGCATACGCCAGGTGGCGTCGAGGAAGTAGCCGAGGCCCGGCGGCAGCGTGTCGTGCCCGTCGGTCAGCCAGCCGAGCGCGGAGGCGTCCACCGGCTCCGGGTGGTGGCCCTGGGACACCTGCGGCAGCTGCTGCGGGTCGCCCAGCAGCAGCAGGTTCCGGGCCGCCGGGGCGACGGCGAACGTGTTGGCCAGGGAGAACTGCCCGGCCTCGTCGACGACGAGGAGGTCGAACCCGCCCGCCGGCAGCCGGTCGGGGTGGGTCAGGTCCCACAGGGTGCCGCCGACGACGTACCCGCCCGAGCGCCCGGCGTAGAACCGCCCGAACGCGCCGGTCCCCTGCAGGGACGTCCACGGCGTCGCGGCGGACGCGCCCGGCCCGGACCGGCCGCCGGGCGCCGCGGGCTTCTTGCCGACCGCGGCCGGGTCCACGCCCGCGTCCACCACTCGGGCGAGCAGGTGCTCGACGACGGCGTGCGACTGCGCGACGACGCCGACCGACCAGCCCTCGGCCACCAGCGCCGCGATCACGTGCGACCCGGTGTACGTCTTGCCGGTGCCGGGCGGGCCCTGCACGGCGAGGTACGACGAGTCGAGGTCGCGCAGCGCGGCGGTGATCGCCCGCACGGTGCCGTCCGGCCCGTCCGCGGGCGCCGGCAGCGGCCGGCCCGACCGGGTGCGCGGCGGGCGGCGGCGCGCGAGGTCCAGGGCGGCGCGGGGCGGCAGCGTGGGCAGGTCCGCGGCGACGTCCTCCGCGAGCCCGCGCACGGCCGCCGCGATGCCGTCCGTCGGCGGCGGCGCGGCCGGGCCCAGGCCCATCGGCAGCCGGTCGTGCGGGGCCCACGCCGCCTGCAGCCGCTCGGTGACGAGCAGCTCGTCCCGGGCGTCGGCGCCGTCGCCGGTGGACGTCACCGCCACGACCGTGAAGCCCGGCGCGCAGCCCCGGGTGGCGTGCGGGGGCGGGGTCGCGTGGTCGGGGGTGGGGGAGTCGAACAGGCCGAAGCAGGTCGCGCCGGCGCGGAGCTCGCTGCCGGGCTCCAGCCGCCCGGTCATGCGGAGCTCGCGCTGCCGCGTGCGGGCGCGCGGCGGGACGGCCCAGTCCGAGACGACCTCGACGCGCTCGGCCACGAACGTCGACCGCGGGTCCGTCCAGTCGGCGGGGTCGGCGGACAGCCGGTCGAAGTGCGCCCACCAGAACGGCTTGCGCTCGCGCCAGTGGTACCCGAGCGCGGCACCGAGCAGGGCGACGGCCTGCTGGTCCGCGCTGCGGCGGCCGTCGACGTGGTGCTCGGGGTCGTTCGCGTAGCCGGCGAGCCGCGCCGCCAGCGCGTCGTGCTCCGGCGCGGCGTCGTCCGCGGTGGGCACGTCGTCCTCCCCGGCGTCCACCGCGTCCCCGGCGACCGGCCGCGGCGCGACCCCCCGCTCGGCGGCGCGCTCCAGCAGCCAGTCCCGCAGCGCCCGCGTCGAGGCGCAGTCGTACGCGTTGTACTCCGCGATCGCCGCCAGGGCCGCGCGCCACCCGGCGTCGTCGCCGGCGTCCCGCAGCGCGCACGCCTGCGCGTACTGGTCGATCGAGTCGCCGGCGGTCGTCACGTCGCCCGTGCGGTGCCCGGGCATGTAGAGCGGCTCGAGCTGCTTGAGCGACGAGGACCGCTGCCCCGTGCGCAGCGACCCCCGCACGGTGGCGTACAGGTCGACCAGCACGCCCGCGCGGAGCAGCTCGTCGACGGCCGCCTCCCCGACGCCGTGCCGTGCGGCCAGCCGCAGCAGGGCCGTCTTCTCGTACGGGGCGTAGTGGTAGACGTGCATGCCCGGGTGCGCGGCGCGGCGCTCGCGGACGTACGCGAGGAAGTCGAGCAGCGCCCGCTTCTCCTGCGCCCGGTCGTGCGCCCAGAACGCTTGGAACGGCGCCGCGGCGCCCGGGGATGGCGGCGCCTCCACCACCCCGAACAGGTACTCGAGCCCCCAGACCGCCGGCTGCCCGTCGGCGCCCACCTCGCCCGCGGAGTAGAGCGGGTCGCCCTCGAAGTCGAAGAACACGTCGCCGGGGTCCGGCGCGGGCAGCGCGCCGATCGGCACCGGGTCGACGAGCTCGACGAGCACGGTCCCGTCGCCGTGGTCCTGCCGGGACTGCAGAGCCGCCTGGGCGCGCAGCCCGGCCAGGGTCGCGGTGCCGACCCCGGGGAGCGGGGCGTCGCGCGCGGCGAGGTCCTCGACGGTCCGGACGCCCGCGGCACGCAGCCGCGCGGCCTGCGACGCGCGGACGCCGGCGACCAGCAGCACGTCGCGGTGCTCCTCGACCTCCGGCGCGCACACGGCGCACCGGCCGCACGCCCGGTACCGCGGGTCGCCCCAGCCCGCGGGGTCCCCGCCGGCGCGGTGCGCGTCGAGGAGCGCCTGCAGCCGCGCCCGGCGCTCCCGGTACACCGGCAGCAGCTCGCGGAGCCGGTGCCGGGTCGTGCGGCCGTCGCCGAGGACCAGCTCGGCGTGCTCGGCGACGTCCACCCCGGCGGCCAGCAGCTGGTCGGCGTACGCGGCGACCTGCAGCAGCGCGGTCGGGCGCTCGTGCCGGGCGAGCTTCGCGTCGACGACGGCGTACCGCGGGGTCGGGTGCGCCGGGTCCCGGACCAGGAAGTCGGCGAAGCCCGCGAACGCGCCGTCGAAGAACGCCGCCTGGTGGAGCACGTCGACGCCCCCGCGCAGGGCGGCCAGCGTCCGGGCGTGCGCGTCCGCGAGGCCGGCCCGGGTGCGGTCCGCCGGGCGGGCGACCGCCAGCACACCGCGGCGGGTGGCGGGGTCGTACCGGCCGAGCGCGGCCAGGTGCGCGTCGAGCAGGCGCCGCTCGTGCTCCGCGCCGAGCCGGCCGGCGCGCGCCGCGGTGGCGTCGACGTCGCGCGGGACCGCGGGCCCGCGCCCGAGGGCCGCGTCGAGGGTCCGGACCACGGCGTACGGGCAGGCCGCCTCGGCGGCGAGGTCACCGGCGCTGAGGACGAGGGCGCCGTCGTCGAGGATCTGCACACCGGGAGGCTACGGGGACCCGGGGACACGCCTGCCCGCGCGTGCGCCCTCGCGGCCCGGGCGGCTCAGGACTCCCGGCAGTCCCCGGCGACGTGGAACACCGGCCAGCCGACCTCGGTCCGCCAGGCGGACGGCTCCGGGGTGTCCCGCGGCGCGACCCGGTAGATCTCGCGCACCGGCCCGGCGACCGCCAGGGAGTTGCCCACCACCCACGCGCCCAGCTCGCCGTAGGTGACGTCGATGTCGTCGTGCGGGCCGACGTGCGTCGTCACGGCGAGCTCGACGGCCGGCAGGGTCAGCGGCCGGACCCGCCCGGTGCTCGGCGGCCGCTCGGTGGGCCGGTACACGACCACGTGCCCGCGCCCCTGCTCGAACAGCGCGTTGTCGTACAGCCCGCCCGGGGTCCCCGTGGTGTCGCCGACAGCCGCGTCGAGCTCGGCCATCGCCCCGGCGTACCAGGCGACGACGTCCTCGTGGGCCACGTCGGCCTCGACCGCGGCCACGGTCGTCGCCGGCACCGCCCGGATCTCGACGTCCCGCGTGGGCGCCTCGGGCTGCAGCAGCCGGCGCAGCGAGGTCACGGCGCGGCGGGTCGCCTCCAGCTCGGCCTCGAGCCGCTCCAGGTGGTCGCCGACCAGCGCCGCGCGGTCGGCCGGGGCGGTGGCGCGCAGGATGCGCCGCACGTCGGCGAGCGGGACGCCGAGCTCGCGCAGCCGGTGCACGACCTGCGCGGTCGGGATCTGGTCGGGGCTGTACGACCGGTACCCCGTCGCCGGGTCCACCGCGGCGGGCTCGAGCAGCCCCGCGTCGTGGTAGCGCCGCAGGGTCCGCACGCTCAGGTGGGTCAGCCGGGAGAACTCGCCGATGGCCAGCACGGCGCCATCCTGCACCCTCCCCCTGGGGGAGAGTCCAGCGGTTGACCCTCCCGCGGCGGGAGCGCGGACGGTCGTGCCATGACCGCACCGACCAGCATCCGGCCCGACGACCTGCCCGTCACGATCCGCGCCTACCTCGCCGCCCACGCGGCGCGTGAGGCGGACGCGGCGCTCCGCACCTTCACGCCGACCGCCGTCGTGGTCGACGACGGCGTCACGTACCGGGGGCACCAGGAGGTCCGCCGGTTCCTCACCCGGGCCGGCTCCGAGTTCACGTTCACGACGACGCTCGTCGGCGCGGAGCGCGTCGACGACGCGCACTGGGTCGCCACCCACCACCTGGAGGGCGACTTCCCCGGCGGCGTGGTGGATCTGCGCTACCGCTTCACGCTCGCCGACGACCTGATCGCGGAGCTCGTCATCGCCCCGTGACCGCCGCTCCCGGCACCCGCCGGGAGCGACCCGCCGCACCGGGCGGGCGGCACCGCGCCGCCCGCCCTCCACCGAGAGGACAGACCCATGACCAGCAGCACCCCCACCGTCGTGCTCGTGCACGGCGCGTTCGCCGACTCCTCGAGCTGGAACGGCGTGGTCGCCCGGCTCCTGCGGGACGGCTACCCGGTCGTCGCCGTGGCGAACCCGCTCCGGTCGCTCGCCGGGGACGCCCGGCTCCTGCGTGACGTCCTGGACGACATCGACGGGCCCGTCGTCGTCGCCGGCCACTCCTACGGCGGCAGCGTCCTGAGCGAGGCCGCCGACGGCCACCCCCGCGTGCGGGCGCTCGTGTTCGTCGCGAGCTTCCTGCTCGAGGAGGGCGAGAGCACCGGCGACCTCGCCGGGAAGTTCCCCGGCAACGAGCTCGGCGGCGCCCTGCGCCCCGTGCCGGTGCAGGGAGCCGACGGCACCGTCGACGACCTGTACATCCAGCAGGAGAGGTTCGGCCCGGTGTTCGCGGCCGACCTGCCCGCCGGCACCGCGGCGCTGATGGCCGTCACCCAGCGGCCGATCCTGGCCGGGGCGCTCGCGGCCGCGGCGACCCGGGCCGCCTGGAAGCGGATCCCCTCCTGGACGCTGATCACCCGCCAGGACCTCGCCGTCCCGGCCGAGGCGCAGCGGTACATGGCCGAGCGCGCCTCGTCGCACGCCGTCGAGGTCGACGCCTCGCACGCGGTGACCGTGTCCCGCCCGGACGCCGTCGCGGACCTGATCGTCGAGGCCGCCCGCGCGACCTCCGGCGACCGGGGGGAGGGGCGCCTCGCATGACGACCCGCGAGCGGCACGAGCGGTACGACGTGGTCGTGGTGGGTGGCGGCTCCGCCGGCCTGGCCGGCGCGCTGGCGCTGTCCCGGGCGCGCCGCCGCGTGCTCGTCGTCGACGCCGGCGAGCCCCGCAACGCCCCGGCCGGGCACGTGCACAACGTGCTCGGCCGGGAGGGGACGCCGCCGGGCGAGCTGCTGGCGACCGGGCGCCGGGAGGTCGCCGGCTACGGCGGCACCGTGGTCGACGGGCGGGTGGCGGCGCTGGCGCGCGCGGACGGCGGGTTCCGGGTCGACCTCGGCGACGGGCGGGCGGCGCACGCGCGCCGGCTGCTGGTCGCGACCGGCCTCACCGACGAGCTGCCCGACGTCCCGGGCGTCGCGGAGCAGTGGGGGCGGGGCGTCGTGTTCTGCCCGTACTGCCACGGCTGGGAGGTGCGCGACCGGCCGGTCGCCGTGCTCGCCGCCGGCCCGCAGGCCGCGGTCCAGGCCCTGATCTGGCGGCAGCTGACCGACGACGTGGTCCTGCTCACGGACGGCGGCCCGGCGCCCGACCCGGACCAGCGCGCCCTGCTCGACGCCCGCGGCGTCCGGGTCGTCGGGGAACGGGTCGCCGGGCTGGACGTGGCGGGCGGGGCGCTCGCGGGCGTCCGGCTCGCCGACGGGACCGTGCTGCCGCGGCACGCCATGGTCGTCGCGCCGCGGTTCCGCGCGAACGCCGGGCTGCTGGCACCCCTGGGCGTCGAGCCCGTCGACCAGGTGGTGCACGGCGCGGTCCGCGGCACCCGGGTCCCGGCGGACCCGACCGGGCGGACCGACGTCCCGGGGCTGTGGGTCGCGGGGAATCTCGCCGACGTGACGCTGCAGGTGATGGCCGCGGCCGCGCACGGCGTGGCGGCGGCCGCCGCGATCAACGTCGACCTCGTGCTGGAGGACGCCGGCCTCGCGGCCGCGGCCGTCCGCCGGGAGGCGTCCTGAGGTCCGGCGCCGCTGGCGCGAACTCGTCCCGGCACGGTGTCGATCCGGGTCCTTCCCGTTCGACCTGGGAGGTGAGAAGGTCCCCAGCAGGCGGACCGCCGACACGACAGGAGCACGACGATGGCCAAGTACATGCTGATCATGCGGGGCACCGACGAGGGCGCCGCGGCGTACGGCGAGATGGACTTCACCGAGGTCATCGCCGCGATGGGCCGGTACAACGAGTCGATGATGGAGGCCGGCGTGCTCGTCGCCGGCGAGGGCCTGAGCGACGCGAGCGAGGGCGCGGTCGTCGACTTCTCCGCCGACACCCCGGTGGTGACCGACGGCCCCTACGGCGAGATGAAGGAGCTGTTCAACGGCTTCTGGATCGTCGACGTCGCGACGAAGGACGAGGCCGTCGAGTGGGCGCGGCGCGCCCCGCTGCACGGCCCGGGCAACAAGATCGAGGTCCGGCGGGTCAACGGGCCCGAGGACTTCCCGCAGGACAACGAGTGGATCGAGAAGGAGGCGGTGTGGCGGGAGCAGCTCGGGACCAACTGAGCGCCCCGGACGCGGCCGACGCCGGGCGGCGCGCCGTCGAGGCGGTGTGGCGGATCGACGCCGCCCGCATCGTCGGCGCGCTGGCCCGGTACACCGGCGACTTCCCGCTCGCGGAGGACGTGGCGTCCGAGGCGCTCGCGGAGGCGCTGATCGCCTGGCCCCGCGACGGCGTCCCGCGCGACCCGGTCGCCTGGCTGCTCTCCGTCGGCCGGCGCCGCGCGATCGACGCGTTCCGGCGGCGCTCCGCCCGGGACGAGCGGTACGCCGCCCTCGGCCAGGGCCTGCGCGAGGGCGGCGCGCACGCCGGGGCGGCACCCGACCTGCCGGACGACCCCGACGTGCTGTGGGACCCCGACCGGATCGAGGACGACCGGCTCGCGCTGCTGTTCGTCGCCTGCCACCCCGTGCTGCCCAAGGAGGCGCGGCTCGCGCTCACCCTCCGGGTGGTCGGCGGCCTCACCAGCGAGCAGGTGGCCGCGTCGCTGCTGGTGCCGGTGCCGACGGTGCAGGCGCGGATCACCCGGGCGAAGAAGACCCTGGCCGCGGCGGGCGTGCCGTTCGCGGTCCCGCCGGCCGCCGAGCGGGCGGAGCGGCTCGGGTCCGTGCTGAACGTCGTGTACGTGCTGTTCACGGAGGGCTCGTCGGCGTCGACCGGCGACTCGTGGCTACGGCTCGACCTCGCGCACGAGGCGGTGCGGCTGGCGCGCGTCCTCGTGCGGCTCGTCCCGGACGAGCCCGAGGCCCAGGGCCTGCTCGCGCTGCTGGAGCTCACCGCGGCGCGGTTCCCGGCGCGTACCGGCCCGGACGGCGAGCCCGTGCTGCTCGCCGACCAGGACAGGCGGCGGTGGGACGCCTCCGCGATCCGGCGGGGGCGCGCGGCGCTGGGTCGGGCGCGGGCCGTGGGACGCGGGCTCGGGCCGTACGGGCTGCAGGCGGCGATCGCCGAGCAGCACGCCGTGGCGCGCGCGTTCGGGGAGACGGACTGGGACGCGATCGTCGCGCTGTACGAGGCGCTCGGGAGCGTCGCGCCGTCGCCCGTGGTGGAGCTGAACCGGGCCGTCGCGGTCTGCATGGCGTCGGGTCCGGCGGCGGCGCTGCCGATCGTGGACGCCGTCGCGGCCGGCGGCGCGCTGCGCGGCACGTACCTGGTGCCGAGCGCGCGCGGCGAGCTGCTCGCCCGGCTCGGCCGGACCGAGGAGGCGCGGGCGGAGCTCGAGGCGGCGGCGCGGCTGTGCGGGAACGCGCGCGAGCGGGCGGTGCTGGTGGGCAAGGCCGCGGCGCTCTGACGTCGGCGCGGCGGCCCCGGCGGTCCCGCGTCAGGCGGTCTCGGACCGGCCGGCGCGCGCCCGGCGCTCCTCGAGCCGCTTGCGCAGGAGCAGGAACGGCAGCAGCCACGTCGCCACCGCGGTGACCAGCCACACGATGACGACCGCGGCGATCCACGTCGCGACGCCGCCGGTGATGTCCAGCCCGCCGGTGAACGCCGAGGCGATGAGCAGCGCGACGAACGTGGACACCAGGCCGATGCCGCCGAGGAACGCGGTGGCGTACCGGTGCGCCATCGTCGCGATGAACGGCGACAGCACCGCCTGCGCGACCGTGAACACCACGACCGCGGCCAGGAACCCGCTCGTGGTGACGTGGAACCCGTCGAGCACCAAGGAGGCGACCCAGAGCCCCAGCGCCGACGACCCGAGGAAGATCAGCAGCCGGATCAGGAAGACGATCATGGCGGGCTCCCGCGTCCGAGGGGCCGCGCGGAGGTGGCGGCTGGCTCCACGGTCGCCGCCGCGCCGGGCGCGGGCATCACCTGCGCGGGGTGACGGCGCCGCGGCGTGCCCGGCCTCCCGCACCGCCCGCGGCTCCCGCACCTCCTCGGGTCGCCGCACCGCCCCGGGCTGCCGCACCGTCCCCGGGCTACCGCACCAGGCTCGGCCGCTTCGGGTCGAACGTCCAGCCCGGCACCAGGTGCTGCATCGCGACCGCGTCGTCCCGGGCCCCGAGCCCGTGCCGCAGGTACACCTCGTGCGCCTCCGCCACCCGGTCCCGGTCGAGCCGGACGCCGAGGCCCGGGGCCGCCGGCACCGCGACCGCCCCGTCCCGGATCCGCGGCGGGTCGACCGTGAGGGCCTGCCCGTCCTGCCAGATCCAGTGCGTGTCGAGCGCGGTGATCGGGCCCGGTGCGGCGGCGCCGACGTGCGTGAACATCGCCAGCGAGACGTCGAAGTGGTTGTTGGAGTGCGAGCCCCAGGTCAGCCCGAACTCCGCGCACAGCTGCGCGACCCGGACGGACCCCGCCATCGTCCAGAAGTGCGGGTCCGCGAGCGGGATGTCGACGGCGTCGGTGCGGACGGCGTGCGCGAGCTGGCGCCAGTCCGTGGCGATCATGTTGGTCGCGGTCGGCAGGCCCGTGGCCCGGCGGAACTCGGCCATCGTCTCCCGGCCCGAGTACCCGCCCTCGGCGCCGCACGGGTCCTCGGCGTAGGCGAGGACGTGGCCCTGGCCGCGCAGCAGCCGGATCGCGTCCGCGAGCAGCCAGCCGCCGTTCGGGTCGAGGGTGACGCGCGCGTCGGGGAACCGCTCGTGCAGGGCGGTGACCGCCGCGAGCTCCTCCTCGCCGGCGAGCACGCCGCCCTTGAGCTTGAAGTCCCGGAAGCCGTAGCGGTCGCGCGCGGCCTCGGCCAGCCGCACGACCGCCTCCGGGGTCAGCGCCTCCTCGCGGCGCACCCGCTCCCAGTCGTCGGCGCCGTCGGCCTCCCGGAGGTACGGCAGGTCCGTGCGGTCCGGGTCGCCCACGTAGAACAGGTACCCGAGCATCGGCACGCTGTCCCGGTGCTGGCCGCCGCCGAGCAGCTCCGCCACGGGGACGCCGAGCTCCTGCCCGTGCAGGTCCAGCAGGGCGGACTCCAGCGCGGTGACCGCGTGCACGGTGGTGCGCAGGTCGAAGGTCTGCAGCCCGCGGCCCGCGACGTCGCGGCCGGCGAACCGCTCGCCGACGGCGCGCAGCAGCGACCGGTACCGCGCGACGGGCTGCCCGAGGAGCAGGTCGGCGGCCTCGGTGATCGTGGCGCGGATGGCCTCGCCGCCCGGCACCTCGCCGACGCCCTCGCGGCCGTCGGCGTCCGTGACGACGGCGAGGTTCCGCGTGAAGAACGGGGCGTGGGCGCCGCTCAGGTTCAGCAGCATCGAGTCGTGGCCGGCGACCGGGACCACGTCGACCCGGGCGATCGTGCTCATGGCAGGGGCACCTCGTCGTCGTCGGTGGCGGGGTCTCGACCGTAGGGAGCGTGACCGATGCCTGTCCAAGCCCGGAACGGCATCCGGCGATGCGCGCCCGGCATCACAGGGACGTCACCACGTCCAGCACCCGGCGCAGCACGGGCGTCGCGGGCCGGCGCGCCCAGATCGCGTGCAGCTCGACGGGCCGCTCCGGGTCGGCGTCCAGCCGGGTGTCGCCGCCGTGCTGCACCAGCGGGCGGAGCACGACGCCCTCGACGTGCAGCGACGCCGCCGACTCCGGGACCAGCGCCAGGCCCTGCCCCGCGGCCGCGAGCAGCATCGCGGTGAGCACCTGGTGCACGGACTGCTCGATCCGGGGGTGGGCGTTGGCGAGGAACCGCACCAGCAGCTCGTGGAAGTACCGGGACTGCTGCGGGTGGTACCCGATCACGGGCTGCCCGTCGAAGTCGTCCGGCGTCAGCGGCGCGTCGCCCGCCGCGAGCGGGTGGCCCTCCGGCACCACCGCCATGAGCGCCTCGCGTCGCACGACGCGCGACTGCAGCGCGGCGGTGTCGAACGGCGGCCGGGCCAGCCCCAGGTCGAGCTCGTGCCGCTGGATGCCCTCGACCTGGGCCATCGTCACGCGCTCGGACAGCAGCACGTCGACGTCGGGCAGCTCGGTGCGCAGCCGGCGCAGCAGCGGGCCGAGGACCGCGATCGCGGACACGGCGGTGAACCCGAGCCGGACCACGCCCGCGGCGCCCGCGTCGATCCGCCGGGTCCGGTCGCCCGCCGCCTCGACGAGCGCGAGCATCCGGTACGCCTCCTCGAGGAACGCGGTCCCCGCGGTGGTCAGGGCGACGCGGCGGTTGTCCCGCTCCAGCAGCCGGGCGCCCACGGACCGCTCGAGCTTCTGGATCTGGCGGGACAGCGGAGGCTGGGTCATGCGCAGCCGCTCGGCCGCGCGCCCGAAGTGCAGCTCCTCCGCCACGGCGACGAACGAGCGGACCTGCTCGAAAGTGATCACGGCGTCGTCCTCGATGCGTGAAGTGGAACACCCCATGCCGAACGGGGCTTGGACGGGCATCGTCGCACACGCCTAGTGTCGTGGATCACAGCGTTCGGACAAGGGAGTGCGACGATGCGGCACCACACCACGCGCCTGGCCGCCCTGCTCGGCGGCTCGGCCCTCGCCCTCGCGGCCTGCGACGGCGTCTCCACCTCGACGGGCGGCTCCGACGAGACCGCCGAGTACCCGTCGGGGTCCGTCGAGATGCTCGTCGGCGCCTCGGCCGGCGGGTCCTCCGACCTCATCAGCCGCGCGGTGTCGCAGGGGCTGTCGGACGCGCTCGGCGCGTCGTTCCCGGTGATCAACCGCGAGGGCGCGAACGGCGCGATCGCCGCCGCGGAGGTCGCCGCCGCCGAGCCCGACGGCTCCACGATCGCGATCCAGAACGCCTCGCTGTTCGCCATCACCCCGCTCGCGGTGAGCGAGGACGAGGTCACGAGCATCGACGACTTCGACGTGGTGCACGGCGTCTCGCGGGACGACTACGTGATGGTGACGACGGCGGGCGGCCCGTACGCCGACCTGGACGCCGTGAAGGCCGCGACCGGGACGGTCACCTACGGCACGACCGGCGTCGGCACCGGCGCGCAGGTGTCCTGCGCCCTGCTGCTCGGCAGCGCGGGCGTCGAGGGGGAGGCGGTGCCGTTCGACGGCGGCGCACCCGCGCTGACCGCCGTGCTCGGCGGCCAGGTCGACACCGCGTGCCTCCAGGTCGGCGAGGCGGTCGAGAACATCGAGTCCGGGAAGCTCGTCCCGCTGACGGTGTTCTCGCCCGAGCGCATCGAGTACCTGCCGGACGTGCCGACGGCGCAGGAGCAGGGCCTCGACGTCGAGGTCGCGCAGTACCGGTTCCTCACGGTGCCGAAGGGCACGCCGGACGACGTCGTCGACCGGCTCGTCGAGGGGCTGCAGGCGACGTTCGAGACCGAGGAGTACCAGGCGTTCAACGAGCAGAACAGCCTGACGCCGATGGAGATCCCCGGCGACGAGGTCGTGACGCAGCTCGAGGAGGACAAGCAGCGGTACGCCGAGCTGGTCGAGGAGTACGGGATCGACCTGGGCGGCGACAGCTGACATGGCCGACCCGCGCACCCCGGGTCCGGTGGACGAGGGCACGGACGTCCTCGCCGAGATACAGGAGGAGGTCGCCCGCGACCTGGCCGAGGAGCGGCCGCCCGCCGGCGGGCCGGCCTACCAGGTCGCCGGGGCGGCGGTGACGATCGCGATCGGCGTGCTCGGCGCCGTCCTGGCCCTGGGCTACGGCCTCGGGTCGCTGGACCGGCCCGGCCCCGGACTGTGGCCGTTCGCGATCAGCGTGGTCGTCGCGGTCCTGGGGCTCGCGCTGCTGGTCGGCGGCCGGCGGGCGACGGACACCGAGCGGTTCTCCCGGTCGAGCCTGATCCCCGCCGCGGGGGTCGTGACGTTCGTCGGCCTCGGGGCGCTGATGCCGCTCATCGGGTTCGAGATCCCGTCGCTGCTGCTGTGCGCGATCTGGCTCCGCCTGCTGGGCGGGGAGTCGTGGCGCAGCACGGTGCTGGTGTCGGTCGGCACGGTCGCCGCCTTCTACGCCCTGTTCATCTACGGGTTGCGCGTGCCGCTGCCCCACCTGCTGTAGAGGAGACGGACGTGGACCTCACCGCCTTCCTCGACGGCTTCGCGCTCGTCACCGAGCCGGCCAACCTGCTCTACTGCCTGGTCGGCGTCCTGATCGGCATGCTCATCGGCGTCCTGCCGGGCCTCGGCCCCGCCGCGACGATCGCGATCCTGCTGCCGATCACGTACACGATCGACCCGGTGTCGGCGATCATCATGCTGGCCGGCATCTACTACGGCGCCCAGTACGGCGGCACGATCACCTCGGTGCTGCTGCGGCTGCCGGGCGAGGCGTCGTCGGTCGTGACCGTGTTCGACGGGTTCGCCCTCGCCAAGCAGGGCCGGGCCGGCACCGCGCTGGGCATCTCCGCCGTCGGGTCCTTCGTCGGGGCGACCGTCTCGATCGTCGGGCTGACGCTGCTCGCGCCGCTGGTCGCCGAGTGGGCGCTGGACTTCGGACCGCCCGAGTACGCGGCGCTCGCGCTGCTCGGCGTGCTGCTCGTCGCCTCGATCGGCAACGGCGGCATGGTCAAGGCGATGATCTCGGCGGCGATCGGCCTGCTGCTCGCGACGATCGGCCGGGACTCGTTCAGCGGCGCGGAGCGGTTCACGTTCGACTCGCTGCAGCTCTCGGACGGCATCGACTTCGTCATCGTGGCCATGGGCCTGTTCGGGGTGGGGGAGATCCTCTACAACCTGGAGGAGCGGCACGGGAAGCCGCACGTCCCCGCGGCGGTGGCGAACGTCTGGCCGTCCCGCAAGGAGCTCAAGGAGTCCTCCGGCTCGATCGGCCGCGGCTCGCTCATCGGCTTCGTGCTGGGGGTGCTGCCCGGCGGCGGCGCGGTGATGGCGTCGCTCGCCGCCTACGCCACGGAGAAGCGGATCAGCAAGCACCCCGAGCGGTTCGGCCGGGGCGCGCTGCAGGGCGTCGCGGCCCCGGAGACCGCGAACAACGCGGCGGCGACGTCGTCGTTCATCCCGCTGCTGACCATCGGCATCCCGGCCAACGCGTCGATGGCGATGCTGTTCGGCGCGCTGCTGATCCTCGGGATCAGCCCCGGCCCGCAGCTCGTGGACGAGAACCCCGACCTGTTCTGGGGCGTCATCAACTCGATGTACATCGGCAACCTGATCCTGCTGGTGCTCAGCATCCCGCTGGTCGGCATCTTCGTCCGGGTGCTGCGGGTGCGGCCGGCGATCCTCGCCCCGATCACGGCGCTCATCACGATCCTGGGCGTCTACACGATCAACAACTCGACCTTCGACATCTTCGTGATGATCGCGTTCGGGGTGGTCGGCTACCTGATGAAGAAGCTCGGGTTCGAGCCGGGGCCGATGGTGCTGGCGTTCGTGCTCGGCTCGATCGTCGAGTCCAGCGTCCGCCGGTCGCTGCTGATCTTCGACGGGGACCCCACCGGGTTCATCACGCGGCCCATCTCCGGGACGCTCCTGGCGGTGTTCGTCGTGGTCGCGCTCTGGCCCGCGGTGAGGCTGCTGCGCGGCCGGCGGGCCGCCCGGTCGGCGGCCGCGGAGCCCGCAGCCCCCACCCCCACCCGCGGAAAGGCGGACCACCGATGACGCTCCTGATCGGCTACATCCCCACCCCCGTCGGCGAGGCCGCGCTCGAGGCCGGGCTGGCCGAGGCCGTGGTGCACGGCGAGAACGTGGTGATCGTCAACAGCTCGCGCCGCGGCGCCACGGTCGACGCGGACCTGGTCGACGAGCAGGCCGGGGCCGCGCTCGTGGCGCGCGCCGCCGCGGCGGGCGTGCCGGCGCGGCTCGAGCAGCCGACCCACGGGCGGGACATGCTCGACGTGTTCGAGGACCTGGTGGCGGCGACGGGCGCGCGCGCGATCGTGATCGGCCTGCGCCGGCGCTCGCCGGTCGGCAAGCTCGTGCTCGGCAGCGACGCGCAGCGCATCCTGCTCGAGGCGAGCGTCCCCGTCCTGGCGGTCAAGGCGCCCGCGTGACGTCGCGGATCAGCCGCGTCGACGTCACGCCGGTGGCGTTCGCGGACCCGCCGCTGCTGAACGTGGTCGGCGTCCACCAGCCGTGGGCGCTGCGCGCGATCGTGGAGGTCCGCACCGACGACGGGCTCGTGGGGCTGGGGGAGACCTACGCGGACGAGGCGCACCTGGCCCGGCTCGGCGCGGTCGCCGCGGCGCTGCCCGGCCACGACCCGTTCGACCTGCACGAGCTGCACCGGCTGGTCGCCGAGGTGCTGGGCCGGGAGACCGGCGGCGCGGGCGCGTCGTTCGGCGGCATGCTCGACGTCGCCTCGGCGGTGCCCACCGTCGAGTCGCCCTTCGAGGTCGCCTGCCTGGACGTGATCGGGCGCGCGACGGGGCGGCCGGTGAGCGACCTGCTCGGCGGCGCGGTCCGCGACCGGGTGCCGTTCAGCGGCTACCTGTTCTACCGGTGGGCGGCGCACCCCGGCGGGGCGGAGGACCCCTGGGGCGCGGCGCTCGACCCGGACGCGGTGGTGGCGCAGGCGCGCCGGATGGTCGACGGGTGGGGGTTCGGCTCCCTCAAGCTCAAGGGCGGGGTGCTGCCGCCGGAGCAGGAGTGCGCCGCGATCGAGGCCCTGCGGGACGCGTTCCCCGGCGTGCCGCTGCGGCTCGACCCCAACGGCGCGTGGACGCCCGAGACGTCCGTCGCGGTGGCGCGCCGGCTCACCGGGGTCGTGGAGTACCTGGAGGACCCGACGCCCGGCATCGACGGCATGGCGTACGTCGCCGCCCGGACCGAGGTGCCGCTCGCCACCAACATGTGCGTGATCGCGTTCGAGCACCTGCCGCCGGCGATCGCCGCCGACGCCGTGCAGATCGTGCTGTCCGACCACCACCTGTGGGGCGGGCTGCGCGCCTCGGCGCTCCTGGGCGGGATCGCGCAGACGTTCGGGCTCGGGCTGTCGATGCACAGCAACTCGCACCTGGGCGTCTCGCTGGCCGCGATGGTGCACCTCGCCGCCGCGACGCCGGGGCTCACCTACGCGTGCGACACGCACTACCCGTGGAAGACCCAGGACGTCGTCGCGCCGGGCGTGCTGGCGTTCGAGGGCGGCGCCGTCGCGGTGCCGACCGGACCGGGGCTCGGCGTCGAGCTCGACCGCGACCTGCTGGGCGTGCTGCACGAGCAGTACCTGACGTGCGGGGTGCGCCGGCGGGAGGACACCGTGTACATGCGCACCGTGCAGCCGGACTTCGTCGCGAACACCGCGCGGTGGTGAGGGGCGCCGTGCGCCCCGCCCGCCCCGGTCAGGCCCGCAGCCGGCGGCGCGTCCCGCCCAGGTGCACGCGCATGGCGGCGCGCGCCGTCTCCGGGTCCCCGGCGACGACCGCCTCCGCGACGGCCGCGTGCTCGTCGTGCACCCGGTGCACGTGCGCCTCGTCGACCAGGGAGTACCGGTCCTGCAGCCGGGTCCGGGGGAGCAGGATCATCATCGGGCCCAGGGCGTCGACCAGGTCCCGGTAGAACCGGTTCCCGGTGGCGGCGGCCACCGCCCGGTGGAACGCGAAGTCGGCCTCCACCGCCCGGTTCGGGCGCGCCGCGGCGAACGCCGCCAGCGCGGCCTCGACGGCGCTCGCGTCGGGGCCGGTGCGGTGCGCCGCCGCCAGGTACGCCGCCTCGCTCTCCACGCCGATCCGGAAGTCGAGCATCGCGAGCACGTCGGCGTGGCTGCGCACGGTGGCGGCCTCGACGCCGAACGGGGTCGGCTCCGGCACCGCGAGCACGAACGACCCCCGGCCCTGCGCCGTCTCGACCAGCCCCTCCGCGCGCAGCCGGGTCACCGCCTCGCGCACCACGGTCCGGGACACGCCGTGCGCGGCGACCAGCTCCGCCTCGGACGGCAGCCGCGCCCCCGGCGGCAGCGAGCCGTCGAGGATGCGCGCCCTCACCGCGTCGACGACCGACCGGGTCCGGGCGCCGCTCATCGGCCGAACGTCGCCGTCTCCCGGGTCAGCGCCCGCATCCGGTCGCTGAGCGTGATGCCGAGGCCGGGCCGGTCGGGCACGCGGATCCGGCCGTCGGCGATCTCGACGCGCTCCTCGAACAGCGGGTCGAGCCACTCGAAGTGCTCGACCCACGGCTCGGTCGGGTAGGCCGCGGCGAGGTGCAGGTGGATCTCCATCGCGTAGTGCGGGGCGAGCGCCAGCCCCGCGTGCGACGCCAGGGTCGCGAACCGCAGGAACGGCGTGATGCCGCCGATCCGGGGCGCGTCCGGCTGCACGATGCCGCGGTACCCCGCGTCGAGCAGCGCCACGTGCTCGGGGACGGAGGTGAGCATCTCGCCGGTCGCGATCGGGGTGTCCACGGTGCGCGACAGGTCGGCGTGCCCGACCGCGTCCCACGCGTCGAGCGGCTCCTCAATCCACACCAGGTCGAACTCCTCCAGCGCCCGGCACATCCGGCGGGCGCGCGCCCGGTCCCACTGCTGGTTGGCGTCCACCATGAGCGGGGCGTCGCCCAGGTGCTCGCGCAGGGCCGCGACCCGGCGCAGGTCCTCCGCCCAGTCGGGCTGTCCGACCTTGATCTTGATCCCGCCGATGCCGGCCGCGAGCGAGGCGCTCGCCCGCTCCTTCACCTCGTCGACGGACGCCTGCAGGAACCCGCCCGAGGTGTTGTAGACCCGGCAGGAGTCGCGGTGCGCGCCCAGCAGCTTGGCCAGCGGCAGGTCGGCGCGGCGCGCCTTGAGGTCCCACAGCGCCACGTCGAGCGCGGCGATCGCCTGGGTGGCCACGCCCGAGCGGCCCACCGACGCGCCGGCCCACAGCAGCGAGTCGTAGATCCGCGCGATGTCGGACGGGTCCTGCCCGATCGCGACCTCCGCGACGTCGGCCAGGTGCCGGTACTGCGCCCGCCCGCCGGCGCGCTTGGAGTAGCTGAACCCGGTGCCGCGGTGCCCGTCCTCGGTCTCCACCTCGACGAACAGCAGCACCGTCTCGGTCAGGGGTCGCTGCCGGCCGGTGAGGACCTTCGCGTCGCTGACCGGCTGCGCGAGCGGCAGCACGACGTGCGACAGGGTCAGGCGGCGGATCGCGTCGGACATGGTGGTCTCCCTCGACTCACGTGTAGGACGAGCCGCGACGTTATGTGACGAGTGCCGCGCCGGTCGACGGATTCCCGATGCCTGCGAGGCATCACCCCATGCGATCTTGGGCTTGGACGCGCATCACCCGGCGCTCCTACGGTGCTGAGGACGGCAGTGACGCCCCCGGGAAGGACCGGCAGCCATGCGGATCGGATTCATCGGCCTCGGCATCATGGGCAGGCCCATGGCGCTCAACCTCCTGCGGGCCGGCCACGACCTGGTGGTGAGCAGCGGCAGCCACGCCGCCGACGAGCTCGCCGGGGCCGGCGCGACGCTCGCCGACGGGCCGCGCGCGATCGCGGAGCAGGTCGAGCTCGTGATCACCATGCTGCCGAACGGCCCGGAGGTGCAGCAGGTCGCGCTCGGGGACGACGGCGTCGCCGCCGGCGCGCACGACGGCCTGGTGCTGGTCGACATGAGCTCGATCGCCCCGACCGCCGCCCGCGCCGTGCACGACGGTCTCGCCGCGGTCGGCGTCCCGATGCTGGACGCGCCGGTCAGCGGCGGCGAGCCCAAGGCCGTCGACGGCACCCTGTCGATCATGGTCGGCGGCGACGAGGCCGTGTTCGACCGGGTCCGCGACGTGCTCGGCGTCCTCGGCGCGTCGGTGGTGCGGGTCGGGCCGATCGGCGCGGGCAGCACCGCCAAGCTCGCCAACCAGGTCGTGGTCGCGGCGAACATCGCGGCGGTGTCCGAGGCGCTCGTGCTGGCCGAGCTCGCGGGCGTCGACCCCGAGGCGGTGGTCGCGGCGATCCGCGGCGGCCTCGCCGGCAGCGCGGTGCTCGAGTCCAAGGGCCCGATGATGCTGCGCCGCGACTTCGCGCCGGGCTTCCGGATCGAGCTGCACGCCAAGGACCTGCGCAACGCCCGGGAGACCGGCGAGGTGCTCTCCGCCCCGCTGCCGCTCACCACCGCGGTGCTCGCGATGATGGAGCAGCTGGAGCAGGACGGGCACGGCGGCGACGACCACAGCGGTCTCGTGCAGCACTACGAGGACCGGGCCGGCACGCGGATCGGGGCGGAGCGGTGACCGCGGGCGGGGCAGAGGCCGGCAGCGGGGCGAGGGCCGGCGGCGGGGCGGGGGCCGCCGCGTTCGACCGCCTGGCCGCGCGCCCCGTCGTCGCCATCCTGCGGGCCCCCGACGCCGACCGGTTCCTGGCCGCCTCCGAGGTGCTGTGGGAGGCCGGCTTCCGCTGCCTGGAGTTCACCCTGACCACGCGGGGCGCGCTGGAGGCCGCGCGCCGCGCGCGGGCCGAGCTGCCCGCGGAGCTCCTGCTCGCGGTCGGCACCGTCCGGACCGAGCGGCACGTGCGCGAGGCCGTCGACGCCGGTGCGGACCTGCTCGTGAGCCAGGTGCTCCGGGCGCCGCTCGTCGAGCTCGCGCGGTCGTCGGGCGTGCCGTTCGTGCCCGGTGCGCTCACCCCGACCGAGGTCGTGGCCGCCTGGGAGACCGGCGTCCCGGCCGTCAAGGTCTCGCCGATCGGGCCGGTCGGCGGGCTGGAGTACCTGGACCAGCTGCGCGCGCCGCTGCCCGACATCCCGCTCATGCCGACCGGCGGCGTGGCGGTCGACGAGGTCGGCGCGTACCTCGCGCGGGGCGCCGCCGCCGTCGGGCTGAGCGGCCCGCTCCTCGGGGACGCGCTGCTGCCCGGCGGGGACCTCGGTGCGCTCCGCGACCGGGCGCGGCGGGCGGTCGCCGGCGCCGCGGAGGCGGCGGCCCCGACCGCGGCGCGGCCGTGACGGTCGTCGTCGCCCCGGACAAGTTCAAGGGCTCCGCCACCGCCGACGAGGTCGCCCGGCACCTCGCCGCGGGGATCCGGGCGGCGGCACCCGGGACGGAGGTCGTCGAGGTGCCCGTCGCGGACGGCGGCGAGGGCACGGTCGACGCCGCGCTGCGGCAGGGCTTCCGGGCCGTGCCGGTCCGGGTCCGGGGGCCGCTCGGCGCCCCCGTGGACGCGGTGGTCGCCGTGCGCGAAGGGACCGCGGTGGTCGAGCTCGCGCAGGCGTCCGGGCTCGCGCTGGTCGAGGGCGCGCCCGACCCGCTCGCCGCCACGACCTACGGCACGGGGCAGCTCGTCGCCGCCGCGCTCGACGCGGGCTGCCGCACGGTCGTGCTCGGGCTGGGCGGGAGCGCCAGCACCGACGGCGGGGCGGGGTTGCTGCAGGCGCTCGGCGCGACCCTGCTCGACGCCGGGGGAGCGCCGGTCCCCGCGGGCGAGGGGCACCCCCTGGTGGTGCACGGCCTCGACCTGGCGGGGCTGGACCCGCGGTTGCGGGCGGTCGACGTGGTCGTCGCGACCGACGTGGACAACCCGCTGCTCGGCCCCCGCGGCGCCGCCCCGGTGTTCGCGCCGCAGAAGGGCGCGGACCCCG
Organism: Cellulomonas pakistanensis; assembly: GCF_016862755.1. Lineage (GTDB taxonomy): Bacteria > Actinomycetota > Actinomycetes > Actinomycetales > Cellulomonadaceae > Cellulomonas > Cellulomonas pakistanensis. Next base: position 19,876 of record NZ_BONO01000005.1, on the reverse strand, counting down.
GCCAGGTGGGCGTGCTGGCGGAGGCGCTGGGCCGGTGGGCGGACCTGCTCGGGGCCGCCGCGGGCGCGGTGCCGGGCGCGGGCGTGGTGCCGGGCGCGAACGCGACCCCTGGCGCGGGCGCCGCCGGAGGCGTCGGGTTCGCCGCCCTCGCGGCGCTGGGCGCGCGCGTCCGGCCGGGCGTCGACGTCGTGCTGGAGCTGGTCGGGCTCGCGGACGCCCTGACAGGCGCGCGCCTGGTCGTCACCGGCGAGGGGTCGCTCGACGAGCAGTCGGCGGGCGGCAAGGCCCCGGTCGGTGTGGCACGGGCGGCGGTCGCGGCGGGCGTCCCGGTCGTCGCCGTCGCCGGCCGGGTGGCGCTCGGCCCCGACCGGCTCCGGGCGCTGGGGTTCCGGGCGGCGTACGCGCTGGCCGACCTCGAGCCCGACCCGGCGCGGTCGATGGCGGGGGCGCCGCGGCTGCTGCGCGAGGTGGGGCGGCGGATCGGCGCCACGCTCTGACGCGCGGCCGGGGGTGCGCTCCGCCGTCCTGCGACCGGACGCCCGACCTCAGGTTCTGTCAACGACCCACCGCGCCGGCCGATGGGCGCGGCATGCCGATGTCACGACGTTCGTTCCTCGCCGCCGCCGCGGTGGCGAGCACCGGCGCCCTCGCCCTCCCGTCGGGTGCGTCCGCCGCCGGTGGTCCGCCGCCGTTCGGCGTCACGGTGCCGTGGGGCCCGTTCGACGCCGCCGCCTGGTCCCGCCGGGTGGCGACCCTCGGAGCCGCGCCCCGGTACGCGCTCTGGTACGCGTCGTTCGTCGAGGCGCCGGACCCGGCGAAGCTGGCGGCGGTGTCCGCGGCGGGCGTCGTGCCGGTCCTGAGCTGGGAGCCGTGGGACCCGGCACGGAAGAACCAGAAGGCGTTCGCCCTCGCGCGGTTCCTCGACGGGGACCACGACGCGACGATCCGCCGCTGGGGCGACGCGCTGGCCCGCTACGGCGGCCCGGTGCACCTGCGCTTCGCCCACGAGATGAACGCCGGCGGGTACCCGTGGGCCGTGGGCGTCCAGGGCAACACCGCCGCCCAGTACGTGGCCACCTGGCGCCGCGTGCACGGGCTGCTCCGGAGCCGCGGGGCGACCCGGGTGGTCCGGGTGTGGTCGCCCAACGTCTCCTTCCCGGGTTCCGCCCCGCTCGCGTCCGTGTTCCCCGGTGCCGAGCACGTCGACGTCGTGGGGATCGACGGGTACAACTGGGGCACCGTGCGGCGGGACTCCACCTGGCAGAGCCCGTCCCGGGTCTTCGACGCGACGGCGGCCGAGCTGCGGCGCATCGCCCCGGGCAAGCCCCTGCTGCTGGCCGAGACGGCCTCGACCGAGCGGGGCGGCGACAAGGCGCGCTGGATCGCGGAGCTGTTCCGGTGGATGGCGGCGCAGCGCGACGTCAGGGGGTTGATCTGGTTCGACGAGAACAAGGAGACGGACTGGCGCATCGCGAGCTCGCAGGCGTCCCTGGCCGCGTTTCGCGAGGCGGTGGCCCGCCGCTGACCGTTCCGCCACCGCGTGCGCGAGGTCGGGCGGCGGCTCGTCGTCACGCTCTGACGGTGGTACGGATGTGCGTACTATCGATCTATGACCGAGCCGACCGACGCGCGGGCCGACCTCGACGACCTCCGCGACCGGGTCGCCGCCCTGGAGCGCCGACTGGGCGCGCCACCGGCGCCGGCTGCCGGCCCGCGTGACGGGGACGACTTCTGGGCGCTGTCCGCGCTGCGCGCCCGGCTGGCCGACCACGAGTCCACGAGCGACGGCGCGGTGGTGCTCGTCGGCTCCCTCCGCCTCCCGACGGGCGAGCCGGTGTCCTGGCAGCAGGGCGCCGGCACCGCCGGGCTGCTCGAGATCGACTGGTCGGACCGGGCGCCGGCCTTCGCCGCGCTGGGCAGCCCCGTGCGGATCGAGCTCCTGCGGCACGTGCTGGCGGGCACCCGGAGCACCGCGGAGCTGGCGGCGCTGGAGCAGCTGGGCACCACCGGGCAGCTGCACCACCACCTCCGGCAGCTGCTCGCCGCGGGCTGGCTCCGGCAGAGCGGGCGGGGTGCCTACGAGGTGCCCGCCGCGCGCGTCGTCCCGCTGCTGGCGTGCCTCGCGGCGGTGGAGCGGTGACCGCCGTGGCGCGCCTGCTGTACCGCGCGCGGCTGCGCATCATGGCCGCGGGCGTCCTGCTGATCCTGCTCTCGACGGTGCTCCGGCTGGTGCTGCCCGACGGCGGGCTCCGCTCGGCGCTGGGGCTGGGCCCGCTGCTCGGGGTCGTGCTGATGGGCGTCGCGCTCGTCGTGTCGCGCAGGGGCCGCCCGGTCGACCCGGGCGGCGCTCGGGCGGTCGCGTCGCCGGTGCGAGGGAGGTGGCGCGCGCTGAACAGCCCGGCGACGCGCGTGCCGAGCCACGGCACCCGCGCCTACGGCCAGGCGTACGCCATCGACCTGGTGCACGAGCCGGACGAGGGGGCGCGGCCGGCGTTCGGGGCCGGGTTCCGCCCCGCCGGCGACTACCCGGCGTTCGGCGAGCCGGTTCTCGCGATGGTGGCCGGCGTGGTGGTCGCCGCCTCGGACCGGCAGCGCGACCACCGCGCGCGGTCGTCGTGGCTCGGGTTCGCCTACCTGGTGGTCGAGGGCGCGGTGCGGGAGCTCGGCGGGCCGCGGTTCGTCGTCGGCAACCACGTCGTCGTCCGGACCCCGGAGGGCGCGCACGCGCTGGTGGCGCACCTGCGCCGCGGCTCGCTGCGCGTCGCACCGGGCGACGCCGTCGTCGCCGGGCAGCAGATCGCGGAGTGCGGCAACTCGGGCAACAGCAGCGAGCCGCACGTGCACGCGCAGCTCATGGACCGCGCATCGCTGTGGGAGGCGCAGGGGCTGCCGATGGCGTTCCGGGGGATCGAGGTCACCGGCGACGGCGAGGCCGCGGCGGGCGCCGCCGACGGGCTGCCGGGGAACGACGAGGTGATGCTCGCGGCGCGATCCGGCGCCGACTGGCCCTGAGCGATGCTCCCGCCCCGGCGCGACCCGGAACCGGTCGGACGATCGTCGGGGACGTCGCCAGCAGGACGACGCCCAGCACGAACAGCACCCCCGCGAGGCTGAGCAGGGCGTAGCCCGCCACCGGGCGCCGCGCGCGGTCCGACATGGCCGTGAAGAGCAGCACCAGCGCGAACAGGACGGTCAGGAGCGTGGAGCCGTCACCGCGCTGGTTGTTCCGCAGGGCGTCGGCGAAGGACGCGTCGGCACGGGCGTCGGCCTCGGTGGCCTCCGCCGTCCCCGGGGAACGACGAAGGCCCCGGGTCGGTGACCTGGGGCCTTCGTGCTGGTGGGCGATACTGGGATCGAACCAGTGACCTCTTCCGTGTCAGGGAAGCGCGCTACCGCTGCGCCAATCGCCCGGGTGCTACTACGAGGTGGAGATGGGATTCGAACCCACGTATACGGCTTTGCAGGCCGCTGCCTCGCCTCTCGGCCACTCCACCCTGAGACCTCAGTCCTCAGCGACCGAAAGGTCGGCCGGGAGTGTCTGCCTCCGAGCGGACGACGGGATTCGAACCCGCGACCCTCACCTTGGCAAGGTGATGCTCTACCACTGAGCCACGTCCGCGCGCCTGTCCTGCCGGTTCTCACCGGCGTTCCTGGTGCGTCGAGAACATTAGCCGACTTCCGAGGTGGGAGTCCAATTGGCTGACCAGGGGCCCGGAGTCCCGCGTGATGACGCGGATCCGGGCCCCGGGAGGCGCTCCGGAGGCGCCCGCGGGCCTGCGACGGGTGGTGCGACCTGCGCCACACCCGCAGGTCACGCGCCCGTGCCCGGGCTGGCTAGCGTGGCCCCGTGCCGACTCAGCCCGCCGCCCCCGCGGCGCACCCGACCGCCGCCGACGGCGTCGCCTGGTTCGGCGGCCGGGTGCTGCGCGACCCGGTCGAGCACGTCCCGGACGTCGCTCGGGAGCCGGGGCGGCTGCGGGCGCCGGGCCACTGGGTGCTGGTCGGCGACTTCGAGGGCCCGGTGGCGGCCTGGCGGTTCCGCACCGCGGAGCCCGGCGCCGCGCCGGACCTGGGCACCGGCACCGGCGCCGCGCCCGATCCCGGCCAGGGCCGCCGCTGGCGCGGCCCCGACCCCGGGGCGTGGACCTCGTCCCTCGACGAGCCCGCCTACGTCGCCGCCGTCGCGGCCGTCCGGGACGCCGTGCGCGAGGGGGACGTCTACCAGGCCAACCTCTGCCGCGTGCTCTCCGCCCCGCTGCCGGCCGACGGCGGCCGCGAGCCCGACGCCCGCGCCCTCGGCGCCCGCCTCGCCGCGGGCAACCCCGCGCCGTACGCCGGCGGCGTGCACGTGCCGGCCGGGGGAGCGGTGCCGCCGGTGTGGGTGGTCACGGCCTCGCCGGAGCTGTACCTGCGGGTGGAGGACGGCTGGGTCACCTCGGCGCCGATCAAGGGCACCGCGCCGACGGCGGCCGGTCTCACCGCGAAGGACCGCGCCGAGAACGTGATGATCACCGACCTGGTGCGCAACGACCTGCAGCGGGTGTGCGAGCCGGGGACGGTCGAGGTGACGACGCTGCTCGGCGTCGAGGAGCACCCCGGGCTCGTGCACCTGGTGTCGACGGTCCGCGGGCGGCTGCGCGCCGACGTGCGGGACGGCGCGGACGCGTGGGCGCGGCTGCTCGGCGCGACGTTCCCGCCGGGGTCGGTGTCCGGGGCGCCGAAGTCGTCGGCACTCGACCTGATCCGGCGGCTCGAGCCCGTCCCGCGCGGGCCGTACTGCGGCGCGGTCGGCTGGGTCGAGGTCGACGACCGGGGAGCCGTCCGCGCGGAGCTGGCCGTCGGGATCCGCACGTTCGTCTGGCGCGACGGGGTGCTGCGGTTCGGCACCGGCGCCGGCATCACGTGGGGGAGCGACCCCGACGCGGAGTGGGCCGAGACGGAGCTGAAAGCCCGCCGGCTCGTCGGGTTGGCCTCGGCGCCCCCGGAGGCCCCGAAGCCCCCGGAGGCTCCGGCGCCCCCGGCGGCCCCGGCGCCCCCGGCGGCCCCGGAGGCCCCGGCGGCCCCGGTGGCAGACTGACCGCCGTGGCGAGCGTCCTGTGGGCCGGCGGCCGGCTGCGCGACCCGCGCGAGCCCGTCGTCGCCGGCACCGACCCCGGCGTCGCGACCGGGCTCGGCCTGTTCGAGACGTGCGCGGTCGTGCGGGGCCGGGCGTTCGCGCTCACCCGGCACCTGGCCCGGCTCGCCGCGTCGCTGGACGCGCTGGGCCTGCCCGCGGTCGACGGCGCGGAGGTCCGCGCGGCCGTCGCCGAGGTGCTCGGGGCGAGCGGCCCCGAGGTGGGCCGGCTGCGGATCACGGTGACCCCCGGCGCGCCCGGGGCCGACGCCCGCCCCGTCCTGGTCGTCTCCGCCGCCCCCGCCCCGGTGCGCGGCCCGGCCCACGTCGTCCGGTCCCCGTGGGTGCGCAACGAGCGCTCGCCGCTCGCCGGCCACAAGTCGACCTCCTACGCCGCGGACGTCCTCGCGCTGGCGGCGGCGACCCGCGCCGGCGGGAACGAGGCCCTGCTGGCGAACACCCGCGGTGCGCTGTGCGAGGGCACGACCTCCAACGTGCTGGTCGAGCGCGGCGGCGCGCTGCTGACGCCGGCGCTGTCGTCGGGGTGCCTGCCGGGAGTGACGCGCGCGCTGGTGCTCGACTGGGCGGCCGACGCCGGGCTGCCGGTCCGCGAGGCCGGCGCCGAGGAGCTGCCGTGGTCCGTCGTCGAGGACGCGCGCGAGGGCTCCGCGGGGCTCGCGCTCACCGGGTCGCTGCGCGGCGTCGTGGGCGTCGAGGCCGTCGAGGGTGAGCCGACGCGGGTCGGCCCGCTCACCGCCGAGGTCGCGCGGCTGTTCCGGGCGCGCTCGGACGACGACCTGGACCCGTAGGCCCGGACCCGCGCGGCCGACCCGTCAGGCGGTGAGCAGCGCGGCGATGAGGGCGGCGATCTCGCCCTCCATGCGGTCGCTCTCCGTGCCGAGCGCGACGAGCTGCTCGGTCGCGGTGAGGAACCGCTCCAGGGGCTCGGACGGGGACGCGAGGAGCGCGCTGCCCTCGATGCCCGTGAGCGAGACGAGGGTGAACATCGGGTCCTCGTCGCGCCACACCTGGACGTCGCCGCAGCCGGCGGGGTCCTCGGCGTCGGCGAGCATGCCCTGGAGCAGGAGCTCCCGGCCGAGCAGCCAGACCGAGGTGGATTGGGGCGACGTGAACACGGCGCGCACCGTGTACGGGTCGCTCACGCGGTAGGACAGCTCGGCGGTGACCGGCAGGACGCTGGCATCGGAGCTGATGAGCTGCATGGCGACGGTCTCGACGACGTCGTACGAGCGCTGGGCCACCGCAACCTCCTTCACACACGTCTCGCGAGACGACCATCATGACGCACGGGGCGCCAGGTGCGTCAGTCCAGGGCGGAACTTCACCCACCCGGACGCCTCACCGGCACCCCGCGCCGGCCGACGGCGCGCGACCCCGCGGCCGCCGGCCCGCTCCACGACCGGGACGGCGGCGCCGATTTCGGTTCCGCGCCCCGGGTCGGGTAATGTTCTCGTCTGCCGGGCGATTGGCGCAGTGGTAGCGCGCTTCGTTCACACCGAAGAGGTCACTGGTTCGAACCCAGTATCGCCCACCGGCTCGAAGGCCCCGGTCCCGCAGCGGACCGGGGCCTTCGTCGTGCGACGGCCGCCGTGCGGCGACCCGGGCCCCGGCGGAGCGCCGCGGGCCCTCGACCGGGTGACCGGTCGGTAGCATCGACCCGGACCCCGCGCGCGAGGTGCGGGCCGACCCGAGGAGACCCCTGTCGTGTCCGAGCTCATCACCCTCACCGTCGACGGCACCAGCACCACGGCCGAGGCGGGGACGACGGGCACGGACCTGTTCTCCGCTCGCCGCGACGTGGTCGTCATGCGCGTCGACGGGGACCTCCAGGACCTGTCCCGCCCGCTGGCGGACGGCGCCACCGTCGAGGCCGTCACGATCGACTCGCCGGACGGGCTCGCCGTGCTGCGGCACTCGGCCGCGCACGTGCTCGCGCAGGCGGTGCAGGAGGTCAACCCGAAGGCGAAGCTCGGCATCGGCCCGCCGGTGACCGACGGCTTCTATTACGACTTCGACGTCGAGGACCCGTTCACGCCCGAGGACCTCAAGGCCCTCGAGAAGGCGATGTCGCGGATCGTGCGCGAGGGCCAGACGTTCCGCCGGGTCGAGGTGACGGACGACGAGGCGCGCGCGCTGGCCGCGGACGAGCCCTACAAGCTCGAGCTGATCGGCCTGAAGTCCACCGCGGACACAGCGGGCGAGGGCGCCTCCGTCGAGGTCGGCGCCGGCGGCCTGACGTACTACCAGAACGTGCGCGGCGCGGGCCGGGAGACCGAGACGGTCGTCTGGCAGGACCTGTGCCGCGGCCCGCACGTGCCCAGCACCAAGGTGCTCGGCAACGGCTTCCAGCTGACCCGCTCGGCCGCGGCCTACTGGCGGGGGAGCGAGAAGAACCCGCAGCTGCAGCGCGTGTACGGCACGGCATGGCCGACCAAGGACGAGCTCAAGGCGTACCTGGAGCGGGTCGCCGAGGCCGAGCGCCGCGACCACCGCCGGCTCGGCACCGAGCTCGACCTGTTCTCGTTCCCGGACGAGATCGGCTCGGGCCTGGCGGTGTTCCACCCCAAGGGCGGCATCATCCGCATGGAGATGGAGGAGTACAGCCGGCGCAAGCACGTCGAGGCCGGCTACTCGTTCGTCAACTCGCCGCACATCACCAAGCAGCAGCTGTTCGAGATCTCGGGCCACCTCGACTGGTACGCGGACGGGATGTACCCCCCGATGCAGCTGGACGAGGAGCGGGACGCCGAGGGCAACATCAAGCGCGCGGGGCAGAACTACTACCTCAAGCCGATGAACTGCCCGATGCACAACCTGATCTTCGACTCCCGGGGCCGCTCGTACCGCGAGCTGCCGCTGCGGCTGTTCGAGTTCGGCACGGTGTACCGGTACGAGAAGTCCGGCGTGGTGCACGGCCTGACCCGCGCCCGCGGCTTCACGCAGGACGACGCGCACATCTACTGCACCCGCGAGCAGATGAAGGGCGAGCTCACCAGCCTGCTCACGTTCGTCCTCGACCTGCTCAAGGACTACGGCCTGGACGACTTCTACCTGGAGCTGTCCACCCGGAACCCGGAGAAGTCGGTCGGCGAGGACGCGGCCTGGGAGGAGGCGACCGAGACGCTGCGCCAGGTCGCCACCGAGTCCGGCCTCGAGCTGGTCCCGGACCCGGGCGGCGCCGCGTTCTACGGCCCGAAGATCTCCGTCCAGGCCAAGGACGCGATCGGCCGCACCTGGCAGATGTCGACGATCCAGCTCGACTTCAACCTGCCGGAGCGGTTCGACCTCGAGTACACCGCCGCGGACGGCACCCGCCAGCGCCCGGTGATGATCCACCGCGCGCTGTTCGGGTCGATCGAGCGGTTCTTCGCGGTGCTGACCGAGCACTACGCGGGGGCGTTCCCGGCCTGGCTCGCGCCGGTGCAGGTGCTCGCGGTGCCGGTGGCCGAGCCGTTCGAGCCGTACCTCGAGGACGTCGTGGCCCAGCTGCGCGCCCAGGGCATCCGCGCCGAGCTCGACCGGTCCAGCGACCGGTTCGGCAAGAAGATCCGCAACGCCAGCACGCAGAAGATCCCGTTCGTGCTGATCGCGGGCGGCGAGGACGCCGAGGCCGGCGCGGTGTCGTTCCGGTACCGGGACGGCCGCCAGGAGAACGGCGTGCCGGTCGCGGAGGCCGTGCAGCGGGTCGTGACCGCGGTCCGCGAGCACGCGCAGGTCTGACGCGGTGACCGAGCACGAGGGCACCGGCCCGGGCGGGCCGGCGGTGGAGGACGCCGCCGGCCTCCCGGGCGTGCCCGACGGCTTCGGCCGCCTGTGGACCCCGCACCGGATGGCGTACATCGGCGGCGAGAACAAGCCGGCCGACGGCGCGGAGGGTGACGGGTGCCCGTTCTGCCGCATCCCCGGCCTGCCCGACGAGGACGGCCTGGTCGTCGCGCGCGGCGCCGTGGCCTACGTGGTGCTCAACCTGTACCCGTACAACGGCGGGCACGTCCTGGTGGTCCCGTACCGGCACGTCGCCGACTACACCGACCTGACGGGCGCCGAGGTGGCGGAGGTCGCGGAGCTGACCCGCACCGCGATGCGCGTGCTGCGCGAGGTCAGCGGCCCGCACGGCTTCAACCTGGGCATGAACCAGGGCGCCGTCGCCGGCGCGGGCATCGCCGCGCACCTGCACCAGCACGTCGTGCCCCGCTGGTCGGGCGACAGCAACTTCCTGCCGATCGTCGGGCGGACCCGGGCGCTGCCCGAGCTGCTGCACGACACCCGGGCGCGCCTCGCGGCGGCCTGGCCGGCGGACGGCGACCCCGCCGCCGGCGACCAGAAGGGATGACCGGGACGTGCTGAACGGACTGCGAGGGGCCATGACGCGGCTCTTCACGCCGGTGGCGGACGCGCTGCTCAAGCGCGGCGTCTCCCCGGACGCCGTGACCATCACCGGCACCGTGGCCGTCGTCGTGGCGGCCCTGTGGCTGTTCCCGGCGGGCCATTTCCTGGCCGCGAGCCTGGTCATCGCGTTCTTCGCGCTCACCGACAGCCTGGACGGGGTCATGGCGCGGCGCGCCGGCCGGTCCGGGCCGTGGGGCGCGTTCCTCGACTCGACCCTCGACCGGTTCGGCGACGCGGCGATCTTCTCGGGGATCGTGCTGTGGTTCGTGCACGGCAGCGGCTCGTCCTGGGCGGACTGGGGCGCCGGCCTCGCGCTGGCCTGCCTGGTGCTCGGCTCGATCGTGCCGTACGCCCGGGCCCGCGCCGAGGGGCTCGGCATGACGGCGGCGGTCGGGATCGCGGAGCGCGCCGACCGGCTGGCCGCGGTGCTGGTCGCGACGGCCCTGGTCGGGGTCGGCGTGCCGGAGCCGGTGCTCGTCGTCGTGCTCGGCCTGCTCGCGGTCGCGTCGTTCGTCACGGTCGTGCAGCGGATGCTCACGGTCCGCCGCCAGGCGCTGGCGGCCCGGTGAGGCGCCCGCAGGTGGACGTCGCGGCGCTGTTCGCGCTCGCGTGGCGGGTCGTCGGCAAGGTCCCCGACCCGGTGGTGCGCGGGGCGTTCCGGCTGGTGGCAGACGTGATCTGGCTGCTGCGCGGGGCCGGGGTCCGCCAGCTCGAGGCGAACCTCCGCCGGGTGCGCCCGCAGGCCCGCCCGGAGGAGATCCGCCGGCTGAGCCTGCTCGGCATGCGGTCGTACATGCGCTACTACGGCGAGTCGTTCGCGCTGGTCGGCGCGCGGCCGGAGCAGATCGACGCGCGGGTGCGGCTCGTCGACCCGGGCGAGGTCGTCGCGACGATGAACGAGGGCCGGATGGTCGTCATGGCGCTGGGCCACCTGGGCAACTGGGACCTCGCCGGCGCCTGGGCCACCCGCAACCTCGGCCGGACCGTCACGGTCGCCGAGCGGCTCAAGCCCGAGGCGCTGTTCCAGGAGTTCCTGGCGTTCCGCGAGGGCATCGGGCTGGAGATCATCCCGCTGTCGGGCGGTGGCGCGGGCGGCGGCGTGTTCCGCGAGCTCGTGCGCGCGGCGCGGCAGCCGACCCCCGGCCTCATCCCGCTGCTCGCCGACCGGGACCTCACGGCCCGCGGCGTCGAGGTCGACCTGTTCGGCGAGCGCGCGCGCGTCGCCGCCGGCCCGGCCGCGCTGGCCGTCTCCACGGGCGCGCCGCTGTGCGCCACGTCGATCACCTACGAGCGGCTGACCGGCGCGCGCCGCCGCGCCGCCGGGACGGCGTGGGGCATCGTCATCGAGTTCGGCCGGCTGCTGACCGTGCCCGACGACGTGCCGCGCGCCGACCGGGTCGCGGTGCTCACGCAGGCCTGGGTCGACGACCTGGGCCGCGGGATCGCCCGCGCGCCGCAGGACTGGCACATGCTGCAGAAGGTGTTCGTCGCCGACCTCGACCCCGAGCGGTACGCCCGGACGGTCGCGGAGGCCGAGGGCGCGCCGGCGGCGACCTCGTGATCGCCGGCCTCGCCCCCGCCGGGTCGCGGCCGCTGCGGGTCGGCATCGTCTGCCCGTACTCGTTCGACGTGCCGGGCGGCGTGCAGTTCCACGTCCGGGACCTCGCCGAGGCGCTGATCGACCGCGGGCACAGCGTGTCCGTGCTGGCGCCGGCCGACGAGGACACCCCGATCCCGGAGTACATGACGTCGGTCGGCCGCGCCGTGCCCGTCCGGTACAACGGGTCGGTCGCGCGCCTGGCGTTCGGGCCGATGACCGCCGCTCGTGTGCGCCGCTGGCTCGAGGCCGGGCAGTTCGACGTGCTGCACCTGCACGAGCCCGCGACGCCGTCGCTCAGCATGCTGGCGCTGTGGATCGCCGACGGGCCCGTCGTGGCGACGTTCCACTCGTCGCTCGTGCGCTCCCGCTCGCTGCAGCTCGCGTACCCGCTGGTCCGGCAGTCGCTGGAGAAGATCGGCGCCCGCATCGCGGTGTCCGAGGACGCCCGGCGCACGCTGGTCGAGCACCTCGGCGGCGACGCGGTCGTCATCCCGAACGGCGTGTACGTCGACGCGTTCGCCGGCGCCCGCCCGGACCCGCGCTGGGTCGGCACCCCCGAGGCGCCCACCGTCGTGTTCCTCGGGCGGCTGGACGAGCCGCGCAAGGGCCTGCCCGTGCTGCTCGAGGCCGTGCCGGAGGTGCGCCGGGCGTTCCCGGGCGTGCGGGTCCTGGTCGCCGGGCGCGGGGACACCGGCCCGGCCGAGGTCCGCGAGCTGCTCGGCGACGACGCGGACGCGGTCGAGTTCCTCGGCGGGATCAGCGACGAGGAGAAGGCGCAACTGCTCGCGTCGGCCGACGTCTACTGCGCCCCGCAGACCGGCGGCGAGTCGTTCGGCATCGTGCTGGTCGAGGCGATGAGCGCGGGCACCGCGGTGCTGGCGTCCGACCTCGGCGCGTTCCGGCGGGTGCTGGACGACGGGCAGGCCGGCGCCCTGTTCCGCACCGGCGACCCCGCGGACCTCGCACGCGTGCTGGTCGGCCTGCTCGGCGACGCCCGCGGGCGCGCGCGGGTGGCGGCCGCGGGGGAGGCGGCCGTCGCGCGGTACGACTGGTCGACGGTGACGCACCAGGTGCTCACGGTGTACGAGATGGCCGTCGAGGGCAGCGCGGCGCCGGTGGGCGAGGACCCGACGTCGCTGCGCGGCGCCCGGACGGCGCTCCGCCGCCTGCGGGGTGACGACTCGTGACCTGGTCCGAGATCGCGGTGCTCGTCGTCGGCGTGCTGCTGGTCGTCCTGTGGTGGTCCTGGCTCGCCGCGTCCCGCATCGACCGCCTGCACCGCAAGGTCGCGGCGTCGCGCGCCGTCGTCGACACCCAGCTGCTCCGCCGGGCGTCCGCGGCGTCGACCCTGGCGGCGTCCGGGGTGCTGGACCCGGTGAGCTCGGTGCTCGTCGGCGAGGCGTCCTGGGCGTCGATCGCGGCCGGCAGCCCGCAGACGCAGGGCATGGCGCGGCTGCCGGACGAGCTGCGCGGCCCGCAGTGCGTCGACCCGGCCGCCGCGGACCGCGGCCTGGTCGAGTCGGAGCTGTCGTCCACCTTGCGCGAGGCGCTCGACGACCCCGACGAGGTCGCCGCCCTGCGGGAGGAGCCCGGCGCCGCCGAGCTGCTCGACGCGCTCGGCGACGCCTGGTACCGCGTGCAGCTCGCCCGCCGGTTCCACAACGAGGCGGTCGCCCAGGCGCAGCGGATGCGCCGCGGCTGGGCCGTCCGCACGCTGCGGCTCGCCGGGCGCGCGCCCATGCCGCAGACGCTCGAGCTGGACGACGCGTGGCCCGCCGCGCTCGGCCGGCCCGGGCAGCCGCCGGCCACCGCCTGACGGCCGGGGCGCGCGCCCGCGCGCGCCCCGGGTGCGCCCCGTGGACGCCCGCCGTCCTGCCGGCCGCACGCGACTACGATGGACCCCGGAAACCCCCTCCCGTCCGAACTGCGAGGACCTCAGTGACCACCGACACCACCCAGCCCGCCACCGGCTCCGACGTCCCCGCGGTGGGCACCGCCCGCGTGAAGCGCGGCATGGCGGAGATGCTCAAGGGCGGCGTGATCATGGACGTCGTCACGGCCGAGCAGGCCAAGATCGCCGAGGACGCCGGCGCGGTCGCCGTCATGGCGCTCGAGCGGGTGCCCGCGGACATCCGCGCCCAGGGCGGCGTCGCGCGGATGAGCGACCCGGACCTCATCGACGGCATCGTCAACACCGTGTCGATCCCGGTCATGGCGAAGGCCCGCATCGGCCACTTCGTCGAGGCGCAGGTGCTGCAGAGCCTCGGCGTGGACTACGTGGACGAGTCCGAGGTGCTGACCCCGGCGGACTACGCGCACCACATCGACAAGTGGCAGTTCACCGTGCCGTTCGTCTGCGGCGCGACCAACCTGGGCGAGGCGCTGCGCCGCATCACCGAGGGCGCGGCGATGATCCGCTCCAAGGGCGAGGCCGGCACCGGCGACGTGTCGAACGCGACCACGCACATGCGCACCATCCGCGACGAGATCCGCCGCCTGTCCTCGCTGCCCGAGGACGAGCTGTTCCTCGCGGCCAAGGAGCTGCAGGCGCCGTACGACCTGGTGGTCGAGGTGGCCCGCGCCGGCAAGCTCCCGGTCGTGCTGTTCACCGCGGGCGGCATCGCGACCCCGGCCGACGCGGCGATGATGCGCCAGCTCGGCGCGGAGGGCGTGTTCGTCGGCTCCGGCATCTTCAAGTCGGGCAACCCGGCGCAGCGCGCCGCGGCGATCGTGAAGGCCACCACCTTCTACGACGACCCGGACGTCATCGCGAAGGTCTCCCGCGGCCTCGGCGAGGCGATGGTCGGCATCAACGTGGACGACGTCCCGGTGCCGCACCGCCTGGCCGAGCGCGGCTGGTGACCGGCCCCGCGCCGACCGACGGCCCGTCGACCCCCTCGGGGGCCGGCGGGCCGTCGCCGTCGGGGGACGGCGCTCCGGTGGTCACGTCGAGCACGGTGCTGGGCACCGACTGGGTCCTCGGCGACGACGGCCTGCGGTACCGCCGCGCGGCGCGGGTGCTGCTGGTCGACGCCGAGGACCGGCTGCTGCTGGTCCGCGGGCACGACGTCGACCAGCCCGAGCGGTCCTGGTGGTTCACGGTCGGCGGCGGGATCGACCCGGGGGAGTCCGCGCGCGACGCCGCCCTGCGCGAGCTGCGCGAGGAGACCGGGCTGGTGCTGGACGACGCCGCGCTCGTCGGGCCGGTGCTGACCCGGTCGGCGCTGTTCGACTTCTACGCCGAGCACTGCCGGCAGGACGAGGAGTTCTTCCTCGCCCGGGTCCAGACCGCCCTGGACGCCGCGGCGATCGCCCGGGACGGCTGGACCGAGGTCGAGCTCGACGTGCTGGACGAGCTGCGCTGGTGGCACCTGGACGACCTGGCCGCGGAGACGCGCGAGGTGTTCCCGGAGGGGCTGGCCGACCTGGTGCGGCCGCTGCTGGCGGGCTGGGACGGCACGGTGCGGCATCTCGGGCTGCAGCGCGACGACTGACGTTACCGGGCAGTAACGTCCGGGGCCGGTTCTCGGGTACGGTCGGCCGGTGCCGACCTCGACCTCGCCCGTGACCCGCATGCACCGCAGCGGCATCCGCACCCTCATGGAGCTCGCCATGCGCGACCCGGAGGCGATCCGCCTCGAGATCGGCGAGCCCGACGTGCCGACCCCCGCGCACGTCGTCGCCGCGGCCGGCCGGGACGCCGCCGCGGGGCACACCGGGTACACGTCGAGCACCGGCACGCCCGAGCTGCGCGCCGCGCTGGCCGAGAAGGTGCGCCGGGTCAACGGCCTGGACGTCACCGCCGCCGACGTCGTGGTGACCCACGGCGCGATGCACGGCCTCGCGATGGCGATCAGCGCGCTGGTCGGCCCGGGGGAGGAGGTGCTGCTGCCGGACCCCGAGTTCCCGAACTGGCGGATGGCCGCCGTCGCGGCGGGCGCGGACGTCGCGACCTACCCCGCGCACGCGGCGCACGGCTTCGTCCCGACCCTGGAGGACATCGCGGCGGCGATCACGCCCGCGACGCGGGTCCTCGTGGTGTGCTCGCCCAACAACCCCACGGGCGCGATGTACCCGCCCGAGCTGCTCGCGGGCGTCGTCGAGCTGGCCCGGGAGCGCGACCTGTGGGTGTTCTCCGACGAGTGCTACGAGGCGATCACCTTCGACCGCCCGCACGCGAGCCCCGCCGCGTTCGACACCGACGGCCGCGTGCTCACGTTCTTCAGCTTCTCCAAGACGTACGCGATGACCGGCTGGCGGCTCGGCTACGTCGTGTCCCGCGACCCGGGCGTGGTCGACCTGCTCGGGCAGGTCGCCGAGGCGACGGTCGCCTGCCCGTCGTCGGTCAGCCAGCGGGCCGCGCTCGCCGCGCTGACCGGCCCGCAGGACGACGTGGCCGCGGCCGTGGACTCGTACCGGGAGCGGCGGGACGCGGCCGTCGCGCTGCTCGACGGGCGCGGCATCCCGTCGGTCCGGCCGCAGGGCGCGTTCTACCTCATGGTGGACGTGTCGGCGGCGACGACGGACTCGGAGGCGTTCGCGCTGCGGCTGCTCGCGGACCGGCACGTCGCGGTGTCGCCGGGCAGCGCCTTCGGGCCGGGCGGCGAGGGCATGGTGCGGGTGTCGCTGGCGGGCGAGCGCGGCCGGCTGCTCGAGGGGCTGGCGCGGCTGGCGGACCTGGTGCACGCGTGGGGCGGCGCGGGTGCGCGGGCGGGGGCGTCGGGCGGCGGCGTGCTCGCGGCGGTCGCCGATTCGTAGGATGAGCGGGTGACCGCTTCCCCCACCATCGGTGTCCTGGCCCTGCAGGGCGACGTCCGCGAGCACCTGGCCGCCCTGCGCGCGGCCGGCGCGGAGGCCGTCCCGGTGCGCCGCGCGTCCGAGCTCGACGCCGTCGACGGCCTCGTCCTGCCGGGCGGTGAGTCGACGACGATCGACAAGCTCCTGCGCGCGTTCGAGCTGGACGGCCCCGTGCGCGACCGGCTCCGGGCCGGGATGCCCGCCTACGGGTCCTGCGCCGGGATGATCCTGCTCGCCGACCGGATCGAGGGGGGCATCGACGGGCAGCGCACGCTCGGCGGCCTCGACGTCACGGTGCGCCGGAACGCATTCGGGCGGCAGGTCGACTCGTTCGAGACCGACCTCACCATCGACGGCGTCCCGGACAGCGCGGACGACCCGGTGCACGCCGTGTTCATCCGCGCGCCGTGGGTGGACGAGGTCGGCCCCGCGGCCACGGCGCTCGCCCGCGTGGAGTCCGGGCCCGCCGCCGGTAGGATCGTCGCGGTGCGCCAGGGCTCGTTGCTCGCCACGTCCTTCCACCCGGAGGTGACGGGCGACACGCGGGTGCACCGGCTGTTCGTCGAGATCGTCCGCGACGCCCTGTGAGAGCGGGGGCGCGCTCCGCTGCCGGGGCGCGCCGCACCGCCGGCCCGGGCAGCGCCGGGGCGGCGCGGGAAACGAGAGGGAAGCGATGTCGGGTCACTCCAAGTGGGCCACCACCAAGCACAAGAAGGCCGTGATCGACGCGAAGCGCGGCAAGCTCTTCGCGAAGCTGATCAAGAACATCGAGGTCGCCGCGCGCACCGGCGGTGGTGACCCCGCGGGCAACCCGACGCTGTTCGACGCCATCCAGAAGGCCAAGAAGACCTCGGTCCCGAACGACAACATCGACCGCGCCGTCAAGCGCGGCTCCGGTGCCGAGGCCGGCGGCGCGGACTACCAGACGATCCTCTACGAGGGCTACGGCCCCGGCGGCGTCGCGTTCCTGGTCGAGTGCCTCACCGACAACCGGAACCGCGCGGCGGCCGACGTGCGCGTCGCGTTCACCCGCAGCGGCGGCCAGATGGCCGACCCGGGCTCGGTCGCGTACCTGTTCTCGCGCAAGGGCGTCGTGATGGTCCCGAAGGAGGGCACCACCGAGGACGACGTCATGCTGACCGTGCTCGAGGCGGGCGCCGAGGAGGTCAACGACGCCGGGGACCAGTTCGAGGTGCTGTCCGAGGCGACCGACCTGGTCGCCGTGCGCACCGCGCTGCAGGACGCCGGCATCGAGTACGACTCCGCCGACGTGGTGTTCTACCCGGCCACGCAGATCGAGGTGGACGCCGAGGGCGCGCGCAAGGTCCTGCGCCTGGTCGACGCGCTCGAGGACTCGGACGACGTGCAGAACGTCTACGCGAACTTCGACGCCTCCGACGAGGTCATGGCGGAGCTCGAGGACGACTGACCCCTCCGCACCCGACGACGCCCCGCCCGGTCCTCCGGCGCGGGGCGTCGTCGCGTCCGGCCCCCGGAGGCGCGACGAGTGGACGATCCGGCCCGACACACCCCGGCGTGTCGGGCCGGATCTTCCACTCGTGGGGGCTGGGAGGATGGGGGCGTGCGCGTACTCGGTGTGGACCCCGGCCTGACCCGCTGCGGGTTGGGCGTGGTCGACGGGCTGCCCGGCCGCAGGGTGCGGATGGTGGCTGTCGGGGTCGCGCAGAGCCCGCCCGCCGCCGACATCGACCAGCGCCTGCTGGTGATCGCCGCGACGATCGACGAGTGGCTCGAGGAGCACGCGCCCGACGCCCTGGCGGTCGAGCGGGTGTTCGCCCAGCACAACGTCAGCACCGTGATGGGCACCGCCCAGGTCGCGGGCATCGCGATGCTCGCGGCCGCGCGCCGGCGGATCCCGGTCGCGATGCACACGCCGTCCGAGGTGAAGGCCGCCGTCACCGGCAGCGGCCGCGCGGACAAGCCGCAGGTGCAGTCGATGGTGCAGCGCCTGCTCTCCCTGGACGAGCTGCCCCGGCCCGCCGACGCCGCCGACGCGCTCGCCCTGGCGATCTGCCACCTGTGGCGCCCGGCGGGGGCGGTCGGCGCCCCGCAGCGCGCCCCGGGGTCGATGACCGCGGCGCAGCGCGCGTGGGCCGCTGCCGAGCAGGCCGCCCGCCGCGTCCCGTCCCGCTGACCGCACCCGGCCGCGTGTCGTTCGTACACGTGTTCGCACGCGTGGCAGACTGCACGGCGGACGCCCGGCCGCCCGGCCGCGTGCGCGCCGCGGACTGGGAGGAGCCGGAGTGATCGCCTCGGTGCACGGGACCGTGCAGGCCGTGCGGCTGGACGCCGCCGTCGTGGAGGTCGGTGGCGTCGGCATGCTGGTGCAGGCGACCCCGGCGACGCTGGCGGGCCTGCGGGTCGGCCAGACCGCCACGCTGCACACGTCGCTGGTCGTGCGCGAGGAGTCGCTCACGCTGTTCGGCTTCGCCGACGACGACGAGCGCGAGGTGTTCGAGGTCCTCCAGCAGGTCAGCGGGGTCGGGCCGCGGCTCGCGCTCGCGATGCTGGCCGTGCACACCCCGGACGGCCTGCGCCGCGCGGTCGCCACCGAGGACCTGGCGGCCCTCAAGCGGGTGCCGGGCATCGGGCAGAAGGGCGCGCAGCGGATCGTGCTGGAGCTCGCCGACCGCCTGGGCGCCCCGGCGCCGGTCGCGCTCGCCGGTGGCACCGCGGCCCCGGCGGGACCGGCCGACCGCCGCGACCAGGTCGTCGACGCCCTCGTGGGCCTGGGCTGGAACCAGAAGGCGGCGACCGACGCGGTCGCCACCGTGCTCGACGGCAGCGACGAGCCGGTGGGGGAGGCGGAGGTCGCGGGCGTGCTGCGCGCGGCGCTACGGACGCTGGGCGGCGGCCGTGGCTGACGAGGCCGACCTGGGCGTGGAGCTCGACCCGGCGGACTCCGTCGTCCGACCCGGCGCCGACGACCTGGAGCGGGCGGCCGAGGCGGCGCTGCGCCCGCGGCACCTCGACGAGTTCGTCGGCCAGAAGGTCGTGCGCGAGCAGCTGTCCCTTGTGCTGCAGGCCGCGATCGGCCGCGGCCGCGCCCCGGACCACGTGCTGCTGTCCGGCCCGCCCGGGCTGGGCAAGACGACGCTGGCCATGATCATCGCCGCGGAGCTCGGCACCTCGCTGCGCGTCACCAGCGGCCCCGCGATCCAGCACGCCGGCGACCTGGCGGCGATCCTCTCCTCCCTGGAGGAGAACGAGGTGCTGTTCATCGACGAGATCCACCGGCTGGCCCGGCCCGCCGAGGAGCTGCTGTACGTCGCGATGGAGGACTTCCGGGTCGACGTGGTCGTCGGCAAGGGCGCGGGCGCGAGCGCGATCCCGCTCGCCCTGCCGCCGTTCACGGTCGTCGGCGCCACCACCCGCGCGGGCCTGCTGCCGGCGCCGCTGCGCGACCGGTTCGGGTTCACCGGCCACCTCGACTTCTACGCCGACGACGAGCTGGAGCGCGTGCTGCTCCGGTCCGCCGGCCTGCTGGGCGTGCCGCTCGCCCACGAGGCCGCGGCCGAGATCGCGTCCCGGTCCCGCGGCACCCCGCGCATCGCCAACCGGCTGCTGCGCCGGGTGCGCGACTGGGCGCAGGTGCGGGGCGACGGCACGCTGTCGCTCGAGGCGGCCCGCGCGGCGCTCGAGGTGTACGAGGTCGACCGCCGCGGCCTGGACCGGCTGGACCGCTCGGTGCTGACGGCGCTGTGCACCCGGTTCGGCGGCGGGCCCGTCGGGCTGACGACGCTGGCGGTCGCCGTCGGCGAGGAGCCGGAGACCGTGGAGACGGTCGCCGAGCCGTTCCTGGTGCGGGAGGGGCTGATCGGCCGGACCCCGCGCGGCCGGGTCGCGACCGCGGAGGCGTGGACCCACCTGGGGCTGTCGGCCCCGACCGCGGCCGATACGCTGTTCGGCTGAGACCGGCGCGCCGGTGGTCTAGC
>NZ_BONO01000004.1 GCF_016862755.1 Cellulomonas pakistanensis | reverse complement strand
CGACGACTCGCCCAGGCGCGTGACCTGGTCGTTGGTCGCCTGCGCGACGTCCGTCGCCTGGCCCGCGACCTTCGCCGCCTGCGAGGCGTTCTGCGCGATCTCCCGGATCGAGGCGCCCATCTGCTCGGCACCGGCCGCGACGGTCTGCACGTTGCGGGACACCTGCTCGGCCGCCGCCGCGACGACGCCGGCCTGCGCCGAGGTCTCGTCCGAGCCGGAGACGACCTGGTGCGAGGCGACGGACAGCTCCTCGGCGGCCGCGGCCACCGTCTGGGCCGTCTCGACCACGCCGGAGACCAGGCCGCGCAGGCTGGCCTGGGTGCGCTCGAGGTCGACCGCGAGCCGGCCGATCTCGTCGCCCCCGGTCACGCCGGACGGCACCGTCAGGTCGCCGTCGCCGGCCGCCGACAGCGCGTGCGAGACGCCGCCGATCCGCCGGACGATGCCACGCGCGACCACCCAGGCCAGGGCGGTCGCCGCGACGGCCCCGACCAGCGCGACCAGGATCGTGACCCACACCGAGCGGGCGCCCAGGGCGTCCGTCTGCTCCGCGAGCGCGGCCGCCTGCTCCCCCTGCGAGGCGGTCTCGACCTGCATCGCGTCCATGACCCCGGTGGTCAGCGGGCGCACGGTGTCGTTGAAGTAGGAGCCGAACTCGTCGAGGTCACCGGCGTCCGCCATCGGGAACAGCGTGCCCTCGGCCGCGGCGTAGTACTCGTCCAGCGCGGCGACCATCGTGTCGACGTCGTCCTGGCTGACCGCGTTGGCGCGGTACTCCTCGATCTGCGCGGCCAGGTCGCCCTGGCGCTCGGTGAGCTCGGTCGCCAGCTCCGCGCGGGTGTCGGCGTCGGCGATGCCGTACTGGATGACGCGGGCGCGGTCGCCCTGGAACGAGCGCTGGATCTCGGTGAGCTGCTGGAGCGGCGTCACGTTGCCGGTGTACATCTCGGCGGCGTCCGCGCGCAGCGTGCGCAGGGAGCCGATCGCCACGGCGGTGACCACGGCGGTCATCGCCACCATCACCAGCACCGCGGTGAGGATCTTCACCAGGACCGGGCGGTCGGCCCAGAGCCGCCGCGGGGCGCGGTCGTGCTGCACGCTCATCTCGTCGTTCCTTCGTCGCAGGGGGACCTTCGTCCTCCTCATCGGCCGAAGTCCGGGCGGCGCGAGCGGTTCCGCCGCTCGGCGAGCGGGTGGAATCGCTGTCCGGGCGGCGCCGGCCCGGGCACCGGGCCGGTCGCCGGGGCTCCACGAGACACGCCGGGGGTGCCCTCAGTGAGGGCACCCCCGGCGTGTCTCGTGCCCCGTCAGTAGCGGAAGCCGGCCGCCCGGGCGCGCAGGTCCTCGGACATCCGGACCAGCTCGGCGATCGAGGCGCCCATCTGGTTGAGCGTCCCCGACGACTCGGCCGCGGCGGACGCCACGCCCGTGATGTTGGTGGCGATCTCGGTCGAGCCGGTCGCCGCCTCCTGCACGGAGCGGGACATCTCGTTCGTCGTGGCGGTCTGCTCCTCCACCGCGCTCGCGATGGTCAGCTGGTAGTCGTTGATGCTCGCGATGATCGAGGCGATCTCGCCGATCGCCGCCACCGCGCCGGTGGTGTCGCCCTGGATCGCCTCGACCCGGCGGGCGATGTCCTCCGTGGCCTTGGCGGTCTCCTGGGCGAGCTCCTTGACCTCGCCCGCGACGACCGCGAACCCCTTGCCGGCCTCGCCGGCGCGGGCCGCCTCGATCGTGGCGTTCAGCGCCAGCAGGTTCGTCTGCTCGGCGATGCTCGTGATGACCTTGACGACGTTCCCGATCTCCTGCGACGACACCCCGAGGCGCGCCACCTGGTCGTTGGTCGACGCGGCGACGTCGGTCGCCTGGCCGGCGATCTTCGCGGCCTGGGTCGAGTTCTGCGCGATCTCGCGGATGGAGGCGCCCATCTGCTCGGCCCCCGCGGCGACGGTCTGCACGTTGCGGGACACCTGCTCGGCCGCCGCCGCGACGACGCCGGCCTGCGCCGAGGTCTCGTCCGACCCGGCGACGACCTGGTGCGACGCCGCAGACAGCTCCTCGGCGGCCGCGGCCACCGTCTGCGCGGTCTCGACCACGCCGGACACCGTCGCGCGCAGGTTCTCCTGGGCGCGGGCCAGGGAGCGGGCCATCTGGCCGAGCTCGTCCGTGCTGTCGACGTGCGCGACGACCGTGAGGTCGCCGTCGGCCATCGCCTCGACCGCGCGCTGCACCTCGGTGACCTGGCGGCGGATGATCTGCGCGATCAGCAGGCCGAGCGCGCCGACCAGCAGGACGCCGGCGGTCAGCACGATCACCAGGACGCGCGTGCCCTGCGCGGCCTCGGCCGCCGCGGCGTCCGCCGTCTGGCGGAGGAAGTCGTCCGCGCTCTGCTCGGCCGTCTCGAGGCCGCCGATCATGACCTCGATGGCCGCCTGCGCCTCGCCCTCGGTGACCCGCTCGAACTCCTCCGCGTCGCCGGAGAAGGCCGCGGGCACGAGCTGCGCGTCGCGGATCCCCTGCCACTGGGCCCAGCCGGTCTGGAAGTCGGCCCAGCCCGGCACCTCGATGCCGCCCAGGCCGGTCTCGAACGCGTCGGCCGCGGCCTGCAGGTCGGCGTCGGTCGCGGCGATCGCGTCCAGGTGCTCCTGGCGGTCCGCCTCCGTCTCGGTGACGCCGGCCGCGGCGAGCGCGATGAGCATGCGGGCCTTGATCTCCTCCTGGTGCACGATCGCGAGCGGCGCGATCACGTCGGAGGACACGCTCTGCACGGTGCCGGTGCTCGTCGCGAGCTCGGACATCCGGACGGCGGCGAACGTGCCGGTGCCGGCGACCACCGCGACCACGACGGCCAGCAGCAGCAGGATCTTGGTGCGCACGCCCCGGTTCGCGAAGGCGGCGAGCAGGCCGTGGGTGCCGGGCCGAGCGGGCCCGGCGAGCGTGCGGGCCGGCGCGGACCCGACCGGGCCGCGCGGCGTGGGCACGCGGTCGAGGGCCGTCGGCGACGGCGTCCTCGACGTCGTGGTGACGCTCATGGTGGGTCCTCTTCCTCGGTGCTGTCCCCTGCTGCGCGACCGATCGACCGGCGTGGGCCGCCCGTGAGGCGTCCGCGGGTGAACCCCGGGGTGAAGCCGAGGTGAACGCGGACCGGCCGCGGCACCCCTCGGAGGGGCGCCGCGGCCGGTGCACGCGGGTGCGGTGCTCAGTACGTGAAGCGGGCGACCCGTCCGCGCAGGTCCTCGGACAGGCGGGCGAGCTCGCCGATGGAGTCGCCCATCTGGTTGAGGGTCTGGGACGACTGGGTCGCCGCCGACGCCACGCCGGTGATGTTGGTGGCGATCTCGCCGGACCCGGTCGCCGCCTCGGACACGGACCGGGACATCTCCGTGGTCGTGGCGGTCTGCTCCTCCACGGCGCTGGCGATGGTGAGCTGGTAGTCGTTGATCGACGCGATGATGTGCGAGATCTCCCCGATCGCGCCGACCGCGCCGGTGGTGTCCGCCTGGATCGCCTCGACGCGGCGGACGATGTCCTCCGTCGCCTTGGCCGTCTCCTGGGCCAGCTCCTTGACCTCGCCCGCGACGACCGCGAAGCCCTTGCCGGCCTCGCCGGCCCGGGCGGCCTCGATCGTCGCGTTCAGCGCGAGCAGGTTGGTCTGCTCGGCGATGCTCGTGATCGCCTTGACCACGTTCCCGATCTCCTGGGACGAGGCGCCGAGGCGGGCGACCTGCTCGTTCGTCGCCGCCGCGGCGTCCGTGGCCTGGCCCGCGACCTTGGCCGCCTGGGACGCGTTCTGCGCGATCTCGCGGATGCTGGCGCCCATCTGCTCGGCGCCAGCGGCCACGGTCTGCACGTTGCGGGACACCTGCTCGGCCGCCGCGGCCACCACGCCGGCCTGCGCCGACGTCTCGTCCGACCCGGCGACCACCTGGTGCGACGCGGCCGACAGCTCCTCGGCCGCCGCCGCGACCGTCTGCGCGGTCTGGGCGACGCCCGACACGACGCCGCGCAGGCTGCCCTGGGCCGTGGCGAGCGAGCGCGCCATGTCGCCGAGCTCGTCGGCGCTGCGCACGTCGGCCCGGACGGTCAGGTCGCCCTCCGCCATGGCCTCGAGCGCGTGCCGGACCTGCCCGGCCCCCTGCGCCAGGCGGCGCGAGACGACGAACCCGACGGCGAGCACCGCCGCCAGGCCCGCCACCAGCAGCACGACGACGGTGACGATCGTGCGGGTCACCGTCGCGGACGCCGCCGCGGTGCTGGCGTCGGCGACCTCGGCCACCGACTGGTTCTCCAGCGCGATCGCGTCGGCCGCGACGGTGGTCTGCGGCAGGATCTGGTCGCGGTAGAACGCCGCCGCCTCGGACACCTCGCCGGCGTCGGCCATCGGGAACAGCTCGTCCTGGGCCAGCGCCACCATCTGGTTCCAGCCCGAGTCGAAGTCGGCCCACGCCTGGTCGTTCACCGCGAGGTCGTCGTAGGCGGCCTGCTGCTCCTGGATCTTGGCGACGTACTCGTCGAGCTGCTCGCGCAGGTCGGCGCGCACCTCCTCGGACGCCGCGGGGTACTCGACCATCCGCGCGCGGCCGGCCTGCAGCGCGCGCTGCAGGTCGCTCACCTGGCCGAGCTGGGCGACGTAGCCGCTCTGCTCGGCGACGCCCTCGCGCAGCTGCACGAGGCTCGTCGACGCGGCCACCACGACCGCGACGGCGACGAGGCCGGAGGCGGCGAGCAGGCCGAGCACCTTGCCGGCGATGGACAGCCGGGGCCCGCGCGCGGCGCGGGTCGGGGTGGTCGTGGGCTGGGACATGGACGCTCCACTGCGTGCAGGGCGCCGGGGCTCCGCGCGGCTGCGCGCGGGCCGGGACGACGCCGGGTCGCCCTCCCCATCGGCAGCGCGCTGACCTGCGTGACCGTCCGCGGGGGTGAAGCGCTGCCCGCACGACGCCGCGAGCCCGCGCCGGCCCCTCGTCGGGGCGGGCGCGGGCTCGTCGGGTCGCGCGGGCGCGGGTCAGGCCGCGGTGGCCTGGTCCACGTCGAGGACCAGCAGCAGCCGGCCGTCCAGCTTGTGCGCGCCGAGGATCAGCGGGCGCAGCGCGGCGTCGAGCGTCTCGGGCGGGGCCTCGAACGTCTCGGGGCCGACCTCCATGACGTCGCCGATCTCGTCGACCAGCAGGCTGACGGGCTCCCCCGCCACCTGCACGACGACCATCATCGGCTCCGCGTCCTCGCCCAGCGGCTCGAGGCCGAGGCGGGGGCGCAGGTCGACCGTGAGGACGACCTGGCCGCGCAGGTTCACCAGGCCGGCGACCGCGGGCGGGGCCAGCGGCACGCGGGTGCGGACGTGCGAGCGCAGCGCCTCCTGCACCCGGGTGACGTCGACCCCGTACAGGCTGCCGCCGAGGCTGAACGTGACGTACTGGCTCATCGGGTGGCTCCCACCAGCTCGGACCCGCCGACCTGCGTCGGGAGGTCGTCGTACGTGGAGCGGTGCTCGGGCCGCTCGTCGTAGAACGCCGCGTCGGCGGCGAGGATCGCGCGGCGCACGTCGAGCAGCTCCGTGACCTTGTCGCCGAGCACCGTGGAGCCGACCAGGCCGGCGTCCTCGATGTCGGAGTGCCGGGCCGAGTCGTCGTCGACGATGTCCACGATCTCCTTGACCACGAGGCCGACGCTGCGGCCGGCGCGGCTGTAGACCACCAGCAGCAGCTCGGACGTCTCCTCGGACCCGTAGGCGCCGAGCACCCGGTCGAGCCGGGCCAGCGGCAGGATCGTCCCGCGGTACTGGACGACCTCGCGGCCACCGACGTACTCGACCTGGTCGGCCTGCACGTGCTCCAGGCGGGCCACCGACGCGAGCGGCATGGCGACCTGGCGGCCGCCGCCGATCCCGACGACGAGGACCTGCTGGCTGTCGCGGACCGCGGCCGCCGTGGCGCTCTCGTGCGCGTCCCGGGCGGCGACGTCGAGCTCGCCGGCCAGGGCGCGGCGGGCGATCGCCTGCACGTCGAGGATCAGCGCGACGTGGCCGTCGCCGAGCACGGTCGCGCCGGAGTACGCGCCGATCGCCTTCAGGCGCGCGGACAGCGGCTTGACCACGATCTCCTCGGTGTTCAGCACCCGGTCGACCAGCAGGCCGAACCGCTGCTGGTCCGACTGGACCACGGCGATGACCGCGTTCTCCGGGCGCTCGCCGCCGACCTCGAGGACCGACGACAGCGACACCAGGGGCAGCAGCTCGCCGCGCAGGCGGTACACCGCGGCCTCGTGGATGTGCTCGATGCCGGACTCCGAGCGCTGCGAGTCGAGCGCCACCAGCTCCAGCAGGTTGACCTGCGGGATGGCGTACAGGTCGCCCGAGCACTCCACCGTCAGCGCCGGCATGATCGCCAGCGTCAGCGGGATGCGCAGGCGCCACGTCGTGCCGCGGCCCACCGTCGAGTCGACCTCGACCGCGCCGCCGATCGCCTCGATCTTCGTGCGGACGACGTCCATGCCGACGCCGCGGCCCGACACGTTCGACACGACCTCGGCGGTCGAGAAGCCCGGCAGGAAGAGCAGCTGCAGCAGGTCGGCCTGGCCCATCGACGCGACCTGGTCGGCCGTGCGCAGGCCCTTCTGGACCGCCTTGGCGCCGATCTTCTCCGGGTCGATGCCCCGGCCGTCGTCGGCGACCTCCACGACCACCTGGCCGGACGCGTGGTACGCGCGCAGCCCGAGGACGCCCTTCGGCGCCTTGCCGGCGGCGACGCGGTCCTCGGACGCCTCGATGCCGTGGTCGACCGCGTTGCGCACCAGGTGCGTCAGCGGGTCCTTCACGGCCTCGAGCAGGCTGCGGTCGAGCTCGGTGTCGCCACCAGACAGCTCGAGCTGCACCTCGCGGTGGCACGCGGCCGCGACGTCGCGGACCATGCGCGGCATCTTCGACCACAGGTGCTCGATGGGCTGCATGCGGGTCTTCATGACCCCCTCCTGCAGCTCGCCGGCGATGAGGTTGAGGCGCTGCGCGGAGCGGGCGAGGTCGACGTCGTCGGTCCCGCCCGCGAGCCGGCTGATCTGGTTGCGGGCCAGGACCAGCTCGCCGACCTGGCGCATGAGGGCGTCGAGCAGGTCGACGTCCACGCGGATCGACGCGTCGGCGGCGCCGCCGCGCAGGGTGCCGAGCTCCTCGGCAGGGGCGGGCGCCGGGGCCGGGCTCGGGGCCGCGGGGGCCGGGCTGGGGGCCGGGGCCGCCGGGGCCGCGGCGGCGGGCAGCGCCTCGACCGCCGGGGCCGGCGCGGGCGCCGGGACGACCGCCGCGGGCGCGGGCTCCGGCGTCGCGGCAGCGACCGGGGCCTCCGCGGCCGGGGCCTCGGCGACCGGCGCGGCCGCAGGAGCAGCGGGCTCCTCGGCCGGCTCGGCGCCGGGCTCGATGGCCTGGATCGCCTCGATCGCCGCGATGACCGCGTCGATCTCGACGCCGCCCTCGCCGCCCTCGACCTCGATCGCGCGCAGGATCTCGCGGATCGTGTCCACCAGGCGCAGCAGCACGTCGGTGGTCGCCTGGTCCATCGACCGGCGGCCGTCGCGCAGCTCCACGAGCAGGTTCTCCCCCGCGTGGGCCACGCGCTCCAGGCGCGAGAACGCGAGGAACCCGCTGGTCCCCTTGATCGTGTGGATCGTCCGGAACACGCTCGCGATCAGCGAGCGCGAGCCCGGTTCGCTCTCCAGGGCCACCAGGTCCTGGTCGAGCTGGTCGAGGTTCTCGTGGCTCTCCACGAGGAACTCGCGGACGATCTCGTCCATGTCCTCCACTGCTGCCTCCTACCGGGTGCGGACCCGTCCGACGTGAGGATCGGCGGGCGCGCGGGCGGCGTGAGGCTTTCGGGGGCGGGCGCGGGCCCGGACGCCGGGTGAACACGCGGCGCGTCACCCGTCCGGGTGGCGTGCGGCGGCAAGCGGTTCCCCCGGCGTGCGCGTCGGAGGTGCGCGTGCAGTCCCCGCCGACTCGCCGACGCCGCCGACGCCGCCGACGCCGACGCCGCCGACGCCGCCGACGCCGACGCCGAGGTTGCAGAAGATGTGGGCTTCGACCGGGTCGAACCCCGCAGGTACTGCAAGCTCGGCGCGGAGGCGCGGAGGCGCGGTCGCGCGGAGGCGCGGCGGCGCGGAGGCGCGGCGGCGCGGACGCGCGGCGGCGCGGACGCGGGGCGTCAGCGGCCGGGGCGGTCCTCGGGGTCGACGTCCGGGGCCGGGTCCGCAGCCGGCGCGGCGGCGCCGGCCTGGCCGGAGACGAGGCCGCGCAGCGACTCGACCGCCTCGTCGCTCGCGGCGTCGGTGGCGGCGACGTTGGCCGCGGTGACCGCCTCCAGGACCTCCGCGCGGTGCACGGCCACGGAGCGCGGGGCGTCGATGCCGAGCCGGACGCCGTCGCTGCGGACCTCGATGACGGTCACGACGATGTCGTCCCCGATCACGAGGCGCTCGCCCACCCGTCTGCTCAGCACCAGCATGGCGCCGACCCTACCTGCCGCGCGCAACCGTCCGGGCACCCGCCCGCCGCCGCGCCGGTGGCTCACCCGCCCGCCGGTCGATCCGGCCGACTCCCACCACCTCGAGTGGAAGATCCGGCCCGACACGCTTCGGCGTGTCCGGCAGGATCGTCCACTCGACCGCGGTGGGCCCCCACGGGTGCCGGCCGCGGACGGCCGCACAGCCCGCGGGTCAGCCCCAGACGGTGCCCTCGGGGAGGTGCTCGCCCAGCGCCGCAGCCCACGCGACGCGGGAGGCCGGCACGCCGTCGATCCACGCGACCGGCACGCCGAGCCCGAGCACGGTGCCCGGCTCGCTGGTGTCGAACAGCCCGCCCACGGCGAGCGCGTCCAGCGGCCGGCGGGCGCCGACGCCGGCGATCCACCGCGCGCAGTCGCGGGTCTTGCTCCGGGCGTCGACGACGCCCCACGCCTGGTCGGGGCCGATGGCGGCGAGCAGCTCGGCGGCGGCGTCCTCGCGGGCGCGCCCCGGCCGGACGCCCAGCGCGACGACCGTCACGCCGTCGGCGGCGGGCAGCTCGGCGCGCCACCGGGACGCGGCCGCCGGCGTCGTCAGCCGACGCACCGACGCGCCCGCCCCGCCGCCGCCGCCCGCACCCGCCCCGGGGCCGGCCGGGACCGCGGCGTCGCCCGCGTGCACCACGGGACCCGCGTCCGAGCGCAGCGCGAGCAGGTCGGCGACCCGCGCGGCGTCCTCGGGCGGCCCGGCGATCACCAGCACGGTCCCGGGGTCGCGCGGCACCGGCGGCGCGGCCGGCACCGCGGCGAGCAGCCGGGACAGCTCGACCGGCCCGTCGCCGACCGCGGCCAGCAGGGCCGGCGGCACGCCGAGGTCCGCGAGCGCCGTCCGCGGCACGCCGCGCGACCCGCCCGCGCCCGGGCCCGGCACCCGCTCCACGGCCGGCGCCGGTGCCTGCGCCGGGACGGCGGCCGGCGCGGCCACGACCGCCGGCGCCAGCGGCTCGAACGCCCGCCCGCTCTCCGGGCCCGCGCCGGCGCCCGTGCCCTCCGCGGCCGGCGCCGGCACCTCGAGGTGGTGCTCCGGCGCCACGGCCCCGGTCATCGCCCGCATCTGCTCGAGCACGGACGCGAACGCCTCCTCGCCCGTCGAGACCCGCGGCGGCGCCTCGGGCACCGACCCGGCCGCGGCGGGCGCGAGCACGTCGGTGCCGGCGGGCCCGAACGACCCGTCCGGCCCGTCCGCGGCGTCGGCGGCCGCGAGCAGCGCGTCGATCCCGCCCGTTCCGCCGCCCGCCGGCCCCACGCCCGCCACGGTCAGCCCCCGGCGGCGCAGCAGGCTGGGCGTGGGCGCGGGCGCCGCGTCGGGCACGTCGATGGTCAGCTCGTACCGCTCGCGGGCGAAGAACCCGGCGAGCCCGCCGGTGCGCACCCGCTCGGCGCGCACGATCCGGGCCGTCGGACCGAACTCGGCGCGCACGTGCACCATGAGCTCGGCCAGGTCGGCCCCCTCAAGCAGCAATCGCGTGGGCACCGCTCACCACCCCGACGGTCTCGATGCGGACCCCGCCGCCGGTGACCTCGCCGTAGGACAGCACCGGCAGCCGGTCGAGCGCGAGGATGACGACCTTGCGCAGCGCGGGCCGCAGCGCCGGGGCGCACACCAGCACCACCGACCGGCCGGTGGCCTCGGCGTCGGCCACGGCGACGCGCAGCCGCTCCAGCATGGCCTCGAGGCGCGTCGGGTCGGTGACGATCTGGGTGCCCTGCTCGGACGGGCGCAGCGCCTCGACGAGCGACTGCTCGAACACCGGGTCCAGCGTGAGCACCCGGAGCACGCCGTCGGCGACGTACTGCTGCGACAGCGCCGGCCCGAGCGCGCCGCGCGCGGCCTCGACCAGGCCCTCGGGGTCGGTGCTGACCTTGGCGCGCAGCGTGAGCGCCTCGTAGATGCGCGAGAGGTCGCGGATCGGCACCTCCTCGGCGAGCAGGCCCTGGAGCACCCGCTGCACCTCGCCGTACGACAGCAGCCCGGGCACGAGCTCCTCGACCACGGACGGGTTGACCTGCTTGACGCCCTCGGTGAGCACCCGGACGTCCTCGCGGCCGAGCAGCCGCGGCGCGTTCTTCGTGATGATCGAGCCCAGGTGCGTGATGAGCACGGACACCCGGTCGACGACGGTGGCGCCGGCCATCTCGGCGGCGTGCCGCAGCTCGGCGGCGACCCACTTGCCCGGCAGGCCGAACACCGGCTCGACGACGGACTGGCCGGGCAGCGCCGCGAGGTCGTCGCCGAGCGCGAGGATGCGCCCGGGCGGGACCTCGCCGCGGCCGACCTCGACGCCGGCGATCCGCACGACGTAGGTGGAGCGGGGCAGGTCGACGGAGTCGCGGGTGCGCACCGGCGGGACGACGATGCCGAGCTCCATCGCGATCTTGCGGCGCAGGCCGCGGACGCGGTGCAGCAGGTCCTGGTCCGGGCCGTTGCCGACCATGTCGACCAGGTCCGGCGCCAGCAGGATCTCGAGGGTGTGCACGCGCATCTGCTCGATGAGCGCCTCGGGGGTGTCGTTGCTGGTGGGCGCGGCGGTGGCCGTCGAGGCGGCGGCGAGCTCGGCCGCGGCGGCCTCCTTCGCGGTGGCGGCCTTGACCCGCTGCGCGACGATCAGCAGCGCGGCGCCGACCAGCACGAACGGCAGCTTCGGCATGCCGGGGAGCAGGGCCAGCGCGAGCGCCCCGCAGCCGGCGATGAGCAGCGCGGTCCGGGACTGCGACAGCTGCTTGGAGGCCGCGGTGCCCATGTCGCCCTCGGCCGTGGCCCGGGTGACGACGATGCCGGTGGACACCGAGAGCAGCAGCGCGGGGATCTGGGTGACCAGGCCGTCGCCGATGGTGAGGAGGCTGAACTTCTCCAGCGACTCGGTCAGCGACAGGCCCATCTGGGCCATGCCGATGACGAACCCGCCGATGAGGTTGATCAGCGTGATGACGATGCCGGCGATCGCGTCGCCCTTCACGAACTTCGAGCCACCGTCCATCGCGCCGTAGAAGTCGGCCTCGGCGGTGACCTCGGCGCGCCGCCTGCGGGCGGTGTCCTCGTCGATCAGGCCGGAGTTGAGGTCGGCGTCGATCGCCATCTGCTTGCCGGGCATCGCGTCGAGCGTGAACCGCGCGCCGACCTCGGCCACGCGGCCCGCGCCGTTGGTGATCACCACGAACTGGATGACCACCAGGATCAGGAAGATCACCAGGCCGATGACCAGCGAGCCGCCGACCACGAAGTGCCCGAACGCGTCGATCACGGCCCCCGCGTAGCCGTCCCGCAGCACCAGCCGGGTCGACGCGACGTTCAGGCCGAGCCGGAACAGCGTGAACACGAGGATCAGCGACGGGAACACGCTGAAGTCCAGCGGCTTCTGGACGTACATGCTGGTGAGCAGGATGACGAGCGAGGCGGTGATGTTCACCGCGATCAGCACGTCGAGCAGCGCCGCGGGCAGCGGCACCACCAGCAGCAGCACGATGCCCACCACGCCCACCGGGACGGCGAGCTGGGCGATCGACCGGTTCTTCATCGCAGGTCCTCGGGAGTCGTGGGGCGGGCGGGCGTGCGCGGCGCCGTCCTCGTCATCGGCAGGGATGTGGCGGTCATGCGACCTTCTCCTCGCGAGCCCGCCGGCGGGCGGCGGCGGCGGTGGTCGGGACGTCGTCGGGGGCGACGGAGCCGCCGGGCATGGTGTGCTTCCCCATCGCCGCGCCGCGCCGCTTGAGCTGCATGACGAAGGCCAGCACCCGGGCGACGGCGGTGAACAGGTAGGCGGGGATCTCCTGGTCGACGGCGCACGCGGCGTGCAGCGCGCGGGCCAGGGGGACGTCCTCGACCATCGGGACGCGGTGCTCGGTGGCCTGCTCGCGGATCTTGGCGGCGACCGCACCGGCGCCCTTGGCGACCAGGCGGGGGGCGCCGGAGCCGGCCACGTACCTCAGGGCGACGGCGACGTGCGTCGGGTTGACGATCACGACGTCGGCGTCCGCGACGGCGGCCATCATCCGGTTGCGGCTCATCGCCATCTGCTTGGACCGGATCTGGCCCTTGACCAGCGGGTCGCCCTCCGTGCGCTTGTTCTCCTCCTTGATCTCCTGCTTCGACATGCGCGTCTGCTTGCGGTTGCGCCGCATGACGACGAGCAGGTCGATCAGGGCGAGGAGGACGCCGGCCCCGATGCCCCAGACGATCAGCTGCCGCACGCCCGCGCCGGCGACGGCCAGCATGTGCTCGAGCGGGATGCGGCCGGTGCCCATGAGCTGCGGCACGAGCGCCTGCACGGCGAGGTAGAGGACGAGGCCGACGACGGCGGTCTTGAGCAGCGTCTTCGCGCCCTCCCACCAGGCCTGCGCGCCGAACAGCCGCTTGATCCCGGAGACCGGGTTGAACTGCTGCACGTTCGGCTTGAACTTCTTCATGTGCACGCCGCCCTGGGCGACGGCCACCGCGACGATGACGAACGCGACGACGGCGAGCATCGGGCCGAGCGTGCCGACCACCGACCACAGCCCGTCGCCCAGCAGGTCGGTGACCGTGCCGGCGTCGGGCGCCGCGATGGCCTCCCGCACGGCCGCGAGCTGGTCGCGCGCGGCGTCCGAGGCGCGGCTCGCGGTCGTCGGCAGCATGACGGCCGCGGCGGCCAGGCCGACCCACGCGGACAGGTCCTGGGACCGGGAGAGCTTCCCGTCCTTGTGGACCTGCTTCATCCGCTGGGGTGTGGCCTTCTCGGTCTTCTCCCCGGCGTCCCCTCCCCCGGCCATCAGGCGACCCCGAGGACGGCCTCGACGGCCCGGCGCGCCAGGTCGTCGACGACGCCCGGCAGCGCGAGGTACGCGAAGCCGGCGAACGTCACGGTCATCAAGATCTTGAGCGGGAAGCCCATCGCGAACGCGTTCAGCGCGGGCGACACCCGGGTCAGCAGGCCGAGGCCCACGTCGGTGAGGAACAGCACGACCAGCAGCGGGCCGCCGATCTGCAGCGCCGCGAGGAACATCTCGGTCAGGCCGGTCGTGGCCGCCTGCGCCATCGCCGCGAGGTCCAGGCCGGTGCCGGGCGGCACCGCGTCGAACGACCGGGCGAGCCCGCCGAGCAGCAGCTGGTAGGCGCCCGACACGAACAGCAGGACCAGGCAGGTCATGTTGTACAGCCGGGAGAACTGCGCCCCCGACGTCATGTTCTGCGGGTCGAACGCCTGCGCGAGCTGGAACCCGCCGAACAGGTCGATCAGGTTGCCCGCGGACTGCACCGCGGCGAACACCAGCGACACCAGGAAGCCCAGTGCCGCGCCGACGAGCGCCTCCAGCACGAGGTCCCCGACGAACTCCCCCGTGGACGCGGTGGCGACGGGGTCGAGCCGGGGCAGCACGGCGAGCGCCAGCCCGATCGACAGCATCGCCTTCACGGCGCCCGGGATGCCGCGGTGCGCGAACGGCGGCGCGACCACCAGGAACGCGCCGAACCGGACGCCCGCGAGCATCAGGGTCTGCACCGAGGCGAGGGAGAGGGTCAGGTCCACGTCGTCAGCCCCCGAGCAGCGCGGGGATGCGCTCGAACAGCTGGTGGGTGAAGGTCACGAGCTCGGAGATCATCCAGTGGCCGCAGACCAGCAGCGCCACGGCGGCGGCGATGGCCTTCGGCACGAAGGACAGCGTCACCTCCTGGATCTGGGTGACCGACTGCACGAGCGACACCGAGAACCCGACGACCAGCGCGGTGACGAGCACCGGCGCCGACAGCTTCGCGGCGACGATCAGGGCGTCCAGCCCGATGTCGAGGACGGCGGAGGTGTCCATCAGCCGCCACCCCCCGACGCGGCGCCGACCAGCGCGGTGACGATGAGGCCCCAGCCGTCGACCAGCACGAACAGCAGCAGCTTGAACGGCAGGGAGACCATGACCGGCGGGAGCATCATCATGCCCATGCTCATCAGGACCGAGGACACGACCAGGTCGATGACGAGGAACGGGATGAAGATGACGAACCCGATGATGAACGCCGACCGCAGCTCCGAGAGCATGAACGCGGGGATGAGCGTGAGCATCGGGACCGACGCCGGGTCCTCCGGGTTCGGCTGGTCCGCCGCCCGGGTGATGAGCGCCAGGTCGGACTCGCGGGTGTGCCCGAGCATGTACTCGCGCAGCGGGGCGGAGCCGGCGTCGAGGGCGGTCTGGAAGTCCATGCCGCCGTCGAGGTAGGGCTGCACCGCGACCGTGTTGACGTCGGACAGCACCGGGGCCATGACGAACAGGCTGAGGAACAGGGCGAGGCCCGCGATCACCTGGTTCGGCGGCACGGTCGTCAGGCCGAGCGCGTTCCGGGTGAGGGACAGCACCACGAAGATCTTGGTGAAGCCGGTCATCATCAGCAGCAGCGACGGCGCGACCGACAGCAGCGTGATGCCGACGAGCACGACGAGCGAGCTGCTGGGCGTGCCGTTGACGCCGTTGATGGCGACGGACACCTCGCCGCCCGCGGGGTCCGTCGGGCCGGCGGGCGCCTCGGGGCCGGCGGGCGGGACGGGCGCCGCGTGCGCGACGCCCGAGCCGAGCAGCAGCAGCACGGTGGCGACCGCGAGCACGGCGAGCACGAACAGCGGCCAGGAGCGGCGGTCCTCCGCCGCCTCGGCCGAGGCGATCGCGGCGCGCGTGGCGGGCGACAGGACCAGCGCGACCTCGGCGGTCTCGGCGGGCTCCGTCGCGGCGCCGGCCGTGGAGCGGGTCGCCGGGCGCGCGGCCAGGGCGGCGGTCACCGGCGCACCGTCCGCTCGCGGAGGGCCGCGACGGCCTGCTTCCAGGTGGACGGCGCCAGGACGGAGCCGTGCAGCGCGGTGACCCGCGCGCCGGCGTCGACCTGGGCGACCTCCGGCCCGGCGAGGCCGGCCGGCGCGGCGGGCGCGGGCGCGGCGGACGCGGCGTCGGCCGACGCCGCGGCCAGCGCCGCCTCGAACCCGGGCGCGGTGACGGCCACGACGGCCGGCTCCGTCGCCACGGCGCGCGTGCGGCGCGGCGTCGGCAGCACGGCGGCGGCCAGCGCGCCGAGCGTCATGGGCACGGCCGGGACGTCGGTCTCGTCGCCCTCGGCGTCGTCCGCCGCGGGCGCGGCGTCGAGCTCGGTCAGCATGGTGACGTTCTGCTCCCCGTAGCCGAGCAGCAGCCGGCGGTCGCCGACCGCCACCACGGCGACGCCGGCGTGGCGGCCGAGCGCCTGGCGCCCGACCACCTCGACGGCCGGGCCCGCGGGCCGGCGGCGGCCCTTGCCCCACCCGGCGCGGCGCGCGAGGACCCAGATCAGGCCGATCACGCACGCGAGCGCCAGGAGGACGCGCAGACCCAGGACGGCGGAGTCCATCAGACGGTGCCGTCCTCACGCGCGATCTCGGTGATGCGGATGCCGAACTCCTCGTCGATCACGACGACCTCGCCGCGGGCGATGAGCCGGCCGTTGACCATGACGTCGGCGGGGCTGCCGGCGGCGCGGTCGAGCTCCAGGACGGCGCCCGGGGTCAGCTCGAGGACCTGGCGGACCGGCAGCTTGGTGCGGCCGAGCTCGGCGGTCAGCGTCATCTCGACGTCGTAGAGCACGTTGAGGCTGGCGCGCTGGGTCGGGACGCCCGGGGCCTTCGCGGAGGGCTCGGTGCGCAGGCGCAGGCCGAACCAGGCCTGGACGCCGGCGTCGGTGGCGAGCGCGACGAGCTGCGCGTCGGCCGGCAGCGCGGTGGCGACCGTCTCCGTGCGGGCGGCCTCGAGCACGCCGGCGCCGAGCTCGGCGACCGCGGCCTCGAGGGCCGGGCGCAGGGCGGCGGCCAGGTCGAGCGGGCTGCCGTCGGGAGCGCCCGCGGCGAGCGCCTCGCGCACGGCCTCGTCGGCGACCAGCACCACGTCGGCGCTGTTCGGGCCGACGAACGACGCGACGACCGCGAGGGCGTCGGCGTCCGGGCGGGCACCGGCGGGTGCCGGGGCGGGCACGAGCGGCGCGGCGGCCGGCAGCAGGCGCGCGGCGGCTGCGGCGGCGGCGAGGGCGACCGCGGCGTCCGTGGTCTCGGGGGTGTTCATCAGTGCTTCTCCTCGACGGTGACGACCATGCAGGCGAGGCGGGAACCGTTGTTCCCCGCGGCGGCTCGCGCGAGCACGACGCCGTCCACCACCACGTCGAGCGGCTGGGACGACGGGTGGGACAGGGGGACGACGTCGCCGACGGCCAGGCCGACGACGTCGCGGGGGCGGACGACGACCGGCGCGAACCGGACGGCGACCTCGACGGGGACGTCCTCGACGGCGGCCTCCAGGTCGAGGACGGCGAGCTCGTGGGCCCGCTGGTCCTCGGAGGACCGGCCGCCCGCGCCGTCGGCCTGCCGGACGGCGGCCAGCAGCAGCTCGGCGGGGAACATGACGGTGGCGACGTCCTCGCGCTCGCCGACCCGCATGAGGAACGTGGCGACCAGCACCGCGTCGGAGGCCGGCACGGCCTGCACGAACTGCGGGTTGTACTGGACGGAGCGCAGCGTGACGTCGAGCGGCGTCAGCGACGAGAACGCGTAGCCGAGGTCGCCCAGCGCGGCGCCCATGACGCCGCGCAGCAGGGTGAGCTCGATCTCGGTCAGCTCGCGGTCCTCGCGGGTGTCGCCCGTGCCGGGGCCGCCGAGCATGTAGTCGATCCAGACCATCGTGGCGCTGACCGGGACCTGCACGACGGCGGTCTGCCGGGTCTGCTCGATGGTGCACAGCATCATCGCGGTGGTGCCGGGCAGGCCGCGCACGTACTCGTCGTACGTCTGCAGGCTCAGGCCGTCGAGCGTCACCTGGGCCATCGCGCGCAGGCGGGCCGTCAGCTGGTTGCCCCACTGCCGGGCGAACGTCTCGAACGCCATCTCGAGGACGCGGGCGTGCTCGCGCGCCATCGTCATGGGGCGGCGGAAGTCGTAGGGCTCGGGCACGTGCGTGCGCCGCCGGGAGCGCGCCGGGGCCTGACCCGTGGTGTGGACCGTCACGCCCACCCTCATCGGCGCGCGAACGGGTGATGTGAGGGGTCGTCCCCGGACTTTCTCCGCCCTCGGCCCGTCGTGGGCCGGCGTGCTGCGGAGCGATGTGGCGCCCTCCGTGGCGCCGTGGTTCACCGGATCGGGTGACCGCCCTGGTCAGAGCGGTCACCCGGCCGGCCGGACGGGGCGCGCGTCGCCGCGCGCCGCCGTCACTGGGTGACGTAGTTCGTCAGGAAGACGTCGTAGACCTCCCCGTGGTACAGCTCGTCCAGCTGGTGCTTGAACTCCGCCTTGAGCTCCTCGCGCTTCGCGGGGTCGCTCACCTCGGACACGCTGCGCCCGGAGAACAGGGCGATCGCCGCGTCCACGGCCTTGCCGGTCTCCGGGTCGCCGTGACCACCCCCGGCGGCCGCGGCGGTGAACTGCAGCTCGAACCCGAGCCGCAGGTAGTGCCCGTCGGCCAGGTTGAGGCTCACCGGCTCGACCGCGATGACCGCGCCCGGCTCGGGCTCGGGCTCCGCCGCGGGCTCGCCGCCGCCGCGACCCAGCAGCAGGTACGCCGCCGCGCCGGCGGCCACCAGGACCACCGCCCCGATGATCAGGAGCAGCTTCTTCCTGCCGCCCGCCTTCTTCTCCGGCTCCGGCTCGGGGGCCGGAGCCTCCTTGCCGCCGCCGATCTTCTGGCCGCCGCCGATCTTCTGACCGCCGCCGATCACGCGCTGCTCGATGGGCATCGCCCCTACCCTCCCGTCGTGCTTCCGGCTGCCACCGCGGGCAGCAGGGCGCGCACCGTCTCCGGTGCCGCGCTCAGGATGACCATGTCGACCCGCCGGTTGGCGGTCATCGCCTCGTCGCCCGTCCCCTGGACCAGGGGCCGGGTGTCGCCGTAGCCCACCGACTGGATGCGGGCTCCCGGCATGCCGTCGCGCTCCACCAGGTACCGCAGCACCTGCGTGGCGCGGTCGGCGGAGAGCTCCCAGTTCGTCGCGTACCGCCCCGAGATCGGGATGGTGTTCGCGTGGCCCTCGACGGAGATCTGCTCCTGGAGCCCCACCAGGGTGGGCGCCGCCAGGTCGAGGACCCGCCCCGCGGTCGGGGTCAGCGTCGCGGACCCCTGCGCGAAGAAGACGTCGTCGGCGACGAGCCCGAGCACCAGCCCGCGCTCGTCGACCCGGAACCGGACCTGCTCCTGCAGGCCCTCCGCGGTGAGCGCCGACAGGATGTGCTGCCGCACCTCCTCGAGGTGCGCCGCCTCGGCGCGCGCAGCCGCGAGCACGCTCGCGTCCACCTGGGTCGGGTCGGCGGAGGCGTCCGGGGACGGTTGCGACGCCTGCTCGCCGAGCCCGGCGTCGGCGTCCACGATCCCGGAGGTGCCCAGGTCGGCCTGGTCCTCCGCGATCGCCATCCCGTCCATCACCCCGCCCGTGCCCTCGAGCACCGACTGGTTGACCGCGCCGTCGCCGAACCCGGCGGCCAGCGAGGCCCGCAGGGCGATGTACTTCTCCTGGTCGACCTGGCTGATCGCGAACAGCACGATGAACAGCGCCATGAGCACGGTGATCATGTCGGAGTAGGACACGAGCCAGCGCTCGTGGTTGACGTGCTCCTCCTCGTGGCCCCCGCGGCGGCTGCGACCGCGGCCGCCGGAGCTCATGCCGCTTCCTTCGCCGCCGGCTCGTCGGGCAGCAGGCTGCGCAGCCGCTCGCCGACGAGGCGCGGGTTGGCGCCGGCCTGGACGGCCAGCAGGCCCTCCAGCGTCACCTCCATCTGCGCGCACTCCAGGTCGGAGAACCGCTTGATGCGGGCGCCGATCGGCAGCCAGACGACGTTGGCGGAGAGGATGCCCCACAGCGTCGCGACGAACGCGGCCGCGATGGAGTGGCCGAGCGAGGCCGGGTCGGAGAGGTTCTCCAGGACGTGCACCAGGGAGATGACCGTGCCGATGATGCCGACGGTCGGCGCGTAGCCGCCCATGTCGGCGAAGTACTTCGACCAGACCTTCTCCTTGGTCCGCTTGGTCGCGATCTTGTCCTCGAGGATCATCCGGAGGTCGTCGGGGTCCGTGCCGTCGATCGCGGCCTGCAGGCCGCCGCGCAGGAACGGGTCGTCGATGTCCTTGGCGGCGTCCTCGAGCGCGAGCAGCCCCTCGCGCCGGGCGCGGTCGGCCAGGTCGACCAGGGTGTCCACGGTCGTGGTCGGGTCCGGCACCTTCTTCAGGAAGGCCCGCGGCACCGCCTTGTAGGACTCGATGACGTCCTTCATGGTGTGCCCGGCGATGCCGACGCCGATGGTGCCGATCCACACGAGGATGAGCGGCGGGAGGAGGAAGATGGACATCGGGTCCGCCCCCTCCATGATGAGGGCGGTGAAGATCGCGCCGAAGGCGACGACCAGCCCGATGAAACCGGCGGGATCCATGTCAGCGGCTCCTCGGTCGCAGGGGGACGGGGTCGGCGAGCGGCGCGTCCTCGTCGGCCGGCTGGTCGGCGCCGGAGGCGTCCCGGACCAGCTCGACCGCGGGGACCGGTGCCGCCTGGATCTCCTGGGCACGGGCCAGGAGGTGCGCGCGGTGCTCGTTGACCCGCGCGATGACCTCGGCCATCGACTCCCGGACGATGTACTTCGTCCCGTCGATGAGGGTCAGGATGGTGTCGGGCGCGCTGTCGACACGCTGGAGCAGGTCGGGGTTGACCCCGAACTGGGCCCCGTTCAGGCGCGTCACGATGATCACAGCGGTTGTCCCGTCCCTGGTGGTGCACGTGCGGCTCGCGCCGCCGCGGCCCGTCCGTGTGCCGCTCACCCCTGTCCATCGGACACGGGGCCCGGGCACTGAGGGGTTTCGCGGGCTCCGGCCTCCCCGGCGGGGCGACTGGGTCGTAAGATGTAGGTACGTACCTACACCAGGAGATGCGATGGCCGAGACGGCGATGACGTCCCGCGAGTTCAACCACGACGTCTCGGCGGCGAAGCGGGCGGCGGCGCACGGGCCGGTGGTGATCACCGACCGCGGCCGGCCGTCGCACGTCCTGCTGACCGTCGAGGACTGGCGCGCCCTCACGGGTGCCCGCACGGGGCTCGCCCAGGCGCTGCGGATGCGGCCCGACGCGGAGGACGTCGAGTTCCACCCGCCCCGGGCCCCGCTCGCCGAGCGCGAGGTCGACCTGTGACCTTCCTGCTCGACACGAACGTGATCTCCGAGCTCCGCATGCCGGCCGCCGACCACCACGTGGTCGCGTGGGTCGACGCGAGGCCGGCCTCGGAGCTGTTCGTCTCGGCCATGACGCTGTACGAGCTGGAGCGGGGCATCCTCGCGCGCGAGCGCAAGGACCCCGCCCAGGGCGCCCTGCTCCGCGCGTGGTTCACCGGGCAGGTGCTGCCGCAGTTCGACGGGCGCGTCCTGCCCGTCGACGGCGATGTCGCCCGCCGGGCCGCCGCGCTGTCCGTCCCCGACGCCCGCCCCTTCTCGGACGGGCTGATCGCGGCCACCGCGCTCGTGCACGCCAAGGCGGTGGTCACCCGGGACGTGCAGGACTTCGCCGGCACCGGCGTGGCGGTCGTCGACCCCTGGCGCGCCTGAGGTCCGCGTCCCCCGCCGGCACGCGGCCGGGCGGAGGACGCGGCGCCGGTCAGCGCTTGAGGTTGACGAGCTCCTGCAGCACCTCGTCCGAGGTGGTGATGACGCGGGAGTTCGCCTGGAAGCCGCGCTGCGCGATGATCAGCTGCGTGAACTCCGTGGACAGGTCCACGTTGCTCATCTCGAGCGAGCCGGACGACATGGTGCCGCGGCCGCCGGTGCCGGCGGCGCCGATCTGCGGGTCGCCCGAGTTCACCGTGGTGGTGAACAGCGAGCCGCCCGCCTTCGACAGGCCTGCGGGGTTCGTGAACGACGCCATGGCGATCCGGCCGAGGTCCTGCTTGAGGCCGTTGCTGAACGCGCCGTTGATGGTGCCGTCCGAGCCGAGCGTGAACGACTCGAGGATGCCGGCGGCGTAGCCGTCCTGCTTGCCCGCGGCGATGGTGTCCACGCCCGCCATGCCGGTGACGCCGGTCAGGTCGACGGTGACGGCGCCGAGCGCGAAGGTCGTCTCGGCGAACGTCGGCTGGCCGGCCGCGTCGAACGTGAGCGCGACCGAGCCGGTGGCCGGGTACGTCGCGGTGCCGTCGGTGGCGGTCATCGTCCAGCCGGTGGCCTCCTTGGTGAACTCCAGCGCGACCTCGCGGGCGTTGCCGAGCGCGTCGTACGCCTTCACCGCGACCGTCTTGGTCTTGCCGACCGCGGCGTCCGCCTGCAGGTTGCCCGCGAACGGGGTGGTGGTGGTGGCCCTGGCCGGCATCACGGTGCCGACGCCGACCTTGATGTCGCCCACCGGGCGGGAGGTGTCGATGACGCCGGAGGGGTCCGCGGCCCAGCCCTGGACCATCGCGCCGTCGCCCGGCAGCACCATCTGGCCGGTCGAGTCGAAGTCGAACGACCCGGCGCGCGTGTAGTACTGCTGCGTGCCCTGGCGGACGACGAAGAAGCCGTCGCCGGAGATCATCATGTCGGTGCTGCGGCCGGTGAGCTGCGCCGCGCCCTGCGTGAAGTTGGTCGTGATGCCGGCGACCTGCACGCCGAGGCCGACCTGGGCGGGGTTCTGGCCGCCGACGCCGTCCTGCGGGGCCGAGGCCGCGTTGAGCATCTGGCTCAGGGTGTCCTGGAACTGGATCTGGGACGCCTTGAAGCCGGTGGTGTTGACGTTGGCGATGTTGTTGCCGGTGACGTCGAGCATCGTCTGGTGGCTGCGCAGACCGCTGATGCCGGAGAAGAGGGAGCGGAGCATGGTGGTTCCCTTCGGGTGGGGTGGGGCGGACCGCGGTCAGGCGGTGGGCGTGGGGGTGGTCGTGCCGGGCGCGTCGTCGTCGTCGGCCGGCGGGGTGGTCCCCGCGGGGCTGACGCTCGAGACGGAGTCGAGCGGGATCGAGGTCTTCCCGACCGTCAGGGTCGGGACGCTCGCGGAGTAGTCGACGCCGGACACGAGGCCCGTCTGGGACTCCCCGTCGGCGTCGGTCCAGGTGACCTGCTGGCCGACGAGGTCGGCGGCGGCCATGCGCATCTGCAGCGCGAACTGCTCGCGCGACGAGGCCTGGATCTCCGAGAGGGACTCCATCATCCCGAGCTGCGTGGTCTGGGCCATCATCTGGCTCGTGTCCATCGGGCTGCTCGGGTCCTGGTTGGACAGCTGGGCGATGAGCAGCTGGAGGAACGCGTCCTTGTCCAGCTCCTTCTTGGGCGCCTCGACGCCCGCCGACGCGTCGGTGCGCGTCGCGCCGATGGACGACACGGGGATGGCGGTCACGGGGGGTTCCCTCCGGTCAGACGAGCAGGTCGAGGCCGCCGGCGTGGGCCGACG
The DNA here is from genome assembly GCF_016862755.1 of Cellulomonas pakistanensis. Lineage (GTDB taxonomy): Bacteria > Actinomycetota > Actinomycetes > Actinomycetales > Cellulomonadaceae > Cellulomonas > Cellulomonas pakistanensis. The sequence goes on along the minus strand of NZ_BONO01000004.1, from coordinate 172,310 downwards.
GGCGCGGTGCGGTGGTGGTCGGGGCGGTCGCGGCGGCGGCCGCGCCGGGGCGGGTGCCGTCCGGGCGGGCGGGGGCCTCGCGGCGGTCGGTGCCGGCGGCCTGGCCGTCCGCTCCGTCGCCGTCCGCACCCAGGCGGACGTCCGAGGACAGCCCGGTCGCGGCGAGGTCGCGGCGCAGGTCCGGCAGCGACTGGCGGAGCGCGTCGCGGGCGGCGTCGGTCGCGCCGACCAGCTCGACCCGGACGGCCTCCGGCGAGATGTGCGCGACGACCTTCACCGGGCCGAAGTGCTCCGGGTCCACCCGCAGCGTCAGGACGTGCTGGCCGGTGCCCGCCGCGCGCAGGGCGGGCAGCTGCTCGCCGATCTTCGAGGCGAGCTGGTCGGCCAGGGGCGTCGCGGCCGGCGCGGCCGCGGCGCGGTGCTGGACCGTGCCGACCTGGAGCGCGGGCTGCGCGGCCGGGGCGGCCGTCGGCGCGGGGGCGGGCGCGGCGTCGTCGGCCGCGGCCGTCGCGGCGTGCTCGGCGACGGCGGCCGGGGCGGGGGCCTCGGCCGGCGCCGTGGTCGCCGCCGAGGTCGTCGCCGGCACCGCGGCCTCGGCGGGACGGGCCGCCGCGGCCGCCGCGTCGGCGGTCGCGGGCGCGGACGTCCCCGCGGACGCCGGGGCTGCGGACGGGGCGGGCGCGGGGGTCGGCTCGGCCGCCGCGGGGGTGGCGGGCGCGGCGGGCGCGGCGGTGACCGGGCTCGCGGCCGCGGCGGGCTCCGCGGCAGCGGGCGCGGCGGCGGTCGCGGCGGCGGTCGCGGGGGCGGTGCTGCCCCCGGTCGCCGGCGCCGCGCCGAGGGCGGCCACGGCAGGGGTCGGCCCGGCGGCGTCCGCCGTGGCCGGGGCGCCCGCGGCGCCTGCGGCCTGCGCGGCGAGCGCGGCGGTGACCTCCGGCGGGAGCGCGGTGGCCACGACCGGCGCGGCGGGCGCGACGACCGGCTGCGCGTCCGCCGCCGGGTCGGCCGCGGCGTCGGAGGCCGGGGCGCCGTCGGTGGCGGCGTCCGCGGGGACGTCGGCCCCCGGGGCCGTCGCGTCGCCCGCGCCCTCGGGGCGGTCGGCGGCGGGACGGCCGGCCGCAGGGCGGTCCGCACGGTCGGTGCCGTGCGCGTGGCCCGGGCGGTCGGCCGGGCGGCCGGCCCGGTCGGACGCCGACGGGCGGTCGGCCGGGCGGTCCGCGCCCGCGGGGCGGTCGGACACGGGGCGGTCGGCCGCAGGGCGGTCCGCGGCGGGCCGGACGGCGGGCTCGCGGTCCTGCGGGGCGGCGGCGAGCGCGCCGAGGAGCACGGCGTCGAAGCCGGACCCCCCGCGCGCGGCGGTGCCCGCGGCCGGGGCGGCGGACCGCGCGGCGCCGGCGGCGGGAAGCGTGCTGATGGTCACGAGGCGGCCCCCCAGAGGGACGTGAGCAGGGACGAGGTGGTGGAGGTCGAGCCCGCGCCGAGCCGCTGGAGCGCGGACGTGAGCGAGCCGCCGGTCAGGGCCGCGGGCGACGAGCCGGTCGCGCCCGCCGACCCGGTGAGCAGCGCCAGCGCGTTCTGGCCGGCGGACGTGCTCGCGAGCGCCGAGGACAGAGCGTCCGAGGACAGGGCGGTCGCGGTCGGCGTCGCGGCCTGCTGCGGCAGCACCCGCCGGATCGTGGTCGGCTCCGCGTACACGTCGCGGATCGTCACGGACTTCCCGGGCTTCGGGGCGTCGATCATCTGCCCGTCGCCGACGTAGATGCCGATGTGCTTGCCGCCGCTCAGCACGACGAGGTCACCGGGCAGCGCCTCCGCGAGCGAGGGCACCTCCTGGCCTATCGTCGCCTGGTCGCGGGCGACCCGCGGCACCCCGGAGGTGATGCCGAGGTCGGCGAGCGAGCGCAGCACCAGGCCCGAGCAGTCCAGGCCGCCCTCGGCGAGCGACTCGCCGCCCCACACGTAGGGCGTGCCGAGGTACTTCTTCGCCGACTCGACCAGGTCCTGGCCGGTGACGGTCGTGGACAGCGCACCGGCCGGCACGGTGGCCGGGTCCGCGGCGGGCGCGGCGCCGGTGACCTGCGCGAGCGCGGCCGCGAAGCCGGTGCCCGGGGCGGCGGTGGCCGAGGTCGTGGCCGCCACGGAGCCGGTGGTGGCGGACGTCGCGGGCGTCGCCGACGTCGTCGCCACGGCCACCGGCTCGACGTACGCGCGGATCTCGGCGATGCGCGCCTGCACGGCGGCCACTCCCCCGGTCACCGGTCCCCCTCCCCGGACGCGTCGGCGCCCACGGTCGCGACCGCGCGGCGGCCGGCGACCTCGTCGAGCACGACCTGCTCGGCCCGCTGCTCCTCGGCGCGGACGGCGGCGTCGTGCTTCTCCTGCAGCTTCTCGAGGGTGCGGGTGCGGCTGCGGGCCTCGGCCCAGGCCGCGTCGGCCACGTCGACCTCGTCCTGCGCCACCAGGACCTGCGCGCGCCGGTCGACGAGCATCGCGGACAGCGCGAGCCGGCTGGCGACGACGGCCTGCACCGCGCGGGCGTCGGCGCCGGGCGGGAAGGCGGCGGAGCCGAGCGCGGCCTCGGTCGCGGCGGCGCGGGCCGCGGCGGCGTCGCGGCCGCGCACGCTGACGGCGCGCTGGGCGGCGGCCTGCTCCTCGGCGAGCGCCCGCAGGCGCAGCAGCCCGGCCAGGCGGAAGGCGCGGCTCACGGCAGGTCCCCCATCGCGGCGACGAGCGCGGCGAGCCGCGCCCAGGAGTCGGCCGACGGCGCGCGCTCGTCCATGCCCTGGCGGAGGAAGGCGTCGATCGCGGCGCCGTGCGCGACCGCGGCGTCGACCAGCGGGTTCGAGCCCGCGACGTACGCGCCGACGTCCAGCAGGTCCTGCGCCTGGCGGCGCGCGGCCATCACGCGGCGCAGCCGGGTGGCGAGCGCCTTGTGCTCCGGGCCGGTCACGCGGGACGCGACGCGGGAGATGGACGCGAGCGCATCGACGGACGGGAAGTGGCCGGCCACGGCCAGCGACCGCTCCAGCACGACGTGCCCGTCGAGGATCGAGCGGGCGGCGTCGGCGATCGGCTCGTTGTGGTCGTCGCCGTCCACCAGCACGGTGTACAGGCCGGTGACGGACCCGGTCGCGCCGGTGCCGGCGCGCTCCAGGAGCTGGGCGAGCAGCGCGAAGGTGCTCGGCGGGTACCCGCGGGTGGCCGGCGGCTCGCCGACGGACAGGCCGATCTCGCGCTGCGCCATCGCGACGCGGGTGAGCGAGTCCATCATCAGCACGACGTCGTCGCCGCGGTCGCGGAACCACTCGGCGATCCGGGTGGCCACGAACGCGGAGCGCAGCCGGACCAGCGGCGGCTCGTCGGAGGTCGCCACGACGACGACCGACCGGGCCAGGCCCTCGGGGCCGAGGTCGTCCTCGAGGAACTCGCGCACCTCGCGGCCGCGCTCGCCGACCAGGGCGATGACGGACACCTGGGCGTCCGTGCCGCGGGCGATCATCGACAGCAGGGAGGACTTGCCGACGCCGGACCCGGCGAACAGGCCGAGGCGCTGGCCGCGGCCGGCGGTCACCAGGGTGTCGAGCACGCGCACGCCGAGGTCGAGCGGCTGCGCGACGCGGGCGCGGGCCAGCGGGTGCGGGGCGTGCCCGGTCACCTCGGCCGCGCCGACGCCGACCAGCGGCCCCTTGCCGTCGATCGGGCGGCCGAGGCCGTCGAGCACCCGGCCGAGCAGGCCCGGGCCGACCGGCGCGGTCAGCGCGGTGCCGCGGGGGCGCACGGGCATCCCGGCGCGCAGCCCGTGGGTGGGGCCCAGCGGCATCGCCTGCGCCGAGCCGCGGCCGGTGGCGACGACCTCGGCGGGCACCTCGGTGCCGTCGCCCGGGTCGATCGACACGAGCTCGCCCACGGCGGCGCCGGTGCCCGCGACCTCGACCGTCAGGCCGACGACGCCGCGGACGGTGCCGACGCGCTCGGGCCGGGCGGCGGCGAGCGCGGCGCCCCAGACCGGGGTGCGCAGCAGCGCCGCGGCGGGCTCGGCGAGCGGCGGCGCGGGGGTGCTCGCGGTCGCGGCGGTGCGCGGCGTGGGCAGCACGGCGGCGGTGGGCGTGGTGGTCATCGGGCGTCGGCCTCCAGGGCCGCGCGGGCGCGGTCGAGCGCGGCGCCGAGGCGCGCGTCGAGGAACCCGTCCGGGTGCTCGCCCACGGCGTCGCCGGGGGCCAGGGCCGGGTCGGCGACGAGCTCGACGCCGGTCAGGTCGGGCAGGCCGGCGAGCACGTCGCCGCGCGCGACCGTGGCGTCGCCCGCGAGCGCCGCGCGCACGACCGCGAGGTCGCGCTCGGGCAGCCGGACGGTGTGCACCTCGCGCGCCGGGTCCAGCGCGCGGATGCGGGCGAGCGCCGCGGCCGCGGCCGTCGGGGCGTCGGCGACCGCGGTGCCGAGGACGGCGGCGGCCAGGTCCAGCGCGGCGGCGTGCAGCGCGTGCTCGGCGCTCGCGAGGACCGGCGCCGAGCGGTCGGCGGCGGCCCGCGCGGCGCGCGCCAGCACGGCCAGGGCGTCGGCGTGCTCCGCGGCACGGCGGGCGTCCGCCTCGGCGCGCTCGCGCTGGACGCGGCCGGCCTCGGCCTCGGCGGCGCGGGCGGCCTCGCGGGCACCGGCGGCGTAACCCGCCGCGTACCCGGCGGCGTACCCCTCGGCGCGCGTGGGCTCGGCCGTGGCGGTCCCGCCGCGCGAGCCGCCGAAGGCCTGCGTGAAGGAGCGGGGCTCAGGAGACATACTCGTCCTCGCCCTCGCGCCGGATCACGATCTGGCCCGACTCCTCGAGGCGGCGGATCGCCTGGACGATGCCCGCGCGGGCCTCCTCCACCTGCGACAGGCGGACCGGGCCGAGCAGCTCGATCTCCTCCTCGAGGTTCTCGCGGGCGCGCTCGGACAGGTTGCGCAGGATCTTGTCCCGCACCTCGGGCGCGGCGCCCTTGAGGGCGACCGACAGCTCGTTGGTCTCGACCTGGCGCAGCACGAGCTGCATGGCGCGGTCCTCGAGCAGGACGGTGTCGCCGAACACGAACATCCGGCTGCGCACCTCGTCGGCCAGCGCCTCGTCGCGGCTCTGCAGCCCCTCGAGGATGAGCTTCTCGGTGGTCGGGTCCGCGCGGTTGATGATCTCGACCAGCGGCTGCACGCCGCCGACGGCCGACAGCTCGCTCGGCGTCAGCACGGTGGAGGCCTTGCGCTGCATCGACTCGGCGATGACCGCGACCACGTCCGGCGAGGCCCGCTCCATCAGCGCGATGCGGTGCGCGACCTCGGACTGCTGGTCCGCGGGCAGGCCGGCGAGGATCGCCGACGCGTGCTCCGGGCGCAGGTGGGCCAGCACCAGGGCGACCGCCTGCGGGTGCTCGCCGTTCAGCAGCGACAGCACCTGGCGGGCGTCGGCGTGCTGCAGGAACTCGAACGGCTGGCCGGCCATCGAGGTCTGCAGGCGCTCGATCATGCCCGCGGCCTCGTCGCGGCCCAGGGCGCCCTCGAGCAGCTGGGTGGCGTAGCCGAGGCCGCCGTTGACGCTCGGGCCGATGGCCGACGCGGCGTAGAACTCCTCGACGACCTCGTCCGCGACCGTCGCGTCCACGCGCTCCAGGCGCATGATCTCGGCGGTCAGCTCCTCGATCTCCGCGGTCTCGAGCTTGGCCATGACCTTGGCGGCGCGCTCCCGGCCGAGCTGCAGCAGCAGCATGGCGGCCTTCTGGGTGCCGGTCAGCGTGGCGGTCGACATCAGCGCCGCCCGGCGGGGGTCAGCCAGCCGCGCAGGAGGTCGGCGACCTCCTCGGGCTGCTCGTCGGCGAGCGCGGCGATCTCGGCGCGCTTGACGGCGAGGGACTCGGCGACCGGGTCGACCTCGGCCGGGCCCGGGAGGGCCGGCGGGATCTCGGGCAGGTCCTCGAGCTCGGCGGCCGGGTCGGGGCCGTCCATCAGCGGCAGCTCGCCGATGTCGAGCGCCTCGCGCTTGCTGCGCCGCGAGCGGCGGGCCAGCACGATCGCGACCACGACCACCACCAGCAGCAGGGCGCCGGCGATCACGGCCTGCCGGAGCAGGTCCGCGCGGCGGTCGGCCTCGGCCTGGGCGTCGGCGGCGGCCAGCGCCTCCGCGGCGGCGTCCGCGCCGGTGGTGTCGAAGGCCATCGCCTGCACGGCGATCGTGTCGCCGCGCGCCGCGTCGATGCCCGCGGCCGCGGTGAGCGTCGCGGTGAGCTGGTTGAGGTCGATGCCCGCGGCGGCGGTCTGGTCGACGAGCACGGCGAGCGACTGCCGCTCGACGGTGCCCGCGGCGACCGTGGTCACCTCGGTGACCTTGTTGACCGCGTTGCTGACGTCCTCGGTCGTGTTCGTGTACGTCCCGGTGCCGGCGGCGTCGCCGTTCGGGACCGCGATGTTGTCCGGCCCGAGCACGCCGGTGGCGTTGCCGCCGCCGGTGCCCTCGTACTCCTCGGTGGTGGTCGACGAGACGAGCGGCGGGGTGCCCTCGGACGCCGTGAACTCCTCGGAGGTGCGCTGCGTCTGGTCCTGGTTGAGCGACGCGGTGACCGTGACGGCGGAGTTGCCCGCGCCCACGACCTGGTCCAGCAGCGCCTGCACGGCGCCGGTGACCCGCTGCTCGTAGGTGGAGGTGGCCTCGTCGCCGGTGCCGCCGGTCAGGCCGGTGCCGACCTCGGACAGCACCTTGCCGGTGGAGTCGACGACCGCGACGTCGGTCGCCTTCATGCCCTCGATGCCCGCGGACACCAGGTGCACGATCGCCTCGACCTGGTCGTTGCTCAGCTCGGTGCCGGTCTTCGTCCGCACGAACACCGAGGCGGTCGGGTCCTGCTGCTGCGAGACGAACACCGACTCCTCCGGCAGCGCGAGCTTGACCGTCGCCGCCTCGACGCCGGACATGGCGCCGACCGTCTTGGCCAGCTCGCCCTCCAGGGCGCGGGTGTACGTGGTCTGCTGCTGGAACTCGCTGGACGTCATCGACATCCCGTCGAGCAGCGAGTAGCCGTCGCCCTCCGCGTTCGCCGGCAGGCCGGCCGCCGCGAGCGAGAGGCGCATGTCGTAGAGCCGGTCCTGCGGGACCAGCACGGTGCTGCCGCCGTCGGTCAGCTCGTACGTCACGCCCTCGGCCGACAGCTGGTCGACCACGGCCGACGCGTCGGTCGCGGACAGGCCGCTGAACAGCGGGGCGAGCGTGGGCTTCGCGGCCCACGAGTACAGGGCGAACCCGCCGAGCAGGATCGCGGCGACCGCGATGACCGCGAAGGTCTTCTGCGGGAGCGAGAACTGCTTGACCGCGCCGCTCATGCGGCCGAACAGGGTCTTCACCTGGGCGGGCATCAGGCCTGCATCCTCATGATCTCGGTGAACGCGTCGACGGCCTTGTTGCGCACGGCGGCGGTGAGCTCGAGGGCGAGCTTCGCCTCGGACGACGCGACGGTGTAGTCGTGCACGTCGTCGAGGTCGCCGGTGACGGCCCGGACCGCGAGCGCCTGGCTGGTGGACTGGAGCTGCTGGACGTGGTCGACCGCGCCGAGCGCGGCGGCGAACCCGCCGTCGGCACCGGTCGTGGTGGTCGCGCCCGCGCCGGTCGCGCCGGCCAGGCCGGCGACGTCGGACAGCTCGGACAGGTAGGAGGTGCCGGTCACGCCGGTCACCCCGCCGACGGGCTGGATGCTCACGAGGTCCGTCCGATCTGCAGCGCCGCCTCGTAGGACGACTTCGCGCGGTCCACGACCGCCGCGTTCGCCTGGTAGCCGCGCTGCGCCATGATCAGCTGCGTCATCTGGGAGGCCATGTCGACCTCGGGGTACCGCACGTAGCCGTCCTCGTCCGCGAGCGGGTTGGTGGGCTCGTGCACGAGCCGGCCCTCGGCCGGGCCGAGCGCGATGCCGGACACCTGGGCGCCGCCGCCGTCCGCGGTGGGGATCTCGGAGGCCACGACGTACTTGGCCTGGTAGGCGGCCTCGGTGGTCGAGGTCGCGTTGTTCATGTTCGCGAGGTTGTCGCTGACCGCGTCGATCCACTTGCGGTAGACGGTCATGCCGGTGCTGGCGATGCCGATCGCCCCGAACGTGGTCATCAGGAGGTCCTCATCGCCGCGCGGACGCCGGAGAACGTGCCGTCGACCGCCTGGGTCGCCAGCTGGTACCGGAGGTTGGTGTCGACGTTGAGCAACGTCTCGGAGTCGAGGTTGACGTTGTTCCCGTCGGTGCGGGTGGGCTCGAGCGACCGGGAGGTCGTGGCCGTCGCGGCGCCGGTGCCGCCGTCGACCGCGCGCGCGAGCGCGTCCTCGAACCGGACCTTCTTGGCGTGGTAGCCCGGGGTCTGGATGTTCGCCACGTTCTCGGCGATGGCGCGCTGGCGCGCGGCCAGGCCGTCGAGCGCGCTGTTCAGCGCGACGTAGCTGACGGAGTCGAACATGCCCATGCAGGGTCACCCTCACCTGAGGTTGGTCCTGGTCGGCCTAGTCCGTGGCCTGCTGCGCGAGCGATCCGTGCTCACGCGTCCCATCGGCGGGGCCCGGGCGGTGCTGAGGCGTGCGCGCGGAAAATGTCGCAGGTCACCCGCGCGGCGGGCGCGATTCGAACGGGTTGTCCGAATTTGCCGCGGAATGTCCGCGGGCATTTCCTGGGTGCTGGCACCCAGGGGCGTCCTCGACGGCGAGGAGCGCGGCGGGGGTCAGCCCTCGACGTCGAGGTAGACCGGGGCGGCGGCGGCGCGGGTGCGCAGGCCGTCGGCCGTGCGCAGCGCGCGGCGGTGGTCGTCGAGCTGCTCGGCGGTGCGGCGCACCAGGTCGCGCTGGCGGTCGACGAGCGCGGCGGCGCGGGGCGCGAGCGCGAGCGGCAGGGAGCCGAGCCCGCGCGGCGTGCGCCAGGGTGCGGTGACCGCGGCGTCGGCGGCGTGCGCCGCGGCGCCCGCGTCGGCCCAGCCGGCCGCGGCCAGCAGGTGCTCCGCGCGGTCCGCGGCCGCCTCCATGTCGGCGAGCGCGCGCGCCCAGGCGGCCTCGCGGTCGCCGCTCGCGCCGCGCTCGCCCGCGTGCGCGTCGCGGTGCGGGCGCGCGTCGGCGTCCAGCGCGGTGCCCGCGTGCGCGCCCTCGACGGGCGCGAGCGCGTCAGCCGACACCGAGCACCCCGCCGGAGCCGGCGTCGGCGGTGTCGAAGGTCGGGGCGGTGCGCTGCGTCGGCACGTCCTTGGCCACGACGAGCGCGGCCTCGCGCCACGCCTCGGCGAGCGGCGCCACGAGCGCCCGGCACGCGACGACCCGCTCGGCGTCGCCGGCGGTGCTCGCGCCGATGAGCTCGGAGAGCAGGAACGTGTAGACCGACAGCAGGCGGTCGCCCCCGTCCCACTCCCCCACGTTCAGGTTCGCGATGAACTCCGCGACGATCTCCTGCGCGTGCGCGAGCTGCTGGGTGGCCTCGGCGCGCGCGCCGGAGCGCAGCGCCGCCTCCGCCCGGTCCAGGTCGAGCAGCAGGCGGTCGTACAGCATGGTGAGGAGCTTCGCCGGGCCCGCGGTGGCGACCGCGTCGGCGAGGTACCGGGTCCGGACGTCGTACACGACGGTCCTCCCTTGCGTGGGTGGGTGGCTCAGCTGGCGTTGTTCGCGTTCAGCTGCGCGAGCTGCTGGGACAGGAAGTTGGAGGTCGACTGCATCTGCGACATCGACACCTCCATCGCGGTGTAGATGCGCGTGAGGGACGCGCGGCGGGTGGCCAGGCGGTCGTCCCAGTCGGCGATCCGGTCGGCCAGGTCCGTGACCTCGCTCTGGTACGAGGTGATCTGGGCGGTCAGCGTGCCCTTGGTGCTGTCGGACGCCGCGGTGGCGGCCGTCTCGAGCGCGGCGGAAACGGCCTGCACCATCTTCTGCGCGGCGGCGGGGTCCTCCGTGTAGGCGGTGGTGAACGCCGCCTCGTCGAACGTGAAGGTCCCGTCGCGCCCGACGACGATGCCGACCGACGCGGGCGACTTCCCGTCGACCTCGATCGTCCCCGCGGCGAGGACGCTCTGCTGCAGCACCCGCACGGCGGTGTTGCCCGACAGCAGGCCGGCCTTGAGGATCGAGCCGCCGTCGGCGGCGGTGCCGGAGGTCGCCTTGGTGCGGTCGGCGATGTCGCCGAGCACGGCGTTGAGGTTGGTCACCAGGTTCGACGCGAGCTTGCTCATCGAGGCCGCGTTGCGGGCCACCGTGACGGTGACCTCCTCGGTGCCGGCCTTGCTGACCGTGAGGTCCACGCCGGTGAGCAGGCCCTTGAAGCTGTTGCTCGCGGAGGTGACCTCGGTCTGGCCCGGCGTCCCCGGCCACAGCGTGACCTTGGCGTCGGCCGCGGCGCGCAGCTCCTGGCCGGTCAGCGACGTGCCCTCGTTGGCGTTGGTCGCGGCGACCGTGAAGCCGTTGTCGGCGCCGGTGGCGGTGCCGGTGAGCTGCAGCTTGTAGACGGGGGCGTCGGCGGTGCCGACGTTCACGGCCGAGGCGGTGACGCCCGTGCCCTCGGCGTTGAACGCCGCGACGACGTCGCCGATGTGCGGGCTCGAGGCGACGATCGTCTTCGCCTCGCCGCCCACGGTGAGGGTGAAGCCCGGCTTGCCCGAGGTGTAGGAGCTCGGCAGCGTGTAGAGCGTCGACTGGGACGCGGCCAGCTTGTCGACGGTCAGCGTGAGGGAGGACGGCGAGGCGTCCTTCGACGTCACGGCGGTGACCGCGGTGGACGAGGCGGTGGCGGTCGTGGCCTGCCAGGACTCCGCCTTGAGGGCGGTCGTGGCGGCGGTGCCGAGCGAGGCGACCTTGGTGTTGAGCGACTGCAGGGCGGTGACGACGGACTGCAGCCCGGTGCGCTTGGACGCCAGCAGCTTCTGCTGGTTCCCCTCGACCGCGAGCAGCTGGTCGATGATCTCGCTGGTCTTCATGCCGCTGATCAGGCCGTCGATCCCGATGCTGCTCACCATGCTGGTCCGGTCCTCCCCGGGTCGTCGTGCGTCCAGGCCGGCGGGGCCGGCACGCGACAGGCGGTGGGTGGACGGTCGTCCACCCACCGCCTGTCAGGGTCGTGCGGTGCCCCCCGGCGTCACCACCGGGGGGCGACAGCTCACTGGAGGAGCTGCAGGACGCTCTGCGGCAGGTTCTTGGCCTGGGCGAGCATCGCGGTACCGGCCTGCGACAGGATCGAGGCGCGGGTGTAGCTGACCATCTCGGACGCCATGTCGGTGTCGCGGATGCGGCTCTCGGACGCGGTCAGGTTCTCCACCGCGACGTTGAGGTTGTTGATGGTGTGGTCGAAGCGGTTCTGGACCGCACCGAGGCCCGAACGGACCGAGGAGACCGAGGTGATGGCCGCGTCGATCAGGTCGATCGCCTCGTCCGCACCGGTGGCCTGCTTGAAGCCGATCTCCGTGGCGGCGACCTCGGCGGCCGTGCCCGTGGTGGCGGCACCGGTCAGGGTGATGCCGGTCGCCGTGGCGGCGGCCGTCGCGGCACCCGCACCGAACTTGGCGGTCAGCGCCGCGTTCAGGGCGGCCTCGGCACCGGCCGTGGTGGTCACGCCGGAGTAGTCGACCGACTTGAGGTCGAGCGACTTCGAGCCGATGGTGACGGTGCCGTTGAGCTCCTGGAACGCGGCGACGTTGTCACCCGTGAAGTCCGTGGCCGCGGCCAGGGTCTTCACACCCGCGGTGCCGGACTCGGCAGCCGTGGTGGTCGCCACCGTGGTGGCGTTGGTGGCGATGGCCGTGACGTCGACGTTCGCGACGCCCAGGCCGACGGCGCCGAGGCCCTGGCCGTTGCCGGTCTCGATCTTGACGTTGATCTTGTCCTGCGCCGAGGTGTTGGCGCCGACCTGGAACGAACCGTCGTAGTTGCCGTCCAGCAGCTTCTTGCCGTTGAACTGCGTGGTGTCCGCGATGCGGGTGAGCTCGGTCTTGAGCTCGGACAGCTCGTCCTGGATGTTGGACTTCGCGGTGTCGGACAGACCGCCCTCGTTGGACGCCTGGACGGACAGGGTCCGCATGCGCTGCAGGATGGAGTGCGTCTCGGTGAGCGCACCCTCAGCGGTCTGGACGACGGAGATGCCGTCCTGGGCGTTGCGCACGGCCTGGGTGGTGCCGCCGATCTGGGCGCGGAGGCCCTCGGAGATCGCCAGACCGGCCGCGTCGTCCGCCGCACGGTTGATGCGCAGGCCGCTCGACAGCTTCTCGAGGGACTTGCCCAGGTCGTTCTGCGTGGCGGAGAGGTTGCGGTACGCGTTCAGCGCCGCGATGTTGGTGTTGACGGAGAGCGCCATGGTTCTCTTCTTCCTTGATCGGGGTACTCGTGGCCCATCCGTGGGCTCACCCTTGAACTTCGACCGGCCGCGGCCGCGGCTGAGGGGTTCGGGCCGGTTCACCCGAAGGGGTCAACGCGGCCCGCTGACCTGCGGGTCCGTCGCCGCAGACGCCACGAGGCGCCGGCCGCGTGCTGCGGCCGGCGCCTCGGGGCGCGGTGTGAACGTGCTCTGCGGTGCGGCTCAGACCGCGGCGGGGGTGACCCGGTCGGCGCCGAACGGCGTCGGGACGGCGCGGGCCTCGTCGGCGCGGTGGCCGGCGGCGGTCATCGCGGCGCGCGAGGCGACCGCGGCGAAGTAGGTGCGGCGGCGGCGCTCGGCGACGCCGTCGGGCCGCTCGGCGACCGGGACCAGCTGCGGGTCGAGGCTCGCGTTGAGGCCGTCCTTCATGAGGGCGAGGCCCTCGGTGCGCAGCTGGCTGATCCGGGACTGGGTCACGCCCAGCTCGTCCGCCAGCTCGGCGACGGACCGGTCCTGCAGGAACAGGCCCTCGATCACGGTGCGCAGGCGGTCGGGCAGCGTCTCGACCGCGGCGCGCAGGTAGCGCAGGCGCTCGCCGATCAGCACGTTGTCCTCCGGGCCGGGCGCCTCGTCGCGGACCAGGTCGGCGACCGGGTGCACGGTGGCGTCCATCGACAGCACGCGGCGCTCCGCGTCCTGGCGGGCCTGGTCGACCGCGGCGACGTCGGTGCCGAGCGCGGACGCCACCTCCTCGCGGGTGGGCGTGCGGCCGAGCGTCGCGGTGAGGCGGTCGCTCGCGGCCGACATCTCGCGGGCGCGGTGCCGGGCGCCGCGGGACGCCCAGTCCATCGAGCGGAGCTCGTCGATCAGGGCGCCGCGGATGCGCAGCGCGGCGTAGCGCGGGAAGGGGACGCCCGTCTCCGGGTCGTACGCGCGGGCGGCGAGCACCAGCGCGAGGTGGCCGGCGGACACGAGGTCGTCGCGGCTGACGGTGGCGGGGACCCGCGAGAGGACCTCGCTCACGTGGTAGCCCACGAGGGGCATGTGCGCGACGACGAGGTCGTCGGCGGCGGGAGTGGCTGCAGAGCTGTTCACGTTCCGGTTCTCGGCGGGGGTGAAACCCGCCTTGAGCCTTTGTTCTGAAGTTCCTGAGGACCCGATCTATGCGACTTCCGCGGCCATTTCGGACGTTCCGGAAAGACAAATCGGACATCCGCTGACATAGTTCCGGGCGAAGTTGAGGAGTTGTGACGCACGTCACAGCACGGACATCGCTGTCCCGTCAGGCAGGCCCACTGACCAGTCAGTTCAACCGAGGGTGAACACCGGGCGGCGCCGGGCGACGACGAGGTGTCCGGTTTCTGCTCAGGACCCCCCGCCCGGGCCCGATAGGGAAGGCACCAGCCCGGTCGGCCACCCGCCGCGGGCGGGAACCGACCGCACCACCGCCGCTTCGAAGGGGGACAGACCCGATGGCCCTGAGCCAGCTGTCCGACGTCCTGTGGACCGAGCGCCGACTGCTCGAGCTGCTGCTGTTCAAGCTCGAGGAGGAGCAGCTCGTGCTCACCAGCGGGCGCACGCGGTGGCTGGCGCACGCCACGCGGGAGGTCGAGACCGTGCTGGACCAGATCCGGGACGCCGAGCTCGGCCGCTCCGTCGAGGCGGACGCCGTCGCCCTCGAGCTCGGGCTGGAGCCCGGCGCCACGCTGCGCACGCTCGCCGAGCACGCGCCCGCCCCCTGGGACGACCTGCTGCACGCGCACCGCGACGCCTTCGTGCAGCTGACCACCGAGATCGCCCAGCTCGCCGACGGCAACCGCGAGCTGCTCGCCATGTCGCACCGGGCCACGCAGGAGACGCTCATGTCCCTGCAGGAGTCCGTCCAGACCTACGACCCGCAGGGTCACACCACCGCCGAGGCCGACCGCAGCGCACAGCTGCTCGACCGGTCGTTCTGACGAACCGCGAGGAAGAGGACCCGTGAGCACGTTCTCCGGACTGGGCACCGCCCTCAGCTCCCTGATCGCCCAGCGCCAGGCGCTCGAGGTGTCGGGGCAGAACATCGCCAACGCCAACACCGTGGGCTACACCCGGCAGCGCGCCGCCATGGCCTCCCTGCCGGCCGCCACCGTGCCGTCGATGTTCTCCACCACGGACGGCGTCGGCATCGGCACCGCCGTCACCGGCATCGAGCGGCTCGGCGACGTCTTCCTGGACGCCCGGCTGCGCAACGAGACCTCCGGCGCGTCGCGGCTGGCGGCGATCGCCACCGAGTACGACACCCTCGAGGCGACCATCGGCGAGCCGTCGAAGACGGGCTTCTCCGTCGACCTCAAGAACTTCTGGACCTCGTGGTCCGACGTCGCCAACAGCCCCGACTCCGCGTCGAACCGCGCGGTGCTGCTCGAGCGCGGCAAGGCCGTCGCCGACCGCGTCGCCACGCTGTACCAGGACGTCGCCACCCAGTGGGACCAGGCGCGGACCACGACGGCGGCGCTCGTCACCCAGGTCAACACGACGGCGACCAACGTGGCCGACCTCAACACGCGCATCCTCGCGATCACGAACGCGGGCGGCTCCGCCAACGAGCTGATGGACCAGCGCGACCAGCTCGTCACGTCGCTGTCCTCGCTCGTCGGCGCGACCACCCGCACCAACGACGACGGCAGCGTCGACGTCATGGTCGCGGGCAACGCGCTCGTCTCCGGCAGCTCCGCCAACGCGCTCGCGATCGGCGCGGGCAGCGCGGCGTCCTTCGGGGACGCGGTGTCGGGCGGCCAGGGCGTCAGCATCGTGTGGGCCCGCAGCGGCAACGCCGCCGGGCTGGAGGGCGGGCGCGTCGCCGGCCTGCTCACCGCGCTCGGCCCGGCCGAGGACGGCGGCGTGCTGGCGAGCGCCGGCGCCTCGCTCAACGCCATGGCGACGACGATCGCCGGCCAGGTGAACGCGATCCACCGCACCGCCGCCACCGCGGACGGCACGACCGGCGCCGACTTCTTCGCGATCGACGCCACCCGGCCCGCGGCGCTCGGCCTGTCCGTCGCGGTCACCGACCCGTCGGGCGTCGCGGTCGCGGCGCCGGGCCAGGGCAGCCTGGACGGCAGCGTCGGGGAGCAGGTCGCCGCGCTCGCCAAGGCCACCGACGGCCCGGACTCCCGGTGGTCCGCGTTCGTCGTCGACCTCGGCGTGAAGTCCGCGTCGGCCGCCTCGCGCGCCACCGTCGCCGAGGCCGCCCGGTCGACCGCGGAGGCCGCGCAGCTCGCGCAGACCTCCGTCGACACCGACGAGGAGACGGTCAACATGCTGGCCTTCCAGCGCGCCTACGAGGGCGCTGCCCGCGTCCTGACGGCCGTGGACGAGATGCTCGACACGCTGATCAACCGGACGGGGGTGGTGGGCCGATGACCGCGATCGGACGCGTCACGCAGCTGACGGTGCGGAACTCGACGCTGGGCAACCTGCAGGCCAACCTGCACAAGATGTCGCAGCTGCAGACGCAGATGTCCTCGGGCGTGAAGATCAACCGCGCCTCCGACGACCCGTCCGGCACCGCCGACGTCCTCAAGATCCAGGGCGACCAGAAGCTCCTCGCGCAGTACGACCGCAACGCGGCCGACGGCGAGGCCTGGCTGGTCACCGTCGACAGCGCGCTCACGACCTCGCTGGCGAACCTGCGCAAGGTCCGCGACCTCACCGTCCAGGGCGGCAACGGCGCCCTCGGCAGCACCTCGCGCGAGGCGCTCGCGCAGGAGATCTCCGGCCTCAAGGACGCCCTGCTCGCCCAGGCGAACACGTCCTACCTCGGCCGCCCGGTGTTCGCGGGCACCGTCGCGGCGCCGGCCTTCGGCGCGGGCGACGACCCCGCCGGCGCCTACGACTACAAGGGCGTCGACGGCGCCACGGTCACCCGGACCGTCGCCAGCGGCACCACGGTCCGCGTGGACTCCGACGGCGCCGCGGTGTTCGGCACCGGCGACGAGTCGGTGTTCGCCCTGCTCGACGGCATCGTCGCCACCCTGCGGGCCGGCGGCGACCCGTCCGACCAGCTCGACGCCGTCGACGACCGGCTGGACGCCATGACGACCGAGCTGTCGTCGGTCGGCGCGCGGCAGAACCAGGTCGACTCCGCGCAGTCCCTCATCGCGGAGAACACCATCACCGCCAAGACCCGCCTGGGCGCCATCCAGGACGTCGACCTCGCGCAGATCATCCTCGACCTCCAGTCGCAGGAGGTCGCGTACCAGGGCGCCCTGGGCGCCGCCGCCAAGGTCCTGCAGCCGACTCTCCTGGAGTTCCTCCGATGACCGCCGAGCTGGCCGACGCCCCGCGTCGCACCCACCTGCCCGAGCACCTGCACCTGCGCGCGCCCATGCCGGGCCTCGCGGGCTACGACGACTTCACGCTCACCCCGCTCGACGACGCCGGCGTGCTCTACGCGCTGCGCGCCGAGCCGGTGGGCGCCCGCCCCGTGCGGCTGTTCGTCGTCGACCCCGACGCGTTCTTCCCGGACTACGCGCCGGCGATCGACGGCGACGTGCTCGCCTCGATCGGCGCGGACCGCGACCGGGCCGTGCGCCTGGTCGTCGTCCGGCCCGCCGACGGCGGGGAGCCGCCGACCGCGAACCTGCTCGCCCCCCTGGTCGTCGACCCGGCGAGCGGCGCGGCCGTGCAGACCGTCCTCACCGAGGACTGGCCGCTGCGGGCGCCGCTCGCGCCGGCCGCCTGACGGCCGCACCCGCCGCTCCGCCCGCCCGCCCGCTCGCAGCCCGACCCGATCAGGAGATCGTCATGACCTCGACCCTCGGCATGTCCTCCGGGTCCCCCCGCGCCGCGAGCGGTAGCCCCATCCCCATCGGCGGCGGCGAGACCACGGTCCTGCGCCAGCCCGTCGTGCACCACGACCGGTCCGTCTACGGCTACGCCGTGCGCGTGCTGGTCAGCGGCCCGACCGGCGCGTCGCTGCCGGACGAGTCGACCGAGCAGGCCGTCGAGGCCGCCTACCGCCGGCTCGACCTCGCGGGGCTCGCGGGCGACAAGCCCGTGCTGCTGCGCGCGACGTCCGGGCTGCTCGCCGGCACCGCGGCCGTCTGGTACGACGCCGACCGGCTGATGCTCGAGGTCACCCCGGCGGTCGCCCGCCGGGCCGACGTCGACGAGCTGCTCGCCGCCGCCCTCGAGCGCGGCAGCCGGCTCGCCCTCGCGGACTACGACGGCTCCGCCGCCCAGGACCGCCTGCTCGACCGCGTCTCCGTCGTGAAGGTCGACCTGCAGCGCGGGCCGGACCACTGCGCCGAGCTCGTCTCCCGTGCGCACGCCGCCGGCGCGACCGTGGTCGCCGAGCACGTCGACACCACGGAGCGGCTCGAGGTCGCCCAGTCCGTCGGCGCCGACCTGCTCCAGGGCCCGATGTTCCACCGCGACCCGCCGGTCACCCGGCGGTCGTTCTCCGCCGGCGAGCTGCAGTGCCTCGAGCTGCTGCGCCTGCTGTCCGCGGAGCAGGTCGACCAGCAGGCCGTGGTGCGGACCGTCGCGTCCGACCCCGAGCTGTCCATGCGCGTGCTGCACCTCGTGAACTCCTCGGCGTTCGGGCTGCGGCGCGAGATCGACTCGGTGCTGCAGGCCGTCGTCCTCGTCGGGCCGCGCCAGCTGCACGCGCTCGCGATCGCCTCGCTGATCGACGCCAAGCCGGCGTCGGTCGGCACGCTGTGGTCGATCCTCACCCGCGCGATGACCTGCCACACCCTCGCCGGGGACGACGCCGGCTACACGGTCGGGCTGCTGTCGGCCGTCGCCGCCCAGATGGGCATCGACCTCACCGAGCTCGTGTCGCGCACCGGCGTCTCCGACGCCCTGTCCGGGGCGCTGCTCCGGCGCGAGGGCCGCCTCGGCCAGGTGCTCGCCGCCGTGCTCGCGCACGAGGAGAACGACACCGCGGGCGTGACCGCGGCGGGCCTGGAGCCCTGGGACGTCGCGCACGCGTACCTGGCGGCGGTCCCGAGCGCCCTGGCGACGGCGACGGCGCTGGCCTTCGGCGAGTAGCCCCTCCCCGCCCCGCGCTCCCGCACTCCCGCACTCCCCGCCCCCGCGCTCCCGCACTCCCTCCCCGGCAGAGCCGCCGAGCTTGCAGTTCCTGCGGGGTTCGACCCGGTCGAACCCCGCAGGAAGTGCAAGCTCGGCGAGCGCGCGGCGAGCGCGGCGGGCGCACGGCGAGCGCGCGGCGGGCGCGCGGCGGGCGCGCGGCGGGCGCGTCCCGGGCGGGGCGGCAGCAACTAGGGTGGACCCGTGCCGTCGTTCATCCACCTCGCCCTGCGGCCGGAGAGCCGCAAGCCCGCCCCGGAGCCGGTGCCGGTGAGCATGCGGCCGGTGTTCCTGGTCGGGATCGGCGCGTGGTCGATCGCGTTCGTCGTCGCGCTCGTGCTCTGGCTGACCGACGCCGCCGCGCCGCACGGCGTCTGGACCTGCGTCGTGGGAGCCGCGCTCGGCGTGGTCGGTCTCGCCTGGACGCGGCGGCGCCCCGGCCGCTGAGCCACCCCGGCCGCCGACGACCCGGTCGCGCCGGCCGCTGCGTGCCCGCGCCGGCCGGGCGACCGACCTACACCGGGTCCGACCCCGCCGCCTCGGCGGCCGCCCGCGCCGCCGCGGCCCGCGCCCGGGTCCGTCCGGTGGCGTGCTCGGACCACCGCGGCACGGTCGCCGCCAGCGCCCCGGCCGCGAGCAGCCCCGCCGCGCCCATGGTGACGATGCCGGCGGCCAGGCTGCCCGCCGCCGCGACCGCGGAGACCGCCAGCGGGCCGGCCGCCGCGCCGGAGTCCTGGAACACCCGCCACACGCCGAGGAACTGCGCCCGGTGCTCCGGCGGGGCCACGTCGGCGCCGAGCGTCATGAGGATCCCCGACCCGATCCCGTTGCCGAACCCCATGACCATCGCGACGACCGCGAGGCCGGTGAGCGTCGAGGTCAGCGGCAGCACGGCGATCGCCCCGCCGAGCACCAGCATCGACGGCACGGCCACCCACAGCCGGCCGCGCCGGTCCATCACCCGGCCGGCCGGGTAGAACAGCAGCATGTCGACGGCGCCCGAGACGCCGAACACCAGGCTGGTCGTCGCCGGCGCGAACCCGAGGTGCTCGGACCACAGCGGCAGCACGACGCCCCGTGTCGCCCGCACGGCCCCGACCAGCACGACCGCGACGCCCAGCGTCGCGAGCAGCCGCCGGTGCCGGCGGACGAGCGCCGCGGTGGACACCCGCGGGCGGTCGCGCGCGGCCGGGCGGCGGTCGTCCACGTCGCCCGCCAGGCCGACGACGAGGGCCGCGGCGACGGTCGTCCCGACGGCGAGCCAGAACACGGCGCGCAGGTCGGCGACGTGCAGCACGGCGGCGCCGAGGAACGGCCCGAGGAACACGCCGATCCGCGACACCCCGCCGAGCGTCGACAGGGCCCGGGCGCGGTTGACGACCGGCACCACCTCCGTGAGGTACGCCTGCCGCGCGAGGTGGAACACCGCCGAGGCGGCGCCGGTCAGCAGGACGCCGACCGCCAGCACGGCCAGGCCCGGCGCGACCGCGGCGATCGCGAGGGCCACGCACGCCACGGCCGCCGCGACGAGCATCGCGCGCCGGTCGCCGACCCGGGCGGCGAGCGCCCCGGCGGGCACGTCGCCCAGGATCTGCCCGACGCCGAGCAGCGCCACGACGAGCGCGGCCTGGTCGAGCCCGGCGCCCATCCCGGCGGCGACCAGGGCGACCACCGGGACGACCGCACCGAGCCCCGTCTCGAACAGCAGGGCGGGCAGGTAGGCCGAGGTGAGCAGGCTGCGGGTCATCGGCCGTCCATCATGCCCCCGCCGTCGGCGACCTGCTCCACGGCGAGCTCGGCGGCCCGCCCCGGTTCGACGAGCACCAGCTCGACCGCGTGCCGCAGCCGCCACGAGCCCGCCGCCTGCGCGAGCCCGCGCGCGAGGCCGGCCAGGTGGGTGGCGTGCACGATCGCGTCGGCGCCGGTGCCGTCCACCCACCAGTCGACCGGCACCCCGTCGACCCGGAGGGACTCGTGCTCGATCCAGGTGTCCGGCGCGCCCGCCAGCAGCGTCCCGACCGCCTCGGGCGTCGACGACAGCACCCCCGGGTCCGCGCCCTCGCGCTCGTCGACCAGACCGTCCGCGAGGTCCCCCGCGAGCGGCACGCCGAGCGCGTCGGCCAGGTCCTCGGCGTCGACCGGACCGGCCACGGGCACCAGCGCGGCGACGTCGGCGCGCTGCCACCACATGGGCGCGGGCGCGACCGCCGCGTCCTCGGCGCGCACCAGCGCGACCCGGTCCGGGCCGACCAGCGCGGGCAGCACGTCGAGCCCGGGCAGCGCGTCGGGGTCCGCGGCCGCGAGGCGGGCCCAGGCCGCCCACACGGCGGCGGCGAGCGCGAGGTCGACGCGCCCGCCGACCGGCCCCGCGGCCCGCAGCACCCGGTTCCACTCGCCGGCCGGGACGTCCGCGAGCGCCGCGACGCCGCCGAGCGCCGACTGCGCCGCCGGGTCGAGACCCGCGACCTCGGCCGGGGCGGGCGGCAGCAGCCGGGCGACGGCGGGCTCGGCGCCGACGGCCGCGAAGGGTGCCTCCAGCGGCAGGCCGGACCGGTGCCGGAGCCACCACGCCGTGTACCCCGGGGCCGCGCGGCCGCCCGGGCCGCCCACCGTCCCGAGCAGGGCGTCCCGCAGCGGGCCGGGCTCCGCGAGGCGGGCCAGCACCGCGGGCCACGCGCCCGGGGCGACGGCGTCCAGGTCGGCGACGGCGAGCACCTCGGGCAGGGGCTCCTCCCCCGCGACCGGCGCGACGGCGGCGAGCCAGGCGTCCCAGCCGTCGAGGGCGTCGGCCACGAGGTCGGCGTCGTCCTCCCCGAGCCCGTCGAGCCCGGCGAGCCCGTCGACCTCGACGTCCGTCAGCCGCAGCGCCACCAGGTCCGCCCGGACGCCGACCGCGGCCAGGGTCGCCGCGCCCCAGCGCTCGACCGCGTCCGCGGCGACCGGGGCCAGCACCCGCGGGTCGAGCAGCCGCTCCGCGGGCGAGCCGGGCAGCACGAGGCCCTGCGCGGGCGTCGGCTCGCCGTCGGCCGCCCGCAGCGTGAGCAGCCCCAGCACGGCGCGCTCGACGGGCACGGGCTCGCCGTCCCGCCCGGCCGCACCGTCGGCCACGGCGGCGCGCACGAGGGCCAGGACCGCGTCGCTCACCTGCTCCGCGGTGTCGAGGTCGTCCTCGTCCGCCTGGTCGGCGACGGCCTGCCGGACGCCGGGGTGCGCCAGCAGCGCCGCCGGGTCGGCCGGCGTCGCGCCCAGCCGTTCCAGCAGGTCGTGCGCGGCGGCGGGGTGCACCAGCCGCACGCCCCACCGGCCCAGCACGGCCAGCGCGCGGGCCACCGCGCCGGTCGCGTCCTGCGCCCCGGCGGCCGGCAGCAGCAGGCCGCGGGCGCCCCGGACCACCCGGCCGTCCGCGAGCGGCACGGGCAGGGCGGCGAGCGCCTCGCGCACCAGCGGGTCGCCGGCGGCGGGCGCCAGCGCGGCGTACAGCGCGCGCCACCGGTCCGGGGGCAGGCCCGCGGCGGCCGGCAGCTCCGCGACGACCTCGGCGGCCTCGCGCACCTCGACGCCGAGCGCCCGCGCCGCGCCGAGGCCGCCCTCGGGCAGCACGACGAGGCCGGCGAACCACGGGGCGAGCGCCCGGGTCAGGTCCGCGGCGGACGGGCCGGCGAGCGCGACGGCGCGCTGCGGCTCGACGAGGGCGTCGCCGGCCCCGGCCCCGTCGGCGCGGGACGCGGGGTCGTCGGCCGTCGCGTCGCGGTCCTCGACGCCGGCGGCTCGGGGCGCGCGGTGGTCGGCCGGCGCGTCGGGGTCCCCGGGGCCGGCCGGGGCGGGCGTCGGGCCGGCGGCGAGGCCACGGGCCGCGGGCTCGAGCAGCGGCGTGCGGGACAGCGCCTCGACCAGCCGGCCGCGCAGCGCCGCGTCCAGGTCCCCCGCGGGCAGCCCGAGCGGCACCAGGCGGAGCGGGTCGTCCCCGTCGGCCGCGCAGGCGGCGGCGAGCCGCGCGTACACCT
Source organism: Cellulomonas pakistanensis (assembly GCF_016862755.1). Taxonomy (GTDB): domain Bacteria; phylum Actinomycetota; class Actinomycetes; order Actinomycetales; family Cellulomonadaceae; genus Cellulomonas; species Cellulomonas pakistanensis. Next base: position 149,926 of record NZ_BONO01000004.1, on the reverse strand, counting down.
CGGCCGCGACGTCGAGGAGGGCGTCCGTCGCGGGGCCGCGGGCGACGTGCCGGCGGGTCGGGTCGAGCGGCACGGTGGCGACGAGCAGCGCCGGCAGGTCGAGCGGGTCGTCGGTGGGCGTGGGTGCGTGCAGCACGGGCTCCCACGCCGGACCGCCGACCGCGCGCGGCAGGGCCCAGGTGACCCGCCACCGGCGGCGGGACCGCTCCTCGACGGGCCGGTCCGCGACCAGCGCCGGGTCGAGCTCGCCCTCGACGGTGACCCGCAGCCAGCGCCGGTCGACGTCGGCCACCCGTCGGCGGTGCCCGGCCAGGTCGTCCTCGACCACGACCTCGGTCAGCCCGGGCAGCGCGAGCAGCAGCGGGTCACCGACCGCGGCCAGCATCGCGCGCACGGCGTCCACCGCGGCCTCGTCGCGCAGCGCGAGCACGACCGCGGTGTCGTAGCCCTCCGGCGGCCGGCCGTCGCCCTCCCGGGGCAGCCGCAGCGCGGGCAGCGACCCCTCGCGGCGGGCCACCTCCTCGGCGAGCCGCGGGGCGTCCAGCGCGGCGAGCGCGAGGTCGCCGCGCGTGCCGGACAGGGAGAACCGCACGGCCCCCGAGGTGGACAGCACCCGGACCTCGTCGGCGACCGCGCGCACCGCCGCGAACCCGACCCCGAACCGGCCGACGAGGCCCGGGCCCGCGGCGGTCCCGCCGGAACCCGGCCAGTCCCGGGAGGCCGACGCGCGCATCGCGGCCATCGACGCCACGCCGGCCGCGTCCAGCGGCGCCCCGGTGTTCGCGGCGACCAGCACGGCGGGCACGTCGCGCGCGCCGTCCCCGCCGCGGGCGTCCGCCGCGTCGGCGGGCGCCAGCCGGAGCAGCAGCCGCCCGGGCGTGCCCGCGCGCACCGCGGCGTCGGCGGCGTTCTGCGCGAGCTCGACGACCACGCGGTCGCGGTAGTACCCGCGGGCGTGGTCCTCCTCGGTGTTCGCGTCCTCGCGCAGGCGCGCCGGGTCGGCGCGCCACGTCCCCAGCACCCGCTCGCGCAGCGCGCGCGTGCCGAAGACGTCGGCGGTCACGACTCGGTCGCGTCCTCCGCCGGGGCCGCGTCCTGTGCCGGGGCCTCGCCCGCCGCGGACACCTCGACCTCGACCGTCACGGACTCGACCGTCACCGTCTCCACGGCGACCGGGGCCTCGGCGGTCCCGCCCGCGGCGACCTCCGCGCCCGCACCGGCCACCGCGACCTCGGCCGCCTCGGCGGGCTCCCCGAGCGGCTCGGCGGCGAGCGCCTCCCCGGCGGCGGCCGCACGGCCCCCGCCCGGCCCCGCGACGACCTCGGCCGTCGGGACGAGCACGAGGTCCCGCGCGACCGGCACGTCGGGCCACTCGGACGGCCGCGGCTCGACGTCGGTCTCGGAGTGCGCGCCGCAGCCGTGCTCGAGCGCGACGACCTTGCCGTCGTCGGGCGACCACTCGTTGACGCACACGCCGAACACGGTGCCGAGCGGCCCCTGCAGCGGCACGAGGAACCCGCAGCTCAGGCAGGGCTGGGCGGACGCGACGGCGCCGGCGGACGCGGGCCCCTGCGGGGAGCGGTACCAGCGCTCGGCCGCCTCGGCGATGCCGACGGGCGACAGCACCCGGTTGCGGGCCAGGGCCAGCTCGCCGATCGCGACCTCGTCGACCTCGGGGTCGCCGGTCGGGGTGAACCCGGGCTCGAGCCGCGGGTCGTCCGCGCGGAACGGCAGCACGTCGCCGGGGCCGATGTCGCCCGGGCGCAGACGCTCGTCCCACGGCACCCACGCGGGCGCGAGGACGGCGTCGTCGCCGGGCAGCAGCACGGCCTCGCAGACCGTCGCCCTGCGCGCGCGCGGCACGCGGGACAGCGTGACCGTCCACACCCAACCGCGGTAGCCCTTGGCGGTGCACGCGAACCGGTGGGAGACGAGGCGGTCGCCGTCGACGGTGTACCCGAGGTGCTCGCCGACGTCCTGCGGGTGCTCGGCGAGCTCGAGCGCGGCCTCGCGGGCGAGGTCGACGGCGCCGCCGAGCACGGCGTCCTGGGTCGCGGTCGCCATGCTCAGGCCTCGAGGTCGTCGGCGACGGCGCGCAGCAGGGTCGCGACCTGCTCGGCGCGGGACTTCTCCGGGCGGCGGCCGCGGCGCAGGTCGTTGCCGACCCGGTCGAGCACCTTGATGAGGTCCTCGACGATGACGGCCATGTCGTCGGCGGGCTTGCGCTGCACCGTGGCGACGGAGGGCACCGGGTCGAGCAGCTTGACCGCGAGCGCCTGCGGGCCGCGGCGGCCGTCGGCCACGCCGAAGTCCACCCGGGTGCCGGGCTTGGGCGTGCCGATCCCCGCGGGCAGCGCGGACGCGTGCAGGAACACCTCGGTGCCGTCGTCGGCGGCGATGAAGCCGAAGCCGCGATCGGTGTCGAACCACTTGACCTTGCCGGTGGGCACTGCGATCCCCTGTGCTCGTCGGAACTCGCGCGGCGTCTCGCCGCACGTCACCAGGCTACCGGTCGCGTCGCGCACGCAGCGTCCGCTCCGCCGTGGGCGGACCGCCGGCCGGCTCAGCCGAACGCGACCTCGCCCGCCCCGCCCGGCAGGGCCTGCAGGCGCGGCGTCGGCTGGTACACCGTGGCGAGCAGCGCCCGCGCCTCGCGCAGCGCGGTCAGGTAGACGAGCGAGACGTGCAGCGCGGAGTACGGCGACCGGATCGCCGGCACCTGCTCCTCGGCGATCGCGTCCAGGTAGGCGTCCAGCACGTCGCAGGCGGCGACGACCCGGGCGCTCGGCTGCGAGCGGTGCAGCTCGGGGTCGAGCTCGGCCACCGGGACGTCGAGCAGCTCGGAGACGATCCGCACGAGCGCCTCGGTGGACGCCTCCAGCGGGTCCTGCGGGGCGAGGATCTCGGCGGCGCGGGTGCGGGCCAGCGCCATCAGCGGGATCTCGTCGTCGTGGTGCCCCGCCGTGGCGAGGACCTCGAGGATCAGCATCGCGCGGAACCGCTCGCGGCCGAGCAGCACGAGCGCCTGGTGCAGGTTCCGCACGGTGCGGCCGGCGCCCGACACGGAGTTGACGACCCGGAACACCTTGAGCGCGATCGCGGGGTCGGCGGCGGTGAGCCGGGCGAGGCGCCGGTAGGACACCTGCGCGTCGCCGAGCTGGACGAGGAGCCGCCCGGCGACCATCGCGTGGTGCGCCAGCGCGGGCCGGGTCAGCACCGTGGGCCGGCGGAAGTGGTAGCCCTGGAACAGGTCGAAGCCCGCCTCCTGGGCGGCGAGGAAGTCGGTCTCGTCCTCGACGTGCTCGGCGACCAGCGCGGCGTGCGGGGCGACGGCGCGCAGCTCGTCCGCGAACGCGGCCAGCCGGTCGCCGACGTCGGACATGTCGACCTTGACGTAGTCGCACAGCGGCAGCAGGTCCCAGCGCTGGTCGTCGGGGACGAAGTCGTCCAGCGCGATGCCGAACCCGAGCCGGCGCAGCCGCTCGACGCCGGCCACGACCTCCTCGTCGGCCGGGACGTTCTCGAGCACCTCGAGCACGACGCGGTGCGGGTCGAGCGCCAGCGGCAGCTCGTCGACGATGAACGACCGCGGGACGTTGACGAACAGGTCGCCGTTGCCGGCGAGGTCCTCGACGCCGAACTCGGTGAGCGTGGCGACGATGACCGTCGCGGTCGCGCGGTTGTCGTCGATCCCGGGGCGCACGCCCGACTCGACCGCGTCGGCGCTCGCGCGGAACAGCAGCTCGTGCCCGATGGGCCGGCTCAGCACGTCGTAGATGCCCTGCCGCGCGACGCACACCTCGCGCGTCGCCTGGGGCAGGTGCCCCGCCGTGATCGACATGCGTGTCCTCCGCTCGAGCGCGCACGGCGCCCGGCCGACGGGCGCGTCGAGACCTGTCATCGGCACCCACGGCCGCGACCTGAGCCCTCGGGGCGGGTGGAGCCGCAGATCAGGCGCGGGTCGGCCCCGCCGTCACCCCTCCGCCAGCCGGTCGAGCGCGAGCGCGGCGAGCACCGCGGGCCCGACCGCGAGCGCCCCGTCCTCGAACCGGGCGTGCGCCGAGTGGTTGTACGGCGCGGTGCGCGGGTCGGCGTCCGCGAGCGTGGCGCCGACGCCCAGGTACGTGCCCGGCACCTGCTGGAGCACGTACGAGAAGTCCTCGGAGCCGGCGAGCGGCTGCGCCGCGGTGACGTACGCGCGGTCCCCGAACGTGCCGGCCACCAGGCGCGCCAGCCGCTCGACCTCCTCGGGCCGGTTGGACGTGACCGGGTACCCCCGCTGGTAGTCGACGGTGGCGGACAGCCCGTGCGCGGCGGCGACCCCCTCGCACACCCGGGTCAGCCGCTCGGGCACGACGCCGTGCACCGCCTCGGAGAAGGTGCGGACGGTCGCCTCGAGGCGCGCGTCGGCGGGGATGACGTTGTCGGTGGTGCCGGCCTCGATCCGCCCGACGGTGACCACGACCGGGTCGAACACGTCGAACTGCCGGGTCACCATCGCCTGCAGCGCGAGCACGATCTCGGCGGCGACCGGCACCGGGTCCTGCGCGAGGTGCGGCATCGAGCCGTGGCCGCCGCGGCCGTGCACCGTGACGTGCACGGTGTCCGCGGCGGCGAGCAGGGTGCCGGGCCGGCTGGTGACGGCGCCGGTCGGCAGGATCGCGGACAGCACGTGCAGACCGTACGCGGCCACGACCCGCTCGCCCGCGGCGTCCAGCACGCCCTCCTCGATCATCAGGCGCGCGCCGTGGTCGCCCTCCTCCCCCGGCTGGAACATCAGGACGACGGAGCCCGCGAGCTCGTCCCGCCGGGCGGCCAGCAGCCGGGCGGCGGCCACCAGGCCCGCGACGTGCAGGTCGTGGCCGCACGCGTGCATCGCGCCGGGCACCTCGCTGGCGAACGGCTCGCCGGACTCCTCGGCCACCGGCAGCGCGTCCATGTCGGCGCGCAGCAGCACCGCGGGCCCGGGCCGGGCGCCGCGCAGCACGGCGGTCACCGACGACAGCGCGGTGCCGGTCGTGACCTCCAGGCCGAGCGGCTCGAGCGCCTCCAGGACCAGCGCCTGCGTGCGCGGCAGGTGCAGGCCCACCTCGGGGGTGCGGTGCAGGGCGTGCCGCAGCGCGGCGGTCTCCGGCAGCAGGGCTCGCGCGTCGGCGCGCAGCCCGTCGAGCACGGGGTCGAGCGGCATGGCGGACCTCCCGGGCGGTGCGTCCTCGCAGGACGACCGTACCCCCGGCGCCGCGCCGGCGCGGGGCGACCCTCGCGCGCGGCCCCGCGCCCCGGCCCGCGCCCGGTCCGGGCCCGGCCGCGCCGCCCCGCGGCGACCCCGCGGAACGTATCGTGGTGCGGATGGCCACGTTCAGCGAGCACCTGCGCGGCAGGTCGGACGAGGAGCTGGTGCGCCTGCTGCTGCGGCGCCCCGACCTGGCGCACCCCTCGCCCGCCACGCTCGCCTCCCTCGCCGCCCGCGCCACCAGCCGCCCGAGCCTGGACCGCGCGCTCGCCGGCGTGGACGCCGCGGTGCTGCAGGCGGTCGAGGCGGTGGTCGCGCTGCTCGCCGGGTCCACCGACCCCGCCGGCGGCGTGCGCGCCCGCGACGTGGTCGCCGCCGTGGGCGCGTCCCGCGCGGACGCCCCGGCGGTGCGCGCGGCGCTGGCCACCGCGACCGACCTCGCGCTGCTGCACCCCGTCGGCGGGCGCGCGTCGGACCCGGTGCTGCGCCCGGCGCCCGGCGTCGCGGAGCTGCTGGGCCCGGCGACCGCGGGGCTCGCCGCCCCCGCGCCGCACGACCCCGACCCCGCCGCCGTACCGGGCCTGCTCGCCGCCGCCCCGGCGGCCGGCCGAGCGGTGCTGGACGCGCTGACCTGGGGCCCGCCCGTCGGCGTGCGCCCGGCGGCCGGCGCCGCGGCCGAGGCGGTCACCGAGCTGCTCCGCGCCGGCCTGCTCGCCCGGGCCGACGAGCGGCACGTCGTGCTGCCCCGGACCGTCGCGCTCGCCCTGCGCGACGGTCGCACCCACCGCGCCCCTGCGTCGCCCCCCGCGCCGGAGGACCTGCCCCGCCGGGACGCCGCGCTGGTCGAGGCGGAGCACGCCGCGGCGGCCGAGCGCGTCGTGCGGCTGGTCGCCGGCCTCATCCGGCTGTGGGGCCGGACGCCGCCGCCGGTGCTGCGGGCGGGTGGGCTCGGCGTCCGCGACCTGCGCCGCACCGCGGTCGCCCTGGAGGTCACCGAGGCCGAGGCGGCGTTCGTCGTCGAGCTCGCGGGCGTCGGCGCCCTGGTCCGCGACGACGGCGAGGAGTCCCCGCACCACGTCCCGACGACCGTGGCGGACGAGTGGCTCGCGCTCGACCTCCCCGGCCGCTGGGCCCGGCTCGCGACCTGGTGGGCCGCGACCCCGCGCACGCCCTCGCTGGTCGGCACGCGCGACGAGCGCGGCTCCGTGCGCCCGGCGCTGGGCCCCGACCTCGGCCGGCCGTGGTCGCCGCGGCTGCGCCAGGCCGTGCTCGGGCTGCTCGCCGAGGCCGGTCCCGGCGCCGCGCCGGACGCCCCCGCGGTGCGGGAGGGCCTGGCGTGGCGGACCCCGCGGTCCGTGCCGCCGCTCGACGCGGTCGCCGCGGTGCTGCGCGAGGCGGGCTGGCTGGGCGTGCTCGGCGCGGGCGCGCTGGCGACGGCCGGCCGCGCGCTGCTCGGGGACGCCGACCCGCGGCCCGCGCTGGCCGAGGGGCTCGCCGCGGCGCTGCCCCCGGCCGTCGACGACCTGCTGCTCCAGGCCGACCTCACCGGGATCGTGCCGGGGCGGCCGAGCCAGGACCTGGAGGCGCTGGTCGACCGCGCCGCCCGGGTGGAGTCCCGCGGCGGCGCCGTCACCGTCCGGTTCACGCCGGAGTCGGTGCGGGACGCGCTGGACGCCGGGTCGACCGCCGACGACCTGCTCGCCGAGCTCGCGTCGCACGCCCGCGGCGGCGTGCCGCAGCCGCTGGAGTACCTGGTCCGCGACGCCGCCCGCCGGCACGGGCGGCTCCGCGCCGGCGCCGCGTCGTCCTACGTCCGGACCGAGGACCCCGCGCTGCTCGCCGGGCTGGCCGAGGACCCGCGGCACGCCGACCTCGGGCTGGTCCGGCTGGCGCCGACCGTGCTCGCCGCGCAGGCGCCGCTGCACGAGCTGCTCGCCGCGCTGCGCGCGCACGGGCTGGCCCCGGTGGCCGAGACGCCCGACGGCCAGGTGCTGCACGCCGCTCCGACGCTGCGGCGCGTGGCGGCGGCCCGTCCGCGGTTCGCCGCGGACGACGCGGGGCGCGGGGCGGTGCCGCCGGCCGAGCGCGCGGCGGCCCTGGTGGGCGTGCTGCGCCGCGCCGAGGAGGCCCGGGCCGCGGGCGGGTCGACGGGCGGGGCGGGCGCGGTCGTGCGCGCCGCGGCGGCGGAGGCGGCCGCGCCCCGGGCCGACGGCGCCCCCACGCTGCGCGACCGCGCGTCCGGCGTCGCCGCCGCCACGGCCGCCGCGCGCGCGGCCGGACCCCGCACCGGCCCGCGCCCCTCGCGGGGAACAGCCGACCCCGCGGAGGCGTTGGGGATGCTGCGCGAGGCGGCCGCGGGCCACACCGAGGTGTGGCTGGACGTGGTCGGCTCGCGCGGCGCCCTGGAGCGGCGGCGAGTCCTGCCGGTCCGGGTCGACGGCGGACGGGTGCGCGTGGTGGACACCGCCCGGGACGCCGAGATCGTGGTCGCGGCCCACCGCGTCGCCGCGGTCACCCCGGTCGACGCGGCGGGCACCCAGCCGCCCGACGACGACGCAGCAGCAGCCGACCCCCGGGAGACGGACACCGCATGACCGACGGACCCCTGATCGTCCAGAGCGACAAGACCCTCCTGCTCGAGGTCGACCACGACCAGGCCGAGGCCTGCCGCCGCGCGATCGCCCCGTTCGCGGAGCTCGAGCGTGCGCCCGAGCACGTGCACACCTACCGGCTGACCCCGCTGGGCCTGTGGAACGCCCGCGCCGCCGGCCACGACGCCGAGCAGGTCGTCGACACCCTGCTCGAGTACTCGCGCTACCCGGTGCCGCACGCCCTGCTGGTCGACGTCGCGGAGACGATGTCCCGGTACGGGCGGCTGCAGCTCGTCGCGCACCCGGTGCACGGGCTGGTGCTGCACGCCCTCGACGCCGCGGTGCTGGCCGAGGTGCTGCGCTCCAAGCGCACCGCCGGGCTGGTCGGCGAGCGGATCGACGACACCGACGTCGTGGTGCACGCCTCCGAGCGCGGCACGCTGAAGCAGGCGCTGCTGAAGCTCGGCTGGCCGGCGGAGGACCTCGCCGGCTACGTCGACGGCGAGGCGCACCCCATCGACCTGGACACCTCCGGCGAGTCGGACCTCGGCACCGACGGCGCCCCGCGCCCGTGGCAGCTGCGGCCGTACCAGGCCGAGGCCGCGGACGGGTTCTGGCACGGCGGCTCCGGCGTCGTGGTGCTGCCCTGCGGCGCCGGCAAGACCCTGGTCGGCGCGGCCGCCATGGCCCGGTCGAAGACCACGACGCTCATCCTCGTCACCAACACCGTGTCCGCGCGGCAGTGGCGCGACGAGCTGATCCGCCGCACCTCGCTGACCCCGGACGAGATCGGCGAGTACTCGGGCTCCCGCAAGGAGATCCGGCCGGTGACGATCGCGACCTACCAGGTGCTCACGCTCAAGCGGAAGGGCGTCTACCCGCACCTGGAGCTGCTCGACGCCCGCGACTGGGGCCTCATCGTCTACGACGAGGTGCACCTGCTCCCGGCGCCGATCTTCCGGATGACCGCCGACCTGCAGGCGCGCCGCCGCCTCGGCCTCACCGCCACCCTGGTGCGCGAGGACGGCCGCGAGGACGAGGTGTTCAGCCTGATCGGCCCGAAGCGGTACGACGCCCCGTGGAAGGACATCGAGGCGCAGGGCTACATCGCGCCCGCCGACTGCGTCGAGGTGCGGCTGACCCTGCCCGAGCGGGACCGGATGCTGTACGCGACGGCCGAGCCCGAGGACAAGTACCGCCTCGCGGCCAGCGCCCCGGGCAAGACCGAGGTCGTGAAGCGGCTGGTGGCGCAGCACCGCGGCGAGCCGCTGCTGGTGATCGGCCAGTACATCGACCAGCTCGAGGAGCTGGCCGCCGACATCGACGCGCCCGTCATCACCGGGTCGACGAGCGTGACCGAGCGACAGCGGCTGTTCGACGCGTTCCGCGCCGGGGAGATCTCGACGCTCGTGGTGTCCAAGGTCGCGAACTTCTCGATCGACCTGCCCGAGGCGTCCGTCGCCATCCAGGTGTCGGGGTCGTTCGGCTCCCGCCAGGAGGAGGCCCAGCGCCTCGGCCGGCTGCTGCGCCCCAAGGGCGACGGCCGCACGGCGCACTTCTACGCCGTGGTCGCGCGGGACACCGTCGACCAGGACTTCGCGGCGCACCGGCAGCGGTTCCTGGCCGAGCAGGGCTACGCCTACCGGATCGTCGACGCCGAGGACCTGGAGCAGGCGACGGAGGAGCCGGCCTGAGCCGCACACCCCGACCGCGCGGCGGATCCACCCGCACGGACACACCCGGCGCGCTCGTCCGGGTGGATCCACCCGACCTGACGGCCCGCCCGGGAACCCCCGGGCGGGCCGTCTCGTTGCGAGGGGTGCACGCCCTGAGAAAGGATCGTCGGGTGCCGTCGTCGTCCCGTGGCTGGTCAGCCGCCGCCCCGCTGGTCTCCGTGCTGCTCGCCGCCCCGCTGCTGGTCGGGGCCGCCCCGGCCGGCGCCGCGGCGCCCGCCGCGCCGCCGCTGCCGGCCGCCGACCCGCTGGCCCTGACCGGGGAGATCACCGACCAGGTCGGCGCGCTGTCCGGACACGAGAGCACCGTGCAGGCGGCCCTGGACGAGCTGTCCGCGGAGACGCAGTACCAGCTGTACGTGGTGTACGTCGACGAGTTCAGCGGCGACCGGATCGCCTGGGTCGACGAGACCGCGAGCCTCACCGGCCTCGGCTCGAACGACCTCGTGCTCGCCGTCGCCACCGAGCAGCGCTCCTACGTGCTGGCGCCCGAGAGCGTCCCCGGCCTGTCCGGGGGCGACCTGGACCGGATCGCTGCCGACGTCGAGGACCGCCTGAGCCAGGAGGACTGGGCGGGTGCCGCGGTCACCGCGGCGGACGAGGTGCGCGAGGCCGCCACCGGCGGCGGGGGCGGCTCCGCGCTCGGCTGGCTGTTCGTCGGCGGCCTCGTCGTCATCGCCGCGATCAGCGCGGTCGCGTGGGCGTCGTCCCGCCGCCGGCAGAGCCGGCAGGCCGTCGGCGCCGGCGTCCCGGGGCGCTTCCCGGGCGGCCCGCAGGCCCCCGCCGGCCCGGCCGACGAGCTCGCCGCGCTGCCCACCGCCGAGCTCGACCGCCGGTCCGCGTCCGCGCTGGTCGGCATCGACGACGCCCTGCGCGCCTCCGAGCAGGAGCTCGGGTTCGCCCAGGCGCAGTTCGGCCCCGACGCCACCCGCGAGTTCGAGCAGGTGCTCACCCGCGCGAAGGCGGACGTGACCGAGGCGTTCCGGCTGCGGCAGACCCTGGACGACGACGTGCCGGACACCGAGCCGCAGGTCCGCGAGACCGCGACCCGGATCCTGCACGTGGTCGGTCGGGCGTCCTCCGCGCTCGACGCCCAGAAGGACGCGTTCGACCGGCTGCGCGACGTCGAGTCCCGCGCCGGGGAGGCCCTCGACGCGCACGAGCGCACCGCGGCCGACCTGCGGGCCCGGGTCGAGGGGGCCCGCGCCACGCTCGGCACGCTCGCCGCGCGGTACCCCGCGGACGCGCTCGCCTCGGTGCAGGGCAACCCGGACCAGGCGCTGGCGCTGCTCGACGAGGTCGGCACCGCGCTCGCGCAGGGCCGGTCGGCCGTCGCCGGCGGGGACCGCGGGGTCGCCGTCCGGTACGCCCGGGCCGCCGAGGAGGCGCTGGGCCAGGTCCGGACGCTGCTCGACGGCGTGGACCGCGCCGGCACGGAGCTCGCCACCATCGGCGCCCGGCTGGACGCGGCGATCGCGTCGATCTCGTCCGACGTCGACGACGCGCAGCGGCTCGCCCCGCGGCACCCCGAGGTGGCGGCGCGCGCCGAGGCCGCCCGCGCCGCGATCACGACCGGCCGGGCCGCGCGGGCCGGCGACGGCGACCCGCTCGCCGCGCTGCGCGCGCTGACCGACGCCGAGGCCGCGATCGACCGCGCGCTCGCCCCGATGCGCGAGGCCCAGGACCGCGCGGGCCGCGCCCGGCAGCTGCTCGACCAGACGCTCGGCCGGGTGGACTCCGCGCTGCGCGGCACCACCGACTACATCGAGACCCGGCGCGGTGCCGTCGGCCCGGAGGCGCGCACGCGGCTCGCCGAGGCCGGCCGGATGTTCCGCGCCGCGGTCGACCAGCGGGACACCGACCCGGAGACCGCGCTGGGCCAGGCGCAGCAGGCCGACCGGCTGGTCCGCGAGGCGCAGCAGCTCGCGCAGCGTGACGTCGACTGGTACGACCAGCAGCGCCGGGGCGGGCCCGGCGGACGACCCGGCGGTGGCGGGTTCGGCGACATCGGGGGGATGGTGCTCGGCGGCATCCTCATCGACTCGATCCTGCGCGGCGGAGGCGGCGGCTGGGGCGGCGGCGGGGCGCACGGCGGCAGCTGGGGCGGCGGCGGCTTCGGCGGCGGCGGGCGCGGCGGCGGGTTCGGCGGCGGTGGCGGCTTCGGCGGCGGCGGCCGCGGGGGCGGGTTCTAGGACATGTTCGGCAGACGCAGGAAACGAGAGAGGCACGAGGCGATGACCGAGAAGCAGAGCATCTTCGGGCGGATCACCCAGCTCGCGCGGGCGAACATCAACGCGCTGATCGACCAGGCCGAGGACCCGCAGAAGATGCTGGACCAGCTGGTCCGCGACTACACGAACTCGATCGCGGAGGCCGAGAAGGCCATCGCGCAGACGATCGGCAACCTGCGCCTCGCCGAGCAGGACTACAACGAGGACGTCGCCGCGGCCCGCGAGTGGGGCGCCAAGGCCCTCGCCGCCTCGTCCCGCGCCGACCAGTACCGCCAGGCCGGGGACGCGGCGAACGCCGACAAGTTCGACAACCTGGCCAAGGTCGCGCTCGGCAAGCAGATCGCCTCGGAGGGCGAGGTCCGCGACGCCGAGCCGCTCATCGCCTCCCAGCGCGAGACGGTCGAGAAGCTCAAGGCCGGCCTGGCGCAGATGAAGGACAAGCTCGGCCAGCTCAAGCAGCGCCGCGACACCCTCGTCGCCCGGCAGAAGTCGGCGCAGGCGCAGCAGACGGTGCAGACCGCGATCTCGTCGATCAACGTGCTGGACCCGACCAGCGAGCTCGCCCGCTTCGAGGAGAAGGTGCGCCGCGAGGAGGCCCTCGCGATGGGCCAGGCGGAGATCGCCGCGTCCTCCCTCGACTCGCAGTTCGCCGAGCTCGAGGCCGACGGCGCGCAGATCGAGATCGAGGCCCGGCTCGCCGCGCTCAAGGGCGGCGGCCAGCCGCAGCAGCTCGGCAGCACCCCGGTCACGCCGCAGATCGAGGCCTGAGGCCCCGGACGCAGCACGGCCCGGCACCCCGCGCGGGGTGCCGGGCCGTCGTGCGTCCCGGGGTCAGACCGTCTCGCGCTCCGCGGCCCGCACGGCCACCAGGCCGGCGAACGTCCGGGCGATCCGGGCGCCGTCCGCGCGCACCCGCTCGTCCGCGGCGGTCACGGCCTCGGCGATCGCGGCGCGCTCCTCGGGGGCGTCGCCGGCGTCGACGGACCAGGCGTCCATCAGCGCGGGCGAGGCCTCGGGGTGGAACTGCAGCCCCCAGGCCGCGTCGCCGATCCGGAACGCCTGGTACGGGTACGTGCGGGACGCCGCGAGCCAGGTCGCGTTCCGCGGCAGGTCCACGACCGCGTCCGCGTGCATGGTCGGCATCGGGGTGCTGCGCGTCGCGTCGCGCTCGGCGTCGGCGGCCAGGTCGCCGACGAGCGGGTCGGCGGCGGCCTCGGGGCGCCAGCGGACGTCGACGATCCCGGCCTCGCGCCCGGGAGGGGCGGCGACGTCGACCCGGCCGCCGGTCGCGACGGCCAGCAGCTGGGCGCCCAGGCAGATGCCGAGCGTCGGCACGCCGGCGCGCGCGGCCCCGGCCAGCAGGGCGCGCGTGGCGGGGATGCCCGGCTCGTGCTCGTCGTGGGCGGACATGTTCCCGCCCAGGACGACGAGGCCGTCCAGGTCCGCGGCGTCGCCCGGGTCCTCGCCCGCGTACGCGCGGACCAGGCGGACGTCCACCCCGTCGAGGTGGTCGGCGAACCGGTCGAGGGGCACCGCGGCGTCGAGCTGGACGACGGTCACGACGGGCGTCAGGGAACCGGTGGGAGAATCGGCTGCACTCACGGGGCCGTACCGTACCGCGATCCGCGCGCGGACAGGTCGCTCCCAGGAAGCACCCAGCCTCCGGGCGCACACTGGGGCGGTGACCGCAGCAGACCGCACCCCCGAGGCGACGCTCCTCGTCGTGGACGACGAGCCGAACATCCGCGAGCTCCTGGCGACGTCCCTGCGGTTCGCCGGGTTCGAGGTGCACGCGGCCGCCGACGGCGGCGCCGCGCTCCGCCTCGCCAGGCAGGTCCAGCCCGACCTGCTGGTGCTCGACGTCATGCTGCCCGACATGGACGGGTTCACCGTCACCCGCCGGCTGCGGGACAAGGGCCAGCACGTGCCGGTCCTGTTCCTCACCGCGCGCGACGACACCGCGGACAAGATCACCGGCCTCACCGTGGGCGGCGACGACTACGTCACCAAGCCGTTCAGCCTGGAGGAGGTCGTCGCGCGCATCCGCGCCGTGCTGCGCCGCACCCGCGCCGAGGTCGAGTCCACCAGCGTGCTGTCCTACGAGGACCTCGAGCTCGACGAGGACAGCCACGAGGTCCGGCGGGCCGGGCAGGTCGTCGACCTGTCCCCCACCGAGTTCAAGCTGCTGCGCTACCTGCTGCTCAACCCCGGCCGCGTGCTGTCGAAGGCGCAGATCCTCGACCACGTCTGGCAGTACGACTGGGGCGGCGACGCCAACATCGTCGAGTCCTACATCTCGTACCTGCGCCGCAAGGTCGACCAGGTCGAGCGCCCCGACGGCACGAAGGTCGACCCCCTGATCCAGACCAAGCGCGGCGTGGGCTACATGCTGCGCCGCCCGAGCGGGTCGTGACCACGACGTCGCCGGCGCGGGAGGCGCCGGAGGGGGCGGCGGCGGACGGAGGGCGCGACGGCGGGGCGCGCGGGGCGGTCGACGGCGTGGTGCGCCGGGTCCGGGACGTGTGGGCGCGGACGCCGCTGCTCGCGCGGCTGGTGGGGATCACGACGGTGCTGCTGGCGATGGGGCTCGGCATCGCCGGCACGGCGACGACCACGCTGCTGTCCCGCTTCCTGGTGGAGCAGTTCGACGAGCGCCTGGTCGCCGCGAACGAGACGTACAAGGAGCACGTCGGGGAGGTCTACGGCGCGACCGGCAGCCTCGACGCGCTCAAGGGCACCTACGCCTGGGGCGCCTTCGACTACGCCCTGCGCGCCGAGATCGACGGCGACGCGGTCGAGATGACACCCGGGCCGAGCACCACCTCGAAGTACGGCGAGCCGCGGCTGCCCGACCTGGACACCGCGACGCTGACGCGCGCCAGGACCGTGACCATGACGAGCGACGTGCGCGGCTCCGCCTGGCGCGGCATCGTCACCCCGATCGTGAGCAAGGGCTCCACCGGCGAGCGGACCGTGATCGGCTACCTGCTGTACGCCGAGCCGCTCGGCGACGTCCAGGGCACGGTGCGGCAGGCCGCGATCCTGCTGTGGACCTCGGCCGCCGCCATCGTCGTCATCGGCGCGGTCGTCGGCACCTGGGCGGTGCGGCGGTCGCTGCGCGGCCTGCGCGAGATCGAGGGCACCGCCGCGCAGATCGCCGCCGGCGACCTGTCCCAGCGTGTGCCGGCCGCCCCGGAGACCACCGAGGTCGGCCGGCTCGGCGCCGCGCTGAACTCGATGCTCGCCCAGATCGAGACGGCCTTCGACGCGCGCACCCGCTCCGAGGAGCGGATGCGCCGGTTCGTCGCCGACGCCTCGCACGAGCTGCGCACCCCGCTGGCCGCGATCCGCGGCTACGGCGAGCTGTACCGGATGGGCGCGCTCACCGAGAAGGACCAGGTCGACGACACCATGCGGCGCATCGAGCAGTCGGCGACCCGGATGGGCGGGCTGGTCGAGGACCTGCTGGCGCTCGCCCGGCTCGACGCCGACCGGCCCGGCCGCGCGGAGCCCGTCGACCTCGCCGTGCTGGCGACCGACGCGGCGCACGACCTGCGGGCGATCGACCCGACGCGCGAGGTGCGGGTCGGGCCGCTGGCCGACGCCCCCGCGGGCGCACCGGGCGCCGTCGGCGACCTGCCCGCCACGGTGGTGCGCGGCGACGAGGCCCGGCTGCGCCAGGTCGTCGCCAACCTGGTCGGCAACGTCGCCCGGCACACCCCGGCGGGCACGCCCGCCGAGATCGGCGTCGGGCGGGTCGGCGACCGCGTCGTCATCGAGGTCCGGGACCACGGCCCCGGCATCGCCCCCGAGCACGCCGCGCGGGTGTTCGAGCGGTTCTACCGGGTCGACCCCAGCCGTACCCGCGAGGGCGACGGCACCGGCGGCGGCGCCGGGCTCGGCATGGCGATCGTGGCCGCGATCGTGGCGGCGCACCACGGCGACGTCGCCATCTCGCAGACCCCGGGCGGCGGCGCGACGGTCCGCGTGGCCCTGCCGTCGGGCGCCCCGGCGGACACGCCCGAGGGCGACGGCGCCTGCCCGGACGACGCCCGGGATCACCCGACCGGCTGACCCCGCACGCGTGGCGGAACCCCGTCCGGATGGGTCTACGATGGCGCGTCCGAGCAGGGTCGTCTGTCGCAGTGAGGCTGTTCCCATGGGCGTCTACGACGCGCCACAGTGGCTGTTGTCCGCGTTCGTCCGCAGCGCGAAGGGGGCGGGGGCCACCGCCCCCGACGAGCGCGTCCGGGAGGTCGGCGCCGACCTCGTGGAGCGGTGGACCGGCCCCGGCCGGACGTACCACAACCTCCGGCACCTGACCGACGTGCTGGCCCGGGTCGACGAGCTCGCCGAGGAGACCCACGAGCCCGACCTGGTCCGGCTGGCCGCCTGGTACCACGGCGCCGTGTTCGACGGCCGGCAGGTCGCCGCGTACGCCAACCGCGGCGGCGAGGACGAGGTGGCCTCCGCCCGGCTGGCCCGCGAGCAGCTCACCGACCTCGGCGTCCCGACCCCGCGGGTCGAGCGCGTGCACGAGATGGTGATCGCGCTGGTCCGGCACGTCGCCGACCCGAGCGACTTCGACTGCGCCGTGCTGTGCGACGCCGACCTGGCGATGCTGGCCGCCGAGCCGCAGCGCTACAAGGCCTACCTGCACGACGTGCGCGAGGAGTACGCCGACATCCCGGTGCAGGACTACCTGCGCGCCCGGGAGCGGATCGTGCGCAAGCTGCTCAAGCGCCCCAGCCTGTTCGTCAGCCCGCTGGGCGCGGCGTGGGAGGAGCCCGCGCGGCAGAACCTCGGCGCCGAGCTGCACAAGCTGGAGAAGGTGCTGGCCGAGCTCGAGGCCCAGGACTCCGGGGCCGACGTCCCGGCGACCCCGCCGACCGAGCCCCCGGGCCCGGCCGACGCGCCCGGGACCGTCCGGCCCGCGCGCCCCGCGGACGCGCGGCACCCCGTCCGGCACGGGGCGTGACGGTCCTCGTCGACCCGCCGCTCTGGCCCCGGCACGGCCGGACCTGGTCGCACCTGGTGAGCGACACCTCGCTCGACGAGCTGCACGCGTTCGCCGAGCGCGCCGGCCTGCCGCGCCCCGCCTTCGACCTGGACCACTACGACGTGCCGGACGAGAAGCACGCGGAGCTCGTCGCGCTGGGCGCGGTCCCGGTCTCGGCGGGCGAGCTCATCCGCCGCCTGCGCGCGAGCGGCCTGCGCGTCCCGGCCCACGCCCGCCCCCGCCACGCGCACTGACCCCGCGCCGCGCCGCGCTGCGCTGCGCCGAGATGGCAGCTCTCGGCTGTGGCGCGGCAGCCCCGCGCAGCCGCTCCACGCCGCCCTGTGCCGCCCCTCGCCCGCGCCGCCAACCCACGCACACCTCTCCCCGGCGCACTCCTCCCCGGCGCGCGCCCCGCGCCGCACGGCTCGCCCGCGCGCCCCGCGCCGTCGTCACGCGCTGCGCCGCGCCGCGCCGCCGAGTCCCCCTTCTCACCCCTGAGCCGCCCCGCCCACACAGGCAGGAACCCGGAGACCCGCCGAACTTGCACTGGTTGCGGGGTTGGGGACGCTCGAACCCCGCAATTACTGCAAGTTCGGCGCGGGCTCGGGGCGGGGCGCGAGGTGTGGGCGCTGTGCGAGGCGCAGCGCGGGTGGGCGCAGTGCGAAGCGGCGCGTGCGCGGACGCGGGGCGCGGGCATGCGTGCAGGGCGCCCGGGACGCAGGACGGGCCGGCCACCCGAAGGTGACCGGCCCGTCCTGGAGCGGTGCGGGCGCTCACGCGCCCGCCGCGGCGGGACTCAGAAGTCCATGCCGCCCATGCCGCCGTCGCCACCGGGCACGGCCGGAGCGGCCTTCTCCGGCTTGTCGGCGACGACCGCCTCGGTGGTGAGGAACAGCGCCGCGATGGACGACGCGTTCTGCAGCGCGGAGCGCGTGACCTTGACCGGGTCGTTGACGCCCGCGGCCAGCAGGTCCTCGTACTCGCCGGTCGCGGCGTTCAGGCCCTGGCCGGCGGGGAGGTTGCGCACCTTCTCCGCCACGACGCCGCCCTCGAGGCCCGCGTTCACGGCGATCTGCTTGAGCGGGGCGTCGATCGCGACCTTCACGATGTTCGCACCGGTCGCCTCGTCGCCGACGAGCTCGAGCTTCTCGAACGCCACGGCACCGGCCTGGATGAGCGCCACGCCACCACCGGCGACGATGCCCTCCTCGACGGCAGCCTTCGCGTTGCGCACGGCGTCCTCGATGCGGTGCTTGCGCTCCTTGAGCTCGACCTCGGTCGCCGCGCCGGCCTTGATGACGGCCACGCCGCCGGCCAGCTTGGCGAGGCGCTCCTGGAGCTTCTCGCGGTCGTAGTCCGAGTCGGAGTTCTCGATCTCGGCGCGGATCTGGTTGACGCGGCCCTGGATCTGGGCGGCGTCGCCGGAGCCCTCGACGATGGTGGTCTCGTCCTTGGTGACGACGATCTTGCGCGCCTGGCCGAGGACCTCGAGGCCCACGGTGTCGAGCTTCAGGCCGACGGTCTCGGAGACGACCTGGCCACCGGTGAGGATCGCCATGTCCTGCAGCATCGCCTTGCGGCGGTCGCCGAAGCCCGGGGCCTTGACGGAGACCGACTTGAAGGTGCCGCGGATCTTGTTGACGACGAGCGTGGCCAGGGCCTCGCCCTCGACGTCCTCGGCGACGATGAACAGCGGCTTGCCGGACTGGATGACCTTCTCCAGCAGCGGCAGCAGGTCCTTGACGTTCGAGATCTTCGACTCGACGAGCAGCACGTAGGCGTCCTCGAGGACGGCCTCCTGGCGCTCCGGGTCGGTCACGAAGTACGCCGACAGGAAGCCCTTGTCGAAGCGCATGCCCTCCGTGAGCTCGAGCTCCAGGCCGAGGGCGTTGGACTCCTCGACCGTGATCACGCCCTCCTTGCCGACCTTGTCCAGCGCCTCGGCGATGAGCTCGCCGATCGCGGTGTCGCCGGCGGAGATGGACGCGGTGGCGGCGATCTCCTCCTTGGTCTCGATCTCCTTCGCCTGGTCCAGCAGGGCGGCGGTGACGGCCTCGACGGCCTGCTCGATGCCGCGCTTCAGGGCGATGGGGTTCGCGCCGGCCGCGACGTTGCGCAGGCCCTCGCGCACGAGCGCCTGGGCGAGCACGGTGGCGGTGGTGGTGCCGTCGCCCGCGACGTCGTCCGTCTTCTTGGCGACCTCCTTGACGAGCTCCGCGCCGATCTTCTCGAACGGGTCCTCGAGCTCGATCTCCTTGGCGATGGAGACACCGTCGTTGGTGATCGTGGGGGCGCCCCACTTCTTGTCCAGGACGACGTTGCGGCCCTTGGGGCCGAGGGTGACCTTGACGGTGTCGGCGAGGGTGTTGAGACCCCGCTCGATGCCGCGACGGGCCTCCTCGTTGAAGGCAATGATCTTGGCCATGGGGCTATCGATCCTTCACTCTGGCTCGTGGTTCGGCCGGTCGGTGCCCGCGACGGACGGCCGCGCCGCGCCGACGGTCATGTCCCGTCGTGCGGCGGACCTCACCGGGTCGGCCTGGGTTGTCATTCTGTCACTCTCGACCCGAGAGTGCTAAGCACATGGTTAGCACTCGACCCCCGCGAGTGCAAGGCGCTCCGCCCTCGGCGGACGGGCCGCCGTGGCCGCCGGGCGGACGCCTCCCGTGGTCGCACGGCCGCGCCGGATAGCCTGCCGGGATGCCACGCCGCCCCGTCGTCGCCGCCGCCGTGCTGGTCGCGCTGGCGGCGGGCCTGATCGCCTGGGGCGCCACCGGCCCGCGCACGCGCACGATCGAGCTGTACAGCGAGGGCGTCGTCGCCACGCCGGCGGGCCCGGAGCTCGTCCCGGCGGGCGGGGAGCCGCTGCTGCACACCGGCACCCGGGTGGTCGACGACCCGGCGACCACCGCCGACGACGACCTCGCCGCCGAGCAGCGCGCGTGGCTGGCCGCCGGGACCGTGCCGGGCGCCGACGGCCCGTACGCCGACCTGGTGACCGACGCCCTCCTCGACCTGCGCACGCTCGTGCAGGACGACGGCGCGGCCGTCGCCGCGTGGACGCCGTACTGGCGGTACGTCTGGCCGCGGGACGCGTCGTTCGTCGCGGTCGCGCTCGCCCGCACGGGTCACGGGGCCGACGCCCGCGAGGTGCTCGGGTTCCTCACCCGCGTCCAGGGCGAGGACGGGTCGTTCGAGGCGCGGTACCTGCCGGACGGCTCGGGCGCCGTGCCGGACGACCGGGCCCCGCAGACCGACGGCACCGGGTGGTCGCTCTGGGCGGCGGGCGAGGTGCTGGCCGCGACGCCGGAGGCGGACCGCGCCGCCGTGGCGGCCGAGCTCGCGCCCCTGGTCCGGCGGGGCGCGGCGCACGCGGTCGCGCTCGTGGCCGGCGACGGGCTGCCGCCGGCCTCGCCGGACTACTGGGAGGTCGCGGAGGACGAGCTCACGCTCGGCACGGTGGCGCCGCTGCTGGCCGGCCTGGAGGCCGCCGGCCCCGTGCTCGACCTGCTCGGCGACGACGCGGCGGCGCGGGACGCCCGGGACGCGGCGGCGCGCACCCGCGCGGCGGTGGAGCGCGCGTTCGGCGACGACACCGCGTACGGCCGGTACGCCGGCGGCAGCCTCCCGGACGCCGCGAGCGCGTTCGCGCTGCCGCCGTTCCAGCCGACCGCGCTCGACGGCGCGCTCGAGGGCTGGACGGCGTCCGCGGCGGCGATGGCGCGGCCCGCCGGCGGCCTGGCGCCGGGCGCGGGCTGGCGGCAGGACGGCATCTCCTGGACGCCGCAGACGTCCCTGTACGCGCTGACCGCGGCCGTCAACGGCGACGACGCGCAGGCGCGCGAGCGCCTCGACTGGCTGGACGCGCACCGCACGTCGATGGGCGCGCTGCCGGAGAAGGTGCTCGCGGACGGCTCCCCCGCCGCGGTCGCCCCGCTGGCGTGGACCGCCGCGTGCGTCGTCCTCGCGGTGGCGGCCCTCGACGGCTAGGCCGCCGAACCCTCCCTGGCGGCGGGCTCCGCGACGTCGCCGCGGGGCGGGGCGCCGTGCCCCGCCCCGCGGCGACGTGTCAGCGGGCGCTCAGAGCGGCTGGACCTGCTCGGCCTGCGGGCCCTTGGTGCCCTGGCCGACCTCGAACTCGACCGACTGGCCCTCCTCGAGGCTGCGGTAGCCGTTGGTCTGGATCGCGCTGAAGTGGACGAACAGGTCCTGGCCGCCGTCGGCCGGGGTGATGAACCCGTAGCCCTTCTCGGCGTTGAACCACTTGACGGTTCCCTGCGGCATGCGGTGCTCCTGAGGAAGGCGTGATCGGTGCGACGCAGGGGCCGTGGCCTCTCCCGGTTCTGGAGAGCGGTCACCGCGACGCGGCCGACACTAGCCCCGCCCCCCGACGTGCGGAAGGGGTCAGCCCGCGAAGTCCGCCAGCAGGAGGACGACCACGCCCTCCGGGGCGGTCCCGGCGTCCTCGACCACGTTGGCGATGCCGAGCGTGTCCGCGACCTGCTGCGCCGTGGGCGCGAGGTCGGCGCTCGCGTAGAACACGGTGCTCTGCACGAGCCCGCCGGCGTTGCCGTTGCCCGCCGTCACCGCCGTGAACCCGGCGCCCTCGAGGTCCGCCGCGGCGCTCGCCGCGAGGCCGGACCGGTTCGACGCGTTGAGCACCCGCACGTCGGCCGTGAGGTCCGCGGTCGGCGCCGGGACCTCCTCGACCGGCGCCTCCTCCGCGGGGGCCTCCTCGGCGGGGGCCTCCTCGGCGGGCGCCTCCTCCGCGGGCGCGGAGGTCGCCGGCTCGCTCGCCCCGGCGGCGGGCTCGGACGCGTCGCCGAAGCCGGGGATCCGGCCCTCCCAGGACGAGGCCCACACCACCAGGCCGACGGTGACGGCCGGGACGAGCACGACCACGGCGACGAACGGCCACCAGCGGCTCCACCACGTGCGGGGTGCGCGGTGCACGCCGATCGGCGCGTCGTGCGCCGGCTCGACGTCGAACTCGTCCTCCGGGAACCGGTCGCTGGCCTTGGTCACGGCGGACAGGCTAACGGCTCGGCCTGTCCACCCCGGCACGCGCGGCGCGTCGCGTGGGGGTGCCGCGCCTGCTCAGCCGTCCGCGCCGAGCCGGCGGGCGCTGCGGGCGCGCTGCCGGGTCGAGCGCATCCGGCGCAGCCGCTTGACCAGCATCGGGTCGTGGGCGAGCGCCGCGGGCGAGTCGATGAGGGCGTTGAGCACCTGGTAGTAGCGGGTGGCCGACATGTCGAACAGCTCGCGGATCGCCTGCTCCTTGGCGCCGGCGTACTTCCACCACTGCCGCTCGAAGGCCAGCACCTCGCGGTCGCGCTCGGAGAGCTCCGTGGGGGCGTCGGCGCCGCCGTCGACCGCCACCAGAGCCGGTCGTGCGTCCGTGCGCTCCGCCGTCGCGTCCACCCGTGCCGCCCTCCCGTGCTGCCGTCGGCCCGCCGCGTGCCGGCCGGCGTCCGGGCGCCATCGTACGGCGGGAATCACACGGCTGTCATTCCTCAACCCGGGCGCCGCCCGGGTCCCGCCCGCGCCCGCCGGGGCTCCCCGCCGTCGGCTAGCCTCGGGCCGCGTGATCCCCGCACCCCTGTCCGAGCTGGTGGCGCCCGACTGGGCGGAGGCGCTGGCGCCGGTCGAGCCGCTGGTGCACGCGGCCGGCGCGTTCCTGCGCGAGGAGGTCGCCGCCGGCCGGGAGTACCTGCCCGCCGGCCCGGACGTGCTGCGCGCGTTCACCCGGCCGCTGGCCGACGTGCGGGTCCTGGTGGTCGGCCAGGACCCCTACCCGACGCCCGGCCACCCGATGGGCCTGTCGTTCTCCGTGCAGCCGGACGTGCGCCCCGTGCCGCGGTCCCTGGCCAACATCTTCACCGAGCTCGAGGCCGACCTCGGCCTGCCCCGGCCGAGCACCGGCGACCTGTCGCCGTGGGCGGACCGCGGCGTCATGCTGCTCAACCGCGTGCTCACGGTCCGGCCCGGCGAGCCCGCGTCGCACCGGGGCCGGGGGTGGGAGGCCGTCACCGCGCGTGCGATCGAGGCGCTGGTGGAGCGGGGCGGCCCGCTGGTCGCGGTGCTGTGGGGCCGCGACGCGCAGTCGCTCGCCCCCGCGCTGGGCGGCGTGCCGGTGGTCGCCAGCGCGCACCCGAGCCCGCTGTCCGCGCGCCGCGGGTTCTTCGGCTCGCGCCCGTTCTCCCGCGTGAACGCGCTGCTCGCCGAGCAGGGCGGCGCGCCCGTCGACTGGTCGCTGCCCTGACCGCGCGGGTTCGCGCTGGAGCTGCGGGCGGCGACGGGGCCACACTGCTCGGGTGACGACGCACGAGGGGGCCGGGGCGACGACCCCGACGCAGGGCCGGGGCACCACCGACGACGAGCAGGCCGCGGGCGCCACGGGGGTGCCGCGCTGGCGCCGGTACGTCGCCGTCGGCGACTCGTTCACCGAGGGGCTGTGGGACAGCCCGCACGGCGAGGACGGGCCCGTGCGCGGCTGGGCCGACGTCCTGGCCGGGCTGCTCTCCGGGCGCCGGCGCGCCGCCGGGGCCGAGCCCCTGCGGTACGCGAACCTCGCGGTGCGGGGGCGCCTGCTGCGGCCGATCGTCACCGACCAGCTGCCGCGCGCCCTGGAGCTGGAGCCCGACCTGGTCAGCCTGGTCGGCGGCGGCAACGACATCCTGCGCCCGACCGCCGACCCGGACCGGCTGGCGAACGGGCTCGAGCAGGCGGTGGCGCGCGTCCGGGCCACCGGCGCCGACGTGCTGCTCGCCACCGGCTTCGACTCCGCGGGCTCGCCCGTCGTGTCCACTACGCGGCCCCGGGTGGGCGTTTACAACGCGCACGTCTGGTCGATCGCGCGCCGGCACGGCGCGCACGTGCTCGACCTGTGGGGCATGCGGCACCTGCGGGACATCCGGATGTGGGCGCCGGACCGGATCCACCTGACGTCCGAGGCGCACGCCCGGGTGGCGCAGGGAGCCCTCGTCGCGCTCGGCCTCGAGCCCGACGACCCGGCGTGGGACTCCCCGCTGGCGCCCGTGCCGCGCCCGCCGCGCGCGGAGCAGGCGCGGCAGGACGCGCGCTGGCTGCGGCTGTACGCCTACCCGTGGGCGACTCGGCGGCTGCGGGGCACGTCGTCCGGCGACGCCCGGGAGCCGAAGCTGCCGACCCTGACCGAGGTCTGAGGCTCAGCCCGCGGGGGCCGCGGCGGGCTCCGCCGCGTCGGTGACCAGGGCGAGCGACACCCCGGCGAGGTCCGCGACCGGCACGGGGTCGCCCGGCACGGGGACGACCGTCGTCGGGGCGGTCACCGGGGTGCGCGCCTCGGCGAGCGCCGCGTCGTCCGCCCCGTGCAGCGTCACGGCGACCTCCCGGCCCACGCACGCCTCGGGCACGTCCGACAGGGACGCCGCGGTCACGCCGTAGCCCCCGAGCCCGGCGACGTAGCCGACGTCGTAGTCCACGGCGATCCGGTCGACCACGCAGGACCCGGCGGGCACCGGGGCGTCGCCGTCCCAGGTGAGGGCGCGGGCCATCGACACCGCCAGTCCCGCGCAGCCCAGCCACGCCAGGGTGACCCCTGCCGCGCGACGCGCGCGGGCGTGCTCGTGCGCCATCGGCGCCCCCTCCGTGGAGACCCTGCCCGGTCGATCCGTCGACCTGGCGCCCCCATCGTCGGGTGCGGGCGCGTCCTGAGCACCCCGGGGACGCACCACCCGGACGGAGGACGCCCGGTCGGGGCGCGCGGGCCCGGGCGTGGGAAAGGGCGCGGGTCCGGGCGTGGGAAGGGACGCGGGACGGGGGCGCCGTCAGGTGCGGACGCAGAGCTGGAACGTGCGCGGGGCGTCGTCCCGCACGCCCCACGTGTCCCAGGCGGTGGGCGTGACCCGGTACGTCGTCCCGCCCTGCGCGGCGAGCGCGTAGTTGCCCTGCGCCGTGAGGGTCCCCAGGTCGGCCCGCAGCCCGCGCGCCGCGAACCAGGCGACCAGCGGGGCGACGTCCACGTCCGCGCGCCAGCCGGCGTAGAACTGCGGGCTGCCCGTGACGCGGACCGTGGTGGTCAGGCAGGCCCACGCCCCGCTGCCCGTGACGCCGCCGGAGGCCTGCGCGTAGGTGAGCGCGGGGTCGTACGCCGGGGCGGGCAGGCCGTAGTGGCAGACGACGACGGTGGCGGTCCGGGACGCGAACACCTCGAACCCGGGCCGCGCCCCGACCGACACGACGCCGTCGACCGGCCGGTCCTGCCGGACGTCCGCCCACCAGGGGCTCACCACGAACCCGGCCCCCGACGTCAGGCCGTTGAACGGCCGCTGGCCGAGGTGCAGGTCGACCCGCCAGGCGGACCCGCTCGCCGCCGAGACGTCCACGGTGACGCACATCTGCGTGCCGGAGCTCGACAGCCACGTCCAGGTGAGGTCGCCGAACGTGGTGCCCGGGCCGGGCGTCACAGGGCCGGTGGGGACGCCGGCCGGTGCGGCCCAGGTCGCCGGCAGCGCCCAGGTGCCCACGGTGACGGCGACGCCGGCCACGCGCGCGGCGGCGTACGCGGGGACGGTGACGGTCGTGCTGTCCGCGGCGGCCAGCGTGACGGTCGTGTCGCCGGGGGCGAGCGCGGTGCCGTCGCCGGCGTAGAGGCGCAGCGTCGCGACCTGCCCGCGGCAGGCGGCGGGGACGCCGGACAGCACCACCTGGGTGGCCGTGCCCGCGCCGGACGCGGCGCCCGCCGCGGCGCCGAGGCCGGTGGCCGCGCACGGGCCGGCGGCCGCCGTGGTGACGGAGGCGCCGGTGACGGGGAGCCGGGCGGCGCTCGCCGGCTGCAGCGCGAGGGCCAGGACGGCGGCCACCGCGAGGAGCAGCGCGAGCGCGGCCACCGGGCGGCGCGCGGCGGGGGTCACGGGGCGCCGACCGGCGCGGGGGCGCGCTCGGCACCGGAAGGCGCGGCGTCGGCGAGCGCGGCGTCGGCGAGCGCGGCGTCGGCGGGCGCGGAGTCGGCGTCCACGGGGGCCCCGTCCGCGTCCGCGCCGTCGGCGTCCGCCCTGTCGGGGTCGCGCGGGGCCGGCCAGATCAGCACGCCCGCCGCGAGCACGAGCAGCGACGCCCACGCCCACGGGTCGAGCAGGATCGACGCGACCCTGCCGAGCCCCGGCACGTGCAGGCGCGCGATGCCCAGCACGTCGTCCTGGTGCGGCCGCCACGGGTCGAGGAAGTCGTTGTTGTCGCCCTGGAGCACCCAGCCGTCGGCGGCGTCCCCGCCGACCACGCGGTGGATGACCCGCCCGCGGTCGAGGCCCGGCGGGGTGTAGACGACGACGTCGCCCGCGACGGGGGTGCCGCACCGGGACACGACGAGGTCGCCCGTGCGGTACGTCGGCTCCATCGACCGACCGGACACGATGGTCAGGGTCGTGCAGCCGCCGAGCGTGCTGGGCCAGCCGAACCAGACGAGCACGCCGACGACCGCGGCCGTGCCGAGCCAGCCGACGGCGCCGCGGACGCGGTCCCGCCGGGTCGGCGGGGCGACCGGGGCCCCCGCGACGCCGCCACGGCGCACGCGGCCCACGAGCGCCCGGAGCCGGGCACCCCGCCTGCGTGCGGGCGCGCCGGGGCGCCGGCGCAGGGCAGGCGTGCTGCCCGCGCCGGCCGCCTCGGCGTGCCGGCCGCGGATGGTGCGCCCCGCGTCAGGACGCGATGACGACGGCGACGCCCTTGACGTCGGCCGCCTTCACGGTGCTGGGGACGGCGAGGGTGACGGTGCCACCGCCCTGCGCCACGGTGCCGGTGAGCTGGCCCAGCGACGTGCCGGCGCTCGCGTCGGCCGGGTCGGTGTTGAGCAGGTCGACCTTGACGGTCTGGCCGGCGCAGCCCGCGGCGACGCCGTTCAGCTTGACCTCGGTGACGGTGTAGCCCTTGGCGGAGGCGGCGAACGCGTTGGTGAACGCGACCGCGACGCCGTCCGAGTCGCAGGACGCGACCACGGTGGTGCCCGCGCCGAGTGCGCCGGCGGTCAGGTTGAGCTGTGCCGCGGACGCGAGGCCGAGACCGGCGATGCCGAGGCCGGCGACGGTCAGGGCGACGACCTTGCGGCGCACGGTGCGGCGGGGGGCGGCGGCCTCGTGCGCGACGGCGGGCGCGGGGGTGGTGACGACGGACATGGCACTCCTCGGGAGCGGCTCGGCAGGGGCGGGCGCGGCCCGCTGAGCCGGGAGGTGGGGGCGCTCGTCCGCGACGTCGGAGCAGGGGATCCCGGCGGTGCGGCTCGCGCACACTAGGGCCGCGCCGGGGTGCCCCGGAACGCGCTCTCTGGGTGGCAGCACCCGTGTGACTGCACGTCAACACCGACCTTGCAACATTTAACGGGACGATTCGGACAAAGCGGGTGGGTGAAAAAGTCGAGCCCGCAGGTCAGAGCGCCGCGCCCCGCAGCGATTCCACCGGAAGGTGCGCGACCACCTGGGTGCCGTCGCCGGGCACGGAGGTGACGCGCAGGTCGCCGCCTGCCAGCCGCAGCCGGTCCGCCAGCCGCGCGGTGCCGGACGGGGTGCCGGCGTCGTCGCCGAACCCGTCCCCGTCGTCGGAGACCCGCACCTCGACCGCGTCGTCCACCACCGAGACCCGCACGTCGACCACCTCGGCGCGGCCGTGCCGGAGCGCGTTGCTGATCGCCTCCTCGACGACGCGGACCGCGAGCAGCCGCTCGCTGCGGGTCAGCCGCGGGTCCGCCGGGTCGTCCAGGGCCCGCACCTCGTCGGTGACACCGAGCCGGGTGTTGACGGTGCGGGGGATGCGGCCGAGGAGCGCGCGGATCGCGGGCACCATGCCGATCTCGATCTGCTCGGGGTAGAGCATCCGGCTGGTGGTCCGGACGTCGGCCTCGCGCACGGTCTCGATCTGCTCGCGGACCTCGCGCAGCAGCACCAGGTCCTCGGGCGTGACCGCCCGAGGGGCCTCCGCGCCCTCGACGTCCCGGATCAGGCCGTCGAGCCGGGCCACGACCAGCACCAGGCGCTGCTGCATGCTGCCGTGCAGGCCCTCCGCGACCTCGCGCCGGACCCGCACCTCCTCGTGCTGCAGCGCCGCCAGCGCGAGCTCGATCTGCAGCCGGCCCTGCGCGGCCTCGGCGACCTCGGTGCGCAGCCGCCGCTGCGACAGCATCGCGGCCAGCCCCATGCTCGCGGCGATCCACGCGATCGTGGCGCCGCTGGCGAGCTCCGCGACGATCACGGACCGCGGCGGGTCGACGTACACGTCGAGCAGCAGCTGGAACGCGAACCGGACGCCGGACGCCGTCACGCCGGCGCTCAGCACGCCGACGACCATGGCCAGCGGGCCGCGCTGCGGCAGCGACACCCCGGTCGCCGCGAGGATGAGCAGCATCGAGGCGACGGCGGTCAGGTTGGCCAGGATCCGGTCGGTCACCGGGACGTCGCCGCCCTGGTTGCCGTACACCCACGCCGTCTGCACGGCCGCGCCGATCGCGAACGCGGTCATGACCGTGCCCGCCGCGAGCAGCAGGGCGCGGCGGTCGCCGCGGACGGCGGCAGCGTCCCGCGTCAGTCCGGTGGGCATGGGCCCCATCCTCTCGCACCCCCGCGGCACCGCGCGCCGCTCCCGCCCGGTGGCCCGCGGGGGCGCCATACTGTCCGCGATGTCCGGATCCGCAGCCCGCACCACCCGCGTCGTGGTCGTCGAGGACCAGCCCCTGTTCCGCTCGATGCTCGAGCTCACCCTCGGCGCGGCGGAGGACGTGCGCGTCGTCGCCTCGGTCGGCACCGTCAAGGACGGCGCCGCCGCGCTCCGCCCGGGCGCCGCGGACGTCGCCGTGCTCGACATCGACCTGCCGGACGGCAACGGCATCGCCCTCGGCGTGACCCTGCGCCGGCACCAGCCCGACCTCGGGATCCTGCTGCTGTCCGCGCACGACGCGATGGACCTGCTGCTCGACCTGCCGCCCGACGTGGCCGCCGGGTGGTCCTACCTGTCGAAGACCTCCTCGACCGACGCGTCCACCCTGGTGGCCGCGGTGCGCGCCGCCGCCGAGGGGCGCACGACGCTCGACCCGGCCCTCCTCGACCGGGTCGCCCCGCGGGCGGGCTCCGCCGTCGCCCGGCTGACCGACCGGCAGTACGCGGTGCTGCGGCTGCTCGCCCAGGGCCTCTCGAACGCCGGCATCGGCGAGGCGCTGCAGATCACCGAGAAGTCCGTGCAGAACCACATCAACGGCATCTACGGCACGCTCGGCATCGACGCCGACCCGTCGCGCAACCCGCGGGTGACCGCCGCGCTGCGGCTGCTGGAGGAGACCGGCCCGGTCGCCTGACCCCCTCGACGCGGGGCGGCGCCCCGGAGCACGATGGTCGCGCTGCACCGACCACGAGGGGGGACGCATGGAGCGCGCGGACGTCATGGGCTGGGTCGCCGCCTACGAGCGGGCGTGGCGGGACGACGACGCCGGGTCGCTCGGCACGCTGTTCACGGACGACGTGCGGTACCTGCGCTCCCCCTACGAGCCGCCGCTCGAGGGGCTCGCCGCGGTGCAGGAGTTCTGGCCGGACCCGACGCCGTTCACGATGGACGCCGAGGTGGTCGCGGTCGAGGGCGTGGCCGCCGTCGTCCGGGCCGAGGTGCGGTACGGCGGCGACGAGCCGCAGGAGTACCGCGACCTGTGGGTGCTGCGGTTCGCCGCGGACGGCCGGGTCGAGCACTTCGAGGAGTGGGCGTACTGGCCCGGGAAGACCTTCTCGGCGAGCGCCGGCTGACCCCCCTGTCGGCTTCGTGGCATCCGAACGGGTGAGCCGGTTGGCCCGCGCCCCGGGACCTGGTTAGAGTGGGCAACGCCCTCGGTCGCCTGCCCCCTGCGCGGCCGAGGGCTTCTTCGTGCCCGGCCGTGCCCGGGGCCGCGGGCGAGCCCGCGCGCCGGGGCCTCAGCGCTCGCGCCACTCCACGGCGCCGCAGAGCGTGCAGCGGGCGACGACCATCCCGAACCGCACCGGGCTCGTGTCGAGCTGCCAGCCCGGGCGGGTGCACGACGGCGCGTGCTCGGCCGGGTCGAGCGGGTGCAGCGGGCGGCGCAGGGCGGTGCTCGCGGTCATGGTGGTCCTCCAGTCGGTGTTGCCCGCCATGTTCGACCGCGATCACGCGGATGTGAGGGGTGCCGGCGGCGTGTCTGGGTGCTGCCACCCGGGTTTCGGCGAACCGCCGCCCGCCGGACACCGGGCGGCCACCGGGTCGACGTGCGCCGGCCAGGTCAGCGCACGAGCCGCTCCAGCAGCGGGAACTCCGGGTACGGCTGGTCCCAGTCCCCGAAGTGGCCGTCGTCCCGCACGACGAGGGTCCCGCCGAGCCGGTCGAGCAGCTCCCGCCCCTGGGTCGCGTCGCAGCCGTACGGGTCGACGACCGAGTTCACGAGAACCAGGTCGCCGGCGTGCGCGCGGATCCGGTCCCAGTCGTAGGAGTCCTGCAGCACCGGCTCGTCGGCGTCGTTCGGCCGCCGCCAGTAGCCCGCGACCAGCACGGCCTGCGCCACCGGCGCGTCCAGGTGCTCGAGCAGGGCGAGCAGCAGGGCGGCGCCGCCCGAGTGCCCGACCAGGACCGTGTCCGCGTCGAACGTGTGCGCCGCGAGCACGCGCGGCAGGAACGTCGCGACCGGCTCCACGTTCAGCTCCGGGTACGCCGGTCGCTCGACCGCGTAGCCACGGGCCTCGAGCCGCGCGGCGAGCCAGGGGTACCAGACCGCGTCGGGGTGGCCGCCGGTGCCGTGGAACACGATCGCGCGCGCGGGCATGGCGCTCAGTGTGGCGCGGCGCCGAGCTCGCGCGCCACGAACGCGACGGCCTCGCGGTCCTGCTCCGGGCCGCCCGACTCGTGGCCGTTGTACCGCCAGACCCGCAGCTCCTTCGGGCCGCCCCACGCGCGGTGCGCGGCCACGACGGTCGACGGCGGCACGACGACGTCCATCAGCGCGACCGAGAACCGTGCGGGCGCCCGGCCGCGCCGCGCCAGCCCGACCCCGTCGACGTAGGACAGCGTCCGCAGCACGCGCTCCTCCGCGCCGCGGTGCACGGCCAGGTACTCGACCACCTCGGCGTACGGCTTGCTGTCGGTGATCCCGACCGCCCGCGCGACGTCGCACAGGAACGGGACGTCCGCCACGACCGCCGCCACGTCCGCGAGCGCGCCGGCGGCGATCGCCATCGCGGCGCCCTGGCTCCCGCCCACCACGGCCACGCGGTCCGGGTCGACGCCGGGCAGCGCCCGGGCGGCGTCCACGGCGCGCACCGCGTCGGTGAGCAGCCGGCGGTAGTAGTACGTCCCGGGGTCCTCGATCCCGCGCGTCATGACGCCGGGGGCCTGCGGGCCGGTGCCCCACGGGTCCGGGGTGTCGCCGCGGCTCCAGCCCGAGCCCTGCCCGCGGGTGTCCATCTGCAGGTGCGCGAACCCCGCGGACGCCCACAGCAGGTTCTCGGTCGGGGCGCCGCGCCCGCCGCCGTAGCCGACGTACTGCACGACGACCGGGAGCGGGCCCTCCACCCCCGCCGGGCGGCGGTACCAGGCGCGCACCGGGTCGCCGCCGAACCCCGGGAACGTCACGTCCCAGACGTCGAGCGTGGTCAGCGGGGTCGGCTCGGGCACGAGCGCGGGCGGCGCGTCGTGCGCGCGGCTCTCCGCCAGCGTGCGCGCCCAGAAGGCGTCGAGGTCGGCGGGCTCCGCGAGGGCGCTCGCGTGCTCCCAGAGGGCGGGCTCGGGCAGGTCCTGGAACACGCTCAGCCCCGGGGGTCGTAGGTGACGGCGCGGACGCGCGCGACGGTCGCGGTCGGCCGCCCGGCGCTGGTCGCGTGCACCCCGGCCCACAGCCCGAGGAACCCGCCCGTCGCGACGGAGTCGAGGGTGCGGGCGTCGGCGGTCGCGACCAGCGCGGGCGCCCCGCCCCCGGCCGCGGCGAGCAGGTGCAGGTCCGGGCCGCGGGCCTCCAGCGCCAGCGTGAGCTCCGCGTCGGCGGGACCGAGGAGCGCCACCTCCCCCAGCACCCGCTCCGACGCGCCGCCGCGCACCTGCAGCACCCGGGCCGTCCGGGCACCGCCGGCCGCCGAGGTCACGGCCAGCCGCACGTGGTCCCGCTCGGACTGGCGCACGGCGAGGCCGACCTCCTCGCCCTCGGCGAGGTCGGCGGCGACCCGGACCACCAGGTCCGCGTGGGGGTGCGCCAGCCGCAGGCCCAGGAAGGCCGGCGCGTCCAGGTCCGCGAGCGTCGCCGGGCGCAGCGGCAGGTCCCAGCCGTCCCCGGCGGGCGTCGCGACGTCCGTCGGCAGCGCACGCACCCCGGTCCACCGCAGGTCCCCGGGGAGCACCGGCCCGGACTGCCGCCCCGACACGACCCGGTCGCCCGGCCAGCCCGGCACGTCCGGCGCGTCGACCACGGGCGGGATCCGGCCGACGCCGGGCGCGAGCACCGGCCAGCCGTCCTCCCACGCCACCGGCACCAGGAACGTCTCCCGGCCGAGCGGGTAGTGGTAGCCGCCGGACGTCCGCATCGCGAGCAGCACGGCCCACCACGAGCCGTCGGGCGCCTCGACCAGGTCGGCGTGCCCCGCGGCCACGACGTCGACGCCGCGCCCGAGGTGCCGGTGGGTGAGCACGGGGTTCGCCGGGTCGCCCACGTACGGGCCCTCGATCGCGTCGGCGCGCGCGACGCACACCGCGTGGTGCACCTCGGTCCCGCCCTCCGCGGCCACCAGCAGGTAGCGGCCGTCGAGGCGGTACAGGTGCGGGCCCTCGGCCCAGACGGCGCCGCGGACCGCGCCGGTCCAGATGACGTGCTCGGGCCCGACGAGCTGCCGCGCCACGGGGTCGAGCTCGCGCAGCCAGACCTCGGTCTGGCCGGGCCACTCCGGCTCCCGGGCCGGCCGGGTCGCGAGCACCCAGGCCCGGCCGTCGTCGTCGAAGAACAGCGACGGGTCGATGCCGTCGCCGCCGATCCACGCCGGCTCCGACCACGGCCCGGCCGGGTCGGTGGCGGTCACGAGGAAGTGGCCCAGCCCGGGCCGCCGGTCGTCGGCCGCTCTGCCGTCGGCGCGCTGGTCGACGACCGTGCAGACCACCCAGAACAGCCCGTCGTGGTGCCGGATCGTCGGCGCGTACAGGCCGCTCGACGACGGCAGCCCGGACAGGTCCGGCGCGCCGTGCACCACGTGCCCGACCGGCTCCCAGTGCGCGAGGTCGCGGCTGCGGAGGACCGGCAGGCCGGGCAGGTACTCGAAGGTCGACGTGACGAGGTAGAAGTCGTCGCCCACCCGGCAGACCGACGGGTCGGGGTGGCAGCCGGGGAGGACGGGGTTGGCGACCGCGGTCACCGCGCGGAGACCTCCACGTCGACCACCCGCGGGTCGGCGGCGGTCACCTCGTGCACCCCGCCGGTCACCGTGAGCACCCGGCGCTCGGTGGCCGTGCCGGGCACCTCGCGCTCGGCCCGGGCGCGCGTCATCCGGATCGCGCCGTTGGTGCCGGTGACCTCGGCGGAGCGGGCCGCCGCCTCGGCGTGCGACGCCACCCACACCTGCACGTCGCCGGGCTCGACGACCCGGACGAGCCGGCGGTCGGCGAACGCGAGCCGCGACGTCGGCACCCGGAACGTCACCCGGCGCGACTCCCCCGGCGCCAGGTCGACCCGGGCGTAGCCGAGCAGCTGCGCGACCGGGCGCGTGACGGTCGCGACGACGTCGTGGCCGTACAGCTGCACCGTCTCGGTGCCCGCCACCGCGCCGACGTTCGTCACGGTCACCGCGGCCTCGAACGTGCCCGCCGAGTCGACGGACGCGTCCACCGCGAGGTCGCCGTACGCGAACTCGGTGTACGCCAGGCCGAACCCGAACGGCCGGACCGGGGTCGGGTCGGTCGACGTGACGTCGGACGGCCCCCCGAGCACCGGGTGCAGGTACCGGTAGGGCTGGGTGCCCGCGGACCGCGGCAGCGACACCGGCAGCCGGCCCGAGGGGTGGACGGCGCCGGTCAGCACGTCGGCGATCGCGTCGCCGCCGCCCTCGCCCGGGAAGAACGCCTGCAGCACCGCCGCCGGGGCGCCCACGCCGTCGAGCGCCCAGCCGATCGCGTACGGGCGGCCGGTGAGCAGGACCAGCACCACCGGGGTCCCGGTGGCCACGACCGCCTCGACCAGCTGCCGCTGGACGCCCGGCAGCTCCAGCGAGTCGGCGTCGTTGCCCTCGCCGACCGTGCCGCGGCCGAACAGGCCCGCCTGGTCGCCGACCACGACCACCGCGACGTCCGCGGAAGCGGCCGCCTCGACCGCCGCCGCGAACCCGGAGGTGTCCTCGCCCTCGACCGCGCAGCCCTCGGCGTGCACGACCTCGACGGCGTCGCCGTCGCCCGCGAGCGCCGCCGCCAGCGCCTCGCGGACGCTGCGGATCTCGAAGCCCAGGGGCAGCCCCGGGTGGTGCGCGAGCACGTGGTTGGCGAAGGAGTAGCAGCCCATGAGCGCCTCGGGGCGGTCGGCGTTGGGGCCGACGACGGCGACGCGGCGGGCGCGACCGGGCGCCTCGGCCGGCGCCAGCGGCAGCACGCCGTCGTTCGCGAGCAGCACCACGGACTCCTGGGCCAGCCGCCGCGCCAGCGCCCGCTGCTGCGGGGAGTCGAGGTCGACCGTCGCCGGCGGGTCGTCCGCGAACGCGTCCGGGTCCAGCAGGCCCAGCTCCTCCTTCTGCGCGAGCACGCGCAGCACCGCGCGGTCGACGAGGCGCTCGTCCGCGAGGCCCGCGCGGATCCGCTCCGCGAGCGGCTCCAGGTAGGCGTCGCCGGTCGGCAGCTCGACGTCGATGCCGGCCTCGAGCGCCTGCGCCGCGGCCTCGCCGCGGTCCGCCGCGACCCGGTGCATGACCTCGAGGAACGCGACGGCGAAGTAGTCGGCGACCACGACGCCGTCGAAGCCCCACCGCTCGCGCAGCAGGTCCGTGAGGTACTCCGCGCTCCCCGCCATCGGGACGCCGTCGACGTCGACGTACGCGTTCATCACCGACCGGGCGCCGCCGTCGCGGACGGCCATCTCGAACGGCGGCAGGTACACGTCGAGCAGCTCGCGCGGTCCGGCGCTCACCGGGGCGTGGTTCCGGCCGGCGGCCGAGGCCGAGTAGCCGGCGAAGTGCTTGAGGGTGGCGTGCACCCCCGCCTCCTGCAGCCCCTGGACGTACGCCGTGCCGATCGTGCCGACCAGGTACGGGTCCTCGCCGATGCACTCGTCGACGCGGCCCCACCGCGGGTCGCCGACGACGTCGAGCACGGGCGCGAGCCCCTGGTGGATGCCGAGCTCGCGCATCGACCCGCCCATCGCCCGGGCGGCCTCGCGCACCAGCTCCGGGTCGAAGGACGCGCCCCACGCCAGCGGCGTCGGGTAGGTCGCGGCCTGCCAGGCGGCCAGCCCGGTCAGGCACTCCTCGTGCACCAGCGCGGGGATGCCGAGCCGGGTCTCCCGCTGCAGCCGGCGCTGCTCGGCCCAGAGCCAGGCGGCCCGCTCGACCGGGTCGACCGGGCGGGTGCCGTAGACGCGCGTGTAGTGGCCGAGTCCGTGCCGCGTGACCTCGGGCAGCGCGCCGGAGTCCTTCTGGCCCGCGGCCATCTCGGACTGCATCGGGGCGACGGTGCCGTTCTGGTCGAGCCAGTAGCCGACCAGCTGTGCCAGCTTCTCCTCGAGCGTCATGCGGGCGTGCAGGTCCCGGACCCGGTCGGACACCAGGGGCATCGCGGGCACGGGCACGGGGGTGGTCGCCGCGGGGCGGCCGGTTGCGGTGGCGGCCGCCGGGGCGGCGGTGCCGGTGAGGTCGGACACGCGGGGTGCTCCTGTTCGAAGGCGTGCGAGGTGGCGGGCACGGCGCGCCGCGGCGGCGAGGGGCCGCCGCGGCCGCCGGCCTCAGCCCTTGACGGCGCCGGTGAGACCGCCGACGATCCTCCGCTCGAAGAGCGAGAAGAAGATCAGCGCGGGGATCATGGACAGCGACGTGAACGCCAGCACCCGGGCGGTGTCGACGGAGTACTGCGAGGCGAACGCCTGGACGCCGAGCGGCAGCGTGTACCGGCCCTCGTCGTTGAGGATGAACAGCGGCAGCATGTAGCTGTTCCAGCTGGCCACGAACGCGAGGATGCCGACGGTGACGACGCCCGGCACCGACAGCGGGACCACCATCCGGAAGAAGAACCCGAGCCGGCTGGCGCCGTCGATCGAGGCGGCCTCCTCCAGCTCCTTCGGGATCGCCCGCAGGAACGGGACCAGGATGATGATGGTCGTCGGCAGGGCGAACGCGATCTGCGGCAGGATGATGCCGGCCAGGCTGTTCATCAGCCCGAGCTGCCGGATCATGAGGTACAGCGGGGTGATCGCCACGGTCATCGGGAACATGAGCCCCGCCGCGAACAGCGAGTACATCGCGCCGCGGCCCCGGAACTCGTACCGGGCGAGGACGAAGCTCGCCATGACGCCGAGGATGACGACGCCGATCGTCGTCGCGACGCCGCAGATCGCCGAGTTGAGGAACTGCTGCCAGAACAGCGAGCTGGTCAGGACGTCGACGTAGTTGCCGAACTCCCAGGTCGTCGGGAAGCCGGACGGGTCGACCGTGATCTGCGAGTTGGTCCGCAGGCCGCCGAGCACGATGTACGCGACGGGCCCGATGCAGACGCCGACCAGCAGCCAGGCGACGACGTAGACCAGCGGGTTGACGCGCTCGAGCGAGCGGCCGCGCCGGCGGCGGGGCTCGGGGCGCGAGGCGGGCAGCGGCGGCGCCTGGAGCGCGGTGGCGGCCATCACTTCTTCCTCTCGGTGAGCGCGCCCTCGGTGTCCCGGCGGAGCACGTAGCGCTGGTAGGTCAGCGCGATGACCAGCGAGATGAGGAACAGCACGACCGCGACGGCGTTGCCGAAGCCGTAGTTCCCGGCCAGGCGGCCGTTGGACACCATGTAGGTCGCCATGGTCGACGTCCCCGCGGTGGCCGACACGTACTGGCCCCAGATGATGTAGACGAGGTCGAACAGCTGCAGCGAGCCGATGATCGACAGGAACGCCCAGATGCGGATGGTCGGGCCGAGCAGCGGCAGGGTGATCGCGCGCTGCGCCTGCCAGTAGGACGCGCCGTCGATGGCGGCGGCCTCGTGCAGCTCCTCGGGGATCGACTGCAGCCCGGCGAGGAACAGGATCACCGCGAAGCCGATGTACTTCCACGTGATGATCAGCATGAGCGACCAGATCGCGACGTCCGGGTCGGCCAGCCAGTCGACGGCCCAGCCCTCGAGCCCGATCTTGCCGAGCAGGTCGTTCACCGCGCCGGTGGTCTGGAGCATGAGGCTCCAGCCGGTGCCGACGATCACCTCGGAGATGACGTACGGCACGAAGATCAGCACGCGGATCAGGGAGCGCCCGCGGATCTTCCGGTTGAGCAGCAGCGCGAGCACGACCGCGGCGGGTCCCTGCAGCAGCAGGGACATCACCACGATGAACGCGTTGTGCCGGAGCGCGTCGTGGAACGTCGGGTCCTGCAGGATCGTGACGTAGTTCTGCAGCCCCACGAAGTCCGTCGGCGGGCCGAAGCCCTTCCACTTGAAGAACCCGTAGTAGGCCGCCATCACGACGGGGAAGATGACGAAGGCCAGGAAGACCAGGATGGCCGGGCCCGACAGCAGCCCGATCTCGAGCCGCTGCCGCCAGCTCCCCCGCCGCCGGCGCGGCCGGGGTGCCGGGGACGGCGCCGTCACGGCACCGTCCCCGGCCGCCGAGCGACCCTCGGGCGACGAGATGACCAGCGGGCCCGTGCCCTGCGAGTCGCTCATGGTCGTGCTACTCCTTGGCCGCCGCGGCGTTGACGGCCTCGACGATGGCGTCGGGGCTGCCGCTGCCCGCGAGCATCTCGACCACGCTGGTGTTCAGGGCGTTGCCGACGTTCTGGCCGAACAGCGTGTCGAGCCAGACCGTCACGTAGCCGGCGTCGTTGTAGGAGGCCAGGACCTCCTGCAGGGCGGGGTCGGTCACGACCGACTGCGCGTCCTTGCTGGCGGGCAGGGTCACGAACGCCTCGGCGTAGCCCTCCTGGTTCTCCTGCTCCGCGATGAAGTTGAGGAAGTCCGCGCACGCGGCCGGCGCGTCGACGAAGCAGGTGAATCCGTCGACGCCGCCCATCATCGCGGTCGGGTCGCCGTCACCGCCGTCGACCGCCGGGAAGGGGAACCAGCCGAGGTCGGCCAGCGGCTGCTGGTCCGGCGTCAGCGAGGCGATCACGCCGGGGTTCCAGGCGCCCATGAGCTCCATGCCGGCCTGGTGGTTGGCGATCATGCCCGCGGACGAGCCGGCGCCCTGCTGCGCGGTGGTGGTGAGGTAGCCCTCGTTGAACGGCTCGGTGCCCGCGAACTCCTGCAGGTCCTCGCCCGCCTTGGTCCAGCACTCGTCGTCGAACGACATGTCCTTGGCGGCCTGCGTCATCGTGTCCTGCGAGCACTCGCGCAGCGCGAAGAAGTAGTACCAGTGCGCGGCCGGCCAGGCGTCCTTGGCGCCGAGCGCGATGGGCTGGACGCCCGCCGCCTTGAGCTTGTCCACCGCGTCGCCGAGCTCGTCGATCGTCGTCGGCGTCTCGGTGATGCCGGCCTGCTCGAACAGGTCCTTGCTGTAGTAGATGCCGCCGGGGAGCACGGCCGTCGGCACGCCGTAGACCGCGCCGTCGACGGTGAACGCCGACAGGGACGCCTCGCCGAGCGCGTCGCGGGTCTCCTGGGTCAGCGCGTCGCTGAGGTCCATCGCCTGGCCCGCCTCGACCACGTCGGCGAGCTTGCCGCCGCCGCGCGCCATGAAGATGTCCGGCGCGTCGCCCGAGTTCAGGGCGGTCTGCAGCTTCCCGTCCATGTCCTCGTTCTGGATGGACTGGATCGAGATGGTGACGCCCGGGTTGGCCTCCTCGAAGGCCGCGACGGTGTCCTCCCAGTACGCCTTGCCGTCACCGGTGGTCGAGTTGTGCCAGAACGTCATCGAGACGTCCCCGCCCTCCTCGCCGCCGGAGCCCGAGTCACCGCCGCCGCAGGCGGCGAGGGTCATGGCTGCCACGATCGCCGCGGCCGAGACCGCCAGCGTCTTGCGTGCCTTCATGATCTGCCCTCTTCGTTGAGTTGACCGTGGTCCTCCCCCGCCGGGGCCGGACCGGTGTGCTGCGCGGTGGCTGGCCGCCGCGCGCCGTGCTCGTCGTCGGCCCCCGCGACTGCGAGGGGGCCGGGTCTGGCGCCTCATCGCTGAGGCGCAGAGCGACTTTCGCAGTCCGGTCGGCGACGTGTCAACCGTTGTCGATAACGTTTTAGTGACTATGGTGTGGGCCATGGCTCGCCGGGTGACGATCACGGACGTCGCCCGCGAGGCGGGCGTCTCCGTGGCCACCGTGTCGAAGGTCGTCAACCAGCGGGACGGCATCGCGGCGGGCACCGCGACCCGCGTGCAGGCCGTCGTGGACCGGATGGGCTACGAGTCGAGCATCGTGGCGCGCGGCCTGCGCTCGCACCGCACCGGCGTGGTCGGCGTGCTGGTCGCGGAGTTCGAGCCGTTCAGCGCCGAGATCCTCAAGGGCGCCGGCGCGGCCCTGCGCGGCACGGACCACGCGCTGCTCGCGTACACCGGCGGCGGCTCGGGCCGGCCGGGCTGGGAGCACCGGTACCTCGCCCGGCTCAGCGGCACCCTGATCGACGGCGCCGTGCTGGTCACGCCGACCGTCCTGCACGCGGGCGCGTCGGTCCCGGTGGTTGCGGTCGACCCGCACGCCGGTCCCGGCGGGCTGCCGACGGTCGACTCCGACAACCTGCACGGCGCCGAGCTCGCCACCCGGCACCTGCTCGACCTCGGCCACCGGCGGATCGGGTTCCTCGGCGGCCGCCGGGACCTCGAGTCGTCCCGGCTCCGCGAGGCCGGCTACCGGCGCGCGCTCGCCGCGGCGGGCGTCCCGGTCGACCCCGCGCTGATGCACGTGGCCGAGTACCGGCGGGACGCGGCGGACGCGCCCACGGCGGCGATGCTCGCGCTGCCGGACCCGCCGACCGCGCTGTTCGCGGCCAACGACCTGTCCGCGATGGGCATCCTCGACGCCGCCGCGCGCCTCGGGGTGCGGGTGCCGGAGGACCTGTCGGTGGTCGGGTTCGACGACGTGCCCGAGGCCGCGGCCACGACGCCGCCGCTGACGACCGTGCGGCAGGAGATCCAGGGGATCGGGCGGGCCGCGGTGGCGATGCTGCTGGGGCTGCTCGCCGGCGACGGCGCGGGCGCGGGGCCGGGGCACGTGCGGCTGCCGACGCACCTGGTCCGGCGCGGCACGACGGCCCCGCCGCGCGGGCGCGCCTGACGCGCCGGCGCGCTTGGCGCGCTCGCGGGCCTGGCGCGCTCGCCGAGTGGGCACGGGACACGTCGAGTGGGCATCCACGGGATGCCCACTCGACGTGTCTGTTGCACAGTCGGCGCGGGTGGCTGGGCGGTGCCGCCCGCTGAGTACCTGTGAGTGCGATCCGCTCGCCGATAGCGTCCACACGCATGACGGATCAGGCGCCGGCGCCCGGACGCACGCTGTACGTCTTCCTGGACGAGTCCGGCAACCTGGACTTCTCCGGCCGCGGTACCGATCACTTCGTCGTGTCGGCCGTCTACACGACAGAGCCGTGCCGATCAGCGGCGGTGATGCAGGCGCTGAAGTACGACCTGCTCGGTTGCGGGAGCACCGACCTGGACTTCCACGCCACGAACAACACCCGTGGCACCCGGTTGCGGGTATCCGGCGCGATCACCACGCTCAGTGGCACGATCGCCGTGCACACGCTCTGGATCGACAAGCACCTCGCGCACCCGTCGCAGCATGACGACGTCACGATGATGAGCTTCTTCGGCACCGCGATGGGACGGTGGATCGGCAAGGCCGTCAGCGGCGATCACACCCAGGTGGTGATGGTGTTCGACTCGGTCCTCACGGGCAAGAAGCAAGGGGCGTTCAAGGCCGCCGTGAAGCCGGCGCTGAAGCAGCTCGGCATCCCGTTCCGCG
The DNA here is from genome assembly GCF_016862755.1 of Cellulomonas pakistanensis. Taxonomy (GTDB): domain Bacteria; phylum Actinomycetota; class Actinomycetes; order Actinomycetales; family Cellulomonadaceae; genus Cellulomonas; species Cellulomonas pakistanensis. The sequence continues at coordinate 109,095 of NZ_BONO01000004.1, read as the reverse complement.
TCGCGTTCCACCCGGTGAAGTCGGACCTGAACGGCCAGATCGCGGACTACTTCTCCTGGGCGTGGCTCCGCTACGTCGAGTCCGGCGACCCGAGCGGCGTGGATGCGTTGGCGGGGATCCGGTGGACGCGCTTCAACCTGTACCAGCGCGGGACGAGGCGCTGGTGGTGAAAGAAGGGTGACCACCCCGCCTACCGTGCGGAGAACCCAGGGGTTCTTGTCAGCGGGGTGGAACGTTTGGCCCAGCGTATCGATCCGGAGCAGCGGCCGTCCACGGCACTTCGCCGAGTGGGCACGGGACACGTCGAGTGGACATCCCCGGGTTGCCCACTCGACGTGTCGGGTACCCACTCGGTGCGAAGTGACCGGTCAGGCCGGGCCGACCACCTGGAGGGCCGCCCAGGCGCTGACGGTCGCGAGCGTCGTCCAGAGCACGATCGCCACCGCCTGCCACAGCAGCACCCAGCCCTTGCGCACGCCGGACGCGACCAGCGTGGCGGCCGTGATCTGGGTGGGCAGCGCGAGCGGGCCGAGGATGCTGGCCCCCGGCACGCCGAACCGCACGAGGTAGCGGCGCAGGCGCTGCTTGCCCTTCGACTCCGGCCGCGCCGGCGCCTCGGCCACGGCGGTCGCGGCCCCGCCCGCCGTGCCCGCGCCCGCCGCGCCCGCCGCCGTCCCGCCGGCCGTCCCCCCGGCGGCCGCCCCCTGCGCGGTCGTCGAGGGCGCGGCCCGGCGGGCCGTCACCCGCTGGCGGACGCCGGAGCCGAGCAGCACGACCCCGAGCACGGACAGGAAGTTGCCCGCGGCGGCGGCCAGCGCCGCCAACACCGGGTTCAGGCCGCCGAGGACGCCGAGCATCGCGCCGACCTCGCCCTCGACGAACGGGACGGCGCCGGCCAGCGCGACGACCAGCGGCTGGACGAGCTCGGGGACCTGGGCGAGCAGGTCCTGCAGGCTCTGGACGACTCTCTCGATCGCGTTCACGGTGCGGCTCCCTCGATGGTGGGGTGGTGCACGGGCGCGCTCGCCCCGGGCGCCGGCTCGACGGCCGGCGCCCTGCGGCGCGGTGGTGGGTGGTGCGGGGTCGGGACGGTCAGCGGTCCGGGGCGACGGCGGCCGCGGTCACGGCCGTGGTCACGAGCACGGCGACGACGGAGCGGCGCACCGCCTCCGCGGCCTCGGCCGCACCCCAGTCGGCGTCCTGCAGGGCCCGGCCGCGGTCGTGCACGGCGCCGGACCACGGGATCTCGCGGTGCAGGGCGGGCAGCGACCCGCTCGCGGACAGCAGGCCCGCGAGCGCGGCGGTCCGGGCGTCGGGCTCGGCGCCGTCGACCAGCGCGGCGCGCACGCCGGCCACGAGCTCGGCGCGGCGGGGCGTCCCGCCGTCCGCGAGCGCGGTCACCGGCAGCAGGCCGAGCACCGTGCGGCGCTCGGTCCGCAGGTGCCCCCGCTCGACCAGCCGGTCGACGGTCGCGGGGCGCAGGACGGGCCCGGTCTCGACGATCAGCTGCTGCACGTCGACCGGCTTCCGGGCCGCGCGCTCCCACGCGGGGCGCAGCAGCTCGTCGGCCGGCGGCTCGTCACCGACCGCGGTGACGGGACGCCCGCGCCACGAGGACGCCGCGGCGACCCGCACCCGGTCCTGGACGGCGAGGTCGACGAGCACGGCGCCGGCGAGCACGTGGAACAGCGGCACCCCCTCGCCGTGGAACACGCCGTGCCGGCGGTCGAACAGCAGCAGGAGCAGGTCCTCGGCGAGCGTGGGAGCGGCGGGGTCGTGCGCGGTGCCGGTCATCGGTCCTCCTCGTCGTCCGCGGCGGCCTGCGCCCGGATCTCCTCCGCGCGGGTCAGCGCCCGCAGCTGGGCGGGGTTGTAGAGGTGCGCCATCGCGGGCACGACCGCGCGGCGGGCGAACGCCGCCCCGCGCGTGCCGAACGCGCCGACGTCACGCACCGAGGCGTACTTCTCGCGGGCCTCGGCGATGACCCGCGCGAGCCGCACCGCGAGCGCCTCGACGGTCGCGTCGTCGGCGTCGGCGGGCAGCGCGTCGAACTCGTCGTCGCCGTCCGAGCGGGTCTGCATCATGTCCCGCAGCTCGGCCATCGCGCGGTCGTCGAGCACGCGGGAGTAGATCAGCAGCATCGCCCGGTCCGCCTCCGACAGCTGCCCGGCGACCGCCGCGAACCCGTCGGGCACGTCGACCGGCGCCCGGGCGCTGAGGACGACGGCCAGCTCGGCGCGCACCCGCTGCAGCCGCTCGATCGTCGCCGCCAGCTCGGCGTCCAGCACGCGGATGGCGTCGTCCGGGTCGGCGTCCGCGCCGCAGAGCGCGGCGATCTGGGCCAGCGGCAGGCCGAGATCGCTCAGCCGCTTGATCTGCAGCAGCTTCACCAGGTGCGGCACGCCGTACTGCTTGTAGCCGTTGCCGGCGCGCTCGGGCTCCGCGAGCAGGCCGACCTGGTGGTAGTACCGCACGGCCTTCACGGTGGTGCCGGCGAGCTCGGCGAGCTGGCGGGTGCTCCACGCCCCGCCCCGCGCCTCGGATCCGTCCATGGGACCAGTGGAAACCGTGCCCCCGGGGCAGGGTCAAGGGGCACGGTTCGCGTGCCGTCGGAGCCCCCTGTCGGATTCGAACCGACGACCTGCTGTTTACAAGACAGCTGCTCTGGCCAGCTGAGCTAAGGAGGCGGGCGCGCACCGCAGCGCGCGCGGCGACCAGCCTACCGGCCGCCCCGGGGCCCGTGACCGGCGGCTCACGGCTGGGGGTCCAGCGCGTCGTACCGCCAGAACCCGCGCTGCGCCCGGACGAGCAGCCAGAGGATCACGACGCAGGCGAGCCCGCCGACGACGGCCGCGCCGCCCTCGCCGAGCGCGCCCGACGCCCAGCCGAGCAGCAGCTCGCCGAGCCGCGGCCCGCCGGCCACCACGACGACGAACACGCCCTGCAGCCGCCCGCGCATGTCGTCCGGCGTCGCGGTCTGCAGGATCGTCTGCCGGAACACCGCGCTGACCGCGTCGGCGGCACCCGCCGCGGCGAGCGTGACGACGGCCAGCGCCAGCGCCGCCCACAGCACGTGGTCGGGCTCCGAGCGGCCGGCCGCGACCAGGACCGCGCCGAACGCCGCGACCGCGAGGCCCCAGACGGTGATGGCGACGACGATGATCCGCCCCTGCCAGCGGACCCGGGCCAGCCCGCCGGAGAACAGCCCGGCGAGCATCGCGCCCGCCGCGACCGCGGCGGTCAGCACGCCGGCCGTCGTCTCGCCGCCGCCCAGGTAGACCAGGCCGACCGCAGGGAACAGCACGCGGGGCGACGAGGTGATCATCGCGACCAGGTCGACCAGGAAGGTCATCCGGACGTTCGGCCGGGTGCCGAGGTAGCGCAGGCCGTCGAGCACGGACGCCAGCCCGGCGCGGGCGCGGCGGTGCTCCGACGGCTCCGGCAGGATCGGCGGCAGCCGCAGCAGCGCCGTGAACGCGAACGTGAACAGCACCGCGTCGAGCGTGTACACGATCCCGTAGTCGAGCAGCGCGACCAGGCCGGCGCCGAGCAGCGGCCCGAGGGTGAGCGCGACGTTCCAGCCGACCGTCTGCAGCGCGTTCGCCGCGGGCATCAGCCGGGGCTCGAGCAGGCGCGGGATGATCGCCGACCGCGCGGGGCTGTTCACGGCGCCCGCGCCGGACTGCAGCGCCACCAGCGCGTACAGCACCCCGACGTGGGTGTTCTCCGACCAGCCCTGGATCGCGAGGCCGACGGTGGCGACCCAGCTGACCGCCGACGCGACCAGGGCGACCTTCCGGCGGTCGGCGTGGTCGACGATCGCGCCGCCGTACAGGCCGAACACGACCAGCGGCACCAGCGCGCACAGCCCGACGACGCCGACCGCGAAGGTCGACCGGGTCAGCTCGTAGACCTGCAGCCCGACCGCGACGACCGTCAGCTGCGCGCCGAGGTTGGCGACCGACAGGCCCCACCACAGCCGGCGGAACTCCGGGCTGACGCGCAGCGGGGTGAGGTCCACGAGCAGGGAGGGCACCGCGGGAGTCTACGTGGCGACTACACGCACCTCCCGCGGCGCCCCGACCGGTCAGCCGATCGCCTGCAGCAGCGCCTCGGGGTCGGTCCAGTTCTCGGTCCACAGCTCGCCGTCGATCGTGATCGTCGGGGTGCCGAAGCTGCCGCTCTGCGCGTTGAACAGGGCCTCGTTCGCGGTGACCTCGTTGGTCGCCGACGTCACCCACTGGCCGAACTGGTCGAGCGCCGTGCCGTCCGCGATGTCGTCCGCGACCGCGCCGGCCACGCCCGCGTCGCGCGCGATCTGCGCGATCTCCTCGTTCGTCAGGCCGTTCGTGCCCTCGTCGGGCTGGCCCGCGAACAGCTGCTGGTTGAACGCGGCGAACTGCTCGGGCGCGTCCTGGGCGACCAGCGCGGCCGCCGCCGCGGCGCGGGTCGAGTAGCCCGTGCCGTTGGAGAACCGGTTCAGGATCGACACCGGGTGGTAGACCACGGTGGCCTCGCCCTCGGACGCCAGCGAGATCAGGTTGTCGCCGTTCGACTCCTCGAAGGCGCCGCACGCGGGGCACATGTAGTCGAGGTAGACGTCGACGCGCGTGACGGCGTCGTCGACCGCGCCCACGCCCTCGGCGCTCACCGGGATCCCGCCGTCCTCGAGCGCCACGCTCGGGACGACCGCGACCTCGCTCAGCGGGGTGTCGGGGTACTCGGGCAGGGCCTCGGCGTCGTCGGGCTGCTGGGCGATGATCACGACGATCACCGCGATCAGCGCGACGACCGCCGCGCCCAGGATGCTGATGCCGAGGATCTTGTTCCGCCGGTCGCGCTTCGCCTGCTGCTCCCGCAGGACGCGCGCCTGCTCGCGCGCGGCGTCGCGGCGCTCGTTCTTGCTGGGCCGGCCCTTGCCGGGGCTCGGGGTGCTGCTCATGGTCCTGCTCTCCTTCGATCGGTCCGCTGCGGCTGCTCAGGCGAGCGCGGGCGGACCCCGGTGCGGGTGCAGGACGCGGGCCAGGACGGCCGCGCGCGGGTGGTCGGCGCGCCACGCGGGCGCCGGACGGGGGGTCGGCGCCGGGCGGGCGGCCGACGGGCGGGGCAGGGCGCGCACCACGGCGCCGAGCACGGACCGCGCGGTCCTGGCGCAGGTGAGCAGCAGGGCGGTGAGGCCGAGGCCGAGGGCGCCGAGCGCCGCGTGCAGCGCGACGACCGGCACCACGAGCCCGAGCGCCAGGACCGCGCCCTGCGTGGCCGCCGGCGTCAGCGCGACACCGGTCGGGCAGTCGGCCGCGTCCTGCAGCAGCGACAGCCGGACGCCCACGAGGGCGAGGGGGCCGTCGATCGTCACGCACGCGTGCACGACGGTCCGCAGGGCGCCGAGCCACAGCGCGCCGCCGACCGCGAGCAGCGAGGCCGCCGCGGTGAGCAGCGGCAGCAGGCCCGCGCGACGGCCGGCGCCGCGCTCGCCGACCCCGGGCACGCCGGCCCCGGGCACGCGCGCGTCGCCGGTCCCGGTCATGCCGACGAGCCTACGGGGTCGGCCTGTGCGCCGAGGGGTCACGACCCGGGCGCTTCGCCCGCCCGGAGTCCCCGGTCCGTGACCGCTCGACGACCCCCCACCGGCGGGCTCACTCCCCGACGGGCAGCGACGGGGCCGCGAACGGCGCCCAGTCGACCAGCGTCCCCGTGACCGCGAGCGCCGCCAGCACCCCGGCGCCGAGCAGCGCGAGCACGACGACCACGGTCGCCCCGCCGGAGCCGGGCGCGACGCCGGCCAGGAGGCGGCGCGCGCCCTCCCGGGTGGTCCGCGCGGCCGGTCCCCACCACAGCGCGGCGATCCCGGCGGCCGCCGCGACCGCCAGCAGCACGGCCACCGACTCCGGCGCGGGCGCGTCGCCGTCCGCGCGCAGCGGCCCGGCCTCGAGAGCGCCGCTGCCGACCAGCCACCAGCCGACGCCGAGCAGGATGACGACCACGCTCGCCGCCACCAGCAGGGAGGGCAGCAGCGTGACCAGAGCACGCAGCAGGTGCCACGGGCTCGACGCCACGGCGCGCAGCCCGTCCGAGCGGCGGGCGCCGACCCGCTCGCGCCGCCGCCCCAGCGCCTGGGCCACCGAGCCGACGGTGCGGGCCAGCAGGACGACCGGGACGAGGACGAGCAGCGTCGCGCCGGGGCGCAGCGCCGCGGCGGTCAGCACGAGCAGCAGCAGGGCGAGCAGCGACCCGGTGCGGCGCGGCGGCGGCGCGACCGGCGGCAGGACGTCCGCGGCGTCGGGGGGCTCCGGGTGCGCGCCCGGGTACGCGGGCGCGCCGCCGTACCCGTCGGTGCCGTATCGGTCCCCGCCGTACCCGTCGCCGCCGTACCCGGCGTCCGCCCCCGGGGCCGCGGCGTACGGCCGGGTGTCCCACGCCGCGGTCGGCGACTCCCCGGTGGCCCACCGGTCGTCCTCCCCCGTCGCGTCCCACGACGGCGCGGCGGCCCGCGGCGGCACGGACCCGGGCGGCACCGACGGCGGGGGCGCGACGGCCGGCGCGCCGAACGCCCGCGTGCTCCCGTCCCGCGCGGCCCCGTCGACGTCGTCGTCCCAGGTGCCCGGCGCGGGCAGCACGGCCGTGCCGTCCTCGGCGCCGGCCCCGATCACGGCCGTGGCCCCCGTCGCGGCCGCCGCGCCCGCGGGGAGCGGCCCGGTCCCGGCGGCGGCCGGCGTCCCGGGGGCCAGCGCGACGGTCGCCGCGGTGGCGCCCAGCGCCACGGTCCCGCCCGCGCCCGTGCCCGCCCGGGCCGGGCCGCCGCGCCCGCCGGCCGCGAGCGCCGCGTCCGGGTCGTACGCCTCCCCGCGCCGCTCGGCCTCGGCGAGCGCCGCCACCACCTCGTCGGGCTGCGCGCGGTCGGCCGGGTCGGCGGCCAGGGCGTCCCACAGCGCGCCCGCGGTCACCGGCCCGAGCCCCGCCAGGTCGGCGTCGCCGCTCCGGGTGCGGACCAGCACGGCCTCCAGCGGGCGGGTGCCGAACGGCGCGCGGCCGGTCGCCGCGTACGCGAGCAGCGCGGCCCAGCCCCACCAGTCCGTGGCGGGCGTCGGCTCCGCGCCGTCGACCAGCTCCGGGGCGAGGTAGCCGGGGGTGCCGACGACGAAGCCGGTCGACGTCACCCGGGTCTCGTCGACGGACTGGGCGATGCCGAAGTCGATGAGCACGGGCCCGTCGGGCGTGACGAGCACGTTGCTCGGCTTGAGGTCGCGGTGCACGACGCCGGCCGCGTGCACGGCGCCCAGCGCGTCGCGCAGCCCGTCGGCCAGCCGGTGCAGCGCCGCGGCGTCCAGGGGCCCGCGCTGCCGGACGTGCTCGGCCAGGTCCGCGCCCGGCACGAGCTCGGTGACGAGGAACGCCTCGGTGGAGTCGGCCTCCGCGTCGAGGACCGCCGCGACGCCCGGGTGCCGGAGCCGCTGCAGCGCGAGCACCTCGCGGCGCAGCCGCTCCCGGGACGACGGGTCGGCGCCGACGTGCGGGTGCAGCAGCTTGAGCGCGACGGGGGTGCCGCCGCCGTCGACGGCCCGGTACACCGTGCCCATGCCGCCGGAGCCGAGCGGCGCCAGGATGGTGTACCCGCCGATCTCGGCGCCCGGCGACAGCCCGATGCGCTCCATGCGGGCACGGTAGCCGCCCGCCCGGCGGGGGTCGTGCTGCCGCGCGGCGGGTCCGGTGAAGGACCCGCGCGGACCACCCGGGCGGCCACCCCGACGGCACCCGCACCCGCCGCCCGCTTCCCGGGCGGGGCGCGTCGGGTCACGTTAGGGTCGAGGCGACACCAAGGAGATGGACTTCAGTGGATTCTGCTGGTTATGACCTGGTCGTCGTCGCGAACCGCCTCCCGGTCGACGTGACCGTGGGCGAGGACGGCGCACCGAGCTGGACCCGATCCCCCGGCGGTCTGGTGACCGCCCTGGAGCCTGTCGTGCAGAGCTCCGACGGCGCGTGGGTGGGCTGGGGCGGCTCGGCCGACCTCGAGCTCGAGCCGTTCGACGCCGACGACATGCGGCTGGTGCCGGTCAAGCTGTCCGAGGACGACCTGCGCTTCTACTACGAGGGCTTCTCGAACGACACGCTCTGGCCGCTGTACCACGACGTGATCCAGCCCCCGACGTTCCACCGGCAGTGGTGGGACGCCTACCAGCGCGTGAACCGCCGGTTCGCCGACGCGGCGGCGGCGCAGGCCGCGCCGGGCGCGACGGTGTGGGTGCACGACTACCAGCTGCAGCTGGTCCCGAAGTTCCTGCGCGAGCTGCGCCCCGACGTGCGGATCGGCTACTTCCACCACATCCCGTTCCCCCCGCTGGAGATCTTCGCCCAGCTGCCGTGGCGGCTGCAGGTCGTCGAGGGCCTGCTGGGCGCGGACCTCATCGGGTTCCAGCGCGGCGGCGACGCGGCCAACTTCGTGCGGATCGTGCGCCGGCTGACCGACGTCACCACCCGCGGCCAGGTCATCACGCTGACCGACGCCGACGGCCGGGTCGACCGGCACGTGCGCGCCGCGGCGTTCCCGATCTCGATCGACTCCAAGGCGTTCGACCGGCTCGCCCGCACGCCGGAGGTGCAGCAGCGGGCCAAGGAGATCCGCGCAGAGCTCGGCGACCCGGAGGTGCTGCTGCTCGGCGTCGACCGCCTGGACTACACCAAGGGGATCCGCCACCGGATCAAGGCGTTCGAGGAGCTGCTCGAGGACGGCCGGATGACCGTGCCCGAGTCGACCCTCGTGCAGGTCGCCTCGCCGAGCCGGGAGAACGTCGGCGCCTACCAGCAGCTCCGCGAGGAGGTGGAGGCGCAGGTCGGCCGGATCAACGGCGAGCACGGCGAGCTCGGGCACGCGGCCGTGCACTACATGCACCACTCCTACCCGATGGAGGAGATGGCGGCCCTGTACCTCGCGGCCGACGTCATGCTGGTCACCGCGCTGCGCGACGGCATGAACCTCGTGGCCAAGGAGTACATCGCGGCCCGGTCCGACGACCGCGGCGCCCTGGTGCTCAGCGAGTTCACCGGCGCGGCGGACGAGCTGGGCGGCGCCGCGATCCTCGTGAACCCGCACGACATCGCCGGCCTGAAGAACGCGATCCAGCACGCCGCGAACATCGACCCGCGCGAGGCCCGCAAGCGGATGCGCCGCCTGCGCCGCCGGGTGCTGGAGAACGACGTCGCGCACTGGTCCGAGTCGTTCCTGTCCGTGCTGACCGCCGTCCCGGTGCGCGAGCGCAAGCCCGAGGAGTAGCCGTGGCCCCCGACGAGACCCCGCCCGCACCGGCCGCCGTCGAGCCGGCCGGCACCGACGACCTGCGCGCCGCCCTGCGCGGCCTGGTCGCCGACCCCGCCCGCCGCCCGGTGCTGGTGGCGCTCGACTTCGACGGCACGCTCGCCCCGCTGCAGGACGACCCCGAGGCGTCGCGCGTGCTGCCCGAGGCGGTCGAGGCGCTCCGCGGGCTCGCCGCCCGCCCCGACCTCGTCCGGCTCGCGCTGGTGTCCGGCCGGCCGGCCGCCGACCTGCACCGGCTCGCCGACGTCCCGCCGGGCACGGTGCTGATCGGCAGCCACGGCGCCGAGCGCGCGCGGGTCGCCGAGCACGGCCTGGACCGGGACGTGCTCACGCTGACCGACGACCAGGCGGACCGGCTCGCCCGGCTGGGCGGCGAGATGCAGCAGGTGGCGCGCGGCCGGGACGGCGTGTGGGTCGAGACGAAGCCCGCGGCGGTGGTCGTGCACACCCGGATGGCCGACGCGGCGACCGGGGAGGCGGCGGAGCAGGAGGCCCTCGGGGTCGGCGCGCACCTCGGCTCGGTGACGCTGCACGGCAAGAAGGTCGTCGAGGTGTCGGTGCTGGAGGCGGACAAGGGCGCGGCGCTGGTGGCGTTGCGGACCGAGCTGGGCGCCGGCGCGGTGGTGTGCGCGGGCGACGACGTCACGGACGAGGACGCCTTCCGCGCGCTCGGCGCCGGCGACCTGACCGTGAAGGTCGGCGAGGGCACCACGGCGGCGGGGTACCGCGTGCCCGACCCCGAGGCGCTCGCCGGGCTGCTCGCCGGGCTCGCGGCGGACGTGGCTGCGGCGGCGCCCCCGCCGCACGCGGCCGGGGAAGCCGATCCCGCGCGCGAGGACGCCCCCCGGGCGTAGGTTCCGGACGTGGGGCGCCGACGGGAGCCGATGCAGGACGTCGAGCTGGTCGACGTCGCCACCGACCTGCCCCTCGCGCCCGACGCGGACGACCCCGAGGCCGAGGCCGCGCACGCCCGCCGGGTGGCCCGGCGCCGCCGGCTGCTGCGGCGCTGGTGGCCGGCGCCCGTGCTCGCCGCGCTGGCCGCCGGGGCGACGCACCTCGTGCTGGACGCCCGGGAGGCGGACCGGGTCGCCGCCCGGCAGGAGGTGGCCGGGGTGCTCCGGTCGGTGGAGCCCGGCCTGCCCGCCGCCCACCGGTACAGCCAGGAGACGGCGTCGGTCGTGCTGTCCGGCATCGCCGTCGGCGAGCTGCGGGTCGGCGTCGCGTCGCCGCCGTGGGACGCCTCCCGCGAGCTCGTGGCGCTCGACCGCGCGGGCACCCAGGCGTGGTCGACCTCGCTGGAGGACGCCGCACGCACCGAGCCGGACGTCGGCATGGAGTACCCGACGTGCGTCCCCGACGCCGAGCCGGTCGGGGTCGTCCGCTGCCTGGTGCTGGACCGGTCGCCGGCGGACGCCTCCGACGACTCCGGCACCTGGGACCCCGTGCCGCCCAGCGCCGCGCGGCTGGTCTCCGTCGACGCGCGGTCCGGCGACGTCCTGGCGGACCGGCACGTCGCGCCGATGTCCGGCTGGGGCGCGGCCGGGGGCGTCCAGGTGCTCGCCTCGCTCGCCGACGGCACGCTGCGCGTCACCGCCTGGGACACCGCGGTCGACCGGCGCGGGCCCGACGACGGCGGCGCCGCGCCGCTGTGGCGCACCGACGTGCCGCTCGCGGACCCGGCGGCGGCCGAGCGGCTGTACTACCCGCCCGGCGTCGCGGTGACCCCGGGCCGGGTGCTCGTGCAGGGCGAGCTCGGCTCGTGGGCGTTCGCCGCGGAGGACGGGCGGCTCCAGGCCTCCGGCCAGCAGTACCTCTCGGTGTCCCGCACGGGTCACCTGCTGTCCGCCGGGGACGACGGCGCCCGGCTGCTCGACGACGCCGGGGAACCGCTCACCGACCTGCCGGGCCGCCCGCTGTGGCTGTCGGTCGACGACGGCTCGGTCCCGGGCGTCGAGCTGGTCGCCGCGAGCGGCCCGGACGGCCGCGTGCTGGTCGGCGTCGAGGCCGAGACGGGCGCCGAGCTGTGGTCGGCGGCGCACCCGCGGTGGACCGACCCGGCGGCGGTGCTCCTCGAGGGCGTCCTGTACGGCGCGGACACCGACGCGCTGTGGGCGGTGGACGTCGCGACGGGCCGCGAGCTGTGGCGCACGGCGGTCGAGGTGGCCGGCGACGGCACGTCCGTGATGACCGACGGCCGGTACCTGCTCGCCCTCGCCCGGCCCGAGGCGCTGGCCGAGATCGGCCTGGGGGTCGGCGCCGCGCCCGCGCCCGACGGCGACGAGGAGGCGCTCACGGCGCCGCGCGCGCTCGCCGCGTTCGCCCTGGACGACGGCGCGCCCGCCTGGGCGACCCGGCTGCCCGCCGACGTGCAGGGCGTGTGGCCGTACGAGGGCGACCTGCTGGGCTACGGCGACACGGACGTCGTCGTCCTGAACTGACGCCGTCCGCCCGCCCGCAGGTCAGCCGGGTGTGGTTGGATGTCCGTGGACCGAGGGGGGTCACCCGACTCCCCTCGACCCGTGTCAGCGAAGACACTCTGACACTCTTCACGACGGATCGTCCGGCACGTACCTGCCGGTGAAGGGATCGATGGATCATGGCTACGGTCACGTTCGACAAGGCCACCCGGGTGTACCCGGGCACGGAGCGTCCCGCGGTGGACGCCCTCGACCTACACATCGAGGACGGCGAGTTCCTCGTCCTCGTCGGCCCCTCGGGCTGCGGCAAGTCGACCTCCCTCCGCATGCTGGCGGGCCTGGAGGACGTCAACGCGGGTCGCATCCTCATCGGCGACCGCGACGTCACCGACGTCCAGCCGAAGGACCGGGACATCGCGATGGTGTTCCAGAACTACGCGCTGTACCCGCACATGACGGTCGCCGACAACATGGGCTTCGCGCTCAAGATCGCCGGCACCCCGAAGGCGGAGATCCGCACCCGCGTCGAGGAGGCCGCCAAGATCCTCGACCTGACCCAGTACCTCGACCGCAAGCCGAAGGCCCTCTCGGGTGGCCAGCGGCAGCGCGTCGCCATGGGTCGCGCCATCGTCCGCCAGCCGCGCGTCTTCCTCATGGACGAGCCGCTGTCGAATCTGGACGCCAAGCTCCGCGTGCAGACCCGCACCCAGATCGCGTCGCTCCAGCGCCGCCTGGGCGTCACCACGGTCTACGTCACGCACGACCAGACCGAGGCGCTGACCATGGGCGACCGCATCGCGGTGCTCAAGGACGGCCTGCTGCAGCAGGTCGGCACCCCGCGCGACATGTACGACACCCCGGCCAACGTGTTCGTCGCCGGCTTCATCGGCTCCCCGGCCATGAACATCGGCACGTTCCCGATCACCGAGGGCGTCGCGAAGGTCGGCTCGGCCGGCATCGCCGTGCCGCGCGACGTGCTCGGCACGCTGGCCGCGGACGACAACAACTCCATCACCATCGGGTTCCGCCCGGAGGCGCTGGACGTCGTCCCGCAGGGCACCCCCGACTCGATCCCGGTGTCGGTCAACATCGTCGAGGAGCTCGGCTCCGACGCGTTCGTGTACGGCTCGCTCGTGGGCGAGGCCGGCGCGGCGGACGTCCACTCGGGCGCCGGCGACGCGCAGGTCATCGTGCGCGTCGACCCGCGGCAGGTCCCCGCCAAGGGCGAGACCATCCACGTCCGCATCCGCACCGGCGAGCAGCACCTGTTCCACGCCGGCTCGGGCGAGCGCATCGCGCACTGACGCACGACATCTCCACGCCGCAGGGGCGGGGCCGGCACGCACCGGCCCCGCCCCTGCGTCGTCCGGATGGGAGAATCGACGCATGACCCCTCGCACGCGCCTGCAGATCACCGCGGCCGCGCCGGACCCCGCCCTGCTCGACCTGCCCTGGGACGTGCCGCTCGCGGACTGGCCGGCGGAGCGGCTCGCCGCCCTCCCCCGCGGCATCTCCCGGCACACCGTGCGGTTCGCGCGGCTGTCCGGCCGGGTCGTCGCCATCAAGGAGATCGGCGAGACCGTCGCGTACCGCGAGTACGAGCTGCTGCGCCAGCTGAGCCGCCTGGACGTGCCGAGCGTCGAGCCGGTCGGGGTCATCACCGGCCGCACCGCGCCCGACGGCGAGCCGCTCGAGGCGGTGCTCATCACCCAGCACCTGCGGTTCTCGCTGCCGTACCGCGCGCTGTTCAGCCAGGCGCTGCGCCCCGACACCGCGACCCGGCTCATCGACGCCCTCGCCGTGCTGCTGGTCCGCCTGCACCTGGTCGGCTTCTACTGGGGCGACGTGTCGCTGTCGAACACGCTCTTCCGCCGGGACGCCGAGACGTTCGCCGCGTACCTGGTGGACGCCGAGACCGGCGACCTGCACGACGAGCTCACGCCCGGCCAGCGCGGCTACGACCTCGAGGTCGCGCGGGTCAACATCATCGGCGAGCTCATGGACCTGCAGGCCGGCGAGTTCCTCGACGAGGACGTCGACGCCGTCGCGATCGGCGACGCGCTCGCCGAGCGGTACGAGGAGCTGTGGTCGGCGCTCACCAGCTCGGAGTCGTTCGGCCTGAACGAGCGGTGGCGGGTGCAGGCCCGCATCGAGCGGCTGAACGACCTCGGCTTCGACGTCGGCGAGCTGGACATCACCACCGACATCGACGGCACCACGGTCCGCATCCAGCCGAAGGTCGTGGACGCCGGGCACCACTCGCGCCGGCTCATGCGGCTCACCGGCCTGGACGTGCAGGAGAACCAGGCGCGCCGGCTGCTCAACGACCTCGACCAGTTCGTCGCGGCGATGGACCGGCAGAACGACGACGAGACGTTCGTCGCGCACGACTGGCTCACCGAGGTGTTCGAGCCGGCCGTGCGCGCCGTGCCCCGCGACCTGCGCCCGAAGCTCGAGCCCGCGCAGCTGTACCACGAGCTGCTCGACCACCGGTGGTTCCTGTCGGAGGCGCAGAAGCGCGACGTGCCGATGCGGGAGGCGGTGAAGTCCTACACGAAGGACATCCTGCCGACCCGCCCGGACGAGGAGTCGGTGCTCGGCGTCTCGGCCGCGGACCTGCGCGAGGACGCGGACGTCGTCCCGAACCGGGACTGACGCCCGCGCCCGGCGCCCGGGACCTCAGAGGTCGACGCGCTCGTTCTCGCCCTCGAGGCGCTCGCCCGTCGCCTTCGACTTCACGAAGCTCAGCAGGGTCGCGACCCGGCTGCCGGGCGTGTCCCAGTACTCCGCCGACTCCGCGCGCACGCGCAGCAGCACCGCCTGCGGGGAGTCGGGGCCGTCGGGCAGCCACGCCTCGACGCCCTTGCTCCACAGCTCGCGCTTCTTCGCGACGTCCTCGACCTGCTCGCCCACGCCCGCGACGGACACCCAGCTCGCGCCGGAGCCGACCGCGACGTTGACCCGCGGGTCCGCGGCGACGTGCGCGAGCTTCCGGGAGCCGCGCTCGGCGAAGAACCAGAGGTCGCCGTCGAACTCGACCTCCTGCAGCGCCATCGGGCGCGCGATCAGGGTGCCGTCGGGCGCGACGGTCGTGAGGACGCCGAGGCGCTCGTCCTTCAGCAGCTCGGCGACGGTGCGGACGGAGTCGGTGTCGTGGCTCATGCGTCCACTCTCCGCCCGCCTCGGGGCCGGCGCACCCCGGGGCGGGCGGCGCGTCAGGACGCGCGGGTGCGGGCGACCTCGTACAGGGCGATGCCCGCGGCGACGCCGGCGTTGAGGCTCTCGACCTCGCCGGCGATCGGGATGGACGCGATCGCGTCGCAGTGCTCGCGCACCAGGCGGGACAGGCCCTTGCCCTCCGAGCCGACCACCAGCACCAGCGGGTCGGCGGAGTACGGCAGGTCCGCGACGGCGACGTCGCCGCCGCCGTCCAGGCCCACGATGAAGCAGCCCGCCTCGTGCAGCCGCTCGAGGGCGCGCACCAGGTTGGTGGCGCGGGCGACCGGCACGCGCGCCGCGGCGCCCGCGGACACCTTCCACGCCGACGCGGTGACGCCGGCGGACCGGCGCTCGGGCACGAGCACGCCGTGCGCACCGAACGCGCCCGCCGACCGCAGCACGGCGCCGAGGTTGCGCGGGTCGGTCACGCCGTCGAGCGCGACGATCAGCGGCGCCCGGTCGCTGGCCGCGGCGACGTCCAGCAGGTCCTCGACGTCGCCGTAGTCGTACGGCGGCACCTGGATCGCGACGCCCTGGTGCACGGAGCCGTCGGTGAGCCGGTCGAGCTCGGGCTTGGTGACCTCGAGCAGCGGGTAGCCCTCCTCGGTCGCCGTGCGCAGGATCTCGCGGGTGCGGTCGTCGGCCTCGAGCCGCGCCGCGATGTACACCGCGGACACGGGGATGCCGGCGCGCAGCGCCTCGACGACGGAGTTCCGCCCGGAGACCACCTCGGTCGCGCCCGCGCCGCGCGCCCGGCCCGCGGCGGCGCCGCCCCGGCCCGCCGGGCGGTTGCCCGAGCCGCGGGTGCCCGCGACGGCGCGGCGCTCGGCCGCGGCCTTCTTCTTGCCGGCCGGGTGGTACGTCCGGTCCTCGGCCTTCGGGGTCGGGCCCTTGCCCTCGAGCCCGCGGCGGCGCTGGCCGCCCGAGCCGACGGTGGCGCCCTTCTTGGAGCCTGCCTTGCGCGTCGCGCCGCGGCGCTGGGAGTTGCCGGCCATCAGTCCTCGTCCTCGGTCGTCTGGCGCGCGGCGAGGGACCAGCGCGCGCCGGTGGCGTTGTCCTCGACGGCCACGCCCGCGGCCGTCAGGCGGTCGCGGATCGCGTCCGCGGTGGCCCAGTCGCGGGCCGCACGTGCGGCCGCGCGGGCGTCGAGCTCCGCACGCACCAGGGCGTCGAGCGCCTCGGCGTGCCGGTCGTCGGCCGCCGCGGCGCCCCACTGCGCGCCGGCCGGGTCCAGGCCGAGCACGTCGAGCATCGCGCGCACGGCCACGAGGCCCGCGCGCACGGCGGCGTCGTCCCCGGCGGCCAGGGCGGTGTTGCCGGCGCGCAGGTGCTCGTGCACGACGGCGAGCGCCGCCGGCACGTTGAGATCGTCGTCCAGCGCGGCGCCGAACGCGGCGGGGAGCTCGGCCGCCGCGAGCTCCGGCGCGTCGACCGCGCCGACGCGCTCGGTGGCGCGCTGCACGAACCCGGCGAGCCGGTCCCAGGTCGCCTCCGACTCGGCGAGCGTGTCGGCGGTCCACTCGAGCATCGACCGGTACTGCACCGCGGTGAGCGCGTAGCGGACGACGGCCGGGCGCACGGTCTCCAGCAGCGTGCTGACCAGCAGCCCGTTGCCCAGCGACTTGCTCATCTTCGCGCCGGACTGGGTGACCCAGCCGTTGTGCAGCCAGTACCGGGCGAACCCGTAGCCCGCCGCGCGCGACTGGGCCTGCTCGTTCTCGTGGTGCGGGAACCGCAGGTCCAGGCCGCCGCCGTGGATGTCGAAGGTGTCGCCCAGGTAGCGCTGCGCCATGGCGGAGCACTCCAGGTGCCAGCCCGGGCGGCCGCGGCCGAACGGGGTGTCCCAGGACGCCGTCCCCGGCTCGCCGGGCTTGGCGGCCTTCCACAGCGCGAAGTCGTGCGGGTCGCGCTTGTCGTCCGGGCCGCCGTCCGGCGCCGGGGCCATGTCGTCGAGCCGCTGGCTGGTGAGCGAGCCGTAGTCGGCGTAGGACCGGACGTCGAAGTAGACGTCGCCCTCGCCGGCCACGTACGCGTGCCCGGTGTCGACCAGGCGCTGCATCAGCTCGACCATCGCCGGCACGTGGCCGGTGGCCCGGGGCTCGTACGTCGGGGGCAGCACACCGAGGGCGTCGTACGCCGCGGTGAAGGCGCGCTCGTTCTGCATCGCCCACGCCCACCACGCGACGCCCGCCTCGGACGACCGCGCCAGGATCTTGTCGTCGATGTCGGTGACGTTCCGGACCAGCGTGACGTCGTGCCCGGTGCGGCGGAGCCAGCGGACCAGGACGTCGAACGCCACTGCGGAGCGGACGTGGCCCACGTGCGGCGGCGCCTGGACGGTCGCGCCGCACAGGTAGATGCCGACCGCGCCCGGGGTGACGGGGACGAAGTCGCGCACCTCGCGGGTGGCGGTGTCGAACAGGCGCAGGCTCACGAGGGTCAAGGCTACCGGTCGGGGCGCTCCGGGCCGGTGGCGACGGGGGGCGGCTCGTCCGCGAACCGGGCGGCCTCGGCGCGCAGGGCGTCCAGCACCCGCCGCACGACCCGCCGCGCCGCGCGCTCCGGGCGCACCAGCGCGTCGACCCGGCGGCCCGCGCGCACACCCGCCAGCGGCACCAGCACCGCGCCCCGGCGCCCCGCGGTGTGCCGCGGCAGCAGGCTGACCCCGTGGCCCGCCGCGACGAGCGCCTCGACGACGCCGAAGTCGTTGAACCGCTGGACCACCCGCAGCGGCCGGCCCGCCGCGGACCCGACCGCGTCCAGCACGCCCGCGACGGGGAACCCGGCCTGCACGGCGATCCACGGCTCGTCGGCGAGGTCGGCGGGGATCACGGTGGCGCGGCCCGCGAGCGCGTGACCGGGCGGCAGCGCGACGTCGAGGGGCTCGCGCAGCAGCGGCACGACCTCGACGCCGCCCGGCCAGTCGGCGCCCGCGTCGGGGCGGTGCGCCACCACGAGGTCGAAGTCGGCGGTCAGGGCCGGGAACTCGTCCTGCGCGACGTCCTCGTCGCCGAGCTCCACCCGGACGCCGTCCATGCCGGCCACCCGGGCCAGCAGGCCGGGCAGCAGCAGCTCGGCGGCGGACTGGAACGCGGCGACCCGGACCAGGCCGTGCGGCGCGGACCGGAACGCGTCGACGGCCGCCTCGGCCCGCTCCAGGGCGACCGCCACGTCGGCCGCCGCGTCGGCGAGGGCGTGCCCGGGGCCCGTGAGCCGGACGCCGCGGCCGGCCCGCTCGACGACCGCCACCCCGGCGTCCCGGGCCAGGGCGCGCAGCTGCTGCGACACGGCGGACGGCGTCAGGTGCAGCGCGGCCGCGGCGGCGGTGACCCCACCCCGGTCCCGGACGGCGCGCAGGGTGGCGAGGTGCCGGGTGTCCATGCAGCGACGCTACAGGGTGCGTATGCGAGGTTTCGATGGTGCTGCACGATCCGGCGGGGCGAGGATCGGTCCCATGCCGCCCCGGGACCGCCTCCTCGCCCTCGCCGTCGCCGTGATCTGGGGGCTGAACTTCCCGGCCATCCACCTGTCGCTCGAGCAGTTCCCGCCGTTCTTCCTGGTGGCCCTGCGGTTCGCCCTGCTCGCGGCGCCGACGCTGCTGCTCGTGCCGCGGCCGGTCGCGCCCGTGCGGTGGCTGATCGGGTACGGCGTCGGGTTCGGCGTGCTGCAGTTCGCGTTCCTCTACCTCGCGATGGACACCGGCATGCCGACCGGGCTCGCCTCGCTCGTGCTGCAGGCGTCCGCGCCGTTCACCGTGCTGCTCGGCGCGGCGTGGCTGCGGGAGCGGATCACCGCGCGGCAGGCCGTGGGCGTCGCGGTCGCGATCTGCGGCCTCGGCGGGATCGCGGCGCTGCGGGCCGGGGCCGGCGCGTCCGCCGGGCTGCTGCCCGTGGTGCTCACGCTGTGCGGCGGGCTCGGCTGGGCGTTCGGCAACGTCTCCAGCCGGCAGGCGCACCCCGACAGCCCGCTGCGGTTCATGCTGTGGATGTCGGTCGTGCCGCCGCTGCCGATGCTCGCGCTGTCGCTGGTCGTCGACGGGCCCGCGGCGATCGGCCGGTCGCTCACGACCCTCGGGACGCCGACCGCCGCCTGGGCGCTGGCCGGGCTCACGTTCACCGTGCTGGTGGCGACGGTCGTCGGCTCGGGGATCTGGACGGCGCTGCTCGCGCGGCACCCGTCGGGGGTGGTGGCGCCGTTCTCGATGCTGGTGCCGGTCGTCGGCATCGGGGCGTCGTGGGCGTTCCTCGGCGAGCGCCCGGACGGCGCGGAGCTGGCACTGGGCGCCCTGGTGGTGGCGGGCGTCCTGGTCGCGACCCGCGCCCCGCGCCGCCCTGCGCGGGCGACGCCCGCCGCGCCCGCCGCGCCCGCCGCTGCGCTCCCCGCGCGCGCCCCGACGCCGAGATGACACCTCTCGGCTGTCCCGTGCGCCTCGCGCACAGCCGAGAGTCGCCATCTCGGCGAGGGCCGCCGAGTCTGCACGGTCGGACTGTGGCGGGACTCCCGCGCACAGGCGAGGAACGGAGACTCGGCGAGGGCGCGCGCTCGCGGGAGGGTCAGGGGCGGGGGGCGATCAGGGCCGTCGCGATCGCGGCGATGCCCTCGCCGCGGCCCGTGAGGCCCAGGCCGTCCGTCGTGGTCGCCGAGACGCTCACCGGGGCGCCGGCCGCCGCGGACAGCGCCGCCTCCGCCTCCGCGCGGCGCGGGGCGAGGCGCGGGCGGTTGCCGACCACCTGGACCGCGACGTTGCCGATCTCGAACCCGGCCGCGCGCACCAGCCGCGCGGCCTCGGCCAGCAGCGTCGTCCCCGCGGCGCCCGCCCACTCGGGGCGGGACGTGCCGAACACCGAGCCGAGGTCACCCACGCCGGCGGCGGACAGCAGGGCGTCGGCCGCGGCGTGCGCGGCGACGTCGGCGTCGGAGTGGCCGGCCAGCGGCGCCTCGCCCGGCCAGGAGAGCCCCGCGAGGTGCAGCACCGCGCCGGGCGCGGGCTCGGGGTCGTTCGCGTGCACGTCCACGCCGACGCCCGTCCGGGGCAGGCCCGGCAGCACCGGCGGCTCCGGCACGCCCGGCAGCGCCGACGACCCCGGTGCGCCCGGCGCCCCAGACGCCCCCGGCCCCGTCACGCCCGCACCGCGGCGTCGTGCGCGAGCAGCTCGGCCACCGCCAGGTCCCGCGTCGTCGTGATCTTCATGGCGGACTC
The DNA here is from genome assembly GCF_016862755.1 of Cellulomonas pakistanensis. Classification (GTDB taxonomy): domain Bacteria; phylum Actinomycetota; class Actinomycetes; order Actinomycetales; family Cellulomonadaceae; genus Cellulomonas; species Cellulomonas pakistanensis. Next base: position 88,946 of record NZ_BONO01000004.1, on the reverse strand, counting down.
CTCCCCCGGCACGACCCACACCTGCTCCCCCAGCGCCTCGACGAGCGCGGCGTCGTCGGTCGCGGCCGTCGCCTCGGACGCCGCCCGGTCGGCCCCGGCGGCGTGCGCGGCGTCGAGCAGGGCCCGGTCGAAGCCCTGCGGCGTCTGCACGGCCCGCATCGTGGCGCGCGGGACGGTCGCCACGACCGGCGCGGCGTCGCCGACGGGCTCTCCGACCTGCTTGATGGTGTCGGCGACGGGCAGCCCCGGCACGACGGCCCGGTGCCCGGCGCGCACGGCGGCCTCGACGGACCGGATCAGCGCGGGCGAGGCGAGGGCGCGCGCGGCGTCGTGCACGAGCACGACGTCGACGTCGGGCGGCAGCGCCGCGAGCCCGGCGGCCACGGACGCCTGCCGCGACGTCGAGCCCTCGACCACGGTCACGGGCACGCCGACGCCCGGCCGCACGGGGCCGCCGAGCAGCGCGCGGAAGCCCCCGGCGCGGCCGGGCGGCACGGTGACGACCACGGACAGCACGACGCCCGACGCGGCGAGGCGTCGGGCGGCGTGCACGACCAGCGGGACCCCGGCGAGCTCGACGAGCGCCTTGGGCCCGGGCAGGCCGAGGCGCGTGCCGCTGCCGGCGGCGGTCAGGATCGCCGCGGTCGGCATGCGGGCGCGCTCGGCGTCGAGGGGGTCAGCGCGTCGTCAGGACGCGAGCACCTCGTCGAGGATGGCCTCGGCCTTCTCCTCCTCGGTGTGCTCGGCCAGCGCGAGCTCCGAGACGAGGATCTGCCGGGCCTTGGCGAGCATGCGCTTCTCGCCCGCGGACAGGCCGCGGTCGGCGTCCCGGCGGGAGAGGTCGCGCACGACCTCGGCCACCTTGATGACGTCGCCCGAGGCGAGCTTCTCGAGGTTGGCCTTGTAGCGGCGCGACCAGTTGGTCGGCTCCTCGGTGTACGGGGCGCGCAGCACGTCGAACACGCGCTCCAGGCCCTCGGCCCCGACGACGTCCCGCACACCCACGAGGTCGACGTTCTCCGCCGGCACCTCGATGGTCAGGTCACCCTGGGCAACCTTCAGCTTGAGGTAGATCTTGTCCTCGCCGCGGATGGTCCTGGTCTTGATCTCCTCGATCAGCGCTGCACCGTGGTGCGGGTAGACAACCGTCTCCCCAACAGTGAAAGTCATCTGCAGGTGTCCCCTTTCGCGGAGTCCCAGTCTACCACGCGGCAACGGGCGGATTTCGTGGAGATCAGCCGCGTTTGCGCAGGTCAGAGCGTTGCAGGTCGCGTCAGAGATTCGACACGCCGCGCGTGGGGGTGCTCGGGCGGCCCGCGCTGGCTAGTCTCCGACGAGGGCCCCGTGCGGCCCCGTCCCCGTCCGCGCGAGGCCCTGACCTGCGAGGACGCCCTGCCCGGGACCGAGGGCCCACGCAACGGCCGGGCGACCGTGCACGCCACCCCCGCGCCCACGTAGGCTCGGCCTCGCACGCCCGCGCGCGTGCGCCGACCCCCCGCGCACCGCAGCGCGCTCGCCCCACCGCACCGAGGAGCTCCCAGTGGCCCGCAGCCGCACGTCCGCCCGCCCCGTCGTCGTCGGGGCCGCCCTGGCCCTCGCGGCGGCCCTGTCCGGCTGCTCCGTGACGAACCAGATCACCACCGAGCTCGCGTACTCGGCGTCCGACGGCGTGCGCGCGACGCTCGGCGACCTGACCGCGGAGAACCTGATGCTCGTGGCCGAGGCGGCGGACGCCCCGGGCGCGCTGCAGGGCGCGCTGACCAACCGTGGCGACGAGCCGCTGACCGTGTCCCTGGCGCTGGCGGGCGAGAGCGAGCGCGTGCGCCTCGACGCGGGCGAGACGGTGCTGCTGGGCGGCTCGGAGGGCGAGGAGATCGTGTTCGACGCCCCCGGCGCCCCGGGCGCGACCGTCGACATGACGCTGAGCACCGGCGCCGCCGGCGAGCAGACGGTCCCGGTCCCGGTGCTGGACGGCACCCTGCCCGAGTACCGCGACCTGGTCCCCGAGGAGGTCGTGGTCGTCGAGGAGCCGCTGCCGATCGCGACGGCCTCCGCCGAGGACACCACGGAGCCCGGCACGGAGCCCGGCACGGGCGCCACTGCCGAGCCGGGCACCGAGCCCGGCGCCGACGCCACCACCGGCACCGACTCCGGCTCGACCGGCACCGAGGACAGCGAGCAGGCCGGGGGCACCGAGGGCTGAGCGCCCCGGGCGGCCCCCGGGTCGCCCGCACCGCCCCGCACGCACGGCACAGGCCACGCACGGCACAGGCCCCGCCCGGAGAAACCCGGACGGGGCCTGCGTCGTTCGGCCCCGGACGGCGCGCGCGGCTCCCCTCCCGACCCGCGCGCGCCGCCGTGCCCCCCGCGGCTCAGCCGAAGCGGCCGGAGATGTAGTCCTCCGTCGCCTGCTCCTTGGGCGACGAGAACATCGTGGCGGTGTCGTCGATCTCGATGAGCTTGCCGGGCTGGCCGGTGCCGGCGATGTTGAAGAACGCCGTCCGCTCCGAGACGCGCGCCGCCTGCTGCATGTTGTGCGTGACGATGACGATCGTGTACTCGCTCTTGAGCTCGGCGATCAGGTCCTCGATGGCGAGGGTCGAGATCGGGTCGAGCGCGGAGCACGGCTCGTCCATGAGCAGCACCTGGGGCTTCACCGCGATGGCGCGCGCGATGCACAGACGCTGCTGCTGGCCGCCGGACAGGCCGGAGCCCGGGCGGTCGAGGCGGTCCTTGACCTCGTTCCACAGGTTGGCGCCGCGCAGCGAGGCCTCGACGAGGTCGTTCGCGTCGCCCTTCGAGATCCGGCGGTTGTTCAGCCGGACGCCGGCGAGCACGTTCTCGGCGATCGACATCGTCGGGAACGGGTTCGGGCGCTGGAACACCATGCCGACCTGGCGGCGCACGGCCACCGGGTCGATCTCGGCGCCGTACAGGTCGACGCCCTCGACCGCGACGGTGCCCTCGACGCGCGCGCCCGGGATCACCTCGTGCATGCGGTTGAGCGTGCGGAGGAACGTCGACTTCCCGCAGCCGGACGGGCCGATGAACGCGGTCACCGAGCGGGGCTCGATGGTCATGTTCACGTCCTCGACGGCCTTGAAGGCGCCGTAGTAGATGTTCAGGTCCTTGACGTCGATGCGCTGAGCCATCTCGGTCGTCTCCTTGGTCTGGTGAGGGGGAGGTGGGGGCGGCGGGTCAGCGGATCTTCGGGGCGAAGAACCGGGTGACGAGGCGCCCGATGAGGTTCAGCACCATCACGATGAGGAAGAGCGTGAGAGCAGCCGCCCAGGCGCGCTGCAGGTTGATGTCCGCGATGCAGCTGGCGTCGCCCTCGGTGCACGGGACCAGGCCCTGAGCGTACTGCCGGTACACGTAGACCGGCAGCGTCATCATGCGGCCCTCGAACAGGTTGAAGTTGATCGAGTCGACGACGCCGACGGTGAGCAGCAGCGGGGCCGTCTCGCCGATGACGCGGGCGATGGCCAGCATGACGCCGGTGGTGAGGCCGGCGACCGAGGTGCGCAGCACGACCTTGACGATGGTCAGCCAGCGCGGCACGCCGAGCGCGAGGGACGCCTCGCGCAGCTCGTTCGGGACGAGCCGCAGCATCTCCTCGCTGGACCGGATGACGACCGGGATCATCAGCACGGACAGCGCGACGGAGCCGATGGCCCCGAACTTGGCGCCCGGCCCGAGGAGCAGCGCGAACAGCGCGTAGGCGAACAGGCCGGCGACGATCGACGGGATGCCCGTCATGACGTCGACGAGGAAGGTCACGAGCTTCGCGAGCGGCTTGCCTGCGCCGTACTCGACCAGGTAGATCGCGGCCATGATGCCGATCGGCACCGAGATGAGGGCCGCGAACAGCGTGATCTCGAGCGTGCCGACGATCGCGTGGTAGATGCCGCCCGCGTCCATGCCGCCGAACACGCCGCGCATGGAGTTGAGCAGGAAGTACGAGTCGAGCCGGCCGATGCCGCGGGAGACGACGGTCCAGGACAGCGAGAGCAGCGGGATCATCGCGAGCACGAACGCCGCGATGATCAGGCCCCGCATGATGCGGTCGGTGCGGCGCCGGCGGTGGTCCGTGGCCTGCAGAGCCTCGCGGAGCGAGGAGCCCGCGGGCGTCGGGGTGGTGGGGGTGGTCGTCATGTCAGTTCGCCCCCGAGAAGTCCTTGCGCCGCGCGACGATCGCGCGAGCGGCCATGTTCACGGCCAGGGTGATGATGAACAGCGCGAGGCCGGTCGCGATCAGCGTCGCGACGCCGGTCTGGTTCGCCTCCGGGAACTGCGCGGCGATGTTCGCGGCGATCGTCTGCTGCTGCCCCGCCTCGAGGAGGCGGAACGAGTACAGGAAGCCGGGCGACAGGATCATCAGGACGGCCATCGTCTCGCCGAGCGCGCGGCCGAGGCCGAGCATGGCGGCCGACACGATGCCGGACCGGGCGAACGGCAGCACGGCCATCCGCACGACCTCCCACTGCGTCGCGCCGAGGGCCAGGGCGGCCTCCTCGTGCAGGCGCGGGGTCTGCAGGAACACCTCGCGGCAGATGGCGGTGATGATCGGCAGGATCATCACGGCGAGCACGACGGCCACGGTCATCATCACGCGGCCGGTCGGCGAGACCACGCCGCCGAAGAACGGGATCCAGCCCAGGTACTGGTTGAGGAACTCCCACACCGGCTGCACGATCGGGCTCAGCACCAGGCCGCCCCACAGGCCGTACACGACCGACGGGATGGCGGCGAGCAGGTCGACCACGTAGCCCAGCGCGTTCGCGAGCTTCCGCGGCGCGTAGTGCGAGGTGAACAGGGCGATGCCGATCGCGATCGGCGTCGCGATGAGCAGCGACACCGCGGCCGCGAGCAGCGTGCCGAAGATCAGCGGGCCGACGAAGCCGAGCAGGCTCGTGTCGTCGGGGAACCAGCTGACGGCGTCCGACAGGTCCGCGGAGTCCGCCGTCAGCGCCGGCCAGGCGCGCTGGATCAGGAACACGGCGACGGCGGCGAGGATCAGGAGGATCAGGACGCCGGCGCCGGTCGCGACCCAGCGGAAGACGCGGCTGCCGCCGCGGTCGCCGTGGCCGGACCGCAGCCTGCGGGCCGTCGCGCCGGGCTTCACCGGCTCGGTGGGCCCCGCGGTGCGGGGCTGGGTGCTGGTCACACGGTCTCCTGTGGGAGGGGGAGGGGAGAGGGCGTGTCTCGCGCCGACGGCCGGCCCACCGCGAGGTGGACCGGCCGGGGTCCGGGGTGGAGGGGCCGTCGCCGGGTCGCGACGGCGGCCCCTCCCCCCGGGTGGATCAGGAGGCCAGCTCGATCGCGTCGATCGAGGCCTGGACGTCCGTGCGGAGCGTGTCGGAGATCGGCGCGGAGCCCGCGGCCGACTCGGAGGCCGACTGGCCCTCGGCGGAGGCGACGTAGGTCGCGAACGCCTTGACCAGGTCCACGTCCTCCTGGGTGTCGTAGGACTGGCAGACGACCAGGTACGAGGCCAGGATCAGCGGGTAGGCGCCCGGCTCGGTCAGGGTGCGGTCGATCTCGACGACGATGTCACCCTCCTCGCGGGTCTCGTCGCGCGGCGAGGCGTCGAGCGCGGCCGCGGCGGCCTCCTCGGTCGGGGCGACGAACTCGTCGCCGACGCCGATGGAGACCTTGCCGAGCGAGCCGGCCTTCGAGGCGTCGGCGTAGCCGATGGTCCCCTGGCCGCCCTGGACGGTCTGGATCAGGCCGGAGGTGCCCTGACCGGACTCGCCGCCCTCGATCGGCCAGTCGCCCGAGGCCTCGTCGGCCCAGGCGCCGTTGGCGGCCGCCGACAGGTACTCGGTGAAGTTCTCGGTGGTGCCCGACTCGTCGGAGCGGTGCACCGGCGTGATCGCCAGGTCCGGCAGCGTCGCCTCCGGGTTCGCCTCGGCGATGGCCGGGTCGTTCCAGTTGGAGATCGTGCCGTTGAAGATGTTCGCGATCGTCTCGGCCGAGAGGTTCAGCTCGGTGACGCCCTCGAGGTTGAACACGACGGCGATCGGGGAGATGTAGACCGGCAGGTCCACCGCGTTGGCGCCGAAGCAGCGCTCCTGGGCCGAGGCGAGCTCGTCCTCCTTGAGCGCGGAGTCGGTGCCCGCGAACAGGACCGAGCCGTCGAGGAACGCCGTGCGGCCGCCACCGGAGCCGACCGGGTCGTACGAGACCGTGACGTCGGGGTTCGCGCTCTGGAACCCGGCGCGCCAGGCCTCCATCGCGGACTCCTGCGACGAGGCGCCGGCGCCGGCGAGCTCGCCCGAGAGGTCGCTCGCGGCGGGCGCGTCGCCACCGGAGGTCTCGGGGGCGCCGGTCGGGTTGTCCGAACCACATGCCGTGAGGGAGAGGGCGACGACGCCGGCGAGGGCGAGGGCACCCGTACGACCGCGGTTGAGCTTCACAGTGTTGTCCGTCCTGTCGTGACGCGGCGCGCACCCGACTGTGCGCGACCTGACGCCGACGCTAGGGAGCGCAGGTGACCAGGCTCCCGTACCCGGGTGAACGGACGGTGAACGAGCGGACAATCCTGGCAGGGGTCGGCGTGGCGCGCGTCACCCGGGCGCCGGGCCGCGGCGCGGCACCCCGCGGCTCAGGACGGCTCGTCGTCGAGCAGCTTGTAGCCGAGGCCGCGCACGGTGACCAGCAGCGTCGGGTTGCCCGGGTCCGGCTCGATCTTGGCGCGCACGCGCTTCACGTGGACGTCGAGCGTCTTGGTGTCGCCGACGTAGTCCGTGCCCCACACCCGGTCGATCAGCTGGCCGCGGGTCAGCACGCGCCCGGCGTTGCGCAGCAGCAGCTCGAGCAGCTCGAACTCCTTGAGCGGGAACGCCACCGGCTGGTCGTCGACCGTGACGGTGTGCCGCTCGACGTCCATCCGGACCGGGCCGGCGGCGAGCACGCCGTCGTCCTCGGGCTCCTCCTCCGCGCCGGCGCCGGCGGCGGCCGGGGCCTGCCGGCGGCGCAGCACCGCGCGGACGCGGGCGAGCAGCTCGCGGGACGAGTACGGCTTGGTGACGTAGTCGTCCGCGCCGAGCTCCAGCCCGACGACCTTGTCGATCTCGCCGTCCTTGGCCGTGAGCATGATGACCGGGACGTCGCTGCGCTGCCGGATCCGCCGGCACACCTCGGTGCCGGACAGGCCGGGCAGCATGAGGTCGAGCAGCACGAGGTCGGCGCCCTCGGCCTCGAACGCCTCGACGGCCTCGATCCCGGTGGCGGCGGTGGTGACCTGGAAGCCCTCGCGCCCGAGCAGGTAGGCCAGCGGGTCGCGGTAGGACTCCTCGTCCTCGACGAGCAGGATGCGGGTCACGGGGTCAGGCCTCCGGTGCGGTGTCGGGGGTGGTGCCGGCGCCCGGGGCGTCCGGCTCGGGGCGGTCGGGGACGACCAGGGGCTGGGGCCGGTCGTCCGGCGCGGCCGTGGGCACGGGGCCCGCCGCGACCGGGAGCCGCAGGGTGAACGTGGAGCCGCGGCCGGGCTGCGACCAGACCTGCACGTCGCCGCCGTGGTCCGCCGCGACGTGCTTGACGATCGACAGGCCGAGGCCGGTGCCGCCCGTCTCGCGGCTGCGCGCGGGGTCGACCCGGTAGAACCGCTCGAACACCCGGTCCTGCTCCTCGGCCGGGATGCCGACGCCCTGGTCGACGACCGCGATCTCGACGAGGCCCTCGCAGGTGCGCACGCCGACGCCGACGGTGGTGCCGGCCGGGGAGTAGCGCACGGCGTTGTCCAGGAGGTTGCGCACCGCCTGCACCAGCATCGTGGGGTCGCCGAACACGCGCGTGCCCGTCTCCCCGCCGACCTGGAAGCCCATCTGCTTGGCGGCGGCGCCGGTCCGCGCGCGGTCGACCGACTCCGCGACCACGGCGTCGACGTCGACCACGGCGATGTCCTTCAGCGCGCCGGCGACCTGCAGCCGGGACAGCTCCAGGATCTCGTGCACCAGCTCGGACAGCCGCTGGGACTCGCTGATCATCCGGCCCGCGAACCGGCGCACCGCCTCGGGGTCGTCCGCCGCGTCCTGCACCGTCTCGGCCAGCAGCGACAGCGCGCCGACCGGGGTCTTGAGCTCGTGCGACACGTTCACCACGAAGTCGCGCCGGATCGCCTCGAGCCGCCGGGCCTGGGTGCGGTCCTCGGCGAGCACCAGCAGCAGGCCCGGCGCGACCTGGGCGACGCGCACCTGGAGCATCACGGTGCCGGGGCCGAGCGGGCCGCGGGGCAGCTCGAGCTCCTCGTCCCGGATCAGGCCCGTGCGGCGGACGTCCGCGATCAGCTCGCGCACCGCGGCGTGCACGACCATGCCGTCCCGGACGACCCCCAGCGCGAACGCCGGCGGGCTGGCCCGCACCACGCGGTCGTCGTCGTCCAGCACGACCGCCGCCGACCGCAGCACCGCCAGGGTGCGCACGACGCCCTCGTCGACCTCGGACTCGCGGCGCTCGGCGGGCGCGCCCCGCTGCGCCCGCTCGCTGAACCGGAACGCCAGCGTGGCGCCGATCCCGACGAGCAGACCGAGCGCGCCCACGAGCAGCAGCCCGAGACCGTTGAGACCCTCCACGGCGCCAGCGTACGGTCGTGGTGGGCGTGCGACGTGCCGTCGCCCCCGTGCGGTCAGGACGACGGCCGCAGTGTTCATCTCCGTTCACCTGGCGGCGACCGGGCGTTCACCTGGCCGTTCACCCGGAGGTGCCATCGTGGGCGGCCGGGACCAGACTGTGCACGCACGCGCGCGAGAGGCGCGCGGACGAGAGGACACCATGCGCGAGATCTTCGAGGCCGAGCTCAAGCAGATCGGCGACGACCTGGTGGCGATGAGCCGCCGGGTCGAGCACGCGATCGGGGCCGCCGGCGAGGCGCTGCTCCGCCAGGACCTGGCCCTCGCGGAGTCCGTCATCGCGGACGACCTGGCGATCGACGCCCTCGAGCGCGACCTGGACGAGCGCTGCGTCCTGCTGCTCGCCCAGCAGCAGCCCGTCGCCACCGACCTGCGCGTCGTCGTGTCGGCGCTGCGGATGAGCGCCACCCTGGAGCGCATGGGCGACCTCGCCCGGCACGTCGCCCAGGTGGCCCGCGCCCGCTACCCGCACCCCGCGATCGACCCGGCGCTCACCGGCGTGTTCACCGAGATGAACGACGCCGCCCGCCGCGTCGCCCAGCGCACCACCCAGGTGCTCACCTCGCACGACCTCACCGAGGCCGAGGGCATCGAGCGCGACGACGACCTGCTGGACTCGCTGCACGAGGAGACGTTCCGGGTCCTGCTCGGCGGCACCTGGACCGGCACCCCGCAGCAGACCGTCGACGTCACGCTGCTCGGCCGGTACTACGAGCGGTTCGGCGACCACGCCGTGTCCGTCGCGCGCCGCATCGTCTTCCTGGTGACCGGCGACTTCGCGAGCGAGACCCGCACCCGCTGAGACCGCGCGGCGCCCGGCGCCGCCGCCTGCGCACGAGGCCCGCTCCCCCGCCGCACGGGGGGCGGGCCTCGTCGCTTCCGGGCGGGCGGCGCGTCCCGGCGAGCGGCGCGTCGCGTGACGCCGCTCGCCGCTCGCCGTAGCGACCTCTCCGCCGCCTCCGCACCCTGTCGCCCACCTCGTCGCCCACCTCGTCGCCGAACTTGCAGTCGTTGCGGGGTTCGCGGCGCAGGAACCCCGCAACTGCTGCAAGCTCGGCGGGCGCTCCGGGCGTACGTGCGGGGGGACAGCGGGGCTGGGGAGCGCGGGTAGCGGGGCGCGCGGCGCGGCGCCGGGACGGCCGAGGGGCCCGGGCCGACGTGTGTCGGCCCGGGCCCCTCGGCGCGTGCGGGGTGCTGCCGGTCAGCGGCCCTGGTTCGCGACCGCGGCGATCGCCTCGGCGGCGGCCTCCGGGTCGAGGTAGGTGCCGCCCGGGTTGGTCGGCTTCAGGGTCGTCTCGTCCAGGTGGTAGACGAGCGGGATGCCGGTCGGGACGTTGATGCCCGCGATCGTGGCGTCGTCGACGTCGTCGAGGTACTTGATGATCGCGCGGATCGAGTTGCCGTGGGCGGCGACCAGCGTCGTCCTCCCGGCCTGCAGGTCGGGCACGATCTCGGCGTCCCAGTACGGCAGGGCGCGGTCGAGCACCTGCTTGAGCGCCTCGGCGCGCGGGATCGGCTCGCCGGCGTACCGCGGGTCGCTGTCCTGCGAGAACTCCGAGCCGAGCTCGATGTCCGGCGGCGGGACGTCGTAGGAGCGGCGCCAGAGCATGAACTGCTCCTCGCCGTACTCCTGCAGCGTCTGCTTCTTGTCCTTGCCCTGCAGCGCGCCGTAGTGGCGCTCGTTCAGGCGCCAGGAGCGCTTGACCGGGATCCACAGGCGGTCGGCCGCGTCGAGCGCGTAGTTCGCCGTCGTGATGGCGCGGCGCAGCAGCGACGTGTGCACGACGTCCGGCAGCACGCCGGCGTCGGTCAGCAGCGTGCCGCCGCGCTTGGCCTCCGCGACGCCCTTCTCGGAGAGCGCGACGTCGACCCAGCCGGTGAACAGGTTCTTCGCGTTCCATTCGCTCTCGCCGTGGCGGAGCAGAACGAGGGTGTAGGTCATGGGTCCCATCCTGCCGCACCGGGCGCGCGGGCGTCGGGGGACGTTCGGCCCGCGGAACACCGCGGCCCCCCGGCGGCGTTGTCGTCGGTATGCCGATCACCGGGGAGTACCAGCCCAGCACCGACCAGCGCTCGCGGGAGCAGGTCGAGCTCTACGAGCGCTCCGGCGGGACGGAGGGCACCACGCTGCGCGGGATGCCCGTCGTCGTCGTGACGATGCTGGGCGCGAAGTCGGGCAAGGTGCGCAAGATCCCGGTGATGCGGGTCGAGCACGACGGCGTGTACGCGGTGGTCGCCTCCCTCGGCGGCGCCCCGCAGCACCCCGTCTGGTACCACAACCTGCTGGCCCACCCCGTGGTGGAGCTGCAGGACGGGCCGGCGAAGGCCGACTACGCCGTGCGCGAGGTCGAGGGCGCGGAGCGCGAGCTGTGGTGGGCGCGGGCGGTCGACGCGTACCCCGACTACGCGGACTACCAGACCCGCACGTCGCGGGTGATCCCCGTCCTGGTCCTGGAGCCGCTCGCCGCCGGCTGATCCCCTCCGGTGGAGCGTGCTGCCCGACACGCCGGCGCGTGTCGGGCAGGACGCTCCACCGCTGTCCGGTCGTGGGCGCGGGGCGGGAGCGGGCCCGGCTCAGACGGCGACGCGGGCCCGGCGCTCGGCGGCCAGCGCGTAGACCTTGAGCACCTGCTCGGCGGTCGCGTCCCAGCCGTACTGCTCCGCGACCCGCCGGGCACCCGCCCGCCAGGTCGTCCGCGACGCCGGGTCCGCGAGCGCCGTCGCGAGCGCGTCCGCCCACACCGCGGGGTCGTGCCCGCGGACCTGCCGCCCGGACACCCCGTCCTGCACCACGGACCGCAGCCCGCCCACGGCCGACGCCACCACGGGCGTCCCCGCGGCCTGGGCCTCGACGGCCACCAGGCCGAACGACTCGCTGCGCGACGGCACCGCGACCAGGTCGGCGGCGGCGAACCAGCGCGCGAGCTCCGCGCGGGCGACCGGCGGGTGGAACCGCACGTCGTCCGCCACCCCGCTGGTGGCGGCGAGCGCCTGCAGCTCCGTCAGCGCGGTCGCACGGCCGCTGGGCCCGCCGAGCACCACGAGCAGCGGCACCGGCCGCCCGCTCGCCCGGAGCACGCCCATGGCCCGGACGAGGACGTCGGGCGCCTTGAGCGGCTGCACCCGGCCGGCGAACAGCACGACGTCCCGGTCGACCGGCAGCCCGAGCTCCCGGCGCAGCGCGGCCCGGTCGGCGCGCGGGCGGAACACGCCCAGGTCGACGCCCGGGGCGACGACGTGCACCCGCTCGGGGTCGGCGTCGTACATGCCGACCAGGTCCTGGCCCTCCTCGGCGGTGCTCGCGACCAGCGCGTCGGCAGCGGCCACGACCTGCTCCTCGCCGATCACCCGGGTCGCCGGCTCGGGGCTGTCCCCCGGCGCCAGCGCGGCGTTCTTGACCCGGGCCATCGTGTGCATGGTGTGCACCAGCGGCACGTCCCAGCGCTCCGCGGCGAGCCAGCCGACCTGCCCGGACAGCCAGTAGTGGCTGTGCAGCACGTCGAACCAGCCGGCGGGCCGGGCGGCGCCGACCCGGAGGACCCCCGCGGTCACGGCGCACAGCTGCGCGGGCAGGTCGTTCTTGTCCAGCCCCTCGAACGGCCCGGCCGGCACGTGGTGCACGAGCACCCGGTCGTCGTGCTCGTCGAGGTGCACCGACTCGGGCAGGGCGGACGAGGTGGCGCGGGTGAAGATCTCCACCTCGGCGCCGCGGCGGGCCAGCGCCCGGGCCAGCTCCGCGATGTAGACGTTCATGCCGCCGGCGTCGCCCGTGCCCGGCTGGTCCAGGGGCGAGGTGTGCACGGACAGCATGGCGATGCGCTGCGGCTCGTGCGGCACGACGGGACTCCGGGGGGGACGGACGGGAGGACGGACTCCTCCCATTGTCGGGCATGACGGGGGTCCCGCACTGCGTGACGCCGACCACCTGGGTGGGGTTCGTCGGCAGCGGGGCGCCCGCGGCTCAGGCCCGCGCCGCCCGGAAGTCCTCCTCGAGCTGCTCCAGGGAGGAGTCCCGGGTCTCGGGCAGCACGAACCGCACGAACAGCCACGACAGCACGTTCACGGCCGCGAACAGCAGGAACGTCCCGTTGACGCCGATGCCCGCGACCACGGACGGGAAGAACCCGGAGATCACCGCGTTCGCCGCCCAGTTCCAGAACACGCACAGCCCGATGGCGAACCCACGGACCCGCAGCGGGAACAGCTCGGCCAGGATCACCCAGCAGACCAGCCCGACGGACGACTGGTTGAACCCCACGAACAGCACCAGGAACACCGTGACGGCGACCGACCGCCCCGTCCCCTCGGGGATCGCGGCCGAGCACAGGGCGATCAGCAGGTGCGACGCGATGATGCCGGTGAGCCCGACCAGCAGCAGGCCGCGGCGGGTGACGCGGTTGATCAGGCGCAGGCCGATCAGCATGCCGAGCACCGAGAACACGCCGTTGAGCACGTTCGCCACCAGGGCGACGTCGCCGCTGAACCCGGACTGCCGCAGCAGCTGCGTGCCGTAGTACATGACGGCGTTGATGCCGCCGAGCTGGTTGACGACGGCCACGCCGACGCCGATGAGCACGAGGCGGCGGACCCACGGCAGCCGGAGCTCGGCCCAGCCGCCGCGGCCGCGGACCTCGTCGGCGCGCTCGCGGGCGACCAGGTCCCGGACCTCGCGCAGCTCGGCGGCCGCGCGCCCCGGGTCGCGGACCTGGCGGAGCACCGCGAGCGCCTCGTCGTCCCGCCCGCGGGACAGCAGCCAGCGCGGCGACTCGGGCATCCGCAGCATGCCGGCGAACAGCGCGACGGCCGGGACGGCCTGCACCGCGAGCATGGAGCGCCACACGGCCGGGTGGTCCGACCACACCGTCCCGATCACCGCGTTGATCACGAACGCCGCCAGCTGGCCGACGACGATCGCGATCTCGTTCCGCCCGGTGATCGCGCCGCGGCGCTCGGTGGGGGCGAGCTCGGCCAGGTACACGGGCACCGTGACGGACGCGCCGCCGACCGCGAGGCCGAGCACGAACCGGGTCGCGGCCATGACCTCGAACGAGGGCGCGGCGACGCTGCCGAGCGCGCCGGCGAAGAAGACCACCGCGAGCGCGACGAGCGCCCGGCGGCGCCCGGCCCGGTCCGCGAGCCGGCCGCACAGCAGCGCGCCGATCGCCGCACCGACCAGCAGGCTGCTCGTGACCACGCCCTCGGTCGCCGGCGTGAGCCCGAGGTCCGCGACCATCGGGTCCAGCGCGCCGTTGATGACGCCGGTGTCGTAGCCGAACAGCAGGCCGCCGAACGTCGCGACGACGGTGATGACGTCGAGCCGGCGCAGGTGCGGCCCGGGCAGCAGGGGCGGCAGCGCGCGCGCCGCCGGGGCGGGGCCCGCGGCAGCCGGTCCGGCCGTCACGCCGGGACGACGCACGCCGGGGCCGGCAGCGCCACGGTCGACACGACCGCCCCGTCGCGGAGCACGGTGACCGAGTCGCTCAGCTGGTCGGCGACGACCGTCCAGCCCTCGACCACCGCGAAGTGCCGCGGCCACGCGCCCGGCAGGGCCACCTGACCCGCGGGGGCGAGCGTGCCGTCCGGCGCGGGCGCGAACGTCGCGAGCACGTCCGTGCCGCGGGTGGCCACGACGACCCGGTCGCCGACCCGGTCGATGTGGGACGGCAGCTCGCGCCGCCCGGTCTCGGCGCCGTCCTCGGCGGCGGGCACGTGCTGCACGACCCGGCCGGACGCGGTGGCGGCGTCCCAGGCCAGCACGGCGACGGTCACGTCGAGCTCGCACGCGACGTAGGCGATCCGGCCGTCGGCGGAGAACACGAGGTGCCGCGGCCCGGCGCCCGGGCGCAGCGTGGCGGCGATCCCGTCCTCGGTCAGCAGCCCGGTCGCGGGGTCGCGGCGGTACCGGCGGATCTCGTCCGTGCCGAGGTCGCAGATCAGCAGGTGCCCGCCGTCGGGCGTCAGGGCGGCGAAGTGCGCGTGCGGGCCCTCCTGCCGGTCGGCGCGCGGGCCGCCGCCCGAGTGGCCGAGCACCTGCACGGGCTCGGTGGCGGCCAGGCCGTCCGGGCCGAGCGGGAGCACGGCGACGTCGCCGGACGAGTAGTTCGCGACGTAGGCGACGCGGCCCTCGGGGTCGAGCAGCACGTGGCACGGGTCGGCGCCGCCGCTGCTCGCGGTCCCGGCGGGGGTCAGCGTGGGGCGGCCGTCCGCGGACCCGACCCGGAACGCCGCGACCGTGCCGTCGGCGTCCTCGCCCACCGCGACCAGCAGTCCGGCGCGGCGGTCGAGCGCGAGGAACGACGGCGCCGGGGTCGCGGCGACCAGCTCGGGGTCGGTCAGGCGGCCGGTGTCGGCGTCCAGCCGGACGCGCCAGATCCCCTCGCCGAGCCCGGCGGGGGTCCCCGCGCCGGCCGAGGGGTAGGTGCCGATCCACAGGTCGCGCAGGTGCTCCGTCACGGCGAGGACTGTAGGCGACACCACCGCCTCCCGCCGAGCTCGGCAGCCGGGTGCCGACCTCGGACGCGGGGCGCCGACCTCGGCCGCGGGGGTCAGGCCGCCGGGAGCCAGGCGGCCGGGTCGTCGGCCACCGCGCGCAGGACGACCAGCGCCGCCCCCGTCATCGCCGCGTGCGCGCCGCCGGCGGCCACGCCCACCCGCGCGTCCTCCCACGCCGCCGCCAGCACCCGGGTCCGGAGCTGTGCGACCACGGCGTCCGTCAGCCACGGCGCGAGCGGCGCGTAGATCCCGCCGAGCACGACCCGCTCGACGTCGACGAGGTTGACGAAGTTCGCCAGCGCCAGCCCGAGCGCCTCGCCGGCGGACCGCAGCGCCCGGGCGCTCCGCTCGTCCCCGGCGCCGGCGGCGTCGAGCAGGGCGGACACCGGCTCCTCGACGTCGAGCCCGGCGGCGCGCAGCAGCGCGTCCTTGCCCGCGTACTGCTCGAGGCAGCCGCGTGCGCCGCACGTGCACACGGGGCCCTCGCGGTCGACGACGGTGTGGCCGAGCTCGCCGCTCCAGCCGTGCCGGCCGGCGAACACCTCGCCGTCGAGCACGATGGCCGCGCCGATGCCGACCTCGCCGGACACGTACAGGAACGACGGCCCGGCCGCCCCGGCGCGGGCCTCGGCGCGCGCGGCGAGGTTGGCCTCGTTGGCGAGCCGCACGCGCAGCCCGTCGACCTCCGGGTGGCGCGCGAGCAGCGCGACGACGTCGACGTCCCGCCAGCCGAGGTTCGGCGCGAGCCGCAGCGGGCCGGTGCCGCGGTCGACCAGCCCGGGCAGCGCGAGGCAGAGGCCGGCCAGCCGCGCGGCGCCGGGCAGCGCCGCGCGCACCTCCCCCACCAGCCCGGCGAGCACCGCCAGCACCCGCGCCGGGTCGCTGTGCCGGAAGTCGCCGCGGGTCTCGCGGTGCGCGAGCACCTCGCCCGCCAGGTCGAGCGCGCGCACCCCGACGTAGTCGACGTTGACCTCGGCGCCCAGGCCGACGACGGTGCCGGACGCGGGCACCAGCGGCACCGCGGGGCGGCCGGCGCGGGCGGTGGCCGCGGGCGGGAGCTCCGCCACCAGCCGGGCGCCGATGAGCAGGTCGACCAGGGCGGAGACGGCCCCGCGGGTCAGGCCGGTGGCGGTGGCGACGTCGGCGCGGGAGGGCGGCGCGCCGGCCGGGTCGCCCTCCCCCGGCGCCGGCCCCGCGGCGTCGAGGACGTGCCGCAGGACGAGGGCCAGGTTGTGCTCGCGCAGCGACCCCTGACGGGCGGGCGACCTCCGGGCGACGGCGCGCGCGGCGGCCGGCGGCGCGGCGCGGGGCACGGCCGGCGGCGCGGCGGCGGGCTCGGCCGCACGGGCCGTCGAGGGGTCGGTCACGCGGTTGACCCTAGCCGGTGCCGCGTATAAGTTCACTCACAAGACAAACCCCGCAGGGTTCTCGATGAGGAGCAGACGATGGTGCGCACGCCCACCCGCGACGACAAGTTCTCCTTCGGTCTCTGGACCGTCGGCTGGAACGCCCAGGACCAGTTCGGCAGCGCGAGCCGCCCGTGGCTCGACCCGGTGGAGTCGGTGCACAAGCTCGCCGAGCTCGGTGCCGCGCACGTGACCTTCCACGACGACGACGTCGTGCCGTTCGGCTCCGACGACGCCGAGCGCGAGCGCATCCTCGGCCGGTTCAAGCAGGCGCTGGCCGACACCGGCATCACGGTCGAGATGGTCACGACCAACACGTTCAGCCACCCGATCTTCAAGGACGGCGCGTTCACGTCGAACGACCGCCGCGTGCGCCGCTACGGCCTGCGCAAGGTCATCCGGAACGTCGACCTGGCCGCCGAGCTCGGCGCCGACACGTTCGTGATGTGGGGCGGGCGCGAGGGCGCGGAGTACGACTCCGCGAAGGACCTCAACGCCGCGCACGACCGGTACGCCGAGGGCATCGACACCGTCGCCGCGTACATCAAGGAGAAGGGCTACGGCCTCCGGATCGCGATCGAGCCGAAGCCGAACGAGCCCCGCGGCGACATCCTGCTCCCGACGATCGGCCACGCCCTCGCGCTCATCGCGAAGCTCGAGCACGGCGACATCGTCGGCCTGAACCCCGAGACCGGCCACGAGCAGATGGCCGGCCTCAACTACACGCAGGGCATCGCCGAGGCGCTGTGGGCCGGCAAGCTGTTCCACATCGACCTGAACGGCCAGCGGTCCATCAAGTACGACCAGGACCTCGTGTTCGGCCACGGCGACCTGTTCTCCGCGTTCGCGACCGTCGACCTCATCGAGAACGGCTTCCCGTCCGGCGGCCCGCGCTACGACGGCCCGCGGCACTTCGACTACAAGCCGTCCCGCACCGAGGACTTCGACGGCGTGTGGGAGTCGGCGAAGGCCAACATGGCGACCTACCTGCTGCTCAAGGAGCGCGCGCAGGCGTTCCGCGCCGACCCGGAGGTCCAGGAGGCCCTCGAGGCGTCCGGCGTGCTGGAGCTGTCGCAGCCGACGCTCGGCGAGGGCGAGACGCTGGCCGACCTGCTGGCCGACCGCTCCGCGTTCGAGGACTTCGACGTCGAGGGCGTCGCCGCCCGCGGCTTCGGGTTCGTGCGCCTGAACCAGCTCGCGCTGGAGCACGCGCTCGGCGCCCGCTGACCGCACCGCACCGCTCCACCGCCGAGGTCGAGGGTTTCCGGAGAGGTCGAGGGTTTCCGCCCCCGGTCCCCCGTGGAACCCTCGACCTCGGCGCTTTCTCCCCTTCCAGCAGAGCGAGGTCGCAACATGGCGCTGGTCGCCGGGGTGGACTCCTCCACCCAGTCCTGCAAGGTCGTCGTGCGCGACGCGGAGACCGGGGCCCTCGTGCGCTCCGGGCGCGCGTCGCACCCCGACGGCACCGAGATCCACCCGCGGCACTGGTGGGACGCGCTGACCACGGCCGTCCGCGACGCCGGCGGGCTGGACGACGTCGACGCGGTCGCGGTCGGCGGGCAGCAGCACGGCATGGTCGCGCTCGACGCGGACGGCGAGGTCGTCCGCGACGCGCTGCTGTGGAACGACACCCGGTCCGCGCCGTCGGCGCTCGCGCTCGTCGACGAGCTCGGCGGGCCGCAGGCCTGGGCCGACGCGATCGGCTCGGTGCCGGTCGCCTCGCTCACCGTGACGAAGCTGCGCTGGCTGCGCGATCACGAGCCGGACGCCGCCGCGCGAGTCGCGGCCGTGGCCCTCCCCCACGACTGGCTGACCTGGCGCCTCGCCGGCCACGGCCCGGGCACCGGCGGCCTCGACGCGCTGGTGACCGACCGGTCCGACGCGTCGGGCACCGGGTACTGGTCGCCGTTCACCGAGGACTACCGGCGCGACCTGCTCGAGCTCGCGCTCGGCCACGACGCCGTGCTGCCGCGGGTCGTGGCGCCGCACGCCGCGGCGGGGGCCGTCGGGTCGAGCGGGCTCGCCCGGACCGGAGCCGCCCTGGGCGCAGGGGCCGGCGACAACGCGGCGGCCGCGCTCGCGCTCGGCATGGTCGCGGGGGACGTGGCCATCTCGATCGGCACCTCCGGCGTCGTGTCGGCGGTGTCCGCGTCGCCGACCGCCGACGGCTCCGGACTGGTGACGGGCTTCGCCGACGCGGGCGGCGCGTACCTCCCGCTCGCGTGCACGCTGAACGCGTCCCGGGTGCTCGACGCCGCGGCGCGGATGCTCGGCGTGGACCACCGCGGGCTGTCCGAGCTCGCGCTGTCGGCTCCCGCCGGCGCGGACGGTCTCGTGCTCGTCCCCTACCTCGAGGGCGAGCGGACGCCGAACAAGCCGGACGCCACCGGCGCCCTGCACGGCATGCGGCTGGCCAACACCACGCCCGCGCACCTGGCCCGCGCCGCGGTGGAGGGCATGCTGTGCGCGCTCGCCGACGGCCTGGACGCGCTGCGGGCGCAGGGCGTGCCGGTCGAGCGGGTGTCCCTCATCGGCGGCGGCGCCCAGTCGGAGGCGGTCCGGCGGATCGCCCCGGCGGTCCTGGGCCTGCCCGTGACGGTGCCGACGCCCGGCGAGTACGTCGCGGACGGCGCCGCCCGCCAGGCGGCGTGGGTGCTGAGCGGCTCGGAGCAGCCCCCGGCGTGGACCGCCGCGGGCGAGGCGGAGGTCTTCGAGGCCGACCCGGCCCCGGTGATCCGCTCGCAGTACGCCGCGGTGCGCGACCTCACGGCCACGCGCGCCTGACGCGCGGCGACCGTCACGCCCCGCCGAGGTCGTCACAACGGGCCGAGGTCGTCACTCGTTCCTGACGACCTCGCGCGGATGTGACGACCTCGCGGCCGGCAGACGGACGGCCCGGCACCCACGTGGGTGCCGGGCCGTTCCGCGCGTCGTGTCAGTTCTGCGCGGCCTCGTAGGCCTCGCGGATCTCGGCGGAGATGCGGCCGCGCTCGGAGACGTCGTAGCCGTTCTCCTTCGCCCAGGTGCGCACGGCGCCGGCGTCCGACGCGCGGCGCGGGCGGCTGCCGCCCCCGCTGCTGCTGCCGCCGCTGCGGCCGGACGAGGAGCGGCCGCCGACCTTGCGGGCGTGGCCGACCCAGGTGCCGAGGGCGTCGCGGAGCTCCGCGGCGTGCTCGGTCGTGAGGTCGATCTCGTAGGAGACACCGTCGAGGGCGAACGTCACCGTCTCGTCGGCGGTGCCGCCGTCAATGTCGTCGACCAGCAGGACCTGAACCTTCTGTGCCATTTCGCCCTCCCGAGCCTTGGCCGCCGTCGCAACGCCCCCGAGTGGCGAGCGGCATGAATACGTGCGGTCGGGAAAAGCATGGCAGCCCAAAGGCGCCGCGTCAAAGGACGCGTGTCAATGCATCAGATTTCGGGCGTCTTCTGCGGCTCATTCGCGCGGGCCGCGTCCTCGCGATCCATCCGCGCCAATGCCGCGCGTTCCGTGCGGTCCGCGTTCATGAGCGAGCGGATGGCGATCCAGAAGATCACCCCGACACCGACGGACGGGATCAGCGCGGCGAGCGCGGGGCCGATGTTCATGCCGCCCAGAATACGCCCGCGGACGGCGACGCCCGGCGGCCCGCGAGGGGGCGGCCGGGCGTCGGGGCGTCCGCGATCAGGCCTGCGGCTTCACCAGCGGGAAGAGGATCGTCTCCCGGATGCCGAGTCCGGTCAGCGCCATCAGCAGGCGGTCGACGCCCATGCCCATGCCGCCGGTCGGGGGCAGCGCGTACTCGACGGCGGCGAGGAAGTCCTCGTCCAGCTGCATCGCCTCGTCGTCGCCCGCCGCGGCCAGGATCGCCTGCGCCTCGAACCGCTGGCGCTGGATCACCGGGTCGACCAGCTCGGAGTACGCGGTCGCGAGCTCGAAACCGCGCACGTACAGGTCCCACTTCTCGACCTGGCCCCTGATGGTCCGGTGGTCGCGGGTGAGCGGGCTGGTCTCGACCGGGAAGTCGCGCACGAACGTCGGCGCGTGCAGGTGGTCGCCGACCTGGTGCTCCCAGACGACCTCGACGAGCTTGCCGTGGCTGACCCGCTTCGGGTCGAGCTGCACGTCGAGCCGGTCGGCGATCTTCTGCAGGTGCTCGACCGACGTCTCCGGCGTGATCTCCTCGCCGAGCGACTCGGACAGCGAGCCGTACATCGTCAGCTGCGCCCAGTCGCCGCCGAGCTCGTACTGCTCGCCGTCGGGCAGCGTGATCGTCGTCGTGCCGAGCACGTCCTGCGCGGCGGTCTGCACGAGGTCCTGCGTCAGCGCCGCCATCGTGTCGTAGTCGCCGTAGGCCTCGTACGCCTCCAGCATCGCGAACTCCGGCGAGTGCGTGGAGTCGGCGCCCTCGTTCCGGAAGTTCCGGTTGATCTCGAACACGCGCTCCAGGCCGCCGACCGCGGCGCGCTTGAGGAACAGCTCCGGCGCGATCCGCAGGTACAGGTCGATGTCGAACGCGTTCATGTGGGTGACGAACGGCCGGGCCGCGGCGCCGCCGGGCTGCGTCTGCAGCATCGGGGTCTCGACCTCGAGGTAGCCGCGCCGGTGGAAGTTCTCCCGCAGCGAGCGCACCACGCCGGCGCGCAGCCGGACGGCGTCCCGGGCGGCCGGGCGCACGATGAGGTCGACGTAGCGCTGGCGGACCCGGAGCTCCTCGGACAGCTCCGGGGCGTCCTCGTCGCCCTTCGCGTACAGGTTGGGCAGCGGACGCAGCGACTTGGCGGCGAGCGTCCAGGCGTCGGCCATCACGGACAGCTCGCCGCGGCGGGACGCCACGACCGTGCCGTGCACGAACAGGTGGTCGCCCAGGTCGACGTCGGCCTTGAACGCCGCCAGCCGGTCCTCGCCGACGTTGGCCAGGCTCAGCATCGCCTGGAGCCGGTTGCCCTCGCCGTCCTGCAGCGTGGCGAAGCACAGCTTGCCGGTGTTGCGCAGGAACACGACGCGGCCGGCGACGCCGACGACGTCCTCGGTCTCCTGGCCCGGCTCGAGGTCGGGGTGCGCGGCGCGGACCTCGGCGATGGTGTGGGTGCGCGGGACGCCGACCGGGTACGGCTCGACGCCCTCGGCCAGCATCCGGTCCCGCTTCTCGCGCCGGACCCGGAGCTGCTCGGGGAGGTCGTCGGCGGCGGGGACGGCGGGCGTCTGCTGGGGCTCGGTCACGCCCGGAATCCTACCGAGCGGGCGGGGCCGCGGTCGTCACGGGTGCGGGGCCGGGCGCGGCCGCGGGGCTCATGCGCCCTCGACCAGGTCCAGCGCGAGGTCGAGGATCGGCGACGAGTGCGTCAGGGCGCCCACGGACAGGTAGTCGACGCCGGTCGCGGCGACCTCGGCGGCCCGGTCCAGCGTGAGGTTGCCGGTGGCCTCCAGCTCGACGCGCCCGGTCGCGGCCTCCCCCGCGCGCACCGCCTCGACCGTGGCGGCGAGCACCGGCGTCGGCATGTTGTCCAGCAGCAGGAACCGGGCGCCGACGCCGACCGCCTCGAGCGCCTGCTCGGTGGTGTCGGCCTCGACCTGGATCGTCACGTCCGGGAACCGCGCGCGCACGGCCTCGACCGCCGCCGCGACCCCGCCGGCCGCCACGACGTGGTTGTCCTTCACCATCGCGACGTCGTGCAGGCCCATGCGCTTGTTGGTGCCGCCGCCGCACCGCACCGCGTACTTCTCCAGCTCGCGCAGGCCCGGGGTCGTCTTGCGGGTGTCGAGCACCCGCGCGCCGGTGCCGGCCAGGGCGTCGGCCCAGCGGCGGGTGTGCGTGGCGACGCCGGACGCCCGGGACGCGAGGTTGAGCGCGGTGCGCTCCGCGACGAGCAGCGCCTGCACGGGGCCGGTCAGCACGGCGAGCACGTCGCCCCGGGCCACCGCGGTGCCGTCGGGGACGCGCTGGTCGACGGCCGCCGGGGCCAGGCCGAGGCGGTCGGTGACCTGGCGCAGCACCTCGGCCACGACCGGCAGGCCCGCGACGACGCCGGCCTCGCGGGCGACGAGGTGCGCGACGCCGGTGACGTCGGGAGCGACGGTGGCCTGCGTGGTGACGTCCCGGCCGGGTGCGGGGCCGAGGTCCTCGTCGAGGGCGACCGCCACGGTGCGGGCGAGCCAGGCGGGGTCGAGGGCGTCGAGCGCGTCGTGCGTGGTCACGCCCGCAGCCTAGGGCCGCCCGCCGCCGCGGCCGTGCCCGCGGGCAGCAACCGGGCCCCGCGCGGAGCAACCGGGCCCGACGCGGACGAGTGGAAGATCCGGCCGGACACGCCCCGGCGTGTCCGGCCGGATCTTCCACTCGAGCCCGGGAGCGGGTCAGTCCTGGGGGACCCGGCGCTGCACCAGCTCGCCGTCCGGGGTCCGGGTCGCCTCGACCCGCACCAGCCAGCGGGCGTCGTCCCGGTCCGGGTGGTCGCTGCGCAGGTGGCCGCCGCGGGTCTCCCGGCGGGTGGCCGCCGTCGCGGTCAGCACGGTCGCGACCTGGTGCACGTTGGTCGTCTCCCACTCCGCGACCTGCGGGTCGGCGACGGGCCGCTCGCCGCCCTCGACGGCGCGGTGCGCGTCCGTGCGGATCCCCGCGAGCGCCCGCTCGGCCGCCGCCAGGCCGGCCGCGGACCGCAGCACGCCCGGCCCGTCGGTCGCGATCCGCTGCACCCGCGAGCGAGCGGCGCCGGCGACCAGGGCCTCGGGGCCGGGCCGCTCGACGGGCTCGGCGGGGCGCAGGGCGCCGGTCTCGACCCGGTGCGCGATGTCGTGCGCGGCGCGGTGCGCGAACACCAGGCCCTCGAGCAGCGAGTTCGACGCGAGCCGGTTCGCCCCGTGCACGCCGGTGCACGCCACCTCGCCGACCGCGTACAGGCCGGGCAGGGTCGACCGGCCGACCAGGTCGGTGACGACGCCGCCCGAGTGGTAGTGCTGGGCGGGGGCGACCGGCACGAGGTCGGTGGCGAGGTCGAGGCCGTGCTCGGCGAGCCGCGCGCCGATGGTGGGGAACCGCCGGCGGATCCGGTCGGCGCCGAGGTGCCGGGCGTCGAGCAGCACGTGGTCGGCGCCGGTGCGCGCCATCTGGCGGACGATCGCCTTGGCCACGACGTCCCGGGGCGCGAGCTCGGCCAGCGGGTGCACGCCGGTGAGGAACCGGTGCCCGTCGACGTCGACCAGGTGCGCCCCCTCGCCGCGGACCGCCTCGGAGATCAGCGCGAGCTGCCCCTTCACCCCGGCGCCGAGCCACAGCACCGTCGGGTGGAACTGCACGAACTCGACGTCGCCCACCGCCGCGCCCGCGCGCAGGGCCGCGGCCAGGCCGTCGCCGGTCGCCTGCACGGGGTTGGTCGAGGACCGGAACACCTGGCCGATGCCGCCGGTCGCGAGCACCACGGCCGGCGCGAGGACCGCCCCGACGCCGTCGCGGCTGCCCTCGCCGATCACGTGCAGCGTCACGCCGCACACCGGCCCCGGGCGACCGTCCCGGCCGGGGGCCGCGGTCAGCACGTCGAGGACCAGCGCGTGCTCGATCACCTCGATGCCCGGGTCGGCCCGGACCGCGGCGAGCTGGGCGACCAGCGCGCGGGAGATCTCGGCGCCCGTGGCGTCGCCGCCCGCGTGCGCGACGCGGTCGGCGTGGTGGCCGCCCTCGCGGGTCAGGCTGAGGGTGCCGTCGGGCTCGGTGTCGAACACCGCGCCGCGCGCGACGAGCTCGCGGACCCGCGCGGGGCCCTCGGTGACCAGCACCTCGACCGCCCGCGGGTCGCACAGCCCCACGCCCGCGACGAGCGTGTCCCGCAGGTGCGCCTCCGGCGAGTCCGCCGGGTCGAGCGCCGCGGCGATCCCGCCCTGGGCCCACACCGTCGACCCCGACACCAGGCGGTCCTTGGTCACGAGCAGCACCCGCGGCACGCGCGTGCGCAGCTCCAGCGCCGCCGTCAGCCCGGCGATGCCGGACCCGACCACGACGGCGTCGGCGCGGGCGGTCCAGCCCGGGGCGGGCGCGGCGAGCCGACCGGCCAGCGCGGTCACCGACCGGCGCCCGCGTCCCGCCCGGCGTCGCTCGCCCCCGCCCCCAGGTCGTCGCGCACCGGGTGCTCGCGCCCGTCGGGGGTCCCGTCGACCCCCGCGGCGCCGTCGCGCTCCACCAGCGCGCGCCCCTGGTCGAACGGCACGCCGCTCGAATGCAGCCCCGACGCGGCCGTCCACGACTCGGGCACGGTGCCCGGGTCGTGCCCGGTGTCCATGATCCGGTTGTCGGCGTCCACCAGGACGACGTGCGGCTCGTACGTGCGCGCCTCGGCGTCGGAGAGCATCCCGTAGGCGATGAGGATCACCACGTCGCCCGGGTGCACCAGGTGCGCGGCGGCGCCGTTGATGCAGATCTGCCCGGACCCCGCCTCGCCCGCGATGACGTAGGTGGTGAGCCGGGCGCCGTTGGTCACGTCGACCACGTCGACCTGCTGGCCGGGCAGCAGGTCCGCGGCGGCGAGCAGGTGCGCGTCGACCGTGATGGACCCGACGTAGTGCAGGTCGGCCTGCGTCACGGTCGCGCGGTGGATCTTGCCGATCATCATCGGCCGCAGCAGCGAGGTCATGGTCACGCCCACCTCACGTCGGAGTTGTCGATCAGCCGGGTCGCGCCGACCGTGGCCGCGAGCGCCAGCACGGCGGTGCGGCCGGACAGGGCACCCGCGTCGCCGGCGACGTCCTCGAACGTCACCGGGTCCACCAGCGCCACGTAGTCGGTGCCGACCGCGGCGCCGTCCAGCACGTCCCGGGCGGCGGCGCGCACGGCGTCCGCGTCGTGCCCCGCCCCGGCGGCGGCCCGGCCCGCGGCCAGCGCGCGGCTCAGCGCCAGCGCCTGCTCCCGCTCGGCGGCGGACAGGTACGCGTTCCGCGAGGACAGCGCGAGCCCGTCGGCGTCCCGGACCGTGGGCACGCCCACGACCTCGACCGGCACGTCCAGGTCCCGCACCATGCGGCGCACGGCGGCGAGCTGCTGCACGTCCTTGCGCCCGAAGAGCGCGACGTCCGGGGCGACCAGGTGCATCAGCTTGAGCACCACGGTCAGCACGCCGTCCAGGTGACCGGGGCGGGTCGCGCCCTCGTACACCGTGCCGACGGGGCCGGCCGAGACGCGCACGCCCGGGTCGCCGTCCGGGTAGACGACGTCCGGGGTCGGCGCGAGCACGACGTCGCCCTCCCCCAGGAGGTCCGGCCCGGTGAGCAGGGCGAGGTCGCCGTCGAGGTCGCGCGGGTAGCGGTCCAGGTCCTCGGCGGGGCCGAACTGCAGCGGGTTGACGAAGATCGTCACCACCACCTGCTCGCCCCGGGCGCGCGCCTCGCGCACCAGGGACAGGTGCCCGGCGTGCAGCGCGCCCATCGTCATCACCACGGCGCGTCCGCCGGCCGGCCGCGCCGCCAGCGCGTCGGCGAGCTCGGGGCGCGTGCGCGCCAGCGCGGGGGCACCCGTGCGTGCCTGGGTCATGCCTGGTCCTCCTGGTCGGCGCCGGGCGGGTCGATCCCGCCCGCGCCCTCGTCGTCGTGCGCGCCGTGCACCGTACTCCCGTCCGGGCCCGGTGCGTGAGCCGGGCCCGGCCCCACGCCGGCGCCCGGGGCCGCCCCGCCGGGGTCGTCGCCGGCCTCCCCCGCCGGGTCGCCCGTCGCCAGCACGTCCAGCAGCGCGCGCCCCTGCTCCGCGCGGAGCAGCCCCGCCGCGAGCGCCCGCCCGGTCGCCGCCCGGGACAGCGCGCGGTACGAGGCCGCGACGTCCGTGGCGCCCGTCCGCACGCCGAGCCCGGTCAGCACGTCCAGGTGGTCGCGGACCGTGCCCGCGTCGCCGCGCCGCACCGGCCCGGTCAGGGTGGTCACGGCGCCGTTGGTCACGTCGCCCCCGGCGTCCCGGCCGCCACCCGCCGACTCGGCGCGCAGCGCGCCGTCCAGCGCGGCGGTCAGCAGCGGCCGCAGCACCGCGCCCGGGTCGGCGACGCCCGCCGCCGCGAGCGCCTGGCCGGCCTGCGCGACCAGCACGACCAGGTGGTTCGCCCCGTGCGCCAGGGCCGCGTGGTAGAGCGGCCGGGCCGCCTCGTCGACCACGACGGGCTCCCCGCCCATCTCGACGACGAGCGCCTGGCCGATGGGCAGCACGGGCGTCGGCGCCGTGACCGCGAACGAGCAGCCGACCAGCCGGGACAGGTCGAGCGACGTGCCCGTGAACGTCATGGCCGGGTGCAGCGCGATCGGGATGACGCCCTGCGCGCGCGCCGGGTCGAGCACCGCCGCCCCGTAGCGGCCGGCCGTGTGCACCACGATCTGCCCCGCCTGCCAGGCGCCGGTCGACGCGAGCCCCGCCACCAGGTCGGGCAGCGCGTCGTCCGGCACCGCGAGCACCACCAGCTCCGCGCGCCGCACGACCTCGGGCACGTCCAGCACCGGCACGCCGGGCAGCAGCGCGTCCGCCCGGTCCCGGGACGCCTCGGACACGGCGCTCACGCCGACCACCGGGTGCCCGGCCGCGCGCAGCGCGCTGCCCAGCACCGCGCCGACCCGGCCCGCGCCGACGACGCCGATCCCGAGGCGCGTCATGCCCGGCGCATCCACTGCTCGGGCCCCGCACCGGCGCGGGCCGTCCGGGCGCGCGCCGCCTGCTCGTCGAGGAGCCCGGCCGCGACGCGCGCGTCGAGGTGGTCCACCCGCGGTGCGACCGGCCCGGGGGTGGAGTGCAGCTGGAACGAGGCGAGGCCGAGCCGGCGCTGCAGCGGACCCTGCGCGAGCTGGAGCGACTGGGTGCGCTCGTGCGGCACGACCACGAGCTGGCGGACCAGCACGCCCGAGCGCAGCACCAGCGCGCGGTCGGTGACCGTCACGCCGTGCCGGCGCCAGCCGACCGGGTCCAGCCACCGGGACCGGCGCGGGGCGACCGCCCAGCCGCCGTCGGCCTCGCGACCCGTGAGCCCGGCGTCGACGAGCGCGCGCGGGTCCGCCGTGCCGAGGTCGGGCAGCACGAGCCACAGCGCGAGCAGCGCCTCGTCGCGGGTGCCGACCGGCAGCAGGACGTTCTCCGTCTGGGCCTGGTCGCCGGTGCTGCCGTAGCCCGCGACGTTCACCTCGACCCGCCACCAGTCCTGCTTCCGCCAGAGCAGGCCCTGGGTGACCCTGACGGCCTGGACCCGGCCCGGCGGGACGGTCTGCGCGCGCGACTCCGTCAGCCCGTGCCGCAGCCGGATGCCGTCCGGGGAGATCGCCGCCCGGAAGTTCGCGCCGCGGTTGAACCGGGTCCACGAGTAGGACACGACGCCGAGCAGCGCGGGCAGCAGGGCGAACGCCGACCCCACGCGGCCGGTGCTCACGATCAGCGCGCCGACGCCGCCGAGCATGACGACGAGCCAGATGGTCGCCGAGGACAGCAGCGTCGACAGCAGCAGCCGGCCGACCGGCACCTCGTACACCGGGCGCTCGGGCGCGACCGGCGCAGCGGCCCAGTCCTCGTCCGGCTCGACGGGGAGGCTCAGCGCGGCGTCCGGGTCCGGGGTCGCCGGGTGGCCGGTGGCCGGGACGGCGTCGGGGGCGGTGGTGGCGAGCGGCGGGGCGGCGGGCCCGGCCTGCGGCGCGGCGGGACCCGCGGGGGTCGACCCGGCGACGGCCGGGCGCGGGCGGCCGCCGCGGTGCAGGCCCGCGGCGCGCGCGAGCAGCTCGGCGCGCAGCTGTTCCGCCTCGGCCTCCCGCAGGAAGGCGAGCGACACCCCCGACCCGGCGCCGCCGGCGACCTCCAGGCGCAGCTCCGACAGCCCGATGATGCGCGCGAGCAGCGGCTGCACGACGTCGACGGCCTGCAGCCGGTCGAGCCGGGCCTGGCGCTGCTGCCGGAACACGACCCCGGACCGCAGGTGCACGGCGTCGTCGGTCACCGCGAACCGGGTCATCCGCCAGGCGATCGCCGAGTAGCCGAACCCGATCAGCGTGATCAGCACGATCGCCCCGACGATCACCAGCCACGCGCGCCCGCCCAGCAGCTCGGCGAGCTGCCGCACGTCGTCCGCGGCGTTCCAGGCGAGAACGGCGAGCACCGCGACCAGGACCTTCCAGCCCTTCACCGCGGGGGTGACGGGGTGCATGCGGCGCCAGGCAAGATCGTCGGCGGGCGGCTCGGGGGCGAGCGCGGGCGCGGCGGCGTCCGCGGGGGTCGCGGCGGCGCCGGCGGGGGTCGCGACGGCGTCCGCCGGGGTCGCGGCGGCGCCGACCGGCGGCACCGCCCCGGCCGGCAGCGGGCGGTCCGCGGTCACAGCCCCGCCAGCCGGGCCTCGCCCCGGGACGCGAGCTGGTCGCGCAGCCGCGCCGCCTCGGCGGTGGGCAGGCCGTCGATCGACGCGTCGGTGCCGGGCGAGGCGGTGTGCAGCTGGACGGACGCGATGCCGAGCTTACGGGCGAGCGGCCCGGCGGTGACGTCGACGTACTGCATCCGGCCGTACGGCACGACGACCATCGACCGGAACACGATGCCGCGACGCAGCAGCAGGTCGTCGGCGCGCTCGGCGTAGCCCATGGCGCGCACCTGGCGCGGGACCAGCCAGAGCACCCACGCCGCCAGCGCCGCGACCAGGGCGGCGGACGCCCAGACCCACGCGTTGCCGGTGAGCGCGGCGACGACGACGAGCACCACCAGCGGCACGCCGAGCCACGCCAGCGCGACGACCAGCCGGGCGGTGGCCAGGCGCGGGGACACCGGCGTCCAGCCGACGCCGGCGGGCTCGAAGGGCTCGCTCTCGCGCACCGGCGCGGTGCCGGGCTCGCCGGGCGGACCGTCGACCGCGGCGGCCGGCGCAGCGTGCGGCGCGCGCGCCGGCGCGGCGACCGGCTGCGGGGCGTCGGCGGACGGCGCGACGGGCGGGACGGCGGCGTCCGGCTGCGGGTGACCGGCACCCTCGGGTGAGCTCATGCCCACCATCCTTCCATCGCCGGGCCCGCGCGCGCCCGGAGCCCGGCCCGGTCGTCAACCGGCCGCGGCGTCCGGCGACGCGTCCCGCGGGGACCCCGGCGCGCCCTCCGGGTCCTCGGGCGGCGGGACCCGGCACATCCACTCGGTGACCAGGCCCGCGACGGCCAGCACCAGCGCGCCGAGCACGGCGAGCCCGGCGGCCAGCGCGCGGTCCCGCTGCGCCTCGATCCCGAGGTCGCCCAGCACCGCGACCACCTGGGCCGCGTACCAGCCGCCGAGCAGCGCGCCGGTGTAGCAGGACGCCTTGGCCAGCACGGCGGTGCGGGCGGCCCGCAGCGGGTCGAGGGTCGGGTGCTTCCCGCGCAGGTACTGCCGCACGGACCAGCCCATGGCCAGCACCACGGCGGCGATCAGCACGAGCACCGCCACCATGAGCCACGGCACCTGCGGGAGGTCGAGGCCGCGGCTGCCGAGCACGCGGACGACCAGGTAGCCGAGCGCGGTCGCGGCCACGGCCACCAGGACGAGCGTGCGGGCGCGGGTGCGCTGCATCAGGGGTCCAGCCGGCCCGGCGACCCGCCGAGCGGGTCGGTCAGCGGGTCGGCGACGCCGCCCAGCGGCTCACCGCCCCGTCCGTCGCGCCCGTCGTGCGCCCCGTGCCCGTCCCGCGCCGCCGCGCCCGCCTCGCCCGGGTCGGGCTGCGCGGCCGGCACCGGCGCGGTCAGCCAGTCCAGCGCGAGCCAGCGCACGCCGTCGCGGTCGGGCGCGGTCGCCGCCAGCTGGGCGACGGGCCCGCCGCCCAGCCCGTGCAGGACCGCCTCGGGCTGCACCTGCGCCCAGGGCTGGAGCACGAACGCGCGCTCGTGGGCGCGCGGGTGGGGCAGCTCGAGGTCGTCGGTCACGGCCGAGACGTCGCCGTACACGATGATGTCGACGTCGAGGGTGCGCGGGCCCCAGCGCACCAGGCGCTCGCGCCCGTGCCGGCGCTCGACCTCGGAGGTGGCGCGCAGCAGGTCGCGCGGCGACAGCGTGGTCCGGGCGACGAGCACGGCGTTGAGGAAGTCCGGCTGCTCCGGCCCGCCGACGGGCGCGGTGCGCGCGAGCGCGGACACGTCGACCACCTCGAGACCGGGCACGGCGGCCAGGTCGGCGACGGCGTCCCGCAGCGTGTCCTGCGCGGCGCCGAGGTTGGACCCGATGGCGAGGACCACCTCGACCGGCGCCTCCGGCGCGACGTCCAGCGCGTCCTGCACCAGCTCGGCCTCCACCACGTCGTCCTCCGGGCCCCGGCCGGCGCCCGCCACGGGTCCGGGCGGAGCGGGCGGCACCTCGAGGTCGGCGGGCACGGCCTCGGCGGCGGCCGGCAGCACGGCGGTCGCATCGGGCGGCACCGGCGCGGAGCCCTCCGGGCCGGCGGCGGGGGTGGGCAGCACCGGCAGCGCGGGCGCGGCTGCGGTCTCGCCCGGCCCGGCCCCCGGCGGCGCGAGCTCCGGGATCGCGAACCCGCCCGACGGCGCGGGCGCGTCCGGCTCCGGACGCCAGCGCGGCGCGTCGTCCGGCACGGGCTCGGCGGCGGGCAGCCAGGTGCGGTCGCGCCGCACCTCCACCACGACGTCGCCGAACGGCACCGTGATCGGCGCCTGCGGCTTGTGCACGGCGACGTCGACGCACTGCACCTGCGGGTGCGCGAGCACGGTGGCGGCGATCCGCTCCGCGACGGTCTCGACCAGGTCGGCGGGCTCGCCGGCGAGCACCGTCACCACCTGCTCGGCGAGCACGCCGTAGTTGAGGGTGTGCCGCAGGTCGTCGGTCGCGGCCGCGCGCCGGGTGTCCAGGTGCGCCACGACGTCGGCCACGAAGGTCTGGCCCTCGCGCCGCTCGTGCTCGAACACGCCGTGGTACCCGGTGGCGGTCACGCCGACCAGCCGGATCCGGTCCAGCCGGTGGCCGTCGCGGCCCGCCACGTCCGCCTCGTCGCTCATCGGATGTCCTCCCCGGACGGCGCAGCCGCCCTCCACCGGGCCGCGACGCGCACCGCGTCGGCCGTTCCTCGTGCCTCGTGCACCCGCACGCACCACGCGCCCGCCGCCGCCGCGAGCGCGGACACCGCCGCGGTCGCCGCGTCGCGCTGCTCCGGCGGGGCCGGGGCCCCGTCGTCGTCGGCCAGCAGGTGGCCGAGGAACCGCTTGCGGGACGCCCCGACCAGGACCGGGAACCCGTCGGCGACGAGCTCCGGCAGCCGGGCGAGCAGGGGCCAGTTGGCGGAGCCGGGCTTGGCGAACCCGAGGCCCGGGTCCAGCACGACCTGGTGGTCCGCGACCCCGGCCGCGCGCAGCTCGGCGACCCGCTCCGCGAGCTCGCGGCGCACGTCGGCCACCACGTCGTCGTACTGCGCGAGCGAGTCCATGACGTCGGCGTGCCCGCGCCAGTGCATCGCCACGTAGACGACGCCGGTGCGCGCGACCACCCCGCGGATCTCCGGGT
The DNA here is from genome assembly GCF_016862755.1 of Cellulomonas pakistanensis. Classification (GTDB taxonomy): domain Bacteria; phylum Actinomycetota; class Actinomycetes; order Actinomycetales; family Cellulomonadaceae; genus Cellulomonas; species Cellulomonas pakistanensis. Next base: position 56,993 of record NZ_BONO01000004.1, on the reverse strand, counting down.
CGGCGAGCCCGCCGGACACGTCGTTCACCACCACGGCGCCCGCCGCGACCGCGGCCTCGGCCACCTCGGCGCGGGTGGTGTCGACGCTGACGGCGGCGCCGCGGGACGCCAGCTCGCGGACGACGGGCAGCACCCGGTCCAGCTCCTCGGCCACCGGGACGCGCGCGGCGCCCGGCCGGGTGGACTCGCCCCCGACGTCGAGCAGGTCCGCGCCGTCGGCGAGCAGGGCCAGCCCGTGGGCGACGGCGGCGTCCGGGGCGAACCACCGGCCGCCGTCCGAGAACGAGTCGGGCGTCACGTTGACCACGCCCATGACCAGCGCCCGGCCGGCCCGACCGGCGGCGGCCAGCGCGGGCGGGAGCGGCGAGGGGGGACGCACGACAGTCAGCCTAGGCGGTCGGCGGCGGCCTGCGGGAACACCCTCAGCGGCCGGTGACGAGGCTCATCGCCTCGGCCCGGGTCGCGGCGTCGCGCATCTGGCCGCGCACGGCGGAGGTCACGGTCCGCGAGCCCGGCTTGCGGACGCCGCGCATGGACATGCACAGGTGCTCGCACTCGACCACCACCAGGACCCCGCGCGGCTGGAGCACCTCGACCAGCGCGTCGGCGATCTCGCCGGTCATCCGCTCCTGCACCTGCGGCCGGCGGGCGTAGACGTCGACCAGCCGGGCCAGCTTGCTCAGGCCGGTCACCTTGCCGGACTCCCCGGGGATGTACCCGATGTGCGCCACGCCGTGGAACGGCACGAGGTGGTGCTCGCAGGTCGAGTACACCTCGATGTCCTTGACCAGGACCATCTCCTCGTGCCCGATGTCGAACGTCGCGCTCAGCACGTCGTGCGGGTCCTGGCGGAGGCCGGCGAAGATCTCCTGGTACGCCCGGGCCACGCGGGCCGGCGTGTCCCGCAGCCCCTCGCGGTCCGGGTCCTCGCCGACGGCCAGCAGCAGCTCGCGGACCGCCGCCTCGGCGCGCGCGGCGTCGTACGGCGGCACCTCGCGGCGCCGGCCGCGGCCGTCGGCGGCCACGCTCAGGCGTCCGGGGTCTGGCTCGGCGGCACCTCGACCGCGACGGCGGCAGGGTGCTCGTCCTTGGCCGCGGCGGCCTCGTCCTGCGGGATCACCGAGCCGTTCTGCTCGGCCTTCTCCTTCGGGGTGAGCACCGGCGGGCGGTCGGAGACGGAGCGCTGCTCGCTGGACAGCCACACCTCGCGCGGCGGGCGCTTGGTGATCGGCTCGAAGATGACCGCCAGCTCCTGCTGGTTCAGGGTCTCCTTCTCCATCAGCTCGAGCACCAGGTGGTCCAGCACGTCGCGGTACTCGACGAGGATCTCCCACGCCTCGGTGTGCGCGGCGTCCATGAGCTTGCGCACCTCGACGTCGACCGTGCCGGCGACCGTCTCGGAGTAGTCGCGGCCGTGGCCCATGTCGCGGCCCATGAACGGCTCGCTGCCGTCCGACCCGAGCTTCACGGCGCCGACTCGCTCGCTCATGCCGTACTGCGTGACCATCTTGCGGGCCGTGGCGCTGGCCTTCTCGATGTCGTTGCTGGCGCCGGTGGTGGGGTCGTGGAACACGAGCTCCTCGGCCACCCGGCCGCCCATCGCGTACGCGAGCTGGTCGAGCAGCTCGTTGCGCGTCGTCGAGTACTTGTCCTCGGTCGGCATGACCATCGTGTACCCGAGCGCGCGCCCGCGGGGCAGGATCGTCACCTTGGTCACCGGGTCGGTGTACCGCAGCGCCGCCGCCACCAGGGCGTGGCCGCCCTCGTGGTACGCGGTGATCTTCTGCTCCTTGACCTTCATGACGCGGGTGCGCTTCTGCGGGCCGGCGATCACGCGGTCGATCGCCTCGTCCAGCGCGCGGTTGTCGATGATCTGCGCGTTCGACCGCGCGGTGAGCAGCGCGGCCTCGTTGAGCACGTTCGCGAGGTCGGCGCCGGTGAAGCCCGGCGTCCGGCGCGCGACGGCCTCGAGGTCGACGTCCGTGGCCATCGGCTTGCCCTGCGCGTGCACCTGGAGGATCCGCTCGCGGCCCTTGAGGTCCGGCGCCTCGACCGACACCTGGCGGTCGAACCGGCCCGGGCGCAGCAGCGCGGGGTCGAGGATGTCGGGGCGGTTGGTCGCCGCGATGAGGATGACGTTCGTCTTGACGTCGAAGCCGTCCATCTCGACGAGCATCTGGTTGAGCGTCTGCTCGCGCTCGTCGTGGCCGCCGCCCATGCCGGCGCCGCGGTGCCGGCCGACGGCGTCGATCTCGTCGATGAAGATGATCGCCGGCGAGTTCTCCTTGGCCTGGTTGAACAGGTCCCGGACGCGGCTCGCGCCGACGCCGACGAACATCTCGACGAAGTCGGAGCCGGAGATCGAGTAGAACGGCACGCCCGCCTCGCCCGCGACCGCGCGCGCCAGCAGGGTCTTGCCGGTCCCGGGCGGGCCGTACAGCAGCACGCCCTTGGGGATCTTCGCGCCGACGGCCTGGAACTTGCCGGGCTCGGAGAGGAACTCCTTGATCTCCTGCAGCTCCTCGAGCGCCTCGTCCACGCCCGCCACGTCGGCGAACGTCACCTGCGGCGACTCCTTGGACACGAGCTTGGCCTTCGACTTGCCGAAGGACATCACCCGCGAGCCGCCGCCCTGCATGGACGACATGAGGAACCAGAACAGACCCAGGATGATGATGAACGGCAGGATCAGCGTGAGCAGGCTGCCCCACCACGACTGCTGCGGGACGTCCGAGGTGTAGCCGCCCTCGGGGTCGGCCGCCGCGATCGCCTCCACCACGGTCGGCCCCTGCGGCACGACGTAGTAGAACTGCACGTTCGTGCCGAGGTTCTCGTCGTCCTTGACGAAGTCCTCGGTCAGCGTGAGGTCGACCCGCTGCGAGCCCTCGGTCACCAGGGCCTGCTCGACCTTGCCGTCCTGGAGCAGCTCGAGGCCGTCGGAGGTGTCGATCCGCTGCACGCCGGAGGACATGAAGGCGCTGGCCGCGATCCACAGGATCACGACGGCGACGACGATCCACAGCACGGGTCCGCGGGTGAGGCGCTTGAGTGTCATGGGCAGACGGGGGCAGGCCCCCTCGTCCCTCCGGTCGCAGGGGTGGAGACCCCGAAGTTACACGCCGAACCTGGGCCGGGCGGCCCGTGTTCGCCCAGGGCGGGACGCGCTCCTCCGGGGCCGGACGGGCTCAGGAGGAGTAGACGTGCGGCGCCAGCGTCCCGACGAACGGCAGGTTCCGGTACTTCTCCGCGTAGTCGAGGCCGTAGCCGACGACGAACTCGTTCGGGATGTCGAACCCGACGTACCGCACGTCGACCTCGACCTTGGCGGCCTCGGGCTTGCGCAGCATGGTGGCGATCTCGACCGAGGCCGGGCCGCGGCTGCGCAGGTTGGCCAGCAGCCAGGACAGCGTGAGGCCGGAGTCGATGATGTCCTCGACGATCAGCACGTGCTTGCCGGTCAGGTCGGCGTCCAGGTCCTTGAGGATCCGCACCACGCCCGACGACTTGGTGCCGGAGCCGTAGGACGACACCGCCATCCAGTCCATGGCGAGCGGGGTGCTGATCCGGCGGGCCAGGTCGGCCATCACCATGACCGCGCCCTTGAGCACGCCGACGACCAGGATCTCCCGGCCGGCGTAGTCCGCGTCGATCTGCGCGGCGATCTCGTCCAGGCGGGCGCCGAGCTGCTCCTCGGTCAGGAGCACGCGCTCCAGGTCCGCGCCCATGTCGTCCACGTTCACCGCTGCGGGTCTCCCTCGTCGTCCGGCCCCTGGCCCGCGGGTGCCGCCGGGCCCGCGCGAGCGGCGTCGTCCGGGTCCCGGCCGACGGGCGTCGCGCCCAGCGCAAGCCTGCCACACGCGCGGGCCGCCGCCACGCGCCCCGGGAGGTGCACGGGGCCCTGCCCGCGCCAGTCCGTGACGAGCGCGGCCAGCGCCGCGACGTGCGCGCGCGTGACCGAGCCCGGCGGCGACCCCGCGCGCACCGCCGCGGCGCGCAGGGCGCGGTTCCGGAGGGCCGCGGGGGCGGCGGCGAGGACGGCGGCGTCGAGCAGGACAGCGGGAGCCCCGTCGTCGGCGGCCGCCGCCCCGGCCCGCGCGAGCAGCTCCGCCGCCAGCGCGTCGAGCGCGTCCGCGTCCTCCCGCAGCAGCTCCGCGGACCGCGCGAGCGCCGCCGCCACGCCGGGCCCGAGCTCCTGCTCCAGCACCGGCAGCACCCGCGCGCGCACCCGGGACCGGGCGGGCGCGCCGGCGTCGCCGTCCGCGGGCGAGTTGGTCGGGTCGTGCCAGGGGTCGAGCCCCAGCGCGGCGCACGCGGCGAGCGTGTCCGCCCGCGCCAGCCCGAGCAGCGGCCGGCGCAGCAGCCCGCGCGCGGCGGGCATGCCGGCCAGCGACCGCGCCCCCGAGCCGCGGGCGAGCCCGAGCAGCACGCCCTCCGCCTGGTCGTCGCGGGTGTGCCCGAGCAGCACCGCCGCCGCACCCAGCCGCGTCGCGGCGTCGTCGAGCGCGGCGTACCGGGCGTCCCGCGCCGCCGCCTCGGGCCCGCCGGGCCCCGTCGCGTCGACCGCCGGCACCTCGACCGGGTCGAGCCCGAGCGCGCGGCAGGCCGCCGCCGCCCGCGCCGCGACCTCGCCGGACCCCGGCTGCAGCCGGTGGTCGACCACCACGGCGCCGACGCGCCACGACGGCTCGCCGCGGCGCGCGCGCGACCCGGCCACGAACGCCGCGCCGGCCGCGAGCGCCAGCGAGTCCGGCCCGCCGGAGCAGGCGACGAGCACGAGCGCGCCCGCGGGCACGTCGCCCAGCGCGCCCGACACGGCGCCGCGGACCGCCGCGACGGCCGGGTGCGGGCCGGCCACGTCAGCCGTGCACCCGGCGCACCCACGCGGCCGGGTCGGCGATCTCCGCGGCGGACGGCAGCGTCCCGGCCGACCCCCACACGGCGTTCAGCCCGTCGGTGCCGACGCGCCGGCGCACCGCGCGCACGAACGCCGCGCCGTCCCGGTACTGCGCGAGCTTGACGTCCAGGCCGAGCACCGCGCGCAGCGCCCGGCGCATGCCGCCCGTGCCCGGGGCGCCGGAGCGGCGGGCCTCGAACCGGCGGCGGATCCGGCGCACCGACGGCACGACGGAGCGGCCGACCGCGTCCATCGTCACGTCGGCGTGCCCCTCGAGCAGCGCCATCACGGCGCCGACCTCGTCGAGCACGACGCGCTGCCGCGGGTCGAGCAGGTCGAGCAGCGACCGCGGGCCGCCGGCGCCGGGCCCCGACCGCTCCCGGGGATCACGGGACCCGCCGCGCCGGCCGGTCGCCTCCTCCGCGAGCAGCACCCGCAGCCGGTCGGTCAGGTGCGCCACGAGCCAGGGCGCGGACGCGAACTGCTGCGCGTGCGTCTGCTCGTGCAGCGTCACCCAGAGCCGGAAGTCGGCGGGGTCGACGCCGAGCGACCGCTCGACCGCGAGGACGTTCGGGGCGACCAGCAGCAGCGTGCCGCGCGGGCCCCACGGGTCGTACTGCCCCAGCACCGACCCGGACAGCAGCCCGAGCACGGCCGCCACCTGCCCGGCGCCCGCGGTGCCCCGCAGGCCGCGGTCGGCGGGCACGCCCACCCGGCCGGTCAGCCCCTCGAGCGCGCGGACGTTCGCCCGCGCCCAGGAGGCGCGGTCGACGACCCGGACGTCGTCAGCCGGGGCGCCCGGGTCGGCCGGCAGCATGCGGGTGATCCGCGCGACGTGCCCCGCCGCGGCGGGCGCCGCGGCACGCAGCTCGGCGACCACGTCGGCCCGCTCCGCGCGCGAGGCGGCCGGCCCGGACCGCACCGCTCGCGCGGCGAGCCGGGCGGCCAGGTCCCAGTCCACGGCCGGCTGCACCCGCCCACCGTAGCCAGCCGCGGTCACGCCGCGCCGCCCGGACGCCCACGGGGGCTGCAGCGGCGCCCGGCGTCACCCGCGCCGGCGCGCCCGCGTCACCCGCGGCAGCCGCAGCCGGCGAGCTGCGTGACGAACCCGTCGAGCGCCTGCCGCGGCTGGTACTGCCCCACCGCGCCGGTCTGGTCCGCCATCAGCACGAACAGCAGCAGCCGCCCGTCGGCGTCCAGCACCGACCCGGCGAGCGAGGTGACGCTCGCCAGGCTGCCGGTCTTCGCGCGCACCAGGCCGGTGGCGTCGCCGGAGCGGAACCGGTCGGCGAGCGTCCCGGTCAGCCCGCCGACCGGCATCCCGTTGCTCACCTCCCGCAGCTCGGGGTGCGCGGGGTCGACGACGAGCTCCAGCAGGCCGAGCAGCAGCCGCGGCGGCAGCGCCGACCCCTCCGCCAGGCCGGACGCGTCCGCGAGCGCCGCGCCGTCGGTGTCGACGCCCAGCGCCTGCACCGTGCGGAGCACCGCCTGGGTCGCGCCCTCGAAGCTGGCCGGCAGGTCGAGGTCGAGCGCGACCATGCGGGCGACCACCTCGGTGATCGTGTTGTCCGAGGTGTCGAGGAAGTACTGCGCGACCTCCGGCACGGGCGCCGAGGACACGACGCCCAGCACGTCGCCGGTCGCGGGCGACGACACCCGGGTCGGCGCGCCGGTCACGGTGATCCCCACCTCGCCGAGCCGCGCTGCGAACTCGGTGGCCGCGTGCATCGCGGGGTCGGCGTGCCGCGGCGGGTACTCCCCCGCGGAGATCTTCGCGATGTCGACGGCCAGCGGCGCGACCGGCGCGACGTAGCCGCTGGCCAGGTCCGCGGCGTCCCAGCCGGGTGCGGTCGCCGGCCCGGTGAACAGGCTGTCGTCCAGCCCCAGCGTGACGGTGTCCCTGCCGGCCAGCGTCAGCTGCACCGCCACGAGCGCGGCGAGGTCCGCGAGGCCCGCGCGGCCGTTCACCGCGTCCGGGTCGCCCGCGCCGGCGGCCAGCATCATGTCGCCGCCGCCCACCAGCACGACCTGGTCGCCCGCGCCCTGCCGCACCGTGGTGTCGAACGTGCGCGCGGCGCCGAGCCGGGTGAGGGCCGCCACGCCGGTGACGAGCTTGGCGGTGGACGCGGGCGTGCGCGCCGCGTCGGGCGCGCGCTCCGCCAGGACGTCCCCGGTCAGGGCGTCGGCGACCAGCACCCCGACGGAGGGGCCCAGCCGCGGGTCCGCGCCCAGCGCGTCGACCAGCGCCTGCACCTGCGCGCCGTCCGGCGCCGGGGCCGCCGCGTCCAGGTCGGCCAGCACCGCGGCGCCCGTCCCGACCGTACCGGCGCCGGGCGCGTCCGGGAACGGCTCCGCCGGCGCGGGCTCGGGCGCGAGGGTCACCACCCCGGGCACGACGTCGTACGCGTCCGCCGTGGCGTAGCCGCCCGCGGCCAGCACCAGCACGAGCGCCGCCGCGCCCACCGTCCTGCCCGCGCGCGCCACCGGACCACCTGTTCCCGTCGTCTTCACCTGCGCGGGCCGCCGCCGCGCCGTCCGTGCGTCACACTAGGGGCTTGCAGGCGACGCGCCACCACCTGGCACGCCGCGGTGATCAGCTGCGCGCCGTGCCGTCCGGCCGGCCGGCGGAGACGAAGGAGCGGGTGTGGAGTTCGACGTCACGATCGAGATCCCCAAGGGCCAGCGCAACAAGTACGAGGTCGACCATGCGACCGGCCGGATCCGGCTGGACCGCATGCTGTTCACGTCGACCCGGTACCCGGACGACTACGGGTTCATCGACGGCACCCTGGGCGAGGACGGCGACCCGCTGGACGCGCTGGTGCTGCTCGAGGAGCCCACGTTCCCGGGCTGCCTGATCCGCTGCCGCGCGCTCGGCATGTTCCGCATGCGCGACGAGGCCGGCGGCGACGACAAGGTGCTCTGCGTCCCGACGGGCGACCAGCGCGCCGCCTGGCGCCAGGACATCGACGACGTCTCGGACTTCCACCGCCTGGAGATCCAGCACTTCTTCGAGGTCTACAAGGACCTCGAGCCCGGCAAGTCCGTCGAGGGCGCCCACTGGGTCGGCCGAGCCGAGGCCGAGGCCGAGATCGAGCGCTCCCGGCAGCGGGCGATCGACGCGGGCTACGACCAGCACTGACCCGCGCGGCGCCCCTCGGGGCGCGCGACAGCACGAGAGCCCCGGCGCGCAGCACGCGCGCCGGGGCTCTCGTCGTCCTGGCCGGCCCGGGTGGGGCCGGGCCGGGCCGTCAGCCCACGCGGCCGGCGTAGGCCATGGAGTTGAAGTACCGCATCGGGGAGATCTTCACCGGGGTCCCGGGCTTCGGGGCCTCGAGGATCTGGCCGCCCCCGATGTAGATCGCCACGTGGTAGACGCTGCTCGCGTCGTTCGGGTTGTTGCCCCAGAACACCAGGTCACCCGGCTGCAGCTGGCTGTAGGCGATCTTGGTGACCTGCCGGTACTGGTCGCGCGAGGTCCGGTTCAGGCTGACGCCCGCGGCCTTCCACGCGCCCTGGGTCAGGCCCGAGCAGTCGTAGCCGTGGGGGCCCGTGCCGCCCCAGACGTACGGCAGCCCGATCTTGGTGCGCGCCCAGGCGATCGCGGTCTCCGCCTTGCTCGCCGACACCGGCGGCGGGGTGGCGGCCGGCGGCGTGACGACGGGCGTGGTCGGCTTCGGCGTGGTCGGCGCCGGGTTGCTCGGGGTCGACGGGGTGCTGGGCGTCGACGGGGTGCTCGGGGTCGACGGCGTCGAGGGCGTGCTCGGCGCCGCCGGGGTGCTCGGCGTCGAGGGCGTGCTGGGCGCGGCCGAGCCGCCGCCCGCCGCCGGGGCGCTCGGCGCGGGCGTCGCCTCGCGCTCGGCCTGGGCGGCCGCCTCGGCGCGCGCCTGGCGCTCGGCGTCGACCTGGTCCTGGCGGGCCTGCTCGACCTCGGCGCTGGTGTTGCGCGCGACCGCGAGCTGCTGGATGAGGCCGGCCCGCTCCGTCTGCGCGGAGGCGACGGCGGCGTCCGCGTCGCTCTGCGCCTGCTCGGCCGCGTCCAGCGCGGCCTGCGAGTCGGCGGCCGCCGTCTCCTGCGCCTCGGCGGCCGCGTCGGCCTTGCCCTTGAGCGTGGTGGCGACCTGCTCGGCGGCGAGGTAGCCCTGCACCGCCTGGTCGGCCCGCGAGCTGACCCGGGACAGCGCCTCGCTGCGCTCGACGACGTCCTCGAACCCGTCGGCGGACAGCAGCGCCTGCACGGTGTCCATGGAGCCGCCGGAGCGGGCCGCCTGCCGGGCGATGGCCACGAGCGTCGACCGGGCGTCCTCGAGCTGCTCCTGCGCCTGGTCGTACTGCGCGGACGCCTCGCGCGCCTCCTGCTGCGCGCTCGCGAGGTCGGCCTGAGCCTGGGCGACGTCCTCGCCGGCCTGCTGGACCGCGACCTGCGCGGCGTCCGCCTCGGTCGCGAGCTCGGCGAGCCGCACCTCGATGCCCGCGACCGCGCCGGACGCGGACGTCACGGCGCGCCGCGCGTCCCGCACGTCCTGGTCGGTGACGTCGGGGTCGGCCAGCGCCGCACCGCCCGCCGGCACCAGCAGCACCGCCGCCGTGATCACCGCGGCCGCACCGCGCACCGCGCGCGTCCGTCCCATCCGCACCACGTCCACACCTCTCGTCGCCTGGCCACCCGGCCCGTGCGCACCGTCCGCGCACCCGGGCGGCCTGTCCGCGCCCCGCTGAGGGACGCTACCCGCCGGATTCACAGAAGTGAACACGAGTCACACCGTTCACAGGAGTCACATCGGCGTCGTTCGGGACGAACCGGACAGCCGGCGGGACAAATCACCCGCCCGGGCGAGCGACCCGGTCCGACCGGGCGGTGCGCCCGCGCCGGCGTGGACGCGTCGTCCCAGATGGTGGGACGCGTGTTCCACGCCCCGACCGGCGCTCCGTACTGTGGACCGCATGTCCCGCCGAATGTGTCGCTGACCCGCGCACGCTCGGCTGTGCCCGCAGGCCGCCCACCGGCCCCGCGGCACCGGCTCCCCGGCCACCGCGACGCCCCGTCGCCCCCGGGCAGCCGCCCACCGGCACCGGCCGCCCGGGACTCCTCCTGGCACGACGCGCGTGCGCACCGCCTCCACCCGCCCGCACCGCCCCACGCACCGCCAGGAGAGCTCATGACCTCGTCGCAGTGGTCCTTCGAGACCCGCCAGATCCACGCCGGCCAGACGCCGGACAGCGCCACCGGCGCCCGCGCGCTGCCGATCTACCAGACCACGTCCTACGTGTTCCCCGACGCCGGCGCCGCCGCCGACCGGTTCGCGCTCAAGGACCTCGGCCCGATCTACACCCGGATCGGCAACCCCACGGTCCAGGCGGTCGAGGACCGGATCGCCTCGCTCGAGGGCGGCGTCGGCGCGCTGCTGCTCGCCTCCGGCCAGGCCGCCGAGACCTACGCGATCCTCAACATCGCCGAGGCCGGCAGCCACGTCGTCGCCAGCCCGAGCCTGTACGGCGGCACGTACAACCTGCTGCACCACACGCTGCCCCGGTTCGGGATCGAGACGACGTTCGTCACGGACCCGCACGACCCGCAGGCGTGGCGCGACGCCGTCCGGCCGAACACGAAGGCGTTCTTCGCCGAGACCGTGCCCAACCCGAAGCAGGACGTCCTCGACATCGAGACCGTCGCGGGCGTCGCCCACGAGTCCGGCGTCCCCCTGATCGTCGACAACACGGTGCCGACCCCCTACCTGATCCGGCCGCTGGAGTGGGGAGCGGACGTCGTCGTGCACTCCGCGACCAAGTACCTGGGCGGGCACGGCGCGGCGATCGGCGGCGTCATCGTCGACGGCGGCACGTTCGACTACGGTGCCGACCCCCAGCGGTACCCGTCGTTCAACACGCCCGACCCGTCCTACGACGGCCTCGTGTTCGCGCGGGACCTCGGGAAGGACGGGGCGTTCGGCGTCAACCTGTCCTACGTGCTGCGCGCGCGGGTGCAGCTGCTCCGCGACCTCGGCGCCGCGATCAGCCCGTTCAACGCGTTCCTCATCGCCCAGGGCCTCGAGACCCTGTCGCTGCGCGTCGAGCGGCACGTCGCGAACGCCCAGAAGGTCGCCGAGTGGCTCGAGGCGCGCGACGACGTGCTGTCCGTGACCTACGCCGGCCTGCCGTCACACCCGCAGCACGAGCTCGGCAAGAAGTACGGCCCGAAGGGCACCGGCGCGGTGCTCGCGTTCGAGGTCGAGGGCGGGGCCGCCGCCGGCCAGGCGTTCGTGTCCGCGCTCGAGCTGCACTCCAACGTCGCGAACATCGGGGACGTGCGCTCGCTGGTCATCCACCCGGCGTCCACGACCCACAGCCAGCTGACGCCCGAGGAGCAGGCGCTGTCCGGCGTCACGCCGGGGCTGGTCCGGCTCTCCGTCGGCCTGGAGGGGATCGAGGACATCCTCGCCGACCTCGACGCCGGCTTCCGCGCCGCCAAGGGGGCCTGAGGCGACCCCGTGCCCACCACCCGATCCACCCCGACGGGCGCCGCGACCCCCGCGGCGCCCGTCGGCGCACCCACGTCAGGACGGCCCGTGCCCGACCGCACCACCCGCACCGCCACGCCCGACCGCTCCGGCCGGCCGCTGCCCAGCGCCCTGCCGCGCGCCTCCTCCGCCTGGCGCGAGGGCGACCCCGTCGGCCGCCGCCGGTTCGTCGACCTCGGCGCCCTGGACCTGGAGGCGGGCGGGCGGCTGCCCGACGTCCGCCTGGCCTACGAGACCTGGGGCACGCCCGCGCCGGACGGCTCCAACGCGGTGCTCGTGCTGCACGCGCTCACGGGGGACTCGCACGTCACCGGCGACGCCGGCCCGGGGCACCCGACGCCCGGCTGGTGGTCGACGCTCGTCGGCCCCGGCGCGCCGATCGACACCGACCGCTGGTACGTCGTCGCGCCGAACGTGCTCGGCGGCTGCCAGGGCAGCACGGGCCCGTCGAGCCCCGCCCCGGACGGGCGCCCGTGGGGCGGCCGGTTCCCGCAGGTCACCGTGCGCGACCAGGTCGCCGCGGAGCTGCGGCTCGCCGAGGCGCTCGGCATCGGGTCCTGGGCGCTGGTCGTCGGCGCGTCGATGGGCGGGCAGCGCGCGCTCGAGTGGGCGGTGACCGCGCCGCACCGGGTGCGCCGGCTCGCCGCGATCGCGACCACCGCGCAGACCTCGGGCGACCAGATCGCCTCGTTCCACACCCAGCTCACCGCCCTGGCCGCCGACCCGCGGTTCCGCGGCGGCGACTACTACGACGCGCCGGACGGCGAGGGCCCGCACGTCGGCCTCGGCCTCGCCCGGCAGATCGCGCACCAGACCTACCGCAGCGCCGCCGAGCTCGACGCGCGGTTCGGCCGGGTCCCGCAGGGCGGCGAGGAGCCGCTGGAGGGCGGCCGGTTCGCCGTGCAGTCCTACCTCGACCACCACGGGGACAAGCTCGCGCGGCGGTTCGACGCCAACACCTACGCCGTGCTCACCCGGTCGATGATCACGCACGACCTCGGCCGGGACCGCGGCGGCGTCGAGGCGGCGCTCGCGACGATCACGGCGGACACGCTGGTCGTGGCGGTCGACTCGGACCGGCTGTTCCTGCCGGAGCAGTCCGCCCGCATCGCGGCGGGCGTGCCGGGCGCCCGGCCGCTGCGCACGCTGCGCACGCCGTACGGGCACGACGGGTTCCTCATCGAGCACGAGCAGCTCGGCCCGATGGTGCGGGACCACCTGGCGGGCTGAGGTCGGGCGCGCGGCGGCGTCTGGCACGCTGGCCCCATGCAGACGGGGATCGGGGACGTCACGGCGCGCACCGCGGTGCTGCGCCGGCAGTGGGACGCGCTGCGCGCGTGGGTCGGCGACGTGCTGGACGCGGACACCGCCCGCGCGGCCAGCGTGCTGGACGGGTGGAGCGTGGCCGAGCTGGTCGCGCACCTCGGGCGGGCGATGGACGCGCTCGCCGTGTGCGAGCCCGCACCCGCCGGCACCGTGCCGCTCAGCCTCGCCGAGTACCTCGGGTCGTACGCCGGCCGGGCCGCCGACATCGACCGCGTCACGAGGGAGCTCGCCGCCGAGATCGCCGACGACCCGCTGCGGCACGTCGACGCCCTCGTCCAGCGCGCGCTGCGCCGCGCCGACGAGCTCGGCCCCGAGGACCGGGTGGTCCAGGCCCGCCGCGGCCCGGTCCTGCTGTCGACGATGCTGGCGTCCCGGATCACCGAGCTCGTGGTGCACGCCGACGACCTGCAGCGGTCCCTCGCGCGCGCCCGCGGCGCCGCCCCGGGGTCCCGCGCCGAGCTCGGCACCGGCATCGGCCCGCTGCCGGGCGTCCCGGGCGGGCTCGGCCCCGCAGGACTCGGCGACGGCGTCACCTCGGCGGGGCCGCTCGACGGCGACGCGCTCGACCTCGTGGCGCACGAGCTGCTCCGCATCGTGCGGGCCCGCGGCGGGTGGGACCTCGACGTCGTGCAGCCGCTGACCTGGGTGCGGCTCGCCGCCGGGCGCGTGCCGTACGACGTGGACGTGCTGGCCGCCGCGCTCGCGCCGCGGTTCACCTCGGACGCGGTCCCGGACCTCGGGCGGATGCTGCCGGTCCTCTGACGTCGCCCCGCCGAGACGGCGACGCTCGGCTGTGCGGGGACGCACCACGACAGCCGAGCGATGCCGTCTCGACGGGATCCCGGTGCGTGGTCCGCGGCGGGGGCTAGGGTCGGGAGGGTGCTCGCCGCGATGGTCACCCGGTTCTCGCCCGACGACCCCCTCGCGGGGCTGACCGTCGGGCACCACGTCGACCCGGCGCCCCGCGAGCACTGGACGACCGTCGACGTGCGCGCGGCGGCCCTCAACCAGCACGACCTGTGGTCGCTGCGCGGCGTGGGCCTGAAGCCCGACCAGCTGCCGATGGTGCTCGGCACCGACGGCGCCGGCGTCACCCCCGACGGGCGCGAGGTCGTCCTGCACGCGGTGGTCGGCGGGGCGTCCGGGCACGGCGTGGGCCCCGACGAGCCCCGCTCCCTGCTGTCCGAGCGGTACCCCGGCACGATCGCCGAGCGGGTCGCCGTCCCCACGTGGAACCTCGTCGCCAAGCCGTCGGAGCTGTCGTTCGTCGAGGCGGCCTGCGTGCCGACCGCGTGGCTGACGGCCTACCGGATGCTGTTCGTCACCGGGCGCGCGCAGCCGGGGCAGCGCGTCCTGGTGCAGGGCGCGGGCGGCGGCGTCGCCACCGCCGCGATCCGGCTCGCCGCCGCGGCGGGGCTCGAGGTGTGGGTCACCAGCCGGGACGAGACCCGGCGCGCCCGGGCGCTGGAGCTCGGCGCCGCGGGCGCGGTCGCGTCCGGCGAGCGGCTGCCGGTGCGCGTCGACCTGGTGGTCGAGACGGTCGGCGCGGCGACCTGGTCGCACTCCGTCCGCTCCGTGCGGCCCGGCGGCACGATCGTGGTGGCCGGCGCGACCACCGGCGACCCCGCGGCGATGGAGATCCAGCGGGTGTTCTTCCTGGAGATCGCGGTGCTCGGCGCGACCATGGGCACCAGGCAGGACCTCGAGCAGCTGCTCGCGTTCCTCGCGCGCACCGGCGTGCGCCCGGTCGTCGACTCGACGGTCCCGCTGGCCCGGGTCGGCGAGGGCCTGGCACGCTTGGCGCGCGGCGAGCAGTTCGGCAAGGTCGTCGCCGAGGTCTGACGGGGTCGACGGGCGATCCGACGGGGAGGCGCGATGGCGGGCCGGTGGCGCACCGACGTCCTCGGCGAGGACTACCGCGTCCGGACGATCGAGCTCGCGCCCGACGACGAGGGCGAGGTCGTCGCCAGCCTGGTCCGGTACGCGCCGCCGACCGCGGAGCAGCTCCGCCCGTCGCGCGCCGTGCTGTACCTGCACGGCTGGTCGGACTACTTCTTCCAGACCGGCCTCGCGGAGTTCTGGCACGCGCAGGGCGCCGCGTTCTACGCCCTCGACCTGCGCAAGTACGGGCGCAGCCTCCGCCCGCACCAGACGCCCGGCTACGTCGACGACCTGCGCACCTACGACGAGGAGATCGAGGCGGCGCTCGACCAGGTGCACCGCGACCTCGGGCGGTTCGCGCGCGTGATGGTCATGGGCCACTCCACGGGCGGGCTGATCAGCGTGCTGTGGGCGAACCGGCACCCCGGGCGCGTGCACGGCCTGGTGCTGAACTCCCCGTGGCTGGAGCTGCAGGGGGCCGCGGTGGTCCGGCACGTCAGCGCGCCCGCGATCGCCCGGCTCGCCCGGCTGCAGCCGAAGGCGCCGCTGCCCAACATCGACCCGGGGTACTACGGCCGCACCCTCCGCGCCGCGGACGGCGGGGAGTGGACGTACGAGGACGCGTGGCGGCCGGTCCCCGCGTTCCCGGTGCGGGCGGGCTGGCTCGCCGCGATCCTCGCCGGGCACGCGGAGGTCGCCCTCGGGCTGCACGTCCCCGTGCCGGTGCTCATGCTCGCCTCCGACCGGACGGTGATCAGCCCGCGGTGGAGCGAGGACATGCGGGCCGCCGACGTGGTGCTGGACGTCGAGCTGCTCGCCCGGCGGGCGGTGCAGCTCGGACCGGTGGTGTCGGTCGTGCGGATCCGGGGCGGGCTGCACGACCTCACGCTGTCGCCGGCACCGGTCCGCGCGCGGCTGTACGCCGAGATCAGCCGGTGGACGGCGGCGTACGGCTGGTCGTGACGCGCGGGACCGCCGCGGCGGGCGGCCGGTCAGGCGCCGACGGCCTCGCCGAGCGTCGGGCCGTCCTCGCCGAACCGCCACACGCGCCAGCCGTCGGCCGGGCGCTCCAGGTCGGCCGCGGCGGTGGCGGCGTCGCTGGGGTCGGCGTGCACGCTGCCGTCCTCGAGCTCGATCAGCCCGTCGGCACGCAGCGTCGCCACCAGCCGCTGGTTCCGGCGCACCCGGTGCCAGACGAGCTCCAGGTCGCCGCGCTCGGCGGAGGCCAGGGCCTCGAGCTCGGGCAGCGCGGCGACGGCGTCGCCGTCCCGGGGCGCGGGCACGTCGTCGACGACCGGCGGCAGCAGGGTGGTCTCGTCGGCGCGCGGCGCGGGGCGCTGCTCGGGCGCGGGCGCGGCGTGCCGGTGGTGCTCCGGGGCGCCGGCGGCCGGCGCCGCGGCGGCGGGGACCACCGGGGTCGGGTCGGTCGGCGCGGTGCCGCGGGCCGGGGTCGACGTGGCGGTGCGGCCCGTGGTGACCGGGACGGCGCCGGTGCGGGGCCCGGGCTCGACCGCCCTCCGGGGGCCCGGCGTCGCGCGCAGCGGGGACACGTCGACGTAGCGGCGCCCGCCGGGGCCCTGGGTGACGCCGAGCCGCAGCACCTCGACGCCGCCGCCGGCGGTCACGTGGTCGACCGCCTCCAGCACGTCCTCGGCGACGTCCGCGCACACGACCACGAGGCGCGCCCCGGGCCGGGCGGGGGCCTGCGCCTGCAGGATGGGGGCGCGGTCGCGGAACACCGCGAGGTCCGCCTCGAACGCCTCGGGGCCGCCGCGGTACGCCCGGGCGAGCTCGGCGCGGCTCAGCCGCGACGCCGCACCGGCGTGCCGGAGGGCGCGGACCAGGCCGGACCCGTCGAGCTGCTGCACGACCTCGACGACCACGGGCCGGGCGGTCGCGTCCAGCGCCAGCAGGTGCGGGCCGCCGGGGGCGCCCTCGCGGACCGGGAGCACGTGCTCGCCCAGCAGGTCGGAGACGTGGTCGGCGACCAGCGCCGCCGAGTCGGCGTCGAAGCTGTCGGCCCGGGGCCGCATCGGCTGGACGAGGGTCCCGTGGCCGCCGTCGAGCTCGAAAGTCGCCATCAGTCCGCCGCTTCCCTTCCCGCGGCCCTGCTCCGGACCGCCCCACCGCGCCGCGCGCGTCGCCGCCCGGCACCGCCGGGCGTTCCACCCCGCGGAAGTCTTCCACCACCGTAACCGGGCCCGGCCCGGGATCCACCCATCTGCACGAGATGTCCACGCGCGCGTGGGACCGCCGCCGGCGACCCCTCGGGCGTCACGCGGACAGGTGCTCCTCCAGACGCTCGACCTTGCCGGTCAGCTCACCGGTGTGCCCGGGACGGATGTCCGCCTTGAGCACCAGGCTCACGCGGCCCGCGTGCCGGCCGACGGCCTCGGACGCGCGCCGCACCACGTCCATGCACTCGTCCCACTCGCCCTCGATCGTCGTGAACATCGCGTCCGTGCGGTGCGGCAGGCCGGACTCCCGGACCACGCGCACCGCGTCGGCGACGGCCTCGGTCACGGACTCACCCGCGCCGAGCGGGGACACGGAGAACGCCACGAGCATGCGACCCACCCTGGTGCACCGCCCCCGGTGGCGTCCAGCCCCAGGACGGGTGCGGCGCGTGCCGCTCGGGTGGCGCGCCCGCTCGCGCGCACCGGCACCAGGTCGGACCCATCCGTCCCGGCCGCGGCTCCGAACCCGGGTCATGCGCACCCACCGTGCGCACCGTGAACGGGGACGCACCCCGGGAGGAGACCATCATGGGCCAGTCCGCCAACCGCCTCGTCGGCGGCGTCTTCGGCGCCGTCTACCTGCTCGTCGGGATCGCCGGCTTCTTCGTCAGCTCCGGCGCCGACTTCGCCGGCACCGAGGGCGGGACGCTGATCATCTTCGAGGTCAACCCCCTGCACAACATCGTGCACCTGGCGATCGGCGCGGCTCTGCTCGGCGCCGCCCTGTCGTCCGTGAAGGCCGCGCGCACCGTGAACACCACGGTCGGCGCCGTGTACCTGCTGGTCGGCCTGCTCGGCCTGTTCCTGGTCGGCTCGTCCGCCAACATCCTCGCCCTGAACGGCGCGGACAACGTGCTGCACTTCGCCAGCGCGGTGCTGCTGCTCGGCGTCGGCCTCGGTGCCGACCGCGCCGCCACCGCCCCGGCCGCGGCGCGCCGCGCGTGACCGCGTCGCTCGCCGGCCGCGCGCACGGGCCTGCGCGAGGGCTGCCCGGCCGTCGTGCGCACGGCCTGCCGCGGCCGACGGGCGGCGGCGCCCCGGCGCTCCTGGCCCCGGCAGTGGTGCGGGAGCGCGCCGCCGCGGACGCGGACGCCGAGGGCGCGCTCCAGGCGCTCGCCCGGCAGTGGGCGGCGCTCGGCGCGCTGGGGCTCGGGCTGGTCGCCTCCGGCGTCGGCGCGGGTCACCTGGCGCACCACCTCGCGGTGGGAGTGGCCCTCGCGGCGCTGGGCCTGACGGCCCTCGCCTGGGGCGTGCTGGCCCTGCGCGGGCCGGCCCCGGTGCCGCGGGCCGCCGTCGGCGTCGCCCTCGCGGCCGGCCCCGCGGTGCTGCTCAGCGCGCCGCTGACCGCCAGCGCCACGACGGCCGCCGAGGCCGCCGCCCTGGTCCTCGCGCTGGCCGTCGGCATCCTGCTCGCCCTCGGGCAGCGGGCCGCCGCCGGGCCGCGGCGCCGGGCCCCGGGCGGCGCCGGGCAGGCCGGCACGCTCGCGCTCGGCGCGCTGCTGGTGGCCCTGGTGACCGTGCCGGGGCTGGCCGCGACCGAGGCGGGCGCGCACGCGGTCCCGCACGGCTCGCACGGCCTCCCCGCCGAGACGGGGCACGCGGGCCACTGACCCGCACGCCCGGGGTCCAGGCCCGGGTTGCACGGCCGGGCGCAGGCCCGGCACGCACGGCCGGGCGCAGGCCCGGCACGCACGGCCCGGCCCCGAGGCCGGGCCCTACGACCGCCGCGCGGCGTCGGCCGGGACGGCTCCCCCGGCGTCGCGCGGCCTTCGCCGAGACCCACTGATCCGCTCGAGCCCACCCGTCGTGTGCGGGGGTCTCGGCCGATTCAGTGGGTCTCGGCGCGCGCCCACCCCGCACTCGCCGGCCGCACGAACGCCGGAGGCCCGGCACCCCCTCAGGGGTGCCGGGCCTCCGCGTACTCCGGTGAGGTGGCTCAGGCCGCCTCGTCCTCCGAGGTGAGGTTCCGGGTCTTGTTCTGGTCGACCAGGATGCCGGGGCCGTTCGTGGTCGAGACGGTCGCCTTGGTGATGTAGCGGCCCTTCGACGCGGACGGCTTGAGACGCAGGATCTCCTCCAGCGCGGCGGCGTAGTTCTCCACCAGCTGGGTGTCGGAGAACGACGTCTTGCCGATGATGAAGTGCAGGTTCGCGTGCTTGTCGACGCGGAACTCGATCTTGCCGCCCTTGATGTCGGCGACGGCCTTCGCGACGTCCATGGTCACGGTGCCGGTCTTCGGGTTCGGCATGAGGCCGCGCGGACCGAGCACCTTGCCGAGGCGGCCGACCTTGCCCATGAGGTCCGGGGTCGCGACCGCGGAGTCGAAGTCGGTGTAGCCCGCCGCGACCTTCTCGATCAGCTCGTCGCCGCCGACCTCGTCCGCACCGGCGGCGCGGGCCTGCTCGGCGCGCTCGCCCGTCGCGAACACGATGACGCGGGCGGTCTTGCCGGTGCCGTGGGGCAGGTTGACCGTGCCGCGGACCATCTGGTCCGCCTTGCGCGGGTCGACGCCGAGGCGCATCGCGATCTCGACGGTCGCGTCGTACTTCGTGGTCGACGTGGCCTGCGCGAGGCGGATCGCCTGCAGCGGGTTGTAGGTGGTGCCGGCCTCGATCTTCTCGGCCGCGGCGCGGTACGCCTTGCTGTGCTTCGCCATCTGCTCTCTCTCCTTCAGCAGTCGTGGTCGTCGGGCCGCACAGGGCCCTGCCACTGGGGCGCCCGCCCCGGAGGTCCCGGGGCGGGCGGTCACTCAGTCGATCGGGGGATCAGCCCTCGACCTTGATGCCCATCGAGCGCGCGGTGCCGGCGATGATCTTCTCGGCGGCGGCGAGGTCGTTGGCGTTCAGGTCCTCGAGCTTGGTCGAGGCGATCTCGCGGACCTGGTCCGCGGTCAGCGTCGCGACCTTGACCGTGTGCGGCGTGGGCGAGCCCTTCGCGACACCGGCGGCCTTCTTGATGAGCTCGGCGGCCGGCGGGGTCTTCGTGATGAAGGTGAAGGACCGGTCCTCGTAGACCGTGATCTCCACCGGGATCACGTTGCCGCGCTGCGACTCGGTGGCCGCGTTGTAGGCCTTGCAGAACTCCATGATGTTGACACCGTGCTGACCCAGCGCCGGACCGATCGGCGGGGCGGGGGTCGCCGCACCGGCGTTGATCTGGAGCTTGATGAGGCCGGTGACCTTCTTCTTCGGGGGCATGAGCCACCCTTTCTTCTCTCGTGGGCCGACGCCGTGGGCGATGACCCGGTTGCAGTGCTGCGTCCGCACGCGCCCCGCGGTGCGGGGCGGCGGGTCAGATCTTGGCGACCTGGCTGAACGACAGCTCGACCGGGGTCTCCCGGCCGAAGATGGAGACGAGGACCTTGAGCTTCTGGTTCTCGGGGCTGATCTCGGAGATCGTGGCCGGCAGCGTGTCGAACGGGCCGTCGGTGACGGTGACCGACTCGCCGACGGTGAAGTCGACCTCGATCGGGGTGGCGGCCTTCTGCTGCGGGGCGGCGGCCGGGGCCTTCGCCTCGATCGTCGGCGCCAGCATGGAGAACACCTCGTCGAGGGTCAGCGGGACCGGCTGGTGGGTGTGGCCCACGAAGCCCGTCACGCCCGGGGTGTGCCGGACGGCGCCCCACGACTCGTCGGTGAGGTCCATGCGCACGAGGACGTAGCCGGGGATCCGGACGCGGCGCACGACCTTGCGCTGCGCGTTCTTGATCTCGACGACCTCCTCCATGGGGACCTCCACCTGGAAGATGAAGTCCTCCATGTTGAGGCTCTGGATGCGGTTCTCGAGGTTCGTCTTCACGCGGTTCTCGTAGCCCGCGTAGGAGTGGATGACGTACCAGTCGCCGAACTGCGACCGCAGCTGCGCCTTGAACGCGGCGACCGGGTCCTCGTCGACGTCGACCTCGTCGTCCGCGGCGACCTCGTCGGTCTCCTCGTCCGCGGCGGCCTCGTCCGCGACCTCGTCGGTCGCGGCGGCGTCGTCGGCCTCGGCCGGCTCGACCTCGTCGGACTCCTCGTCCGTCACGTCCGTGGGCTCGCCGGCGGCCGGGGCCTCGACCGCCTCGATCGACGCCAGGGCGTCGTCGAGCTCGGACTGGGCGGCACCCTGGCCGTGCTCCTGCGATTCCTGCGACACGTGCGAACCTGCTTTCTGCTGCGGAAGGTGGTGCTGAGTGACGTGCACCCCTCGAGGGGCGCCGCGGAGGCTCAGCCCCCGAAGATCCAGAACGTGGCCCGGCCGACGCCGAAGTCCACGAGGGTCACGAACGCCATCACGACGACCACGAAGACCAGCACGACGCCGGTGTAGGTGACCAGCTCGGACCGGGTGGGGCGGACGACCTTCTTGAGTTCCGCCACGACCTGGCGGACGAACAGGGCGATGCGGGCGAACAGGCCGCGCTTCTTCTCCGGGCGGGCGGACTTCTTGCCGCCGGTCCGCTCCGCGGGCTCGCCCGCGTCGGACGCCGCCACGGGTGCCGAGTCGCTCACCTGATCGATTCCCCTACGTCTCGCGACCCCGGCCGTCGCCGGGCGCCTCATGTCGGCCGGCGGCCGCGCCCGGGGGGATCCCCGGGGCGCCGCGCGGTCCGTGACCACACGCGCAGGGCAGGCGAGACTCGAACTCGCAACCGCCGGTTTTGGAGACCGGTGCGCTACCAATTGCGCCACTACCCTACGGCGGCGTCGTCCTGGTGAGGCACCCTCGCGGGCGCGGCTCATCATGGCGGACGTCAACCACCGGGGAACCACTGTACGCGACGCGCGGGCCGGGGTCGAACCACCCCCCGCCCGCCCGCCCGTCCGCCGTCGCGCGACGCCCCCGGCCCGCGGACACGGACTGCGCCACGACGCCCCCGTCTGCGAGGATGGCGGGCGTGAGCGCGCCCGACCTCCAGCCCGCCCCGTCCGCGTCGACCCGCCGCGTGTCCGCGCGCGTCGGGGGCATCGCCGAGTCCGCCACGCTGGCGGTCGACGCGAAGGCCAAGGCCCTCAAGGCCGCCGGGCGTCCGGTGATCGGCTTCGGCGCCGGCGAGCCCGACTTCCCGACGCCGGACTACATCGTCGAGGCGGCCGTCGCCGCCGCGCGCGAGCCCGCGAACCACCGCTACTCCCCCGCCGGCGGCCTGCCCGCGCTCAAGGAGGCGATCGCGGCCAAGACGCTGCGCGACTCCGGCTACGAGATCTCCCCGGCGGACGTGCTCGTCACCAACGGCGGCAAGCAGGCGGTGTACCAGGCGTTCGCCACGCTGCTCGACCCGGGCGACGAGGTGCTGCTGCCCGGGCCGTACTGGACGACCTACCCCGAGGCGATCCGGCTGGCCGGCGGCGTGCCGGTCGAGGTGATCGCGGGCGTCGACCAGGGCTACAAGGTGACGGTCGAGCAGCTCGAGGCCGCCCGCACCCCGCGCACCAAGGTGCTGCTGTTCTGCTCGCCGTCCAACCCGACCGGCGCGGTGTACACGCCCGAGGAGACCGCCGAGGTCGGCCGCTGGGCGCTCGAGCACGGCGTCTGGGTCGTCACGGACGAGATCTACGAGCACCTCACCTACGACGGCGCGGTCGCCACGCCGATGCTGTCCGCGGTCCCGGAGCTCGCCTCGACCACGGTCGTGCTGAACGGCGTCGCCAAGACCTACGCGATGACCGGCTGGCGGGTCGGGTGGCTCGTCGGCCCGTCCGACGTCGTGAAGGCCGCGACCAACCTGCAGTCGCACCTGACGTCGAACGTCGCCAACGTGTCCCAGCACGCGGCGATCGCGGCGCTGACCGGCGACCTGTCCGCCGTCGCCGCGCTGCGCGAGGCGTTCGACCGCCGCCGCCGGACGATGGTCTCGATGCTGGCGGAGATCGACGGCGTGGTCATCCCCACCCCGGAGGGCGCGTTCTACGCGTACCCGGCGGTGCAGGGCCTGCTGGGCCGCACGTTCCGCGGCGTCACGCCCACCACCTCCGCCGAGCTGGCCGCGCTGCTGCTCGACCAGGCGGAGGTCGCCGTCGTCCCGGGCGAGGCGTTCGGCCCGAGCGGCTACCTGCGGCTGTCCTACGCGCTGGGCGACGCCGACCTGGCCGAGGGCGTCGGGCGGATCCAGGCCCTGCTCGCCGAGGGCTGACGCCCGCTCGCCGCCCCGGCCGAACGGCGCGTCCACCGATCGGTGGACCCCCGGTCCCGTCCCCCGGTCGTCCCGCCGGGAGCACCCCCGCCGCGACGCTGGGGTCATGGACGACAACGACCTCGCGGTCCGGGTGACCGGGCTGCAGAAGCGGTACGGCGAGAAGCGCGCCGTCGACGGGCTGGACCTCGCGGTCGCCCGCGGCGAGATCGTCGCCGTGCTCGGGCCGAACGGCGCGGGCAAGACGACCACGGTCGAGATCCTCGAGGGCTACCGCCGCCGGGACGCGGGCGACGTGCGGGTGCTCGGCGAGGACCCGCAGACCGCCGGGCGGGCGTGGCGGTCCCGGATCGGCATCGTGCTGCAGACCAGCAACGACCTCGCGGAGGCGACGGTGTCCGAGCTGGTGCACCACTTCGCCCGGTACTACCCCGCGCCGCGCGACCCCGACGAGGTGATCGACGCCGTCGGCCTGCGCGAGAAGGCCCGCACCCGGACCCGCCAGCTGTCCGGCGGGCAGCGCCGCCGGCTCGACGTCGCGCTCGGCATCGTCGGCCGCCCGGAGCTGCTGTTCCTGGACGAGCCGACCACCGGGTTCGACCCCGAGGCGCGGCACGCGTTCTGGGACCTGATCGCCGGGCTCCGGGACGGCGGCACCACGATCGTGCTCACCACGCACTACCTGGACGAGGCCGAGCACCTGGCCGACCGGGTGGCCGTGGTGCGCTCCGGCCGCGTCGTCGCCGTCGACACCCCGGCCGACCTCGGGGGCCGCTCGGCCCGCCGCGCCGTCGTCCGGTGGACCGAGGGCGGCACGCACCGGCAGGAGCAGACCGACTCCCCGACGGCGCTGGTCACGGCCCTCGCGACCCGGATCGGGGGGCCGTCCGGCGAGGTCCCGGGCCTGCAGGTGCTCCGGCCGACGCTCGAGGACGTCTACCTCGGGCTCATCGCCGACGACGGAACCGTCGCCGGCACCCCCGCTCCCGCTCTCGTGACCACGGAGGCCGTGCGATGACCGCCACGACCGCATCCACGACCCGCGCCACCCGCCCCGGCAGCGCCCCGCGCCTGCCCGGCACGCTGCGCCTCGGGCTCGAGCGCGCCCGCTACGAGGTCCGCGGGTTCTTCCGCGAGCGGGACGCGATCGTCTTCATCTTCGCGTACCCGATCATCATGCTCGCGATCTTCGCGACGGTGTTCGGCCAGGACGGCGCGGAGGTCGCGGACGGCGTGCCGTTCGCCCAGTACTTCCTGCCCGGCATGGTCGCGACCGGCGTGCTGCTGTCCTCGTTCCAGTCGCTGGCGATCTCGATCCCGGTCGAGCGGGACGAGGGCGGGCTGAAGCGGCTCGGCGGCACCCCGCTGCCGGCGGCGGCGTACTTCCTCGGCAAGGTCGGCCAGGTGCTGGTCGTGTCGGTGGTGCAGGTCGCGCTGCTCCTGGTCGTCGCCGCGACGCTGTTCGACGTCGCGATGCCGGGCACCGCCGCGCTGTGGGGCACGTTCGCGTGGGTCTTCGTGCTCGGCGTGGCCACCGGCGCGGTCTGCGGGGTCGGGTTCTCGTCCCTGCCGCGCTCGGGCCGGTCCGCGAGCGCCGTGGTCACCCCGGTCGTCCTGGTGCTGCAGTTCATCTCCGGCGTGTTCTTCACGTTCTACGACCTGCCGACGTGGATGCAGCAGGTGGCGTCGGTGTTCCCGCTCAAGTGGATGGCGCAGGGCATGCGCTCGGTGTTCCTGCCCGAGGAGGCGGCCGCGCTGGAGCCGTCCGGCTCCTGGCAGCACGGCGCGACCGCCGCGGTGCTGCTCGCCTGGCTGGTGGTCGGCCTGGTGGTCGGCGTCCGGACGTTCCGGTGGCGGCGGCGTGACGACGGCTGACCTGCGCCACACTGGGCCCGTGACCGACGGCGCGCGTGCGGGGGACGGGGCGACGGCCCCGGCCCCCGCGGTCGCGCCCCCGCAGTCCGAGCGGACCCTGTTCTGGCGCCGCTCGCTGGCCGGCTGGGACGCCGCGTTCTACGCGCTGCTGGCGATCAGCGCGATCTCGATCCTCACGGTCGCCGACAGCTACCCGCCGGACGCGCCCACCTGGGCCGCGCTCGGCGGGCTCGTCGTGCTGCTGGCCGCCTACCTGCTGGTCGGCCGCCGCGGCGCCCAGGCCGGCGACCTGCGGCTCACCCGCGCGTACCTCGTGGTGCTCGTGGTCGTGGTCGCGCTGTGCAGCGGGGTCAGCACGATCGGCTCGATCCTGCTGTTCGTCGGCTTCTCGCAGGTGTGGTTCTTCGCGGCCTCGCTGCGGGAGGGCGTGGTCGCGTCGGTGGTGCTCGCGACCGCGTCCTGCGCGACCATCGCGGCCGCGGCGTTCGCCGCCGGCGAGGACCCGTCCGCCCGGGACCTCGTCGTCCTGGTCGCGCAGATGGCCGTCGGGCTCATCTTCTCCCTGGCGCTCGGCGTGTGGATCACCCGGGTCGCCGAGCGGTCCGAGGAGCGCGCCGAGCTGCTGGAGCGGCTCGAGGCCGCGCAGGCGCAGCTCGCGGTGAGCAACCACGCCGCCGGCGTCCTGGCGGAGCGCGAGCGGGTGGCGCAGGAGATCCACGACACCCTCGCCCAGGGGTTCACCAGCGTCGTCATGCTCGCGCAGACCGCCCAGGCCCAGCTCGACGCGGGCCGCCCGGAGCTGGCGCGGGACCGGCTGGCGCAGGTCGAGCAGGTCGCCCGGGACAACCTGGCCGAGGCGCGCGCGCTGGTCGCCGCCTTCGGCCCGGCGGCCCTCGCGGACGCCACGCTCGCGGAGGCCCTCGAGCGGCTGGCGGAGCGGTTCCAGGCCGAGACCGGCGTGCGGGTCGAGGTCGCCCTCGGCGACGCCGGCGCACCGGACCGGGACACCGAGGTGGTGCTGCTCCGCGCCGCGCAGGAGGCCCTCGCCAACGTCCGCAAGCACGCGGGCGCCCGCCGGGTCCTGCTGCGGCTGGTGCGGGACGACGGGACGCTCGCGCTCGAGGTGCTCGACGACGGGCAGGGCCTCGCGCCCGGCACCGCCGAGGGCGTCGGGCTGCGCGGCATGCGGGAGCGCGTGACCGCCGGCGGCGGCACGCTCGACGTGGCCGGGGAGCCCGGCCGCGGGACGCGGGTGCGGCTGGCGATGCCGCTCCGCGACGACGCACGGCCGGGCGCCGACCCGGGGACGGGGGCGGCGTGACCGCGCAGGAGGACGCCGCGACGGTGGTGCGGGTGCTGGTGGCCGACGACCACCCGGTGGTGCGCTCGGGGCTCGTCGGGATGCTGACCGTCGAGCCCGACGTCGAGGTGGTCGGCGAGGTGGCCGACGGCGCCGCGGCGGTCGAGGCGGCCCGCGCGCTGCGGCCGGACCTCGTGCTCATGGACCTGCGGATGCCGGTGCTGGACGGCGCCGCCGCGACCGCGCGGATCGTCGCCGAGCTCCCCGGGGTGCGGGTGCTCGTGCTCACGACCTACGAGACCGACGCCGACATCCTGCGCGCCGTCGAGGCCGGCGCGACCGGGTACCTGCTCAAGGACACCCCCCGCGACCAGCTCGTGGCGGGCGTCCGCGGCGCCGCGCGGGGCGAGTCGGCGCTGTCGCCGTCGGTGGCGTCGCGGCTGGTGCAGCAGGTGCGCGGCGAGGGCGAGCGGCTGACGCCCCGCGAGGTCGAGGTGCTGGCCGGCGTCGCCCGCGGCCTGTCGAACGCCGCGATCGGGCGGGAGCTGTTCATCACCGAGGCCACCGTGAAGACGCACCTGCTCCGCGCGTTCGCGAAGCTGGGGGTCGACGACCGCACCCGGGCCGTCACGGTCGCGATGCAGCGGGGCCTGCTCCCGGCGCCGTGACCGGCCGGCGCCGTGGTGCGCGCGGGCGTGACCGGCGCGTCCGCGGTCGTCCGGCGCGGCCCGATCGGGCAGACTCGCCGGGTGCGCGACCTGGCTCTGCTCCCGAAGGCCCACCTGCACCTGCACTTCACCGGCTCGATGCGGGTCGGGACCCTGGCCGACCTGGCCGCCGAGCGCGGGGTCCGGCTCCCGGCGACGCTGCTCGACGGCGAGGGCCTGCGGGTCCCGGCGGACGAGCGCGGCTGGTTCCGGTTCCAGCGCCTGTACGACGCCGCCCGCGCCTGCGTCCGCGGCGAGGCGGACCTGCGCCGGATCGTGCGCGAGGCCGCCGAGGACGACGCGGCGGAGGGCTCCGGGCGCCTCGAGATCCAGGTCGACCCGACGTCGTACGCCCCGCCGGTCGGCGGCATCACGCCCGCGCTCGAGATCGTGCTGGACGAGGCGCGGTCCGCGAGCGCGGCCCTGGGGATCGAGGTCGGGGTCGTCGTGGCGGCGTCCCGGATGCGGCACCCTCTCGACGCCCGGATCCTCGCCCGGCTGGCCGCGCGGTACGCCGGCGACGGGCCCGGCGAGGTGCTCGGCTTCGGCCTGAGCAACGACGAGCGCCGCGGGGACACCGCGGAGTTCGCCCCGGCGTTCGCGATCGCCCGCCGCGCCGGCCTGGCGTCCGTGCCGCACGGCGGCGAGCTGCTCGGCCCGCCGCACGTCGAGGACGTGCTCGAGGCGCTCGTGCCGGACCGGCTGGGCCACGGCGTCCGGTCCGCGGAGGACGGCGCGCTGCTGCGCCGGATCGTCGACCGCGGCATCGCCCTGGAGGTGTGCCCGGCGTCGAACGTCTCGCTCGGGGTCTACCGGCACGACGCGGACGTGCCGCTGCGCCGGCTGGTGGACGCGGGCGCGACGGTGGCGCTCGGCGCGGACGACCCGCTGCTGTTCGGCTCGCGCCTGGTCGAGCAGTACACCGCGGCGCGCGAGGTGCACGGGTTCACGGACGCCGAGCTGGCCGACCTGGCGCGCGCGTCGATCCGCGCCAGCCGGGCGTCCGACGGCACGAAGGCGCGCCTGCTGTCCGGGGTGGACGCGTGGCTCGCGACGGAGACGGTTGCGCAACCCGCGCGTTGAGCAACCGCCGCGGCGACGGCGGCCGCGTCAGAGATCGGTGCCGACCAGGACCGGCTCGGGCTCCAGCACGATGCCGAACTGCTGCGCCACGCCGTCCCGCACGGTCCGCGCGAGCGCCAGCAGGTCCCCGGCGTTCGCCCCGCCGCGGTTCGTCAGCGCGAGCGTGTGCTTGGTCGACAGCGCGGCCGGGCCCGGCAGGCCGTAGCCCTTCGCGAACCCCGCCTGCTCGATCAGCCACGCGGCGCTCGACTTCACCAGCCCGTCGCCGGCGGGGAACCGCGGCGCGCCCTCGGGCAGCGCGGCGGCGTCCGCCTCCGCCAGCACCGGGTTCGTGAAGAACGAGCCCGCCGACCGGGTGTCCGGGTCCGCGGCGTCGAGCACCATGCCCTTGCGCCCGCGCAGCGCGAGGACCGCGGCGCGCACGTCGGGCAGCGGCGCCCGCTCCCCCACCTCGACGCCGAGGGCGCGCGCGAGCTCGCCGTACGCGATCGGCTCGGACAGGTCGGCGACCCGCAGCTGGAACGTCACGTCGAGCACCACGTACCGCGGCGTGGGGAACCAGGGGGCGCCGGGGTCGGCCTCGTCCGGCAGCGACCGCATCGACCGCTTGAGCAGCGAGGTCCGGTAGCCGAACTGCAGGTCGGCCACCGGCAGCGTGCGCACCCGGCTCCGCTGCCGGTCCCACACGCGCACGGTCGCGATGGTCTGCGACACCTCCTGGCCGTACGCGCCGACGTTCTGCACGGGCGTCGCGCCGGTCGACCCGGGGATGCCGGACAGCGCCTCGATCCCCTTGAGCCGGTGCGCGGCGGCGTGCGCGACGACGTCGTCCCACACCGCGCCGGCCACCGCGGTCAGCGTCACGCCCGCGCACGCCGAGTGGTCCGGGGTGGTGATGTCCCGCCGCGCGTCCCGCACGACCAGGCCGTCGAACCCGGCGTCGGACACCAGCAGGTTCGACCCGCCGCCGAGCACGAGCACCGGGACCCCCTCGTCGTCCGCGGTCCGCACCGCGTCGATCAGGTCGGCCTCGGTGGTCGCGTCCACGAGCCGGTCGACGGGCCCGCCGACCCCGAGGGTGGTGAGCTCGCTGAAGGTCGCGGACTGGACGTCGGTGGTCACGGGACGAGCGTAGGCCGCTCGGCAGGGTCCTGCCGCGCCGGTGCCGCGGCGTTCACGACGAGCAGACCGATGACGATCGGCACCGCGATCGCGAGCAGCGCGTGCCGGTAGCCGACCTCGTGCGCGAGCAGGCCGAGCAGCGGCGGGCCGGCGAGGAACGCGCTGTAGCCGATCGTCGACACCACCGAGACGCGGGCCGCGGCGCGCAGCGGGTCGTCGCTCGCCGCGCTCATCCCGACCGGGAACCCGAGCGCCGCGCCCATGCCCCACAGCACCGCGCCGACGAGCGCCAGCCACAGCAGGTCGTCGGGCACCAGGCCGAAGATCAGCAGCCCGACCAGCGCCAGGCCCGCGCACAGCCGCAGGACCGCGACGCGGCCGAACCGGTCGAGCAGCGCCGTCCCGAGGAACCGCATGACCGTCATCGCGGTGACGAAGACGCCGAACGAGATCGCGCCGACCGCGTCGGACTGGTCGAACCCGTCGACGACCGCGAGGCTCAGCCAGTCGTTGCCGGCGCCCTCGGTCAGCGCGGCGGCCAGCACGACCAGGCCGATGAGCAGCGTGCGCGGCTCGAGCCACGCGGCGAACACGGAGCGCGGCGCGTGGTGCGCGCCCCCGTCGTCCGACGCGGGCGCGTGCTGCCCGGCGGGCAGGAACGACCGCACCGCGACGAGCACCGCGACCGAGGACAGCCCGACCGCGACCGGCACGTGCACCTGCACCGGGACGTGCGCGGCCGCGACGAGCGCGGCGACGCCCGCCGCCACGACGGTGCCGAGCGAGAAGCCCGCGTGGTACCGCGGCATGACCGTCTTCCCGAGCTTCTGCTCGACGATCGCGCCCTCGAGGTTCATCGCGGCGTCCCAGACCCCGGTTCCGACGCCGAACACGACGAGCCCGGCCGCAGTCACGACCACCTCGCCCATCGCCGCACCGACCGTCGCGACCGCCAGGCCGGCCGCGTTCAGCATGGCGAAGCCCGCGACCGCCTTCACGGCGCCAATCCGGGTCACGACGAGCCCGGAGAGCGGCAGCGCCACCAGCGAGCCGCACGACCCGACCAGCAGCAGCAGGCCCATCTGCGCCTCGGACAGCCCGAGCGCGTCCCGGACCGCCGGGAGCCGTGCCGCCCAGCTCGAGAAGTTGAACCCGGACAGGGCGAACACCGCGAACACGGCGATCGAGGCGGTGCGGACGGCGGCCGGGGCGGCCGGGGCGGGGTGCTGCGTCATCGCGGGCTCCACGGGGTCGTACGGGTCGGCGGTGGGTGGGCGGCGCGGAGGGGCTCCGGTCGTCAGACCGGGCGCGCGGGCTCCGGCACGTGCTCGCCGGCGGCCTGCCGTCGGACGCTACCGGAGGGCACCCACGCGGCGTCCTCCCCGGCGACGTCCAGCGCGGGCACCGCGACGGGCTCGGCGGTGGCGACCACGGGCGCGCCCGGGTCGTCGACGGGGGCGGCGTGCGGTCCGGCCGCGGCGCCGTCGGGCCGGCGCACCGTCCGGGCGAGCAGCACGGACGCCACCATCGCCGCGGTGATGAGCAGCAGGGCGTGCCGCGTGCCCATCAGCTCGGCCGCGAGGCCCAGCAGCGGCGGTGCCGCCAGCGAGGCCGTCGAGGAGAACGCCGAGATGACGGCCACCCGGCTCGCCGCGCGCAGCGGGTCGTCGGACGCGGCCGCGATGCCGAGCGGGACGGTGAGCGCGGCGCCGCAGCCCCACGCCACGATGCCGACCGCCGCGAGCGGCAGCGTCGGGGCGAAGCCGAACAGCAGCAGGCCGCCGAACGACACCAGCCCCGAGGTGCGCAGCACGGCGACGCGGCCGTACCGGTCGATCAGCTTGGTGCCGAGCAGCCGGACCAGGGTCATCGCGCCGACGAACACGCCGAACATCGCGGCGCCCACGGCCTCGACCTGGTCGAAGCCGTCGACCACGGCGATCGCCAGCCAGTCGTTGGCGGCGCCCTCGGACAGCGCCGCCGACATGATGACGACGCCGATCAGCAGCGTGCGGGGCTCGCGCCAGGCGCTCAGCGCGGAGCCGGGCCGGGCCACGCGGCGGACGCGGGCGGCACGCAGCCGGCCCGCGAGGCCGGCCTCGCGCGGGGTCGCGCCCTCGGCGCGGGCGGCCCGGGCGGCGACGGCGGCCGCGCGGTCCGGCGGCAGCGACTCGATCACGGCGCCGGGCACCGAGAGCAGGCGCCACACCGTGCCGACGACGGCGGTCGCCACGAACTGCCCGAGCAGCGGGACGTCCGCCGCGGCGCACAGCGCGCCGATGCCGGAGCCGAGCACGGAGCCGATCGAGAACGCGGCGTGGAACTGCGGCAGCACCGTGCGGCCCATCCGCCGCTCCACGGCCGCGGTCTCGACGTTGAGCGGCACGTTGCCGATCGCGAAGCCGACGCCGGACAGGAAGATGCCGACGGTCAGGACGGGGACCGACCCGATGGTGGGACCGAGACCGATCAGCACGTACGCCGCGGCGAACGCCACCGTCGACACGTACAGCACGGCGCGGCCGCCGTACCGGTTGACCAGCACCCCGGCGACCGACACGGTCGCGAGCGAGCCGATCGAGCCGGCGATGAGCAGCCCGCCGAGCTCGGCGGTGCCCAGGTCGAGCGCGTCGCGGACCGCGGGCAGCCGCGCGAGCCAGCCGGAGAGCATCAGGCCGCTCAGCGCGAACAGCCCCATGAGGAGCCGGCGCGCCCGCTGCACCGCCGGGTCCACGGGGCGGTGCGGGGTCGACGACGACGCCCGGCCGGTGCGACCGGGGCGGCGGCCGCCGGTCACGGGGGCCTCCGGCCGGGGTCGGCGGTTGGCAGGGCGGAGGGGGGCGCGGCCGGTACGGGCCCGCGGCTGGCTCACGGCAGCTCCAGGTCGGTGCAAGGGGGCGGTCAAGCGGAGGTCCCCGGCACGCCGTCGTCCGGTTCGAATCGATTCGATCGATCCGCCGGACGAAGCGGTCGAATCGATTCGGGGGATGCCACAAGTCTGCGGGTACGCTGGCGGCGGCGTCAACGGCTTTCGGGGACGGTGACGCCTCTCACCCCCGAGCCCCGGATCCGGAGGCCCGCCGGTGTCCCAGCGACCGACCCTGGCCGACGTGGCCTCCGCCGCCGGGGTCTCGGTCTCGACCGCGTCGCTGGCCTTCTCGGGCGCCGGCCCCATCGCCGAGGCGACGAAGCAGCGGGTGCTGGACGCCGCCGCCGGCCTCGACTACGCCGGGCCGAACCCGCTCGGGCGGCAGCTGCGCAGCGGGCGGTCGGGCATCGTCGGCGTGGTGGTCGGGGACGCCCTGCGCCGGTCCTTCCGCGAGCCGGTGTCCGTGCAGCTGCTCGACGGCCTGGTCGACACCATCAGCCCGCTGGGGCTGGGCGTGCTGCTGATCCCGGGGTCGCTCGAGCCCGGCGCCCCGGCCGTGGACCCGCTGGTCGAGTCCGCCGCGATGGACGTCGCCGTGCTCATCTGGGGCGGGACGCTGGACGACCCGACCCTGCAGGCGCTCCAGCGGCGCGGGATCCCGCTGGTCGTCGTCGAGGGGCAGGACCTGCCGGGGATCGTCACGGTCGGCATCGAGGACCGCGACGGGGTCGCGGACATCGCCCGACACCTGACCGACCTGGGCCACGAGCGGATCGCCACCGTGACGCTGCCGTTCGGGCCGGACCGGCGCAGCGGGCTCGCCGACACCGAGCGGCTCGGGCAGATCACCTGGTCGATCGCGCAGCGCCGGCTGGACGGGCTGCGCGACGCGGGCGTCACCCCGACGGCCGTCTACGAGACCCCGGCGTCGCTGGTCGAGCAGGGCAAGACGGCCGCGCACGCGCTGCTGTCCGGCCCGCCGGAGACCCGCCCGACCGCCGTCGTCGGGCAGTCCGACCTGCTGGCGTCCGGCGTGGTGCTCGGCGCACGCGAGCTCGGGCTGCGGGTGCCCCAGGACGTGTCGGTCGCCGGGTTCGACGGGCTCGACCTGCCGTGGCTGGCGCCGGACGTGCTCACGACGGTCGCGCAGCCGATCGCCGAGAAGGGCGCGGCGGTCGGCCGGGCGATCGAGGCGCTGCTCGCGGGCGGGACGCCGGCGGACGAGGTGCTGCCGGTCGAGCTGCGCCTCGGGACGACGACGGGCCCGGCGCCGCGCGCGTGACCGGAGCCCGCGCGGCCGGCGCTCAGCGACGAGCGTCCGGGAACCGGACGACGAATCACCACGAACGACGTGGGTTCGTGGACACCCGACGGGCGCGAGCGGGTCAGCCCAGGCGGACGAGCGCCTGGCACTTGGCCAGGACGCGCGCGCCCGCGGCGGTGACCGTGAGGTCGACCCGCGCGGTGCGGCTGTCGGCGTCGAGCGCGCCGATCACGGCGACGACCTCGACGGTCGCCGCGCCCGGGTCCGGCACCGGCACCGGCCGGGCGAACCGCGTCTGGTAGTCGACGACCGCGCCGGGGTCGCCCACCCAGTCGGCGACGACGCCGACGGCGGCGCCCATCGTCCACATGCCGTGGGCGATGACGCCGGGCAGGCCGACCTCGGTCGCGAACCGCTCGTTCCAGTGGATCGGGTTGAAGTCGCCGGACGCGCCGGCGTACCGCACCAGGCGCGCGCGGTCGACGGCGACCTCGCGGCGGCCGACCTCCTGGCCGACGGCCAGGTCCTCGAGCACGGGGGCCATCAGGAGTCCTCCCCGCGGACCGCGAGCGTGGACGTCACCGCGGCGACGGGCTCGCCGCCCTCCGCGCTGATCACGGCGCGGGTCGTCACCATCGACAGACCGGCGCGCTCGGTGACCGCGTCCACGTGCAGCACGGTGACCAGGCGGTCACCGGCGTGGATCGGGCGGTGGTGGATGAACCGCTCGTCGGCGTGCACGACGCGGCTGAAGTCGATGCCCGCCTGCGGGTCCTCGATCAGCTGCGCCTCGGCGCGCTGCGCCACGACGACGGCGAACGTCGGCGGCGCGATCACGTCGGGGTACCCGAGTGCTCGCGCCGCGTCGACGTCGGTGTGGGCCGGGTGCGTCGCCCCGACCGCCTCCGCGAACGCGCGGAGGTGCTCGCGGCCGACCTCGAACGCCTCGTTCGGCGGGTACTCGCGTCCCGCGTACTCGGGGTTGACGGCCACGATCAGCGTCGCTGGGAGGTCAGCGGGTCTCGCGGTGCAGCGTGTGCTTGCCGTCGCGCGGGCAGAACTTCTTCATCTCGAGCCGGTCGGGGTCGTTCCGACGGTTCTTCTTCGTGATGTAGTTCCGCTCCTTGCACTCCGTGCAGGCGAGCGTGATCTTCGGACGGACGTCCGCGCTCTTGCTGGCCATGGCTCTTGCCACCTCTCGCGCCCGAGGCGCTTGATCTTCGTCGTCGGGCGCCGGCGGACGCCCCACTGGATTCGGTGCTGGTAGCGGGGGCGGGGTTCGAACCCGCGACCTCACGATTATGAGTCGTGCGCTCTCACCAACTGAGCTACCCCGCCTCGGGTGCGCGCGCCGGCCAGGAGCGACCCTGGCCTGCGACACACCACAGAGCCCCGAACGGGATTCGAACCCGTGACCTCTTCCTTACCAAGGAAGTGCTCTACCACTGAGCTATCGGGGCAGCGCGGACCAGGTTACACGGTGCTCCTGGCCGGTGCGAAATCGGCTCCCGCCCCCGCGTGATCACGCAGGTCGCAGACGCTTCCGTGCCGGCGCGGAGCAGGTCGAGCCCGGTCCGTGCGTGACGACGGGGCGCCCTCCGTGAGGAGGACGCCCCGTCGTCCGTGCGTGGCGGGTGAGGGATTCGAACCCCCGTAGGCGATGCCAGCTGATTTACAGTCAGCCCCCTTTGGCCACTCGGGTAACCCGCCAGGGTGCGCGCCACGGTGACTGCGTCTCCGGGGTGCGGATGGAAGGATAGCAAGGGTTCGGGCCGGTTCCGAAACCGGCCCGTCGCCGGCACAGCAGCACCCCGCACCACAGGTCAGGAGGAGTCATGGCGAGCGAGTCGTCGTTCGACGTCGTCAGCAAGGTGGACCGCCAGGAGGTCGACAACGCGCTGAACCAGGCCGTCAAGGAGATCGCGCAGCGGTACGACTTCAAGGGCGTCGGTGCCTCCATCGCCTGGAGCGGCGAGAAGATCCTCATGGTCGCGAACTCCGAGGAGCGCGTCCGCGCCGTCCTCGACGTGTTCCAGACCAAGCTGATCAAGCGGAACATCTCGCTCAAGTCGCTGGACACCGGCGACGGCGACCCCAAGCCGTCCGGCAAGGAGTACCGCCTCGAGGCGTCGATCAAGGAGGGCCTGTCCTCCGAGATCGCCAAGAAGGTGACCAAGCTCATCCGCGACGAGGGCCCCAAGGGCGTCAAGACGCAGATCCAGGGCGACGAGGTGCGCGTCTCCGCGAAGGCCCGCGACGACCTGCAGGCCGTCATCGCGCTGCTCAAGGGCGCCGACGACATCGACGCGGCGCTGCAGTTCATCAACTACCGCTGACGCGCGGCGCCGGCAGAGCCGGGAGCGCCGAGGTTGCAGGAGGCGTGGGGTTCCGGACACCGGAACCCCACGCCTTCTGCCCTCTCGGCGGGCGGGAGGCCTCGCGTCGTCCACAGGTGCACGGACGGGGTGTCGCCGGGTCGCTGACGTCTGGTTCCATCGAGCACCATGACGGCAGGCGGAGATCCGGAGGCGATCCGGCAGCACGCGCGACGGCTGCGCGCGACCGCCGAGGAGGTGGCTCGCACGGGCGACCGCGTGCGCGCGGGCTCGGGCGTCGAGTGGGTCGGCGTCGCCGCCGACCGGTACCGCGAGCGCCTCGCCGAGCACGCGCAGCGGGTGGCGGCTGCGCGGGACGAGCTGCTCGGCACGGCCGCCGCGCTCGAGCGGCTCGCCGACGAGCTCGAGGCCCGGCAGGCGGCGATCCGGCGGGCGATGCAGTTCGTCGAGGACCGCCTCGACGACGCCCGCCGCACCGTCGGGCGGCTGGGCGACCTGGCCGACGACGTGCTGAGCGGAGCGGAGCGGGCCGCCCGGGACGCCGCCCGCGGGGTGCTCGGCACCGTCGCCGGCGGTCTGCCCACCCCCGGCTCCCCCGACTGGTCCAGCGTCGCCGACCGCATCGGGAGGATCGGGTGACCGCCACGCTCGCGCCGGTGGACGGCGCGCTCCGGGCCCGGCTCGGCGAGCAGGAGTGGGCCGCGGCGAGCGCGGGCGTGCCAGGGCTGCCCGGGTGGGCCGGGGTGCTCCCCGTCGACCGCGACGGGTCCGCCGTCGCACCCCCGGCCGACGACGCCGAGGCGCCCGGCGGCGTCGACCCCGTGCTCCGTGCGGCGGTCGAGGGCGGTGCCGCCGCGCTGGTCGCCGTCGAGGTGGCCGCCGCCGCGGGCGAGCGGGCGCTGCTCGCCGTGCTGTGGTCCGACGCGGACGCCGGTTCCGGCCTCGCCCGCGGCGTCGACGTCGTCCCCGGCGGCGGTCTGGCGGGCACCGCCCCGCGCCCGGGCGTGGAGGTCAGCGCCTTCCCCACCTCGCGGCTCGTCGACGAGGTGCTGCGGCACGTCCCCGCGGCGCCGGTCCGCGTGGTCGCCGACCCGGCGACCGTCCCCGAGGAGCTGCCCATCGCGCTCGCCCAGGCGATCCGCACCGGCGACACGACCACCGTCGACGCCCTGTGCGCCGAGCTCGGCACCGACGGGCCGCCCGCGGTGGTCGAGGCGGCCGTGCGCGGCACCGACGGCAGCCTGGTCGTGTCCGTGGCGAGCCGCGGCCGCGCGGACGTCTCGACGCTCAGCCTGCTCCGGACGGACGCCGGCTGGGTCGAGCTCACCCGCACCGCCGACGGCCACGTCGTGCACACCCCGCGCAGCCGCGAGGACGTGCGGGCCGCACTGCTCTACGACCTGACCGGCCGGTTCACGACCGCGACGACGACGGAGGGCGACGCGTGAGCATCAGCGTGAGCGGCGG
Organism: Cellulomonas pakistanensis; assembly: GCF_016862755.1. Classification (GTDB taxonomy): domain Bacteria; phylum Actinomycetota; class Actinomycetes; order Actinomycetales; family Cellulomonadaceae; genus Cellulomonas; species Cellulomonas pakistanensis. The sequence goes on along the minus strand of NZ_BONO01000004.1, from coordinate 20,002 downwards.
CGCCGGCGGGATGGGCGCGCGCCTGCAGGACCTGCGCTCCGAGGCCGGGCTGCTCGACGCCGCGGGCGACGACGTCCGGCGGTGGAGCGGGTCCGTCGCGGCCGTCGCCGTGCACCCGGACGTCACGGTCGCGACGCTGCTCTGCCCCGGGGAGGTCGCGGCCGTCGCCGGCTCCGTCGCGGCGGCGACGATCGGGGTGAACGGGCTGCTCGTGGTGAGCACCCAGCTCGAGGGCACCGCCGTGGTGCTGCGCGCGTCGGCGACGACGTACGAGTTCGTCGACGCCACGCAGCAGCGCGTGCTGGAGGCGCTGCAGAACGCCGCCGGGTTCACGCTCGGGGCGGCGCTGCCGTTCCTGGCGGCGGGCGGCACGGTCGTCGCCCTCGGTCTCGGCATGTCCGCGGTGTCGAACCCGGTGAACTGGCCGGCGCTCGTCCTGCTCGCGCGCGACGTCGACCTCCGGCAGGCGCCCGGCGCGGTCATGGGCGGGCTCTACGACAACCCGTGGCTGCTGGAGCGCCTGACCGGCATGGCGCCGGGCATGGTGCAGGGGACGACCTGGTCGCTGGGGACTCTGCTCGGGGGACCGCTCGGCGGGGTGACCGTGCCGTACGTGCTGTCCGGCGGGCAGTGGCCGACCGGGTCGTACGAGGACGCGGTCGGAGGGCTGGTGAACGCCGGCGGTTTCTTCGGCATGTTCCAGGACACCGGGGAGATCGGCGTCCGGCGGGTCGAGGGCGACTTCAGCGGCCATGCGCCGCGCTCGGTCGCGCAGATCTTCGAGGAGCAGAACAGCATCGGACAGGTGGAGAACTGGGGCCAGGTCCAGATCACCCAGGTGACCCAGCCTGACGGGACCTCGTCGTGGATCGTGCAGATTCCAGGTACCCAGCCGTGGGATCCCATCCGGGCCGACAACCCGGTCGACGTCACGACGAACCTCCGCCTCATGGCGGGCGAGTCGACCCACATGAACCACCAGGTCCAGGAAGCGATGCGCGCCGCCGGCGTCGGTGCAGGGGACCGGGTGATGCTCACGGGTCACAGCCAGGGCGGGATGACGGCCGCGTCGCTCGCCTCGGACCCGCTGTTCCGCGACCGGTACGACGTGCGGGCCGTCGTCACCGGTGGCTCTCCCATCGCCCGCTTCGACATCCCCGCGTCCGTGTCGGTGCTCTCGTTGGAGCACGAGCAGGACGCCGTGCCGATGCTCGACGGACGCGAGAACCCGGACCGGTCCAGCTGGGTCACCGTCGGACGAGACCTGTCGCAGATGACCAGGCCGACCGACCCGGAGAACCCGGATGCCGCACAACCGGTCGTCCCCCGTGACGTGGGTGCGGCGCACGGAACCGGCCTCTACGCGGAGACGGGTGCCCTCGTCGACTCATCGACGGACGGCTCGGTCCGGGCGTGGCTCGACCAGCAGCAGTCCTTCTTCCAGCACGGCGGCACGACGACGCGGTGGGACGTGACGACACCGTGAAGCGCGTCGGGATGACGGCGACGTTGGCTTCTGCGGTAGCGATCGCGCTGGTCGGGTGCGGGACAGCTTCTTCCCGGAACGCGTCCGTCCCGGACGACGTCCTCTTCGCACAGGTGACGGCGCTGCCCGGTGTCAGGGACGCCGACCTCAAGTGGGAGCTGAACTTCGGCAACACGCCCGCGTACATGGGCACCGTTGTCGCCGAGGCCGACGCCGACCCGCTGTGCGTGCTCGACGAGACGCTCGCCGTCCTCTACCAAGGCCGCCGGGACACCTCGCTCCGCGCCGTCGAGGTGGTGCAGGGCAGCACCTCGGTGCGTGCCGAGGACCTCGTCGGCGAGACGCCCCTGGGTGAGCGGTACGGCCCGCGACCGGCACGCCCGCAGCCCTCGGCGAGCCCGCGGCCGTGCACGCCGCCCTCGCTCGACCAGCCGACGGGTGGGGCCACGGCTGCGTCCACCCCGGGCCGCACACCGTGACGGTGCCGCGACCCGCACGGCGCTGCGGCCGACGCCGTCGCCGGGCTCCGCGCACGGTCCTGCGGCACAGCCGAGATAGGACCCTCCCGCCGAGGTAGGACCATCTCAGGCCCTATCTCGGCGCGAAGGCCCTATCTCGTCGCGGCACCGCGCGGGATCGGACCGGACACCCGCCCGGTCGCGCAGGCTCAGTACCGCTCGACGCCGCCGTAGCCCGCCATGCGCTCCAGGCGCTGGATCCGGTCCCCCATCGGCGGGTGCGTCGCGAACATCCGGCCGATGCCGGCGCCCTTGAACGGGTTCGCGATCATCAGGTGCGACACGTCGACCAGGTCGCGCTCCTGCGGCAGCGGCCGCGCGGCGGTGCCCCGCTCGAGCTTGCGCAGCGCCGAGGCCAGGGCGAGCGGGTCGCCGGTGAGCGCCGCGCCGTCCTCGTCGGCGTCGTACTCGCGGGTCCGGCTGATGGCGAGCTGGATGAGCGTCGCGGCGACGGGCGCGAGGAACACCATGAGCAGCGCGGCGATCGGGTTGCCGCCGCGCTCGCGGTCGCCGCCGCCGAAGAACAGGGCGAACTGCGCGACCGACGTGATGACGCCGGCCACCGCCGCCGCGATCGACGACGTGAGGATGTCGCGGTTGTAGACGTGCATGAGCTCGTGGCCGAGCACGCCGCGCAGCTCGCGCTCGTCGAGGATCTGCAGGATGCCCTCGGTGCAGCAGACCGCCGCGTTGCGCGGGTTGCGCCCGGTGGCGAACGCGTTCGGCGCCGCGGTCGGCGACACGTACAGACGGGGCATCGGCTGGCGCGCGGCGGTCGAGAGCTCGCGGACGATCCGGTACATCGCGGGCTGCTCGATCTCCGACACCGGCCGCGCGTGCATGGCGCGGATCGCGATCTTGTCGGAGTTCCAGTAGGAGTACGCGGTCATCGCGAGGCCCGCGAGGGCGAACAGGAAGATGAACCGTCCGTTCGCCACGAAGGCGCCGATGCCGAGCAGCACGGCCCAGAGCACGCCGAACAGCAGCGCCGTCTTGAGGCCGTTGTAGTGCCGGTGACCCATGTGCGTCCTTCCTCGCCGCGGCCGACAACTCGTCCCGCGCTCCAGACAACGCCGCAGGCCGCCGCGCAGTTCCCCTACCCTGACCCCGCACACCCCGACGTCCCCCGAGGAGACACCGTGCGTACCGTCCGCATCCTTGCCCTGGCCGCTGCGAGCGCCCTGGCGCTCGCGGCGTGTGCGCCCGTCGACGACGAGCCGGCTGCCGGCGCGTCCGAGTCCGCCGCCACCGACGGCGCGCTCGACACCCTGACCGACGGCATGCTGACGATCGGCACGTCCGACCCCGGCTACGAGCCGTGGGTCGTCGACAACGACCCGACCAACGGCGAGGGCTTCGAGTCCGCCGTGGCCTACGCGGTCGCCCAGCAGCTCGGCTACGCCGAGGACCAGGTCGAGTGGGTGCCGGTCACGTTCGACCAGATCATCGCCCCGGGCGCGAAGTCGTTCGACTTCGCGATCAACCAGGTGTCGATCAGCCCCGAGCGCGCGGAGAACCTCGACTTCTCGTCGTCGTACTACGACACCGCGCAGGCGGTCGTGACCGTCGAGGGCACCGCGGCCGCCGACGCCTCCTCGCTCGCCGACCTGAAGGACCTCAAGCTCGGCGCCATGGTGGGCACCACCAGCCTGACGACCGCCGAGGCCGCGATCGACCCGAGCACCGACATCCAGGTGTTCAACGACAACGACCAGGTGAAGCAGGCGCTGCAGGCGGGCCTGGTCGACGCGGTCGTCGTCGACCTGCCGACGGCGCTCTACATCACTGCGGCCGAGCTCGACGGCGGCATCCTGATCGGCCAGCTGCCCGCCGACGACGAGGCGGACGCCGACCAGTTCGGCCTCGTGCTCGACAAGGACTCCGCGCTGACCGAGCCGGTCACCGAGGCGGTCGACGCGCTCCGCGAGGACGGCACGCTCGCCGACCTCGAGTCGCAGTGGCTCACCGACGCGGCCGGCGCGCCGGTCCTGCAGTAGTGCCCGCGGTCCCCGTGGACCCCGCCGTGACGCCGGACGGCGCCCGCCCCGCGTGGGTGCCGTCCGAGCGGCAGCGCGAGCGCGACGCGTATCGGCGCGGCCAGACCCGCCGCTCGACGCTGATCGCGCTGGTCAGCACGGTCGTGGTGGCCGCGGTCGCGGTGCTCGGGCTGGTGAGCTCGCCCGGCTGGCCGCGCGTCCGGCAGTCGTTCCTCGACCCCGAGGTCGCCTGGGCGTCGCTGCCCAAGGTGCTCGAGGGGCTGTGGCTCAACGTCCGCGTGATGGCCGTCTGCGCCGTGCTGATCGTGGTCGTGGCGCTCCTGCTGGCCCTGGCGCGCACGCTGCGCGGCCCGGCGTTCTTCCCGCTGCGCGCGCTCGCCACCGGGTACGTCGACGTGTTCCGCGGGCTGCCGCTGATCCTCGTGCTGCTGCTCGTCGGGTTCGGCCTGCCCGGGCTGCGGCTGCAGGGCATCCCGACGTCGGCGGTCGTGCTCGGCGGGCTGGCGCTCGTGCTGACCTACTCGGCGTACGTGGCCGAGGTGTTCCGCGCGGGCATCGAGTCGGTGCACCCGTCGCAGATCGCCTCGGCGCGGTCGCTCGGCCTCACGCGCGGCCAGACCATGCGGCACGTCGTGCTCCCCCAGGCGATCCGCCGGGTGATCCCGCCGCTGCTCAACGACCTGGTGTCGCTGTCGAAGGACTCGGGCCTGATCTCGATCCTCGGCGCCGTGGACGCCGTGCGCGCGGCGCAGATCCAGACCGCCGCCTACGCCAACTTCACGCCGTACGTCGTCGCGGGGGTCCTGTTCGTGCTGCTGACCATCCCGCTCACCCGGTTCACCGACGCGCTCGCGCGGCGCGGCGGCTGGCTCGGCTCGCAGAGCGGGCTGGCCGGGGCGGGGGCCCTCCGGTGACCGGCCCCGCCGCGAGCGCCACCCCCGACGTCGTCCCCGCGGGGTCGCCGCTGCTGCGGGTCGACCGGGTCCGCAAGGCGTTCGGCGACCACGTCGTGCTCGACGACCTGTCCCTGGACGTCGCCGAGCACAGGGTCGTCGTGCTGATCGGCGCGTCGGGTTCCGGGAAGTCGACCCTGCTGCGCTGCGTCAACCTGCTCGAGGAGGTCGACGACGGCGTCATCGAGGTCGCCGGCCAGGAGGTCACCGACCCGCGCGTCGACGCCAACGCCGTGCGCGCCCGGATCGGCATGGTGTTCCAGGCCTACAACCTGTTCCCGCACCTGCGCGTGCTGGACAACGTGACACTGGCACCGCGCCTCGTGCACAAGGTCGGGAAGAAGGAGGCGCGCGAGCGGGCCGCGGCGATGCTGGAGCGGGTCGGCCTCGGCGCCAAGGCGCAGGCGTTCCCCGACGAGCTGTCCGGCGGCCAGCAGCAGCGCGTGGCGATCGCCCGGGCGCTGGTCACGCAGCCGGCGCTCATGCTGCTCGACGAGGTCACGAGCGCACTCGACCCCGAGCTGGTCGGCGAGGTGCTGGACCTGCTCGGCGAGCTCAAGGACGAGGGCACGACGATGGTCGTCGCGACGCACGAGATGGCGTTCGCGCGGCACGTGGCCGACGAGGTGTGCTTCCTGCACCACGGCCGGATCCTGGAGCGCGGGCCGGCGGAGCAGGTGCTCGTCGACCCGCGGGAGCCCCGGACGCAGGAGTTCCTCCGCCGCTTCACGGGCTGACCCGGCGCTCCGGCTCCGGGACGGGGGGCGAGTGGAAGATCCGGCCCGACACACCTCGGCGTGTCGGGCCGGATCTTCCACTCGACGGATCGGTGACCGGGCCGGGTCAGGCCTCGCCGGCCGCCTCGGCCAGCGCGATCCGCACCATGTCCTCGCGCGGCACGACCTTCACCCGCTCGCGCCCGTGCGGCTCGCCGAGCGCCCGCTCGTACGCGTCGAGCAGCTCCCAGCCGGCCCAGTGGATCGGGCGGGCGCCGCGCGCGGTCAGGAAGTCGACGACGGCCTGCGGGTCCGGCTCGGCGGCCGACAGGAACGGGTTGCCGGCCTCGGCGACGTCGCCGGCGTCCTCGACGAGGTGCCGGATCGTCTCGCTCGCGTCGGACTTGGTGTGCCCGATGAGGCCGACCGGGCCCCGCTTGATCCAGCCGGTGGTGTAGACGCCCGGCACCGGTTCGCCGTCGACGTCCACGACCCGCCCCTCGCGGTTGGCGATGACACCCTTGGCCTCGTCGAACGGCACGTCCACCAGCGGCGACCCGAAGTAGCCGACCGCACGGTAGACGGCCTGCACGGGCCAGTCGTGCATCTGCCCGGTGCCCGCGACGCTGCCGTCGCCGGCCAGCGCGGTGCGCTCGGTGCGCAGCCCGACGACCTTGCCGTCCTCGCCCAGCACCTCGACCGGCTTGTGCAGGAAGTGCAGGTGGATCCGGCGGCTCGCCGTCAGCTCCTCCGGGTCCTTCAGCGTCCAGTCGGTGAGGGTCTTGACGACCTGCTTGGTCTGGTTCGACGAGTGGATGGCGGCCATCGAGCCCTCGTCGAAGTCGAAGTCCTCCGGGTACACGACGACGTCGACGTCCGGCACGTGGCCGAGCTCGCGCAGCTCCAGCGGGGAGAACTTGGCCTGCGCCGGCCCGCGGCGCGCGAACACGTGCACGTCCGTGACCGGGCTGGCCTTGAGGCCGTCGTAGACGTTCTGCGGCACCTCCGTCGGCAGCAGGTCGTCGGCGTGCTTGGCGAGGACGCGGGCGACGTCGAGCGCCACGTTGCCGGCCCCGAGCACCGCGACGTGCTGCGCGGTGAGCGGCCAGGTGCGCGGGACGTCCGGGTGGCCGTCGTACCAGGACACGAAGTCGGCCGCGCCGTACGAGCCGTCCAGGTCGATCCCCGGGATCGGCAGGTCGGCGTCCTTGATCGCGCCCGTCGCGAAGATGACCGCGTCGTAGTGCCGGCGCATGTCCTCGAGCTTGAGGTCGACGCCGTAGTCGACGTTGCAGATCAGCCGGATGTCACCGCGCTCGAGCACCTTGTGCAGCGCCACGATGATCTGCTTGATCCGCGGGTGGTCGGGCGCGACCCCGTACCGGACCAGCCCGAACGGCGCGGGCAGGCGCTCGATCAGGTCGATGGACACGTCCAGGCCCGAGCGGCTGAGGATGTCCGACGCGTAGATGCCGGCGGGGCCGGCACCGACGACGGCGACGCGGACGGGGCGGTTCGAGGTCACGCAGGTGCCTTCCTTCGGGGTCGCCGACCAGTGTAGGACGCCCTAACCTCTGCCGATCCGGCGCGACATCCTGCCGATCCCCGCGCGAGGTCCGACCGGTGCCGGTGCGCGTCGGCGGGCGGCGCTAGCGTCGGTCCGTGAGCACCCCGTCCGCCACCCCGTCGCCGGCCACCGCCACCGACACCCGTGCCCCCGCCGCCACCGGCGCCCTCGACCCGCGCGGACTCGCCGCCGGCACGGGCGCCTACCTGCTGTGGGGCGTGCTGCCGCTGTACTTCGAGCTGCTCAAGCCGTCCGGCGCGGTCGAGGTCGTGGCGCACCGGGTGCTGTGGTCGCTGATCTTCTGCGCGGCCGTGCTGTCGGCGACGCGCACCTGGCGCGCGTTCCGCGGGGTGCTGCGGTCCCGCCGCACGATGGCGCTGGTCGCGGCGGCGTCCGTGCTGCTCGCGGTGAACTGGCTGACGTTCGTGTTCGCCGCCCTCGGCGGGCACGTGGTCGACGCGGCGCTCGGCTACTTCATCAACCCGCTCGTCACCGTGCTGCTCGCGGTGCTCGTGCTGCGCGAGCGGCTCCGCCGGACGCAGTGGGTCGCGCTCGGGTTCGGCGTGGCGGCGGTCGTGGTCATCACCGTCGGCCTCGGGCGGCTGCCGTGGGTGGCCCTGACGCTGGCCGGGTCGTTCGGCGTGTACGGGCTGCTGAAGAACCGGGTCGGGCGGAGCGTCGCCGCGGCGCCCGGGCTCGCCGCCGAGACCTTGGTCCTGGCGCCGATGTCCGCGGGCTACCTGATCTGGCTCGGCGTCACGGGCGGCTCGACCTTCACCGCGACCGGCACCTGGCACGCGCTGGCCCTGGCGGGGACGGGCATCGCGACCGCGCTGCCGCTGCTCCTGTTCGGCGAGGCCGCGCGCCGGCTGCCGCTCAGCGTCGTGGGCAGCCTGCAGTACCTCGCGCCGGTCCTGCAGCTGCTGATCGGGGTGGCCGTCCTCGGCGAGACGATGCCGCCCGCGCGGTGGTGGGGTTTCGGCCTGGTGTGGGTCGCGCTAGTGCTGCTGACCATCGACGGGGTGCGGGCGCAGCGGGCGCAGCGGCTCCGGCCGGCGGTCGCGGACCGGACCTAGGTCCCGCCGATCCCCCGGGCTAGGGGGACCACTCAAGGACCTTGGGCCCCCACCGACGCGGTCGATACTCATGAGTATCGGGCGCATGAACCCCATTCCTCTGCACGCGCGCCCCCGTGCGCCTCGAACACCCGCCGCAGCGGTGCGGGCACCGCGCCGCCTGATCGCGTGGCTGCTCGCCGCGCTCCTCGCCGGCGTCGGCGCGGTCGTCGCGTCGACGCCCGCCGTCGCGGATCCCAACGCGCTCCTGGGCAGCAGTCCCACGACGGGCGGGCAGACCCTCAGCCTGCCCGACGTCCAGCGGACGGTGTTCGCGCAGGTGTCGGCGGGATCCCACCACGGTCTCGCGCTGACCCCGGACGGCGTCGCCTACGGCTGGGGCTGGAACACCGCGGGCCAGGTCGGGGACGGCACCACGACCAACGCCACCGTCCCGGTACCCGTGCGCTTCAACGGCGAGGAGCTGCGCTTCACCCAGATCTCAGCGGGCGGGCGGCACTCGCTCGCCATCTCGACCGAGGGCGAGGTGTGGGGTTGGGGCTGGGTCGGGGACGGCGCACTGGGGATCATGGACAACCCCTCCCAGGCCGCGACCCTCACCCCGCGCCGGGTCCAGCTGCCCACAGGACTCACCTTCGTCGCCGTCGCCGCCGGCACGAGCCACTCGCTCGCGCTCACCGACAGGGGCGAGCTGTACGCCTGGGGTGCGAACAGCTCCGGCCAGCTCGGCGACGGGTCGACGACGGACCGCCCGCTGCCCGTGCGGGTCCCGACGTCACTCCGGTTCCAGAGCGTGGGGGCCGGCGACCGGTACACGGTGGGCCTGACGACCGCGGGAGCAGCGTACAGCTGGGGACTCAACAACTACGTCCAGCTCGGCGTGGGGCAGAGCTCGGGGAGCACGCAGTACCTCACCTCGCCCACCGCGGTCGTCGGTGGCCTGACGTTCGCGCAGATCGACGTCGGCACCCGGTTCGTCGTCGCGCGGACGCCCGCCGGCCTGGGCTACGCCTGGGGTTCCGGCAACAACGGCCAGCTCGGCGACGGCAGCTACAACATCACCGGGAAGAACGCGCCGGTCGCCGTCCAGGGTGACCTGCGCTTCACCGACGTCGCGGCAGGCCTCCTCCACACGCTGGGGGTCGCTACCGACGGCTCGACGCGGTCCTGGGGCGGGAACACCCGGGGTGAGGGCGGCACCGGCGTCACGAACACCCGCAACCTCGCGCCGACCCGCGTCGCCGGCTCCACCGCGTTCGTCGAGGTCGAGGCCGGGGAGAACTGGTCGGTCGCGCTCACCGCCGACGGCCTGCCCTACACGTGGGGGTTCAACCTCTACGGCGAGGTCGGCGACGGCACCACGTCCCCGCGGACGAGCCCGTTCGCGCTGCCGGTCGGGAACGTGCCGGTGTACGTCCCGGAGGTGCTGGTCGGCGACGTGCCCGCGACGGACGTGCGCTGGGAGGGGGGAACGCTCACGTTCGTCACCCCGCCGGTGTCCCGCGGTGGCACCTACGCCGTGACGGTCGACGGCACCCGGCACGGGTACTACCGGTACGGCAGCCTCGCCGAGATCACCGCCGCGCCGCCGACCGCCACGACGGCGGTCGTCGGCACCCCGTGGACGCTGGCCGCCGAGGGTCGTGGGGACGAGGCGCCGGCCATCACGTGGCAGCAGGCCACGACCAGCGCCACGGGCTCGTGCAACTCCGACTGGCTCACCCTGCCCGGGGGCTCGTCCAGCCTCTCGGTCTCCGAGACGACGACCCCGACCACCGTCTCGGCGCCCGGGAGCACGCGCAGCGAGCTCACGTCCGTCGGGCACGTCGGCAGCGAGCTCTGCTACCGGGCCGTCGTCACGAACGGCATCACCGACGAGCTGGCCGCCACCGGTGTCACCGCGGTGCCCACGACCACCCCGACCGTCGTGCACTCGGTCGCCGCCGCGATCAGCGCCGACGCGACGCAGGTCGTGGCGGACGGTTCCCAGGACGCGGTGCTGACCGTCCGCCTGACGGGCAAGGCCCTCGCGCCCGTGGCGGGCGCGACGGTGCGGGTCTTCGCGGAGGGCGTCGGCGACCTCGCCGCGGAGGTCATGCACGACCACGGCGACGGCACGTACACGCAGCGGGTGTCGTCGTTCGCCCTGGGCACCGGGACGTTCCGGTTCTCGGTGAACGACGTCGACGCCCCCGGGCGCGCGCACGTGCAGTTCGTCGCGGGAGCGGCCGACGCGAGCACCTCGTCGCTCGACGTGGACCGGACGCAGGTCGACGCGGACGGGGTCGACGAGGCGGCGGTCACCGTCGCCGTCCGGGACGCCAGCGGGCACCCCGTGCTCGGGGCGGACGTCGAGGTCGCGGTGTCGGGCGTGGGTCGCACGCTCGGGGCCGTCGCGGACCTGGGGGACGGCACCTACCGGGCCACGGTCGTCTCCGAGCAGCACGGCACCGCCACCGTCCGCGCCACCGTCGGCGGCGACGCCGTCCCCGGCACGCGCGAGGTCGACTTCCGCCGGCTCCCGGTCGACCTCGAGGCCGGATCGTTCACGACCGACCGGGCCCGCGTGGTCGCGGACGGCCTGGACACGGCGACGCTGACGGTGACCGCGATCAACGACGCCGGCCTGCCGATGCTCGACGCCGACGTGGTGATCGAGCGCGACGGGGTCGGGGTCCTGGACCCCGCCGGGGTGCAGAACCACGGCGACGGCACCTACACGCAGCAGGTCCGCTCCACGACCGCCGGGAACGGCACGTTCTACTACACCGTGGACGGCCAGGAGGGCGTGAGCTCCGTCCGGGTCGGGTTCGACCCAGGCGAGGTCGCCGCATCGACCGGGACGCTGACGGCCGACCGGACCACCGTCCTCGCCGACGGGACCGACACGGCCACCCTCACCGTCGAGGTGGCGGACGTCCTCGGCAACCCGGTCGCGGGGGCCGACGTCGAGATCACCGTCTCGGGGCCGGGTTCGCTCCTCGGGTCCGTGAGCAACCACGGCGACGGCACTTACACCCAGCAGGTGTCGTCCGCCGACCTCGGGACGGGCACGTTCGGGTTCCGGGTCGACGGCGAGTCCGGCGCCGACACCGTCGAGATCGAGTTCGTGCCGGGGCCGGTGGACCCGGCGGCGTCGACGGTCACCGTCGACCCCGACCGGATCGTCGCCGACGGGACCGAGTCCGCCACCGCCACCATCACGCTGCTGAGCAGCTCGGGTCACCCGGTGGCGGGTGCCGACGTCCGGCTCCAGCGCATCACGGTGGGCGACCTGCAGGGCGAGGTCGTCGACCACGGCGACGGCACCTACACGCAGGAGATCACCTCGACCGTCGCGGGTGCCGGGCTGTTCCTGGTGGAGGCCGACGGCGTGCGGCTGCAGCAGGGCGCGCAGCTGACGTTCGTCGCGCCGGGCGTCGACCCCGGCCCGGTCGAGGGCGTCGTCGTGGCGATCAGCACGGACCGGGCGGCGGTCGTGGCCGACGGCACGGACGCCGCCACGCTGACCGTCCGGGTCGTGGACCTCGCGGACGACCCCGTCGAGGGGGCGGACGTCGCGATCGAGGCCGACGGCGTCGGCGACCTCGACGGGGCGGGCGTCGTCGACCGGGGTGACGGCCTGTACACCCAGGCGGTCACCTCGACGGTCGCCGGCGTCGGCACGTTCCGGGCCGTCGTGGACGGCGAGGCGAGCACCGGCACCGCCCAGATCACGTTCACGGAGCCGGTGATCGAGCCCGAGCCGGAGCCCTGGAGCTGGTCGCTCGCGGTCGACCGGCCCGAGGTCGTCGCCGACGGCACCGACACCGCCGTGCTGACCGTGACGATCGCGGACGGGGCCGGCGACCCGGTCGCCGGCGCCGACGTGGCGATCTCGGCGGACGGCGTGGGCGACCTCGCGCCCGAGGGCGTCACCGACCACGGCGACGGCACCTACACCCAGGCGGCCTCCTCGACCGCGGTGGGCGTGGGCACCTTCACCGCCACCGTCGACGGCGAGACCGTCGGCAGCGTCCAGGTCACGTTCACCGAGCCGGAGCCCGGGCCCGACCCGGGACCCGAGCCCGGCACCCGGTCCATCGCCGCCGACCGCACCGAGGTCGTCGCCGACGGCAGCGACACCGCGGTCCTGACCGTCTCCCTCGCCGACGGTGAAGGAGACCCGGTCACCGGCGCCGCCGTGGCGATCACGGCGGAGGGCGTGGGCGACCTCGCCCCCGACGGCGTCACCGACCACGGCGACGGGACCTACACCCAGGCGGTCACCTCGACCGTCGCGGGGGTGGGCACCTTCACCGCCACCGTCAACGGCGAGACCATCGGCACCGCCCAGATCACCTTCACCGAGCCCGAGCCCGGGCCCGACCCGGGACCCGAGCCCGGCACCCGGTCCATCGCCGCCGACCGCACCGTGGTCGTCGCCGACGGCACCGACACCGCAGTCCTGACGGTGGCCCTGGCGGACGGGGCCGGCGACCCGGTCACCGGCGCCGACGTGACCGTGACCGTCGAGGGCGTGGGCGACCTCGCACCCGGGGGCGTCGCCGACCACGGCGACGGGACCTACACCCAGGCGGTCACCTCGACCGTCGCGGGCGTCGGCACCTTCACCGCCACCGTCGACGGCGAGACCATCGGCACCGCCCGCATCACCTTCACCGAGCCCGGTGCGGAACCCGAGCCCGATCCGGGCAGCTGGTCGATCGCGGTCGACCGCACCGAGGTCGTCGCCGACGGCACCGACACCGCGGTCCTGAGCCTCGCGCTCGCATCCGGCTCCGGCGACCCGGTCGTCGGGGCGGACGTGGCGGTCACGGTGGACGGCGTGGGCGATCTCGCTCCCGGCGGCGTCACCGACCACGGCGACGGCACCTACACCCAGGCGGTCACCTCGACCGTCGCGGGCGTGGGGACGTTCACCTTCCTCGTCGACGGGGAGGCGATCGGCAGCACGCAGGTCTCCTTCACCGCTCCCGAGCCCGGACCCGGCCCCGAGCCCGGCAGCAGGACCATTGCGGCCGACCGGAGCCAGGTCGCCGCCGACGGCTCCGACACCGCCGTCCTGACCATCACGATCGCGAACGGCGCCGGTGACCCGGTCGTCGGCGCCGACGTGGCCGTCCTCACGGACGGGGTCGGTGACCTGGCACCCGAGGGCGTCACCGACCACGGCGACGGCACCTACACCCAGGCGGTCACCTCGACCGCGGTGGGCGTCGGCACGTTCTCGGCCGTGGTGGACGGCGAGGTCATCGGCACCGTCCGGGTGACGTTCACCGAGCCCGGCAGCGAGCCGGGACCGGAGCCCGGGCCGGGCAGCTGGTCGATCACCGTCGACCGCCTCCGGGTGCCGGCCGACGGCGCTCAGCGGGCGCTGCTCACCGCGACGCTGCGGGACGCGGCCGGCGACCCGGTCGTCGGCGCCGACGTGGCGGTGCTCGTGGACGGGGTCGGTGATCTGGACACCGCGGGGGTCCTGGACCGCGGTGACGGCCGGTACGTCCAGGCGGTCACCTCGACCGTCGCGGGGGTGGGGACGTTCACCTTCACCGTCGACGGCGAGGCGATCGGCAGCGTCACGGTCACCTTCACCGCGCCCGACCCGGGTCCGGACCCGGGCCCCGAGCCCGGGACGCGGTCGGTCTCCGCCGACCGCACCGAGGTCGTCGCCGACGGCACCGACACCGCGGTGCTGACCGTCTCGCTGGCGGACCCGGCCGGCGACCCGGTCACGGGGGCCGACGTCGCGGTGACCGTCGACGGGGTCGGCGACCTCGACCCGGCCGGCGTGGTCGACCACGGCGACGGGACCTACACCCAGGCGGTCACCTCGACCGTCGCGGGCGTCGGCACCTTCACCGCCACCGCCGACGGCGACCCGGTCGGGAGCGTCACGGTGACGTTCACCGAGGTCGGGACGGAGCCCGGTCCGGAGCCCGAGCCGGAGCCGGCGCCTGTGACCGGCACGATCGCCGTCGACCGCACCGAGGTCGTCGCCGACGGCACCGACACCGCCGTCCTGACCGTGACCCTCGCCGACGGCGCGGGCGACCCGGTCACGGGCGCGGACGTCGCGGTCGCCGTGCTGGGCGTCGGTGACCTCGACGCCGCCGGCGTGGTCGACCACGGCGACGGCACGTACACCCAGGCGGTCACCTCGGCCGTGGCGGGCATCGGCACGTTCACCTTCACGGTGGACGGGCGGGCGGTGCTGGGCGCCGCGCAGGTCGTGTTCACCGAGCCCGGCGCCCCTGGACCGGACCCGGGTGCGGGGAGCTCCACGATCACGGCCGACCGGACCGAGGTCGTCGCCGACGGCACGGACGCCGCCGTGCTGACGGTCACCGTGGCGGACGGCGCAGGTGACCCGGTCACCGGGGCGGACGTGGCGGTCCTGGTGGACGGCGCGGGCGACCTGGCGCCGGAGGGCGTGGTGGACCACGGCGACGGCACCTACACCCGGGCGGTCACCTCGACCGTCGCGGGGGTGGGCACCTTCACCGCCACCGTCGACGGCGACGCGGTCGTCGGCGTGGCCCAGGTGCGGTTCACCGAGCCCGCTCCCCCGGACCCCGGGCCCGAGCCGGGTCCGGGCACGAGGACGATCACGGTGGACCGCAGCGCGGTGGTCGCGAACGGCACCGACGTGGCGACGCTGTCGATCACCCTGGTCGACGGCGCCGGCGACCCGGTCACGGGCGCCGACGTCACGGTCGCCGCGCAGGGCGTCGGCGACCTCGACCCGGCCGGCGTCGTCGACCACGGCGACGGCACCTACACCCAGGCGGTCACCTCGACCGTCGCGGGCGTCGGGACGTTCGTGTTCACCGTCGACGGTGCGGAGGCCGGCAGCATCCAGGTCACGTTCCACGCGCCCGGCAGCGGTCCCGGCACCTCCCCGGACCCCGGCCCGGGCGGTGGCGGCGGCGCCGGGGACCAGACCGGCGGGACCGGGACCGGCACGGGCACCGGCACCGGCACGGGCACCGGCCCGGGGTGGCTCGCGACGACGGGCTGGTCCGTCGCCGGCACCGCCCTGGTCGCGCTGCTCCTGCTCGCCGCGGGCGCGGTCGTGACCCGGCGGAGCCGCGTCACCGGGACGGACGTGAGCGAGAGCTGACGCACGACCCGCACCAGCACGGGGCCCTCCCGCAGACGATCTGCGGGAGGGCCCCGTGCTGTGCGTCCCCCGCGCGGCCCAGCGGGGGCGGGTGCCACCGGCCCCGGCACGGCCGGCCCCGGCACGGCCGGCCCCGGTGCGTCAGCCCCGGCGGCGGCGTCCGGCGACGCGGGCGCCCAGCGCGGCGAGCAGCACCGCGGCGGTCCCGCCGATCCCCCACCACACGGCACCCGCGCGCGCCCCGGCCAGGGGGTCCTCGCGCGGCGACACGTCGAGAGTCCGCACGTCGGCGGCCTGCGCGTCGGCGCGGTCGTGGACCGGGCTGACGGGGCCGGGCGCCGTGCCGTCGTCCACGAAGCCCAGGGCCGCGTCCGGCCGCACGACGCCCCAGCCGACCTGGTCGTCGCGCTCGGCGGGCTGCGTGCGGGCCGCGGTGGCCTCGAGCCGGTACGCCCACTGCGCGGGCGTCTCCTCGGGGTACCGCTCGGCGAGCAGCGCGACGGCGGCGCTGACGTAGGCCGTGGCGAAGCTCGTCGACGTGCCCTCGCCCGACAGCATGCAGTCGCCCGCCGCGTGGAAGGTCGTGAGCACGTTGGTGCCGGGCGCCGCGACGTCGACGTGCGGGCCGTGGATGGCGTCGGCGGACGGCCGGTCGTCGACGTCGACCGCGGTCACCGCGAGCACGCCGTCGTAGGCGGCCGGGTAGCGCGGGCCGTCGGCCTCGTCGCTGCTGGTGTTCCGGTTGCCGGCGCTCGCCACGACCAGCGCGCCCGCGGCGGTCGCCCGCTGGACCGCCTGCTCCAGCGCGGGGGTGTCGTTCGGGGTGCTCATCGAGACGTTGACGACCCGGGCGCCCGCGGCCACGGCCGCGTCGATGCCCGCGGCCATCCGGCCCGCGTCGGGCGCCACGCCCTGCTCGCGGGCCTGGTCGTCGTCCGCGTAGTACACGCGCACCGGGAGGATCGTCGCGTCCGGGGCGAGGCCGACGACGCCGGAGTCCACCTCGGCCGTGCGGGGCAGCGCCCGCGCGGCGATCTGCCCCGCGACCGCGGTGCCGTGCCCGGCGGTGTCCGTGCGCCCGGCGGGGTCGCCGGCGACGCCCACCAGGTCGACCCCCGGCACGACCGCCTCGGCGAGGTGCAGGTTCCCGGGGTCGACGCCGGAGTCGACGACCGCCACGAGGACGCCCGCGCCCGTCGCGCTCTGCCACGCCCGCTCGGCCGCGAGCCGGGCGAGGGCCGGCGGCGGGTCGGCGACGTACTGCGCCTTCTCCTGCGTGCACTGCGTCGTCGCGGCCGCGGGCAGCCGGCCCGGGGCGGGCCCGGCCAGGGCGGGTCCGACGCCCGCGGGCAGCACCAGGGCGGCGGCCAGCCCCGCGAGCAGGACGCGGCGCCGGCGCGGCGTCCGGCGCGGCTGCGCGGTGCGCACGGCCGTCACGCGTCCCCGGCGGCCGCGCCCTCGGACGCGGTCCCGGCCTCGGACGCGCCTCCGGCGTCGGTCGCGACCCCGGCGGCGGCGGTCCCGCCGGACACCTCGGTCGCGGCCGCCTCCACGGTCAGGTCGGGGCCGGTCGGCAGCAGGTCGGCCCACGCCGGCGGCACGCGCGTCACGTCGTCGGCCGCGTAGCCGAGGCGGGCCAGGACCTCGTCGCCCGCGTCCGGGACCGGGTAGGCGCGCCCGGAGCCGTCGACCAGCCGCACGGTCGCCGCGGCGCCGTCGGCCGTCTGCGCGCGGACCAGCGCCCCGGAGCCGGGAGCGACGCGCACACCCGCCTCGACCTCGGCGGCGTCGCGGAGCACGAGGTCGACGCGCTCGTCGGTCGTGGCGCTGCCGGTCGACAGCACCACGCACGCCGTCGAGCCGGCGGCCGGGAGCGTCGGGACGGTCTCGGGCAGGTCCGCGGGGGCGACGGGCGTCGTCGAGGTGCGGACCGCGGCGATCTCGGCGGCGGTGACCTGCAGCGGCTCGGCCGCGAGCTCGCCGGCGCCGAGCAGGTAGAGCGGGTACGCCAGCTCGGACAGCGGGGCGAGCTCGCCGCGCGCGTCCACGACGTAGCGGCGCTGGCCGTCGCCGACCCCGGTCACCTCGACCAGCGTGCCGACCCGGGTGTCGACCGGCAGCCCGCCCTCGGGCAGCGCGGGGGCGTCCGCGCCGGCGACCGTGAGCGGCGCCAGGTCGGAGCCGGCCGGGACGAGGTTGAGCCAGTCGGCGCCCGCGGTGATCGGCGTGGCCGTGTCCAGCCCGAGCGCGCGCAGCACGGCGGCCTCGTCGGCGGCCGGGATGCGGTGCCGGGTGCCGTCGGCGACCAGGTAGAGCGTCCCCGCCGCCTCCACGAGCGCGCCCGCGCCCGGGTCGGCGACCGGCGCGGGGGCATCGGGGTCGATCGTCAGCGCGGTGCCGCCGTCCGGGGCCACGCACGCCTGCCAGCCCGTCGCGGTCAGCCGGCTCGCGAGCGGGAGCTCGTCCGGGGCGCCCGGGATGCCGATCGTCGCGCCGCGCGGGGCGTCCGTGATGTCGTCCTCGCTGACGTCGACCACGTGGAACGACCCGGACTCGAGCACCAGGCGCGCGCTCGTCACGTTGAGCACCGGGTGCAGCGTGCCCTGGATGCCGACGTACCGGCTGCCGTCGCCCTCGACGATGACCAGCGACTGGTCGTCCCAGCCGTTCGGCAGCGTGGGGCTGAGCAGCCCGAACCCGAGGCTGCCGAGCACCAGCAGCACGGAGAGCGAGACGCCGGCGACGACGCCGCGCAGCGGCTTGGTGGGCTCGAGCTCCCGGCCGCCGGGCGCGCCGCTGGTGAAGGCGGTGAGCAGGCGCCGCCGGCTGAAGGTCTGCGCCTCGACGAGATCGCGCTTGGACGCCACGGGTCAGACCAGGCCCGCCGCGGTGACGCCGAGGGGCAGCAGCAGCGCCAGGCAGGCGATCTCGAGGAAGTCCCCGAGCCGCGCCAGGCCCACCCGGCGGCGCGGGGCGACCAGGCCGAGCCCGACGACGACGGCGGCCGCGGCACCCGCGACGCCGACGAGCGCCGGGCGCCAGCCCGGGTGCTGCGCGGCGGCCACGACCGCCACGACGACCAGCAGGAGCACCGACAGGCCGACCGTGAGCAGCACGTCGAGCCGCGAGTAGGTCTGCCGGGTCGCGAGCAGCAGGCCCGCGGCGGCGAGGACCAGCAGCAGGGTGCCGGGGACGCCGGTCGCGACCACCGCGGGGGCGGCGACCAGCGCGAGCACGCCGATCGCGACCCGCAGCGCGACCTGGATGCGGTGGCCGGCCGCGAGCTGCGCCCGCACCCGCGCGGACTGCACGGCGGGCGGGTCGGCGAGGATCTCGGCGTCGTTGCGCGGGGACACCACGCGCAGCGGCGTGCTGGACAGCGCGAGCCACGGCACGCCGATGCTCGCGGTGGCGACGACGGCGACGACGACCGCGAGCACCTCGCCCGGGCGCGCGTCGGTCAGCGCGATCGCGGTGCCGGCGACGGCGAGCGCGAGGCCCCCGGCCAGCGGCGCGGCGCTCAGCTCGCGGCGGTCGACCAGGGCCGGCATGCCGAGCAGGCCGGCCACCAGGGCGCCGGTGCCTGCGAGCGCGGCGGGCCAGCCCCAGGACGGCGCGCCGGACCCGGCGGTGAGCCCGGCGACCGCGGCGAGCACCGGCGCGGTCAGCACCAGCACCCGGCCCGCGGCGGGCTCGGTGCCCACCCGGCCGACGACGGCGCCCGCGACCAGCGCCAGCGCGGCGGCCAGCGCGGCGACGACCGGCGGGACGAGCGAGTCCTGGTCGGCGCCCAGCAGCAGGGCTGCGCCCGCCAGCAGCAGCGCGCCCGCGGCCCACGCGGCGCTCAGCGCGGAGTCGCGCGGCGTCCACGGGGCGTACTGGTTCTCCACCGCGTCGGCCACGGCCTCCACGACGTCGTCGTAGATCCGCTCGGCGTCGCGGCGGGCGCCCGACTCGAGCGTCAGCACGGCGCCGTCCTCCACGCCCTCGGCCAGCAGGCTGCGCGCGGAGTCGATCGGCGTTCCGTCGGCGCGCACGAGGCGGTAGCCGCCGTGCGCGGTGCTCGCGTCGAGCAGGCCGAGCGCGCGGGCCAGCCCGGGCACGACCTCGGCCATCGGCACGGCGCCCGGGATGCCGAGGTCGAGGCGGCGCTCCCCTGCGGTCACCGACACCCGCACGAGCGTCCCCACGGACGTCGTGGCGGCGGGTGCGTCTGTCATCGGGTCCCCTGTACTCCCTGGGCAGGTCGGCGGTCAGCATAGCGACGCACGACCGTCCCGCCCGCGGGGCGCACGGGCGGGCGCGGCCGTCCGGGTGGACTCCGGGCACGGGCACCCGCTCGGCCGTCCCCCGCGCGGAGGGCCGCGGGCCAGGCATTTCGGACTCGGCGTGACAGATCCCCGCTCGCCACTGGGCCGAACGGGTGATCCGTGACACCAGTCAGCGTGGTCGTCCACAGGGCGGGTGATCTGGGCTGACCTGACAGGAAGCCGTGGGTTAGCCTGCCGAACGGTTCCGGGTCACGTGAGCTCGGGCACAGGCGGCGCCGCAGGGGTGCACGTCACG
>NZ_BONO01000003.1 GCF_016862755.1 Cellulomonas pakistanensis | reverse complement strand
CCCGCCCCGCCGCGGCCCCGGCCCGCCCCGCTGCCCCCGCGCCGTCCGCACGGGCGCCGCGCGCCGCCCGCCCGGCCACGCCGACCAGCGTGATCGACGCCGCCCTGCGCGCCGACGGCGCCGAGGTCACCCGGCTGCTCGCCCTGCCGCCCGGCGCCGACCTGGTCCGCTGGTGGTCCGACCTCGTCGCGCCCGCCCGGGCCGGCATCGCCTCGCGCACCGTCCTCGCCCGCCCCGGCGACGAGCCGGACGCGCTCGTCGTCGCCGCGGCGCTCGCGGTGCTGCGGGACCGCTCGGGCCGCGTGCCGCGGCACCCGTCGCGCCGCCGGATCGTCCTGCTGCTCGCCGCGCCGGGTGAACCTCGGCCGCTCTCGCTGCACGTGCTCGCGGGCGCGCTCGCCGACGCGGGGGTCGACGCGCGCGTCGTCGCGGGGCCCACGGGCCGGCACCGGCTGCTCGAGATCGCGGCCATGACGTCCCCCTCCGCGGTCGTGCTGCTGAGCGAGCAGACCGCCCCGGACCTGGGCCTCGTCGGCGCGGTGGCGGAGGCGCAGCCCGAGCTGCCGGTGTTCGTGATGGTGCCCGGCGAGGCCGCCGAGCAGGTCCCGCTCGGCCGCCAGGTGCACCGCGTCCGGACGGTCCCGGGCCTGGTCCACGAGGTGCTGGCCGTCTGCGCCTGACCCCTCGGTTGCCCCAGGACGCTAACGTCGGGCCCGATCCGGCCGATACAGGAAGGAAGCCGGATCCGCCAGGGTCACGGCACAGGCGGAAGGCGGAGGTCGATGGCGGGCGTCGTGGTGTGCCACGGATCGACGGCGGTGCGGGAGCGCATCGTCCTGACGGCACTCGGTGTGCCCGCGCTGGCCCCGGTGCGCGCGGCGGCGTCCGTGGACGAGCTGGTCACGCTGGCGCGGCGGGTGCCGCCGACCATCGTGCTCCTCGACGCGCACCTGCCGTCGCCGGGCCCGGTCGAGGCGATCCGGCGGCTGCGGGCGGTGCCGTCCCAGTCGACGGTCGTCATGCTCGCGGTGCCGGGCGACGAGATCGCGCTGGACCGGGCGATCGCGCTCGGGGCCCGTGGCTACCTCGCGCCCGACGTCGGCCGCGCGGAGCTGGCGGCGGTCGCCGCGCACATCCTGGCCAGCCCGGCCGTCCCGGTCGCCGGCGGCGGCGGGTCGCACGAGGGCCTCGCGGTGGCCAACGGCGCCGTCGGCAGCGCGCCGACGCCCGTGGTCACCCGCGCCGACCTGCCGGTGCAGGCGACCGGCGGCACCGAGGTCTCGCTGACCAAGCGCGAGGTGGAGGTGCTGGTCGGCATGAGCAACGGCCGGTCCAACGCCCAGATCGGCCAGGAGCTGTTCCTGTCCGAGGACACGATCAAGACCCACGCGCGCCGGCTGTTCCGCAAGCTCGGCGCCGCCGACCGCGCGCAGGCCGTGGCCATCGGGCTGCGCCGGGGCCTGATCCGCTGACCGGCGGGCGCCGCGGACCCCGCGGCGCCCGGGGCCACCGTCGCGCAGGTCACCCCGCCGGGCGGCCGGGTGGCACGAGCGACGGCCGTATCATTCTGGGATGACCGACCTGGGTACCCCTGGATCCTCCGCGCCTGCCGACCCGTTCGGCTTCATCGGTCTCACCTACGACGACGTCCTGCTGCTCCCGGGCGAGACGGACGTCATCCCGAGCGAGGTCGACACCACGACCCGGCTCACGCGTGAGATCTCCCTGTCGATCCCGCTCGTGTCCGCCGCCATGGACACCGTCACCGAGTCGCGCATGGCCATCGCGCTGGCGCGCCAGGGCGGCATCGGCGTGCTGCACCGCAACCTGTCCATCGAGGCGCAGGCCCACCAGGTCGACCTGGTGAAGCGCTCCGAGTCCGGCATGGTGTCCGACCCCGTGACCGTGGGCCCCGACGCGACGCTGGCCGAGCTCGACGCCCTGTGCGCCAAGTACCGGGTGTCCGGCCTGCCGGTCGTGGACGCCGACCGCCGCCTGCTCGGCATCATCACCAACCGCGACCTGCGGTTCGTGCCGCCGGGCGAGTTCACCACCCGCCGCGTCGCCGACACCATGACGTCGATGCCGCTGGTCACCGGCCCGGTCGGCATCTCGAACGACGACGCCGCGGCGCTGCTCGGCAAGCACAAGGTCGAGAAGCTCCCGCTGGTCGACGCCGACGGCCGCCTGCAGGGCCTCATCACCGTCAAGGACTTCGTGAAGTCCGAGCAGTACCCGCTGGCCACCAAGGACGCGAGCGGCCGCCTGGTCGTCGCCGCGGCCGTCGGGTTCTTCGGCGACGCCTGGGACCGCGTGACCGCGCTGGTCGAGGCCGGCGTCGACGCGCTGGTCGTGGACACCGCGAACGGCCACGCCCGGCTCATGCTCGACATGGTCCGCCGGATCAAGTCCGACCCGGCCACGCGGCACGTGCAGGTCATCGGCGGCAACATCGCGACCCGCGACGGCGCGCAGGCGCTGGTCGACGCGGGCGTGGACGCGGTCAAGGTCGGCGTCGGCCCCGGCTCGATCTGCACCACCCGCGTCGTCGCCGGCGTCGGCGTCCCGCAGGTCACCGCCGTCTACGAGGCGTCGCTCGCCGCGAAGCCCGCGGGCGTGCCGGTCATCGCCGACGGCGGCCTGCAGTACTCCGGCGACATCGCGAAGGCCCTCGTGGCCGGCGCGGACAGCGTCATGGTCGGCGGCCTCATCGCCGGCTGCGACGAGTCGCCGGGCGACCTGGTCTTCGTCAACGGCAAGCAGTTCAAGCGCTACCGCGGCATGGCGTCGCTCGGCGCGATGCAGAGCCGCGGCGACCGCCGGTCGTACTCCAAGGACCGGTACTTCCAGGGCAACCTGTCCGACGACGAGATCATCACCGAGGGCATCGAGGGCCAGGTGCCCTACCGCGGCCCGCTGTCGGCGGTGGCGCACCAGCTGGTCGGCGGCCTGCACCAGTCGATGTTCTACGTCGGCGCGCACACCGTCCCCGAGCTGCAGGCGCGGGGGAAGTTCGTCCGGATCACGCCGGCGGGGCTCAAGGAGAGCCACCCGCACGACGTGCAGATGATCTCGGAGTCCCCGAACTACACGGTGCGCTGAGGCGCGCTGCGCCGAGACGACGACGGGGCCGGGTGCGGATCGCACCCGGCCCCGTCGTCGTGCGCGGGGTCAGTCCCGGAACGTCTCGATCTGCGCGCCCAGCTCGACGAGCCGCTCCTGCAGCCCCTCGTAGCCGCGCGCGATGATGTCGACGTTGCGCAGCACGCTCTCGCCCTTCGCCGCCAGCATCGCCAGCAGGATGACGACGGCGGGCCGCAGCGCCGGCGGGCAGGACACCTCGGCGCCCGACCACCGGGTGGGGCCGGAGACCTGGAGCCGGTGCGCGTCGAGCAGCCGGACGTCGGCGCCGAGCCGGGTCAGGTCGGTCAGGTGGATCGCCCGGCCCTCGTAGACCCAGTCGTGCACGAGCGTCGACCCGGTCGCGCACGCGGCGATCACCGCGAAGAACGGCAGGTTGTCGATGTTGAGGCCCGGGAACGGCATCGGGTGGATCTTGTCGAGCGGCGCGCGCAGGTCGCTCGGGTGCACCGTGATGTCGACGAGCCGGGTGCGGCCGTTGTGCGCGGTGTACTCCTCGGAGAGCGTGTAGCGCAGGCCCATCTCGGTCAGGGTCGCGAGCTCGATCTCCATGAACTCGATCGGCACCCGGCCGACGGTGATCTCCGAGCCGGTGACGATGCCGGCGGTCAGCAGGCTCATGGCCTCGACCGGGTCCTCGGACACCGCGTACTCCACGTCGGCGTCGATCTCGGACCGGCCGTGCACCCGCAGGGTGGTGGTGCCGATGCCCTCGACCCGCACGCCCAGCAGCTCCAGGTAGAAGCACAGGTCCTGGACCATGTAGTTCGGGCTGGCGTTGCGGATGGTGGTGACGCCCGGGCGGCGGGCGGCGGCCATGAGGGCGTTCTCGGTGACGGTGTCGCCGCGCTCGGTGAGCACGATCGACAGGTTCTCGGTGCCGGGGTCCGTGACGCGCGCCAGGTAGCGGCCGCCGCTGGCGGTGACGGACAGCCCGAACGGTCGCAGCGCGATCATGTGCGGCTCGACGGTGCGGGAGCCGAGGTCGCAGCCGCCGGCGTACGGCAGCCGGAACTCGTCCTGCTGCCCCAGCAGCGGCCCGAAGAACATGATGATCGACCGGGTGCGGCGGGCGGCGTCGACGTCGATGGCCTCGAGGTCGAGGTCCTTCGGCACGACGATCTCCAGGTCCCGGCCGTCCTGCGACCACGTGGCGCGCACGCCGACCGAGCGGAGGACGTCGACGATCCGGTCGACCTCGACGATCCGCGCCACGTTCTTCAGCCGGGTGGTGCCGCGGTTGAGCAGCGAGGCGCACAGCAGGGCGACGGCGCCGTTCTTCGAGGTGTTGACGTCGAGCCGGCCCGACAGCCGCTGGCCGCCGCGCACCCGCAGGTGCGTGTGCTGCGGCCCGCCGAGCGTGACGATCGGCGAGTCCAGCGCGGCGCCGATCCGGGTCAGCATGTCGAGGCTGAGGTTCTGCGCGCCCTGCTCGATGCGGTGCACGGCGGACTGGCTGGTGCCGAGGAGCTCGGCGAGCTGGGTCTGCGTCAGGCCGCGGTGGCGGCGCGCGGACCGGACGAGCGAGCCCACGTGCGCGAGCTGCTCCGGGAGGGTCGGGGTGACGACGGGGAGGGACGAGGTCACCGTGGGGACGGCTCCGGTCGTCGGGTTGGTCATGGTCACGACGAGGACGCTATCTCATGGATGAGATATCGGCACGGGGCCGGATGGGGAGATCGTGTGACCGCCCGCGATCTCGGGCAGATCCCGACCTCATGACCGGTGTTGCCCGGCGGCGTTCGCCGCAGGTCAGGCGATCAGCGTGTCCTGGATCGGCCGGCCGGCGAACCGGCGGTCGCGGGCCGGGTCGTGCCGGATCGCCACCGGCTCCGGCGTCACGGGGACCGGGAGCGCGGGCTGCGTGGCGTACCGGCCGGTGAGGCGAGCGGCGAGGCCGGGGGAGGGCGCCGGGGCCGGCTCGGCGGCGGGCCCCGGGGCGGCCGGGGCGGCCAGGGGCTCCAGGGGCGCGCCGGTCCCGGGGGCCCCGGTCGCGGCCGCCGCGCGCGACGCGGCCCGGCTCGGCCAGGTCGACTCCGCGCCCGGTCCGGTGTGGCCGCGCTCGGCGCGCCAGGCGTTGAACGCCTCGGCCCACGCCCGGTGCGCGGTCACCTGGTAGTCGTGCAGCGAGACGAGGTCCAGGTCGCCCAGGTGCGGGAACCGGCCGACGATCCGCTCCAGCACGTCGAGGGTCGCCACGACGTCGACGTCCGCGGTGTGCAGGTCGCCGGTGTCGACCACCTGGTAGACGCCGCACAGGTCGACGAGCTTGCGCTTGCCCGACCGGTACCGGTCCTCGGCGCGGTCCAGCACGAGCGGGTCGATGACCGGGCGCAGCTCGCCGCCGAGGCGGTCCTCGACCGTCGGCAGGTCGTGCCGGCGCAGCTCGGACTCGAGCAGGCACAGGTCGAAGGACGCGTTGTACGCGACGACCGGGACACCGTCGCGGACGGCCTCGGCGATGGCGGCGGCGATCTCGTCGAGCGCGCCGCGCGGCTCGACCCCGTGCTCGCGCGCGTGCTCGGTGCTGATGCCGTGGATCGCGCTCGCGCCCTCCGGGATCTCGACGCCGGGGTCGACCAGCCAGGTCTGCACGTGCGTGCCGTCGCGGTCCCGCCGGACGAGCGCGGCCGTCACGATGCGGTCGTGGTCGGTGTCCACGCCGGTGGTCTCGGTGTCGAACCCCAGCAGCGGCCCGTCGGTCCAGGTCATCGCGTCCCTCTCCTTCCTGCGCGGCCAGCATCGCACCGGCCACCGACGCTCCCGGGGACCCCGCCCGGCGTGTGGCCGGGTGCGGATGCGACGAGCGGCCGTCCGGGTGAGGGTGGAGGCAGCCCCCGCGGACCGCGGGGGGACCCCCCGGAAGGAGTCGTCATGGCCCGCCTGACCGGCCGAACCGTCGCGTTCCTCACCAGCGAGAAGGGCATCGAGGAGCCGGAGCTCACGAAGCCCTGGCAGGCCGTCGTCGACGAGGGCGGCACCGCCGTCCTCGTGTCCGCCGAGGCCGGCACCGTCCGTGCCGTCAACAACGACCTCGACCCGGGCGGCGAGTACCCGGTCGACCGCACGCTGGACCAGGTGTCCGCGGACGACCTCGACGGCCTCGTCATCCCCGGCGGCACCGTGAACGCCGACACGCTGCGTACCCAGGAGGGCGCCCAGGCGCTCGTGAAGGCGGTCGTCGGCGCCGGCAAGCCCGTCGCGGCGATCTGCCACGGCCCGTGGACCCTGATCGAGGCCGGCGTCGTCGACGGCGTGACCCTCACGTCCTACCCGAGCCTCGCCACCGACCTGCGCAACGCGGGCGCCGACTGGGTCGACCGGGAGGTCGTCGTCGCGCAGACCGGCGGCGCGACGCTGATCACGTCGCGCAACCCCGACGACCTGCCGGCGTTCTGCGCGGCGGTCGTGGACGCGGTCGCGGGCTGAGCCCCGCCCGGCGGCCGCCGGCGCCACCCACGCGGGCCCCGTCGCGGCAGGCGGCGGGGCCCGCGCGGGTCCGTGCGCGCCGGTAGCCTGTCCCGGTGAGCAACGAGATCGAGATCGGCCGCGGCAAGCGGGGACGGCGGGCATTCTCCTTCGACGACGTCGCCGTGGTGCCCTCGCGGCGCACCCGCGACCCGGAGGAGGTGTCGGTCGGCTGGCAGATCGACGCGTACCACTTCGAGCTGCCGGTCCTGGCCGCGCCGATGGACTCCGTCATGAGCCCCGCCACCGCCGTGGCGCTGGGCCGGGCGGGCGGCCTCGGCGTGCTCGACCTCGAGGGCCTGTGGACGCGGTACGAGGACCCGGAGCCGCTGCTCGCGCAGATCGCCGAGCTGCCCGAGGCCGAGGCGACCGCCCGGATGCAGGAGATCTACTCCGCCCCCATCCAGCCCGAGCTGATCCGCCGCCGGGTCGGCGAGGTCCGCGACGCGGGCGTGACGGTCGCCGGCGCGCTGTCGCCGCAGCGCACCCAGGAGTTCTGGAAGGACGTCGTCGACGCGGGCGTCGACCTGTTCGTCATCCGCGGCACCACCGTGTCGGCCGAGCACGTGTCCGGCCGCGCCGAGCCGCTCAACCTCAAGCGGTTCATCTACGAGCTCGACGTGCCGGTCATCGTCGGCGGCGCGTCCACCTACACCGCGGCGCTGCACCTCATGCGCACGGGAGCGGCGGGCGTGCTGGTCGGCTTCGGCGGCGGTGCCGCGCACACCACCCGCGTCTCGCTCGGCATCCACGCGCCGATGGCGACCGCCGTGGCCGACGTCGCGGCCGCGCGCCGGGACTACCTGGACGAGTCGGGCGGCCGGTACGTGCACGTCATCGCCGACGGCGGCGTCGGTCGGTCCGGCGACCTGGTCAAGGCGATCGCCTGCGGGGCGGACGCCGTCATGCTCGGCGCCGCCCTGGCCCGCGCGACCGACGCCCCCGGCGGCGGCTGGCACTGGGGCCCGGAGGCGCACCACCCGCACCTGCCGCGCGGCGAGCGGGTGCAGGTCGGCCAGGCCGGCACGCTGGACCAGGTGCTGTTCGGCCCGGGCCACACCGCGGACGGCTCGCTCAACCTCATCGGCGCGCTGCGCCGCGCGATGGCGACCACCGGGTACTCGGACCTCAAGGAGTTCCAGCGGGTGGAGATCGTGGTCTCCCCGTACCAGCCGCGCTGACGCCGGCTCCTGCGCGCCGAGGGCCGCGCGCCTCCCGACCGGGGGAGGTGCGCGGCCCTCGGCCGTCCCGGAGGGCGACCCGGGTCGTGCCGGGCCGCGCCGGGCCGCGCCGGGTCGCGTGGCTGGAACCGGGCGGAGCGTCGTGCCCGAGGCACCTCGGCGTGTCGGGCAGGACGCTCCAGTCGAGCCCGGCGGAGCCCGGTCGATCGCCGACCGGACGTCGGCGGATGCCCGTTTGGTTCCTGTTTGAGTCCGACTCGGTTTGATTGCTTGCGTTTCGGCGCGCGGGTGGGGCATGCTGGTCGGGCGATCTCGCCCAGCGCCGGGCCCCCTCGGTGCCCCGGGCGTCCTCGTGACCGGACCCGGAACCGACGGAGGCGACGTGTACGCAACGGAGCGCCAGCAGCAGATCCTGGCGGCGGCGCGGCGGGACGGGCGCGTGGACGTGGCCTCGCTCGCGACCGCCCTGGACGTCACGCCGGAGACGGTGCGCCGCGACCTCACCGTGCTGGAGCGGCACGGCCTGGTCCGCCGGGTGCACGGTGGGGCGATCCCGGTCGAGCAGCTCGGGTTCGAGCCCGGCCTGGCGCAGCGGGAGGGCCTGCTGTCGGGGGAGAAGGACCGGATCGCCAAGGCCGCGCTCGAGGAGCTCCCGGCCGGCGGCGCGATCATCCTCGACGCCGGCACGACGACGGTGCGGCTCGCGGAGCTGCTGCCGACCGACCGCGAGCTGACCGTCGTCACGCACGCGCTGCCCGTCGCCACCGTGCTCGCGACGCGTCCCGGCATCACGCTGCACCTGGTCGGCGGCACGGTCCGCGGCCGGACGCTCGCCGCGGTCGGCACCTGGGCGCTGCGCGAGCTCGCGGACATCCACGTCGACACGGCGTTCCTCGGCACCAACGGGCTGAGCGTCGAGCACGGGCTCACCACCCCGGACCTCGCGGAGGCGGCGGTCAAGCGGGCACTGGTCACCGCGGCGCGCCGGACGGTCGTCCTCGCCGACCACTCCAAGCTCGGCCGGGCCGACTTCGCGCACGTCGCCGACCTCGCGCAGGTCGACACGCTGGTCACCGACTCCGGGGTGCAGCCCGAGCTCGCCGACGAGGTCGAGGCCGCCGGCCCGCGGGTGGTGCGCGCATGACCGCCGCCCCCGACGCCCCGCGCGTCGTCACCCTCACGCCGAACCCGAGCCTGGACCGGGCGCTGCACCTGGAGCGGCTCGGGGTCGGCGAGGTCAACCGCGCCGCCGCGACCCACCTGCACCCGGGCGGCAAGGGCATCAACGTGTCCCGGGCGCTCGCGGCGCACGGCGTCCCGACCCGGGCGGTCCTGCCGTCCGGCGGCCCCGACGGCGCGCAGGTGGTCGCGCTGCTCGCGGCCCAGGGCGTGGACGCGCGGCCGGTGCCGGTCGCCGGGGACACCCGGTCGAACATCACGCTCACCGAGTCCAGCGGCGCCACGACCAAGATCAACGCGCCCGGAGCCGCGCTGGCGCCCGACGAGGTGGCGGCGCTGCTCGCGGCCGTCGAGTCCGAGCTGCCCGCCGCGTCCGCGGTCGTCGCGGCCGGCAGCCTGCCCGCGGGCCTGGGCGACGACTTCCTCACCGCGGTCGCCGACCTCGGCGCCCGGCACGGCGTCCCGGTCGTGCTGGACACCTCGGGGGCGCCGTTCGCCGCCGCCGTCCGGCACGGCGGGCTGGCACTGGTGAAGCCGAACGACGAGGAGCTGGCCGAGCTGGCCGGGACCGAGCTGGGCACGGTCGGCGACGTCCTCGCCGCGGCCCGCACGGTCCGGGCGCTGGGTACCGACGCGGTCCTGGTGAGCCTCGGCGCGCACGGTGCGCTGCTGGTCGCCGAGGGCGGGTCGTGGTGGGCCGGCGGGCCCCCGCTGGTGCCCGTCTCCACGGTCGGCGCGGGGGACTCCACCCTCGCCGGCTACCTCGCCGCGGCCGGCGACCCGCCGGACCGCCTGCGCCGCGCGGTCGCCTGGGGCCGCGCCGCCGTCCTGCTGCCGGGCAGCGCGGTCCCGCGCCCGTCCGACACCCGTCCCGACGAGGTCGCCGTCGTGGCCGACCCCGACCCCGCGCTCGCGCTGAAGGAGCTGTGACATGAGCCTGCCCCTGACCTCCGCCGACCTCGTCGGCGTCGACCTCGCCGCCGCCGACCGCGACGACGCGACCCGCCGCCTGATCGACCTGCTCGCCGCCGCGGGCCGGGTCACCGACGCCGACGGCTTCCACGCCGACGTGCGGGCACGCGAGGCGCAGATGGCCACCGGCATGCCCGGCGGCGTCGGCCTGCCGCACGCCCGCTCGGAGCACGTCACCGCGCCGAGCCTCGCCGTCGGCAAGCTGCGCGAGCCCGTCGACTGGGGTGCGCCGGACGGCCCGGCCCGCCTGGTGTTCCTCATCGCGGCGCCCGCGGGCGGGGACGCCGACCACCTGCAGATCCTCGCCGCGCTCGCCCGCCGGCTGGTCCACGAGTCCTTCCGGCAGTCGCTGCTCGACGCCCCCGACGCCGCCACCGTGGCGGAGATCGTCCAGCGAGAGGTGGTGCCGTCATGAAGTTCGTCGCCGTGTCCTCGTGCCCCACGGGGATCGCCCACACGTACATGGCCGCCGAGGCGCTCGAGCAGGCCGGCAAGGCCGCCGGCCACGAGGTGCACGTCGAGACGCAGGGGGCCGCGGGCTCGACGCCGCTCGACCCCGCGATCATCGCCGCGGCCGACGGCGTCATCTACGCCGCGGACCTCGAGGTGCAGGCCAGGGAGCGGTTCGCCGGCAAGCCGTCGGTCGACGTCGGCGTGAAGAAGGCGGTGCACGACCCGACGGGCGTGCTCGCGCAGGCCGTCGCCGCCGTCGAGGCCGGGGTCCCGGCGGAGGACGCCGCCGCTGCGGGCGCCGCCCCCTCCGCGCCGCGGCCCGCCACGAAGGTCGACGCGAACGCCGGCGTCGGCACCCGGGTCCGGCAGTGGCTGATGACGGGCGTGTCGTACATGATCCCGTTCGTCGCCGCGGGCGGGATCCTCATCGCGCTCGGGTTCATGGTCGCCCAGGTCGCCTGGCCGGGGAACGAGGGCCCCGTCGCGGTGACCGCGGTCCCGGTCGAGGACCTCATCACCTCGTTCAGCATCACCTCCGGCCAGGACTGGGCGGTGCTGCTCTACCAGACCGGCGCGGCCGCCTTCGGCTTCCTCGTCGCGGTGCTGTCCGGGTTCATCGCGTACGCCATCGCCGACCGGCCGGGCCTGGTGCCCGGGTTCGTCGGCGGTGCCATCTCCGTGGTGATCGGCGCGGGCTTCCTCGGCGGCCTGGTCACCGGGTTCGTCGGCGGGTTCCTCGCGCTGTGGATCAGCCGGTGGAAGGTGCCGAAGGGCGTGCGCGGCGTGATGCCGGTCGTGGTGACGCCGCTGCTGTCCTCGCTGCTCACCGGCTTCCTCATGTTCGTGCTCATCGGGCGGCCCATCGCGAACGTCATGGAGGGGCTGACCAGCTGGCTCAACGGCCTGTCCGGCTCGAACCTCGTGCTCATGGGCGCCCTGCTCGGCGCGATGATGGGCTTCGACCTCGGCGGCCCGATCAACAAGGTGGCGTACACCTTCGCGGTCACCGGCCTCGCGACCGGCGGCCTCACCGGCGACGCCGTGCAGTACCGGATCATGGCGGCCGTGATGGCCGCGGGCATGATCGCGCCGCTCGCGATGGCGCTGGCGACCACGGTCCGCAGGGCCCTGTTCACGCACGCCGAGCGGGAGAACGGCAAGGCCGCCTGGCTGCTCGGCCTGTCCTTCATCTCCGAGGGCGCGATCCCGTTCGCCGCGGCCGACCCGTGGCGGGTCATCGTGTCGTCGGTCGTCGGGTCCAGCGCCACCGGCGCGATCGCGATGGCGGTCGGCTCCGGGGTGCGGGCGCCGCACGGCGGCATCTGGGTGCTGCCGCTGATCTCCAACCCGCTGGGCTTCCTGCTGGCGGTCGCGGTCGGCACGGTGGTGACCGCCGGCGTCGTGGTCGTGCTCAAGGGCCTGCGGCCGAACCCCGTCGTCCAGGCGGAGCGCGAGGCCGACGCGGCCGCCGCCACCGCAGGCACGCCGGCCGCCGCGCAGCCCGCCACCGCCTGACGGCACCGGCGTCCCGGGGTCGGCGCGGCCCCGGGACGCCGACGGCGGGACCTCCGCCCCTTTACGGATCCATCTCGACGGGGAGACGCTCACGACATGACCGACACGCAGACCGAGAACTCCGCACCGCCCGCCGCCGGCACGGTCCTGCAGGGGGTGGGCGTCGGCCGCCGCGTCGCCGTCGGCCCGGTGGTGCGGGTGCAGCCCGCGCCCGCCGTGCCCGGGGACGCCCCGGTGCTCCGGGACGGCGCGCCGGTGCCGGCCGAGGAGCTGCCCGACGCCGTCACCGCCGCGTTCGCCGCCGTGGGCGACGGGCTGCGCGAGCAGGCCGGCCGCGCGACCGGCACCGTCGCCGAGGTGCTCGGCGCGACCGCGATGATGGCGGACGACCCCGCGCTGCGGGACCAGGTGCTCGGCCGCGTGCGCGGCGGGGAGCCGCCGGTCGCCGCGATCGACGCCGTCGTCGGGACGTTCGCCGCGATGTTCGAGCAGGCGGGCGGGTACCTGGCCGAGCGGGTCACCGACCTGCGCAGCGTGCGGGACCGGGTCGTCTCCCGGCTCGCGGGCCTGCCGGCCCCCGGCGTGCCCGAGCTGCACGCGCCCTCCGTGGTCGTCGCCCGGGACCTCGCGCCCGCCGACACCGCGGCGCTCGACCTGGAGCGGGTGCTCGCGCTGGTGACCGAGGAGGGCGGCCCGACCGGCCACACCGCGATCATCGCCGGGCAGAACGGCATCCCGTGCGTCGTGCGCGTGACCGGCGCATCGGCGCTCGCCGACGGGTCCGTGGTCGGCGTCGACGCCGCCGCGGGCACCGTGCTGGTCGAGCCGTCGGACGACGACCGCGCCGTCCTCGAGGCCCGCGCGGCCGCCGAACGCGCGCTCGAGTCCGACACCGAGCCGGGTGGCACCGCCGACGGGCACCGGGTGCAGCTGCTCGCCAACATCGGCACCGCCGAGGACGCCGAGAAGCTCGTGGGCGCCGCGGTCGAGGGCGTCGGGCTGTTCCGCACCGAGGTGCTGTTCCTCGGCCGGCAGCAGGCGCCGACGGTCGACGAGCAGGCGGCGGCGTACGCCCGCGTGCTGCGCGCGCTCGGCCCCGACCGCAAGGTCGTCGTCCGGACGCTCGACGCGGGCGCCGACAAGCCGCTGGCGTTCGCGAACCTGCACGCCGAGGAGAACCCCGCGCTGGGCGTCCGCGGCTACCGGCTCGTCCGGTCCGCACCCGCCCTGCTCACCGACCAGCTGACCGCGCTCGCCCGCGCGGGCGAGGAGACCGGCACCCAGCCGTGGGTGATGGCGCCGATGATCGCGACGCCGGCCGAGTCCCGGGCGTTCGCCGACGCCGTGCACGCCGCGGGCCTGCGGACCGCCGGCGTGATGGTCGAGGTCCCCGCCGCCGCGCTGCGGGCAGGCCACGTGCTGGACGAGGTCGACTTCGTCTCGCTCGGCACCAACGACCTCGCGCAGTACACGATGGCCGCCGACCGGCTGCTCGGCGAGCTCGTCGACCTGCTCGACGCCTGGCAGCCCGCGGTCCTGGAGCTCGTCGCGGCGACCGCGCGGGCCGGTGCGGCCGCGGGCAAGCCGGTGGGGGTGTGCGGCGAGTCGGCGTCCGACCCGCTGATGGCGCTCGTGCTGACGGGGCTGGGCGTGACCAGCCTGTCCATGTCCCCGGCCGCGCTGCCCGCGGTCCGGTTCGCGCTGCGCCGGCACACGCTGGAGGCGTGCCGCGCCATGGCGGAGGCGGCGCTCGCGGCGGCGGACCCGGCCGCGGGGCGCGCGGCGGTGGCGGGCCTCCTGGACCCGGAGGCGCGGGCGACGCTGGGCGTGTAGCCACCGGCGACGGTGCACGAGACACCCCGCGGGTGCCCCCGGTGAGGGCCCCGCGGACGTGTCTCGTGCACCCCCGCGCGGTCAGGCCGCCGCGCGCGCCCTCGTGCGGGCCGGGGTCTCGCCGACGACGGCGCGGTACCGGCGCGTGAAGTGCGTCTGGTCGACGTAGCCGAGGTCCGCGGCCAGGCCGGCCAGGTCGGTGTCGGGATGGGCGAACGGGGCCGAGGCGGCCTGCAGCCGGTCGAGCGTGCCGTCGCGGCGGGGGCGACGCTGCGCGAGCCCGTGGCCACGTTCGTGTCCGGCGACCGGTACGGCTCGGTGGTCGACCCGTTCGGCGTGCGGTGGACCGTGATGACCCGGGTCGAGGACCTGTCGCCCGAGGAGTCGGCGCGGCGCGTGGCGGCCTGGGCGGCGGAGCAGGGCTGAGCCCCCGGCGGCCGCCGCCCGGTGCGCGGGGCACGTCCGGAGCGCCCTCCTCGGCGGCACCGCTGGCGTGTCCCGGGCGCCCGGGCGCGTAGCCTGGCCGCATGGTGGCCGACCACGGCGTGCTGGACCCGGAGACCGACCCGCTCGCGACCTTCGTGCTGGAGCCCGACGACCTGCGCGAGCTCGCCGGCCGGGTCGTGGGCTCGCCGGAGGCGGGGACGCGGACGCACCACGCGCCGTGGACCCGCGCGCCGCTGGCGACGCTCCCGCAGTCCACCGCGGAGGACGTCGCCCGGGCGGCGCGCGCGGCCCGCGCCGCGCAGCGCCGGTGGGGCGCCGTCCCCGCCCGGGACCGGGCGCGGCTGCTGCTGCGGGTGCACGACCTCCTGCTCGAGCGGCAGAGCGACGTGCTCGACCTGGTCCAGCTGGAGAACGGCAAGGCGCGCGGGGCCGCGTACGAGGAGGTCGCCGACGTCGCGCTGGTGGCGCGGCACCTCGGCCGGGCCGCCCCGCGGTACCTGGCGCCCGAGCGCCGCCCCGGCCTGGTGCCCGGCCTGACCTCCGTGCGGGTGCGGCACGACCCGGTCGGCGTCGTCGGGGTCGTCGCGCCGTGGAACTACCCGCTGAGCCTGACGCTCGGGGACGTCCTGCCCGCGCTCGCGGCCGGGGACGCCGTGCTGCTGCGGCCGGACCCGCAGACGCCGCTGACCGCGCTCTGGGTCGTCGAGCTGCTCGAGGACGCCGGGATGCCGCGCGGGCTCGTGCAGGTCGTGCTCGGCGACGGGCCGACGGTCGGCGCCGCGGTCGTCGACCACGTGGACCACGTGGTGTTCACCGGGTCCACGGAGACGGGCCGGGTCGTCGCCGCGCGGGCGGCCGAGCGCCTGGTGCCGAGCACGCTCGAGCTCGGCGGCAAGAACGGGATGTACGTCGCCGAGGACGTGGACGTCGAGGCGGCGGCGGAGGGCGCGGTGCGCGCGTGCTTCGGCGGCACGGGTCAGCTGTGCATGTCCGTCGAGCGGCTGTACGTGCACCGGGACGTCCACGACGCCTTCGCGGCCGCGTTCGCCCGGCGCACCCGCGCCCTGCGCGTCGGCACGGGCCTGGACCACCGCGCGGACATCGGGTCGCTGACCTCGGCGGAGCAGCTGGCCCGGGTGGTCGAGCACGTCGAGGACGCGCTGTCGGGCGGCGCCCGGGTGCTCGCGGGCGGGGTCCACCGGACCGACCTCGGGCCCTACGTGTACGAGCCGACGGTGCTGGAGGGCGTCGGGGAGCACGCCCGCGCATCCCGCGACGAGACGTTCGGGCCGGTCGTCGCGCTGTCGCCGGTGGCCTCGGACGACGAGGCGGTCGCGGCGCTGAACGACTCGGCGTACGCGCTCAACGCGTCGGTGTGGACCCGCTCGACCCGGCGGGGTGCGGCGCTCGCGGCCCGGCTGCGCGCGGGCAGCGTGAACGTCAACGACGGGTACCAGGCGTCCTGGGGCTCGGTCGCGGCGCCGCAGGGCGGGCGCGGGGCGTCCGGCTGGGGCCACCGGCACGGGCGCGAGGGGCTGCTCGCGCTCACCGCGACGCGGACCGTGGCGGTGCAGCGGGGCGTGCACGGGGTGCGGGTCGGCGGGCGGACGGTCCTGCCGCCGCTCGGCCCCGGGCGGGTGCTGTCCGGGGACCCCGAGCGGTGGACCGCCGCGGCCACGGCGGTGCTGCGCGCCGCCCGCGGGGCGCGGCTGCGCTGACGCGCGTCCCGGCGCCGCGCCGGCCGCCGAGTCTCCCTCCCGGGACTGCCCTCGGCTCGTCCGCCGGAGGCGAGGAACGGAGACTCGGCGCCGAGCGCCGCGCCCGCGCGTCAGCTCGGCTGGCGGGCCGCCGAGGTGCCCGCCGAGGGCGTGCGGGGCGCGGTCACGTCCGCGGCCCGCGGCGCGACCCCGGGCGGCCGCGCGGGCGGCGAGCCGTCGAACACGACCTGGTCCCGGCCCTGCCGCTTCGCGCGGTAGAGCGCGGCGTCGGCGCGGGCGGCCAGCGCCTCCGGGGTCTCGTCCAGCGCGGCCATCGCGCCGCCGGAGCTCATCGTGACGCGCAGGCCCGGCGACAGCTCGTGCCAGGGGTAGCCGGCGATGGTCGCGCGCATGCGCTCGCACACGGCCTGCGCCTGCTCGTGCGGCGAGTCGAGCAGCACCAGCGTGAACTCCTCGCCGCCGACCCGGGCGGTGGCGTCGCCGACGCGCACCGCGCTGGTCATGATCTGGGCGACCCGGCGCAGCACCTCGTCGCCGACCGGGTGCGAGTGCTCGTCGTTCACGGCCTTGAACAGGTCGAGGTCGGCGACCACGTAGGCGAGCTCCGCCTCGCGGCCGAGCCGGGCCGCGAGCACGGCGTCCAGCCCGCGGCGGTTGAGCAGGCCGGTGAGCGGGTCGTGCGCGGCGTCGTGCCGGAGCGTCTCGTTCAGCGCCGTGAGTTCGGCGGCGCGCTTGCGCGCCTGGTCGCGGGCCTGGCGCACCCGCTCCACGTCCAGCTGCGCGTTCACGACGATGCCGCGGCGCTCGGCGGCCTGGTCGCGCTGGGCCATGACGGCCTCGTGGTACCGGCGGTGGGTGCCGAGGGCCGCCCGCAGGTCGCCGGCGTCCTCGTGCACCTGCACCAGCTCCAGCAGCAGGTCGGCGCGCTCCATCGGGCGCAGCGACTGCTCGGTCAGCTGCAGGCCCTCGGTGAGGGTCGCGACGGCGCCGGCGTGGTCGCCCCGCATCCGCCGGAGCCGCCCGAGCGCCGCGTGGTACCGGATCGTGAGGTACCGCGCGGCGACCCGGGGGAGCGCGGTCGCCACGTCGGCGAGGGTGTCGTCGGCGGCGTCCAGGTCGTCCCGGGCCATGTACGCGCGGGCCAGCCGCACCTGCGCCTCGGCCGCCATGCGCGGGTTGCCGGTGTCGTCGGCGTGGGCCCCCGGGGCGCCCTGGGCCGCCGCGAGCCCGCGCAGCGCGGACTGCACGGCCCGGTCGGCCAGTGCGCGGGCGCGACCCGGGTCCGTGGTGCGGAGCGCCTCGCTCTCGTCGGTGTCGAGCTTGGCGAGGCCCGACAGCGTGGCGCAGGTGCCGTCCGGGCGGTCGAGCTCGGGCCACAGCCGGGCGGCCTCGTCGAGCAGCTCCCGCGCCTTCTCCGGGAACCGGCCCATGGAGATGTACATGTCCGCGAGGTTGTTGAGCGCCGCGGCCAGGCCCTCGGTGTCGCCCAGCTCGCGGCGGATCGCCAGCGACCGGTCGAGCAGCTCCAGGGCGGACAGGTTGTCGCCGAACCCGTTGTACACCGCGGCGAGGCCCTGCAGCAGCCGGCCCTCCCACGCGCGCAGCCCGTGGCTGGTCGCGAGCTCCAGCGCGCGCTCGATCGCCGACAGCGCGAGCGCGTCCTCGCCCAGCAGGTGGTGCGCCCAGCCGCCGTTGTACTCCAGCTCGATGATGACGGGCACGGCGCCCTCGTCGCGGGCGCGGTCCAGAAGGTCGGGGAGCGCGGCGACGCACTGCGCGGGCGCGCTGTCGCAGAGCCGGTCGACCCTGTCCAGCTCCGAGCGCCAGAAGGACGCGCGGTCCTCCTCGTTGCCCGGGGCATGCGTCATGCTCGTCGTATCGGCCGCACCCCCCGGGCGCTCAAGGCGTCGACCGGGTGAATTGAACCGACCGGTCAGGTGCCCTCGGGGCGGCGAGAGCGTGACGCGGTGAGGGCCCGTCCCGGGACGTGCCGGGGCGGGCCCTCGCGGGGGTGCGGGCGGGGTCAGCCGATCGCCGCGACGGACTGCCGCGCGATCTCCAGCTCCTCGTTCGTCGGGATCACCAGCACGGTGACCTCGGCCCCGTCGGGGGAGATGACCGTCGGCTGCTTCTTGCGGCCGGCGTTGCGCTCCGGGTCGACCTGGATGCCGAGGCGCTCCAGGCCGGCGAGGGCGTTGAGCCGGACGATGTCGTCGTTCTCGCCGATGCCGGCGGTGAACGTGATGACGTCGACGTGGCCGAGCTCGGCGTAGTACTTGCCGACGTAGCCCTTGATCCGGTGGTAGTACACGTCGAGCGCGGTCTTCACGCGCTCGTCGCCGTTCGCCACGGCGTCGTGCACGTCGCGCATGTCGGTGTAGCCCGACAGGCCGAGCATCCCGGACTTCCGGTTCAGCAGCTCGTCGAGCTGGTCGATCGTGTAGCCGCCGACACGGGCCAGGTGGAACAGCACCGCCGGGTCGATGTCGCCGGACCGGGTGCCCATGACGAGGCCCTCGAGCGGGGTGAGGCCCATCGAGGTGTCGATGCACTCGCCGCCGCGCACGGCCGACGCGGAGGCGCCGTTGCCGAGGTGCAGGACGATCGTGTTGAGCTCCTCGACCGGCCTGCCGAGGAAGTCGGCGGTCGCGCGGGACACGTACAGGTGCGACGTGCCGTGCGCGCCGTACCGGCGGATCTTGAACTCCTTCGCGACCTGCTCGTCGATCGCGTAGGTGTACGCGGCCGGCGGCATGGTGCGGTGGAACGCGGTGTCGAAGATCGCCACGTGCGGGATGTTCGGGAACGCGTGCCGGGCCGCCTCGATGCCGGCGACGTTCGCCGGGTTGTGCAGCGGGGCGAGCGGGGACAGCGCGTCGATCTGCGCGAGCACCTCGTCGTCGATCACGGCCGGGCCGTCGAAGACGTCGCCGCCCTGGACGACGCGGTGGCCCACGGCGGTGAGGTCGGCCTCGCGGAGCTGCGGGCCCTGCTGCTCGAACAGGTCGAGGACGAGGCGCATGCCGGTCTCGTGGTCCGGGACGGCCTGCTCGAGGACGGTCTCCCCGGAGGGGCCCTCGTGCTTGACCTTGCCCACCTCGAGGCCGATGCGCTCGACGATGCCGCTGGCGAGCGCGTCGCCGCTCGTCGCGTCCACGAGCTGGTACTTGATGGACGAGGAGCCGGAGTTGATGACGAGGACGTGGTTCACTTCGAGCCTTCCGGGGTCGCGCCCATGGCCTGGGCCTGGATCGCCGTGATGGCGACGGTGTTGACGATGTCCTGCACCAGGGCGCCCCGGGACAGGTCGTTGACCGGCTTGCGCAGGCCCTGGAGCACCGGGCCGACCGCCACGGCGCCGGCGGAGCGCTGCACGGCCTTGTAGGTGTTGTTGCCGGTGTTGAGGTCCGGGAACACGAAGACGGTGGCGCGGCCCGCGACGGCGGAGTCGGGCATCTTGGTCTGGGCGACCGAGGCGTCCACGGCGGCGTCGTACTGGATCGGGCCCTCGACGTTCAGGTCGGGGCGGCGCTCGCGGACGAGCTCGGTGGCGGTGCGGACCTTGTCGACGTCGGCGCCCGAGCCGGACGAGCCGGTGGAGTAGGACAGCATCGCGATGCGCGGCTCGATGCCGAACTGCGCGGCGGTCTCGGCCGACGAGATCGCGATGTCCGCGAGCTGCTCGGCGGTCGGGTCCGGGTTCACGGCGCAGTCGCCGTAGACCAGCACGCGGTCCTCGAGGCACATGAGGAACACCGACGACACGACCGAGGTGCCCGGGGTGGTCTTGATGATCTCGAAGGACGGCTTGATGGTGTGCGCCGTGGTGTGCGCGGCGCCGGAGACCATGCCGTCGGCCAGGCCGAGCTGCACCATCATCGTGCCGAAGTAGGACACGGAGGACACGATCTCGCGCGCGCGCTCGACGGTCATGCCCTTGTGCTTGCGCAGCTCGGTGTACTCGGCGGCGAACCGCTCCAGCAGCTGGCCGGCCTTCGGGTCGATGACCTTCGCGGCGGACAGGTCCAGCCCGAGCTCGGTGGCGCGGGTCCGGATGGCGGCCTCGTCGCCGAGGATCGTCAGGTCGGCGACCTCGCGCTGCAGCAGCGTGGAGGCCGCGCGGAGGATGCGGTCGTCGCTGCCCTCGGGCAGGACGACGTGCTTGCGGTCCGACCGCGCCCGGTCGAGCAGCTCGTACTCGAACATGAGCGGGGTGACGACCTCGGGAGCCGGCACCTCGAGGGCGGCCAGGGCCTCCTCGGCGTCGGTGTGCTTCTCGAACAGGGCGAGGGCGGTGTCGACCTTGCGCTGCGAGTCGGCGGACAGCCGGCCGCGGGTGCCGGCGGCGGCGCTGGCCGAGCCGAACGTGCCGAGGTGCGTGCGGATCACCGGCAGCTTGCTGCGCAGGCCGTCGACCAGGCGGGACACGATCGCCGGCGGCTCGAACCCGCCGTTGAGGATGATGCCGGACAGCGACGGGAAGCCGTCGGCCGCGTGCGCCATGAGCAGGCCGAGCAGGATGTCGGACCGGTCGCCCGGGACGATGACGACGACGCCGTCGGAGAGCCGCTCCAGCAGGTGCTCGATCGACATGGCGCCGACCAGGACCTCGGTGGCCTCGCGGGAGAGCAGCTCGGCGTCGCCGCCGACGAGCGACCCCTCGACCGACTCCATGAGCTGGCGGACGGTGGGGGCCACGAGGAACGGCTCCTCGGGCAGCGCCCACGCGGTGGCGCGGGTGGACAGCTCGGCGCGGACCGCGTCGAGGGACGCCGGGTCGCACCGGTTCGCGACGATCGCGACGACCTGCGCGTGGCCGGCCTCGAGCTCGGCCGCCGCGACCTCGGCGACCTGGCGGACCTCCTCGGGCGAGCGGCCCTGGCCCTTGACGCACAGCAGCACCGGCGCGCCGAGGTTGGCGGCGATCCGCGCGTTGAAGCCCAGCTCGGCCGGGCCGGCGATGTCGGTGTAGTCCGTGCCGACGATGACGACGACGTCGCAGTCGCGCGCCATCGCGTGGTACCGCTGCACGATCGTGGCCAGCGCGGCCTCGGGGTCGGCGTGCACCGACTCGTAGGTCGTGCCGATGCAGTCCTCGTAGGACAGGTCGACGCCGTCGTGGGCGAGCAGCAGCTCCAGCACGTAGTCGGGGGTCTCGGTGGACCGGGCGATCGGCCGGTACACGCCGACCTTCTGCACGGTCCGGGTCAGCAGGTCGACGAGGCCGAGGGCGACGGTCGACTTGCCGGTGTCCCCCTCCGGGGACGTGACGTAGATGCTGCGGGCCACGGGTGGGCTTCTTCCTGTGTCGGCAGGACCGGGGTCGCCGGTCGTCATGGTCGTGGGATGAATTCTGCCGGACGACGGCCGCCTGGTCAGCGACGCGGGCGGGTGACGAGGGCCACCCGGGGCCGTTCCCGGACGCGCCGGGACGGACCGCTGTGACCTAGGTCCCAGAAGGCCGACGGCCCGCACCACGGGTGGTGCGGGCCACCGGCCGCGTCGGGACTACTCGTTGTCGCCGCCCGTCGACACGGTGGCGCTGGACCGCTGGGGGCCGCCCTCCTCCGTGCCGGTCTCGCCGGCGTCGGGCCACACCCAGTCGCGCACCTCCGGGATGTCCTCGCCGAACGTCCGGGTGTAGTTGTGCGCCTTCAGCCGCGCGTCGACCATGCGCTGCCGCAGGCCCGCGTGCTTCGAGCCGAGCGACGGCACCTGGTCGATCACGTCGATCACCAGGTGGTACCGGTCGAGGTCGTTGAGCATGACCATGTCGAACGGCGTCGTGGTGGTGCCCTCCTCCTTGTACCCCCGCACGTGCAGGTTCTTGTGCCCCTTGCGGCGGTACGTCAGGCGGTGGATCAGCCACGGGTAGCCGTGGTACGCGAACACGATCGGCTTGTCCGTCGTGAACAGCGTGTTGAAGTCCCGGTCGGACAGGCCGTGCGGGTGCTCCCGCTCGTCCTGCAGCCGCATGAGGTCGACGACGTTGACCACGCGCACCTTGAGGTCCGGCAGCTCCTGGCGCAGGATGTCGGCCGCCGCCAGCACCTCGAGGGTCGGCACGTCGCCCGCGCAGCCGAGCACCACGTCCGGGTCCTCGCCCTCGACCTCGGTGCCCGCCCACTCCCAGATGCCGAGGCCGCGGGTGCAGTGCGCGATCGCCTCGTCCATCGTGAGGAAGTTCGGCGCGGGCTGCTTGCCGGACACCACGACGTTGACGTACTGCCGGCTGCGCAGGCAGTGGTCGTAGGTCGACAGCAGCGTGTTCGCGTCCGGCGGCAGGTACACCCGGACGATCTCGGCCTTCTTGTTGACCACGTGGTCGATGAAGCCCGGGTCCTGGTGGCTGAACCCGTTGTGGTCCTGGCGCCACACGTGGCTGGACAGCAAATAGTTCAGGCTGGCGATCGGCCGGCGCCACGGGATGTGGTTGGTGACCTTCAGCCACTTGGCGTGCTGGTTGAACATCGAGTCGACGATGTGGATGAAGGCCTCGTACGAGGTGATCAGGCCGTGCCGGCCCGTCAGCAGGTAGCCCTCGAGCCAGCCCTGGCACTGGTGCTCCGACAGCATCTCGACGACGCGGCCCATCCGGGCCAGGTGGTCGTCGACGTCCGTCGGCAGGTACTCCGCGTTCCACTGCTTGTTCGTCACGTCGAACACGGCCT
Source organism: Cellulomonas pakistanensis (assembly GCF_016862755.1). GTDB lineage: Bacteria > Actinomycetota > Actinomycetes > Actinomycetales > Cellulomonadaceae > Cellulomonas > Cellulomonas pakistanensis. The sequence continues at coordinate 223,536 of NZ_BONO01000003.1, read as the reverse complement.
GCAGGCGGTTCGACGCCGTCTCGTCCGGGCCGAAGATCCGGAAGTTGTCCGGGTTCCGGCGGATGACCTCGGTGAGGTACTTGCCGAGCTCGCGGGTGGCCTCCGAGATGGAGCCGCCCGGCACCGGCACGTCGACCGCGAAGTCGCGGAAGTCGGGCAGGCGCAGGTCCTTGAGCAGCAGCCCGCCGTTCGCGTGCGGGTTGTCGCTCATCCGCAGCGTGCCGCCGGGGGACAGGGCCGTGATGTCGGCCCGGACCGCGCCGTCCGCGTCGAACAGCTCCTCCGGGCGGTACGACTTCAGCCAGCCCTCGAGGACCTGCAGGTGCTCGTCGGTGTCGCGGGCGCTGGCCAGCGGCACCTGGTGCGAGCGCCAGGAGTTCTCGACCTGCTTGTCGTCGATGACCGGCGGGCAGGTCCAGCCCTTGGGGGTCTTGAAGATGATCATCGGCCAGGACGGGCGGGACTCGTCGCCCGCGGCGGCGCGCGCCTTGATCTCGGCGATCTCGTCCAGCACGACGTCGAGCAGCTCGGCGAACCGGGCGTGCACGGCCGCGTGGTCCTCGCCGTCGAACCCGCCGACGAACAGGTGCGGCTTGTGGCCGTATCCGCGCATGAGGTCGAGCAGCTCGTCCTCGGGGATGCGCGCCAGCACCGTCGGGTTGGCGATCTTGTACCCGTTGAGGTGCAGGATCGGCAGCACGACGCCGTCCTTGGCCGGGTCGATGAACTTGTTCGAGTGCCACGACGTCGCCAGCGGGCCGGTCTCGGCCTCGCCGTCGCCGACGACCGCCGCGACCAGCAGGTCCGGGTTGTCGAACGCCGCGCCGTACGCGTGGGACAGGGCGTAGCCGAGCTCGCCGCCCTCGTGGATCGACCCGGGGGTCTCCGGGGCCACGTGGCTCGGGATGCCGCCCGGGAACGAGAACTGGCGGAACAGGCGGCGCACGCCCTCCTCGTCCGGCGTGATGTCCGAGTAGACCTCGGAGTACGTGCCGTCCAGGTAGGCGCTGGCGACGAGACCCGGGCCGCCGTGGCCGGGGCCGGTCAGGTAGAGCGTCGACTGCTCGCGCTCCGCGATGACGCGGTTCAGGTGCGCGTACAGGAAGTTGAGACCCGGCGTGGTGCCCCAGTGGCCCAGGAGCCGCGGCTTCACGTGGTCCTTGGTCAGCGGCTCCCGCAGCAGCGGGTTGGCCAGCAGGTAGATCTGCCCGACCGACAGGTAGTTGGCCGTCCGCCACCAGGCGTCGATCCGCCGCAGCGTCTCCTCCGAGACCGGCTGGCCCGAACCGGCCCGCCACGTCTCGACGGGCACCGTCGTCGTCGTCATGCTCTCTCCCCGTTTCGCAGAACCACGGATGTGCCGTGGGCCCGGTCGAGCACCCCCCGCCGGGCCGTCCCAGCCTTGCGGCGCCGGACGCCGCGATCCGGGACGTCCGTCCCAGGACGCCCCGTGGCTGCTCAGCGCAGCCGGATCCATACAACCCCATCGGGTGGGGCGCCGCACCAGGCCGGACGGGATCCGTGGCGCGGGCGGCGGGGTGCGGCCGGGGGCGGGGTCGTGACCCGGCGCCGGGCCGCCGGTTCCGGTGCACCCAGGTCCGCCGGGTACCGTGCTGCGGTGCCCTCCACCCCGCCCGCGGAGCCCCCGCTCACGCTGTGGCGCGTCGCGCGCACCCCCCGGATGATCGGGCTGCTGGTGCTGTTCCTCGCCGTCGCGGCCGCCTGCGGGTTCCTCGGCGCCTGGCAGCTCGACCGCGCGGAGGTGCGCGGCGCCGCCGCCCAGGCGGCGCGGCTCGCCGAGATCGAGGCCCAGCCGCCCGTGCCGATCGCCGAGGTGCTGCTGCCGCAGACGACGTTCGAGGGCGAGCTGGTCGGCCGCCGGGTCGAGGTCGCGGGGGAGTACGAGGCGGACGGGCAGCTGCTGGTGCCGGGCCGAGCGCTGGGCGAGCGAACCGGGTCGCTGGTGCTCACCCCGCTGCGCGTCGCGTCGGACGACCCGGCCGTCGACGGGGCGGTGCTGCCGGTCGTGCGCGGGTGGGTGACCGGCGACGACCCCGACGCGCCGGGGCTCGAGGTACCGGCGGGGCCGGTGCTCGTCACCGGGTACCTGCAGGCGTCCGAGGACTCCGGCGCCGACCACGCCTCGCTCGCGCCGGGGACGACGGACTCGATCTCGTCCGCCGAGCTGCTCGGGGTCTGGGGCGGGCCGATCTGGACCGGCTACGCCGTGCTGACGAGCTCGCAGCCGGCGCAGGACGTGACCGTCGAGCTGCTGCCGCCGCCGACCCGGTCCGGGACGGGCCTGAACATCCAGAACCTCGGGTACGCGGCGCAGTGGTTCGTGTTCGGCGGGTTCGCGGTGTTCCTGTGGGTGCGGCTGCTCAAGGACGAGGTGCTGCGGCTGTCCGGCGCGTTCGACGAGGAGCCGGAGGGCGAGGGCACGGCCGACGGGGACCCCGCACCGCGTGCCGCCGGCGGCGTCGAGGACGCGCGCGCCTAGTCGCGGGGCTCAGCCCCCGCCGCGACGACCGCGCCGCCCGCCGAGCGGTCGCGGATCGGGGCCTTCCGCGCCCGGAAGCGGCCGAGCTGCGACCGCTCGGCGCCCGAGCGCCCGCTACTCGCGCTGCCAGGAGTGCCAGAGGGAGGCGTAGTCCCCGCCCGCGGCGACCAGGTCGTCGTGCGGGCCGATCTCGCTGATCCGCCCGGCGTCGACCACGGCGACCCGGTCGGCGTCGTGCGCGGTGTGCAGCCGGTGCGCGATGGCCACGACCGTGCGGCCGTGCAGCACCGCGGACAGCGACCGCTCCAGGTGCCGCGCGGCGCGGGGGTCGAGCAGCGACGTCGCCTCGTCCAGCACGAGCGTGTGCGGGTCGAGCAGCACGAGCCGGGCCAGCGCGACCTGCTGCGCCTGCGCGGGCGTGAGCGGCGTGCCGCCGGAGCCGACCGGCGTGCCCAGACCCTCCGGCAGCGCCCGGACCCAGTCCCACGCGTCGACGGCGCGCAGGGCCCGCTCCAGGGCGGCGTCGTCGGCGGACGGGTCGGCGAGCCGCAGGTTGTCCGCGAGCGGGCCGACGAACACGTGGTGCTCCTGGGTGACCAGGGCGACGTGCCCGCGCAGCTCGTCGAGCGGCAGGTCGACCAGCGGCACCTCGCCGACGGTGACGGAGCCGCCGGTCGGCGGGTGGATGCCGGCGAGCATCCGGCCGAGCGTCGACTTGCCGGCGCCCGACGGTCCGACGACGGCGAGCCGCTCGCCGGGCCGCAGGTCCAGGTCGACGCCGTGCAGCACGTCGTGGCCCGCCCGGTACGCGTACCGGACGCCGCGCGCGGTGACGTCGGAGCCGTCGGGCCGGGCGTCCCGGGCGGTGCGGTCGGACGCGACGTCGGCCACGCCGAGGATCCGGGCGAGCGACGTCGCGCCGACCTGGATCTCGTCGAGCCAGAAGATCAGCTCGCCGATCGGGTGGATGATCTGCGTCGCGTACAGGGCGATGGTCGTGACCGCGCCGATCGTGGCGTGCCCGGTCGAGATCAGGTACGCGCCCCAGGCCAGCACCGCCACGACCGGCAGCACGAACGACGTGTCGACGCCGGGGAACAGCACGGAGCGCAGGTTCAGCGTCGCGCTCTCGGCGGCGAAGGCCTCGCGCAGGTCGGCGTCCACGCGGGCCCGCCGGCGCGCGCCGAGGCCGAGGGCGTCGACGGTGCGGGCGCCCTCGACGGACTCCGTGATCGTGCCGTTGAGCGTGGCGTAGGCGGCCGACTCCCGCAGGTACGCCGGGGCCGCGCGGCGCAGGTACCACCGGGTGACGGCGAGCAGCAGCGGCACGCCGGCGAGCAGGCCCACGGCGACCAGCGCGTTGGTCGCGAACGCCGCGACCAGGGTCAGCACGATCGTCGCGGCCGTGACCAGCAGCCGGGGCACGCCGAACCGGACCGTGTACTGGACGCGGTCGATGTCGGTCGTGGTCCGGGCGACCAGGTCGCCGGTGCCGGCGCGCTCGACGGTCGACAGCGGCAGCCGGGTGACCGTGGCGACGAACTCCTCGCGGAGCTCGGCGAACACGGTCTCGCCCAGGACCATCGCGGCGCGCTGGGCGTACCGGATGAGCACGGTCTGGGCGAGCACGGCGACGACGAGGACCAGCACCGTGCGGTCGACCGCGGCGGTCGTCGTGCCGGAGACCACGCCGTCGACCAGCCGGCCGAGCAGCCACGGGCCGGCCAGGCCGGCGGTCGCGGCGAGCACGTGCAGCAGCACGACCACGCCGAGGCCGCGGCGGTGGCGGCGGAGCAGCGCGGCGGTGTGCCGGCGCAGCGCGGGGGCGTCAGCGACGGGCAGCTTCACGGCGGTCCTCCTCGTCGGTCGTGGTCGGGGCGGTGGGGTCGTCCGGGGGCGTGTCGCCGGCGGGGTGGGCGTCGTGGCCGGCGGGGGCGTCGTCGGCGGGCGTCCCGGCGGGCTCGTCCTCCGCGCGCGACACGACGGCGCGGTAGGCGGCCCCGGCGGCGTCCCGGGCGGTGACCAGCTCCCGGTGCGTCCCGGTCGCCACGACCCGGCCGCCGGCGACCAGCGCGACCTCGTCCACCGCGTCCAGCACCAGGGGGCTGGCGGTGACGACGACGGTGGTGGCGCCGCGGCGGGCGTCGGCCAGCCGGCGGGCGATCCGCGCCTCGGTGTGCGCGTCGACCGCGCTGGTCGGCTCGATCAGCACGAGCACCTCGGCGCCGGTGAGCAGCGCCCGGGCGAGCGCGACCCGCTGCCGCTGACCGCCGGACAGCGACCGGCCCTTCTCCTCGACCTCGCCGTCCAGGCCGCCGGGCACGGAGTCGAGCACGTCGGCCGCGTCCGCGACCGTCATCGCCTCGAGCAGGGCGTCCCGGTCCGCGCCGCCGCGGACGTCGAGCTCGTCGGCCAGCCGGCCGGTGAACAGGTGCGGGGTCGACTCGGCGACGACGACCCGGTCGCGGACCTCGGCGAGGCCGAGCTCGGTCAGCAGCGCGCGGCCCCAGCGCACCCGGGACAGGCCGGGGTCGTCGGCGGGGTCGCGCGGCGTGGGGATCGTGCCGTCCTGGCCGGACTCGAGGAGGTCCTCGTCGTCGGGCCCGCCGTGCCGCGCGGGCCCGAGGCGGCCGAGCCGCAGGGCGAGCCGCGCCGTCTCGTCCGGGTCCGCGCTCACGAGGGCGGTGATCCGGCCCGGCCGCACGACCAGCCCGCTGGCCTCGTCGACGAGCGGCTCGCCGGCGCCGGGCGACGCCGCGGGGGTGGCCGGGTCGTCGGACCCCGCGACCCGCACGGACAGCACCCGGATGATCTTGCGCGCGCCGACGACGGCGCGGGTGACCACCCGGATCGCCTCGCTGGCGGTCCACAGCGGCTGGGTGAGGAACGCGGCGAAGCCGTAGAACGCGACGAGCTGGCCGGGCGTGATGTCCCCGCTGATCGCGAGCCGCGCGCCGGCCCAGACGACCACCGCCAGGAACAGGCCCGGCAGCAGGGTCTGCAGCGCGTCGAGCAGCGACTGCGTCTGCGACACCCGGACGCCCGCCGCGCGCACCTGCTGCGACTGCTCCCGGTACCGGGCGGCGAACACCTCCTCGCCGCCGATGCCGCGCAGGATCCGCAGCCCGGAGACGGTGTCCGCACCGAGCGTGGTGAGCCGGCCGGTCGCCTCGCGCTGCTCCGCCTGCCGCTTCTGCAGCGGCCGGACGATCAGCGACAGCACCGCGACCACGACCGGCAGGCCGAGCAGCACCAGCAGCCCCAGCGGGACCGAGGTGCTGAGCAGCACGACGCCGAGCACCAGGTACGCCGCGATCCCGCCGACCAGCCGGGGCAGGATCGCGTAGACCTCGCCCATCCGGAGCGCGTCGGAGGCGACGGTCGCGACCACCTCGCCGGTCGGCAGCTCGTCGGTGACGGCGTCGCCGGTGCGGGTGACGTGGTGGCCGACCTGCTGCGACGACGCGAACGCCGCCCGCAGCCAGTTCTCCACGTCGAGCCGGTGGCCCCACACGTTCGTGACCACCTGCACCATGCCGAGCGCGAGCACGCCGAGGCAGCCGAGCCACAGGGCGCGGCCGAGGCCCTCGTCCAGGCCGTCGTCGACGACGCGGCCGAGCTGCCACGGGAGCAGCGCCGCGGCGACGTTCCCGACGACGGCGACGGCGGTCGCGCCCGCGAGCACGCCCAGCTGCCGGCGCCCCTGCCAGAGCATGAGGCGCCAGGGGCCGGTCGTCGGCGGTCGGCCGGGGTCCGGCAGGGGGAGGGGTCGCACGTCGGTCAACGCTACGGGTGACCCCCGACACATCGGCAAGGGTTTTGCCCGCCGGACGCCGCCGCGCGCCCGCCGGTGGGCGAGAATCGCAGGCAGCGTCCCGACCCCCGCCCGAGAGGACCCGCCGCGATGACCGAGCCGACCGGCCAGCCCGCCCCCGCCCCCGCCGCCGCCCCGCGCGCGGCCGCCGTGCCGCCGGGGACCGCGGGGCGGCTGACCCGCTACCGCGTGATGGCGTTCGTCACCGGCACGATGCTGCTGGTCCTGTGCGTGGAGATGGTGCTGAAGTACGTGTTCCACGCGAACGGGGTCGACCCGCAGACCGGCTCGCCGCTGCCCGTCCTCGGCACCTGGATCGCGATCGTGCACGGCTGGATCTACGTCGTGTACCTGGTCACGGTCGTGCAGCTGTGGTCGGCGATGCGCTGGTCGCTCGGCCGGCTGGTGACGATGGCGCTCGCGGGCGTCGTGCCGGTCATGTCGTTCGTCCTCGAGCGCCGCGTGCACGCCGAGGCGCAGGCCCGCCTGGGCTGAGCGCCCGCCGCGCCCCGCACCCGCCGAGGTCGGCCGCCCGCGCCCGGGGCGGCACCCGCAGCTGCCGGCCGCACACGTGCCGGCGCCGGCGCGTCAGGCGGCGGCGCGGGCCGGGCGACGCGCGCGCCAGCGGGCGACCGGGCGCTCCACGAGCCACCAGCTCGCGGTCGCCGCCAGCAGCGTGAGCGCGATGCCCAGCGCGGCGCCGGCGAGGTCGTCCGGGTGGCCCAGCCAGCGGACGATCGCGCCGTTCCACAGGTACGCCGCGTACGACACGGTCCCGAGGGCGACCGCGGGCCGCAGCCAGCGGGTGGGCAGCGCACGCCAGCCGCCGACGTAGCTGATCAGCACCACGGTGGCGACGGCGACGGCCGGGACGCCGAGCAGGTACCAGGCGGTGTGCGCCGCCAGGCCGCTCAGCATCGTGGCGGCGAGCAGCGCCGCGACCAGGCCGACCTGGACCGCCCGGCGCGCGCCGGCCGTCTGCGGCAGCCGCTCGGCGACGGCGCGGCGGCCCAGGTAGCCGGCGCAGCCGATGAGCAGCGCGGCGCCCCACGAGGTCGGCAGGGCGTAGATCCTGGCGACGTCGGGGACCACGAGCAGCAGGGTCACCATGCAGGCGGCCAGCGCGGCGGCCACGCACACGGCGGTCGCCCCGCGCAGCCAGCCCCGCCGCCAGGCCCACGCGAGCAGGATCGGCCACACCAGGTAGAACTGCTCCTCCGCCGCGAGCGTCCAGAAGTGGTAGACCGACTCGCTGCCGTGCGGCAGCCCGGGGATGTTGATCGTGTAGGTCAGCGCCGCGACGAGGGTCTCGAGCACCAGGTGCGCCTCGCCCAGCAGGTCGAACGCGCCCTCGACCACCACGTACCCGGCGAGCATGAGGAGCAGCGGCGGGTACAGCCGCAGCAGCCGGTGCCCGTAGAACCGGCCGAACCGGATCCGCCCGCCGCGGTCCAGGTCGCGCATGAGCACGCCGGTGATGAGCCAGCCCGACAGCGCGAAGAAGATCGTCACGCCCAGGACCCCGGCGGCGCCGAACCGGTCGGGCGCCGCGTGGTTGAGCAGCACGAGGCCGACCGCGAGCCCGCGCAGGGCGTCGAGGCCGGGCAGTCGACCCGTCGGGGCCCCGGGGGCCCCCGGCGCGGGCACCGGCGCGGCGTGTCCGGTACCGGGCAGGCCGGGGTTCGTCGGCGCGGCGGCCGGTGCGTCATCCCTCACGTAACGGAAGGTATGTCCGGATTGTCGCGTTTGGATAGACCGCTGCGCCAGGCGGGTGACGACCGGCACGGGATCTTCACACACCCGCACCGACGCTGACGTGAGAGGAGGGTGGCGCCGCGTCGCCCGGTCCTCCCGCGTCAGGTGCGGAGCCGCAGGTCCCGCCCCGTGGAGGGCGTCGTGGCTATGCTCGGGAGTCGCCCGGTGCGGAAGGAGGTGGCCGTGAGCCTGCACCACATGCAGATCGGCGAGGTCGCCGAGCGCACCGGCCTGTCGCTGCGGACCATCCGGTACTACGGGGAGGTCGGCCTCGTCCGGCCCTCGGCCCGCACGCACGGCGGTTTCCGCCTGTACACCGAGCCCGACATCGCACGGCTGGAGCTGATCAAGCGCATGAAGCCGCTCGACTTCTCCCTCGACGAGATGGGCGACCTGCTCGGCGTGCTCGACCGGATCAACGAGCCGGGGATCACCGCCGAGGAGCACGAGGCCCTGCTCGAGCGCCTGCGGATGTACCGGCTGGCCGCCGAGGAGCGGTCCCGGGCGCTGCGCGAGCAGCTCGCCGTCGCCGAGGACTTCCACGAGAGCCTCCGCAAGGAGATCAGCCGGCAGCGCCGCATCGGCGAGCGCTCCGGCTCCTGAGGCGTCCCGACCCGTCGTCGGCTCGCACTACCCTGGTGCGGTGACCGACGCCCCCGCCACGCCCGCGCCGCCGCCCTCCGACACGCCCCGCCCCGTCCTCGTCGTGGACTTCGGCGCGCAGTACGCGCAGCTGATCGCCCGGCGCGTGCGCGAGGCGAACGTCTACTCCGAGATCGTCCCGCACACCGCGTCCGTCCAGGACCTCCTGGCCAAGGACCCGTCGGCGATCATCCTGTCGGGCGGCCCCTCGTCCGTGTACGCGGCCGGCGCCCCGTTCGTCGACCCGGCCCTGTTCGACGCCGGCGTCCCCGTCCTCGGCATCTGCTACGGCTTCCAGGCGATGGCGAAGGCCCTCGGCGGCGAGGTCGCGCAGACCGGCAACCGCGAGTACGGCGGCACCCCCGTCGAGGTCGTCGCCACCGGCACCGTGCTGGCGGACAGCCCCGAGCAGCAGACCGTCTGGATGAGCCACGGCGACGCGGTGCACGCCGCGCCCGAGGGCTTCGAGGTGCTCGCGACGTCGGCCGGGTCCCCGGTCGCCGCGTTCGAGGACCGCGCCCGCCGCCTGTTCGGCGTGCAGTGGCACCCCGAGGTCAAGCACTCGCCGCTCGGCCAGCGCACCCTCGAGCACTTCCTCTACGAGGGCGCCGGCCTGGCCCCCGAGTGGAACCCGGGCAACGTCATCGCCGACCAGGTCGAGCGCATCCGCGCCCAGGTCGGCGACGCGCGCGTCATCTGCGGCCTGTCCGGCGGCGTCGACTCGTCCGTCGCGGCCGCGCTCGTGCAGAAGGCCGTCGGCGACCAGCTCACCTGCGTGTTCGTCGACCACGGCCTGCTGCGCTCCGGCGAGGCCGAGCAGGTCGAGCAGGACTTCGTCGCCTCGACCGGCGTGCAGCTCAAGGTCGTCGACGCCCGCGAGCGGTTCCTGCACGCGCTCGCCGGGCACACCGACCCGGAGACCAAGCGCAAGATCATCGGCCGCGAGTTCATCCGCGTGTTCGAGGACGCGGCCCGCGAGGTCGTCGCCGAGGCGGGGGAGCACGGCCAGGAGGTCAAGTTCCTGGTCCAGGGCACGCTGTACCCGGACGTCGTCGAGTCCGGCGGCGGCGAGGGCGCGGCCAACATCAAGAGCCACCACAACGTCGGCGGCCTGCCCGACGACCTGCAGTTCGAGCTCGTCGAGCCGCTGCGCACCCTGTTCAAGGACGAGGTCCGCGCCGTCGGCCTCGAGCTCGGCGTGCCGGAGAGCATCGTCTGGCGCCAGCCGTTCCCCGGCCCCGGCCTCGGCATCCGCATCATCGGCGAGGTCACGCAGGAGCGCCTCGACGTGCTCCGCGCTGCGGACCTCATCGCCCGCGAGGAGCTGACCCGCGCCGGCCTGGACCGCGAGATCTGGCAGTGCCCGGTCGTGCTGCTCGCCGACGTCCGCTCGGTGGGCGTGCAGGGCGACGGCCGGACCTACGGGCACCCGGTCGTGCTGCGCCCGGTGTCGTCCGAGGACGCGATGACCGCCGACTGGACCCGCGTGCCGTACGACGTGCTGGCGACGATCTCCACCCGCATCACGAACGAGGTGCCGGAGGTCAACCGCGTGGTGGTCGACGTGACGAGCAAGCCGCCGGGCACCATCGAGTGGGAGTGACGCGCGGCCGCTGAGCCGTGCCGCGCCGGCCCGGTGCCCCTTGGCGGGGTGCCGGGCCGTCGTGCGTCCGGGGCGGGGTCAGCGCGCGGGGTGCACGAGGTCGAGCGCCGCGCGGAGGGCGCCGAGCTCGACCTGGCCGGGCGCGGACGCGGCGCCGACCGTGCCGAACGTCGCGGCGGAGCCGAACGCCCCGCCCGCGAGCCGGCTCGCGACGCCGAGCTCGCCCATCGCCATCGTGATCACCGGCCGGTCCGTGCGGGTCGACGCCTCCCAGGTGGCGGCGAGCAGCGTGAGCACGTCGCCCGGGTCGCGCGGCATCACGGCGACCTTGAGCACGTCGGCGCCGAGGGCGGCCATGCCCAGCAGCCGGTCGACGATCGCGGCCCGCGGCGGCGTGCCGGCGAAGTCGTGGCTGGACCCGACGACCGGAACCCCCGCCGCGTGCGCGCGCTCGACCAGCCGCGCCACGACGGCCGGGTCGCGGCCGACCTCGACGTCGAGCAGGTCGGCCACCCCGGCGTCGACCGCGGCGGCCTGCAGCGCCTCGTAGGCCGCGTCGTCGACGGCGGCGCGCCCGCCCTCGGCGGCGGTGCGGACGGTGACCAGCAGGGGCAGCCCGCCGAGCGCGGCGACGAGCGCGGGGCCGGTCGCGGCGACGTCGGCGGGGGTCGGGGCGCCGTCGGCGAGGTGGTCGACGCGCCACTCCACGACGTCGGGGGCGGCGGCCACGACCGGCCCCGCCTCGGCGACGAGGGCGTCCGGGGTGGCGGCGGTGAGGGGGACGACGACGACGGGCCGGGCGCCGCCGATCACGGCGCCGCGGACCGTCACGGGGGTGCGGCCGGGCGTGCCCGCGTCGGTGCCGGGGGCGGTGACGGGCGGGTCGGCGGGGGTGGGGGTCATGCGGTCCTCCTCGGTCCCGGCCGAGGGTAGCGGGGCCGGATCACCGGTGACGGATGGGCCCACGACCAGGACCTCTGTCCTAGGCTGACGACGTGTCGTAGGTGGGACCTAGGACCCGATCCGCGGGAATCCGGGCTTTGTGCGCGGGGTCACGAGCGTGGATCGGCCACAAACCAAGACCTTCGTCCCACGTCTCGGCCGGCGGGGGGAGCAGGCTCTTCACGTAGGGCTCACAAGGTCCACCGGGCCGGCCGACGGTCGGTCCGCAACGGGGGTATCGGGAAGGGATCGACCACATGGCTACCGTGGCAGCGACGGGCGGCTCGAAGGCTGCACGCGTCATCGGCATCATCTCGGCCATCGCCGGCATCGTCCTCGTCATCGCGGGCGGCGTCACGTGGGGCTCGGTCTCGAGCCACCTCGCCGAGGAGAACATCACCGTCTCGGAGGACGCGGCCGCGTTCGGCGGCCAGCCCGTCACGAGCCCGTGGACGGCGTTCGCGCAGGCCGACATCATCAACCACCACGCGCTCGAGGCGACCGGCGGCAAGACCTACGCCGAGCTCGAGCAGGACGACCCGCTGCGCGACGTCGCGATGAACGCCTCGTTCCTGCGGGCGTCGCTGTTCACCTCGGTCGTGGCGTTCGGCGTCGCCGCCCTGGTCATGGGCCTCGGCGTCATGTTCGTCCTCATCGGCTGGGCGCTGTTCGCCCTCGGCGGCCGCAAGCCCGTCACCCCGACCGACGCCGCGACCCCGTCGCCGGCGCCGCAGGAGAACGTCCGCGCCTGACCGCGCACGGTCGCCGAGCGAGTACCGAACACGTCGAACGAGTACCCAGTGGGTACTCGTTCGACGTGTTGCATGCTCGCTCGGCGAGAGGCGATCAGCGGGCGGGGCGGATGCCCGCCGACCCGAGCACCCGGGCGAGGCGTGCAGGGTCCAGGGCGTCGGCCCAGGTCCAGCGGACGACGCGCAGACCGGTGTCGCGGAGCCGGTCCTCGCGGCGCTTCTCCGTCCAGACCCGCTCCTCGACGGCGCGGCGGTCCCCGACGCCGTCGACGCGGTACTTGAGCCGGCCGTCGAACTCCCCGACGATGCCGAGCCCCGGCCAGAAGAAGTCGCACCGCCCGACGAGACCTCGGCCGTCCCGCACATCGTGCTGGAGAACCGGGCGCGGCAGGCCGAGCTCGATGATCCGCGCTCGGCTCAGCGACTCGCCCGGCGACTCGGCCGCCGCGTCCGCCTCGTCCACGACCCGGCGCGCGGCTCGGACGCCGCGCCCGCCGCCGGCTGCCGTGACCTCCTCGGCGAGACCGGCGACGGACGCGCCGTGCCGTCGCAGTGCGTCGTCGGCGAGGACGAGGCCACGGGCGAAGGACCCCGCGCGCGCCAGGTCGACCACCGTCCGCGCGACGGTCGTGACCGTGACGCCGTCCCGGTCGCGGACCGCGGGGAGGGTGGACACGCGGTGCCGCCGCACACCCGCGGTCGAGGGCGTGTTCGACGAACCACGGACCAGCACGTGCACCTCCACGGGCCAGCGGCCGAGCAGCGGGAGCCGCCACACCGCCGCCGCCGACTCGTGACCGAACAGGGGCGCCGCCAGCTGACGCGCGGTCGCGCGGACACGGAGCCGGTGCCGTTCCGCCTCGTCGGCCGAGGCCCAGGTGTCCGCCGGCACCTACGCGCCGCGACCGACGCGCACGAGCGAACCGGCGCGCTCCGCTCGGCGGAGGTCCTCGCCGGCGAGGCCGCTCGCACGCGCGTCGTCGGCCGTGACCGGTGCCGACACCGGTGCCACGATCGGGAGGGCCGGGCCACCCGTGCTGCTCATCCGTCCACCCTGCCGCACGGGCGGAGTGGGCAGGCCGTCGTCCACAGCCTCGGGTTCGGGCTCGACGCCGAGAGAGCATGAAACACGTCGAGCGAGTACCCACTGGGTACTCGCTCGACGTGTTGGATGCTCTCTCGCGGTCGGCCTCGGGTCAGCGGGGGGTGCGGGGCTTGCGGCGGGCCGCGGTGATGACCGAGCCCAGCAGGAGGGCCAGGCCCGCCGCCGCCAGCAGGACGATCAGCGTGAGCTGGACGTCGATCTGGACGCCCGCGGCGACCACGAGGATCAGGACGCCGACCGCCGCGACGATCAGGCCCCAGACGACCGTGCCGGCCCGCGGGCCGCGTTCCTCCGCGTACGGCGCGGGGGACGTGGTCGTGGCAGGGGTGCCCTGCGTGGCGGTCGAGCCCGCACCCGCGCCCGGCCCCGCGCTCGGCGGGGCGCCGATCGTGCCCGTCGACCCGGGGCCGTACGCGTCGGCCGACGGGGTGGTGGCGGGGCCTGTGCCGTACGCGGCGGTCGAGCCGGTGCCGGTCGAGCCGTAGGGGCCGGTGCCGTGGGCGGCGGCCGAGCCGGACGTGCCGGCGGCGGTCGAGCCGTACGGTTCGGGAGCGCCGGCGGCGGTCGAGCGGGAGGAGCCGGTGCCGGCCGACCCGACCGCGTCCGCCCGGGTCGTGTCGTCGACCTGGTCGCCGCTGCCGGCGTCGTCCACCGTCTCCATCCGGGCGGTGTCGCCGACCGGGGCCGTCGGGGCGGTCGCGTCGACGGTCCCCATCCGGGCGGTGTCGCCGATCGTGTCCATCCGGGTCGTGTCGCCGACCGTGTCGATCCGCTGGGTGGCGTCGACCGTCTCCAGGCGGGTCGTGTCGCCGGTGGTGGCCTCGGTCCGCTCGATTTGCTGCGTGGCGTCGTCGATCGTCGCGACCTCGGTGGTCTCGTCGTCCGACGCGGCGCCGTCGTGCAGCTCGATGCGCTCGGTGACGGGCTCGTCGGCGTCGTCCCGGCGGGGGGACTCGGGTCCGGTGGTCATCAGTCCTCCTCGATGGTGATGCTGCCGACGCCGACCTCGACGGTGAGCTCGATCTGGGCGTCGTCGCGGTCGGTGACGGCCTCGCTGGTGAAGGTCTGGTCGTGGCCCACGCCGTCGGTGCGGTCGTTCTTGCCGTCGACCTTCCAGGTGACGTTGCCCGCGCCGGAGGTGACGTCGGCGACCACGGCCGCGCCCTCGGGCACGATCACGGTCACGTCGCCGAGGCCGCCGCTGATCGGCACCTCGAGGGTCTCGTCGGTCAGGGGGACGCCGGTCAGGTCGACGGTGGCGTCGCCGACGCCGAACGAGTACCCGCGCTCGGCGGCGACGCGGCTGGTGGGCGCGGTGTCGATGGTGCGCACCGGCCCGCGGTCGCCGTCCCAGTGGTCCCAGCGCGCGTCGTCGGCGAGCACGGCGGGGCCGGCGACGACCATGCCGATGATCGCCAGCGCGGTGAGCCCGCCGGCGGTGCGGCCGCGGAGCCCGGACACGATGATCCCGAGGCCGACCAGGAGCACGCCCCCGCCGACCACCACGGCCGCGATGGGACCGTCGTAGACGCCGGTGCGCTCGGCGAGCAGCAGGCCCGCGAGGCCGAGCAGGATGACCGCGACGACGACGCCGGTCAGGGCGGCGCCGGGTCCGCGGCGCGGCGGCTTGGGCGGACGCGGCGGCGTCGGCGGGGCGGGCGGCGGCGGGTTCCAGCCGCGGCTCGGCGGCGCGGGCGGGACGGGCCCCTGAGGGCGCCGGGCGCCGGGGCCGGCCGGGGCCGACCCGTACGGCTGCGCGCCGTACGGCTGCGCGCCGTAGGGCTGGGCGCCGTAGGGCTGGGCCCCGTACGACTGCGACCCGTACGGCTGGCCCCCGGCGGGCGCCGACCCGTACGGCGCCGGGCCCCCGGGCTGCGGGGCCGGCCCACCCACGGGCGCGGTGGCGCCCGCGACGGGCGCGGCGGAGGCGTACGGCGCGGTCGGGGCGGGGCCCGCCGGCGGGGCGGGCGGGGTGCTCGGGGTGGTCATCGGACGCGGTCCTTCCTGGGTCGGGGGCTGCCACGACGGGCCGCGCGGGCGGCCGTCCCGGTCGCGCCGGAGCGCGCTGACGACGATCACGATCCCGGCGGCGACCACGGCGATCCACGCCAGCGCGCGGATCCACTCGACGCCGAACGGGCCCCAGGCGAACCACCAGTCGCCGCCGCTGAACCCGACGACGACCAGGGCGATCGCCCCGAGCAGCGCGATGTCGAACCGGCCGCGGATGGTCTCCTCGAGGTGGATCCGGCCGTCGGCCTGCTCGGGCAGCAGCGCCCACGCGAGGCCGTACAGCACGAAGCCGAAGCCGAGCAGCATGCTGACACCCACGATGCCGCGGGCGAGGAGCGGGTCGATGCCGAACCGGGCGGCGAGGCCGCCGGCGACGCCGCCGACCCAGCGGTCCTGCGAGCGGGTGAGACCCGCCCGGCGGATCGCGTCGAAGAAGCCGGAGGTCCCGTGGCCGTCGGACGGGGGTGCCGGGGGAGGCACGGGGCCAGGGGCACCGGGGCCGCCTGGCGGCACGGTGCCCGACCCGCGGTCGGCGCTGTCGTTCGTCATGGCTCGATCCTGGCGCGCGGCGTGCCGGCGGCGGCATCGGGTACCCCCCTGACCCGCCCCTGAATGTGGCCCGGGGGTCCCTGATCTCGGCCCCCGAGGGGTTCGGCGGCGCTCCGGGACGTGTGACGATCAGGGCATGGAGTCCCCGTCCCGCCTGCCGCTGCGCCGCCCGGAGCGCGGCCGCGTCGTCGGCGGCGTCGCGGCCGGCGTCGCGCTGCACCTGGGCCTGTCCGTGCGGCTGGTGCGCGTGCTGTTCGTGCTGCTCACCCCGGTCGGCGGGATCGGTGCGGCGCTGTACGTGTTCTGGTGGGTGACGATCCCGGTGGGCGACCCCGCCGCCGCGGCCGACGCGGACCGGCCCGCCGAGCTGTCCCGCCTGCACCGGCCGCTGGAGAGCGAGACCGTGCACCGGCTCCGCCGGCTGCCCTGGACGGAGATCGCGGTCGGCGTCGCGCTGCTGGCGGGCGCGGCGGCGATGCTGCTGGCCCGCGCGGGCACGGACGTGGTGGGCAACTGGGTGGTCCCGGTGCTGCTGCTGGTCGCGGGCGCCGCGCTCGCGTGGAGCCAGCTCGACGCGGTGCAGCGCGAGCGGAAGCACGGCAGCCGCGGCCCGGTGAGCGTGCTCCGGCTGGTCGGCGGCCTCGTGATCGCCGGCGTGGGCGTGCTGCTGCTCGTCGGCCAGGAGGCGACCCCGGGGACCCTGGTGCAGTCGACGGTCGCCGCCGTCGCGGTGCTGGGCGGCGTGGCGCTGGTGCTCGCGCCGTGGTGGCTGCGCCTGGTCCGCGAGCTCGGCGACGAGCGCGCCGCCCGCGCCCGGGAGTCCGAGCGGGCGGACATCGCCGCGCACCTGCACGACTCCGTGCTGCAGACCCTGGCCCTGATCCGCGCGCGGGCGGACGACCCCACCGAGGTGGCCCGGATGGCCCGCGCGCAGGAGCGCGAGCTGCGCGCCTGGCTGTACGACGACCGCCCCGAGCCCGGCACGTCGGTGGCCGCGGTGCTGGCGGCGGTCGTCGCCGAGATCGAGGACACCCGGACCGGCCCGGACGGCGAGGCGGTGACGATCGAGACGGTCGTGGTCGGCGACACCGAGCCCGACGCGAGTACCGACGCGCTGCTCCAGGCGGCCCGTGAGGCGCTGCTGAACGCCGTCCGGCACGGGCGCCCGCCGGTGACGGTCTACCTGGAGGCCGGGCCCGACGAGGTCGAGGTCTTCGTGCGCGACCGCGGCGACGGCTTCGACCCCGACGCGGTGCCGGCCGACCGGTTCGGGGTCCGGGAGTCGATTCTGGGGCGGGTGCGCCGGCGGGGCGGGACGGCGTCGGTGGTGTGCAAGGACGGCGGCGGCACCGAGGTGCGGCTGCGGATGCCGCTGGTGCGCGAGCCCGCGGTGGCGGAGGACGAGAGGACGATGCAGGGATGAACGACGCTCCGGTCGACGTGGTGCTGGTCGACGACCACCTGATGTTCCGCGCGGGCGTCAAGGCGTCCCTCGACGACCGGGTGCACGTCGTCGGCGAGGCCGCCACGGTCGACGAGGCGATCCAGGTCGTCCGCGCGACGCAGCCGCCGGTCGTGCTGCTGGACGTGCACCTGCCCGGGGGCGACGGCGGCGGTGGCGCCGAGGTCATCCGCGCGTGCACCGACCTGCTGGGCGGGACGCGGTTCCTCGCGCTGTCGGTCTCGGACGCCGCCGAGGACGTCGTCGCCGTGATCCGCGCCGGCGCGCGCGGCTACGTCACCAAGGCGATCTCCGGCCCCGACCTGTGCGACGCGGTGCTGCGCGTGGCGGGCGGCGACGCCGTGTTCTCGCCGCGGCTCGCGGGCTTCGTGCTCGACGCGTTCGGGGCGGCGGCGGGCGACGTGGCGACCGGCGACGACGAGCTCGACCGGCTGTCGGCCCGGGAGCGCGAGGTCATGCGGCTGATCGCCCGCGGGTACTCCTACCGCGAGGTCGCGGGGGAGCTGTTCATCTCGATCAAGACCGTCGAGACGCACGTGTCCGCGGTGCTGCGGAAGCTGCAGCTGTCGTCGCGGCACGAGCTGACCCGGTGGGCGGCGGCGCGCCGGCTGCTCTGAGCCGGGCACGCCGCCGCCGGGGTCACCCGGGGTGGCGCGTCAGACGTTGCACTCGTAGCGGACTCCGTCGACGTAGTGCACGCCGTTGCCGAGCTCGGCGCAGGTCTCGACGAGCGAGGCGACCCCGAACGCGCCGAGCGCCAGCGCCACGACGCCGGCGACCAGCCACAGCGCGCCGACGATCACGCCGGCGACCGCGAGCCCGCGGCCCGGCACGCCGCCGCGGCGGCCGCGGACCAGCACGACGATGCTGATCACGAGGCCGATGAGCGCGGTGCACGGGATCACGGCGGTCACGAGACCGACGATCGCCAGCGTGGGGCTCGGGGCCGGCTGCGCTGCGACCGGGTACGGGCCCGGGGCGGAGCCGTAGGGCGCGGAGCCGTACGCCTCGGGCGCGGCGGGGTACGCGCCCGGAGCCGGGTAGGCACCGGGGGCGGGGTGGCCGCCCGGCACCGGAGGCGTCACGCCCTGCGGCTCGTCGGCGTGCGGGCGCTCGGGCTGGGCCTCGCCCGGGTTCGGCTCGCCGGAGTTCGGGGGCACGGGCGTGGTCATGACATCCTCGGATTCGGCTCGTCGGGCACAGCGGTGCGCGGCCGGCGGGCCGCGCAGGGATCCTGTCACGTACCGGGCGCCGAGCGAGGGAAGTTCCGATGGACGTCGTGTACGGCCTGCTGGTCGTGCTGCACCTGGTCGGCTGGGCGATCGTGCTGGGCGGCTGCCTCGTCACGCTGCGCACGCCGGCGTTCCCGAGGGGCGCGCTGCACGGCGCCCTGACCGCGCTGGTCACGGGGATCGTCATGGTCGGGCTGCGGTCCGCCGAGGTCGGCGGGCTCGAGCCGCCGGACAACGCCAAGATCGGCGTGAAGCTCGTCGTCGCGCTCGTGGTGACCGGGCTGGTCTGGTACGGCACGCGCCGGCCCGAGCGGGTCACGCGGGGGCTGGTCGGCGCGACGCTGGGGCTGACGCTGGCGAACGTGGTCGTGGCGGTGCTCTGGCGCTGACGCGTCGCATCGGCGCGGTCCGCCCCGGCGCGTCCGACGACGGACCTCCGACGAGAGCCGTCAGCCCGGCGCCGGCCCGGTCGACTCCCGCGCCACCAGCGCGACCGGCACCGTCGCGGCCCGCACCCCGGCGCCGTCCCCGGTCACCAGCCCGAGCAGCAGCTCCGCCGCGAGCCGCCCCTTGCCGCCCGTGTCCTGCCCGACGGTCGACAGCCGGGGGGTGACCTGCCGGGCGAGCTCCGCGTCGTCGTAGCCGAGCACCGACACGTCGTCCGGCACCCGGACCCCGGCGTCGGTCAGCCCGCGCACGACGCCGGCCGCGAGCACGTCGGCGGTCGCGAGCACGGCGGTGACGGCCCCCGCGCGCACGTCCGCGGCGAGCCGCGAGCCGAGCGCCACCCCGTCGCCGTACGTCGTCCGCGCGTCCAGCACCCGCACCGCGGACGCCGGCAGCCCCGCGGCGCTCGCGGCCGCCCGGAAGCCCGCGAGGCGCGCCTCGACCACGCCGCTGGTGCCGTCCGCCGGCCCGCAGAGCACCAGCCGCCGGTGGCCGAGCCCGGTCAGGTGCTTCCCGGCCAGCCGCCCGCCGCCGAGGTCGTCGGACCCGACCCGCGCCTGCGTCGGGCCGGCCGGCCCGCCCGCGTCGACCAGCACCGCGGGCAGGGTCGTGGGCAGGTCGAGCCCCGCCACCGCGGCGTCCGTGAACCCCATCAGGACGACGCCATCGAGCCCCCACCGCCGCACGGAGTCGCGCACGTCGGCGGCCGTGGTGACCCCGCGCAGCATCAGGTGGTGGTCGTGGCGGCGCAGCGCCGCCTCGAGCGCCCCGGTGACCGCCACGTCGTGCGGCGACCCGAGCAGGCTCGCGGCGTCGGCCCGGCCGGGCAGCAGCAGCCCGACCAGCCCGCTGCGGCGCGCGACGAGCGTCCGGGCCGCGGCGCTGGGCACGTAGCCGAGGTCGGCGACGGCGGCCTCGACCCGCGCGGCGGTCGCGGGGGAGACGCGGTCCAGCCGCCCGTTGACCACGTTCGACACCGTCATCACGCTGACGCCGACGGCGCGCGCGACGTCCTTGAGCGTGACCGTGTCCACCGGCGCAGCCTCCCTGATCGGCGTTGACGTGCGCGCCACTTTAGCGTTAAACAGGTCGTCATGAGCGGCACCGACGCCCCCCAGCACCCCCTCGCCACCGGCCCCGCCCCCGACGGCGCCGCCGACCCGCGCGCCGTCGTCCAGGGCGACCACTGGCGCGTCACCGTCCTCGCCGACGGGCTGATGCGGCTGGAGTACGCCGAGGACGGCCGGTTCGAGGACCGCCCCAGCACCTTCGCCCGGCGCCGCGCGCTGCCGGTGCCGGAGTTCCGGGTGGTCGACCGCGGGCACGTGGTCGAGGTCGTGACGTCCCGGCTCCGTCTGGTCTACGACCGCGGGCCGTTCAGCACGGCGGGCCTGTCGGTGGAGGTGAGCGGCGGCGTCAGCGCGTACCACTCGGTGTGGCGGTACGGGCAGCCGGCGGAGGGCCTCGGCGGCACGGCGCGCACGCTCGACGAGGCGGACGGCCGGGTGCCGCTCGAGGGCGGCGTGGTGTCCCGGCAGGGCTACGCGGTGCTCGACGACTCGGCGTCGATGGTGTTCGAGCCGGACGGCTGGGTCGCCCCGCGGGACGGCTCCCGCCAGGACCTCTACGTGTTCGGCTACGCGCACGACCACGCCGAGGCGCTGCGCGCGTTCCACGCGGTGTCCGGCCCGGTGCCCGTGCTGCCGCGGTGGGCGCTCGGCACCTGGTGGAGCCGGTTCCACCGGTACACGGCCGAGGCCTACCGGGAGGTCGTCGAGCGGTTCGCCGCGGAGCGGATCCCGCTGTCGGTGTCGGTGCTCGACATGGACTGGCACGTCACGGAGGTCGACCCGGCGCTGGGCTCGGGCTGGACCGGGTACACGTGGAACCGGGACCTGTTCCCCGACCCGCCCGCGCTGCTCTCGTGGCTGCACGAACGGGGCCTGCGGGTCACGCTCAACGTGCACCCCGCCGACGGCGTGCGGGCGCACGAGGACGCCTACGCCGCGATGTGCGCGGCGCTCGGCCGGGAGCCCGACGGCGACCCGATCGCCTTCGACGTGACGGACCGGGAGTTCCTCGCCGCGTACTTCTCGGTGCTGCACCGCGGGCTGGAGCGGGACGGCGTCGACTTCTGGTGGGTCGACTGGCAGCAGGGCGCGCACTCGCGGGTCGCGGGGATCGACCCGCTGTGGATGCTCAACCACTTCCACTACCTCGACAGCGCGCGCGACGGCCGGCGCGGGCTGACGTTCTCCCGGTACGCCGGGCCGGGCAGCCACCGGTACCCCGTCGGCTTCTCCGGCGACACGGTCATCACCTGGGACTCGCTCGCGTTCCAGCCGGAGTTCACCGCGACCGCCGCGAACGTCGGCTACGGCTGGTGGTCGCACGACATCGGCGGGCACTACTTCGGCGTCCGGGACGAGGAGCTCGCGACCCGGTGGGTGCAGCTCGGGACGTTCTCGCCGGTCCTGCGGCTGCACTCCTCGGACAACCCGTTCACCAGCAAGGAGCCGTGGTCGTTCGGGCCGCACGCGCGGCAGGTGCAGACGGCGTTCCTGCAGCTGCGGCACCGGCTCGTGCCGTACCTGCACACGATGAACCACCGGGCCGCGTCCGAGTCGGAGGCGCTGGTCCGCCCGCTGTACCACGCGTGGCCCGACCGCGAGGAGGCGTACGACGCCCCGCAGCAGTTCCTGTTCGGCTCGGAGCTGCTGGTGGCGCCGGCGACGACCCCGACCGACCCCGTCACCCGGGCCTCGGCCGTGCGGGCCTGGCTGCCGCCGGGCACCTGGGTCGACGTGCTGACGGGCGCGGTCTACGACGGCGACCGGCTGCTGGACCTGCACCGGCCGCTCGACACGATCCCGGTGCTGGCCCGGCCGGGTGCGATCGTGCCGCTCGACGGCGCCGAGGTGCCGGGCAACGACCCGGTGAACCCCGCGCACCTGGAGCTGCTGGTCGTGCCCGGCGCCGACGGCGCGTTCACGCTGGTCGAGGACGACGGGGCGGGCGACGGCACCGACCCCGCGGGGATCGCGCGGACGGCGCTGGCGTGGGCCGACGGGACGGGGACGCTGACGGTCGGGCCGGTCGCGGGCGCCGCGGCGTGCGTGCCCGCCGAGCGGGACTGGACGCTGACGCTGGTGACGGCGGGGGCGACGGCCGAGGCCGCGGCGCGCGTGACGGCCCGGGTCGGCGGCGCGCCCGTCGCCGCCGGGACCCGCGTCACCGACGACGGCCGGCTGCGCGTCGACGTCCGCGGCGTGCCCGCCGGCGCCCGGCTCGAGGTGACGTGCGGCACGGTCCCGCTCGCCGGCCCGGCGGTCGACGACGAGGTGCTGCGGGTGCTCCGCGGGGCGTGGACCGAGAACGCGCTGCTGACCCGCGCCCTGGCCGCGGCGACGTCGGACCGGCCGCTGCACGTGCGGCTGTCCCACCTGGAGGCGCTGGGCCTGCCGCCGTCGCTGCTGTCCGCGCTGCGCGAGGTGCTGCTGGCCCGCGGCTGAGGCACCGCGGGTGTCGGTGGGGGCGCCTAGGCTTGGCCCTGCCATGACGTCGCTCTTCGAGAACCTCCCGCTGCCAGGACTCGCCCTCTCCGACCTCGGTCGCCTGCCGGCCGCCGTGCCGCCGCGCGGTGACCAGCCCGGCGACGGCGCCGGCGCGGGCGAGGCCCCCGACGCGCCCGGTGACGGCGACGACCGCCGCGGTACGCGCGGCCGCGCCCCGTCGATCGACGCGGACGCGCTGCTGGTCGGCCTCAACCCGCAGCAGCGGGCCGCGGTGCTGCACCACGGCGGGCCGCTGCTCATCGTCGCGGGCGCCGGCTCGGGCAAGACCCGGGTGCTCACCCACCGCATCGCGCACCTGCTGGCGACCCGGCAGGCGCGCGCGGGGGAGATCCTCGCGATCACCTTCACCAACAAGGCCGCGGCCGAGATGCGCGAGCGCGTGGCGTCGCTGGTGGGCCCGTCCGCCCGGATGATGTGGGTGTCGACGTTCCACTCGGCGTGCGTGCGGATCCTGCGGCGCGAGGCCGCCACGCTCGGCCTGCGGCAGTCGTTCTCGATCTACGACTCCGCCGACTCCCAGCGGCTGCTGAGCCTGGTGGCGCGCGAGCTCGACCTGGACCCCAAGAAGTACCCGCCGAAGGCGCTGCAGTCCAAGATCTCCAACCTCAAGGACGAGCTGGTCGACCCCGACGCGTTCGCGGCCACCGCGAGCGGCTCGAACGACTTCGACCAGGCGCTGGCGCAGGTCTACACCCGGTACCAGCAGCGGCTGCGCCAGGCGAACGCGCTCGACTTCGACGACCTCATCATGACGACGGTCAACCTGCTGCAGGCGTTCCCCGCGGTCGCCGAGCACTACCGCCGCCGGTTCCGGCACGTGCTCGTCGACGAGTACCAGGACACCAACCACGCGCAGTACGTGCTCGTGCGCGAGCTCGCCGGCGCGGGCACCGACGCCCAGGACCTGCCGCGCGGCGAGCTCACGGTCGTCGGCGACGCCGACCAGTCGATCTACGCGTTCCGCGGTGCCAGCATCCGCAACATCATGGAGTTCGAGGCCGACTACCCGGACGCGACGACGATCCTGCTCGAGCAGAACTACCGCTCGACCCAGACGATCCTGTCCGCCGCGAACGCGGTGATCAGCAAGAACCCGGGACGCCAGGCCAAGCGGCTGTGGACCGACTCCGGCTCCGGGCCGAAGATCGTCGCCTACGTCGCGGACAACGAGCACGAGGAGGCGCGGTTCGTCGCGGAGGAGATCGACCGCCTCGGCGACTCCGCCGGAGTCCGCCCCGGCGACGTCGCGATCTTCTACCGGGCCAACGCGCAGTCCCGCGCGCTGGAGGAGGTGCTGATCCGCGTCGGCCTGCCGTACAAGGTCGTCGGCGGCACCCGGTTCTACGAGCGGCGCGAGATCAAGGACGCCGTGGCGTACCTGCGCGCGGTCGCCAACCCCGACGACGACGTCAACCTGCGCCGGATCCTCAACGTGCCCAAGCGCGGGCTCGGCGACCGGTCCGAGGCGATGGTCGCGGGCCACGCGGAGCGCGAGCGGATCTCGTTCGGTGCCGCGCTCGAGCGGCTGGAGGACGTGCCCGGCCTCGGCACGCGCGCGGTCACCGGCCTGCGGTCGTTCGCCGAGATGATGGCCGACCTCCGCGCGCTCGCCGACTCGGGCGCCGGCCCGGCCGAGATCCTGTCCGTCGTCCTCGACCGCAGCGGCTACCTCGCCGAGCTGCGCGCGAGCGAGGACCCGCAGGACCAGACCCGCGTCGAGAACCTCGCCGAGCTGCACGCGGTGGCCTCGGAGTTCGAGCAGTCCGACCCCGACGGCGACCTCGCGGACTTCCTCGAGCGGGTGTCGCTGGTCGCCGACTCCGACCAGATCCCGTCCGACGACGGCGGCGACGACGAGGACGGCCAGCCGAAGCCGGACCAGGGCGTCATCACGCTCATGACCCTGCACACGGCCAAGGGCCTGGAGTTCCCGGTCGTGTTCCTCACCGGCATGGAGGACGGCACCTTCCCGCACATGCGGTCGCTGGCCGACACCGACCAGCTCGCCGAGGAGCGCCGGCTCGCGTACGTCGGCCTGACCCGCGCGCGGCAGCGGCTGTACATCTCGCGCGCCGCCGTCCGCACCGCGTGGGGCGTGCCCAACGAGTTCCCGCCGAGCCGGTTCCTCGACGACCTGCCCGAGGACCTCATCGACTGGCGGCGGCGCGAGTCGTCGAACGACCGGCTGCGCGGCCCCGGCGGGTTCCTCGGCGGTCGGTCGGGCTACTCCTCGGGCGGCGGCTACGGCGACCGGTCGGGCTCCGGGTCCGGCACCACGCCGAGCTGGAAGAAGAGCTCGGCCGCGTCCCGCGCCGGCGAGCCGCCCCGCAAGGCGCCCGGGTCCGGCGGCGCGACGTTCGGCTCGGCGACCCCGCGCCCGGACGCGGCCATCCCGACGCTCACGGTGGGGGACAAGGTCACCCACGACGCCTACGGGCTGGGCACCGTCGTCGCGGTCGAGGGCGGCGGGCCGAACGCGGTCGCGAAGGTCGACTTCGGCACCGAGGGCACCAAGCGGCTGCTGCTGCGGTACTCGCCGGTCACCAAGCTCTGACCCGCCGGGCCGCCGGCCGCGACCCAGCCGCGCGGCGACCGCCGCCGGCCGCGACGACCGCGGTCCGGACGGGTGATCCCGCCGGTCCGGCGGGCGGTCGCGCGCCTGCCACCTGCGCATCTCGGGCATGATCGGCGCATGCGCAGCCCGATCTTCGACCAGGCCCACAACGAGGTGCAGTCCGCCGAGCGGTTCGCCCTGCAGAGCACCAAGATGCTCAAGGTCACGCTCGGCCCCGACGTGCTCGCCGCGAAGGGCGCGATGGTCGCCCACCAGGGGCAGGTGCAGTTCCACCACGAGTCGTCGGGCTCGCTCGCCCGGTTCGTCAAGCGCGCGATGAGCGCCGACGACCAGCCGCTCATGCGGGTGTCCGGCCCGGGCGAGGTGTTCTTCGCGCGTGCCGCGGAGCACGTGTTCCTGCTCCAGCTCGAGGGCGACGCGATCAGCGTGGGCGGCTCGTCGCTGCTGGCGTTCGACGCGGCGCTGCAGTGGGACATGCACCGGACCAAGGGCGCCGGGATGATGACCGGCGGGTTCTGGAACACCCTGATCCAGGGGCAGGGCACCGTGGCGCTGACCTCGCACGGCCAGCCGATGATCCTCGACTGCTCCCAGCAGCCCACGTTCGTCGACCCGAACGCCGCGGTGTGCTGGTCGGCGAACCTCACGCCGGGCGTCGTGTCGAGCATGAACGTGAGCTCGCTGCTGCGCGGCGGCACCGGTGAGGCGTTCCAGTACGCGTTCCACGGCCCGGGCTTCGTCGTCGTCCAGCCCTCCGAGGGCTACCCCGTCCCGACCGCCTGACCGCCGTGGTCGTCCCGATCCCGACGGACCGCCCCGCCCGTCCGAGCCTCGCCCGCCAGTGGGCGCTGCGCCTGGCCGCGGCGGCGGTGTCCGCGTTCTACGGCCTGTACCGGCTGCACCCCGCGCTGTGGCGGTTCACCGCCCGGCACTACCGCCCGTCGATGGAGCGGTTCGCGCGGCTGCACGCCTGGATGATGTGCCAGTACGCCTACCTGGACGTGCCCGCGTACCGCGACTTCCTCACCGAGAAGGGCTTCCGGTTCCGCTGGTGGCGGCTCGACGCGTACGCGCCCACCTCCAAGAAGGACTACGTCGACCGGTACACCGAGGACGACCGGTGCTGGAACGGCCGGATCGAGACGGTCGGGACGGTCGTCGACGAGTCGAGCGGGTCCTCGGGCAAGCCGTACAACTGGATGCGGTCGCGCCGCGAGCTGCGCACCGTGCACCGCAACGTCGCCGGCTACGTGACGATGCTGTTCGGCAGCCGGCGCCTGTTCGCGATCAACGCGTTCTCGATGGGGGCGTGGGCGACGGGGACGAACACCGGCATCGCGATGGCCAAGATCGCGATGGTGAAGAACACCGGGCCCGACGTCGACAAGATCGTCGACACGCTCCGGCACTTCGGCCCGCGGTACACCTACGTGCTCAGCGCCTACCCGCCGTTCCTCAAGCACCTGCGGGACCGGCTCGACGCCGAGGGGTTCGACTGGGACCGCTACGACCTCAACGGCTTCGTCGGCGGCGAGGCGCTCACCGAGGGGCTGCGGGACTACCTCGAGGAGCGGTTCGCGCGGATCTACTCCGGGTACGGCGCCTCCGACCTGACGATCGGCATGGCCGGCGAGACCGACCTGGCGGTGTGGCTGCGGCGCTCGCTGCTCGCGCACCCCGGCCTGCGCGCGTCGGTGCTCGGCGACGACGAGCAGCGCACGCCGATGATCCTGCAGTACAACCCGCTGGAGACGTTCCTCGAGACGACCGACGACGGCGAGCTGCTGGTCACGCTCAACTCGACGTCGATCATGAGCCCGAAGCTGCGGTACGACATCGGCGACGAGGCGCGCCTGGTCACGTTCCCGGAGATGCGCGCGCTGGTGGCCCGCTACCCGCGGCTGGCGTTCGGGTTCGACCGGGCGTTCGCGACCCAGCGGATGCGGCTGCCGTTCGTGCTGCTGTTCGGCCGCAAGGACTCGACCGTGTCGTACATGGGCGCCAACATCTACCCGCTCGACGTCGAGAACGGGCTGTACCTCGACAACCCGCACGCCTCGGCGATCGAGTCGTTCCGGCTCGGGCTGGTCGAGATCGGCGGGCAGGAGCAGCGGCCGGTCATCCACCTGGAGCTCCGCGCCGACGCCGCTCTGGACGACGGGGAGCGGGACGCGCTGGCCCGGCGGTCCGCCGAGGGCGTGCTCGCGCACCTCGCGTCGGTGTCGCGCGACATCGCGCAGTCGCTCGAGGAGGACGAGGCCGCGCGCGACATCCGGGTGCAGGTGCACGACCACGGCACCGGCCCGTTCGCCGGCGGGCACCGGAAGATCAAGAACGTGTACGTCGTGGACCCGGGCGACCGGGGCGCCGCGGAGGCGACGGCCGGGGACGGCGCGGCGGGCGCGTCCTGATGCGGACCTCGGACTTCAGCCGGACGCCGCCGCTCGGGCGGGCGGAGGCGCTGGTCGTCACGGACCGGGTGCGGTCCGCGGCGGGCGCGCCGGGGATGGTGCGGCAGCGCCGGTTCCGGGAGCGGGACCTGCCGGGCGGCGTCGCGCGGCGGCGCGGGGTGCTGGCGTTCTTCGCGACGCTCGCGGACGCCGAGCGGTTCGCCGCGGACGCCGAGCGGTCCGCCGCGGGCACGGGGGGCGGGTTCGCGCACGTCTACGCGGCGGAGCCCGAGGGGTACAGCAACGGCGTCTGGCGGGCCGAGGACCGGTCCATGGCGCACGTCGAGCGGTTCGCCGCGCTGTCCGGGGAGGTCCGGCGCGGGGTCGAGCCGCCGCGGGTCGCGGAGGGCGGCGACGGCGCGCCGGGGTACCCGCGACGCCCGGGCGGGAGCTCCGGCCGGCGCGAGGGCGGCGGCCGCCGTGGCCGCGCGACCGGCGCCGACCGTCCCGCCGGGGCCCGCGGACCGCGCGCGCACCCCGGCCTGGCCGATGCCCGCGCCATGTTCGTCGGCGCCACCCGGTACACCGGCCCGCTGGCGTGGCTCGCGCTCGCCCGGACCTGGTACCCGATGGTGGCGAAGATGCAGCGGCTCCGCGGGTTCCGCTGGTACGCCGTGTACTGGTCGCCGCCGTTCACGCTCGGGACGCTCGCGTTCTTCTCCGGTCGCGACGAGCTGCTGGCGTTCGCCCGCATGCCCGAGCACCGGGACCTCATGCGGTGGATCACCGACGGCGAGCGGTGGGGGACCGGCGGGTACATCCGGCTGCACGGGCGGGTGGACGCCGCCGCCCGCTCCGCCGCCGCGGACCCCGCCGACCCCGACGCGGACCCCGTCGACGCGGACCCGGCCGACGACGCGGGTGGCACCGCGTGAGGGTCGAGGTCGTCGCGACCCGCCGCCAGCTGCGCGAGTTCCTCCGGCTGCCCCTCGACCTGCACCCGCGCGACCTCGCCGTCCCGCTGCAGGCGCCCACCGTCCGGTCGTGGTGGCGCGGGACGTCGCCGCACCCCGGCGGACCCGTCGAGCTGCTGCTGGCCCGCGACGACGCAGGCGTGGTCGTCGGGCGGACGACCGCGCACCGGGACGCCCGGCTGGACGCGAAGCTCGGGACGCGGGCGCTGCTGTTCGGGGCGACGGAGTTCGCGGACGCGACGGCGGCGGGCGCGCTGTTCGCGGCGCTCGAGGCGCGGGCCACCGGCGAGCGCGAGCTGATCGGCCCCGTGTCCCTGCTGCCGAACCAGACCGGCGGCGTGGTCACGTCGGGGTGGGCGGAGCGCGGCTTCGTCGACTCGCCGTGGAACCCCGCCCACGTGCCGGGGGTCTACGAGGCGGCGGGGTTCCGCCGCTGGCACGAGGCGGACACCTGGGTGGCCGACGTGCGGCCGGTCGACGCGCCGACCGCGGCCGAGTGGGCGGCCGTGGGTGTGCGGCCCGAGCACGGGTCCCGGCGGGCGATGGGCCGGCTGGTCCCCGAGCTGCTCGACCTGCTCAACGCCTCGTTCGCGGCGCTGCCGTACTACACGCCGATCACCCCGGCGGAGATGCGGGCGGCGACGGACGGGCTGGCGTGGCTGCTGGACGAGCGCCTGCTGCTGCTCGCCCGGGACGAGGACGGCGCGGCGGTGGCGTTCGTGCTCGCGGTCCCCGACATCACCCGGTTCCTGCAGGCGACGGGTGGTCGGCTCGGGCCGGTCGAGCAGCTCCGGCTGCTCGCCACCCGCGGGCGCTACCGCGAGGACGCGGTCCTCGTCATCCAGGGCACCCGGCCCGACCGGCAGGGCGAGGGGATCCTCACGCTGCTCAGCCGGGAGCTGCACGCGGGCCTGCACGCCGGCGGCTACCGGCGGCTGCGCATGACCTCCGTCGGCCGGGACAACCCCGCGTCGGCGCGGCAGTCCGAGCGGTTCGGCGGGCGCCCGCTGCACGGACTCACCTTCTACCGGCGGCCCGTGCCGCAGGAGCGTGCATGAGCGACGAGACCCTGCTCGCCGACCTGGTGGCGCTCGCCGCCCGGGCGCCGAGCCCGCACAACACCCAGCCGTGGGCGCCCCGCGTCGTCGTCGCCGGCCCGGACGGCCCCGGCGTCGAGGTCGCCGTGGTCCCCGGCCGCACGCTGCCCGCCGGCGACCCGACCTTCCGGGACGTCCTGCTGAGCCTCGGCGCGTGGGTGGAGTGCGCGGCGGTCGGCGCGGCCGCGGCCGGGCGGGAGCTGGTCGTCGAGCCGCTGCCCGCGCTGCGCGCGCTGGACGCGCTGCCGGTGCGCGGGCCGGCCGACCCGGAGCGGCCGGTGCTGCGGGTACGGCTCGGCGGCGCGGCCACCGGCTCCCCGGCCGCCACGCCGGCGGACGTGCGGGAGCGCGCCGTCTACCGCGGCGACCTGGCGGGCGACCCCGCCGTGTACGACGACCTGCCCGCGGGCACGCTCGCGCCGGGACTCCGCCTGCGCGCGGTCGACCCGGCCGTGCTCGCGCGGCTGGTGCGGTGGGGCGGCGTCGGCACGCTCGCGCGCCGGCCGGTCGCGGAGGAGCTCCTGCACTGGCTCCGGCTCAGCCCGGAGCATCCCGGCTACGCGCGCGACGGGCTCAGCGACCGGGTGCTGCTCGTGCCGCCCGCGCTCGCCCGGCTCGGGGCGCCCGTCACGCGGCACCTGTGGCTGCGCGACCCGGCGCTCGGGGCGCTCGGGGCGGTCGCGCGGGTGGCGGACGCGGCGCTGACGGCACGAGCGCGGGCGCGGGGCGGCGCCGGGGTCCCGGCGCCGGAGCGCGGGGTGCACCACGTGCTCGTGGCCGACGCCTCGGTGGACGCGCGCGAGCGCGGCGGGCCGGCGCGCGCGCCGGTGCTCGACGGCCGCACCGGGCTGCCGGAGGAGCGGGTGCTCGACGCCGGCCGCAGCCTGCAGCGGCTCTGGCTGCACGCGCACCGTGCGGGCCACGCGGTGTCGCCGCACTCGGAGGTCGTCGACGTCCCGGGCCCGCACGCCGCGCTGCGCCGGCACCTGGGCCTGCGCCGGTCCGAGGTGGCGCTCGCGGTGTTCAGCACCGGCCGCCCGCTGGGCGAGGTCCCGCGCGCCCCGCGCCTGCCGGCCTGACGCGCCGGCGTCCGCGCCGAGTGAGCATCGGACACGTCGGAGGTCGCGCCCGGCCTCAGCCGATGCGCTGCGACAGGTCGACGGCCTCGGCGAGCGTGAGCCACGGGGCCTGGCGCCGGACCTCGCGGACCGCGGCGACGTGCCCGCCCTCGCTTCGCAGCGCCCGGACCCGAGCCACGTCGAGCGGGGGGTTCGTGCGCAGCGCCGGGTCCGCGGGTGCGAGCCGGTCGGCGCGGCGTCGGTCGCGCGCCTGCAGGGCCCAGCCGGCGAGCGCCATCGCCAGGCCGACGACCAGCAGCGCCACCCCGGCGCCGATGCTGACCCGGAGCGTCACGACCAGCAGCACCGCGAGCAGCGGCACCCCGATGACCAGCGGGACGACCCACCGCAGCGTGCGGGTGCGCCGGGCGCGGGCGTCGGGGGTCAGGCGCGGGTCGCTCACCCGGCCACGGTAGCCGCCCGGCGCGTGCCTCCCGGAGGCGGGTCCGCCTCGAGAGAGCACGCGACACGTCGAGAGAGCATCCACTGGATGCTCTCTCGACGTGTCGGGTGCTCGTTCGGCGGGGCGCTCGCGGCGCTCGCGGCCGCGCGCGCCGCGCCGTCGCGCCGGGTGGGGGCCGCCGCGGACCGCGCCGGGTGGGGCCGCCGCGGACCGCGCCGCGTCGGGCTGCCGCGCCCGACCCGGCGGGTCAGGCCGCCGCCGCGCCGCCCAGGCGGGCCGTCACGTCCGCGGCCAGCGCGGCCGGGTCGACGCCGGCGCGGCGCAGCAGCGCGTGCCCGTCGGTGTCGGACAGGCGGACGACCGCGAGCAGCACGTGCCCGGCCTCGATGCGCCGGTGCCCGAGCCGGACCGCCTCACGCAGCGCGACCTCGAGCGTCTTCTTCGCGTCCCGCGTGAACGGCAGGTGCCCCGGCGACCGCCGGCCGCCGCCGCGCCGCGCGCGGTCGGCCCGGTCGAGGGCGCCCGCGCCGAACACGGTGTCCGCCCGACGCCGGACGGCGTCGAGGTCGATCCCCAGCGCCGCGAGGGCCGCCGGGTCGAGCCCGTCGCCGTCGAACGCGTCGAGCAGCGCCGCCCTGCCGGCGCCGTGCGCCGCCAGCGCCGCGGCCGCGGGGTCGTCGACGGACGCGACCGCCACGATCAGGTGCGCCGGCGTGATCCGGGCGTCGCCGAGGTCGCGCGCGACCTCCTGGGCCTGCACGACCGCGGCGCGGGCGCCGCTGGTGAACCTCTCGAACATGGTCGTCTCCTCTCGCTGGGTCCCGGCGGGGTCAGTCGCGCCGGTGGTGCTTCTGGTGGACGGCCTGCCGGCTCACGCCGAGGGCGTCCGCGATGTCCTGCCAGGACCAGCCGAGCTCGCGGGCCCGGCCGACCTGCAGGGTCTCCAGCCGGTCGGCGAGCACCCGCAGCGAGCGCACGGCGCGCAGGCCGGTCGCGGGGTCGTCGGCCGTCGCCGCGGCGAGCGCGCCGTCGGCGGAGTCGGTGGTGGGGTCGGTGCCGGTCATGCGTCAACTCTGCTTGACACTGCGGCGCAGTGTCAAGAGAGGTTGACGCCGGCCGTGCGACCTGGGTCACATATCTCGACGTGGAGATAAAGCTCCGGCCGCGGGCTACGATCGTCCGCGGCAGAGCAGCCAGCCCCCTACGGGACCGCAGGGCGAGGGAAGGACCGCAGCAGGTGGACCTGTTCGAGTACCAGGCACGTGACATCTTCGAGCGGCACGGGGTACCCGTCCTGGGAGGGATCGTCGCGACGACGCCCTCCGAGGCGCGGGCGGCGGCCGAGACCCTGCTGGGCGCCGACGGCGCGACCGGCGTGGTGGTCGTCAAGGCGCAGGTGAAGACCGGCGGCCGCGGCAAGGCCGGCGGCGTCAAGATCGCCCGTTCCGCCGAGGAGGCCGAGCAGCGCGCCGGCGAGATCCTCGGGATGGACATCAAGGGCCACACCGTGCACCGCGTGATGATCGCCGCCGGCGCGAGCATCGCGAAGGAGTACTACTTCTCCCTCCTGCTCGACCGCGCGGAGCGGCAGTACCTCGCGATGGCGAGCGTCGAGGGCGGCATGGAGATCGAGCAGCTCGCGGTCGAGCGGCCCGAGGCGCTCGCGAAGGTCCCGGTGGACCCGCGGACCGGCATCGACCAGGCCAAGGCCGACGAGATCGTCGCCGCCGCCGGCTTCGACGCGGAGATCGGCCCGAAGGTCGCCGCCGTGCTCACGAAGCTGTGGGACGTCTACCGCGAGGAGGACGCCACGCTCGTCGAGGTGAACCCGCTCGTGCTGACCGAGGCCGGCGAGGTCGTCGCGCTCGACGGCAAGGTCACGCTGGACGGCAACGCCGACTTCCGGCACGAGGACCACGCCGCCCTCGAGGACGCCGCCGCGGCGGACCCGCTCGAGGCGCGCGCCAAGGAGAAGGACCTCAACTACGTCAAGCTCGACGGCGAGGTCGGCGTCATCGGCAACGGCGCGGGGCTCGTCATGAGCACCCTCGACGTCGTCGCGTACGCCGGGCAGCAGCACGGCGGCGTGAAGCCGGCGAACTTCCTCGACATCGGCGGCGGCGCCTCGGCCGAGGTGATGGCCGCGGGCCTGGACATCATCCTGTCCGACCCGCAGGTGAAGTCCGTGTTCGTCAACGTGTTCGGCGGCATCACGGCGTGCGACGCGGTCGCCAACGGCATCGTCGCGGCGCTGGGCATCCTGGGCGACGAGGCGACCAAGCCGCTGGTCGTGCGCCTGGACGGCAACAACGTGCTCGAGGGCCGCCGGATCATCCGGGACGCGGCCCACCCGCTCGTCACGCTGGCCGAGACCATGGACGGGGGCGCCGCCGAGGCCGCCCGCCTGGCCGCCACCGCCTGACCGACCGCAGCGACGCGAGAGACGAGAGACAACCCACCATGGCGATCTTCCTGACCGCGGACTCCAAGGTCATCGTGCAGGGCATGACCGGGTCCGAAGGCAGCAAGCACACCACCCGCATGCTGGCGTCGGGCACCACCGTCGTCGGCGGCGTGAACCCGCGCAAGGCGGGCACCAGCGTCGAGTTCCCCCGCGGCGACGGCTCCGGCCTGACCGTGGCGATCCCGGTGTTCGGCTCGGTGGCCCAGGCCGTCGAGGCGACCAAGGCCGACGTGTCGGTCATCTTCGTGCCGCCGGCCTTCACCAAGGCGGCCGTCATCGAGGCCGTCGACGCCGGCGTCCCGCTGATCGTGATCATCACCGAGGGCGTCCCGGTCGCGGACACCGCCGAGTTCTTCGCCTACGCCCAGGCCAAGGGCGTCCGGCTGCTCGGCCCCAACTGCCCGGGCCTCATCAGCCCCGGGAAGTCGAACGTCGGCATCATCCCGTCCGACATCACCGGCCCCGGCCGGATCGGCCTGGTGTCGAAGTCCGGCACGCTGACCTACCAGATGATGTACGAGCTGCGGGACCTCGGGTTCTCGACGGCGGTGGGCATCGGCGGCGACCCGATCATCGGCACGACGCACATCGACGCGCTCGCCGCGTTCGAGGCCGACCCCGAGACCGACCTGATCGTCATGATCGGCGAGATCGGCGGCGACGCCGAGGAGCGGGCCGCGGCGTACATCACCGAGCACGTGACCAAGCCGGTCGTCGGCTACGTCGCGGGCTTCACCGCCCCCGAGGGCAAGACGATGGGCCACGCCGGCGCGATCGTGTCCGGCTCGGCCGGCACCGCGCAGGCCAAGAAGGAGGCCCTCGAGGCCGCCGGGGTGAAGGTCGGCACCACGCCGACCGAGACGGCCGAGCTGGCGCGCGCGCTGCTCAGCTGACCGGCGCACCGCACCGCGACGGGCGCCGCACCCTCCCGGGGGTGCGGCGCCCGTCGCCGTGCCCGGGGCCGCCGAGCTCGCCGGTTGCGCGGGTCCCACCCCCTGCGGAACCGGCGACCTCGCGCGGAACCGGCGAACCCGCGCGCGCCGGTGCGCCGGCGTGGGCGCGCCACCTAGGTGGTCGTCCGCCAGCCCTGCGCGCCACTCAGATCGGCGGTGAGACGGGGCCGTTCGTCGCTCCGTAGGTGCTGACCGGGACCGGGGTCGGCTGCGGGGTCCCTAGGGTGCGTGACGCGACGGCGCCACCGCGCCGGACCGCGCCGGCGCCCGCACCCCCGGGGCGCCGGACCTCGCCGTGACGAGCAGGTGATCGCGTGAGCCTCCGCACCCCCCGCCGCATCCTCACCGTGGGCCTCCTGGCCGTCGCCCTCGCGCTGCCGGGAGCCGTCGCCGCCGGGGCCGACCCCGGTCGGGGCACCGGGGGCCCGTCGGCGGTGTCGCCGGCGCGCGGACCGGTCGGCGGCGGCACCGAGGTCGCGATCGAGGCCACCGACCCGCCGGCGTTCGTGCAGGTGTCGACCGGCGACGCGCACACCCTCGCGGTGACGGCCGACGGGGTGGTCCACGCGTGGGGCACGGGCGGGCTCGGGCAGCTGGGCCTCGGTGACGTGACCGAGGCGCTCGAGCCGACCCCGATCGACCGCGCGGCGTTCGACGGCGACGACGTCGTGGAGGTCGCCGCCGGCGCGGACCACTCGATCGCGCGGACACGCGGTGGCGCCGTCTACACCTGGGGTGGGAACTGGTACGGACAGCTCGGCCTCGGCCCCGGGGCCGGCCTGGGCGGGAGCGCGACGCCCGCGCGGGTGGCGCTGCCCGCCGGCGCGGGGGCGGTGGTCCAGGTCGACGCGGGCCAGCACTTCGCCGTCGCCGTGTCCGAGACCGGGGTCTACACCTGGGGCCGCGGGCAGTTCGGACGGCTCGGCACCGGGAGCCTCGACGACGTGCGGACACCGACGCTGGTCGCGGAGCAGCTCGGCGGGTCCCCGGTCGCGCAGGTGTCGGCCGGCCGGGCCACCGTGATCGCCCGGACCGCGAGCGGCGTCGCCTGGGCGTGGGGAGGGAACGGGAACGGTCGCCTCGGGGCCGGGATCCACGGGGACTCCGTGCACCCGGTCGAGGTCGACACCTCCGGCGCGCTGTCGGGCCACCGCGTCGTCCACGTGGCCATCGGGATCAGCGCCGCGTACGCCGTGACCGAGGACGGGTCGATGGTGGCGTGGGGGAGCAACACCTACGGGCAGCTCGGCACCGGCGAGGTCGGCCTGTCGACGAACCCCGCACCGCTGGCCCTGGACCTCGACGCCGTTCCGTCGGGGGCGCGCATCGTCGAGGTGGCGGCGACCCACCGGATCGCGCTCGCGCGTGACGCGGAGGGCCGCGTCTACGGCTGGGGCGACTCCAGCGACGGGGTCCTCGCGGGTGGCCGGGACGCCACCCGGCCGACCGTGCTGGAGTACGACGGCGAGCTCCTGAGCGGCGTGACCGTCCTCGCCATGGGGCCGGTGGAGCACACGTTCGGGCAGCGCCGCGCGTTCGCCGTCACGGAGGCCGGCGACGTGCTGGCGTGGGGCACCGGGCACGTCGGGCAGCTCGGGCTGGGCGCGCCGGCGGACCAGCAGGTCGAGGCGCCGCGCTCCGTGCACACGGCGATGACCGAGGTCCGGTTCGGCGACGCGGCCGCGGCCGAGGTGCGACGCGTGGGTGCCGTCGTGCACGCGGTCACGCCGCCGCACGCCGCCGGTGCGGTCGACGTCCACGTGCGCACGGGCGGGACGACGCTCACCCACCCCGGCGCGTTCGCCTACGGCGTGGCCCCCGCCCTGGTCGGGCAGCCGGACGTCACCACCGCGGCGCGCCCGGGGGAGGAGGTCGTGCTGACCGCAACCGCGTCGAGCTCCGCCGTCCTCGCGGTGGAGTGGCAGGTCGAGGGCGCGGCGGGCGGCTGGGCCGACGTCGATGCCGAGCCTGAGCTGAACGTGGACGGGACGACCTGGACGACCCGGCTGACCGTGACCGCACCGGACGAACCCGAGGCGGCGGCCCGCTACCGGGTGGTGCTCACCAACGACTTCGGCACGGTCACCGCGCACCGGGCTGTCCGCTCGGTCACCTGCCCGACGATCGTCGGCGCACCGCACGCCGCGGTGGCCGGGGAGCCGTACGAGTTCGCCTTCGGCCTGGGCCCCGGCGCGGCCGAGGCGCGGCTCGCCGCCGACGGCGGCCCGCTGCCGGAGGGCCTCGCGCTGTCGGTCTCCGGGGTGCTGTCGGGCACGCCGACGACCCCGGGCACCTACCCCCTCCGGGTGCTGGCCGACGACCCCGCGGTCTCCGCCGAGTGCGGGGTGGCGACGGTCGACGTGGAGCTCGTCGTCCACGAGCCGGTGACGCTGGCCGGCGACCCGCCGCCTGCCGAGGTGGGGGTGGCGTACTCCTACGCGTTCACGGTGGGCGGCACGCCGGAGGCGACGCTGTCGGTCGCGTCGGGCACGCTGCCGCCGGGGCTCGCGCTCGACCCGGGCGGCACGGTCGCCGGTGTCCCGGTCCAGGCGGGCGACTTCGCCGCGACGATCGCGGCGTCGAACGGGGTCGGAGCCGATGCGCGGATCGACGTCGTCGTGCGGGTCGAGCCGGCGTCCGGTCCCGGGCCGGGCCCGGGCCCTGGGGCCGGGGCCCCCCGAGCCGGAGCCGACGTCCCACCGTCCGTCGAGCGGGACGGGCGCGACCTCGCGGCCACCGGTGCCGGTGCGGCGCTCCGCGGTGCGGTGCTGGCCGCGACGCTCCTCGTGCTCGGCGGTTCCGCGTGCGCCGCGGTCCGGCGCCGCCGCGGCCGCGCCTGACCCGGGGGCGCGGACCGCGGGCGCGGCCACCGTCGCCTCGCGTGGGCCGGTCGGACAGGGGCCGGCGCGGAGGTCGGCGCTCGTGCCGTCCGAGCGGCCGGGGCGGCGGGCCACCCGGGCCGTCCCGGCGTGTGGCACGCCACCCGCTCCACCCCGCGGCACGCCGGGGCGCCTCGCCCGCCCGGCGCCGCCGGCCGGGGACGATGGGGCCATGACCACCCCGCCCGGCACCCGCCCCGACGGACGCGGCTCCGGCGCGCCCGGGGCCCGCGGGTCCGGTGGCTCGGGCGGCTCGGGCTCGGGCGGTCCCGGACCGGTGGGCGGCGGCCGCGCGCGGCGCCGGGTCGTGGACGACTCCGCCCCGCCGCGGTTCTTCGTCAGCGACCTCGACGGCGCCCCGCGCTGGGTCGGCGGACTGCTGGCCGGGCTGCAGGCGGCGCTGCTGTCGCTGCTCGTCGTGGTGCTGCCCGCGGTCGCGGCCTACGTCGCGACCTCCGCGGCGCCGGCGACCAGCGGCATCCCGTGGACCCGCGCGGTCGAGGTCGGCGCCGGCCTGTGGCTGCTCGCGCACGGCGTGCCGCTGACCGACGCGCCCTCGGTGACGCTCGTGCCGCTGGGCCTGACCGCCCTGGCGCTGTTCGGCTGCTACGCCTCCGCGCGCCGGTCCGGGTACGCGACGCGGTCGGCGTTCGGCGCGGGCGTCGGCGCGTACGTGGGCGTGCTGCTCGTCGTCGGTCTGGCGACGGGCGTGCCGCTGCTGCACGTGGGCATCGGGTTGCTGGCGGGCGCCGTCGTCGCCTCGCTCGGCCTCGGCGCGGGACTGCTCCGCCGCCCGGAGGCGCCGCGGTTCCGGGACGTCGTCGAGCCGGTGCGGTCGCGGTTGCCCGAGCCGGTGGCGCACGGGGTCGCCGCCGGCACGACCGCGCTCGCGACGCTCGTGCTGCTCGCCGCCGTGCTGGCCACGCTCTGGGTGGTGGCGGGGCGCGGCGCGATCGCCGACGTCG
This sequence comes from Cellulomonas pakistanensis, assembly GCF_016862755.1. GTDB lineage: Bacteria > Actinomycetota > Actinomycetes > Actinomycetales > Cellulomonadaceae > Cellulomonas > Cellulomonas pakistanensis. Next base: position 185,327 of record NZ_BONO01000003.1, on the reverse strand, counting down.
TCGCGTCGCTGCGGCTCGACGCGGTCGGCGGGATCGTGCTCGCCGTCGCCGAGCTGGCGTACGCCCCGACGCTCGTGCTGTGGGCGCTGGCGTGGCTCGCCGGGCCGGGCTTCGCGGTCGGGACCGGGACGTCGTTCGCGGTGGGGGAGGTGCAGGCCGGCGCGGTGCCGGCGGTACCGCTGCTCGGCGCGCTCCCCGCGCCGGACGTCACGGGCGGCGTGCTGCTCGCCGTCCCGGTGGTGACGCTGCTCGCCGGGGCGGCCTCCGCGGCGGTGCTCCGGCGCCGGCTGGTCACCGAGCGCGCGCTCGACGCCCCCGTCGCCGGGCTGGTCTCGGCGGCGGTGGCCGGGCTGGGCACGCTGGTGCTGGCGGCGCTGTCCCGCGGCGGCATCGGGCCGGGGCGGATGACCGAGCTGGGGCCGCAGCCGGTGCTCGTCGCGCTGGCCGTGGCGGCGGGCGTGGCCCTCGGGTCGCTGCTGGTGCTGCTGCCGGGCGACCGGCACGTGCGCGCGGCGGTCGCGGGAGCGGTGCGCCGCGCGTGGGCCGCCGTGACCGGGGCGGCGCGCCGGGGCTGACGGCGCCGGGGTCCGCCGGGGCGGACCGCTCCGGTCGAGGCCTGCGGTCAGCCGCGGCCGACGGTGAGCCTGCCGGTCAGGTCCGCGACCGCGTCGTCGTAGTCGCGCTCGCACGCGGCCTCGGCCGTCCGGGTCAGGGCGCCCTGGAGGCAGGCCTGCCGGTCGGCGTCGATCCGCCAGGTCACCAGCGAGCCGAGGGCGCCGACCAGCACCAGCCCCGTCACCAGCAGGCCGGCGACGAGCATCGCGCCCATCCCGCCGCGGAGCCCGGTGCGCAGCACGTGCACCAGCGCACGCACGCCGGCGACGAGCGCGCCGACCAGGAACGCGATCGACGCGAACCGCCACGGCAGCGGCAGCAGCGTCACGACGACGCCGGCGAGCAGCCACACCGAGAAGTGCCGGGCGAGCCGGCCCAGGCGGGCGAGCGACTCGGGCGACGGCGGCGGCGCGGCCGGGCCGGGGTGCGGGCGCGGCGGGTGCGGGCCGGGCGCGGGGTGCGGCGGCAGCGGGTGACCGGGGCCGGCGGGGCCCGGGCCGGTGGGTCCGGTCGGGCCGGGGCCGGCGGGGCCGGTCGGGTCCGCCGGGTCGGTGGGGTCGCCGCCCGCCGCGCGCCCGTCGCGGTCCGCGGGTGCGCGGTCGGACGAGGGCGGGGCGTACGGGTTGCTCACGGTCGCCATTCTCGCGCACGCCCCGCGCGCGGGCGCACCCGGCCGTCCCGAGACGGCACCTCTCGGCTGTGGTGCGGCTCGTCCGCACAGCCGAGAGGTGCCATCTCGGCGGGGTGGCCCGCGCGGGCGCACCTGGGCGCCCCGCTAGGGTGGGCGCCCATGGCCGCCCCCGCCCCGCACGGCACCCCCGACGCGCCCCGCCCCGCCACCCGCGCCACCGGCCGCCTGGTCGTCCTGGTGTCCGGCGGCGGCTCGAACCTCGCGGCGCTGCTCGCGGCGCACGAGGGCCCGGCGTACCCGGGCCGCGTCGTCGGCGTCGTGGCGGACCGCGCCTCCGCGGGCGGCCTGGACCTGGCGCGCGCGGCGGGGATCCCGACCGCGGTCGTGGCGCCCGGCGACTTCGACGACCGCGCCGCGTGGGACCGCGCGCTGGCCGAGTCGATCGCGGTGTTCCGGCCGGATCTCGTCGTCTCGGCGGGCTTCATGCGGATCCTCGGCGCGGCGGTGCTCGACCGGTTCCCGGGCCGCGTCGTCAACACGCACCCCGCGCTGCTGCCGTCGTTCCCCGGCGCGCACGCGGTGCGGGACGCGCTGGCGTTCGGCGCGAAGGTCACCGGCTGCACGCTGCACGTCGTGGACGCGGGCGTCGACACCGGCCCGGTCATCGCCCAGGTCGCGGTCCCGGTCGAGCCGGGCGACGACGAGGCGACGCTGCACGAGCGGATCAAGGTCGCCGAGCGCCGGCTGCTGGTCGACTGGGTCGGCCGCATCGTGGCGGGCGGGCTGACCGTCGAGGGGCGCTCGGTCACCGTCGGCTGACCGGCGCGCGTCCCGCCGCGCCGCCGGGACCTCCGGCCCGCGCCGCCCGGCGACCCGGGCGCGTAGCGTCGGGCCATGAGACTCGCACGCGCACGCTGGTCCGGGCTCAGCACCGGGCGCAAGGTCACCACCGTCCTGCTCACCGCGACGCAGCTCGCGCTCGCCGCAGCCGCGTACCGCGACCTGTCGCGGCGCCCGGCGGCGCTGGTCAACGGGCCGAAAGCGGCCTGGGGCCTCGCGATCTCGGTGAACTGGGTCGGCCCGATCGCGTACTTCGCGAAGGGGCGCCGCACCGACTGACCCGCCGGCCGCCCCACCGGCGTCGGCTAGGCTCGTGCCCGGTCGTGACTGGCGTCGAGGTGGAACTGACCACCAGGGAGCGGCCGAGGCAGTCCCGCCGATGCACCGTCCGCCTGGGTGCAGGGTCCCGAGCGGCACCCCCGTGGTGCCCGACCGACCACACCGGAGGACCGCCATGTCCCACGCCCTGCCGCCCGTCGAGCCCGTCGCCGACCCGACCGCCGACGGCACCCGCCGCCCGGTGCGCCGCGCGCTGCTCTCCGTCTACGACAAGTCGGGGCTGGTCGAGCTCGCGACCGCCCTGCACGCCGCGGGCGTCGAGCTCGTGTCCACCGGCTCGACCGCGGGGACGATCGCCGCCGCCGGCGTGCCGGTCACGCGGGTCGAGGACCTGACCGGCTTCCCCGAGTGCCTCGACGGCCGCGTGAAGACGCTGCACCCGCGGGTGCACGCCGGCATCCTCGCCGACACCCGCCGCCCCGAGCACCTGGCGCAGCTGGACGAGCTGGGCGTCGCCCCGTTCGAGCTGGTCGTCGTCAACCTGTACCCGTTCACGCAGACCGTCGCCTCGGGCGCGACCCCGGACGAGTGCGTCGAGCAGATCGACATCGGCGGGCCGTCGATGGTGCGTGCGGCGGCGAAGAACCACCCGAGCGTCGCGGTCGTCGTCGACCCCGCCCGGTACGACGAGGTCGTCGCGGCCGTGCAGGGCGGCGGCTTCACGCTGGCCGAGCGCACCCGGCTCGCCGCGCAGGCGTTCGTGCACACGGCGACCTACGACGTCGCGGTGGCGTCCTGGATGGGCAACGTCGCGACCACGACCGACGAGGTCGACGGCGTGCGCACCGGCTTCCCGGCCTGGGTCGGCGCGACCTGGGACCGCGCGGACGTGCTGCGGTACGGCGAGAACCCGCACCAGCGCGCCGCCGTCTACACCTCCGGGTACGGCCCTGCCGGGCTGGCGCAGGCGCAGCAGCTGCACGGCAAGGCGATGTCGTACAACAACTACGTCGACGCCGACGCGGCCTGGCGCGCGGCGCACGACCACGACGGCCCGGCGGTCGCGATCATCAAGCACGCGAACCCGTGCGGGATCGCGGTCGGCGCGGACATCGCGGACGCGCACGCGAAGGCCCACGCCTGCGACCCCGTCTCCGCGTTCGGCGGCGTCATCGCGGCGAACGGCACGGTCACGCGCGCCGCGGCGGAGCAGATCGCCGAGGTGTTCACCGAGGTCGTCGTCGCGCCCGCGTACGAGCCCGAGGCGCTCGAGGTGCTCACCCGCAAGAAGAACATCCGGCTCCTGGTCCTCGAGGGCGCGCCGGCCGCCGGGGTCGAGCTGCGGCCGATCAGCGGCGGGCTGCTGATGCAGGAGGTCGACCGTCTCGACGCCGCGGGCGACGACCCGGCGACGTGGACGCTGGCCGCGGGCGAGGCCGCCGACACCGCGACGCTGGCGGACCTCGCGTTCGCCTGGCGCGCCGTGCGGGCCGTGAAGTCGAACGCGATCCTGCTCGCGGACGGCGGCGCGTCGGTCGGCGTCGGCATGGGCCAGGTCAACCGGGTCGACTCCTGCCGGCTGGCCGTCGAGCGGGCCAACGCCGGCGACGCCGAGCGGGCGCGCGGCGCGGTGGCGGCCTCGGACGCGTTCTTCCCGTTCGCCGACGGCCTGCAGGTGCTGCTGGACGCCGGCGTGCGCGCGGTGGTGCAGCCCGGCGGGTCGGTCCGCGACGAGGAGGTCGTCGCCGCCGCGGCCGCGGCCGGCGTGACGCTCTACCTGACGGGCACGCGCCACTTCGCGCACTGACGCGCGCCGCGTCCCCCGAGACCCACTGATCCGGTCGAGGCCCCCCCAACTTCTCGGGTGGGCTCGGCCGGATCAGTGGGTCTCGGTGCGTCGGGGGGTGGGACGACCGTTTGCAGGTCGTTGCCGGATGTTTCTGCAAACGCGTACAGTCGCAGGCAGCCGCGCTGCTGACGCTCACCCCCGACGATGGAGTCCTGTGATGACGCACGCCCGCAGGCGCCCTTCCGTGGCGCCCCGGACACCCCTCGAACCCCGCAGCGCCCGGCGCCGCGCCCTCGCCCTGCTGGCCGCCGCGGCGCTGCTGCTCTCCGGCGCGACGACCGCCGGGGCGGAGGGGCCGGACGGCCCCGAGGCCGCCGCCGCGCCGACCGCGGCCTTCGCGACCGTCTCGGTGCCCGGCAGCCACAACACCGCGATGGGCTGCCCCGGCGACTGGCAGCCCGGCTGCGCCGCGGCCGAGCTCGCCGAGCGCCCCGACGGCGTCTGGGAGGGCACCTTCGCGCTGCCGCCCGGCGACTACGAGTACAAGGTCGCCTTCGACGGCGGCTGGGACGGAGCGCTCGGGCTCGGCGGCGACCCGGCGGGCGCGAACGTGGCCTACACCGTCCCGGGCGCCCCGGGCGGCGCGCCCGTCGACGTCACGTTCTACTGGGACCCGGTGTCCGGCGACTTCCAGAACACCGCGCAAGGCCCCGTCGTCACGCTGCCGGGCTCGTACCAGGCGGCGGCGGGTTGCCCCGGCGACTGGGCGCCCGACTGCCTGGCCACCTGGGCGAAGGACCCGGACGGCGACGGCGTGTACGAGTGGTCGACCACGCAGATCCCGGCAGGCTCGTACCAGGTCAAGGTCGCCCACGGCATGTCCTGGGACGTCAACTACGGCCAGGGAGGGGCGATGGGCGGGGACAACTACACCTTCGCGACGTCCGACGGGGAGCAGGTGGCGTTCGCCTACGACGTCGCGACGCACCTGCTCGAGATCACCGTCGAGAACCCGCCGCTGACGGGCGTCGGCCAGCAGCGCGCGCACTGGGTGCGCGCGGATCTGCTCGCGTGGCCGGCCGACCTGCTCGGCGGCGCGGACCCCGCCGAGCTCACCTGGGCGCTGCACCACGCGCCCGACGGCGGGCTCGGGGTGACCGACGGCGCCGTGACCGGGCCCGCCGGCGCGGGCGAGGTCCCGCTCACCCGCGACCCCGCGGGCCTGCCCGCCGACGTGCTCGCCGACTTCCCGGCGCTCGCGGGTTCGGTGGCCCTGCGCCTCGACCCGGGCGCCGACCCGGGCGCGCTGCTCACCGGCGAGGTCCAGGTGTCCCAGGCGGGCGCCGACGGGCTGACGGCGCTGACCGGCGTGCAGACCCCGGGCGCGCTGGACGACCTGTACGCCGCCGCGGCCGACGCCGACCTCGGCGTCGCCTGGTCGGGCGGCGCCCCGACGTTCCGGCTCTGGGCCCCGACCGCGCAGGAGGTCACGCTGCTGACCTGGGCGCCGGGCGCCGACACGTCGACCACCCCCACCCGGGTCGCCACCGACCGGGCGGCCGACGGCACCTGGTCCGCGACAGGCGACCCGTCCTGGGCCGGCGTGCGCTACCAGTACGAGGTCGAGGTCTACGTGCCGTCGACCGGGCGGGTGGAGACGAACGTCGTCACGGACCCCTACGCCGTGGCGCTCACCCTGAACTCGACGCACGCCGTCGCGGTCGACCTGGCCGACCCGGCGTACCGGCCGGCGCTCTGGGCGGACACCGCCCAGCCGGTGGTCGAGCGGGCCGTGGACCACACGATCTACGAGCTGCACGTCCGCGACTTCTCGATCGCGGACGAGACCGTCCCGGAGGCCGAGCGCGGCACCTACCTGGCGTTCGCCCGGGAGTCGGACGGCACCGCCCGGCTGCGCGAGCTCGCGGACGCGGGCCTGACGACCGTGCACCTGCTGCCGACGTTCGACATCGCGTCGATCGAGGAGGACCGCGCCGCGCAGGCGACCACGCCCGACCTGTCCGGCTTCGGCCCGGCGGCCGAGGACCAGCAGGCCGCCGTCGGCGCGATCCGCGAGCGGGACGGCTTCAACTGGGGCTACGACCCGTGGCACTTCACCGCGCCCGAGGGCTCGTACGCCACCGACCCCGAGGGCGGCGCCCGCGTCGCGGAGTTCCGCACGATGGTCGGCGCCCTGCACGAGATGGGCCTGGGCGTCGTCCTCGACCAGGTGTTCAACCACACGGCCGCCAGCGGCCAGGACGCGAGGTCGGTGCTCGACCGGGTCGTCCCCGGCTACTACCACCGGCTCGACGGCACCGGGCAGGTGCAGACCAGCACCTGCTGCCAGAACGTCGCCACCGAGCACGCGATGGCCGAGAAGCTCATGGTCGACTCGGTGGTCACCTGGGCCCGGGACTACAAGGTCGACGGCTTCCGGTTCGACCTCATGGGCCACCACTCGAAGCAGAACATGCTGGCCGTGCGGGAGGCGCTGGACGCGCTGACCGTCGAGGCGGACGGCGTCGACGGGTCGGCGGTGTACCTCTACGGCGAGGGCTGGGACTTCGGCGAGGTCGCCGGCAACGCGCTGTTCGAGCAGGCCACCCAGGGCCAGCTCGGCGGAACCGGGATCGGCACGTTCTCCGACCGGCTCCGGGACGCCGTGCACGGCGGGTCGCCGGTCGAGGGCTCGTCGATGTTCACGCAGGGCTTCGGCACCGGGCTCGCCACCGACCCGAACGGGCAGCCCGCGCAGCTCGGCGACGCGGCCACGGTGAACACCGGGTCGGCCACGGAGTACGCCGACCTCGGCCTCGCGACCGACGTCGTGCGGCTCGGGCTCGCCGGCAATCTCCGGGACTACGAGCTGACCACGCACACCGGGGAGGTGCGGCGCGGCGACGAGGTCGACTACCGCGGCGCGCCCGCCGGGTACGCGGACTCGCCGGAGGAGGTCGTCACGTACGTCGACGCCCACGACAACGAGACGCTGTTCGACCTGCTGACCATCAAGCTGCCGCAGAGCACCTCGATGGCCGACCGGGTGCGGATGAACACGCTGTCGCAGGCCACCGCGGCGCTCGCGCAGACGGTGACGTTCTGGCACGCGGGCACCGACCAGCTCCGGTCGAAGTCGCTCGATCGGGACAGCTACGACTCCGGCGACTGGTTCAACGCGATCGACTGGACCGGGCAGGACAACGGCTTCGGCCGCGGCCTGCCCGGCGCGTGGGCGAACGCCGAGAAGTGGCCGCAGATGCGCCCGCTGCTCGAGGACGCGGCCCTGAAGCCGACCGCCGCGGACATCGCCACGGCCCGTGCGGCCGCGGACGACCTGCTGCGGCTGCGGTTCTCGACGCCGCTGTTCCGGCTCGGCGACGCCGACCTGATCCGGCAGAAGCTCACGTTCCCCGACGCCGGGGCGGGCGCGACCCCGGGCGTGATCGTCATGCACGTCGACGACAAGGCCGGGCCGGACGTCGACGCGGACCTGGACGGGCTGCTCGTGGTGTTTAACGCGTCGCCCGACGCGGTGACGCAGGAGCTGCCGGGGCTGGCCGGCGCGGCGTACGCGCTGTCGCCGGTGCAGGCCGCCGGCGCGGACGACGTCGTCCGGACCACGACGTGGGACGCGGCGACCGGGACCGTGACCGTGCCGGCGCGCACCGTGGCGGTGCTGGTGCAGCCGCAGGACGCGACGGGGCCGGTCGACCCTGGCACCCCGGGCACACCCGGCACGCCCGGGGACCCGGGCACCCCCGGCGGGGGCGGCGACCCCGCGGGCGGCACCGACGGCGACCCCGCCGCGGCTGGCCCGGGCGCGGGCGGCGGCACCGGCGGCGCGCTCGCCGTCACCGGCGCCCACGTGCTCCTCGGCCTGCTCGGCGCCCTCGCCGCGCTCGTCGGCGGCACCCTCCTGGTCCGCGCCCGGTCCCGCGCACGGGCCGCCGCGGAGCGCGTGGGGGTGGTCGACCGTCTGCCATGATGCGTCCAGCCGACCGCGCCCCCTGCGGGCCGCCGGTCGCCCGGCGGACGGACGGAGGCGTGATGCGTCGCGGGACCAACCTGCCGCGGATGGGCGACTTCAACCAGACGGTCGTCCTGGACGTGGTCCGGCGCGCCGGCGGCGGCCTGGCCCGCGCGGAGGTCGCGCGCCGGACGGGGCTGTCCCCGCAGACCGTGACCAACGTGGCGCGCCGCCTGCTCGACCTCGGTCTGGTGGTCGAGGAGGGCGAGGCGGCGCGCACCGGCCCCGGCCGGCCGGGCACGCTGCTGCGGCTCGAGGCGGGCAGCCGGTTCGCCGTCGGCGTGCACCTGGACCCGGCGACGATGACGTTCGTCCTGCTCGACCTGTCGGGCGCGGTCGTCGCGCGGGCGCAGGTGCCGACGCCGGTCCCGGAGGACCCGGAGGCCGTCGTGGCGGGGCTGGTCGCCGAGATCGAGGGCCTGATCGCAGGTGCCGGCGTCGAGCGCGACCGCGTGCTCGGCGTCGGCATCGCCGCGCCCGGGCCGATCGACGTCGCCGCGGGCGTGGTGCTCGACCCGCCGCACCTGCCCGGCTGGCACGACGTGCCGCTCCGGGACGCCGTCGCCGAGCGCACCGGCCTGCGCGCGGTGCTGGACAAGGACGTGATCGCCGCGGCGAGCGCGCACCTGTGGCACCCCGGCGAGCACGCGTCCGACTTCGTGTTCTTCTACCTCGGCACCGGCGTCGCGGTGTCGACGGTGCTGCACGACGAGGTGGTCCGCGGCGTCTCCGGGAACGCGGGGGAGTCCGGGCACCTGACCGCCGACCCCGAGGGCGCCCGGTGCTGGTGCGGGCGGCGCGGCTGCCTCGGCGCGGTGCTGCGGGCCGAGGCGCTCGCGGAGCAGGGCCGCGCGGCCGGCGTGGACCTGCCGCCGTGGGGCGACGGCACGGACCCGCGCGCCGTGGACCAGGCGATCACCGCGCTGTGCGCCGCCGCCGACGCCGGCCACCCGGGTGCCCGCGAGGTGCTGGCGCTGGCGGGCCGCCGGGTCGGCATGGCCGCCGGGGTGCTGACCGACCTGCTCGACGTGCCGGCGGTCCTGGTCGGCGGGCCGCTGTGGCACCGCATCGCGGCGCACGCGGCGCCGGCGCTCGAGGACGAGGTCGCCGCGCACGTCGTGCCGGGCGGGCACGGCCTCGCGGTCGCGTCGTCGGCGTTCGGCCCGCAGGTCGGCGCCGTCGGGGCGGGCTGCCTGCTGCTCGCCCGCGCGTTCGCCCCGCGCCCGTCGGACCTGCTGCTGGTCAGCTGACGCCGGGCCCGTCGCCGTCGCCGGCGCGTCCGCCGACCGTCAGCACCACCTTCCCCCGCGCCGCCCCCGACGCCAGCCGGTCGATCGCCGCGCCCGCCTCGTCCAGCGGGAACGTCCGGTCGAGCACCGGCGCGAGGTCGCCGCTCGCCAGCAGGTCCCTCAGCCGCGCGAGGTCGGCCGGGTTCTCCCGCGACACCACGCTGCGCAGGCGCTGCCGGGTCCACGGGTCGCGCGCCGCGGCGGCGAGCTGCCGCGTCAGCCCGCCCAGCACCCGGCCGCCGCCCTCCGCGCCGACGAGCACCAGCGTCCCGCGCAGCCCGACCAGCGCGCGGAGGTCGGCGAGCGGGGTCAGCCCGCCGGTCACGAGCACGGCGTCGTAGCCGCTCCCGAGCGCCGCCGCCCCGGCCCCGCGGTCGACCACCGCCGCACCGAACCCCGCCAGCGCCGCCGCCAGGTCCGCCCGCGCCGTCGCGGCGGTCACCTCCGCCCCCGCGAGCACCGCCAGCCGGGTCGCGAGCGACCCCACGCCACCGCCCGCCCCGAGCACCAGCACCCGCGAGCCCGCGCCCACCCGGCCGGTGCGCAGCGCGTGCAGCGCGGTGGTGCCGCTGGTCGGGACGGCAGCGGCCACCGGGAACGCCACGTGGTCCGGCAGGACGGCCACCCGCCCCGCCCGCGTGACGGCCGTCTCCGCGAACGCCGACCGGCCGCAGCCCAGCACCCGGTCGCCCGGGCGCAGCCCGGTGACGTCCGGACCGACGGCCTCGACGGTGCCCGCGAGGTCCAGCCCGACCCCGTGCTCCCGCGGCGCGCGCAGCCCGGTCACGAGCCGCAGCACCGACGGCAGCCCCGCCACCATGTGCCAGTCGCCCATCGCGACGCCGGCCGCCGCGACCCGCACGTGCACCTCGTCGCCCGCCGGCGCCGCGAGGTCCCGCTCCACGACCCGCAGCACCGCCGGGTCCCCGTACCGCTCCCGCACCACGGCCCTCATGACGCACCTCCGTCCGGTTCGTACGTGAACACCTCGTCGATGGACCGCCCGAGCGCGCGGGCGATCTGGAAGGCCAGCTCGAGCGAGGGGGAGTACCGGCCCTGCTCGACGGCGATCACGGTCTGCCGGGTCACGCCCAGCAGCTCCGCCAGCTGCGCCTGGGTCAGCCCCCGGTCGGTGCGCAGCGCCCGGATCCGGTTGGTCACGGCGGTCGGCCTCACCACGGGCCCACCCCCCGGCGGAACGCCGCGAGCCGCGCCGCGGCGGACAGCACCGCCGACAGCACGAACCCGAGGTACAGCGCGTTGGCGATCCAGAACCAGTCCGCCTCCAGCAGCGCCAGCACCAGGCCGCCGAGACCGCCCAGCACCAGGAACGACTGCCCGACGCGCTCGCCCATCCGCTCGATCTCGCGCTCCCGCTCGTCCCGCACCGCGCGGTCCGGGGAGGTCGCGCCGAGCACGATCCCGGCGACGATCCCGGACAGCACCGCGGCGCCGATCGTCGTGAGCATCGGGCCGGCGTACGCCACCTCGGCGAGCGGGCCGCCGTCCGCGCGCGCCAGCACCACCGCCAGGTACGCGCCGTACCCGAGCACGGCGATCACGCCGTACGCCCAGGTGTTCTTCTCCTGGTAGGACATGGGCCCGCTCCGATCCCGCGTCATGATGTCAAAGATGTTTGACATCTCGACGGTAGGGCGGGCGGACGTCCGATGTCAAACATCTTTGACATCTCGCGGACGTCACGGTTGCGTCTCGGGTCGGCCCGCACCCTTGACAGCAATTCATCAAGACGTTGTAGTTATCCCGTCCGGGGCAGCGCCGCCCGGGGCCGTGCACGTGGAGCAAAGGAGCATCCATGCGTCTGCAGAAGACCGTCATCGCGTCCGGGGCCGTCGTCGCGCTCGGCCTCACGGCCGCGTGCAGCAGCGGGGGCGGCGACAGCGCCGCCGACGACTCGACGATCACCGTCGCGTACCAGAAGACCGCGCAGTTCGTGCAGCTCGACGACCTGCTGCAGAAGGCCAAGTCGGAGTACGAGTCCGCCAACGAGGGCATGACCGTCGACCTGGTGCCGATCGAGGCCGAGCAGGACCAGTACTTCACCAAGCTCGCCCTGATGAACGGGTCGGCGGACACCGCCCCCGACGTCATCTACGAGGACACGTTCCAGATCCGCTCGGACGCCGCGGCCGGCTACCTGCAACCGATCGACGAGTACGTCGAGGCGTGGGAGGACTGGGAGCAGTTCCCGGAGACCGCGCGCGAGGCGGGCCTCGGCGACGACGGCAAGGTCTACGGCGTCTCGATGGGCACCGACACCCGCGGGCTCTACTACAACAAGGACCTGTTCGCGCAGGCCGGCCTGCCGACGGACTGGCAGCCCGAGACCTGGGACGACATCCTCGAGGCGGCCCGCACGATCAAGGCCGAGCTGCCCGATGTCACCCCGATCAACGTGTACGCCGGCAAGGCGGCCGGCGAGGCCACGACGATGCAGGGCTTCGAGATGCTGCTCTACGGCACCGACGACGAGCTCTACGACGCCGAGAGCCAGAAGTGGATCACCGGCTCGCAGGGCTTCGTCGACTCGCTGGCGTTCCTCGAGACGATCTACGGCGAGGGCCTCGCGCCGTCGCTGGACGTCGCGCTCGACGCGTCGGTCGGCGCCCGCGTCGCCACCGAGATGCTGCCCCAGGGGAAGCTCGCCATGGCGGTGGACGGCTCGTGGCTGCCCGGCGGCTGGATCACCGGCGACAACGCCTGGCCCGAGTGGGAGCAGACGATGGGCATGGCGGCCATGCCGACCCAGGACGGCCAGGAGCCCGGGTTCACCTCGATGTCGGGCGGCTGGACCCTGGCGGTCGGCGCGCACGCCGGCGACCCGCAGGCGGCGTTCGACTTCATCGCCACGGCGCTGAACAAGGAGAACTCGCTCAAGTACGACACCGAGAACAGCCAGATCGCTGTGCGCACCGACGTGGCCGAGGACCCGGAGTACCTGGGGTACAACCCGTCGTTCGAGTTCTTCAGCTCGCTGGTCGAGTACACGCACTTCCGGCCGGCGACCCCGGACTACTCGCAGATCTCGTCGAACATCCAGGTCGCCGCGGAGTCGGTGGCGACCGGGCAGGCCACGCCGGAGGAGGCCGCCGCGGCCTACGACGACGGGCTGGTCTCCATCGTCGGCGACGACGGCACGCAGGCCGCCGGCTGATGACCGCCGCCACGCTGGACCGGCCGGCGGCGGGGGGCGGGTTCCGCCGCCCCCGCCGCCGGCCCGGCCGGACCGCGCTGCGGCTGCTGCCGCTGCTGCCCGCGGTCGCGCTCATGCTCGTGTTCCTCGCGGGCCCGGTGCTGTGGTCGTTCTACGGCTCGCTCACCAACCAGGCCCTGACCGGCTACCGGGCGGCGAACCCCGAGTTCGTCGGGCTGGACAACTACGCGTCGTTGTTCGCGGACGACGGGTTCTGGAAGGCCGTCGTCCTGACCGTGGTGTTCGTCGGCGCGTCGGCCGTGATCGGGCAGAACGTGCTCGGCATGGCGCTCGCGCTGCTGCTCCGGGCCGCCGCGAAGCCGCTCCGCGCCGTGGTGTCGGCGCTGGTCGTGGTCGCGTGGGTGCTGCCGGAGATCGTCGCGGCGTTCGCGCTGTACGCGTTCTTCTCCACCGACGGCACGCTCAACCAGGTGCTCGGCTGGTTCGGCCTCACGGGCCCGACCTGGCTGATCTCGGTGCCGATGCTCGCGGTGATCCTGGCGAACATCTGGCGCGGGACGGCCTTCTCGATGATGGTCTACGGCGCCGCCCTGTCCGAGGTGCCGCCGGACGTCACGGAGGCCGCCGCGATCGACGGCGCGACCGGGCCGCAGCGGTTCTTCCGGATCACGCTGCCGATGATCCGCCGGTCCATCTCGACCAACCTCATGCTCACGACCCTGCAGACCCTCGCGGTGTTCACCCTGATCTGGGTGATGACCGGTGGCGGGCCCGGCACGGACTCCTCGACGCTGCCCGTCCTGGCCTACCAGGAGGCGTTCAAGTTCGCGCAGGTCGGCTACGGCACGGCGATCGCGACCGTGACGCTGCTGGTCGGGGCCGTGTTCTCGATCGTGTACATCCGCGTGCTCAAGCCGGAGGTGGACTGATGGCCGCGCTCACCGCCCCCACCGCCCCGGTGGCCACGTCCGCCCGCCGGCGCGCCGGCCGCCGCGTCCCGTCGGTCGCCTCGCCGCGGCGGCGCACCGGCCGGCTGCTCGTCACGCTCGCCCTGGTGCTCGTCGGCGTCGCGTTCCTCGTGCCGCTCGCGTGGATCGTCCTGGCGTCGCTCGACCCCGCGGCGACGGTGTCGGTCAAGCTGCCCGAGTCGGTCACGACGGACAACTTCACCGAGATCCTCACCTGGGACGCGACGTTCCGGCCGCTGTGGAACTCCACGGTGCTGTCCCTCGGCACCGGCGTCGTCACGGTGCTGGCGTCGGTGCTCGCCGCGTACCCGCTGTCCCGGTACCAGATGCGGTTCCGCAAGCCGTTCCTGTACTCGATCCTGTTCGGCACGTGCCTGCCGATCACCGCGATGATGGTCCCGGTCTACGCGCTGTTCGTGTACCTGGGGCTGCTCGACTCCGTGCCCGGGACCATCTTCTTCCTGGCGGCGACGTCGCTGCCGATGGCGATCTGGATGACCAAGAACTTCATGGACTCCGTGCCGGTGTCCCTGGAGGAGGCCGCCTGGGTGGACGGCGCCGGGTCGATGACGGCGCTGCGCCGGATCGTGGTCCCGCTCATGCGCCAGGGGATCGCGGTGGTGTTCATCTTCGTGTTCACGCAGGCGTGGGGGAACTTCTTCGTGCCGTTCGTGCTGCTGTTCTCGCCCGACAACCAGCCGGCCGCGGTCGCCATCTACAGCTTCTTCGGCACCTACGGGACCGTGGCGTACGGCCGGCTCGCGGCGTTCTCGATCCTCTACTCCGTCCCCGTCCTCGTGCTCTACCTGCTGGTGCAGCGGTTCTCCGGGGGCTCGTTCGCCATGTCCGGGGCCGTGAAGGGCTGACGCCCGGCCCCGTCCGACCCGCCGCTCCCGCCTCTCGACCCGATCCCCGCACGTCAGGAAGGTCCACCATGCCCGTCGAGCACTCCGCCGCCGTCGTCCAGCGCGTCCAGCGGTTCCTGCACGAGCGGCTCGCCCCGGCGGTCGTCGCCGGCCGCGCCCCGCTCGACGTCACCGCCTGGACCGCGCCGGGGGAGCCGGTGCCGTTCGCGGAGGCGACCGCGCAGACGTACACCGCGGCGCCGCCCGGGACGCCGTGGGGCGCCCCGTGGAGCACGACGTGGTTCCGGATGACCGGCGACGTCCCGGCGGGCTGGCTCGGCTCCGACGGGGTGCGCGACGGCAGGCACGCCGTCGAGCTGGCGATCGACCTGGGCTTCACCACCACGCAACCGGGGTTCCAGGCCGAGGGCCTGGTGCTGCGCCCGGACGGTGTGGCGGTCAAGGGCCTGTCGCCGCGGAACCAGGCGGTGCCGTGGGCCGAGGAGCGGGTCGACGTGTACGTCGAGGCCGCGGGCAACCCGGACGTCGGCAGCAGCACCTGGTACGGGCCGACGCCGCTCGGCGACCCGCTGACCGCCGGGACCGACCCGCTGTACGCGCTGCGCTCCGCCGAGGTGGTGCTGCGGGACGTCGAGGTCTGGGAGCTGCAGCAGGACCTGCTCGCGGTGCTCGGGCTGGTCGAGGTCGTCGACCCGGCGTCCACCCGGTACGCGCGGGCGGTGCGGGCGCTGGACCTGGTCGTCGACGCGGTGGACCCGGCGGACGTCGCCGGGACCGCCGCGGCCGGGCGCGCGGTGCTGCGGCCGGTGCTCGACGTGCCGGCCGCGCCGGGCGGGCACCGGGTGCTCGCGACCGGGCACGCGCACATCGACTCGGCCTGGCTGTGGCCGGCGCGGGAGACCGTCCGGAAGTGCTCGCGGACCTTCGCCAGCGTCGTCGCGCTGATGGACGAGCGGCCGGACTTCGTGTTCGCCTGCTCGTCGGCGCAGCAGTACGCGTGGGTGGCGGAGCGGCACCCGGAGCTGTTCGAGCGGATCCGCGACAAGGTCCGCGCGGGTCAGTTCGTGCCGGTCGGGGGCATGTGGGTCGAGTCGGACACGAACATGCCGGGAGGCGAGGCGCTCGCGCGGCAGATGGTCGAGGGCAAGCGGTACTTCCTCGACGAGCTCGGCGTCGAGACCCAGGACGTGTGGCTGCCGGACTCCTTCGGCTACACCGGCGCGCTGCCGCAGATCGTCCGGGCCGCGGGGTCGCGGTGGTTCCTCTCGCAGAAGCTGTCCTGGAACGACACCAACCGGATGCCGCACCACACGTTCCACTGGGAGGGCATCGACGGGTCCCGGGTGCTCGCGCACTTCCCGCCGGTCGACACGTACAACTCCGACCTGTCGCCGCGGGAACTCGCGCACGCCGAGCGGAACTTCGCCGACAAGGACGTCGCCACCGAGTCGCTGGTGCCGTTCGGCTGGGGCGACGGCGGCGGCGGGCCGACCCGCGAGATGCTGGCGGCGGCCGACCGGGCGCGGTCGCTCGGCGGGCTGCCCGAGGTCGAGCTCGGGTCGCCGAACACCTTCTTCGAGCGCGCGGAGGCGGAGCTCGCCGACGCCGGCCCCGGCACGCCCGCGGTGTGGTCCGGGGAGATGTACCTGGAGTACCACCGCGGCACGTACACCTCGCAGGCGCGGACCAAGCGAGGCAACCGGCGCAGCGAGCACCTGCTGCGCGAGGCCGAGCTCTGGGCGTCGACCGCCGCCGTGCGGACCGGCGCGGCCTACCCGGCCGAGGAGCTGCGCGCCCTGTGGCGGGTCGTCCTGCTGCACCAGTTCCACGACATCCTCCCCGGGTCGTCGATCGGCTGGGTGTACCGGCAGGCGGAGGAGGCGTACGCCGACGTCGAGGCGCGGGCGACCGCGGTGATCGAGGCGGCGCTCGCGGCCCTGGTCGGCGACGGCGACCGGACCGTGCGGCTGAACGCCGCGCCGCACGCGCGGGACGGCGTGCCGGCGCTGGGTGGCGCGCCGGCGTCCGACGACGGGGCGGACGGGCCCGGGTCGGGCGCGGTGGAGGTGCTGCGCGAGGGCGACGCCCTGCGGGTGCGGACCGACGCGCTCGACGTCCGGCTGACGCCCGGGGGCCAGCTCGCGTCCGTGCGGGACCTCGCGGCGGGTCGTGAGGCCGTCGCGCCCGGGCACCTGGCGAACCTGCTGCAGGTGCACCGCGACGTGCCGCGGCAGTGGGACGCCTGGGACATCGACGCCGAGTACCGGCGCACGGTCGAGGACCTCCTCGACGCCGACACCGTCGAGGTCGTCGCGGAGAAGCCCGACCGCGCGGTGGTCCGCACCTCGCGCACCGTCGGCGACTCGACGATCGTGCAGGAGCTGACGTTCCGGCCCGGCACCCGCGCCGTCGAGATCGTCACCGAGGTCGACTGGCACGAGCGCCAGCGGCTGCTCAAGCTGGCGTTCGGGCTGGACGTGCACGCCGACCGGTCCGCCGCGGAGACCCAGTTCGGGCACGTCCACCGGCCGACGCACACCAACACGTCCTGGGACGAGGCGCGGTACGAGATCTGCGCGCACCGCTGGCTGCACGTCGGCGAGCCCGGGTACGGGGTGTCGGTCGCCAACGACGCGACGTACGGGCACGACGTCACGCGGGCGGTCGGCGAGGACGGCGGGACGGCGACGGTGCTGCGGCAGTCGCTGCTGCGCGCGCCGCTGTTCCCCGACCCGGAGGCCGACCAGGGGCGGCACCGGTTCCTGTCCGTGCTGCACGTCGGCGCGGGGATCCCGGAGGCCGTCGTCGACGGGTACCGGGCGAACTTGCCGGTGCGCGAGGTCCGCGGCGGGCGGGCGGTGGAGCCGCTGGTGACGGTCGACGGGCCCGGGGCGGTCGTCGAGGCGGTCAAGCTGGCGGACGACGGGTCCGGCGACGTGGTCGTGCGGCTGTACGAGGCGCACGGCGGGCGTGCCCGGGCGACCGTCACGGCGGGCTTCGACGCCGCCGGGGTGGCCGAGGTCGACCTGCTCGAGCGCGAGGTGCCGGCGCGGGCGGTCGTGGGCACCGACGGGGCCGCTGGGACGGCCGGGGCGGCGGGCGCGGCGGTCGCGCTCGACCTCCGGCCGTTCCAGCTCGTCACGCTGCGCTTCCGCCGGGGCTGACCCGGGTGCGCTCTGTTGCGCCGAGGTAGGGCGTTCTCGTCGAGGTAGGGCCCTGCACGGTCCTACCTCGGCGGAACGGCCCTACCTGGGCGCGGTGGCGGTCGGGGCAGGAGCCGGGTCGGGAGGTCGGCGGCGCGACGCACCGGGCCGGGACCGCGCCCTCCGCCCGCCCGCCGACGTGCGCGGACGCGCCGGCGCCCTACCGTGGCGGGCATGGATCGCTGGACCTGGCCGGCCTGGGTGGGCGTCGTCGGCGGGCTCGCCGCGTTCGCCGCGCTCCTCGTCCCGCTCGTGGCGCTGCAGAGCCGGCGGTACGGCCGGCTGAGCGGCTGGCGGCTGCTCGGCGCCGCGGCGCTCGCGGTCTACGGGGTCGCCCTGCTCGCGTACACGCTGCTGCCGCTGCCCGCCGGCGACCTCGCCGCGTGGTGCGCGCGGTACGGCGTCGGCGGCCCGCAGCTCCGGCCGCTGCAGTTCGTGGCGGACATCCGGCGCGACACCGCCGGGCTCGGGCTCGCGGCGACCTTGCGCAGCGCCGCGGTGCTGCAGGTCGTGTTCAACGTGCTGCTGTTCGTGCCGTGGGGCGTGCTCGCGCGCCGGTACCTCGGCTGGGGCGTGCTCGCGAGCACGCTGTCGGCCGCCGCCGCGTCGCTGCTGATCGAGACCACGCAGGCGACGGGGATCTTCGGGCTGATCGGCTGCGCGTACCGGCTCGGCGACGTCGACGACCTGCTCACCAACACGCTGGGCGGGCTGATCGGGGCGCTGCTGGCGCCGGTGGTGCTCGGCTGGATGCCGCGGTCCGGCGAGCTCGCCGCCACGCGCGGGCTGCCGCGGCCCGTGACGGCGGTGCGCCGGTGGCTCGGCATGGTCGTGGACGTCGTGCTGGTGAGCCTCGTCGGGTACGCACTCGTGGTGGCGCACCGGCTGCTGCTGGTCGCGACCGGGCGGCCGATCCCGGCGGACAGGGACCTCGTCGAGCTGCTCGTCGGCACCGTGCTGCCGGTCGCCGTGCTGCTCTGGCTGCCGCCGCTCGTCGGCAGCGGGGCGTCGCTCGGGCAGCGGGCGATGTGGCTCGAGCCGCGCTGGCCGGGGCCGGGTGGGACGCTCCGGCGCGGGTCGCTCGGCCGCCGGGCGGCCCGCGGGGCGCTCGGGGCGGGGCTGTGGGGGCTGCTGCAGGTGCTGGCGTCGCTGCCCGTGCCGGGGCTCGACGGGGACGGGGTGGTCGTGGTGGCCGCGGTGGCGGCCGTCGCGCAGCCGGCGCTGGTCGTCGCGTCCGTGCTCGCGGTCCCGTGGAGCCGCGGGCGGCGCGGGCTGTCGTACGCGCTGACCGGTGCCGAGCTGGTGGACGCGCGGGCGATGCCGTCGGCCGGCGGTCCGGCGGCGGGGCGGGCCGCGGAGGTCGCGCCGGGGCGGTGAGCGTCGCCACCCGGGCGGTAAGTGGGTCGGTTCCCGGTGGTGAGCGGGTCGCGCCCGGGCGGTGAGCGGGTCGCGCCCGGGCGGTGAGCGGGTCGCGCCCGGGCGGTGGATCGGGCCTGGGCCGCGAGCGGGTCGCGACCGGCGCCCGGCGGCCCGCGCCCGGCGGCCCGCACCAGGCGGGCGCGTCAGCCCGCGAGGGCCTTCGGCAGCGGCACCGCCGGGTCGGCGGCGCGCGCCCGGTCGAGCCGCGGCAGGGTCGCGGCCGCGAACAGCCGCCGCGCCCCGCCGACGTCCCGCGGCCGGTCGACGGCGAACGCCGCGGTGAGCGTCCCGGTCCCCGGCGCGAACCACAGCGCGGTCCAGCCCTCGTCCTCGGCGGGGTCGCCGCGCAGCACCACGTCGTCGCCCGCGCCGGGCAGGCCGTAGAGCGCGAGCTCGTGCCCGAGCTGGGTCGAGAACACGTAGGGCGCGAGGTCGGACTCCGCGGCGTCGTGCCCGAGCAGGCCCGCGACCGCGACCGCGGGCCCGCGCAGCGCGGCGTCCCAGTGCCCGCCGGGCACCCAGCCGTGCCGGGCGGAGCGGCGCCGGGCAACGTCGCCGACCACCCGCACCCGCCAGGACCCGCCGACCGGCGTGTGCCGCTCGTCCACCAGCACCGACCCGTCCGGCTCGAGCGGCAGGGCGCCCGCCAGCCACCCCGTCGCCGGGCGCGCCCCGACCGCGGCGAGCACGGCGTCGGCGGGCAGCGCCGTGCCGTCGGCGAGCCGGACCGCGTCGTCGTCGACCGCGGCGACCGTCACCCCGGTGAGCAGCCGGACGCCGGCCCGGTCGAACCAGGGCGCCGTGAGCGCGCCGACCTCGGCGCCGAGGGCCGTCATCAGCGGCGCCTCGCGCGCCTCGACGACCGTGACGTCGACGCCCGCGGCGGCCGCGACGGTCGCCACCTCGGCGCCGATCCAGCCCGCGCCGACGACGACCAGCCGCCGCGGCCGGCCTGCCGGCGTGCCGGGCGCGGCGGTGCCGTCGGCCAGCCCGTGGGGGAGCCCGAGCGCCGCGCGCAGCCGCTCCGCGTCGGCCGCCGTGTGCAGGGTCAGGGCGCCGCCCCACGCCGGCGGCCGGACGGCGGCGGCGCCGGTCGCGACCACCACGGCGTCGGCGGCGACCTCGCCGTCGGCGGTCGCGACCCGCACGCCGTCGTCGTCGACCGCGAGGCCCGTGGCGGGGTAGGCGAGCCGGACGTCGTCCGCGGCGGCGAGCGCGTCCGCGCCGAGCTCGTCGGCGAGCCACGCGGGGGCGGGGCGGTCGAGCAGGTGCTTGGACAGCGGCGGACGGTCGTACGGCGCGACGCCCTCGGCACCGAGCAGGGTCACCCGGCCGGCGAACCCCTGCGCCCGCAGCTCGAGCACCGTGCGCGCGCCCGCGATGCCCGCGCCGACCACCACGACCGACGCCGGCGCCGGCGGGGCGGGCGTCCCGGTGGTGGTGCGGGCGGGGGCGGCAGCGGGGCGACCGGCATCAGGCACCCGGCCACGGTACCTGCGCGGACGCGGCACGAACGGTCGGCGCGGGGTGGGCCGGCGGCCGCCCGGCGGCGGCGCGACCGCGCGTGCGACGACCGCCCGGACCGCCACGCGGCGACGGCGGCCGACGGTGCGGCGACGGTGCGGCGACGGCGCGGCGACGGCGCGGACCACCCTGCGCCGACGGCGGCGGGCGGTCCGCCGCCGGCACGACCGGGCGCGCGCGGCCACGGCGCGACACCGCGCGCACGCGGGTGGGCGGGGCGCGCCGCGGTAACCTCGGAGGAGCGGGTGCGCGACGGTCGCCGCACCTCGGGAGGAGCCGCGCGTGACCCAGGACGGAGCACCCGCGCCCTCGACCGCGACCTCGCCGACGCCGGTGGCGCACGTGGCGCCGCCCGTGCCGCACCTGCCGCCCGACGACGAGCGGTTCGGCCCCGACGGCGAGCCGCTCGACCCGCGGGCGATCGCGCGTGCGTCGCTGGCCGCCGACCGGAACTGGTCGCTGTGGGTGATCGCCGGGGCGGTGCTGTTCTGCGTCGCGCTCGCGCTGGCGGCCGGGACCCCGACGGGCGCCCTCGCGCTGGCCTGCTTCCTCGCGTGCTGCGCGGTGGTCCGCGCCGTCGTGCGGCGCGCGCCGGCGGCGCTGGTGGTGCGGCGCCGCGCGGTCGACGTGGCGACGCTGGCCGGGCTCGCGCTGGCGATCGGCGTGCTGTCGCAGATCGTGCCGACCCCGGTCCTGCCCTGACCCGACGGTCCGGTCGGACCTGACGTCCCGGCTCGGCGCCGGTCCCGCGCCGCTCGCGAGCAGCGGACTGCCGGGCTCCCGCCCCGGCCTCCTGCCCCGCCCGGACCCCGGTCCCGCCCCGTTCGTCCCGGTGCGAGCGGATCCTCTCGCACCGACACGCCCCGGCGTGTTCGTCCGGGCGGTTCCACCGTGGGGTCGTGCGCGCCGGGGACGACCGGTCCCCGCCCGCGACCCCGGGAACGCCGCAGGGGCGGCGACCCGTCCGGGTCACCGCCCCTGCGCCAGGGGGCGTGCGGGCTCAGCGCGCGGGCTGCGCCTCGACCTCGATCTCGTCGATCTCCAGGTCCTCGTCGAGCACGTCGTCCTCGGCCGGGGCGGTCGCGAACGCGCGGTACAGCAGCGCGGCGAGCGCGGCGCCGACCAGCGGCGCGACCCAGAACACCCAGATCTGGCCCCAGGCCCACGAGTCGGAGAAGATCGCCGCCGCGGTCGAGCGCGCCGGGTTCAGCGCGCCGCCGGTGACCGGGTAGGCGACGAGGATCCCGAACGCGACGGCCAGCCCGTAGGCGAACGCGGCCTGCTGCCGGGTGCGACCGCGGCGGTCGGTGGCGCCGAGGTACACGCCGACGACGACCGCGGCGAGCACGGCCTCGATCAGCAGCGCGCCCAGGAGGCCGAAGCCGGCGCCGCCCGTGGACTGCGCGATCGGGGAGTGCGCGTCGTAGCCGTTGGCGGTGCTGCTGAAGAACGCCCGCTCGTTGCCGGCCAGCGCCTCCAGCGACGTGGTGACGACGAACAGCACGGCGGCGGCGAGGGCGGCGCCGACGAGCTGCGCGAGCCAGTACGGCAGCACGTGCGTCCACGGCGTGCGGCCGGCGAGCGCGCCGCCGAGCGTGATCGCCGGGTTGAAGTGGCCGCCGGACACGTGCGCCACGGCGACGAACGCCGCGACGGTGCCGAAGCCGAAGCCGAGCGCGATGCCGACGAGGCCGGCGCCGACGACCTGGGCGAACAGCGCGACGCCGAGGCCCGCCAGCACCACGACGAACGTGCCGAACAGCTCGGCGCCGACGCGGGCGACCAGGGACGGGCCGGTGAGCGTGGCGCGGACGGCCTCGATCTCGACGTCGTCGTCCAGCGCGGTCGTGGCGGTGCCGTATCCGCTGGCCGCGCCGAAGCCGACGGGCACGGCGGCGGGCGCCGGCGCGGCGGCCGGGGCGGGCGCGGCGGTCGGCTCCGCGGTGCCGGCGTTCGGGGCCGGGGCGCTCGCCGGGCCGGGAGCGGGGACTGCCGCGCCGGCGGGCGGCGCGGACGGCGTGGGGGTCACGGGTGCGGCGCCGGCGGTGCCCTGCTGGGGGTCGGTCGCGCCGGTGGCGGCGTCCGGGGCCTCGGCGGGCTCGGGCTTGTCCTGCGACATGATCTTCCGTTCGTCCGGGTGCGATGGGGGCGCGGGTCGCGCCGTGAGGCGGTCCCGCACCGGGTCCGACCTGCGGGCGCGCTGCTGCGCGGCCCCGGCCGGGGACACCGTCCGAGCATGCCACCGATCGCTGTGCGACGCCTGGACGTCGGTCGACCACGCAGTGGGGCCCGCGAAGTCTCTCGACGTCAAGTAATCTGGCCGCATGGCGAAGATCAAGGTGGTTGGACCGGTCGTCGAGCTCGACGGTGACGAGATGACGCGGATCATCTGGCAGTTCATCAAGGACCGCCTGATCCATCCGTACCTCGACATCGACCTGCGCTACTACGACCTGTCGATCGAGAACCGCGACGCGACGGACGACCAGGTCACGGTCGACGCGGCGAACGCGATCAAGGAGCACGGCGTCGGCGTCAAGTGCGCGACGATCACCCCGGACGAGGCCCGCGTCGAGGAGTTCGGGCTCAAGAAGATGTGGCGTTCCCCGAACGGCACGATCCGCAACATCCTCGGCGGCGTGGTGTTCCGCGAGCCGATCATCATCAGCAACATCCCGCGCCTGGTGCCGGGCTGGAACAAGCCGATCATCATCGGCCGCCACGCCCACGGCGACCAGTACAAGGCGACCGACTTCAAGGTGCAGGGCGCGGGCACGCTGACCCTGACCTTCACCCCGGCGGACGGCTCCGAGCCGATCCAGACCGAGGTCGTGACGTACCCGGACAACGGCGGCGTCGCGATGGCCATGTACAACTTCGACGAGTCGATCCGCGACTTCGCGCGCGCCTCGTTCGCGTACGGCCTGCAGCGGCAGTACCCGGTGTACCTGTCGACCAAGAACACGATCCTCAAGGCCTACGACGGCCGGTTCAAGGACCTGTTCCAGGAGGTGTTCGACGCCGAGTACGCCGCCGCGTTCGCGGAGGCCGGCCTCACCTACGAGCACCGCCTGATCGACGACATGGTCGCCTCCGCGATGAAGTGGGAGGGCGGCTACGTCTGGGCGTGCAAGAACTACGACGGCGACGTCCAGTCGGACACCGTCGCGCAGGGCTTCGGCTCGCTCGGCCTCATGACGTCGGTCCTCATGACCCCGGACGGCCAGACCGTCGAGGCCGAGGCCGCGCACGGGACCGTCACCCGGCACTACCGCCAGCACCAGGCGGGCAAGCCGACGTCCACCAACCCGATCGCGTCGATCTTCGCGTGGACGGGCGGCCTCAAGCACCGCGGCAAGCTGGACCAGACCCCCGAGGTCACCCAGTTCGCCGAGACGCTCGAGGACGTCGTCATCAAGACCGTCGAGAGCGGCAAGATGACCAAGGACCTCGCGCTCCTCGTGGGCCCGGAGCAGGAGTGGCTGACCACCGAGGACTTCCTCGCGGCCCTCGACGAGAACCTGGCCGCGCGCCTGGGCTGACGCCCGACGCACGACCCCGACGGCCGTCGCCCCGCACCCGCGGGCGGCGGCCGTCGTCGTACCGGCGTCAGACCGTCGCCCGGCGGTGCCGGCTGAGTGATCCGGCGACCAGCGGCACGTCGCGTGCGCTGCCGTCCGCCACGGCCAGGACGAGCGCGACCGCGTCGTCCTCGGGCATCGCGAGCCGGTGGCCGTTCAGCGCGGAGAACAGGCGCACGCCGACCCACCCGACCCGCTCGTTGCCGTCGACGAACGGGTGGTTGCTCACGACCGAGACCAGGAGCGCGGCGGCCTGGTCGTCGAGAGAGGGGTAGAGGGCGACGCCGTCCCACGTCGCGGCCGGCTGGCCTGCGGCGGCCACGAGTGCGCCCGCATCGCGGAGCGCGGGGCGTCCGCCGAGGACCGCCCGGGCGATCGCGACCAGGTCCTCCGGGCCGAGGAACGTCGGCACGCGCTCAGGCGAGGCGGTCGAGGATCGCGGCGTCCTCCGCCACGATCGAGGCGATCAACGCGTCGCGGACCTCCGTGCGCTTGTGCGCGTAGTCGAGGAGCGCGCGGTTGATCGCCTCGTTCTGCGAGATGTGCTCGGCCTCGGCGATGGCGGCGACGGCCTGCTCGGCCTCGGCGGACAGGCGGAGCGTGCGGGCCATGGGCGGTCCCCTCCTTGGTTGGTACCACGACGGTACCGAGCGCGACGGGGCCGCCACCAGGGTGCCGGTGCCGTCACCTCGTGAACGCATCGCAGGTGCCCGCGCGCAGCGCCCTGAGTGGGGTCCGCGCCCCTGTATCCTCGGCTACGTGGGCACTGAGAGAGTGACCCCGGGATCGCAATCTTCACTCCGTGAAGCCAACCGGGCCCGGATCGTGAGTGCCGTCCAGCAGCGTGGGTCGCTCACGCAGGTCGAGCTGGCCGGCGTCACGGGGCTGTCACCCGCCACCGTGTCGAACATCGTCAAGGAGCTCACCGGCGCCGGCGTGCTCGCCACGGCGCCCACCTCCCGCAGCGGCCGGCGCGCGCAGCAGGTCACCCTCGCCCGCAACCTCGGGCTCGTCGGCGGCATCCACTTCGGCTCGCGCTCGCTGCGCGTGACCATCGCCGACGTCGCCCAGCGGATCGTCGCCGACCAGCGCATGCCGCTGCCGCCGGACCACCGCGCCGACGCCGGCCTGGAGCGCGCGTCCCTGCTGCTCACCGAGCTCGTCGACTCCGTCGGCGCGACCATGTCCGAGGTGCTCGCGGTCGGCGTCGGCGTGCCCGCCCCGGTCGACCCGCGGTCGGGCCGGATCGTGTCGGTCGGCGTGCTGCGCGGCTGGGACGGCGTGTCCGTGCCCGAGGTGCTCGAGCGCCGGCTCGGCGTCCCCGTCCAGGTCGACAACGACTCGAACCTCGGGGCGCTCGCGGAGCTGCGGCACGGCGCCGCCCGCGGCAAGCAGCACGTCGCCTACCTCAAGGTGTCGCACGGCGTCGGCAGCGGCCTGATCGTCGACGGCCGCGTGTTCCACGGCCGAACGGGCGCGGCGGGCGAGTTCGGGCACATCACGATCGACGACAACGGCCCGATCTGCCGGTGCGGCAACCGCGGCTGCCTGGACGCGCTCATCGGCGCGCCGGCACTGCTGCGGATGCTCGAGTCGAGCCACGGCCACCTCACGCTGTCGGACGTCATCGCCGGCGCGCAGGACGGCGACCCGGGCTGCCGGCGGGTGATCTCGGACGCGGGCCGGCTGCTCGCGGTGGCGGCGGCGAACACGTGCAACCTGTTCGACCCGGAGCTCGTCGTGGTCGGCGGTCGGCTCGCGGAGGCGGGGCCGATCCTGCTGGACACGTTCCGGAGCGTGCTCGCGCAGCGGACCCTGCCGAGCACCGCGGGGCCGGTCGAGGTGGTCGTCTCGGAGCTCGGCACGGCGGCGGAGGTGCGGGGCGCGCTGGCGCTGGCGCTGGACCACGCCGGTATTGCCCAGTCGATGGCGGTGGCAGGATGAGCCGGTGCAGCACGACGGCACGCGGCGACGAGGCAGCGGAGGAGGACCGATGAGCAGCGCACCGGGCGCCCCCGTCCTGTCCGTGCGGGGCGTCTCCCTCAACTACGGCGCCGTGCGTGCGCTCGTCGACGTGGACCTCGACATCCACGCGCACGAGGTCGTCGCGATCGTCGGCGACATCGGGGCCGGCAAGTCGACGCTCGCGCGCGTGATGTCCGGCGCGCTCACCCCGGACACCGGGCACATCGAGGTCGACGGGACCCCGGTCACCATGCCGTCCACGCGCGCCGCCCGGGACCTCGGCATCGCCGCCGTGTTCCAGGACCTGGCGCTGGCCGAGAACCTCGACGTCGTGCAGAACCTGTTCCTCGGCCAGGAGCTGCGCCGCGGCGGGATCCTGGACGAGCGGAGGATGGAGCGCCGCGCGTGGGAGGTGCTGAGCCAGCTCGCCGCGCGCGTGCCGTCCGTCCGGGCGCCCGTGCGCGCGCTGTCCGGCGGGCAGCGGCAGGCCGTGGCCGTGGCGCGCACGCTGGTCGGCGACCCGCGGGTGGTCGTGCTGGACGAGCCGCTGGCGTCGCTCGGCATCTCGCAGACCGCCGAGGTGCTCAACATGGTCGAGCGGCTGCGGGAGAGCGGCCTCGGCGTCGTCATGATCAGCCACTCGATGGTCGACGTGCAGGCCGTGGCCGACCGGATCGTCGTGCTGCGCCTGGGGCGGATCAACGGCGACTTCGACGCCGAGCACGCGTCCTACGAGGACCTGATCGCGGCGATCACGGGGATCACGCCGACCGGGCGGGCCGCACGGCCGAGCCGGCCGGCGACGCTCTGAGGGCCGCCACCGACTGATGGTTCCTCATCGGATCTGATGAAGAACCATCAGCCGCGGCTCATCGGAAGACGATCGTCCGGTGCCCGTCCAGCAGCACGCGGTGCTCCGCGTGCCAGCGCACGGCGCGGGCCAGCGCCCGGCGCTCGACGTCCTGACCGAGCGCAACCAGGTCCGCGACCCCGCGGGTGTGGTCGACGCGCTCGACGTCCTGCTCGATGATCGGGCCCTCGTCGAGGTCGCCGGTCACGTAGTGCGCGGTGGCGCCGATGAGCTTCACGCCGCGGTCGTGGGCCTGCGCGTAGGGGCGCGCGCCCTTGAACGACGGCAGGAACGAGTGGTGGATGTTGATGACCCGGCCGGCCAGCGCGCGGCACAGGTCGTCGGACAGGATCTGCATGTACCGGGCGAGGACGACCAGCTCGACGTCCAGCTCCTCGACGAGCTCGAGCAGCCGCGCCTCCGCTGCGGCCTTGGTGTCCTTCGTGACCGGCACGTGGTGGAACGGGATGTCGTAGAACGCCGCCAGGTCGGCGAGCGCGGTGTGGTTCGACACCAGGCCGACGATGTCGATCGGCAGGCCCTCGGACCGCTGGCGGAACGCGAGGTCGTTCACGCAGTGCGCGGCGGTGGAGCCGAGCAGCAGGGTGCGGACCTTGCGGCCGGCGACGTCGAGCGACCAGTCCATCGAGAACCGCGGGGCGAGGTCGGCGAGCGCGGCCTCCAGCTCCTCGCGGGTGCGGTCCGCGGTCACCTCGACGCGCATGAAGAACAGCCCCGACAGCGGGTCCCCGAACTGCTGCGACTCGGTGATGTTCCCGCCGTGCTCGGCGAGCAGCCCCGCGACGGCGGCGACGATGCCGGGCTGGTCGGGGCAGGACAGCGACAGCACCCAGGAGGTGGCCGTGCCGGGGGCGGGCGTCGAGGTCGTCACGCAGGGGAGGGTACCCGCGGGGTGCGCGGCCGGGTGCGCGCCGTCCGGGGGCGGCGGCAGCAGGACGCCGCGTCCGGTGGGTGGAATCCGGGCGAACTCGGGACCTCCGGGCTGTCGAGCCCGCCGACCTCCTGAGACGATGGGGGGCATGAGCGAGACCGAGGTGACCATCCGTCCGATCGCCGACGCCGACGCCGGCGAGCTCCTGACGCTGCGCCGCGCCGCGTTCGTCACCGAGGCGCAGCAGTACGACGACCCGCACATCCCGCCGCTGACCCAGACGCTCTCCGAGCTGCGCACCGACATCGCGGCCGAGGGCGTCGTCACGCTGGGCGCCTGGGCCGGTCACCGCCTGGTGGGCTCCATCCGCGTGGTGCTCGAGGGCAAGAAGGCCACGCTCGGCCGGTTCGCCGTCGCGCCCGACCAGCAGGGCCACGGCATCGGCACGCAGCTGCTGCTCGCGATCCTCCCGCACCTGCCCGAGGACGTGGAGGAGATCTGGGTGTTCACCGGGCGCGACTCGGTGCAGAACCTCGCGCTGTACGAGAAGCACGGCTACACGCACGAGCACGACCAGACGGTCGGGGACCTCACGTACGCGTACCTGCGGCGGATCCTCGGCGACGCCGACGCGGAGGCGCCCGCCTCGGCCTGACGTCCCGGGCACGTCCGCCCGACCTGCGGACCGGCCGTCCCGCCCCGGCGGTGACGTTGCTACGCTGACCCGGTCGCGACTGGCGCACAGGTGGGTCACCACCGGGGAGCGACGCAGCACGAGCGACGTCGGGTCGGACGCCTGGGCCCCGCGGTCATCCACACACCACCGGTGTGCGGCCGACACGACCGCGCACGCCGACTGCCGAGGAGACGCATGAGCGCCGACAGCACGCCCCTGCTCGACCAGAACCTGTCCCAGGTGGACCCGGAGATCGCGGCGGTCCTGGACGGGGAGCTCGCCCGCCAGCAGGGCACGCTCGAGATGATCGCGAGCGAGAACTTCGTCCCGCGCGCCGTCCTCCAGGCGCAGGGCTCCGTCCTCACGAACAAGTACGCCGAGGGCTACCCGGGCCGCCGCTACTACGGCGGCTGCGAGCAGGTCGACATCGCCGAGACGCTCGCGATCACCCGCGCCAAGGAGCTGTTCGGCTCCGAGCACGCCAACGTCCAGCCGCACTCCGGCGCCACCGCCAACGCGGCCGTGCTGCACGCGCTCGCCAACGCCGGCGACCGCATCCTCGGCCTCGAGCTCGCGCACGGCGGCCACCTGACGCACGGCATGAAGATCAACTTCTCCGGCAAGCTGTACGACGTCGGCGCGTACGGCGTGAACCCGGACACCTTCCTCATCGAGCCGGAGGCGATCCGCGAGGCCGCGCTGAAGCACCGCCCGCAGGTCATCATCGGCGGCTGGTCCGCCTACCCGCGGCACCTCGACTTCGCCGCGATGCGCGAGATCGCCGACGAGGTCGGCGCGAAGCTCTGGGTCGACATGGCGCACTTCGCCGGCCTGGTCGCCGCGGGTCTGCACCCGTCGCCCGTGCCGTACGCCGACGTCGTGTCGTCCACCGTCCACAAGACCATCGGCGGTCCCCGCTCGGGCTTCATCCTGAGCCGCGAGGAGTACGCCAAGAAGATCGACTCCGCCGTGTTCCCGGGCCAGCAGGGCGGCCCGCTCATGCACGTCATCGCCGCCAAGGCCGTGTCGTTCAAGATCGCCGGCGGCGAGGACTTCAAGGCCCGCCAGCAGCGCACCATCGACGGCGCGCGGATCATCGCCGAGCGCCTGGTCGCGCCCGAGGTCGCCGCCGCGGGCGTGTCCGTGCTGACCGGCGGCACGGACGTGCACCTGGTGCTGGTCGACCTGCGCAACTCGCAGCTCGACGGCCAGCAGGCCGAGGACCTCCTGCACGACGTCGGCATCACCGTGAACCGCAACGCGGTGCCGTTCGACCCGCGCCCCCCGCGCGTCACCTCGGGCCTGCGCATCGGCACCCCGGCGCTCGCGACCCGCGGGTTCGGCGACGCCGAGTTCACCGAGGTCGCGGACATCATCGCGACCGCGCTGACCGCCGGTGCGTCCGCCGACGTCGAGGGCCTGCGGGCGCGGGTGGCCAAGCTGGCCGACGCGTTCCCGCTGTACCCCGGCCTGCAGCAGTACTGATCGGGGCCGCGACATGACGGCGAAGACGCTCGACGGCAAGGCCACGGCCGCCGCGATCAAGGACGAGCTCAAGGCGCGGGTGGCGGTGCTCGCCGAGCGCGGCATCAGGCCCGGGCTCGGCACGCTGCTGGTGGGGGAGGACCCGGGTTCGGTGTCCTACGTCGCCGGCAAGCACCGGGACTGCGCGGAGGTCGGCATCGCCTCGATCCGCGAGGACCTGCCGGCGGACGCCTCGCAGGAGGACATCGAGGCCGCGGTGCGGCGGCTGAACGAGGACCCGGCCTGCACCGGGTTCATCGTGCAGCTGCCGCTCCCGCGCGGCATCGACACCAACCGGGTGCTCGAGCTCGTCGACCCCGACAAGGACGCCGACGGCCTGCACCCGACCAACCTCGGTCGCCTGGTGCTCCGGGTCAACGAGGAGATCGACACCCCGCTGCCCTGCACGCCCCGCGGCATCATCGAGCTGCTCACGCGGCACGGCGTCGACCTGGCCGGCGCGGAGGTCACCGTGATCGGCCGCGGCACGACCGTCGGGCGGTCGATCGGGCTGCTGCTGACGCGGCGCGCCGTCAACGCGACGGTCACGCTGACGCACACCGGCACGCGGGACCTCGGGGAGCACACCCGGTACGCGGACGTGATCGTCGCCGCCGCCGGCGTGCCGGGGATCCTCACGGCCGACCTGGTGAAACCGGGCGCCGTGGTGGTCGACGTGGGCGTGTCCCGGGTGCAGGACCCCGAGACGGGCAAGAGCCGGATCGCGGGCGACGTGGACGCCGGGGTGGCCGACGTGGCCGCCTGGGTGTCGCCGAACCCCGGCGGGGTCGGGCCGATGACGCGCGCGATGCTGCTGGCCAACGTGGTGGAATCCGCCGAGCGCCAGGCCTGAGACGGCACCACGACGCCCGGGTCGGTCCCTGCGGGGGCGGGCGGCCCGGGCGTCGTGCTGCGCGGTGGCGCGCTCCGACGACCTTGCGAGCCGTCGAGGTCGTCGGTCGTGGCCACGCGGAGGGTGGCGGAACCGACGACCTCGGGCGGAACTGACGACCTCGTCGGCACCGGGCCGCAGCGCGAGCGCCGGCTCAGGCCGGCGGGGCCGTCGTGGTCGCCAGGATCGCGCCCGCCGTGGTCGCGTCGACGACGTCGGCCAGCGGGGCGTAGAGCCGGATCGCGTCCAGGGCGCGGGCGTGGCTCGCGTCGTCGGCGCCCGCGCACGCCTCGGCCACGACGCGCACGGCCACCCCGGCGTCGGCCGCCGGGAGCGCCGTCGACAGCACGCAGCAGTCCGTCGAGACGCCGGCGAGCAGCATCGTGTCGCCGGGCCCGACGTGGGCGGCGAGGTCCGGGCCCCACTTGCCGAACGTCGTGGCGGTGACGACCGACGCCGCTGCCGCGAGGTCGGCCAGCTCCGGGACGATCGCGTACGCCGGCGCGTCCTCGGGCTGCAGGGCGAACGGCCAGTCCGCGTAGTACGCCACCCACGCGCCCTCGGGGCGCTCCGGGGCGACGAACCGCGTGAACACGGTGCGGTCGGCGCCCGCCTGCTCGGCGAGCGTCCGCACCACCGGCAGCGCCTCGGCGAACCGGGGCGCGGCCCACGGGCTGCCCGGGTCGGCGAACACGGGCTGCATGTCGACCACGACCAGGACGGCCCGCCCGGGCGTCGCGCCCGCGGCACCCTCGACCTCCGCGCCCACGGCCCCCGCCGGACCCTCGGCCCCCGCGGCACCCGCCGGACCCTCGGCCCCCGCGGCACCCGCCGGACCCTCGGCCCCTGCGGCACCCGCCGCGGCGTCGCCGCCCGCGGCCGTCACCGCGCCACCTCGGCGGCGACGTCCGCGCGGGTCGACGGCGGCAGCGCCTCCTGCCGGCGCACGGCCCCGCGCCGAAGCAGCAGCGTTCCGAGCAGCCCGACCGCCAGCGCGACGAGCACGCCGAGGTTGGCGTACGCCCACGCGCCCTCCGTGCCGCCGAGCCCGAACGGCCCGAGCAGGTACCCCTGCCACGCCAGCCAGCCCGCGGACGCGTTGGTCACGAGGCCCCAGCCGAGCACGGTCCCGAGCGCGAGCAGGCCCAGCGGGACCGCGGCGGCCCGGCCGTAGCGGCCGCGCGGGTCGAACAGGTCGAGGTCGTCGTAGTCGCGCCGGCGCAGCAGGACGTCGGCGATCATGATCCCCGCCCAGGCGGCGATCGGGACGCCCAGCGTGATGAGGAAGCCCTGGAACACCCCGAAGAACGTGTCCGAGCCGAACACGATGTAGATCGTGCCGAGCACCATGATCACGCCGTCGATCCCGGCGGCGACCGGGCGGGAGATCGGCAGCCCGGTGGACACGAGCGCGAGCCCGGACGAGTAGATGTCGAGCACCGCCCCGCCGACCAGGCCGAGCACCGCGACGACCGCGAACGGCACCAGGTACCAGGTCGGCAGGACGGTCGTCAGCGCCCCGATGGGGTCGTCGCTGATCGCCGCGCGCAGGTCCGGGTCCGAGCCGGCCAGCAGCAGGCCGAACAGCAGCAGCACCACGGGCGCCAGCGAGGCGCCGAACGTCGTCCAGCCGATCACGCCGCGGCCCGACGTGTGCCGGGGGAGGTACCGGGAGTAGTCGGCGGCCATGTTCACCCAGCCCAGCCCGAAGCCGGTCATCATGAACACGAGCGCCCCGATGAACGCCTGCGCGGTCCCGGACGGCAGCGCGGTGACGGCGGCGGTGTCGACGTGGTCGAGCACGAGCAGGACGTAGCCGACGGTCAGCACCGCGGTGACCACGGTGATCACGGTCTGCATCCGCATGATGAGGTCGAAGCCGAACACGCCGCCGGCGATGATGAGCGCCGCGACGACGACGAGCGCCACGACCTGGACGCCCGAGCCGCCGCCCCAGCCGAGCGCCTCGACGACGGTGGCGGTCGCGAGGGTGGCGAGCGCGGTGAGGATCGTCTCCCAGCCGACCGTGAGCAGCCAGGACAGCACCGCGGCGACGCGGTTGCCCTGGACGCCCAGCGCTGCGCGCGACAGCACCATCGTCGGGGCCGAGCCGCGCTTGCCGGCCAGGGCGACGATCCCGCAGAGCAGGAACGAGAACACGATGCCGACGACGCTCGCGACGAGCGCCTGCGTGAAGGACACGCCGAAGTCGAGGACCCACGCGCCGTAGGACAGGCCGAGCACGGACACGTTCGCGGCGAACCAGGGCCAGAACAGCTGGCGTGGCCTGCCCTTGCGGTCGGCGTCCGCGATGACGTCGACGCCGGCGGACTCGACGGCCAGCGCGCGCCCGGGCGGGACGGCGCCGGTCTCGGCGTCGCTCGCGAGGCCGGCGCCCGGGCCGGTGGCGGGTGCGGGGCCGGACGCGGCGCCCGCCGGGGGAGGGACGGTCATGCGCCCCATCCCACCACCGACGACGCCCGCGGTCACCCCCGCGCCGTCTGCCTGGGGACGACGCCGGCCGGCGGCTGCCCGCGCCCGCGGACGACCCCCCGCGCCCGCGGACGACCCCCCGCGCTCGGGACGACCACGGCGCCGACCCGGGCTGCCACGATGGGCGTCGTGGACGACCTGCTCGCGGCGGTGCTCGGCCCGGGCGCCCGGACGGCCGGCGCGCTCCCCGGCGACGGCGGCGCGACCGTCCGCGCCGGCACGGGCCCGGCGGGCGAACGGCTGGTCGTGAAGTCCGCGCCCGTCGGCGTCGCGCCCGACCTGCTCCGCGCGGCACATGCACAGGAGGCCGCGCGCGAGGCCGGCGTGCCCGTGCCGCGCACGGTGGCGGCGCGGGTCGTCGGCGGGACTCAGGTGCACGTCACCGAGCACGTGGCCGGGCGCCCGTGGGCGGAGGTGCACCCGCGTGTTGGCGACCACGAGCAGCGGGCCGTCCTCGCCGAGCTGACGGACGTGCTCGCGCGGCTGCGCCGGGTCGCGCAGCCGGGCTTCGGCGACCTGGGCGCGCCGCCCGCGCCGGAGCACGACGCGCTGCCCGCCCGCACGCGTCGCCGGGTCCCGGCCGGGTGGCGGCGGGACGCGGCGGAGCGGGCGCTCGACCGGCACGGCGCGCTGCTCGACGGGCGCGGCGGCGCGGTGCTCGTGCACGGCGACCTGCACCACGCCAACGTGCTCGTCCGCCCGGGGTCCGCGGGGTGGCGGCTCGCGGCGGTGCTCGACTGGGACAGCGCGTGGGCCGGCCCGGCCGACGCCGACGCCGCGCGGGCGGCCCTGTGGGACGGCATGCCGGGGTCGCCGGCGGACGCCGACGCGGACGACCGGGCTGCTCTCCAGCAGCTGCTCTGGTGCCTCGAGTACGCGGACGACGGACCGCGGCACCGCGCCGACACCGCGCGCCTCGCGGCGCGGCTCGGCGTCCCGGTGTGACGACCCCGGGGCCGCCGACGCGGTAGCCGACGGACCCGGGGCCGTGCGTCGGGACCGCCGGCGTGCGCCAGAGATCCTCCGCGGTCGTGCAGCAGGCCGCCCTCAGCGCGTGGCGCGCCGCCGGAACAGCCAGGCGGCCGTCAGCCGCGCGACCACGAGCAGCCCCGCGCACCACGCCAGCGCCACGAGCGGCTGCCCGCCGGGCGCGCCGACCAGCCACGCCCGCACGGTGTCCGTCACCGGCGTCACCGGCTGGTAGGTCGCGACCCACTCGAGCACCCGCGGCATCGACTCGGGCGGCACGAACGCGCTCGACACGTAGGGCAGGAACATGATGGCGAACGTGAAGCCGTTGGCCGCCTCCGGCCCGGACGACACGATGCCGATGCACACCGCGGTCCAGGTCAGCGCGAGCACGTACAGCAGCACGAGCCCGGCGACCGCCAGCCACTCGCCGGGTCCCGCGGTGGGCCGGAACCCGGCCGCGTACGCGACGCCGACGACCAGCGTCGTCGACACCGCGTTGCGCACCACGGACTCGACGACGTGCCCGGTCAGCGCGGCGACCGGTCGCACCGGCAGGGTGCGGAACCGGTTCATCAGCCCGCCGGTCATGTCGGACGCCACGGAGACGGCCGTGGTCGCCGCGCCGTACCCGGCGCAGAGCAGGACGATGCCCGGCACCACGTAGTCGACGTACGCGGCCTGGCCGGTCTGGATCGCGCCGCCGAACACGTACACGAACAGCAGCATGAGGATGACCGGCAGCGCGATGCCCATGATCAGCGTGTCCGGCGTCCGCAGCGAGCGGCGCAGGCTGCGCCCGATCATCGCCGCGGTGTCCTGCAGGGCCCAGCCGCCGGCCGGCGGGCGGGTCGTCGCGCGCGCGGGCGCGAGGGCGGTGGTGGTCACGACGCCTCCCGGGCGAGCAGGGCCGCGCCGTCGTCGGCCGCCGGGTCGCCGGAGGGCGACGCGGTGTCGGCGGGGCGGCCGGTGAGGGTGAGGAACACGTCGTCGAGCGTCGGCACGGCGACGCGCCAGGACTCGACGGGCAGCCGGCGCGTCTCGACGTCGGCGAGGATGCGGCGGACGTCGGGCACCGACGCGTCGGTCGCGACGCGCTCGGTCCGTCCGTCGGCCAGCTGCAGCTCGACGTGCGCCGCACCCACCTGCCGCTTGAGCTCGGCCGCGGTGCCCTGGGCGATGACGCGGCCGTGGTCGAGGACGGCGACCCGGTCGGCGAGCGCGTCGGCCTCGTCCAGGTACTGGGTCGTGAGCAGCACGGTGGCGCCCTGGGCGACGACGTCCCGGATGACCGCCCACAGGTCGGAGCGGCTGCGCGGGTCGAGGCCCGTGGTGGGCTCGTCGAGGAACAGGACGGCGGGCCGGGTGAGCAGGCCGACCGCGAGGTCGAGCCGGCGGCGCATCCCGCCGGAGTAGGTGCGGACCAGCCGGTCGGCGGCGTCGCCGAGGTCGAACAGCCCGAGCAGCTCCTCGCCGCGGGCGCGCCCGGCGGCGCGCGGCAGGTGCGCGAGCCGTGCCATCAGCCGCAGGTTCTCCCGGCCGGTGAGCAGCTCGTCGACGGCCGCGTACTGGCCGGTGAGGCTGATCGCCTCGCGCACCCGGCCGGGCTCCCGCACGACGTCGTGCCCGGCGACGGTGGCACTGCCGCCGTCGGGCCGCAGCAGCGTGCTGAGCACCTCGACGGTGGTGGTCTTGCCCGCGCCGTTCGGGCCGAGCAGCCCGAGCACCTGGCCGCGGGGGACCGCGAGGTCGACGCCGGTCAGCACGGTGGTCGACCCGAACGCCTTGCGCAGCGCCCGGGTCTCGATCATCGGGGTGTCCATCGCCGGCTCCTTTCTGTCTACGTCGTACACGGATATGCGGTGTGTATGTTGTACACAGTTCTCACGCCCACGGTCAAGGAGCCCGATGCAGCCCGACGACGAGCGACCGGCCGACTCCGGCGGACGCGACGACGACCACGCGCGCCGGCACGCCGAGGCGCTCCGCCGGGACCGCGAGAAGGCCGCGCGCGCCGCGCAGAAGGAGGCCGCCAGGGCCGAGAAGGACCGGGAGCGGGCACGCCGGGACGCCGAGAAGGCGCAGCGGGACCGGGAGAAGGCCGCGCGCGCCGCCGAGAAGGAGGCCGACCGCCTCCGCGCCGAGCAGGAGCGCGCCGTCCGCGAGGTCGAGCGCGAGGCCGACCGCGCCGAGCGCGACGCGCAGAAGGCGGCGCTGGACGCGGACCTCGCCGCACAGCGCGCCGCCCGGCAGGTCGAGCGCGCGCGCCTGCGGGCCTTGGCGGCCGCGGAGCCCGGCGACGACGCGGCCGGCCCGGCGCTGCCCCCGGGCCTCGCGCTGCTCTGGCGTCCCGCGCCCGCCGGTCGCCGGGGACCCCGACCGGGCCTCACGCTCGCGGGCATCGCCGACGCGGCCATCGCGCTCGCCGACGCGGACGGGCTCGGCGCGGTGTCGATGGCGCGCGTGGCCGAGCGGCTCGGCGTCACCACGATGGCGCTCTACCGGTACGTGTCGAGCAAGGACGACCTGCTGGCGCTCATGCTCGACACCGCGCTCGGGCGGGCCGCGGAGACGGCGGACGACGGCGGCGGCGCGCCCCCGTCCTCGCCCGGCGCGCCCGCGTGGCGGGTCGCGCTCGAGCGGTGGTGCCACGACCAGCTCGCCCTCGCCGCGCGGCACCCGTGGACGATGCAGACGCCGGTGGTCGCGGCGCTGCCGGGCCCGGCGAGGGTGGCGTTCCTCGACCGGGGTCTGCAGGCGCTCGACGGCACGCCGCTGACCTGGGCGGAGAAGACCGCCGTCGTCGGCCGGCTGTCGCTGCACCTGCTCGCCGAGGGGCAGGTCGTGGCGGCCGAGGCGATGGCGGCGCGGGCGGCGGCGGGTGCCGCGGGTGCCGCGGGTGCCGCGGGCGGTGGTGCGGGGGAGGAGGCGGCGCCCGGTCCGGCCGCGCACCCCGCGCTGATGGACTACGCCGCCGTGCTGCGCGCCGTCACCGACCCCGAGGCGCACCCGGTGCTCGCCGAGGCGCTGGACGCGGGGGCGTTCGACGACGGCGCGGAGGCGCCGGACGACGAGGGGCACCCGGACTGGGGGCTGCGGCTGATGCTCGACGGCGTCGCGGCGGCGGTGGCGCGGGCGGAGGCGCGCGAGGCCGCGCGCCGGGAGGCCGCCGGCTGACCCCCGCCCGGCCCCGGCGGGCGCCCGCGGCGTCCGGGGATGTCGGTGGCATGAGGTTGGATGGTCCGCGTGCTGACGGTAGCGACTGCGAACGTGAACGGGATCCGGGCCGCCTTCAAGCGGGGCATGGCCGACTGGATCGAGGCCCGGCGGCCGGACGTCCTGCTGCTGCAGGAGGTGCGCGCCTCCGACGAGATCCTCGCCGACCACCTGGCCGCCGCCGACTGGCACCTCGCCCACGAGGCGAGCGAGACCAAGGGCCGCGCGGGCGTCGCGATCGCGTCCCGGCTGCCGATGCGGGCGGTCCGGATCGGGATCGGCACGGGCGTGCCCGCGGACAGCGGCCGCTGGGTCGAGGCGGACCTCGAGCTGCCGGCCGTCGACGGCGCGGAGCCGCGGGTGGTCACCGTGGTGTCCGCCTACGTGCACTCCGGCCAGGCCGGCACGCCGAAGATGGACGAGAAGTACGCGTTCCTCGACGTGATGACCAAGCGACTCGCCGAGCTCGCGGGCGAGGGCGCGGACGTGGTCGTCGCGGGCGACCTCAACATCGCGCACCGCGAGGTCGACATCAAGAACTGGCGCGGCAACCGCAAGGCGGCGGGCTTCCTGCCGGAGGAGCGCGCCTACCTCGACACGTGGTTCGACGAGCAGGGCTGGGTCGACCTCGGCCGCGCGCACGGCGGCGAGGGCCCCGGCCCGTACACGTGGTGGTCCTGGCGCGGCCAGGCGTTCGACAACGACTCCGGCTGGCGGATCGACTACCAGCTGGCCACGCCGTCGCTCGCCGAGCGGGTGCGCACCGTGGACATCGACCGCGCCGCGACGTACGACGCGCGGTTCAGCGACCACGCGCCGGTGGTCGTCACCTACGACGTCTGACGCGCGCCGGGGGCGTCACCGCGGTTCCGGCGCCCCCGGCAGCTCGCGCATCCGCAGCAGCGGCGACAGCAGCACGGGCAGCGATGCGACGACGGCCCCGCCGGCCGCGATCCACAGCGTCGGGAGGGCGCCGAGCGTGTGCCCGAGCCAGCCGCCGAGCAGCCCGCCGATCGGCGTCGTGCCCCACACGATGAACCGCACCGAGGCGTTCATCCGCCCGAGCAGCGGCGGCGGGCACACCCGCTGCCGGAAGCTCACCTGGGCCACGTTGTAGACGACGACCGCGCCGTAGAACAGCACGCCGCCCGCGACGAGCGTCGCCTGCGGCGGGAACGGCAGCACCGCCGCGAGCGGGGTCAGGGCGGCCCCGGGGGCGAACGCGAGTGCCGACAGCGGGATGACCCGCCCCTCGCCGAACCAGCGCACCAGACGGTCGGAGGCCACCGCGCCGAGCAGCCCGCCGACCGCGGACGCGGACAGCACCGTGCCGTAGGCGGCCTCGTCCAGCCCGAGCTCGCGCAGTGCGAAGATCACGACGACCGCCGTCGACACCGCGCCGAACAGGTTGCCGATGGCGGTGCACGCGACGATCCGCCGCAGGAGCGGCTGCCGGACGACGAAGGCGAGCCCCTCGGCGATCTCGTCCTTGAGCGGCCGGCGGTGCTCCCGCGCCGGCAGCTCCTCGACCGTCCGGATCCGGGACAGCGCCAGCGCCGAGACCAGGTACGTCACGACGTTCACCGCGAGGAGCACGGGCGCGACGACGACGCGCAGCAGCGCCCCGCCGAGGGCCGGCCCGGCGACGCCCGCGACCGACTGCGTGGCCTGCAGCTTGGCGTTGCCCTCGCCGACGTGCGCCAGCCCCACCAGCCCGGGGACGTACGACTGGTGCGCGACGTCGAAGAACACCGTCGCCACGCTCATCACCAGGGCGCCCGCGTACAGCACCGCCATCGACGCGTGGCCCGTGAGCGCCAGGGCGACGACGACCGCGAGCGTCGCGGCCCGCACCAGGTCGGCCGTGATCAGCACCCGGCGCTTGCGCATCCGGTCGACCCACGCGCCGGTCGGCAGGCCGATGACGAGGAACGCCGCGGTCTCGGCGGCGGTGAGCAGGCCCATCTGCCACTCGGTCGCGCCGAGGTCGCGCACCGCCAGCACCGGCAGCGCGATGCCGGTCAGCTGGAAGCCGAGCTGCCCGAACGCGTCGCCGACCCACAGCCGCCGGAAGTCCGGGTGCCGCGCGAGCGACCGTCGGGGCGCCGGGGCCTCGGGCTCCGCGGGACGGGGCTCGGCCGGGCCGGGCGCGCCGAGGGGCGGCCCGGCGGGTGCGGGGGTGGACATGGCACCAGCGTGGCGTCACTGATTGGGAGATGTCAATCAGTCGCTAGGATCGGGGCATGGCCACCGCGCGCACGCCCGACCCGCAGTGGGCCCTGCCGGCGCCCGCCGCCGCAGGCCCGGGCGCCGACCCGACCGACTCCGCCGACCCGGCCCATTTCATCGACCCGGCCGACCCCGCCGACCCGGCCGACCCCGCCGACCCGGCCGACCCCGCCGACCCGACCGATTCCGCCGACCCGGCCGAGCGCGACGCCGACGCCCGCGCGCTCGCGTCCACGGTGCGGCTGCGCATCCTGCGGATGTGCCTCGACGAGGCGCTGACCAACCGCGAGATCGCCGACCGCCTCGGCCGAAACCCCGCGACCGTCCTGCACCACGTCCGCACGCTCGTCGACCGCGGGTTCCTCGCCGCCGACCCGGTGCGGCGCGGCGCCCGCGGCTCCCGCGAGGTGCCGTACCGCGCCACCCGGAAGTCGTGGCGCGCGCCGGACTTCCCGGGCAAGTGGCAGCTCATGGTCTCGACGTTCGTCGAGGAGGTCGCCGAGGCGGACCCGGACTCGGTGCGGATGACCCGGCTCGGCGTCCGGCTCAGCGCCGACGAGCACGACGAGCTGATGGACCGCGTCGACGCGTTCTTCACCGAGCTCGCCGAGCGCCGGCCGACCCCGGGCGGGCGCCCGTACTCCGTCCTGTTCGCCCTGCACGAGGACGCCGGCCGCCTCCCGCGCGCGTAGCGCGCCGCGATCGCGCGTCGAGATCGCAGAAGTTGCGGGGTTCCCGGCGCGGGAACCCCGCAACTTCTGCAGGTTCGGCGGCGTGCGGAGCGCGGCGTGCGGTGCGCGGGGTGTGTGCGGCGCGGCGCGCGGGGCGTGCGGCGCGGCGCGCGGGGCGTGCAGCGCGCGGGGCGTGCGCGCCGGCCGGGTCAGGCCGCCGGGGCGCTCGCGGTCGCGACCAGGAACGCCGGCGCGTGCAGCCCCTCGGCCGCGAACGCCGCCGCGACGGCGGCCGCGACCTCGTCGACCGCGCCCGCGCGCACGAGCGCGATCGCCGAGCCGCCGAAGCCGCCGCCGGTCATCCGGGCGCCGAGCGCGCCGGCCTCGCGCGCCGCCTCGACGGCGACGTCGAGCTCGCGGCAGGACACCTCGTAGTCGTCCCGCAGGGAGGCGTGCGACGCGTCCATCGGGGCGCCGACCTCCTCGACCCGGTCGTCGTCGAGCAGCGCGACGAACTCCTCGACCCGGGCGATCTCGGTGACCACGTGCCGGACCCGGCGGACCAGGACCTCGACCTCGTCCCGGCCCTCGCCGACCGGCCCGGTGCCGTGCGCCAGCGCGGCCAGCGCGTCGCCGAGCCCGTCCAGGTCGATCTCGCGCAGCGTCGCGATGCCGAGGCGGGAGGCGGCCTCCTCGCACGCGGCCCGGCGGGCGGCGTACTGGCCGTCGACGAGCGCGTGCTCCGCCTTGGTGTCGATGACGAGCAGCGCCAGGTCGTGGGCGGACAGGTCGAACGGCACGTGCCGGGTGGACCCGTCGCGGCAGTCGAGCAGCAGCGCGTGGCCCGAGCGGGCGCGCAGCGACACCGCCTGGTCCATGCCGCCGGTGCTGGCGCCGGCGATCTCGTTCTCCGCGCGGATGGAGGCCTCGGCCAGCGCGGTGCGGCCCGCGTCGTCCGGCTGCTCCGCCGTGCCGGCCAGGCCCAGGCCGTACAGCGCGTCGATCGCGACCGCCGCGGCGCACTCCAGCGCGGCCGAGGACGACAGGCCCGCGCCGTACGGGACGCAGGAGTCGACCGCGATGTCGAACCCGCCGACGTCGTGGCCCGCCTCGCGCAGCGCCCACGCCACGCCGACGACGTACGCCGGCCAGCCGCTCACGGTGCCGGGGGCGACCTCGGACAGCGCGACCTCGCGGACCCCCGACGTCTCCTGCGCCGACACCAGCCGGACGGCGTCGCCGTCGGTGCGGCGCACGGCCACGTAGGTGCGGTGGGGGAGGGCGAACGGCAGGCAGAGGCCGCCGTTGTAGTCGGTGTGCTCGCCGATCAGGTTGACCCGGCCCGGCGCGGACCAGGTGCCGTCGGGCTCGGCGCCGAACCGGTCGGCGAACAGCGCGCGCACGCGCTCGGACCCCTCGGCGGGGTCCCAGGCCTGGACCCAGACGGGTGTCGTCTCGTGCTGCTGCTCCATGCGCGTCATCGCTCCTCGGGCTGGTGGTCGGTCGTGTCGTCGGGGGTCAGCAGCGCGCAGCCGGCGTCGGCCAGCACCGCCCGGGCGGGCTCCGGGAGGCCGGTGTCGGTCACGACGACGTCCACCTCCTCCAGGGCGGCGATGCGGGCGAGCCCGACCACCCCCCACTTCGTGTGGTCGGCGAGCACCGTCACCGCGGCGGCGCAGCGGAGCAGCGCGCGGTCGGTGGCGGCCTCGGCGAGGTTCGGGGTCATCAGACCCGACTCGTCCAGCCCGTGCACGCCGAGGAACAGCCGGTCGACGCGCAGCGTGGTCAACGCGGTGTCGGCGACCGGGCCGACCAGGGCGTCGGACGGGGTGCGGGTGCCGCCGCTGAGGATGACGTCGAGCCCGGCCGGGTCGACCGCGGCGTGGTGCAGCGTGTGCGCGACGGGCAGGGAGTTGGTCACGACCGTCAGCGGGCGCAGCGCCGGGTCCGCGGCGATCCGCTGGGCGAGCAGGTGCACCGTCGAGCCCGCGGAGAGGGCGATCGCCTGGCCGGGCTCGACCGTGGCGGCCGCGAGGGCCGCGATGTCCCGCTTCTCGGCGGTGGCCCAGGTGCTCTTCTCGGCGAAGGCCGGCTCGTCGGTGGGCCGCCCCGCGGCGGCGTCCGGGTCGGCGGACACCGCGCCCCCGTGCACCCGGCGCACCAGGCCGGCGCGGTCGAGCTCGGTGATGTCGCGGCGGACGGTCATCTCGGAGACGTCGAGCCGGTCCACCAGGTCGGCGACGCGGACGGCTCCGTGGGCGCGCACCTCCGCGAGGATGCGGTCCTGACGCTGGCTCGCGAGCACCGCGACAGTATCCACCACGACCGCACAGGAACCAACATCGCGGCCGCGGGGGCGCGGCGTCAGCGGCCGACCGGCGTCAGGCCGAGGGACCTCCCGGCCAGGCCGCGCGAGCGCGACGTCAGCGCGGCCGCCACGCCCCGCAGCGCGACCGCCGCGGGGGAGTCCGGGTCGGTCAGCACGACCGGCGTGCCGCCGTCGCCGGCCTCGCGCAGCCGGATGTCCAGCGGCACCTGGCCGAGCACGGGCACCGTCGTCCCGGTCGACCGGGACAGCCCCTCGGCCACCCGCGCGCCGCCGCCCGAGCCGAACAGCTCGAGCCGCGAGCCGTCGGGCTGCTCGAGCCAGGCCATGTTCTCGACCACGCCGACCACGCCCTGCCGGGTCTGGGTGGCGATCGAGCCGGCGCGCTCGGCCACCTCGGCCGCGGCGAGCTGCGGGGTGGTCACCACGACGAGCTCGGAGCCGGGCAGCAGCTGCGCGACCGAGATCGCGATGTCCCCGGTCCCGGGCGGCAGGTCGAGCAGCAGCACGTCGAGGTCGCCCCAGAAGACGTCCGCGAGGAACTGCTGCAGCGCGCGGTGCAGCATCGGCCCGCGCCACACGACGGGCTGGCCGGGCGGGACGAACATGCCGATCGAGATGACCTTGACCTCGTGCGCGATCGGCGGGAGCAGCATCTCGTCGACCCGGGTCGGCGGCTGCGTGACGCCGAGCATCCGCGGGATCGAGAAGCCGTAGATGTCCGCGTCCACGACGCCGACCCGCAGGCCCTGCTCGGCCATCGCGACGGCCAGGTTCGCGGTGACCGAGGACTTGCCGACGCCGCCCTTGCCGGACGCGATCGCGAACACCTTGGTCAGCGAGGTCGCCTTGCTGAACGGGATCTCCGGCTCGGCCCCGCCGCGCAGCCGCTCGGTCAGGGCGGCGCGCTGCTCCGGGCTCATGACGCCGAGCGCCATCCGCACGTCGGCGACGCCCTCGACGGACCGCACCGCGGCGGTCACGTCCTTCGTGATCGTGTCCCGCAGCGGGCAGCCCGCGGTCGTCAGGTCGATGCCGACGGTGACGAGCGCGCCGGCGGCGGGGGTGGTGTCGACGTCGACCGACCGCACCATGCCCAGGTCCGTGATCGGCCGCCGGATCTCCGGGTCGACCACCCGGGTGAGGG
This sequence comes from Cellulomonas pakistanensis, assembly GCF_016862755.1. Taxonomy (GTDB): domain Bacteria; phylum Actinomycetota; class Actinomycetes; order Actinomycetales; family Cellulomonadaceae; genus Cellulomonas; species Cellulomonas pakistanensis. The sequence continues at coordinate 141,268 of NZ_BONO01000003.1, read as the reverse complement.
CCTCCCGCACGGCGGCGGCGACGGCCTCGGGGTCACGGGGGTCCACGGCGGGCGACATGCCGTCCATCGTAGGACCGGCGCCACGCCCACCCGCGGGACCCGGTCCCGGCCCCGTGAGTGGTCAGGCGGTCGTGCTCCGGCCCCGGTCCTCCGCGGCGGCGCGCCGGTCGCGCGCGCGGTCGGCGCGGCCCCGGTCGACCCGGTCCCGGGCGGCGGCGTCGCGGGAGCCGTCCGCGGCGTCGTCCTCCGCGGCCTCGCGCTCCTCGACCAGCTCCTCCAGCAGGTTCCGCAGCTCGGACCGCACGAAGTCGCGGGTCGCGACCTCGGACAGCGCGATGCGCAGCGAGGCCATCTCCCGCGCCAGGAACTCGGTGTCCGCGAGGTTCCGCTCGGCGCGCTGCCGGTCCTGCTCGGCCTGCACGCGGTCCCGGTCGGTCTGCCGGTTCTGCGCGAGCAGGATGAGCGGCGCCGAGTAGGACGCCTGCAGCGACAGCATGAGCGTCAGGGCGGTGAACCCGTTGGCGGCCTTGTCGAACCGCAGGTTCTCCGGGCCCCAGGAGTTCCAGATCAGCCACGCCGCGCAGAACAGGCTCAGCCAGAGCAGGAACCGCGGGGTGCCCATGAACCGGGCGATGCCCTCGGACACCTTGCCGAAGGCGTCGTCCTCCAGCTTGGGCAGGAGCGACCGGCGGGCGGCCTTCGGGGTGTCGAGACGGTCAGCCACGGCGGCCTCCCCTCGGGATCGGGCCCCGGCCGGACGCGCGCACGGCGGGCACCTCGCCCGCGGGCACGGGCTGCACCTCCTCGTCCGTCTCGCGCCAGTCCTCGGGCAGCAGGTGGTCGAGCACGTCGTCGACGCTGACCGCGCCGAGCAGGCGGCGGTCGTCGTCGACGACGGGGATCGCGAGCAGGTCGTAGGTCGCCAGGCGACGGGTCACCGCGAGCAGGGGCGCGTCGGCGGGCACTGGGTCGATGTCGGTGTCGACCAGGGCGCCGATCGCCTCGTGCGGGGGCTCGCGGAGCAGGCGCTGCAGGTGCACCACGCCGATGAACCGCCCGGTCGGCGTCTCGAGCGGCGGCCGCACCACGAACACCATCGACGCGAGGGCGGGCGTCAGGTCCTTGCGCCGCACGTGGGCCAGCGCCGCCGCGATCGGCGTCTCCGGGCCCAGGATCACCGGCTCGGTCGTCATCAGGCCGCCCGCGGTGTTGTCCTCGTACGCCAGCAGCCGGCGGACGTCGCGCGCCTCCTCGGGCTCCATGAGCGCGAGCAGCTCGGCCTGCTGGTCGTCGGGCAGCTCACCGAGCAGGTCAGCGGCGTCGTCGGGCTGCATGGCCTCGAGGACGTCGGCGGCGCGGGTGCGCTCGAGGTGGGACAGGATCGCCACCTGGTCGTCCTCGGGCAGCTCCTCGAGGACGTCGGCCAGGCGCTCGTCGTCCAGCGCGGCCGCGACCTCCATCCGGCGGGTCGACCCCATGTCGTGCAGCACGTCGGCCAGGTCGGCGGGCTTGAGCTCGTCGTACTGCGCCAGCAGCAGCGCGGCGCCCTGCGCGTCGGCGGCCGTCCGGGCCAGCCCGGCGATCGCGTCGATGTCGAGCAGCTCGGGCTCGCCGCGGCGGCGCAGGAGCCCGGTGCGGCCGGTGTGCCGGCGCACGAACACCTTGGACACCAGCCAGTCGCCGTTGCGCTGCCGCTCCATCGCGACGTCCTCGACCGTCGCCGTGCCGGAGCCGTCGGCGAGCTGCACCGTGCGGTCGAACAGCTCGCCGACCGCGAGGGTCTCGAACGGCCGCTGCTCGAACCGGCGCATGTTCACCAGGCCGGTCGAGATGACCTGGCCGGCGTCGATCGCGGTCACGCGCGTCAGCGGCAGGAACACGCGGCGCTTGCCGGGCACCTCGACGACCAGGCCGACCGCTCGGGGAGCACCCTTCGGGCGCAGCAGGACGACGACGTCGCGCACGCGGCCGACCTGGTCGCCGATGGGGTCGAAGACGTTGGTGCCCGCGAGGCGCGCGACGAAGACTCGGGTCCCGGTGCCGCTCACGGTGGTCAGCGTAGACGCCGCCCCGGGCGTTCAGCGCGGCGGCCGCGCGGGGCGGCGGACCGGGTCCGTGGTGCGGCGCGAACCTGGCCGGATGCTGGACGCCGGCCACGAATCCGCTGCGCAGCGGCCTGGTCACCTGGCGCCGAGCACCCCTGGAGGGCGAGGATGGAGGCATGTCGTTCTCCGGCGGTGCCCGCATCCCCCAGACGCCCACCCTGCCCCAGGGCGAGACGGTCGCGTCCTACGGCACGTACCTCGAGGCCCAGAAGGCCGTCGACCACCTCTCCGACCACGAGTTCCCGGTCCAGATGGTGACGATCGTCGGCACGGACCTGCGCATGGTCGAGCGCGTCACCGGCCGCCTCACCTACGCCCGCGTCGCGATGGGCGGGTTCGGCTCCGGGGCGTGGTTCGGCGTGTTCATCGGCCTGCTGTTCCTGCTGTCCGGCGGGTCGTCCGGCATCCTGCTCGCCGCCGTGCTGTTCGGCGGCGCGGCGGGTCTGCTGCTCGCCGTGCTGGTCTACGCCACCAGCCGCGGCAAGCGGGACTTCACCTCGCAGAGCCAGATCGTCGCCGCGCAGTACGCGGTGCTGTGCCGCACCGAGCGCGCGCACGACGCCCGGCAGATGCTGCGCGAGGTCGGCGGCGTGCGGGTGGGCGCGGCCACCCCGGTGCCGCCGGCGCAGCCGATGGGCGCCCGCCCGTCCGACCCGGCCGCGGCGTACCCGCAGGCGGCGCCGGGCCAGCCGGGCCAGCCGCCCGTCGCACCCGGCCAGCCCGGCCAGCCCGGCCAGCCGCCGGCGCAGCCGCGGTACGGCCAGCTCGCCCCGCAGCCGCCCGCCGAGCCGCGCTACGGCCAGCTCGCCCCGCAGCCGCCGGCCACCCCGCCGGCCCCGGAGCCCGGGCAGCCGGGTCCCGAGAAGCAGGACTGACCCGCGCGGCCCCCGCGCACGACGACGGACGGCCCCGGCCCCCTCGCTCGAGGGGGCCGGGGCCGTCGGCCGTGGCGGGGCGTCCCGCGCGGCGTCAGCCGGCGAGCAGGCCCGCCATCCACGCCTCGACGTCCTCGGGCCGGCGGGGCAGCGCGGCGGACAGGTTCTCGTTGCCGTCGGCGGTCACGAGCACGTCGTCCTCGATCCGGACGCCGATGCCGCGCAGCTCCTCCGGGACGCGCAGGTCGTCGACCTGGAAGTACAGGCCCGGCTCGATCGTGAACACCATGCCCGGCTCGATCACCGCGTCCAGGTACATCTCCCGGCGGGCCTGCGCGCAGTCGTGCACGTCCAGGCCGAGGTGGTGGCTCGTGCCGTGCACCATCCAGCGCCGGTGCTGCTGGCCCTCGGGGGACAGCGCCTCGGCGGCGGGGACGGGCAGCATGCCCCACTCGTCCAGGCGGGCCGCGATGACCTCCATCGCGGCGGCGTGCACGTCGCGGAACCGGTTGCCCGGCACGGCGACCGCGAACGCGGCGTCCGCGGCGTCGAGCACGGCCTGGTAGACCCGGCGCTGGGCGTCGGTGAACGTCCCGTCGACCGGCAGCGTGCGGGTGACGTCGGCGGTGTAGAGCGAGTCGACCTCGACGCCCGCGTCGATGAGCACGAGCTCGCCGTCGCGGACCTGCCCGTCGTTGTCGGTCCAGTGCAGCGTGGTCGCGTGCGCGCCGGCCGCGGCGATCGTCTCGTAGCCGACGTAGTTGCCCTCGACCCGCGCCTGGGACAGGAACGTGCCCTCGATGACCCGCTCGCCGCGGCGGTGCGCGACCGCCTCCGGCAGCCGGCGGACGACCTGCTCGAAGCCCTCGGCGGTCGCGGCGACGGCCTTGCGGAGCTCGGCGACCTCGTGCTCGTCCTTGAGCAGCCGGAGCTCGGACAGCGCCTCGACCAGGGTGGCGTCGCGCTCGCCGGCGTCCTCGGCCGCGCGGATCTCCTCGACGACCGCGTCCACCGCCTCGTCGACGCCCGGCACGACCAGGATCCGCACGCCGTCGGCACCGGCGTCCTTGGCCAGCGCGTCGCGGAGGTCGTCGCTGTGCGCGGTCGCGATGCCGGTGACCGTCGCCATGTCCTCGAGCGTCGGGCGCGGGCCGACCCAGAACTCGCCGTACCGGGCGTCGGAGAAGAACTCCTCGGTGTCCCGGCCCGCGAGCGGCCGCATGTACAGCACGGCGCGGTGCGTGGACCGGCCGCCGCCGGGCAGCTCGTCGCCCTCGCCGTCGGCGGCCGGGTGCAGCACGAGCACCGCGTCGGGCTCCTGCTCCGCGCCGAGCCCGGTCAGGTGCGCGAACGCCGAGTGCGGGCGGAACCGGTAGTCGGTGTCGTTCGACCGCACCTTGTAGGCGCCGGCCGGGACCACCAGGCGCTCGCCCGGGAACGCGGCGGCGAGGCGGGCGCGGCGCGCGGCGGTGAACGGGGCGGCGTCGCCGGCGGCGGCGGTGCTCGCGGGGCGCTCGGCCCAGCCGGACGTCACCCAGTCGAGGAACGCGGCCGACTGCGGGCGCTGGCTGCGGTTCGACCCGCGGTCGGCGAGCGTCTGCGCGTCCGCGGCGGGCTCGGTCAGGGCGGGCGCGGGGGTCTCGGGCGTGGGATCGGTGACCATGGCCCCAGTCTGGCACCGGCGCGCGGCGTCGCGGGCGGGCGGTGGCCGAGGGAACCCGTACCGGTGAGTAGCCTTGCGCGGTGCGCATCGACCTCCACACCCACTCGTCGGTCTCCGACGGCACCGAGACCCCGGGGGAGCTGGTGGCGTCGGCCGCGGCCGCGGGGCTCGACGTCGTCGCGTTGACCGACCACGACACCACCGCCGGCTGGGGCGAGGCGTCCGACGCCGCCCGCCGGCTCGGCGTCGCCCTGGTCCCCGGCACCGAGGTGTCCGCCCTGTCGCGCGGCGTGAGCGTGCACCTGCTGTCCTACCTGCAGGACCCCGCGGACCCGGCGCTGGCCGGCGTGCTCGCGCAGACCCGGGACGCGCGGCTGCACCGGGGCCGGGCGATCGTCGAGCGGCTGTCCGAGGACCTGCCGATCACCTGGGACGACGTGCTCGCCCAGCAGGCGCCCGGAACCGTCGTAGGCCGCCCGCACATCGCCGACGCCCTGGTGGCGCTGGGGATCGTGCCGGACCGGACCGCGGCCTTCGACGACCTGCTGTCCGCGCGCGGCCGGTACTACGTGCCGTACTACGCGCCGGAGGCGGTCGAGGCCGTCGAGGCGGTCCTGGCGTCCGGCGGGGTGCCGGTGTTCGCGCACCCCGGCGCCGACGGCCGCGGCCGCGTCGTGCCGGACTCCGACGTCGAGGAGCTGGCGGAGGCGGGGCTCGCCGGGCTCGAGGTGCACCACCGCGACCACACCCCGGAGCAGCGCGCGCGGCTGACGGCGCTCGCCGACCGGCTGGGGCTCCTGGTCACCGGGTCGAGCGACTACCACGGCACCGGCAAGGAGAACCTGCTGGGCGAGAACACGACCGCGCCGGAGGTGCTCGCCGAGATCGAGCGCCGCGGCCGCACGGCGGTGGTGCGCGGATGAGCGCGGTGCTCGACTGGCGGCTGCTGTCCGAGGTCTTCATCACCCTGTTCGTGATCATGGACCCGCCCGGGACCGTGCCGATCTTCCTGGGCCTGACCGGCGCCATGACCCGGCAGCAGCGGAACCGGGCGGCCCGGCAGGCGATCCTCGTCGCGTTCGGCGTCGTCCTGGCGTTCGCGGTGTTCGGGCAGAGCCTGCTGTCCTACATGCACATCTCGCTGCCCGCGCTGCAGGCGTCCGGCGGCCTGCTGCTCCTGCTCGTCGCGATGGAGCTGCTGACCGGCAAGTCCGAGGAGCCGCAGCCGTCCGGCAACTCCAAGGTCAACGTGGCGCTGGTGCCGCTCGGGACGCCGCTGCTCGCGGGGCCGGGCGCGATCGTCGCGGTGATGGTGTTCGTGCAGCAGAGCGACGGGACGGCGGCCGACTGGGTCGCGATCGCCGTCGGCATCGTGCTGGTGCACGTGTGCCTCTGGCTGGCGATGCGGTTCGCGGGGTTCATCCACAGGCTGCTCGGCGACTCGGGGACCACGCTGGTCACCCGGATCGCGGGCCTGCTGCTCGCGGCGATCGCGGTCCAGCTGGTGGCCGACGCGGTGACGGCGTTCGTCAAGGCGGCGTAGCGCCCGCGCGGCGCCCGCGGGGTCGCCGATGCGGCGCCGCGGGGCGAGGATCGGCGCGTGAGCACTCCGTCCCTCCGCGGCCGGCTCGGCGACGAGCTGTTCGCCCGCGTCGCCGGCCCGCGCGGCCCGCAGGTGCGCGACCGCATCCACCTGACCCCGGGCCCGCGCTGGTTCGGGCCCGACGACGCCATCCGGCGCGTGCACGGCGACGCGTCCATGTTCGTCGGCGGGCTGACGGCGCTGCTGCTGCAGTCCTGGCACCCGCTGGCGATGGCAGCCGTGGCGGCGCACTCCGGCTACCGCGGCGACCCGTGGGGCCGGCTGCAGCGCACCAGCACGTTCCTCGCGGTCACGACGTTCGGCACCGCCGAGCACGCGGAGCAGGCGGTCGCGACGGTGCGGGCGATCCACGACCGGATCACCGGCGTGACGGAGGACGGAGAGCCGTACGCCGCCTCGGACCCGCACCTGCTCCGGTGGGTGCACATCACGGAGGCGCACGCGTTCCTCACCGCGCACCAGCGCTACGGGGCGCGGCCGCTCGACGCCGCGGGCTGCGACGCCTACGTGGCGCAGTCGGCGCGGGTGGGGCGCGCGCTCGGCGCGGAGGACCTGCCCGAGACGGCGGCCGGGCTGCACGCGGCGCTCGACTCGTACCTCCCGGAGCTGCGCGGCACGCCCGCGGCGCGGGAGGCGGCGGAGTTCCTGCTGGCCGACCCCCCGCTGCCCGTGCCGGTGCGGCTGCCGTACGGGGTGCTGGCGGCGGCGGCGATCGCGGGCCTGCCCCGCGCCGCGCGCGCCCCGCTCGGCCTCCCGGACGTGCCGTGGCTGGACGCGAGCCTCGCCCCCGCGGGCGGCCACGCGATCACCCGCCTGATCCGCTGGGCCCTGGCGACGACCCCGGCCCCGCCGACGGCGGACGCGACGCCCTGACGCGCGCGCCGAGACGCGGCCACCCCGACCCCCGCGGAACCCTCGACCTCGCCGTGAGGTCGTCATATCGCGGCGAGGTCGTCACAAACGAGTGACGACCTCGCCGGGTTGTGACGACCTCGCCGGGCGCGCCGGCGGGTTCGCCGCACCCCGGGAACGCCGCGACCCCAGGTCGCCGCACCCCCGGGTACAGCGCGAGGGCGCCCCGGCCGGGTGGCCGGGGCGCCCTCGTCGTCGTCCTGCGGGAGGCTCAGACCTCCGCGGGAGCGGCCGGCGCCTGCTCGCCGGACGCGCCGCCCTGGCCGCCGCGGGTGCGGCGGCGGTTGCGGCGACGGCGCGGGGCCGAGCCCTCCTCGCGGCCCTCGGCGGGACCGGTGGTCGACTCCGACGGGCCGGTCGAGCCCTCGGCCGGCGCGACCGCGGCCGCGTCCCCGGAGCCCGAGCCACCCCGACGACGGCTGCGCGAGCGACCCTCGCCGCCCTCGGACCGCTCGCGGCCCTCGCCACGCCCGCCGTCGCGGGAGCCGGAGCGCCCGCCGGGGTCACGGCCGCCGCGGCCGCCGTCGCGCCCGCCCGAGTCCCGGCCCGACGAGTGCCGCTTGCCGGTCTCGCCGAGGTCCTCGAGCACCTCCGCGCCCAGGCCCTCGCGGGTCTGCTTCGAGCGGGGGAGCCGGCCCTTCGTGCCCGCGGGGATGTCGAGGTCGGTGTACAGGTGGGGGGACGAGGAGTAGGTCTCCTGCGGCTCCGGGAAGCCGAGCTCGAGCGCCTTGTCGATGAGCGACCAGCGCGGGACGTCGTCCCAGTCGACGAACGTGACCGCGGTGCCCTTGTTGCCCGCGCGGCCGGTGCGGCCGGTGCGGTGCAGGTAGGTCTTCTCGTCCTCGGGGCACTGGTAGTTGACGACGTGCGTGACGTCGTCGACGTCGATGCCGCGGGCGGCGACGTCGGTGGCGACCAGGACGTCGACCTTGCCGTTGCGGAACGCGCGCAGCGCCTGCTCGCGCGCGCCCTGGCCGAGGTCGCCGTGCAGCGCGCCGGCGGCGAACCCGCGCTCGACGAGCTCGTCGGCGACCTTCGCGGCGGTGCGCTTGGTGCGGGCGAACACGATCGTCAGGCCGCGGCCCTCGGCCTGCAGGATGCGGGCGAGCACCTCGACCTTGTCGAGCGCGTGCGCGCGGTAGACGACCTGCTTGATGTTCTTGACCGTCTGGCCGGCGTCGTCCGGCTCGCTGGCGCGGATGTGCGTCGGCTGGGTCATGTAGCGGCGGGCCATGGCGACGACGGCGCCCGGCATCGTGGCCGAGAACAGCATCGTGTGCCGCGAGGCGGGGGTGCGGGCCAGCAGCTTCTCGACGTCGGGAAGGAAGCCGAGGTCGAGCATCTCGTCGGCCTCGTCCAGCACGACGCACGTGATGCGCGACAGGTCGAGGTGGCCCTGGTTCATCAGGTCGATCATGCGGCCCGGCGTGCCGACGACGACCTCGACGCCGCGCTGCAGCATCTCGATCTGCGGCTCGTACGCGCGGCCGCCGTACAGCAGCGAGATGCGGACCGAGCGGCGCTTCGACGCCGTCTCGAGGTCGCCCGCGACCTGCACCGCGAGCTCGCGGGTGGGGACGATGACGATCGCCTGCGGCTTGCCCGGCGCGGGCAGGGTGTCGAAGCCCTCCTCGCCGGGGGCGACGACCCGGTGCAGCAGCGGGACGCCGAAGCCGAGCGTCTTGCCGGTGCCGGTCTTGGCCTGGCCGATGATGTCGTGGCCGGACAGCGCCACGGGCAGGGTCATCGCCTGGATGGGGAACGGGGTGCTGATGCCGGCGTCGGCGAGCGCCTGGACGATCTCCGGGCGGACGTCGAAGTCCGCGAAGGTCACGTCGGCGGCCTGCACGGAGGCGGCGGTCGGGGTGTCGATGGTCTCCACGGCGACGTCCTCGGGCGCGAGGCCGGCGTCGGTGGTGGGGTCGGTCGAGGTCACGGACTGCTCTTCACTCGTGAAGGTGGCGTGCCGCGCGTCGCGTCCCGCGAGGGGGCCCGCGACGGGCATCGCCACAGGTGGTCCGGCAGCCGATCGTGCAAGTCAGTCGAGCGCGGGCCGGGCGCCGGGGCGCCGCGGTTCGCTCGGCGCACCGTGGTCGGGACGACCGGGCAACCGATGAACACGCCCGATGATACGCGCAGCGACGCCCGGACCGCGGGAACGGCGCGGGCGGCGGCCGGTCCGGCGCGGGCCCGCCGGCGCCGGGCGGGGTCGTCCGCGGGCCCGCCCGGGGTCCCGTCAGCCCGCGACGACGGCCGGAGCCGCGGCGTCGCCGGCCGGCTCGGGAGCGTCCGCCGCGGCGCGCACCGCGGACCGCAGCCGCCGCTGCTGGGTCGCCGCGACCAGCAGCGCGACGGCCGTCGTCGTCACGGTGACGGCGAACGCCGCCGTGTGCCCGGAGACGTCCGCGAGCCGGCCGGCGACGCTCGACCCGAGCGCGTAGCCGACGCCGGTCGCCGAGGCGAGGGCCGTCATCGCCGCGCCGGTGCGCCCGGCCGGGACGACCCGCTCGCCGAGCGAGAACACGCCGATCATGTACGGCGCGACCGCGAACCCGAGGACCGCGACGGCGGCCGTCAGCGCGGGCAGCGAGTCGACGAGCAGCAGGGGCCAGGACAGCGCGACCAGCGCGCACGCCGCGGCCAGCACCCGGCGCTCGTGCCCGATCTGCGCCGGGATGAACGCGGTGCCGATGCCGGCGGCGGCGCTGCCCACGCCGAGCACGGCGTGGATGAGGCCCGCGAGGCCGGGCTGGCCCGCCTGGGTGGCGAGCACGGTCGTGCCCGTCTGGGTCGCGCCGAACAGGACGCCGACCGCCGCCTGCGCGACGACGAGCACCGCGAACGCGCCGGTCAGCAGCCGCCCGGTCGGCCGGGCGTGCGGGCCGGTGGCCGTGCGGCGGGCGGTCGGGTGCAGCGCGAACGCCGTGCCGAACACCGCCAGGAGGACGGCGGCGGTGACCAGCGCGCCGGCGGGGGACAGCCACACGGCGACGACGCCGACCAGCGCGGGGCCGATCGCGAACGACGCCTCGTCCACGGCGCCCTCGTAGGAGAAGGCGGCGTCGACCAGCCGGCGCTGCTCGGGGCCGGTGCCGGACGTGATCGGCCGCCAGCGCACCCGGGCGAGCGGCCCGACCTGGGGCAGCGCGAGGCCGGTGACCGCAGCGACGACGACGAGCACGGCGCCGCCGGCGTCGGCGTGCGCGAGCAGGGTCAGCGCGGCGAGCGAGGCGGCGCCGGCGACCGACTGCACGAGGACGACGGGGCGCTGCCCGAACCGGTCGGCCAGCCCGCCGGCGACGGGGGCGCCGACCGCGTTCGCGACGGCGAGCGCGCCCGCGGCGAGCCCGCCGAGGCCGTAGGTGCCGGTGGCGGTGGAGACGAGCAGCAGGGTGCCGAGCTGGGCCATCGCCATGGGCAGGCGGCCGAGGAAGGCGACGAGGACGTAGGCCGGGCCGGCCAGGCGGAACAGACGCGCGTAGGCGCTCAGGGCGGACACGAGGGACCCTCCGGGTGCACGAGACGGGCGACGCGCCTCCCCGCCTCCAGGTCGCGTCCGATGTCCCTCAGCGCCGCCCATCGTACCGGGCGGTCGCGGGCGCGACGAGAGCCTCCCGCGACCCCGGCGGTACCCTGGGCGGATGACCGAGGTCGCTCACCAGGACGCCCAGGCGGCGCACGCCCCCGAGGCCGCCGACACCGTCGAGCTGCTCGGGCTGGTCGCCCACCTGCAGCACGTCGCCTTCAACCGGCTCGCCGAGGACGCCCGCGTCGCCCCCAGCACCGCCCAGCAGCTGGAGCTCAGCCGGCTGGCCGCCGCCGCGGTGGACCGCCGCGACCGCGTGCTCGCCCGCGTCGTCGAGCTCGGCGGCGAGCCCGAGCGGTGCCTCGGCGCGTACGCGCGCCTGCTCGAGGACTTCGACTCGCGGACCCAGCCGAGCACGTGGTGGGAGCGGCTGCTGCGGTCCTACGTGGCCGACGGCGTGTCCGACGACTTCTGCCGGATCGCCGCGTCCGCCGTGGACGACCGGTCGCGCGCGCTCCTGCTCGAGGTGCTCGACGACGCCGAGCACGCGAACCTCGCCGTCGGCGAGCTCGAGGCGGCCGGCGCGCAGGACGAGGTGCTGGTGTCCCGGCTCGCGCTCTGGGGCCGCCGGCTGGTCGGCGAGGCGCTCGGCGTCGTCCAGCAGGCCATGTCGGCGCACCCCGGGCTCGGCCGCCTCGTGACGCGCCGCGAGGCCGCGGAGGCCGGGCGCGCGGCGGATGAGCCGGCGGCGCCGGCCGCCGAGCCCGCGGGGGCGGCGGCCGCGGAGGCGGACGCGGCGGCCCCCGGCAAGCTGTTCGGCGAGCTCACCGCGGAGCACACCCGCCGGATGTCCCGCCTGGGCCTGACCGCCTGAGCCCACCGACGACGACGCCCCCCGCACCGGCCGGTGCGGGGGGCGTCGCTGCGTCAGGGGTCAGATCGCGCCGAAGCCGACGCGGCCCTTCGACTCCGTGCCGATCTCGACGTAGCCGATCGAGGCGGACGGCACGATGACGCGTCGGCCCCGGTTGTCGACCAGCTCGAGCACCGGCTTGCCGTTCAGGGCCTCGGTGACGGCGGCGGTGACCTCGTCGGCCGTCTGGTCCGACTCGATCACCAGCTCGCGGGGCAGGTTCTGCACACCGATCGTGATGTCCACGCTTCGTCGTCTCCTCGTCCGTCGTGTCGCTGCCCGGTCATCCTAGGCCGGGCGCGCGCCCGCGGGGCCGTCGAGCGGGCCACGTTCGCGCTGGGTGGACACGGGGTCGGTCCCGTCGTCGGGCTCCTCGGCCCCGGGCAGGAACCCGGCGACCCCGCCCCAGGCCAGGCGCGCGACCAGGGCGGCGGTGTCCCGCGCGGACGCGGCGCCCGGGGCGCGCAGCCGGCGGGTGGCGGCGGCCTGCGCCGTGGCGGCGACCGACGGCGCCAGCAGGGCGGCCGTCTCCGGCGGCACGCCGGCCACGTCCGCGAGCACGGCCTCCAGCCGCCGGGTGACCGCCTCGGTCGCGCGCTCGACCCGGGCGCGCACCTCGAGGTCGTGCCGCACGTCCGACTCGAACAGCAGCGCCGACGACTCGCCCGCCCCGTCCACGAAGTCGACGTACGCGCGCACGACGCCGGTGAGGATGGCGCGGGCGTCGTGCGGGCGGACCTCGCCCGGCGGGTGCGTGGCCACGGCCGCGTCGACCGCGGACAGCAGCTCGTCGCCGCGGGCGTCCACGACCGTGAGGTACAGGTCGAGCTTCGAGGGGAAGTGCCGGTACAGCACCGGCTTGCTGACCTCGGCGCGGTCCGCGATGTCGTCCATCGAGACGTGGTGGAAGCCCTCGGAGGTGAACAGCTCCTGGGCGATCGCCAGGACCTGGGCGCGGCGGAGCGCGCGGGGCATGCGCGCCGGGCGTCCGCGGCCGGCCGGGGGCTGGTCCATCGGGCGATGATAGGGCCGCGCCCGCTGCCTCCGGGTGTCGGTGGCGTGTGATGGGATCGAGCTCGTGAACCCGACCCCCGCCGCCCCGCCGCCCGCGGGCGGGCTGCGCCTCGTGCGCCCCGCGCTCGCGGACGCGCCGGCGCCGGTCCGCCTCGGCGCGGACCAGCGGGCGGTCGTGGACCGCGTGGTCGCGGGCACCCACCCGGCGCTGCTGGTGGTGGGTGCGGCGGGCACGGGCAAGACCCTGCTGGCGGTCGAGGCCGTGGCGGCGGCGCTGGGGGCGGACGACGACGGGCTGTTCCCCTCGCCGGACCTGCCGTCCCCGGACGAGGTGCTCGTGCTCGCGTCCGGGCGCCGCGCCGCGGCGGAGCTCCGCGACCGGATCGGCGGCCGGGTGCGGCGCACGACCGGGCAGGCGATGGTCCGCACGCCCGCGGCGGCGGCGTTCGCGGTGCTGCGGGCGCGCGCCGCGCTGCTGGGCGACCCCGCCCCGACGCTCATCTCCGGCCCGGAGCAGGACCTCGCGCTCGCGGAGCTGCTCGCGGGCCACGCCGCGGGGGAGGGCGTGCCGCTGCGCTGGCCGGCCGGCGTGCCGGAGGAGGCGCTGACCCTGCGGGCGTTCCGCGGCGAGCTCCGCGACCTCGTCATGCGCGCGGCCGAGCGGGGCGTGGAGCCCGAGGACCTGGCTGCGCTCGGCGAGCGGCACGGCCGTCCCGAGTGGGTCGCCGCGGCGGCGCTCTACCGGGAGTACGTCGACGTGACGACGCTGCGCGCGGGTACGCCGGACGCGGGCGCCCGGTACGACCCGGCGGTCGTCGTCGAGGAGGCGGCCGAGGTGCTGCGCCACTGGGAGGACGAGCTGCCGGGGCCGCGCCCGCGGTGGCGGCTCGTCGTGGTGGACGACTACCAGGAGGCGACCGAGGCGACCGCCCGGCTGCTGCGCGTGCTGCAGGACGACGGGGCGCGGCTGCTGCTGCTCGCCGACCCCGACGCCGCGGTGCAGACGTTCCGCGGGGCGACGCCGGCGCTGGTCGGCCGGGCGGACGTGGCCGGCGACGGCCCCGGGGAGCTGGGCGCGACGCGGCTCGTGCTCGACGGGGTGCGCCGGCACGGCCCGGTGCTGCGCGGGGTCGCGGCGCGGGTGGCCGAGCGGGTCGCGGTGGTGGGCGGCGCGGCGCACCGGCGGGCGCTGCCGGTGCCCGGCGCCGGGGACGCCGGAGGCGCGCCCGTGCCCGCCGGCGTGCCGACGCAGGGCGGAGCGGCCGACCGCGTGGCGGCGCACGACGCCGGGGGCGCGGACGGGGCCGACGTCGTGGTCCCGCGCGACGTCGTCCGCGCCGCCGTGCTGCCCAGCCCCGCGCAGGAGGCCGCCTGGGTCGCGCACGCGCTGCGCCGCGCGCACCTCGAGGACGGCACCCCGTGGGCCGAGATGGCCGTGATCGCCCGCTCCGGCGGCCAGGTGACCGCGCTGCGGCGCGCGCTCGGCTCGGCGCAGGTGCCGGTCGCCGTGGTCGGCAGCGACGTGCCGCTGCGCGACGAGCCCGCCGTGCGGCCGCTGCTCGACGCCCTGCGGGTCGCCCTGGGCCCCGACGCGGGGGGCTCCGCCCTGGACGCCGAGCTCGCGGCGCGGCTGTGCTGCTCCCCGCTCGGCGGGCTCGACGCGGTGGGCCTGCGCCGCCTGCGCCGGAGCCTGCGCGCGGAGGAGGTCGCCCTCGGCGGCGGCCGCGCGAGCGACGAGCTGCTGGTCGAGGTCCTGCTGTCGCCCGCGCTCGCGGCAGGCCTGCAGCCGGTCGTCCGCCGGCCCGTGGCCCGGATCGCCACGGTGCTGGCCGAGGGCCGGGCGGCGGCCGCGGCGCCGGGCGCGGACGCGCAGGGCGTGCTGTGGGCGATCTGGGACGCGTCCGGCCTCGCCGAGCCGTGGCGCCGGTCGGCGCTCGCGGGCGGCCCGGGCGGGGCGCGGGCGGACCGGGACCTCGACGCCGTGCTCGCGCTGTTCCGCGCCGCCGAGACCTTCGTCGACCGCATGCCGCAGGCCCGGGCCGCCGCGTTCCTCGAGTGGGTGGAGGCGCAGGAGCTGCCGTCCGACACGATCGCGGCGCGCGCCCGGCGGGACGCCGTCTCGGTGCTCACCCCCGCGGGCGCGGCGGGCCGGGAGTGGGACGTCGTCGTGGTCGCGGGCGTGCAGGAGGGCGTCTGGCCGGACCTCCGGCTCCGCGACTCGCTGCTCGGGTCGCAGGCGCTGGTCGACGTGCTCGCGGGCCGCGGCGCCGGGCGGGCGGCCGCCGCCGACGCCCCGGCCGACGCGCACGCCGCTGCCGAGGCGGGCGCCGCGGCCCGGGCCGCGGTGCTGGCGGACGAGCTCCGCTCCTTCCACGTCGCCGTCTCCCGCGCCAGGCGGGTGCTGCTGGTGACGGCCGTGTCCGACGAGGACGACCAGCCGTCGCCGTTCCTCGACCTGGTCGAGCCGAACGACGAGGACGACGACCCGCGGCGCACGGTCGCCCCGGCCCCGCTCGACCTGCGCGGCCTGGTCGCGCAGCTGCGCGGGCGGCTCGAGCAGGCGGCGAGGGACGGCGTCCCGGACCCCGAAGCCGCGGGCGTGCTCGCGCGCCTGGCCGACGAGGGCGTGCCCGGCGCGGACCCCGCGGAGTGGCACGGCCTCGCCGAGCCGTCCAGCGACGCCCCGCTGTGGGCCGAGGGCCAGCGCGTCCCGGTGTCGCCGTCCCGGATCGAGACCGCGGGCACCTGCACCCTCCGCTGGGCCCTGGAGGCGGCGGGCGGCACGGCGCCGAGCAGCGCGCGGCAGTCGCTCGGCACGCTCGTGCACGCGCTCGCGCAGACGCACCCGCGCGGCGGCCGCGAGGAGCTGCTCGCGGAGCTCGACCGGCGGTGGCCGGAGCTCGGGCTCGGGCACGGCTGGCCCGCCACGCTCGAGCGCCGGCGCGCGGAGGCCATGGTCGGGCGGCTCGCGGACTACCTCGCGCACGCCGGGGAGCCGCTGGCGATCGAGGCGCGGTTCGAGCTGGAGCTGGACCGCGCCGTCGTGCGCGGGACGCTGGACCGGGTCGAGCGGGCGGACGCGGACGCGGCCGACGGGCCCGACGACGCGGCGATCCCCGTGCGGGTCGTCGACCTCAAGACCGGCCGCACCGCGCCGTCGGCGCAGGAGGCGACGACGAACCCGCAGCTCGGCGCCTACCAGCTCGCGGTGGACGCCGGTGCGGTCGAGGGCCTGCCGCCCGGCGCGACCAGCGCGGGAGCGCAGCTCGTGTTCGTGTCCGACGTCAACAAGAACAAGGCCGCGCTGCGCGAGCAGCCCGCGCTCGGCCCGGACGCCCCGGACGACCCGTCCTGGGCGCGGACCCACATCGAGGAGGTGGCGGAGCGGATGGCCGCGTCGTCGTTCGCCGCGACCGCCAACACCCTGTGCGACCGCTGCCCGGTGCGCCGCTCGTGCCCGCTGCGCGACGAGGGCGGGCAGGTGGTCGCGTGACCGCGCCGGCCCTGGCCGCCACCCTGTCCGCGCAGGACATCGCCCGGCTGCTGCGCCGCGACCTGCCGACCGACGAGCAGGTCGCGGTGATCGAGTCGCCGCTGAGCCCGGCCCTGGTCGTCGCCGGCGCCGGCTCGGGCAAGACCGAGACCATGTCCGCCCGCGTCGTCTGGCTGCTCGCGAACGGTCTGGTGGCGCCCGAGGAGGTGCTGGGCCTCACGTTCACCCGCAAGGCCGCCGGCGAGCTCGCCGAGCGGGTCCGGCGCCGGCTGCGGCACCTCGCCCGCGCCGCCGCGGCCGAGGGCGTGCACCTGCCGGGGCTGTCCGTCGCGGAGGACGCGGCCGACGGCGGCGCGGCGCTGCTCACGGTGGCCCGGCCGACCATCTCCACCTACAACGCCTACGCGGCGTCCCTGGTGGGCGACCACGGCCTGCGGATCGGCGTCGAGCCGTCCGCGCGGCTGCTCGGAGAGGCCGCGCAGTGGCAGCTCGCCAGCGAGGTGGTGGAGTCGTGGACCGCCGACCTCGACTCGTCCGCCGCGGTGTCGACGGTCGTCGAGGCGGTCCTCACGCTGTCGGGGGCCCTGGACGAGCACCTCATCGACGCCGACGAGGCGCGGCGGCGCATCGAGGGCATCGTCGAGGACATCGAGGCGACCCCGCCCGGCACGCCGCCGCGGCAGCCGTACGCCAAGGTGCGCGAGCTCGTCGGCTCGCTGCGGGAGCGGCAGCGGGTGCTCGACCTGGTCGCGGCGTACCGGGAGCGCAAGCGCGCGTCCGACGCGCTCGACTTCGGCGACCAGGTCGCGATCGCCGCGCGGCTGGCCCGCGACGTGCCGGAGGTCGGTGCGGGGGAGCGAGCCCGGTTCCGGGTCGTGCTGCTCGACGAGTACCAGGACACGTCGTACGCGCAGCTGGTCCTGCTGTCCCAGCTGTTCGGCGGCGGGCACCCGGTCACCGCCGTCGGCGACCCGCACCAGTCGATCTACGGGTGGCGCGGCGCGAGCGCGGGCGGTCTCGAGCGGTTCCCGACCGACTTCCCCGACGTCGCCGCGGACGGCGACCGGCAGCCCGCAGCCGTGTACGCGCTGTCGACCTCCTGGCGCAACGACGTCGCCGTCCTGGACGCCGCCAACCACGTCGCCGCGCCGCTGCGGCGCCCGGAGAAGGCGCGCGTCGCGCTACCCACCCTCGGCGCCCGGCCCGGCGCGGGAGCGGGCGACGTGATCGCGCACCTCGCGCCCACCCTGGAGGAGGAGGCGCAGGCGGTCGCGGAGTTCGTCGCGGCGCGCTGGCGGCCCGAGGGCGGGCCGGGAGTCGACGGCGGCGCCCCGGCGCCGGGCGGCGCGCGCGTGACCGCGGCCGTGCTGTGCCGCAAGCGCGCGCAGTTCCCGGTGCTGCACCGGGCGCTGCGGGCCGCAGGCCTCCCGGTGGAGGTCGTCGGGCTCGGCGGGCTGCTCGCGACCCCCGAGGTCGTCGACGTGGTGGCGCTGCTGCAGGCGGCGCACGACCCGTCGCGCGGCGACTCGCTCATGCGGCTCCTCACCGGGGCGCGCACCATGCTCGGCGCCGCGGACCTGCACGCGCTCGCGGACTGGTCCGCGCACCTGGCGCAGGGGCTGGACGCGCGCGCCGCGGCGGCCGTGGCGCGGGAGCGGGCGGCGTCGGCGGCGGGCGCCGGCGGGCAGGCGGGACCGGTCGCGGGCGCGGCCGAGCCCGGACGCGGGGACGCGGCCGGCCCCGGCACCGGGGCGGGCGCTGGGGGCGGGCCGGGCGCGCTCGCCGGCGACGGCGTCGCGATCGACGGCGCCCCGAGCACGGGCGTGCCCGGCGACGGCGCCGCGGAGCCCGCGCCGGTGGTCGCCGACGTCGTGGACGAGCGCAGCATCGTGGACGCGGTGGACTCCCCGCCGCCGCCCGGCTGGACCAGCCCGTCCGGCCGCTCGCTCACCCCGACGGGCCTGGCCCGGGTCGTGGCCGTCGGCGAGGTTCTGCGGGCGGTCCGTCAGCACACCTACCTCTCGCTGCCCGAGCTGGTCGCGCACGCCGAGCGGCTCTGGGGCCTGGACATCGAGGTCGCCGCCCGCGCGGGCGTCGCGCCGGGCCGGGCGCGCGCGCACCTGGACGCGTTCCGCGAGGTCGCCGTGCGGTACGCAGACGCCACCGACGACCCGACGCTCGGCGGGTTCCTCGCCTGGCTGGAGTCGGCGGACGCGCACGAGCACGGCCTCGACATGCCGGTGGCCGAGCCCGACCCGGACGCCGTCCAGCTCATCACCGTGCACGCCGCGAAGGGCCTGGAGTGGGACGCGGTCGCCGTGGCCGGGCTGGTCGACGGCGGGCTGCCCGCGACCCGGACCCAGGGACCGAGCGGCCCGACCGACTCGGCGTGGCTGACCGGGCTGGGTGAGCTGCCGTACCCGCTGCGCGGCGACCGGCACGACCTGCCCGACCTCGCCTACGCCGGCGCGGCCGACCCCAAGGACCTGGAGGAGCGGCGCAAGCAGTTCCTGCTGGACGCCGGCGACCACCAGGTCGCCGAGGAGCGCCGGCTCGCCTACGTGGCGTTCACCCGCGCGCGGGCGTCGCTGCTGCTCACCGGCGCGTGGTGGGGCGACGGCACCCGGGTGCGGCCGCCGTCGCTGTTCCTCACCGAGGTCGTGGACGCGGGGCTCGCGCGGGTCGACGGCTGGGCGGTGCAGCCCGACGACGGCACCGAGAACCCCCGGACCCAGGACGTCGCGGGGGCCGTGTGGCCCGCCGACCCGTTCGGCGGGGAGGCCGAGGGCGGTCCCGTGCGGCGCGCCGCGGTCGAGGCGGCCGCGGCGGCGGTGCGCGCGGCCCGGGCGGAGCGCGCGGCGGGCGGGTCCGGCCCGGGGCGGCGGTCGGCGTGGGACCGCACGGTCGACCTGCTGCTCGCCGAGCGGGCGCTGGAGTCCCGGCCGCGGCCCGAGGTCGAGCTGCCCGCGCACCTGTCCGCGTCCGCGGTCGTCCGGCTGGCCGCCGACCGCGGCGAGTTCGCCCGCGCGCTGCGCCGCCCGGTGCCGAACCGGCCGTCCCCGCAGGCCCGGCGCGGCACCCAGTTCCACGCCTGGGTCGAGGGGTTCTTCGGGTCGCCCGCGCTGGTCGACCTGGACGACCTGCCCGGCGCCGACGACGACTCCGTGCCCGTCGACGCCGACGAGGCCGCCCTGCGCGCCGCGTTCCTGGCGACGCCCTGGGCCGCGCTGGAGCCGGTCGCGGTCGAGGTCGACGTCGAGACGACCGTGGCGGGGTACGTGCTGCGGTCCCGGATCGACGCCGTGTTCCGCGACCCGGACCGCCCGGAGCGGGACGCGGTGGTCGTCGTCGACTGGAAGACCGGCGCGCCGCCGACCGACCCCGCCGCCACCGCGGTGCGGGAGCTGCAGCTCGCCGTGTACCGGCTGGCGTGGTCCCGGTGGACCGGCACGCCGCTCGACCGGGTCAGCGCGGCGTTCTGCTACGTCGGCGCGGGCCGCACCGTCCGCCCCGAGCGGCTGCTCGGCGCGGACGAGATCGAGCGACTGCTCCTCGCGGCGACGGAGGGCCCGCCGGCCTGACCGCGCGCCGGCGGCTGGTCGCCGGTCCCGCAGGAGCTCGCCGGTCGCGCGCGAGGTCGCCCGCTCCGCGGAGCTCGTGACCGCGGAACCGGGGAGGTGGGCGGCGGTCGGGCGGGGGAGCTGGCGAGGTGGGCGGCTGTCGAGCGGGGGAGCCGGCGAGGTCGTCATTCGTCGCCGAGGTCGTCATTCGTTGATGACGACCTCGGCGCGATATGACGACCTCGCGAGAGCGAGAGCGAGAGCGAGCGCGGGAGCGGGGTCGCTAGCGGAGCGCGGGAGCGGGGCGCGCCGGGAGCGCGTGGCCGCGGCCGGTCAGAGCGGGGCGGCGCCCGGCTCGGCGACGTCGCGGGTCTGCTCGTCCAGCTCGTCGAGCATCTGCACGGCGTCCGCGACCACCTCGCCGTCGCCCGACCGCACGCCGTAGAGCAGCCAGCGCGCGAGCGCGAGCTCGCCGGCGAGCAGCGCGCGGTCCGCGAGGTGCGGGTCGGTGAGCTCGGTGCGGCGCAGCTGGTACGCCTCCATGATCGAGTCGACGGCGTCCTGCGGGGCGGCGACGAGCAGCCACGCGAGGTCGTCGGCGGGGTCGGCGACCTTGGCCTCGCCCCACGACGTCACCCCGGTGACGGCACCGTCGGCGACGAGCACGTGGTCGGCGGACAGGTCGCCGTGCAGGACGACGGGCGCGAACTTCCACAGCGCGACGTCCTCGAGCCGCTCCTCCCACCGGCGCAGCAGGGTGGCGGGCACGCGGCCGGTGCGGGCGGCCTCGTCGACCTCGGCGAGCCGGCGGGCGCGGTAGGCGGGGGCGTCGTAGACGGGCAGCCCGGCGTCCTCGACGATCGCCACCGGCAGCTCGTGCAGCGCGGCGATCGAACGGCCGAGTGACGCGGCGATGCCGGGGCCGGGCGCGACGCGCTCCAGGTCGACCGGCCGGCCCGGCAGCTCGCGGTGGACGACGACGCGGCCGCCCTCCTCGAGCGGCGCGGCGCCCGCGACGCGCGGCACGTCGAACGGCAGCTTCCCGGCGTCCACCTGGTCGCCGAGGGCGGACAGCAGCACGAGCTCGGCCTCCAGGGCGGCGCCCGCGGCGGCGTTCCGCGGCGCGCGCACCACCCAGTGCCGGCGCTGCCCGTCGGTCACCAGCGCGACGTCGTCGTCCCCCGGGGCCGCGGCGGCGCGCACCTCGCGGGCGTCGAAGCCGGGGACGGCGACGGTCGCGAGGGCGGCGAGGGCAAGGGGAGAACGCACCGCCCCAGGGTAGGACCCGCGGGCGCCCGGGGCAGACCGCCCGGCGCCGGGCGTGTCACCGCGGCGTCGCCCGCCGCCCGCTCCACGACGTCGCCCGGGGCCGCGGCTCCACGTCGTCGCCCGCCGCCCGCCGCCCCGCGACGTCGCCCGGCGTCCGTCGACTGCGACCTCCGCCCGCGACGCGTACCGTGGCGACGTGTTCGCCTCCGACCTCCCTCTGTCGCGGACGGTCACGGACCGGGCCGCGGACCTCCGCGGTGACGAGGACCTGCTGCCCGCGCTGCTCGACGACGACTCCACCCGCGTGCTGCTGGTGTCCGGCGGACGGGTCGTGACCCGCCGCCGCGGCCGCCGGCCGGCGCTCGCGCTCTACTCGCCGCAGGAGGCGGCGCTCCGCGCGCCGAGCTCGTCGCTGGCGGAGCGCTGGGCGTTCCTCGGCTACGACGACGCCGACCGCGTCCCGGGCGTCGCCCCCGGCGAGGAGCGCCCGCACGGCCCCGCGTACCTCGCGCACCACGTGCCCGAGGGTGCCGCGGCGGCGCTGGCCGCGGGCGACGAGTGGACGGCGCTGCGCGAGGTCGGCGCCGAGCTGTCCGCGCGGGACGCCGGCCTGGCGACCGCGGCGGTCGCGCTCTACGAGTGGCACGTCCGGAACCCGCGGTGCCCGCGGTGCGGCGCGGAGACGCAGCCGGTGTCGAGCGGCTGGGTGCGCCGGTGCCCGGTCGACGGCTCGGACCACTACCCGCGCACCGACCCCGCCGTGATCATGGCGGTCGTCGACGACCGGGACCGGCTGCTGCTCGCCAACTCGGCGGCGTGGCCCACGCACCGGTTCTCGACGCTCGCGGGCTTCGTGGAGCCGGGGGAGTCGGTCGAGCACGCGATCCGCCGGGAGGCGCGCGAGGAGACGGCGGTCGTCGTCGGCGAGGTCGAGTACCGGGGCAGCCAGCCGTGGCCGTTCCCCGCGTCGCTCATGCTGGGCTTCCGCGCCCGGGCGCTGTCCACGGAGATCACCGTCGACGGCGACGAGCTGCGCGCCGCGCGCTGGTTCGACCGCGACACGCTGCGCGCGGAGGTCGAGGACGGGACCGTGGTGCTCCCGCCGGGGACGTCCATCGCCCGCGCGCTGATCGAGGACTGGTTCGGCGGGCCGCTGCCGTCCGACCCGCTGCGCGACGGCTGGAGCCGCGGCGCGGTGCCCCCGGCCGAGCAGGCGGCGGCGACGGACGGCCAGACGGGTGCCGCCGACGGGCGGCCCGCCCCCGCGGAGCGGCCGGCCCCGGCCGAGGACGCCGCCCCGGCCGCGCAGCCGCCGGCGCCCGCCACCCGCCGGCAGGGCCGGCGCGCCGCCCCGGCCCCCGCGGACGAGGGTCCGCTCGGCACGCGCTGAGCCGCGCTTCAGGCGCCGAGGCGCTCGCGGACCTGCACCAGCGACGGGTTCGTGGCGGCGGAGCCGTCCGGGAACAGCACCGTCGGGACGGTCTGGTTGCCGCCGTTCACCTGCTCGACGAACGACGCGGCGTCCGGCGTCTGCTCGATGTCGACCTCGGTGTACGCGATGCCCGCGGAGTCGAGCTGCGTCTTGAGCCGGCGGCAGTAGCCGCACCAGGTCGTCGAGTACATCGTCACGGTGCCCTCGGCGGGCAGGTCCTGCGTGGTCGTCATCGTCTGCCTTCGCATGGTCGGTGTCGCGTCACCGAGCAGAACGCCCGGCGCCCGCAGGATCATCCCGGACGCGTCAGCCGATCACGCCCCGGCGGCCTGGGGACGACCGTCCCGGCGTGTCGGCGGGAGGTGCGAGGATCTCCGCGATGCCTGCCGACGACCTCCTCGACGCCCTCGACCCGGACCAGCGGGAGGTCGCGCGCGCCCTCACCGGGCCGGTGTGCGTCCTGGCGGGCGCGGGCACGGGGAAGACGCGCGCGATCACGCACCGGATCGCGTACGGCGTGCGCACCGGCGTGTACGCGCCGACCAGCGTGCTCGCCGTGACGTTCACCGCGCGGGCCGCGGGGGAGATGCGCACCCGCCTGCGCGACCTCGGCGTCGCGGGCGTGCAGGCGCGCACGTTCCACTCGGCCGCGCTGCGCCAGCTGCGGTACTTCTGGCCGAAGGTCGTCGGCGGCCCCTCGCCCCAGGTGCTCGCGCAGAAGGCGCCGGTCGTGGCGGACGCGTGCCACCGGCTCGGGCTGTCGGTCGACCGGGTGTCCGTCCGCGACCTCGCGTCCGAGATCGAGTGGGCGAAGGTCTCGCGCATCACCGCCGAGGACTACGTGCGCGCCGCGGCGGCGGCCGACCGGCCGGCGCCCGCCGGGCACGACCACCACGTCGTGGCCCGGCTCATCACGGCGTACGAGGACGCCAAGGACGCGCGCGGCGTCATGGACATGGAGGACATCCTCTGGCTGCTGTCGGGGATGCTCGTGGAGAACCGCGCGGTCGCGGACGAGATCCGCCACCAGTACCGGCGGTTCGTCGTCGACGAGTACCAGGACATCTCCCCGCTGCAGAAGTTCCTGCTCGACCAGTGGCTCGGCGGCCGGGACGAGCTGTGCGTGGTGGGCGACCCCAGCCAGACCATCTACTCGTTCGCCGGGGCGACGCCCCACTACCTGACCCGGTTCACGGCCGAGCACCCCGAGGCGCAGGTCGTCCGGCTGGTCCGCGACTACCGGTCGACCCCGCAGGTCGTCGGCCTGGCCAACGAGGTGCTGCGCCGCGCGCCGAAGGACCGCGGCGCGCGCTGGGAGCCGCTCGAGCTCATCGCGCAGCGCCCGTCCGGCGGGCCGGTGCGGTTCGCGGTCTACGACGACGACGAGGCGGAGGCCGCCGGCGTCGCCACCCGGATCGGCCGGCTGATCGCCGCGGGCACCCGCCCGAGCGAGATCGCCGTCCTGTACCGGACCAACGCGCAGTCCGAGGCGTTCGAGCAGGCGCTGGCGCACCAGGGCATCGGGTACGTGCTCCGCGGCGGCGAGCGGTTCTTCCAGCGCAAGGAGGTCCGCGACGCGATCGTCCGGCTGCGGGGCGCCGCGGTCGCCGCCGACGCCGACGTGCCCATGACCGAGACGGTCCGGGACGCGCTGCGGTCGGCGGGCTGGTCGGACGAGCCGCCCGCGGCGCGCGGCGCCTCGCGCGAGCGCTGGGACACCCTCCACGCGCTGGTGACGCTCGCCGACGACCTCGCCGCCGCGGCCGAGCGCGCGGGCGGACGGGCCACGGTGCAGGACCTCATCGCCGACCTGGACGAGCGCGCCGCCGCGCAGCACGCCCCGACCGTCGAGGGCGTGACGCTCGCGTCGCTGCACGCCGCCAAGGGCCTGGAGTGGGACGCGGTGTTCCTCGCCGGGCTCAGCGAGGGCCTGGTGCCGTGGGCGTCCGCCGACACCGCCGCGGACCTCGCGGAGGAGCGCCGGCTGCTCTACGTCGGCATCACCCGCGCGCGGGTGCACCTGGAGCTGTCCTACGGCCGGGCCCGCAACCCCGGGGGCCGCGCGACCCGCCGCCGCTCGCGGTTCCTCGACGGCCTGTGGCCGCAGGAGGGGCGCGCGCGGTTCGGCGACGGCCGCCCGCGCGCCGTGCCGCGGCTCACCGGGGAGGTCGACGCCGAGCTGCTCGCCGCGCTGCACGTCTGGCGCGCCGACCTCGCCCGCTCGACGTCCAAGCCGGCGTACACGGTGCTGGGCGACGCCACGCTCGCCGCCATCGCGGAGCTGCGCCCGGCGAGCGTCCCGGAGCTGGCGCGGGTGCAGGGCATCGGCCCGGCGAAGATCGACCGGTACGGGCCCGACCTGCTGGCCATCGTGGCCGGTCGGCGGCCCGCCGCCGGGGACGCCGCGGCGGTGCGCTGACCCGCCGTCCGGGTGACCCGGAAAAAAAGTCCGGAAGATTCCTCGGTAAATCGGTTGTGCCGCCCGCGAGGGCCCCTCTACGGTGAACGAGTCCTGCTGGAAGGCCGTGCTGCGCGAAGCGGCGGCGGCCCGATGACGAGAAGGAGGTGTGGTGCTGTGAAGAAGATGAACAACGAGCTCGGCGCGATCGCGCTGCCGTTCCTGGCACCCACCTCCGGCACCTTCCAGGGGACCGCTGTGTCCCCCGCCGCCCCCACGGGCATCCGTGGCCTCGGCGGCACCGGTCTCCGGCTGCGTGCGCGCGATCTCTCGTCCGCCCCCGACTCCGTCCCAGGAGGACCGGTCATCTGAGTCGATGACCAGCCCCTCAGGCCGCGGAGTCCACCCGGATCCCGCGGCCTTCGTCTTCCCCCGCACTGCGCGGAGGAGCGAGGCACCCGCGGATCCACCGCCACCTCGCTCAACCCGCAAGTCATCAGGAGGACATCGTGCGGCTCACGACGCTGCTCGACACGGTCAACCAGGGCGGTTCCGGTCCCTGGCCGCCCGCCTCGACGCCCGCCGTCACCGATGTGCAGTTCGACGCCCTCGTCGCGGGGCTCATCCCGTGCCGGTCCAACGACCCCGAGCTCTGGTTCGCCGAGCGGACCGCCGAGGTCGAGCAGGCCAAGGCGCTCTGCCGCACCTGCCCGCTCCTCGAGGGCTGCCTCGCCGGCGCGCTCGAGCGGCAGGAGCCCTGGGGCGTGTGGGGCGGCGAGGTGTTCGTCGCCGGCCAGGTCGTCGCCGTCAAGCGCGGCCGCGGCCGGCCGCGCAAGGACGCGAGCCCGGCGGCCTGACCGCCGCCCGCCACCCCGCCCCCGGTCCGCACCCGGGGGCGGGGCCGCGCGGCTCGCCGTCCGCTCGCCCGGCCGGCCACGACGGTCGGGCGGCGGCCCCGCCCGCTCGTCCGCCCCGCCCGCTCGTCCGCCCCGCCCGGCCGGCCACGACGGCCGGGCGGTCAGCCGTCCAGGGCGGCGCACCCGCACGCCGGGTGCGCCGCCCACCGGCGCAGCCGCGGCTCCGCCGACGGCACCGGGACCTCGTACTGCGCCCCGGCCGTCCGGGGCGACCCGCCGTCCAGGTGCGCGAGCACCTCGGCGGCGGCCAGCCCGCCCGCGACGGCGGCGAGCGCGGCCGGCACGCCCGGGGCGTGCCCGTCGGCGCCGGGGGCCACGAGCTGCGCCAGCACCACCGGCCACGCCGGGTCGGCGTCGGCGCGGTGCAGGTCGAGGCATCGCAGGCAGGGCAGGGCGCGGTCGTCCGCCGCCGCGCGCACGAACGGCCCGACCAGGGCATCCGCCTCGCGTGTGACGACCGGCAGGTGGGGCAGGTCCGCGCCCAGCAGCGCGAGCGCGGACGCGGGGTCGGTCGCCCCGGCCGACGCCGTCACCACCGCGTCCGGCCGCTCGGCGAGCACGGCGCCGAGGCCGCGGCGCACGTGGACGCGGGTGCGGGGGGCGAGCCGGCGCAACCCGTCGACGACCGCGGTGGCGCGGTCCGTCGCGCCGTCGACGGTCCGGCGCGCGGCCACGGGTCCCGCCACGTCCGCAGGGCCGAGCGGGCGCGGGTCGTCGAGCAGCAGGCCCCCGACGCCGGCCAGCGCGAGGGTGCTCGCCGCGGTGGTCCCGGCGCGGTCGAGCCCGACCACAGCCACGGTGGCGCGCGACCGCCGCCGCACGGAGTCGACGCCGTCGCCGTCCGCGCGGGTCAGGCCGTGGGCGAGGGCCTCGGGCACCAGGTCCGGGCGGACCCGGCGGGCACGGGCGCCGCGCGGGCGGAGCAGCCCGGCGGCGCGCAGGGCGGCGAGCGCCGACGCGGGCAGCGCGTCGTCCACGGGGCGGTCGCCGGCGCGGAGCAGGCGTTCGGCCCGCTCGGGGGTCAGGCCGCCGACCCGCACCGCCCAGCGGGGGTCGACGCCCACCTGGACCTCGTCCCGCGCGCGGCGCAGCACGCGGAGTCCCTGCCGGAGCTGCACGGCGCCCCACCCCCGTCCCGTCGAGTGCCACCACCGTGGCACCCCGGACGGGGGTGGACGCCGTCGTCCACAGGGCGGGTTCGCTCAGGCCTTGCCGAGGATCCGGTTCAGCTTGGTGCTGCACACCGGGCAGACGGCCTTGGCCATCCGGCGCCCCGACTCGGAGACGACGACCTCACCCTCGGCCTGGCGCTTCTCCTTGCACTTCACGCAGTAGAACTCGCCGGCGTAGGTCTCGGCCATGTCTGTCTCCTCGGTGTCGGTCCACGGACGCCGCTCCTCGGCGCCCGGGCCAGTATGTCTGCCGAGCGGCGCGCGCGGGAGAGTTCCCTCCGCCCGTCGCGCGCCGGTTGCCCCAGATCACGGGGCCGAACCGCTACGGTGCTGGACGTGCAGCCGTCGCGGGAGCACCCCCGGAGACCGGTCGACCCGGTGCGCTCGGCCGCGCCCGCGCCCGGCCCGGTGCCCCGCCCGGCCGCGGCCGCGCCCCGACCCGCGGCCACGTCGTCCCGTCCGGCGAGCGTCCCCGCCGCCGCCCCGGACCCCACCGCCGCCCCGGGCGCCGCCGACGGCGACCCGCGCCTCGGCCCCGTCGAGGTCCGCCGTTCCCGGCGCCGGTCCCGCACGGTGACCGCGTACCGCGAGGGCGGCCGGACGATCGTCGCGATCCCCGCGCGGTTCACGCGGGCGCAGGAGCGCGAGTGGGTGCGCCGGATGCTCGACCGGCTCGCCACCCAGGAGCAGCGCCGCCGGCCGTCCGACGACCAGCTCGTCCGCCGCGCCGCGGAGCTCAACCAGCGGTACCTGGGCGGCCGCGCCGTGCCGTCGAGCGTGCGGTGGTCCGGCAACCAGGGCCGGCGCTGGGGCTCGTGCACGATCGCCGACGGCAGCATCCGGCTGTCCGACCGGCTGCGCGGCATGCCGTCCTGGGTGACCGACTACGTGCTGCTGCACGAGCTTGCCCACCTGCTCCACGCCGGCCACGGACCGGAGTTCTGGGCCGAGCTCGAGGCGTACCCGCGCACCGAGCGGGCGCGCGGGTTCCTCGAGGGCTACTCGTTCGCCGAGCGCGCGCCCGGGGGCGAGGACGCCGCCCCGGACGACGACGCCGTCGAGGACGTCGCCGCGCCCGAGGCGGACTGACCACTCAGCGGGTCGGCTCGCCGCCCGTCGGGCCGTCGCCCTCGGTCCCGTCGCCCTCGGTCCCGTCGCCCGCGGGCGACGCGCCGCCGGCACCGCCGGCCGCGTCGTCGCCCAGGATCTCCGCCAGCGCCTTGTCCAGGTCGGCGTGCTCGCCCTCGGCCGCGGCGCGGCGCCCGGCGTACCCGGCGGGGTCGTCCAGGTCCTCGGCCGTCGGCAGCAGGTCCGGGTGGTCCCAGACGGCGTCGCGCGCCTCGGCGCCCTGCTCGCGGGCGATCCGCGCCCACAGCGCGGCGGCGTCCCGCGACCGGCGGGGCCGCAGCTCCAGGCCGACCAGCGTGGCGAACGTCTGCTCGGCGGGCCCGCCGGCGGCGCGGCGGCGGCGGATCATCTCGCGCAGCGCGACGCTGTGCGGCAGGTGGGGGAGCGCGGCGGTGGCGACGACCTCGTCCACCCAGCCCTCGACCAGCGCGAGCGCGGTCTCCAGCCGGGCGAGCACGGCCCGCTGCTCGGGGGTCGTCTGCGGCGCGAACACGCCGGAGGACAGCGCGCCCTGCAGCGCGGCCGGGTCGGTGGGGTCGATGGCGCGCACCGACTCCTCCAGGCTCTCCACGTCGATGGTGATGCCC
Organism: Cellulomonas pakistanensis; assembly: GCF_016862755.1. Taxonomy (GTDB): domain Bacteria; phylum Actinomycetota; class Actinomycetes; order Actinomycetales; family Cellulomonadaceae; genus Cellulomonas; species Cellulomonas pakistanensis. The sequence goes on along the minus strand of NZ_BONO01000003.1, from coordinate 112,701 downwards.
CGCGCGTAGGCGTCGACGGCGGCCAGCAGGTGCCCGCGCAGCCAGGTGACGTGCGTGAACAGCCGGGCGTGCGCGGCCTCGCGCAGCGCGAGGAACAGCCGCACCTCGTCCAGCGGGACGTCGAGCCCGTCGGCGAACGCGGCGACGTTGCCCGGCACGAGCGCGGTCGCCGGCTCGGCGACCAGCGGCAGGCCGGCGTCGGTCAGGCCGAACACCTCGCGGGACAGCGAGCCGGCCGCCTGGCCGACCTGCATGCCGAACACGAGCGCGCCGAGCTGGCGCATCATCGCGGCGGGGTCGAGGCCGCCGGCGCCGAGGCCGGGCGGGAGCTCCATGCTCTCGGGGAGCTGATCGGCGAGCGTCGCGGCCAGCGCGGTCGACATCGAGGTCGCCACCGGCTCGGTCAGGGTGCGCCAGGTCGGCAGCGTGCGCTCGACCCACTCCGAGCGGGACAGGGCGCGCACCGAGCCGCCGGCGGGCGGCAGGTCGGTCGCGGCGTCGAGCCACAGCTCCGCGACGCCGAGCGCCTCGGTCGCCTGGCGCAGCTCGGCGGGGGACAGGCTCGGGTCCCCGCCGGTGACGGCGACCTGGCGGGCCATGTCGTGCGCGACGTCCCAGTTCACCGGGCCGTCGCCGCCGGACGACAGCATCCGCTGCACCTGGGCGATCACCTGGTTCATCAGCATCGGGTCGTCGGGCAGGCCGGACGCGCGCGCCATCTCGGCGGGGTCCAGGCCCTGCTCGCGCATCTGCCGGAGCGCCTCGTCCGCGCCCTCGCCGAACATCTGGCGCAGCATCTGCTCCCAGGCGGAGCCGTCGGAGGGCTCGCCGGGCTGGCGCGCGGTGGGGTCGTCGGTCATCTCGGTGCTCCCGGGCTCGTCGTGGTGCCACCGTAACCACAGCGCGCGCGGGCGGGACCGGTCGTCGTCGCGGGTTCGCTGAGGGCGCACGCCGGCCCGCACACGTCCGTGCGGCATGATCGTCCGGTGCACGCCCAGCCCGGAAGCCCCTCGGAGCCCGCCGCGACCCCCGGCACGGACGCCCCGCTCGACGGCGCCGTCGTCGCCGGCGAGCCGGTCCCGCCGCCGGAGCCCGTGACCCGCCGCGCCGCCCTGCTGTCCGGCGGCCTGCTGCTCACCACGGTGCTGCTGGTCGTGCTGCTGCTCATGCCGGTGCCGTACGCCGTGAACTCCCCGGGGCCGACGCTCGACACCCTCGGGACGCACGACGACCAGGCGCTCATCACGATCGACGGCGCGGAGACGTACGAGTCGACCGGCGAGCTCCGGCTGACCACCGTGTCGACCACCGGCGGCCCCGGCTACCCCTCGAGCGTGCTGGGCGTGCTGGCCGGCTGGGTCGACGGCACGCGACGGGTGCTGCCCGTGGAGTCGGTGTTCCCGCAGGACGCCACGCAGGAGCAGCTCGACGAGCAGAACGAGGCCCAGATGGTGTCCTCGCAGGAGAACGCCACGGTCGCCGCGCTCGAGGAGCTCGGGTACACCGTGCCGGTCACGCTGACCGTGCACGACGCCGTCGAGGGCACCGGCGCGGTCGGCGTCGTCGAGCCCGGCGACGTGCTGCTGACCTACGACGGCACGGAGCTCACCTCGTACGGGCAGCTCATCGACCTGCTGGACGACACCGAGCCGGGGACGACGGTCACGCTCGGCGTCCGGCGCGACGGCGCGGACGTCGACCTGGAGGTCGTGACCGGCGCGCAGGAGGACGGCGAGGGCAGCCAGCTCGGCGTCTTCATCGACCCGTCGTTCGACCCGCCGGTGGACGTGTCCATCCGGATCGACCAGATCGGCGGCTCCAGCGCGGGCACGATGTTCGCGCTCGGGATCATCGACAAGCTCACGCCGGAGGACGAGGCGAACGGCGAGGTCGTCGCCGGCACCGGCACGATGGACCTCAACGGCGCCGTCGGCCCGATCGGCGGCATCCGGCAGAAGATGGCGGGCGCGCTGCGCGACGGGGCGGACTGGTTCCTGGCGCCCGCACGCAACTGCGACGAGGTCGTCGGGCACGTCCCGGACGGGCTGACGGTCGTGAAGGTCGCGACGCTGCACGAGGCCCGGGAGGCCGTCGAGGCGATCGGCGCGGGGGAGGCCGGGGACCTGCCGGCGTGCACCGCGGCCGACGCCGCCGACGCGGGCTGAGGCCGGGGCCGCCGGGCCGCCCGGCTCGTCAGGCGAACGTCGCCCGCAGCGCGTCCACCAGCCCCGGCACCACGTCCTCGCCCTGGCCCACGGCCTCGTCCCGGTCCTCGGCTCGCTGCCGCACGGCGCACCACGACGGCCCGTCGCGCAGGACCCCGACGGCGAGCCGGACGTCCTGGCGCTGCGGGTGCGCGAGCAGCGCGGCCAGCGCGGCGTCGGGCTCCTCGGGCAACCCCTCCTCGGCCTCGGGCGGCAGCACGATCCGCTCGACGGTCAGCGCCGCGCCGTCCACGCCCTCGGGCCAGGCCATGCCGCCGAGCAGGCCCTCGAGGTCGTCGCTCGCCGGCAGGCCCTCCTGCTCGATCGACGTGAGGTGGTCCGGGTCGGCGGCCGCGGCGGCGATCACCCCGGCGGGCAGCTGCGACGCGAGCGCGGGCTCGGCGTCGAGCGCGGCCTGCGTCCGGACCAGCGCGAACACGCGCACGGGGCCGTCCCAGCCACCGGTCGCGACGTGCCGCTCGATCTCGACGACCGCCGCGGCGAGGGCGCGCTGGGCGGGGGTGCTGGCGGGGGTGTCCGGGGTCTGCGTCACGCGCGCCATCCTCGCACCCACGAAGCGCGGGAGCGGCGCGGGGAGCGGGCCGGTGCGCGGTGCCGCGGCTGTGGGAACCTTGACCCCGCCTGGCGCGTTGTGGCCTGCGTGTGTGCCGGGTGTGCCCGGTGCGTGCACGCGTGACCCGTACCCGACGACGAGGACCTCAAGGCCGTGACCTTCGCCAACCCGTCCGCCCGCCAGCCCCGGGGGCCACGACCGCCCCGGCCACCGAGGGGAGTCGCCGGCCGCCGCCGGCCGAGCCCGCTCGCGATCACGATCGTGGTGCTCGCCCTGGTCGTGGTCGCCGTGCTGCTGCTCGCCCAGTTCTGGACCGAGGTCCTCTGGTTCGACCAGCTCGGCTACTCCCAGGTGCTGTGGACCCAGTGGCTGACCCGCGGGGCGCTGTTCCTCGCCGGCCTGCTGATCATGGGCGGGGCGGTGTTCGCCAGCCTCGCGATCGGCTACCGCACCCGGCCCGTCTACGCGCCGTCCAACCAGGAGCAGGCCAGCCTCGACGCCTACCGCGAGGCCGTCGAGCCGCTGCGCCGCGTCGTGCTGATCGCCGGCCCGGCCGTCCTCGGCCTGTTCGCCGGCATCGCCGCGTCCCAGCAGTGGAGCTCCGTCCAGCTGTGGCTGAACAGCACCGAGGTGGGCCGCCGGGACCCGCAGTGGGACCTGGACCTGTCGTTCTACATGTTCCAGCTGCCCGGCATGCGGTTCGTCGTCAGCTTCCTCATGGCCGTCACGGTGCTGTCCGGCATCGCGGCCGTCGCGACGCACTACCTGTACGGCGGGTTCCGCATCGGCGGCTCCGCCGGCACCCCGCGCATGACGCGCGCCGCCCGGGTGCACCTGTCGGTCATCGCGGCCGTCCTCATGGTGCTCATCGCGGCGAACTACTTCCTCGACCGGTACTCGATCCTCACGCAGGAGGGCGACCGGTTCGCGGGCGCCTCGTACACCGACGTCAACGCAGTCATCCCGTCCAAGAGCATCCTCGCGGGCGTGGCGCTGCTGGTCGCCGTCATGTTCGTCGTCACCGCGGTGCGCGGCACCTGGCGCCTGCCGGCCATCGGCGTGGGCCTCATGATCGTGAGCGCGGTCGTCATCGGCGGCATCTACCCGGCGGTCGTCCAGCGGTTCCAGGTGAACCCGAACCAGCAGGACGCGGAGTCGGAGTTCATCCAGCGCAACATCGACGCGACCCTGGCGGCGTACGACCTCGAGGACGTCGAGACCACCGACTACAACGCCAGCGTCACGGCCGAGCCGGGCGCGCTGCGCGAGGACGCGGAGACCACCGCGTCGATCCGCCTGCTCGACCCGCAGGTGGTGTCGGACTCGTTCCGCCAGCTCGAGCAGATCCGCGGGTTCTACTCGTTCCCCGACACGCTGTCGGTCGACCGGTACGAGATCGAGGAGGAGAGCCGCGACACCGTGATCGCCGTCCGCGAGCTCGACCTCGACGGCCTGGACGCCCAGCGGCGCAACTGGACCAACGACGCGACCGTCTACACGCACGGCTTCGGCGTCGTGGCGGCCTACGGCAACACGACCACGTCGAGCGGCGCTCCCGAGTTCTGGGAGGGCGGCATCCCGACCTCCGGCGAGATGGGCGAGTACGAGCCGCGCATCTACTTCGGCCAGAGCTCGCCGAGCTACTCGATCGTCGGCGCCCCCGAGGGCTCCGAGTGGGAGCTCGACTACCCGGACGACGAGTCCGGCGGCGCCGTGAACACCTCCTTCCCGACGGACGAGGTGTCCGCCGGCCCGGAGATCGGCACGTTCTGGAGCAAGCTGCTCTACTCGATCAAGTTCGGCTCCGAGCAGATCCTGTTCTCCGACCGCGTGACGGCCGAGTCGCAGATCCTCTACGACCGCGACCCGGTCGACCGCGTCCAGAAGGTCGCCCCGTACCTGACCCTCGACGGCCGGGTGTACCCCGCGGTCGTCGACGGCCGGGTCAAGTGGATCGTCGACGGCTACACGACGTCGAACCAGTACCCGTACGCGGCGGCGCAGTCCCTCGAGGACGCCACCGTCGACTCGCTGACGGAGACCTCGACCACCATCGCGGCCCTGCAGCCCGAGAAGGTCAACTACATCCGCAACTCGGTGAAGGCCACGGTCGACGCCTACGACGGCAGCGTCACGCTGTACGCGTGGGACGACCAGGACCCGGTCCTGCAGGCGTGGAGCCAGGTGTTCGACACCTCGCTGGCGCCGGTGTCCGAGATCAGCAGCGAGCTGATGAGCCACATCCGGTACCCGGAGGACCTGTTCAAGGTCCAGCGCACCCTGCTGGGCACGTACCACGTGACCGACCCGGGCCAGTTCTTCTCCGGCAACGACGCGTGGCGCACGCCGAACGACCCGACCGCCTCCGGCCAGGACGTCGCGCAGCCGCCGTACTACCTGACCCTGGAGATGCCGACGCAGGACGCCGCGAGCTTCTCGCTCATGTCGACCTACGTGCCGGCCGGCGGGAACGCCCGCGACGTGCTGACCGGGTACATCGCGGTCGACGCGGAGGCGGGGGCGGCCGAGGGCGAGCCCGCGGAGGGCTACGGGAAGATCCGGCTGCTCGAGCTGCCCCGCGACTCGACGGTGCCCGGGCCGAACCAGATGAACAACAACTTCTCGTCCAACCCGGACGTGTCGAACGAGCTGAACATCCTGGCGCGCGGTGACTCCCAGGTCATCCGCGGCAACCTGCTCACGCTCCCCGTCGGCGGCGGCCTGCTCTACGTGCAGCCCGTGTACGTCCAGGCGGCGAGCGGCACGCAGTTCCCGCTCCTGCAGCGCGTGCTCGTGTCGTTCGGTGACGAGATCGGCTTCGCCAGCACGCTGGACGAGGCGCTGGACCAGGTGTTCGGCGGCGACGACGGCACCTCCGCGGGCGACGCGGGCAACGAGATCACGCCGCCGACGACCGGGGACGACACCGGCGACGGCGGGGACGCCGGCACCGGCGACACGGGTGACGGCACGACCACGCCGTCGCCCGAGCCCACCGAGGGCGCCGGCGGCGCCGGGGCCGGTGCGCCCGCGGCGACCCGGCTGACCGACGCGATCAGCCGCGCGTCGCAGGCGTACCAGGACGGGCAGGCCGCGCTGGCGGACGGCGACTTCGCCGCCTACGGCGAGGCGCAGGCCCGGCTGCAGGAGGCGCTGGACGACGCCGCCGCGGCCGACGCCGAGCTCGGCGGCTCGGGCGGCTGAGCCCGGGCGCGGCACGACGCCGGCGGGCCGGTTCCTCCTCGGGGGAGCCGGCCCGCCGGCGTTCCCGGCCCAGGTCGGCGGTTCCGCCCGAGGTCGTCGGTTGCGCCGGGGTCGCGGCGGCCGCGACCGACGACCTCGGCACCGGCCCGGCACGGGGGAGGTGTGACCGAGGGCACGGGTGCTGGATTTGGACCCGCCCGTCACCCTGGCGTAACGTAGTGATCACCGACGCGGGGTGGAGCAGCTCGGTAGCTCGCTGGGCTCATAACCCAGAGGTCGCAGGTTCAAATCCTGCCCCCGCTACACAGTGCCGATGCAGATCGGTGACGAAGGCCCGGACCACACGGTCCGGGCCTTCGTCGTTCTCCGCGGTGCGGGCGCGGCCGGATGAGAGTCCTCTCATCCCCGCTTCATGGGCACCTCACGCCCGCCACGCAGGGTGGGGGCATGCAGAAGAGAGCTGCCCTCGGCCTGGGGGCCCTGGCGGTGGTCGTCGTCGCGGGCGGTGCGCTCGCCATCACGCTGCCCGGCGCGGCGGCCGACCGGGCGCCCGTCCCCGTGATCGACCTGGGCACGTCGCCGTCCTCGTCGCCCGCTCCGTCGCCGGGCGGGTCGTCGGCGCCCGGGTCGGCGGAGCCCGCGCGGGACGGCGCGGACGACGCGACCTCGGCCGGGGGCGGCGACGACGGGTCGCCTGCCCCGGCCCAGCCGGCGCAGCCCGCACCGGCGCCGGCCCAGCCCGCGCCCGCCGCGCCCCCGGCGGTGCCGCAGGCGCCGGTGCCGCCGCCCCAGCCCGCGCCGCAGCCGGCGCAGCCGGACGATGACGACGACGACGACGCGGACGGGGATGATGGGGGCGACGATGACGGAGCAGGCGACGACTGAGCGCGCCGCGGCCCCGCCGACCGAGGGGGTCCCGGTGGCGAGCCGGCGACCCCGGTTCCGGTGGCGTCGGCTGGTCCCGCGCCTGCGCAGCACCCGCACCCGCATCCTCGTCGCGTACATCCTCCTGCTGGCCACGTCGCTGCTCGTCGCGGGGTTCGCGGCGCGCACCGTGCTCGTGGAGGGCATCCGCGAGGGCGTCGAGACGGACCTGACCCAGGAGGTCGAGGAGCTGCAGCGGCTCGTGGGGGGCAACGACCCGAGCACGGGCCTGCCGTTCGCGGGCGACCTGCGGGCGATCTTCGACACGTTCTTCGAGCGCAACGCGACCGCGGAGGACGAGGCGCTCTACGCGTTCGTGGCCGGCGACCCGTACCTGACGAGCGCGAGCCCGCCGGCGCAGCTGACGGCGGACCCCGCGTTCGTCCGGGAGGTGCGCGGGCTGACGGAGCCGCGCCGCGGCCACCTGGAGTCGTCCGCGGGGCCGGTCGAGTACCTCGCGGTGCCCGTGGTCGGCACCGACCCGGCGACCCAGCAGCCGAGCATCCAGGGCGTGTTCGTCGTCGCGGAGTTCACCGAGGACCGCCTGGCCCGCGTCGACACGACGATGGGGCGGATCGGCCTGGCCCTGCTGGCGCTGCTCGCGGTGGTGTCCGTCGCCGCGTACGTGGTCGCGGGCCGCCTGCTCGCGCCGCTGCGCCGGGCGGTCGAGACCGCCCGCGCCATCCACGAGAACGACCTGTCCGCGCGCATGCCGGTGTCCGGCTCCGACGAGATCGCGGAGCTCGGGCAGACGTTCAACGAGATGCTCGACCGCGTGGAGCGCGCGCTCGCCTCCCAGCGCGACTTCGTCAGCGACGCGGGGCACGAGCTGCGCACGCCGATCACCATCGTGCGCGGCCACCTCGAGGTCATGACGGACGACCCGGCCGACCGCGAGGAGACCGTCGCGCTCGTCCTCGACGAGCTGGACCGGATGGCCCGGCTCGTGCACGACCTGCTGCTGCTGAGCCGCTCGGAGCGGCCCGACTTCATCGACCACCGCACGGTGGCCGTGCAGACGCTGCTGCCGGACGTGTTCGCCAAGGTGTCCGCGCTCGCCGACCGCGAATGGGTCTACGACGGGGCGGTGCCGTCCGACCTGGAGGCCGACCCGCAGCGGCTCACCCAGGCCCTCACGCAGCTCGCGCAGAACGCGGTCCAGCACACGACGCCCGGCCAGGTCATCGCCCTGGGCGCGTCGCGGGACGGCGACCACGTGCACATCTGGGTCCGGGACGAGGGCGAGGGTGTCGCCGAGGTGGACCGGGACCGCATCTTCGAGCGGTTCGCCCGCGCGACGGCGCAGCCCCGGCGGTCCGACGGGCACGGGCTCGGCCTCGCGATCGTCATGGCCGTCGTCGAGGGGCACGGCGGGCAGGTGCGCCTGGACAGCGAGGTCGGCCGCGGGTCGACCTTCCGGCTGGTGCTGCCGGCCAAGCGGTCGGGCCGCGCCCGGGGGCGCGCCGAGCACGACCGCGGCGACCGCGCATGAGGGTTCTCTCACGGCCGGCTCATGGTCGCCCCATGGTCGACGGCGAGTCTCGGGGGTGCACGCACCGCACCGCGGTGCCCGACAGCCCTGGAGGCGACGTGGCCAGCTCCCCCCTGACCGAGCCGTCCGGCGAGCGCCGGGGGCCCGCGCGGCCCGCCGGGCGTCCCCGCCGGATCGCCCTGTACTCGCACGACACGCAGGGGCTGGGGCACATCCGCCGCAACATCGCCCTGGCGGCCGCGCTCGTCGCCGACGACCCGGCCACCGACGTCCTGCTCCTGACCGGCGCGCCGGAGGCGACCGGGCTGCCGCTGCCGCCCCGCACCGACGTCGTCACGCTGCCGACGCTGCGCAAGGACGGCCGCGGCCGGTACGCGGCGCGGACCCTCGGCTCGACGCTGCCCGAGGTCATCGGGCTGCGCTCGCGGATCCTCGCCGCGGCGCTGTCTGCGTTCGCGCCGGACCTGCTCGTGGTGGACAAGGTCGCCCGGGGCGTCGACGGCGAGCTCGACGCGGCGCTCGCCGCGCTGCGCGGCACCGGCACCGCCGTCGTCCTCGGGCTGCGCGAGGTGCTGGACACACCGGAGGTGGCCCGCCGGGAGTGGGCCGCGTCCCGGACGACCGAGACGGTCCGCGACCTGTACGACGCGGTCTGGGTGTACGGGGACCGCGCGGTGTACGACCTGGTGGCCGAGTGCCGGCTGCCCGCCGCGGTCGCCGCCAAGGTCGCGTACACCGGCTACCTCGCCCGGGGCCGCGGCGCCGGCACCGTGGTGCGGTCCCGGCCCTCGGCCCGGGTCCGCCCGCCGGCCGAGCCGTACGTGCTGTGCCTGGTCGGCGGCGGGCAGGACGGGCGCGAGCTGGCGGAGGCGTTCGCGCGCGCGCCGCTGCCCGCGGGCCACGGGGGTGTCCTGCTCACCGGGCCGTACATGCGGCGCGAGTCGCGGGAGGCGCTGCGGCGGGCGGCCGAGGGGCGCCCCGACCTCGCGGTGCTGGAGTTCGTCCCCGACGCGGACCGGTTCGTCGCCGGCGCGTCGGCCGTGGTGTCGATGGCGGGGTACAACAGCGTCTGCGAGCTCCTGGCCGCGGGGCGCCGCACGCTCCTCGTCCCGCGCACCACACCCCGGGCCGAGCAGATGCTGCGCGCCCGCAGCCTCGAGCGGGTGGGCCTGGTCGACGTCCTCGCCCCCGAGGAGGCGGACGCGGACCGGCTCGGCGCGTGGCTGCGCGCCGCCGCGCGCCCGGCCCCGGTCGCCGGCCGCCCGGTGGACCTGGACGGCCTGGCGCGCGTGCCCCGCCTCGCCGCCGACCTGATCGCGGCCGGCCCCGCCGGCGCCGCCCGACCGCTGGAGCTCGCCGATGTCGCCGTCTGAGCGCCGCACCGCGTACGTGCTGAAGATGTACCCGCGGTTCTCCGAGACGTTCGTGGTCAACGAGCTGCTCGCCGTCGAGGCCGCCGGCGAGCGGGTCGACGTGTTCTCGCTGCGCGCCCCGGTCGACGGGCGGTTCCACGAGCAGCTCGCCGCGGTGCGCGCCCCGGTGACGTACGTCCGGTCGAGCGGGCTGCGGGCCGCCGACGTGTGGGCCGCGCTCGCCGCCGCGCGCGCCGAGCTGCCCGGGCTGGCCGGGTGCCTGGACGAGCTGCTGTCGGCCGACGTGGCCGACGCCGTGCAGGCACTGGAGGTGGCCGTCGAGGTCCGCCGGCGGGGGATCGGCCACGTGCACGCGCACTTCGCGTCCGTCGCCACGACCGTCGCCCGCCTCGCGGCCCGGCTCGCGGACGTGCCCTACAGCTTCACGGCGCACGCCAAGGACATCTTCCACGAGGACGTCGACCCCGAGGACCTGCGCCGCAAGCTGCGCGACGCCGCCGGGGTGGTCACGGTCAGCGACTACAACGTGGCGCACCTGCGCCGCGCCCACGGGCCCGCGACGTCCCGCCTGCAGCGCGTCTACAACGGGCTCGACCTGGGGGCGTTCCGGTTCGCGGACCCGGTCGACCGGCGGCCCGTCGTCGCGGCGGTCGGCCGGCTCGTCGAGAAGAAGGGCTTCGACACCCTGCTGGACGCGGCGGCGCTGCTGGCCGCGGACGGCGTCCCGTTCCGGGTCGAGCTGGTCGGCACCGGGCCGTGCGAGGGCGCGCTGCGCGAGCAGGTCGACCGGCTCGGGCTCGGGGACGTCGTCCGGCTGCGCGGGGCGCTGCCCCAGGGCCGGGTGCGGGAGGTCGTGCAGTCCGCGAGCGTGTTCGCGGCGCCCTGCGTCGTCGGGGCCGACGGCAACCGGGACGGGCTGCCCACCGTGCTGCTGGAGGCGATGGCGCTCGGCACCCCGTGCGTCACCACGCCGGTGACCGGCATCCCCGAGGCCGTGCGGCACGACGTCACGGGGCTGCTGGTCCCGGAGCGCGACGCCGCCCGGCTCGCCGCGGCGCTGCGGCGGCTGCTCGAGGACGGAGCGCTGCGGAGCCGGTTGGCCACGGGCGCCCGCGCCCTGGTCGAGGAGGAGTTCGACGTCCGGCGGCAGGCGGTCCGGCTCCGGGCGCTGTTCGCCGGCGAGCACGAGGCGGTGCCCGCGTGATCCGGGTCGCCTACGTCTGCACCGACCCGGGCATCCCGGTGTTCGGCCGCAAGGGGGCGTCGGTCCACGTCCAGGCCGTGCTCCGGGAGCTCGTGCGCCGCGGCGCGGAGGTGCACCTGGTGTGCGCGCGCACCGGCGGCGAGCCGGCCCCCGACCTCGCGGGCGTGCGGGTGCACCGGCTGCCCGAGGTGGGCCGCGCACCCGCGGCGGAGCGGGAGCGCGCCGCCCGGGCCGCCGACCGGGCCGTCGCGGAGGTCCTCGGCGCGCTGCCGCCCCTCGACCTCGTCTACGAGCGGTACGCCCTGTGGGGGCGCACCGCCACGGCCTGGGCCGCCGGGCGCGGCGTGCCCGCGGTGCTGGAGGTCAACGCCCCGCTCGTCGAGGAGCAGGCCGCGCACCGCGAGCTCGTCGACCGCGCGGGCGCGGAGGCCGTGGCCCGCGCCGCGCTGTCCGCGGCGCCGGTCGTCGTGTGCGTGAGCGACGCGGTGGCGGACTGGGCCCGGGCGACGTCCGCGTACCCGGAGCGGGTCGTCGTGCTGCCGAACGGGGTCGACACGGACCGCGTCGTGCCGTCGGGGCTGCCGGCGCGGCCCGCGGACGCCGCGGAGTTCACCGTCGGGTTCGTGGGGACGCTCAAGGAGTGGCACGGCGTCGACGTCCTGCTGCGCGCCGTCGACCGGCTGCACGCGCGCGACGCGTCGTGGCGCCTGCTGGTCGTGGGCGACGGGCCGTGCGGGCCCGCGCTGCGCGCCGCCGCGGGGCCGCACGTCGCGTTCACCGGCGCGCTCGCGCCGGCCGAGGTCCTGCCGCAGCTGCACCGGATGGACGTCGCCGCGGCGCCGTACCCGGACCTGCCCGGCCTGTACTTCTCGCCGCTCAAGCTCTACGAGTACCTCGCCGCCGGGGTGCCCGTGGTCGCGAGCGCCGTCGGCCAGGTGCCGGGCGCGCTGGGGGGCGGCCGGCTCGGGGCGCTCGTCCCGCCGGGCGACGCCGGGGCGCTCGCCGCGGCGCTCGCGGACCTGCGGGCCGACGCGCCGGGTCGCGCGCGGCTCGCGGCCGAGGGCCGCCGGGCCGCCGAGGAGCGGCACACCTGGCGCGCGGTGGTCGAGCGCACCCTGGCGCACGCCCGGCTCGCTGGGGTGGCCCGGTGAGCGGGCGCGAGCGCCCGGCGGGCCTGCGCGAGGCGGTGCCCGGCCTGCGCCGCACCCTGCGCCAGCTGCGGCCGCACATCCGCGAGCAGCGGACGCTGATCGCGGGCGGCGGCGCGGCGCTGCTGGCCGAGGTCGCGATGCGGCTGCTCGAGCCGTGGCCGCTCAAGTGGGTGCTCGACGCGGTCGTCGTCGCGGCCGGGGCGGACCTCGCGGTCCGGCGGCCGGACGACCTCGGCACGCTGCTCCTGCTCGCCTCGGTCGGCGTCGTCGTGGTCGTGCTGCTGCGCGCCGCGGCGTCGTACCTGATGACCGTCGCGTTCGCCCTGGCGGGCAACCGGGTGCTCACCCGGGTCCGCGCCGAGGTGTACGCCCACCTGCACCGGCTCAGCCTGGCGTTCCACGACTCCTCCCGCACCGGCGACCTGGTCACCCGGGTCACCGGCGACGTCGGCCGCCTGCAGGAGGCGACCGTCACCGCGCTGCTGCCGCTGCTGGGCAACGTCGTCACGCTCGTCGGGATGCTCGTCGTGATCGCCGTGCTCGACCTGCAGCTCGCGCTCGTCGTGCTGCTGGTGTTCCCCCTGTTCGCGGTGAGCGGCGTGCGGCTGACTCGGCGCATCTCCGCCGTGTCCCGCGGCCAGCGGAAGGCGGAGGGGGCGCTCGCGTCGCTCGCGACGGAGTCGCTGTCGTCCATGAAGGTCGTGCAGGCGTACAGCCTGGAGCGGCCGATGCAGGAGGCGTTCGGCGGCGACAACGAGCGCAGCCTGACCGAGGGCGTGCAGGCGAAGAAGCTGTCGGCGGGCCTGGAGCGGACGACGGACGCCCTCGTGGGGCTCGCCACCGGCGTCGTGCTCTACGTCGGCGCGCAGCGGGTCCTGGCCGGCGCGCTCACGCCGGGCGAGCTCGTCGTGTTCCTCACCTACCTCAAGACCGCGTTCAAGCCGCTGCGCGACATCGCCAAGTACACCGGGCGGATCGCGAAGGCCGCCGCGTCCGGCGAGCGGATCGTGGACGTGCTGCAGACCCGGCCCGACCTGGTCGATCGCAGCTGGGCCCGCCCGGCGCCGCGGTTCCGCGGGGACGTGCGGTTCGAGGGCGTGCACCTGTCCTACGCGCCGGGGCACCCGGTGCTCCGGGGGCTCGACCTGACCGTGCGACCCGGGGAGCGGGTGGCGGTGGTCGGCCCGTCCGGCTCGGGCAAGTCGAGCCTGGTGTCCCTGCTGTCCCGGCTGCGGGACCCGGACGACGGGCGGGTGCTGCTCGACGGCCACGACGTGCGGGACCTCACCATCGACTCGGTCCGCGAGCAGGTCGCGGTCGTCCTGCAGGAGAGCGTGCTGTTCGCGACGTCGATCCGCGACAACATCGCCTACGGCCGGCCCGGGGCGACGGAGGAGGAGGTCGTCGCCGCCGCGCGGCTCGCGGGCGCCGACGGGTTCGTCCGCCGGCTGCCGCGGGGGTACGACACCGTGGTCGGGGAGCGCGGGTCGACCCTGTCGGGCGGGCAGCGCCAGCGCATCGCGATCGCCCGCGCCGCGCTCCGGGACGCGCCGGTCGTGATCCTCGACGAGGCGCTGACCGGGCTGGACGGGGAGACCGAGGCCGAGGTGGTGGCGGCGCTCGGCCGGCTCACCCGCGGCCGCACCACGTTCGTCATCACGCACGACCTCGACGCCGCCCGGGACTGCGACCGGGTGGTCCGGGTCGAGGACGGCCGGGCGCGCGAGGTGGCGCAGGCGCGCGCGGCGGCGCCGGCGCGCGAGGCGGAGCGGGAGGGTCGCGATGCTGTCGCCCGGTGACGCGACCCTCGTCGCGCGCGACCGCGACCTGCCGGGCCTCGCGGTGCTCCTCGACGACGACGCCCTCGCCGAGCGCCTGGGCTCGCCCGTGCGCCGCCGCTACCTGCGCTACAAGCCGGGCGTCGCGTGCGCGCTGGCGCTCGACGTCGACGGGCACCGGGCCTTCGCCCTGACCGTCGCGGCCGACGCCGCGCCCAAGCTGGACAAGACGGTGCGGAAGGCGCCCCCGGGCAGCCTGCTCGCCGTCGACCCCGCCGCGCGCGTCGTCGTCGCCCGCCCGCCCGCCGACCGCGACCTGCCCGCCCTGGCCCGCATCGCGCGCGACCTGCCCGGGGCGCTGGGCGGGCTGCTGCCCGGGGTCGACCTGGCGGGCGCCACGCTCGCGCCGCTCACCCACAAGCCCCAGCGCCGGTGGGTCGGTCTGCTGACGCCGGTGGGCGGGCCGCCCGTGGTGCTGCGCGTGCACCGCCCGGACGAGGCCCGCGCGGTCGTGGCGGCGGCGCGCGCCCTGGCGGCGGGGGAGCCGACGGCGGGCACGCCCGGGGCCGAGCCGGGCGCCGCGGCGGCGTGGACGCCCGTGCTGCGCGGCGCCGACCCCGACGGCGGGCTCGTCGCGTGGACCTGGCTGCCGGGGACCTCCCTGCACGACGCGCTCGCGGCAGCCGGGGCAGCCGCCGGCGGGCCGGCGGCTGCCGACGGGCGCGCGGCCGCCGACGGGTTGGCCGCGGCGGGCGCGGCGCTGGCCGCGCTGCACCGCCGCCCGCCCGGGGCGCTCCCCGGGCGCGGCCCGGGCGCGGACGCGGCGGACCTCACGAGCGCGGCGGCCGCGGTCGCCCGCCTGGTGCCCGGGCTCGGGGCCCGGGCCTCCGCGCTCGCCGACCGGGTCGCCGCGGCGCTGGCCGCCGGCCCCGCCCCCGCCGTCACCGCGCACGGCGACTTCTCCGTCGACCAGGTGGTGGTCGGACCCGACGGCCGGACCGGCCTCGTCGACCTGGACGCGGCGACCGCCGCCGAACCGGCCCTGGACCTCGGCAGCGGCGTCGCGGCCCTGCACGCCGCCGCCGTCCTGGGTGCCCTCCCGGCCGACGCCGGGTCCCAGGCGCCGGCGCTGCTCGCCGGGTACGACGGCCCGGTCGACCCGGCCCGGCTGCGCGCCCACGCGGCCGGCGGGCTGCTGCGCCGCGCGGTCGAGCCGTTCCGCTCGTGCAGCCCGCTGTGGCCCGAGCAGACGGAGCGGGTGCTGGGGCTCGCCGAGCGGCAGCTCGCGGGAGCGCCCGCGTGAGCGCGCTCGCCGAGGTGGGCGCCGTCGCCGCGGCGCACGGGCTCCGGCTGCGGCGCGCCTGGCCGCGCGGCGCGGAGCACCTGCTCCTCGAGCTCGTGCCCGACGGCGGTGGGTCCGCGGTCGCCGGCCAGTGGTTCGCCGACGCGGGGCGCGCGGCCCGGGTGGCGGCCGGGACCGGCGACCCGGCGCGGGCGGCCGGGCGGGTGGTCCTGCAGCCTCGCGGCGCCGACCGCCGGCTGCCCGCGCTGGCCCGCGTCCTCGCGCGGCCGGGCGCACGTCTCGTCGCGCACCGGCCCGAGCGCCGGGCCGTCGTGCGGCTCGGCGACGGCTCCTACGCCAAGGTGGTCCGGTCCGCGGCCGTCGCCGACCTGGTCGCGTCGGCGGCCGCCGCGGCCGCGACCGGGCTGCGGGTGCCCACCGTGCTGGACGTCGACGAGGTGGACGGCGTGGTCACCACCCGGGCGCTGCCCGGCCGCACCCTGCACGCCCTGCTCGCCGACCCCGCGGTCGACCCGGCACCGGCCGCGCGGGAGCTGGGGCGCGCGCTCGCCGTCCTGCACGCGTCCCCGCTGCCGCCCGGCGCCCGGGTGCACGACGCGGCCGCGGAGGCGGCCGTGCTCGCACGCTGGCGTGGGCTCGCCCGCGCCCACGGCGTGCCGGTGGGAGAGGCGCCCGCGCCGCCGCCGGCGGGGGCCGGGCCGCTCGTGCCCGTGCACCGCGACCTGCACGACAAGCAGGTGCTCGTCGACGACCGCGGGCGCGTGGGGCTGCTCGACTTCGACCTCGCCGCGGCGGGGGAGGCCGCGCTCGACGTCGCGAACCTCCTCGTGCACCTCGAGCTGCGCGCGCACCAGGGCGTCTGCGCGCCCGACCGCGCGGTGGCGGTGCGGGTGGCGGTGCTCGACGGGTACCGGCCCGCGCCGCGGGTGTCGGCGCGGATCCCGGCGTACGAGGCGCTCACCCGGGCCCGGCTCGCGGCGGTCTACGGCTTCCGGCCCGGATCGCCCGCGGCCGTGCTGCGATGGGGCGCAGGACCCGAGGCCGCCGCCGGCGGCCCGACCAGGAAGGACTCGGACGTGCACAGCAGGCACCGCACGCGGGCGGCGGACCCGCGCGACATCGCGGGAGGGCTGCCCTCGTGAAGCGGGTGCTGATCGCGGAGGACGAGGCGCGCATCGCGGCCTTCGTCGCCAAGGGCCTGCGGGCCAACGGGCTGACGCCGACGGTCGTCGAGGACGGGATGGACGCGCTGGACCACGCGCTGTCCGGCGAGTTCGACCTGCTCGTGCTCGACATCGGCCTGCCCCGGCTGGACGGGTTCGCGGTCCTCGCCCGCCTCCGCGAGGCCGGCAGCGCCCTGCCGGTCATCATCCTCACCGCGCGCGACTCGGTGAGCGACACCGTGGCCGGCCTGGAGGGCGGGGCGGACGACTACGTGCCGAAGCCGTTCCGGTTCGAGGAGCTGCTCGCGCGGATCCGGCTGCGACTGCGCGACTCGCGCGGCCCGGACGCCACGGTGCTGACGGCGGGCGACCTGTCGCTCGACCTGCGCACCCGCCGTGCGGACGTCGCCGGCCGCACCGTCGAGCTGTCGGCGCGCGAGTACTCCCTCGCGGAGGTGTTCCTGCGCAACCCCGGCCAGGTGCTGTCCCGCGAGCAGCTGCTCAGCCACGTCTGGGGCTACGACTTCGACCCCGGGTCCAACGTCGTCGACGTGTACATCGCGTACCTGCGCAAGAAGCTCGGCGCCGAGCGGATCGAGACGGTCCGCGGGATGGGCTACCGGCTGGCCGACCGATGAGGGTAGCGGCCTCGCGGCCGCGTGCCGGGCCCCGCGGTCGGGGGCGCGCCCGGCATCGCGTAGGGTGGTGGGTACCGACGCGGGGTGGAGCAGCTCGGTAGCTCGCTGGGCTCATAACCCAGAGGTCGCAGGTTCAAATCCTGTCCCCGCTACGCAGGCACGAGGGCCCGGACCGCACGGTCCGGGCCCTCGTCATCCCACCGCCACGGTGACGACGGCGATGTCGTCCCGCGCGTCGTCGGACTGGAACGCCATCACGTCCGCCAGGATCGCGTCGGTGGTGGCCGCGGCCGTGCCGCGGTGGGCGTCGACGACCTCGGCCAGGCGCTCGGCGCCGTACAGCAGGGTCCCGCGCCGGCCCTCGGTGACGCCGTCCGTGAACAGCACCAGGGCGTCGCCGGCACCGAGCACGACCTCGGTGTCGACGAACGTCGCGGCCGGCACGATGCCGAGCACGTGCCCGTACCCCCCGACGGGCCGGGCACCGCCCCCCGGCCGGCGCAGGAGCGGCAGCGGGTGCCCGCCGCTGGCGACGGTGGCGCGCCACGCGCCCGCGACCCGTCGCAGCCGCACCAGCACGGCGGTGCAGAACCTGTCGGTGTCCGCCCGCCGCAGCACCTCGTCCAGGGTGTGCAGCACCTCGCTGGGGACGTGGTGGTCGACGGAGGCGGCGCGCACGGTGTAGCGCGCCAGCGCGGTGACGACGGCGGCGTCGGCCCCCTTGCCCTGGACGTCGCCGAGCACCACCACCCAGTCGTCGACGGCGACCTGGAACACGTCGTAGAAGTCGCCGCCCACGTGGCGGCCGTCGCCGGCGGGGCGGTACGCGGCCGCGACGTCGAGGCCGGGGATGCGTGGCGGGGTCGGGGGGATGAGCGTCTGCTGGAGGGTCTGCGCGAGCTGGACGGCGCGTGCCTCGGAGGCCTCGGCACGCCGCTTGGCCGCGAGCACCTCGTGCTCGTACCGGCGCCGCTCGGTCACGTCGAACACCGCGGAGCGGACACCGACCGGTCGTCCCGTGTCGTCGCGGTCGAGCACCGAGGTCACCAGGACCGGCATCCGCCGCCCGTCCGCGCGGACGATCTCCAGGGCGATCTCCCGCGCGGCGCCCAGCATGCGGAGCGTCGGCGCGTAGTGCGTCTCGTGGAAGATGCGGTCGCCGACCGGCAGCAGGTCCACGAACCGGCGGCGTCCGACCAGGTCGTCCCGGGCGTGCCCGGTCCAGGCGAGGAACGTGTCGTTGACCCGGACGATCATCCCGTCGGGCGTGGTGGACAGGTGGCCGCAGGGGGCGTGCTCGTAGAGGAACGCCGGGTCGTCGGACGCCGCACCGGTCACCAGCGCCGCCCCCTCAGCCCCGGAGGAACGCGGCGATCGCGGCCGTCGTCGCCTCGGGTGCGCTGAGCTGCGGGCAGTGGCCGGTCGCGTCGAGCAGCACGAGCTCCGCGCCGGGGATCTCGTCCCGCACGTACTCGCCCACGACGACGGGCGCGATGACGTCCTGGCTGCACTGGAGCACGAGCGTCGGCACCGAGACCTTCGCCAGGTCGGCCCGGTTGTCGGACAGGAACGTCACCCGTGCGAACCGCCGGGCGATGTCGGGGTCGGCCCGGCAGAAGCTCTCCGTCAGCTCCGCGGCGAGCTCGGGGCGGTCCGGGTTGCCCATGATCACCGGGGCCATCGCCCGCGACCAGCCGAGGTAGTTGCTGTCCAGCGACTCCAGCAGCTCGGCGATGTCGGCGGCGGTGAAGCCGCCGACGTAGCCGTCGTCGTCCAGGTAGCGCGGGGAGGGCCCGACCAGCACGAGCCGGGCGAACCGGTCGGGCTCCGCGACGGCGGCGAGGACGCCGATCATCGCCGAGACCGAGTGGCCGACCAGGACCACGTCGTCGAGCCCGAGCTCGTGCACGATCGCGAGGACGTCGTCCGCGTAGCCCTGCAGGGAGCCGTGCCGGGCGGGGTCGTACGCCGCCGGGTCGGACCCTCCCGCCCCGACGTGGTCGAACGTGATGACCGTGTAGGCGTCCTCGAAGTGCGGCGCGACCAGCCGCCACATGTGCTGGTCGCACCCGAACCCGTGGGCGAACAGGACCGGCTGCGCACCGGGGACGCCCGAGACGCGGATGTGGTGCCGCTGCGTCGCGCTCACGTGCCGAGCGTAGCGAGCCGGGCTGCCGCGGCGGGCTCGTCCCCGTGGCGGGGGCGACCGGGCCCCACCGGCCCGGTCGCCGCCGCGAGCCGCCCGGGATACAACGGGTCCCATGGCTGACGTGCACCGCGAGATCGAGCGCAAGTACGCCACCGGCCCCGACGTCGAGCTCCCGGCGCTGACCGAGCTGCTGGCCGGCGCCGCCGGGCTGCCCGACGCCGGGACGCCCACGGCGACGAGCGACGACCGGGTCGAGCTGGTCGCGACCTACTTCGACACCGCCGACCTCCGGCTCGCCGCGGCGGGCCTGACGCTGCGGCGTCGCACGGGCGGGCAGGACGCCGGCTGGCACCTCAAGGTGCCCGCGGGCGACGACGAGCGCTCGGAGGTGCGGCTCCCGCCCGGCCGCGCGGTGCGCACGGTCCCGGCGCCGCTGCGCGCGATGGCCCACGCCGCCACGCTCGGCGCCACGCTCCGGCCGGTCGCCGAGGTGCGGACCGCGCGCGAGGTGCACCGGCTCGCGGACGCGACCGGCCGGGTGCTGCTGGAGCTCGTGGACGACCGGGTCACCGCGCGGCGCGTCCGGCCCGCGGCCGGATCCGGCGACGTCACCGGCGCCCCCGAGGAGTGGCGCGAGATCGAGGTCGAGCTCGTCGAGGGCGCCGAGGACCTGCTCGACGCGGTCGAGCAGCGGCTCGGCGACCTCGGGATCCGGCCCGCGGAGGAGCGGTCGAAGCTCGAGCGCCTGCTCGGTCCCGCGGAGGTCCGGGAGCCGCAGCGCCGGGGGCCGACCGCGAAGTCGCCGGCGGGCGACGTCGTCGCCGGCTACCTGTCCGACCAGCTCGACCGCGTGCGGAGCCAGGACCTGCGGGTCCGGCTCGGCGCGGCCGAGGGCGTGCACCAGATGCGGGTGGCCACGCGGCGGATGCGGAACGCGCTGAAGACGTTCGGCGCGCTGTTCGAGCCGGGGGCGGTGCGGCCGCTGCGCGACGAGCTCGGCTGGCTCGCGGGCGAGCTCGGCCGGGCCCGGGACGCCGAGGTGATGCGGGAGCGCGTGCGGTCCGCGGTCGAGGCGCCCGACGCCGAGGAGGCCGTCGGCTCCGGCACGCACGCGGCGGCGGTGGCCGCGGACGCCGAGCTCGGCCGGGAGGCGGAGGACGCGGTGCGCACGCTGCTGCGCGAGCTCGACGGCGACCGGTACCGGCGCCTGCTGCGCGACCTGGCGGCGTTCGTCGCCGAGCCGCCCCTCGCCGAGCCGGGGCGCGCGCGGGCCCGCAAGGTGCTGCCGGCGCAGGTGGCTCGCCGCGACCGGAAGGTGCGCCGCCGGCTGCGGCGCGCGGCACGGGCGCCGGAGGGGCGTCGCCGGGACGACGCCCTGCACGCGACCCGCAAGGCCGCGAAGGCCGCCCGGTACGCGGGGGAGTCCGTCGCCGGCGTGCTCGGCAAGGACGCCGCCCGGTACGCGCGGCGCATGGAGGACCTGCAGGAGGTCCTCGGCGAGCACCACGACTCGGTCGTCGCCCGGGCCCGCCTGCGCGAGCTGGCCCGGACCGCGCCGAGCTCCGAGGTGGCGTTCCTGTACGGCCGGCTGCACGCGCTGGAGGAGGCGCGCGCCCGGGAGTCCGAGCGCGCCGCCCGCGCGGTGGCGAAGGTGGCGGGGAAGCCGAAGCTGCGCCGCTGGCTCGCCTGAGCAGCGCCGAGGTCGAGGGTTTCCCGGCGCCGGGCGTGCAGGAACCCTCGACCTCGCCGGGAACCCTCGACCTCGCCTGACCCGGGCTAGACCCGGAAGCCGCCGACCAGGCGCTGGAGCTCGGCCGACATCTCGGCCAGGGAGGTCACCGCGCGGCGGGCCTCGGCGGCGCCCTGCGTCGTGAGGTCGGCCGCGCCCGCGACGCCGGCGATGTTGCTCGCGATCTCTCCGGACCCGGTGGCGGCCTCCGACACGCTGCGGTTCATCTCGGCGGTGGTTGCGGTCTGCTCCTCGACGGCGCTCGAGATCGACAGCTGGAAGTCGTTGATCTGCCCGATGATCGCGGCGACCTCCTCGATCGCCCCGACGGCCCCGTCGGTGTCGGCCTGGATGGACTCGACCCGCCGGGCGATGTCCTCGGTGGCCTTCGCCGTCTCCTGCGCGAGCTCCTTCACCTCGCCCGCGACCACGGCGAACCCCTTGCCCGCCTCGCCGGCGCGCGCGGCCTCGATCGTGGCGTTGAGCGCGAGGAGGTTCGTCTGCTCGGCGATCGACGTGATCAGCTTGACCACGTTGCCGATCTGCTTGCTGGACTCGCCCAGCCGGTCCATCGTCGAGGTCGTCGCGCCGACGGCGGCCACGCCGCGCCCGGCGACCTCGGCCGCCCGGGACGCGCTGTGCGCGATCTCCTGGATCGAGGCGCCCATCTGCTCCGAGCCGGCGGCGACGGTCTGCACGTTGCGCGACACCTGCTCCGCCGCCGCGGACACCACGCCGGCCTGCGCGGCGGTCTCCTCGGCCGACGCGGCGATCTGCCCGCTGCTCGCGGACATCTGCTCGGCCGCGGACGCGAGCGAGGCCGACGACCGGTCGATCGTGCCGATGACGCCGCGCAGGGTGCCGACGGCGGAGTCGAGCGCCGCGCCCATCCGGCCGACCTCGTCCCGGCTGGTCAGCCCGGCGGTGACCGTGAGGTCGCCGCGCTCCAGGGCGTCCGCCACGACCTCGACGCGCCGCAGGCCCCGGACGATCGACCGGGCGACCAGCGCGCCCAGCCCGAGGGCGAGCGCGGTCCCGGCGACCAGCAGCACGAGCATCGTGGTGCGGCTGGTGCGGTAGTCCGCGGCGGCGCGCTCGGCCGCCGCGGCGGCGTCGGACTCCTCGCCCTCCACCAGCGTCGAGGCGGCGGCGCTCATCGCGTCGATGATCGGCTGCGCGACCGTGTCCCGGGCCTCGGCGAACGCGTCGGTGTCGTGCGCGCGGCTGGCGACGAGCAGCTGGTCGTCGCGCACGTCGAGGTACCGGGCGAGCGCCGCCTCGAAGTCGTCGAGCGCCCGCTCCGACTCGTCGTCCAGCGGCAGCGCGGCGTAGGCGGCGATCGCGTCGCGGAGCTCGGCCTCGCTGGCCGCGATCCGGTCCTCGAAGCCCGCCATCACGGCGTCGTCGGTGGACAGGGCGTGGTTCGTGACGTCGAGCCGCATCTGCACCATCGCGCGGCGCAGGGTCGCGGCCTGCTGCAGCCCGACGACGTTCTCGGTGTACATCGCGGTCGTCGCCGCGTTCGTCGAGGCGAGCGACGCGATCCCGACGACGCCCACGACGGCGCCGACGGCGGCCGCGAGCAGGACGGCCGCGAGGATGCGGGCGCTGACGCCGCGGTCGCGGACCCAGGCGAGCGCGGACGCGCGCTGCGGCGCGCGGGTGGTGGTTCCGGTCACGGGATCTTGCCTCCGTCGGTGCTCACGGGGCACCCCCTGCACCCCGGTGCCCCTCCCATCGGCAAGCGCTCGCCGGGCGGATAGGACTTTGGTCCCGACTGTGACGGCCCGCCGAGCTCGGCACCGCGAGGGCGAGCTCGGCACCTCCGGCTGCCGACCTCGGACCACGGCTGCCGAGGTCGGCGCGGCGGGCGGGTCGCGCGGCGCCCGGGTCTCGGCCACGCTGGACCCGGGAGCGACCGGGGAGGGGTGAGCAGCGTGGCCGAGCGGCGCCGCCGCACGACGTCGACGGGGAAGGGCGCCACCGCCGGGGGCGGGCTGGAGACCTACCGGTCGATGCGCGACTTCGACCGCACGGCCGAGCCCGCCGGCGCGACGCCCGCCCCGGCCGCGCCCGGCGCGCCCCGCCGGTTCGTCGTGCAGCGGCACCGGGCCCGGCGGCTGCACTACGACGTGCGGTTCGAGGTCGACGGCGTGCTGGTGTCCTGGGCGGTGCCCCGCGGGCCGACCCTCGACCCGGACGCGCGGCGCATGGCCGTGCACGTCGAGGACCACCCGCTCGAGTACGAGGACTTCGAGGGCGTGATCCCGGCCGGGGAGTACGGCGGCGGCGACGTCATCGTGTGGGACCGCGGGACCTGGGAGCCGCACGGCACGGACGACCCGGCGGCGACGATCGCGGCGGGCGAGCTGCACGCCGACATGTTCGGGGAGCGGCTGCGCGGCCGGCTCGTGCTGGTGCGGCGCGGCGAGCCGGACGCGAACGGCAAGGAGCAGTGGATCCTCGCGCACAAGCACGACGAGCACGCCGTGAAGGGCTGGGACGCCGAGGACCACCCGACGTCGGTGCTCAGCGGCCGGACCAACGACGAGGTGAAGGCCGACCCCGACCGGCTGTGGCGCTCCGACCTGCCCGCCGCGGAGGCGTCGGTCGACCTGCGCGCGCCGGCCGTCGACCCGCCGACCGACGACGAGCTGGCGGCGCTCGACGACCTCGGGCCGAACGGCGGGACCTGGGACGTGCACGGCCGCCGGCTCAAGGTCACGAACCTCGACAAGGTGCTGTTCCCGGCGCGCGAGGGCGAGGAGCCGGTGACGAAGCGCGAGCTGCTCCGGTACGCCGCGCGGGTCGCCCCGGTCGTGCTGCCGTACCTGCGCGGGCGGGCGCTCAACATGCACCGGTTCCCGCAGGGCGCCGGCACCGCCGGGTTCTGGCACAAGGAGCTGCCGACGCACGCGCCCGACTGGCTGCCGCGCTGGGACAACCCCGAGGCCGACGAGGACGACAGCCGGACGTACCTGGTCGTCGACGAGCCGGCCGCGCTGATCTGGGCGGCGAACTTCGGCGCGCTCGAGTGGCACGCCTGGACCTCGCGCACCGACGCGCCCCGCCGGCCCACCTACGCCCTGGTCGACCTCGACCCGGGGCCGTCGACCGCCTGGGAGGACGTCCTGCTGCTGGCGCGCCTGCACCGGGACGCGTTCGAGCACCTCGGCGTGCAGGCGGTGCCCAAGGTGACCGGGCAGCGCGGCATCCAGATCTGGATCCCGATCGCGACCGGCCCGTCGTTCGACGACACCCGCGCGTGGGTCGAGCGGGTGTCCCGCACCGTCGGCGCCGTCGTGCCCGACCTGGTCAGCTGGAAGTGGGAGGTCAAGGCGCGCGGCGGGCAGGCGCGGCTCGACTACACGCAGAACGCGATCAACAAGACCCTGGTCGCGCCGTACAGCCCGCGGGCGCGGCCCGGTGCGCCGGTGTCCGCGCCGATCACGTGGGACGAGCTGGACGAGCCGTGGCTGCGGCCGGACGCGTTCACGATCCGCACGGTGCTGGACCGGGTCGCGGAGCGGGGGGACCCGTTCCGGGCGCTGCTCGGCCCGGGGCAGACGCTGCCGCGGCTGGGGTAGCCCGACTCCGGGAGCCTGCCGCCTTCGTCGCACCGCCCCGCCGCGCCTCGGCGCGCCGAACATGCAGAAGATGCGGGGTTCAGGGCCGTGATGCCCGCATCTTCTGCACGCTCGACGCGCCGGCGCCGCCCGGCCCGCGTCAGTGGCGGCGGCGGGCCGCGGTCAGCGCGGCGAGCGGGCGGCGCTGCCGCGGCCGGCGGTCGGAGGAGTCGTCCCGGGTGGCCTGCGAGCGCCGGTGCTCGAGCCGATGCTCGAGCTCGCGCTCCTGCTGGCGGTACACGACGAGGAACAGGTCGGGGTGCACGGGGTCCTCCTGCACGGGTCGGGTGGCGGGGTGCGCCACCGGGTCGGTCGCCGCGGAGGAGGCGGTCGCGTCCTCGCGGCCGTGGACCGGGGGTGGTGGTCCACGGATCCATCCTCGACCCGTCCGACCCGCGCCCGGATGCTGACCTGCGGGTGGATCCGCGGCGCGCGGTGCCGCACGCTCCGTGCGGCGGTGGGCGGAAGGGACCAGGGTCCCGGGTCGTCGGGCCGCTCAGCCCTGCGGCGCCGCGAGCGCGCGCACCGTGTCGATCGTGTCCGCCTCCGCGGCCGTCTTGTCCTCGCGGTAGCGGAGCACGCGGGCGAACCGGAGCGCCAGCCCGCCCGGGTACCGCGTCGAGCGCTGCAGGCCGTCGAACGCGATCTCGACGACCTGCTCCGGCCGCAGCGTGACGGTCCAGCCGTCGTCGGCGACCTCGAGCTCGCGGAACCGCGCCGTCTGCCAGGCGAGCATCTCGTCCGTCATGCCCTTGAACGTCTTGCCGAGCATGACGAACCCGCCCTCGCCGTCGCGCGCGCCGAGGTGGATGTTCGACAGCGAGCCGACCCGGCGGCCGGAGCCGCGCTCGACCGCCAGCACCACCAGGTCGAGCGTGTGCCGCGGCTTGACCTTGACCCAGGCGCCGCCGCGCCGGCCGGCCTCGTAGGGCGCCGACGCGTCCTTGACGATGACGCCCTCCTGCCCGGCGGCGACCCAGCCGGCGAACGCCTCCTGCGCGACCCCGAGGTCCGCGGTGACGACCCGCTCGACCGCGTGGTCGGGGGCGATCGCGTCGAGGACCGCGAGCCGCTCGGTGAGCGGGGCGTCGAGCAGGTCGGCGCCGTCCCGGTGCAGCACGTCGAAGAAGAACGGCCGCAGGGCGGTGGTGGCCGCGAGCTCCGCGTCCCGGGTGGCGCTGCGGGCGGCGGTCTCCTGGAAGGGACGCGGCCGGCCGGCGTCGTCCAGGGCGAGCGCCTCGCCGTCGAGCACCACCGAGCGCACGGGGAGGGCCCGCACCGCCTCGACGACCTCGGGCACGCGGGCCGTGATGTCGTCGAGGCTGCGGGTGTAGACCCGGACGTCGTCGCCGTCGCGGTGCACCTGGATCCGGATGCCGTCGAGCTTCGCGTCCACCACGACCGCCCGGCCGTCGAACCCGGCGACCGCGGCCGGGACGTCGGGCGCGGACGCCGCGAGCATCGGCCGGACGGGCCGCCCGACCGTCAGGCCGAACCCGTCGAGCGCGGCGCGGGCCGACTCGGGGTCCGGCGCGGCCAGGGCGGCCTCGGCGACCGGCTCGCTCCCGCCGGCCAGCATCGCCGCGCGCCGCACGGACGCGACCGGGACGCCCGCGGCCTCGGCGACGGCGTCGAGCAGCAGCGCGTCGAGGGCGCCCTGCCGGACCTCGCCGGACACCAGGCCGGCGAGGAACCGCTGCTCCTCGGCGGTGGCGGCGCCGAACAGCTCGGCGGCGAGCGCCGAGCGCGCGCCCGCCGAGCCGGGGCCGGACAGGCCGGCCATCCGCTCGAACGTCGCGTCGACCGCGAGCACGTCGAGGCCCGGCTCTGCCGCGGGAGCGGGCAGGTCGCGCAGGGACCGCCAGCCGAGGCCGGTGCGGCGCTGCCGCAGCTCGCCCGCCAGGTAGCGCGCGACGACCGGGACCTCGTCCGGGCCGGTGCGCCGGAGCAGGTCGACGAGCAGGGCGCGCTTGGCCAGGCGCGAGCGGGTCGCGGCCAGGCCCGCGCTGGTGGCGGCGACGTCGGCGAGCAGCACGGTCGTCATCCTGCCGCCCGCCACCGACACCCGCCCGCCGACGCCGGCCGCCGACGCCGCCCGCCGGGGGCGTGCGTTCGCCGAGACCCACTGATCCGGTCGACCCCCACGCCCGCGTCCGGGGGTCTCGCACGGATCAGTGGGTCTCGGCGGCGGAGGCGGCTGAGGCGGGGGAGGCGGCTGAGGCTGGGGAGGCGGCGGAGGCGCGGGGGAGGGCCGCGACCGGGCGGCCGGGGCGCCGGCCGGCGGCCGGCGGCCGTCACTCCGGGGACAGCGCGCCGCGGGTCAGGCGGACCTCCTCGGCGTCGAGCTGTGCCTGCACCTCGCGCAGCACGATGTCGTCGATCGTCCGCTCGTCGCGCAGCCGGACCACCGCGGCGCGCTTGTGCGCGAGCACCGCCAGCCGCAGCGCGTCGAAGTCGGCCTCGCGCGGGCGGCCGTCGTCGGTGCGCTCGGCGTCCGCCTCGGCGAGCGCCTCGGCGTGCATCCGGTACTCCGCCTCGAGCTTCGCGACGACCTTGCCGTCCAGCCGGAGCCGGGCGGCCTCCGTCGGCAGCGCCTCGAGGGCGGCGCGGGTCGCGACCTGCTCGGCCTGGTGCCGCTCGGTGTCGACGGCGTCGTCGGCGGGGAGCCGCGCCCAGCGCACCACCGCCGGCAGGGTCAGCCCCTGGATCAGCAGCGTCGCGAGGATGACCCCGCCCGTGACGAAGATGATGACGTCCCGCCCCGGGAACGGCGCGCCCTCGGCGGTCGCCTCCGGCACGCCGAGCGCGGCGGCCAGCGACACCGCGCCGCGGAACCCGGCCCACGCCCCGGGCATCCGGTGCCGCCAGGACACCCGCCGGGTCCGCTGCACCGGACGGCGGTCGATCGCCCGGACCACGTACGGCGTGGTGTGGAACCACAGCATCCGCGTGCCGATCACGGCGACGAACGCCGCCGCGGTCCAGCCCAGCGCCTCGGCCAGGTCGGTGGACGAGAGCCCGTCGGCGGCCGTGACGAGCTGGATCCCGACCAGCACGAACAGCGCGCCGTTGAGCACGTGGCTGACCACCGCCCAGAACGACTGCGACTGCACGCGGGCGGCGGCCGGGATGACCCGCGGCCCGCTCTGGCTCAGCAGCAGCCCGGCGACCACCACGGCCAGCACCCCCGACGCGTGCACGAGCTCGGCCAGCAGGAACGCGGCGAACGGCGTCAGCACGCTGATCACGCTCTGCTGGATGGCCTCGTGCATCCGCTCGCGGAGCTGGACCGCCAGCCACCACACGGCGACCCCCGCGGCCGCCCCGCCCAGGTAGGAGATCGTGAACCGTCCCGCGAGGTAGCCGCCGGTGACCGGCTCGGCGACGGCGTGCACCGCGATCGCGTAGATGACCAGCGCGGTGCCGTCGTTGACGAGGCTCTCGGCCCGCAGTGTCGTGAGCGTGCGGCGCGGCATGCCCTTGGCGACCCCGGCGACGGCGGTCGCGTCGGTCGGGGCCAGCACGCCGCCGAGGATCCACGCCGGGCCCCAGGGCATCCCCAGCGCGTGCAGCACGGCGGCCACCGCGCCCGCGGTCACCACGACGAGCAGCACGCTGGACAGGACGATCACCCGCAGGTTCGCGCGGATCTCGCGCAGCGACGTCGTCAGGCTCTCCCAGTAGAGGAGCGCGGGCAGCACGACCAGGAGCACCATCTCGGGCGGCACGGTCAGCCCGCGGAACGCCGGCAGGAAGCCGAGCGCGATCCCGAGGACGAGCAGGACCAGCGGCGGCGCGACGCCGAACCGCCGGCCGAGCGCGGTCCCGGCGAGGAGCGCGAGCAGCACGACGACGATGAGCTCCAGCGTGAGCACGGTGCCTCCAGCGGCGGGCGGGGTCGCCGGGCGGCGGCCGGGCGGGACGGCAGCAGGATGCGCGCGACCGACCCGCCCGGCAAGGGGTCAACCCGCGGCGACCGCCCCCGCGCCCACCGGCGCCGGCCCGGCGTCGTCCGCCGCCGGCCCCGCGTCGTCCGGCGCCGGCAGCACCCCGGTGGTCGCGAGCCGCCGGTACCAGTGCCCCGAGTCCTTCACGGTGCGCTCGAGCGTGGCGTAGTCGACGTGCACGATCCCGAACCGGCGCTCGTACCCGTACGCCCACTCGAAGTTGTCCATCAGCGACCACGCGAGGTAGCCGCGCACGTCCGCGCCCGCGTCCAGGGCCGCGCCGACCGCGTCGAGGTGCCCGTGCAGGTACGCGATCCGGTCGGCGTCGTGCACGCGGCCGTCGTCGGCGACCGCGTCGGGGTAGGCCGCACCGTTCTCGGTGATCCACAGCGGCAGGTCCGGCCGCCGCCGGTGCAGGTCGAGCAGCAGCTCGGTCAGGCCGGACGGGTCGACGACCCAGCCCATGGCGGTCCGCGGGCCGGGCTGGTGCAGCCAGCGGACCCCGGTGACGAGGTTGGCCGGCGGTCGCTCGTCGCCCGCCGGGGACGCCGCCTGCACGTCGGCCGGACCGGTCTCGCCGCCGGGGTCCGGGACGGGCCCCGCGGCGTCCGGCACCCCCGCCACCAGCGCCGTCGTGTAGTAGTTCACCCCGAGCGCGTCGAGCCGGGTCCGCACCAGGTCCAGGTCCCCGTCGCGCACGAACGACCAGTCGGTGAGGTGCGCGGTCTCCGCGACGACCTCCTCCGGGTACGCGCCGTCGAGCAGCGGCCCGAGGAACACCTCGTTCGCCACCCGGTCCAGCCGGGCCTTCGCCGCCACGTCCGCCGGCGCCGCGGACGCGGCCCGGTTCACCTGCAGGTTCAGCGTGATCGACACCTGCGCGGCGTCGCCGGCGGCGGCCCGCACGGCGCGCGCGCCGAGCCCGTGCGCCAGGTTGAGCGTGTGCACCGCGGCGAGCGCGCGGGCCGGGTCCTGCACGCCGGGCGCGTGCTCGCCGGACGCGTAGCCGAGGTACGCGGTGCACCACGGCTCGTTCAGCGTGGTCCACAGCGGCACCCGGTCGCCGAGGGCGCCGGCGACGAGGCCGGCGTAGTCGGCGAACCGCCACGCGGTGTCCCGGGCGGGCCAGCCGCCGGCGTCCTCCAGCGGCTGGGGGAGATCCCAGTGGTAGAGCGTGACGACGGGGTCGATGCCGTGCGCGAGCAGGGTGTCGGCGAGCCGCCGGTAGAAGTCGAGCCCGGCCTGGTTCGCCGGGCCGCGCCCGGTCGGCTGCACGCGGGGCCACGCGACGGAGAACCGGTAGGCGCGCAGGCCGAGGTCGGCCATGAGCGCGACGTCGTCGGCGAACCGCCGGTAGTGGTCGGTGCCGAGGTCGCCCGTGTGGCCGCCGAGCACGGCGCCCGGGGTCCGGGCGAACGTGTCCCAGATGGACGGCCCGCGGCCGTCCGCGTCGGTGGCGCCCTCGACCTGGTACGCGGCGGTGGCCGCGCCCCAGACGAAGCCGTCCGGGAACCGGCGTGCCGCGGTCACCGGACCCCCTCGAGGCCCGTCTCGGCCCCGGAGCCCGCGCCGACGCCCGCGCCCGCGCCCGCGTCAGTGCCGACGCCCGCCCCGACGCCCGCCCCCACCGGTTCCCCGACCAGCGCCACGCCCCGCAGGTCGTTCGCCGACCGCAGCACCGGCGCCGCCGTGAGCTCCGCCGGGTCCAGCACCGCCTCGGTGGTGACGTGGAACGTCGCCCGCTCGCCGGCCAGCAGCGTCACGAGCCCCTCGTCCACGAGCGCGTCCGGCGCGAGCCGGTCCGCGTGCAGCGTGACGTCGGCCGCGTACGACCGGGCCACGACCTCCACCCGGTACCCGCCGGGCTCGCGCCGCGCGGAGGCGTGCACCGCCCCGGGGTCCAGCCGCAGCTCCACGTCCTCGGCGAACGTCAGCGTCGCCCGGCGCTCGCCCGCACCCTCGCCGAGCCGGGCGGCGAGCACCTCGCCGCGCGGGTCGCCGGGCGTGGCGACGTCGGCCGGCACGGGCACGACGGCCACGGACCGCGGGGCGACCGCCACCGGCACGCCCACCGCGGCTGCGGCGATCCCGCCGAGCGTCTCCCGCCGCAGGTGCGCGGTGCCGTCCCACGGCTCGTCCGTGTCGTTGGTCGCGACGAGGACGACACCGCCGTCCCGCTCGGCGAGGAACAGGGCGCGCGGCGCGCTCGCGGCCCGCAGCGCGAACCACAGCGGCTTGGGCCGCTCGGCGGAGTCGACCGCCGCCCAGGACGTCACCGGCCAGCAGTCGTTGAGCTGCCAGACGATCCAGCCCGCGGTGCGGGGCCACCACGCGCGGTAGTGCTCGACGGCGTGCCGGACCGCGCGGGCCTGGTTGAGCTGCGCGGCCCAGTGCCAGTCGGCGAAGTCGCGGGGCACGCCCAGGTGCGGCGCCATGCCGCGGTCGAGCTTGCCGTTCCCGTCGTCGGCCTTCTGGTGCACGAGGAACACCGGGTCCTCCTGCGGCACCGGGGCGTCCGCGAGCGGCCCGCCGTCGACGGCGTGCACCGACTCGACGAGCGTCCGCCAGGCCGGCGGGCCCTGGAACCCGAACTCCGAGCAGAACCGCGGGATCTCCGAGCGGTACACCGTGTAGTCGACGCGGTTCCACACCTCCCACTGGTGGTGCGTGCCGCGGTCGGGGTCGTTCGGGTGCACGTCGGCGGGGTCGCGCCGCGGCGTGAACGGGCTGTTGGTGGCGTACGGCCGCGTCGGGTCGAGCTCGGCGAGCACGGCGGGGAACAGCTCCTCGGCGTACCACCGGCCCCAGGTCGCGTCCCCGAGCAGCGCCTGCCAGCCCCAGTCCTCGTGGCCCCAGACGTTCTCGTTGCCGCCGTTCCACAGCACCAGCGACGCGTGCGGCATGAGCCGGACGACGTTCTCCCGGGCCTCGGCCTCGATCTCCGAACGCAGCGGCTCCTCCTCGGGGTACGCGGCGCAGGCGAGCAGGAAGTCCTGCCACACGAGCACGCCGCGCTCGTCGCACGCGGCGTAGAAGTCCTCGGACTCGTAGACGCCACCGCCCCACACCCGCAGCAGGTTGAGGTGCGCGTCGACCGCCTGGTCGATCCGCCGGTCCAGGCGCTCGCGGGTGATCCGGGTGAGGAGGTGGTCGTCGGGGATCCAGTTGGCCCCGCGCACGGCGATCGGCCGGCCGTTGACGACGAGCGTGAACCGGGTGCCGTGCTCGTCGTCGGCGGTGTCGAGCGCGACCGACCGGAACCCGACCCGCCGGCGCCACGCGTCGAGCGCGGCCCCGTCCGGCCCCGCCAGCGTCACGTCCAGGTCGGCCAGCGGCTGGTCGCCGTGCCCGACCGGCCACCACACCGGCGCGCCGGGCACCGCGAGCTCGACCGCCGCGGACGACTCGCCGCCCGGCACCGTCACCGACGCCGACACCCCGAGCACCGCCGCCCGCAGGGTCAGCGCGCCGTCGGGCGCCAGCCCCGAGCGCTCGACGTCCACGTGCACCGCGACCCGCCCGGTGCCGTCGGCGTCGAGCGTGACGAGCGGTCGCACCCGGGCGAGCCGGGCGACCGACCAGCGCTCGACCCGCACCGGCTGCCACAGCCCGGCGGTGCGCAGGTCCGGGCCCCAGTCCCAGCCGAACGAGCAGGCCATCTTGCGGACGAAGTTGAACGGCACCGGGCTGTACGCGGACGGCCGGTCGCCGAGCGCGTCCCGCACCTCGTCGGCGTACGCGGTGGCCGAGCGCAGGTCGACGGTCAGCGCCCGCGGCGACCCGTCTGCCAGGTCCCGGACGTCGTACCGGTACGACCGGTGCATGTTCGCGGTCGTCCCCAGCACGCGCCCGCCGAGCGCCACGGTGCCGACCGTGTCGACGCCCTCGAGCACCAGGTCGACCCGCTCGCCCTCGGCGGCCGGGTCGAGCGCCAGCGCGCGCCCGTACCGCCAGTCGGTGCCGTGGAACCAGCGCACGGTCTCCTCGTGCGCGTCGAGGTACGGGTCGGGGATCAGGCCGGCGGCCAGCAGGTCGGTGTGCACGGAGCCGGGCACGGCCGCGGCCAGCGGGCCGGCGGCGGTGACGGCCTCGGGCACGGGCCCGGCGGTGGCGGTGACGGTCCAGCCGTCGGCGAGGGTGTGGTGCTGCACGGGTGCTCCCGGGTGTCGCAGGGGTGGCTCAGGGTGGCTCGGGGGTGTCGCAGGGCGGTCAGCGCTCGCGGACGACGCGCACGCCGCCCGCCGGCACGGTGGTGACGGGCCCGACCTCGGCGCCGGTGAGGAGGTCGGTCCCGGACGTGGTGGCCTTCCGGTCCGCGTCGGTGTGGTTGAGCAGGAACAGGTACGAGGAGCCTTCGCCGACCCGGCGGACCGCCTCGACGCCGGGCTCGGCCTCGGCGGTGCGGGGCAGCCCGACCTCCTCGACCAGCCGCGCGGCGACGCGGTCGACGGCCTCGCGGGGCAGCGCCGCCCCGACGTACCAGGCGGCTCCGCCGCCGACCGCGTGCCGCGTGACGGCCGGGCCGCCCGCGAGCGACGACGTGGCGTACCGGACGACGGCGTCGGCGCCGTCCAGCTCGACCCGCTCGGTCCAGTCCGCGACCTCGGCGCCGTCGTCCAGCCGGACGCGCTCGCCGGCCTGGAGCGGGTAGAACTCGTCGGTCCAGGCGCCGAGCACGTCCTGCAGGGCGCCGAGCCCGGGCCGGACGCGGCCGGTCGGCTCGCAGACGCCCGACAGGTAGGTGACGAGCAGCGTGCCGCCGCGGGCCGGCACGGCGCGCAGCCGCTCCGCCTCCGCGTCGGACAGCACCAGCAGCGTCGGCACCAGCACCAGGTCGTAGCCGGCCAGGTCGGTGCCGGGCGGCACGACGTCGCACAGCACCTGGCGCTCCCACAGCGCCCGGTGCCAGGTGCGCAGCTCCCGCCCGTACCGCAGCGCCCGGTGCGGGGTGAGCCCGTGCTGGAGCGCCCAGCCGGCCGGGTCGTCGACGACCATCGCCGCGCGCGCGGGCTCGACCACGGTGCCCCGCACCTCCGCGAGCGCCCGCAGGTCGCGCCCGAGCGCGACGACCTCCCGCCAGATCCGCGACCGGGTCCCGGAGTGCGGCAGCATCGCCGAGTGGAACTGCTCGGCCCCGGCGGTCGACGCGCGCCACTGGAAGAACAGCGCGCCGTCGGAGCCGCGGGCGACGTGGCCCAGGGCGTTGCGGGCGATCTCGCCCGGGTCCTTCGCGCGGTTCCGCTGCTGCCAGGAGGGCGCACCGGTGGAGTGCTCCATCAGCAGCCACGGCCGCCGTCCTGCGGACATCCCGCGCATCCGGTCGCCGGCGAACGCGAGGTCCTGCTCCCGGTCCGGGTCGTCCACCAGCGTGTAGTGGTCGTTCGCCACCACGGCGGTGTGCGGCGCCCAGGACGCGTAGTCCACGACCTGGGCCCCCGGCCCGACCATCATGTTGGTCGTGACCGGCACCGCGGAGTGCCGCTCGAGCACCTCCTTCTCCGCGAGGTAGTGCGCGAGCAGCGCGTCCGAGGAGTACCGCTCGTAGTCGAGGTAGAGCCCCGGGTTCGGCGCGCCGTGCTTCCCGCGCGGCGGCAGGATCTCGTCCCACGCGCCAAACCGGTGCCCCCACTGCGCGGTGCCCCACGCCTCGTTCACCGCGTCGACGGTCCCGTACCGGGCGCGCAGCCAGTCCCGGAACGCCGCCGCCGACACGTCGCAGTAGCAGCGGGCGTTGCCGCCGCCGAGCTCGTTGCCGACGTGCCACAGCCGCACCGCAGGATGGCGCCCGTACCGCTCCGCCAGCGCCTCGACGTACCGCAGCGCGTACCGGCGGAACACCGCGCTGCTCGGGCACCACGCCAGCCGGCCGCCGGGCGGCTGCTGGTAGAGGTCCGCGTCGAACGGCAGCACCTCGGGGTGCGCGGTGTGCAGCCAGGACGGCGGCGCCGCGGTCGGCGTGGCCAGGTCGATCGCGATGCCGTGCGCGTGCAGCAGCTCCACCGCGTCGTCGAACCAGGTCCAGTCGAACGCGCCGTCGGCGGTCTCGACCAGGCCCCAGGAGAACACCCCGAGGGTCACGAGGTTCACGCCGGCCTCGCGCATCAGGGCGACGTCCTCGTCCCAGACCTCCCGCGGCCACTGCTCGGGGTTGTAGTCGCCGCCGTAGGACAGGCCGTCGGTGGGCCAGGCGAACGGGCGCGCCGGCGGGGCGCTGGCCGGGACCACGGCGCTGACGAACTCAGGCACGGGCCGCCTCCCGCCGCGCCGCCGGCGCCTCGTCGATCGACACCCACGCGCCGAGGTCGTGGTCGTAGCAGACCGAGTTGTCGATGGCCTCGCGGGTGACGGCGGTGTCGCCCTCCCGCCCGACGCTGCCGACCCGGTCCGGGTCCGGTGCGGCCAGCGCGAGCAGCTTCGTGTAGTCGTGGTGCGGGTCGAGGATCACGGCGTCCGCCGGCCCGCGCTCGACCACCCGGCCGCGGTAGAGCACGAGGATCTCGTCGGAGAAGTGCCGGGCGGTCGCCAGGTCGTGCGTGATGTAGAGGACGGCCAGGTTGTCCTCGCGCTGGAGGCGGCCCAGCAGGTTGAGCACGCCGAGCCGGATCGACACGTCGAGCATCGACACCGGCTCGTCGGCGATCAGCACCTGCGCGCCCGGGGCCAGCGCCCGGGCGATCGCGACGCGCTGGCGCTGCCCGCCGGACAGCTCGTGCGGGCGGCGCGCCGCGATGGCCTCGGCCGGCGTCAGGTTGACTCGCTCGAGCATCTCGACCACCCGCGCGTGCGTCGACGCGGCGTCGTGGGTCCGGTGGTGGATCCGCAGCGGCCGGGCGACGTGGTGCTCGATGGTGTGGAACGGGTTGAGCGACGCGAACGGGTCCTGGAACACCATCTGCACGTGCCGCTGGTAGACCGAGCCCATGACCGGGGTGCGGTCGTCGAGCTGCACGTCGATCGTGCCGGAGGTCGGCTTCTCCATCCGGGTCAGCAGCTTGGCGATCGTCGACTTGCCCGAGCCGGACTCGCCGACGAGGGCGACGGTGCGGCGCGGCACCAGGTCGAACGACACCCGGTCCACGGCGCGCAGCGTGCTGCGGCGCAGCCCCGAGCGCAGGGCGTAGTCCTTGGTCAGGTCGGTGACGTGCACGCTGGTCATCAGGACTCCTCGGGGTCGACGCCGTCGCGGATGAACGCGCCGCGCTCGCCGGACAGGCTCGGGAACGAGCCCAGCAGGCGCCGGGTGTACGGGTGCGCGGGGGAGCGGTGCAGCTGCGCCGCGGTCTCCAGCTCGACGATCTCGCCCGCGAGCATCACCGCGATCCGGTCGCTGATCTCCAGCAGCAGCGGCAGGTCGTGCGTGATGAACACGACCGCGAAGTCGAGCTCGTCGCGGAGCCGGACGATCTCCCGGAGGATCTCCCGCTGCACCACCACGTCGAGGGCGGTGGTCGGCTCGTCCATGATCATGATCTGCGGCTCGAGCAGCATGGCCATGGCGATCATCACGCGCTGCCGCATGCCGCCGGACAGCTCGTGCGGGTAGGACCGCAGCCGGCCCGGGTCCACGCCGACGCGGGTCAGCACCTCGGCCGACCGCTCCCGGCGCTGCGCGCGGGACATCCGGGCGTGCGCCCGCAGGGTGTCGTCGAGCTGGGCGCCGATGGTCCGGACCGGGTTGAGCGAGTTCATCGCGCCCTGGAACACCATCGACAGCTGGGACCAGCGGAACCGCCGCAGCGGCTCGTCGTCGAGCCCGAGCAGGTCGACGTCGCCGCCGTCCCGGTCGTGGAACACCACGGAGCCGGACGCGATCCGCGCCGGCGGCTGGTGCAGCCGGTTGATCGCGTAGGCGAGCGTCGTCTTGCCGCAGCCGGACTCGCCGGCCAGGCCGAGGATCTCGCCGCGGCCCAGCTGGAGGCTGGCGTCCTTCACCGCGGTGACGGGCTCCTCGACGTCGTAGACGACGGTGAGGTCGGTGACGGTGAGCACGGGGCGGCGCGCCGGCACGGCGGCGTGCGGGACCCGGTCGGTGAGCGCGGTCATCGGGCGGCCTTCCTGGCGACGCGGGCGGCCGCCTTCGCGCGGCGGCGGGCGGTGCGGGCGTTCTTCAGGCGGGGGTTGATGATCTCGTCGATCGAGAAGTTGACCAGGGACAGGCCCATCCCGAACAGGGCGATCACCAGGCCGGGCGGCACGAACCACCACCAGGCGCCGAGCGGGAGCGCGAAGCCGTTCTGCGCGTAGAACAGCATCGTGCCGAGCGTGGACGCGTTCGAGGCGCCGAGGCCGAGGAACGACAGGCCGGCCTCGCCGAGGATCGCGGCGATCACCGCGTAGACGAACTGCGAGGCGAGCACCGGCAGCAGGTTCGGCAGGATCTCCACGCCGATGACCCGCCACGGCTTCTCGCCCGACAGCCGGGACGCGGCCACGTAGTCGCGGGCCCGGACGGACAGGGTCTGCGCGCGGAGCACCCGCGCGGACGCCGCCCACGAGGTGAGCGCGAGGACGACCGCGATGGTCCACAGGCCGCGGCTCTCGCGGGGCACGAAGCCCGAGATCACGATGACCAGCGGCAGGCCGGGGATCACGAGGAAGACGTTCGACAGCAGCGAGAACACCTCGTCCGCCGCGCCGCCGAGGTAGGCGCCGTAGATCCCGAAGAACGCCGACAGCACCGTCGCGAGCACGCCGACCATGAGGCCGATCTGCAGCGAGCCGCGGGTCGCGTACGCCAGCTGCGCCAGCACGTCCTGGCCGGTCTGCGTCGTGCCGAGCCAGTGCTCCGCCGACGGGCCGGACAGGCCGACGTCGCTGATCGCGTCCGGGTCGCCGACCAGGTACGGCCCGACGACGCCGAGCAGCACGACGCCGGCGATCAGCACCAGGCCGGTGGCGAGCCACGGGGTCATGGTCGGCAGCAGGAGCCGCCAGGCGGGGCGCGCGCGGCCCGCGGGGCGGGGCTCGGGCGGCGTGGTCGGCGCGGTGGTCTCGACGGGGCCGCCGGGGCCCTCGACGGCGACCTGCACGTCCGGTCCGATGTTCGTCATCGCCGGCTCCCCTCAGGCCTTCGCGCGGGTGCGCGGGTCGATGAGGCCGTACAGCAGGTCGACGACGAGGTTCGCGCCGAGCACGGCCAGGGTGATGAACAGGAACACGCCCTGCATGAGCGCGTAGTCGTTGTTGGTGACCGCGGCGAGCAGCCGGGACCCGATGCCGGGGTAGGAGAACACCTGCTCGGTGACCACGGACCCGGAGACGACGAACCCGAGGGAGATGGCGAACCCGGCGACCGACGGGAGCACGGCGTTGCGCGCCGCGTAGTTCCGCATCACCTGGCCGTGCGGCAGGCCCTTGGCGCGGGCGGTCAGCACGTAGTCCTCGGAGAGCGTGGACACCATCATGTTGCGCATCCCGAGCAGCCAGCCGCCGATCGACGCGACCACGATGGTCAGCGCGGGTACGAAGCCGTACTCGATCGCGGACGCGATGAACTCGGGCGACCAGCCGGGGTCGAGCACGACGTCGTAGCCGCCCTGCGACGGGAACCAGCCGAGCACCCGGGACAGCAGGTAGACCAGCACGAGCGCCAGCCAGAAGTACGGCACCGCGGCGAGCAGCGTCGTCAGCGGCACGGCCGAGTCGAGCCAGGTGCCGGGCCGCCAGCCGACGAACGCACCGAGCAGCACGCCGATGGTCGCGGCGAGCACGGTGGCGATGCCGACCAGCACGACGGTCCACGGCATCGACGTGCCGATGACCTCGCTGACCGGGGTCGGGAAGTAGGTGACCGAGACGCCGAGGTCGCCGCGCAGCAGGTTCGACAGGTAGGTGCCGTACTGCTGCAGCAGGGAGTCGGTGGTGTCGCCGCCGAGCAGGGCGGCGTACGCCTCGCGCGTCTCGGGGGTGACCGTCCCGCCGCGCTGCTGGAGCTTGGCCAGCAGGATGTCGACCGGGTTGCCCGGGAGCAGGCGGGGGATGAGGAAGTTGAGGGTGACGGCGGCCCACAGGGCGACCGCGTAGAAGCCGAGCTTGCGCAGGACGTAGTTCACGTCGCGACCCTTCCGACGGCGGGGCGGGGGAGCGGGGGCCGGTCCGGGCGACGGCGGCGGTGCGTGCCGTCGCCCGGACCGGTCCGGCTCAGCCCTCCGCCGGCTCCAGGCGCTTGAAGATCTCCGCGGCGTCGAACGCGGACCACACCGCCGGGAAGGCGTACATGTCGTCCTCGGTCGGCCAGCCGGTGAACTTGCCGACGTTCCACTCGCTCGTGGTGCCGCCGGTCAGGATCGGGATGTACGGCATGTCCTCGACGACCGCGGCCTGGATCGCGTCGAAGTGCGGCTGGCGCGCCTCGGCGTCGTCCAGGGGCATGGACTTCAGCGCGTCGAGCGCCGCGTCGACGTCCGCGTTCGCGTACCGGGCGTAGTTGTTGCCCGCCGCCTCGCCGACCGGGGCGCCCGTCGCCGACGAGAAGAAGTACGTGTAGAGGTAGTACGGGTCGGGCGCCGGGCCCTGCCACAGCGAGTCGATCGCGAGCTGGAAGTTGCCCTGGGTGCGGCGCTCGGTCCACTCGTTCCAGGACGACTGCGCGGTCTGCACGTCGATGCCCGCGGCCTTGGCCTGCTGCGCGATGGTCTGCACGGCGGTGATGTAGTCGGTCCAGCCGGTGACGACCTCGACCGTCACGGTGAGCCGCTCGCCGTCCTTGGCGTAGATGCCGTCGGAGCCCTTGGCCCAGCCGGCCGCCTCGAGCACCTCGGCGGCGCCCTCGGGGTCGGCGGTCTCCGGGGCGACCGGCTCCTCGACGTCGGCGGAGATGGTGCCCTCCTGCGTGGAGGTCAGCGCGAACGTCGGCGAGATCTCCGACGCGGTCTCCTCGAACGCGAGCTGGTTGAGCTGCGTGCGGTCCATCGCGAGGTAGAGCGCGTGCCGGACCGCCGGGTCGGTCTGCGGGCCCGAGCAGCCGAGCTCCACGCTGGAGCAGGTGGCGAGCACCATCTGGTTCTGCGCGGCGGTCAGGGTGTCGTAGCCGGGGAAGTTCTCGGCGACGTTCTGGATGTCGGGCACCGGGCCGGTCTGCCAGTCGATGGTGCCGTTCGCGATGCCGTCGGCGCCGGCCGTGTTGCCGGACAGCGACAGGAACCGGATCGTCTTCACGGCCGGTTCGCCGCCCCAGTACTCCGGGTTCGCGGCGTAGGTGAACGCCTGCGGCTTGAAGTCGTCGAGCACGTAGGCGCCGGTGCCCACCGGGTTCTCGACGACGTCCGCGGTCGGGTCGACGTCCGCCCAGAGGTGCTCCGGGACGATCGGCACGCCGGACAGCACGTCGGGGCCCTGCACGAACGCGGGCGCCTCGAAGGTGAAGGTCACGTGGGTGTCGTCGGTCGCGGTCGCGGTGCCCGCGTAGCCGACGTTGTTGATGGCCGGGGTGCTCGCCAGGAGGTCGAACGTGAACACCACGTCGTCGGCCGTGAACGGCTCGCCGTCGGACCAGGTGACGCCCTCGCGGAGCGTGACCTGCAGCTCGGTGCCGTCGTCGTTCCAGGCGTACTCGGTGCCGAGCAGCGGGACGGGCTCGGTCTCCGCGGCCTTGTTGATGAAGAACAGCTGCTCGTAGATCGTGCCGAGCGCGCCGATCCGGGACGGGGAGAACGGGTTGAAGTTGACCTGGTAGTCGCCGGACTGACCGGTGTAGGCGACGAGCGTGGCGCTGTCGCCGGACGCGCCGGTGCTGCTGCCGCCGCCCCCGTCGCCGCCGCCGCTGCAGGCGGCGAGGAGCGCGAGCGTCGCGGCGCCGGCGACGAGGGCGGTGCCCTGGCGGGCGCGGCGGGCGCGGCGCCGGTGCGTGCGTGCTGACCTGAGGAACATCGCTGGTCCTTTCCACCCGTCGCGGCCGACGGTCTGGTCGTGGCCGCGTCGTCGCGGCCCGGGGAAACGCAGGCATATCGTTACGTGCTTAAATTAAGCATGTCAAGATATGGTCGGGACATGCGCACGTCACCCCGTGCCGCGACCGGGGCGCTCGTCCTCGACCTGATCCGCACGCTCGGCACGGTCAGCAGGGTCGAGCTCGCCGACCGGTCCGGGCTCACCGCGGCGACCATCACGCACGTCGTCCGGGACCTCATCGGCGAGGGCCTGGTGCACGAGGTGGGCCGGGTGACCGGTGGTGTCGGGTCGCCGCGGCGGCTGCTCGAGCTCGACGCCGGCGCCTGGTTCGCGGTCGGCGTCCAGCTGGACCGCAGCGCCAGCAGCGTCGTGGTGACCGACTTCGCCGGCCGCCGGGTGGCGTCCACCGCCGTCCGCGGGGTCGGCCGCGGCGCACCCGACGACACGCTGCCGGTGCTGGCCCGGCACATCGACCTGCTGCTCGCCGGGGCGGGGCTGCCGCGGGACCGCGTGCTCGGGGTCGGGCTGGTGACGCACGGCCCGCAGGACCGCGCGGCCGGCGCCGTGCTCACCGGGCAGCCGACCCCGGAGTGGCGCGACTACCCGCTGACGGCGACGCTCTCCCGGCTGCTCGGCCTGCCCGTGCTGCTGGAGAACGACGCGACCGCCGCGGCCGTGGGGGAGCAGTGGGTCGGCGCCCTCGACGTCGACACGTTCGGCGTGCTCTACATGGCGACCGGCGTGGGCGGCGGCGTGATCGCGGGCGCCGAGGTGTACCGCGGCGGCACCGCCAACCCCGTCGAGATCGGGCACGTGCCCGTCGACCCCGCCGGTCCGGCGTGCGCCTGCGGCAGCCGCGGGTGCGTCGAGGTGCTCGCCGGGCCGGGCGCGGTGGTCGGCACCGCGCTGGGCGACCCGGCGCTCGCGGGCCGGCTCGGGCTGGCCGGCGGGGCGGACGCGGTGCTGGCGGACTTCCAGCGCGTGGCCCGGGCGGCGGTCGCCGGGGACGCCGCGTGCGAGGCGCTGCTCGCCGCGTCGGCGCGGCACCTGGGGACCGCGGCCGTCACGCTGATGAACCTGTTCGACGTCGACACCGTCGTGCTGGCCGGGCCGGCGTTCGGCGTCGCCGGGCCGCTGTACGTCGCCGGCGTGCAGGAGGTCGTCGACGCCGGCGCGCTCGCGCGGCTGCTGCGGCCGGTGCGGGTGCGGCTGTCGCGCGACGTGCGGGTGTCGGCCGCCGTGGGCGGGGCGCTGGTCGTGCTGCGGTCGCCGCTCGGGCGGCCGGGGGCGGTGCCGACGGCGCTCGACCCGGTGCCCGGCGTGGTGTCCGCCGAAGCCGTGCCCCGCCTCGCGCCCGCCTCGGCCCCCGCGCCCGTGCCCGCGCCCGCGCCCGCCGCCGACCCCGCGCCCGCTGCCGCCGCTGCCGTGCCCGCGCTGCCCGCCTGACCCGCACCACCCCGTCGTCCCGACTCGAAGGAGAGCCCGTGACCACCACCCCCGACCC
Organism: Cellulomonas pakistanensis; assembly: GCF_016862755.1. Taxonomy (GTDB): domain Bacteria; phylum Actinomycetota; class Actinomycetes; order Actinomycetales; family Cellulomonadaceae; genus Cellulomonas; species Cellulomonas pakistanensis. The sequence continues at coordinate 70,849 of NZ_BONO01000003.1, read as the reverse complement.
CCGCTGGACGGTGCTGCGCCGCGACGGTGTCGCCGTCGTGCTCGCGCACCCCGCCGACGGCCTGCCGCAGGTGCTGCACTGGGGTGCCGACCTCGGCCCGCTCGAGCCCGCGGACCTGGCGGCGCTCCGCGCGGCGGCCGACCGGCAGACGCCGCCCGGCACGCTGGACGCGGCCGCGCACCCGTCGCTGCTCCCGCAGGAGACCGACGGCTGGCCGGGCCGCCCGGGCGCGCAGCTCGTGCGGGACGGCGTGCCGCTGACCCCGCGGTGGGTGCCGCGCTCGGTGGCGCCGGCGCCGGACGGGCACGCGGTCGAGATCGAGGCCGAGGACCCTGCCGCCGGGCTGGTGCTGCGCACCCGCCTGCGCCTGGAGCCCGGCGGGCTGCTCGGCGTCGACCACGCGCTGGAGGTGGCGTCGGGCGGGCCGGGGCCGGTCGAGGTGCAGGCGCTGGAGGCCGTGCTGCCGGTCCCGACCCGCGCGGACGTGGCCACCACGTTCGCCGGCCGGTGGACCCGCGAGAAGGCGCCCGCCACCGGGCCGCTGCCGCGCGGGTCGCTCGCCCGGCAGACCCGGCGAGGGCGGCCGGGGCACGACCAGCCGTGGCTGCTCGCGCTCACCTCGGCGACCCCGCGCGACCGGGACGGCGAGGTGTGGACCGTGCACCTCGCGTGGCCCGCGGACGTCACCTACCGGACGGACCGGCTGCCGGACCAGCCCACCCTGCTCGGCGCCGGCGAGCTGCTGCGGGCCGGCGAGGTCGTGCTGGAGCCGGGGGAGTCGTACGCGGCGCCGACGGCGTGGTTCGCCTGGTCGGACGGCGGGCTGGACGGCGTCTCCGCGCGGTTCCACACGTACCTCCGGTCCCGGCCGCAGCACCCGCGCACGCCGCGCCCGCTCGTGCTCAACACCTGGGAGGCCGTGTACTTCGACCACGACCCGGCGACGGTGCTCCGGCTCGCCGAGCGTGCCGCGCAGATCGGCGTCGAGCGGTTCGTGCTGGACGACGGCTGGTTCCTCGCGCGCCGCGACGACACCCGCGGGCTCGGCGACTGGGTCGTCGACCGGGCGGTGTGGCCGGACGGGCTCGGCCCGCTCGCGGAGCGGGTGCACGGGCTCGGCATGCAGCTCGGGCTGTGGTTCGAGCCCGAGATGGTCAGCCTCGACTCCGACCTGGCGCGCGCGCACCCGGACTGGCTGCTGCACCCCGCCGACCGGGTCCCGGACCCCGCGGGGCTGTCGTACCGGACGCAGTACGTGCTCGACCTGGCGCGGCCGGAGGCGCGGGCGCACGTGCTCGGCCAGGTGTCGGCGCTGGTCGCCGAGCTCAGGATCGACTTCATCAAGTGGGACCACAACCGCGACCTGGTGGACGCGCGGCACGCGGGCCGGCCGGGCGTCGACGCCCAGACCCGCGCGGTGCTCGGGCTGATGGCCGAGCTCAAGGCGCGGCACCCCGGGCTGGAGATCGAGTCGTGCTCGTCCGGCGGCGCGCGCAGCGACCTCGGGGTGCTCGAGGTCGCCGACCGGGTGTGGGCGTCGGACTCCAACGACGCGGTCGAGCGGCAGGACATCCAGCGGTGGACGACGCTGCTGCTGCCGCCCGAGCTGGTCGGCGCGCACGTCGGGCCGCCGACCTCGCACAGCTCCGGGCGGACCGTCGACCTGTCGTACCGCCTGGCGACCAGCCTCATGGGGTCGGCCGGCTTCGAGTGGGACGTGCTGTCCTGCTCGGACGAGGAGGTCGCCGTGCTCACCCGGTTCGGCGCGCTGTACCGGGAGCTGCGGCCGCTGCTGCACACCGGGACGGTCGTGCACGCCGACGTGCGGGACCCGGCGCTGCGCGTCGTCGGCGCCGTCGCCGCGGACGGGTCGGCGGGCGTGTGGACCGTCGCGACGGTGGCCTCGCTGGAGGACGCGCGGCCGGAGCCCGTCCGGCTGCACGGCCTGCGCCCGGACGCCCGGTACCGGGTGCGGGTGCGCGACGAGGTCGGCCCGGCGCGCTGGGGCTGGGTGACGCCGCCGTGGCTCGCCGCGGGCGAGGTGACGCTGCCCGGCCGGGTGCTGGCGGAGGTGGGGCTGCAGATCCCGGCGCTCTGGGCGGCGCAGGCCCTGGTGCTGCACGCCACGGAGGTGTGACCGGCGCGCCGCCGGGGCCGAGCGCGGCAGGACCGGCGCGAGGTCGGCTCCTCGGGCTGCCGACCTCGCGCCCGGGCTGCCGGTCTCGGCGGCGGAGCCCGGGTGGGGGTCGCGGGGTCAGCGGGACGGCGGGGCCGTGCTGCCGCGGGCGACCACCCGGGCGCCGGGGGTGCCCGTCGTCGCGGGCGGGCCGCCGGCGACCGCCCGCAGCAGCACCTCGGCGGTCAGCGCCCCGAGCTCGTGCACGTCGCGGCTCACCACCGACAGCGGGGGGTGCGAGATCCGCACGTTCGCCGAGTCGTCCCAGGCCAGCACCGACAGGTCCTCGGGGACCCGGACGCCGAGCCGCGCGGCCTCGCGCAACCCGGCGAGCGGCATGAGGTCGTTGTCGTACACGATCGCGGTCGGCGGTTCGGGCAGCGCCAGCAGCTCCGCGGTGCGCGCGGCGCCGCTGGCCGCGCCGTAGTCGCCCTCGCGGTGCAGCCCGACGACGCCGGCCGCCGCGGCGGCGTCCCGGAACGCCGCGCCGCGCACCCGCGTGTGCCGGTACCGCTCCGGTCCCGACACCCAGCCGACCCGCCGGTGGCCCAGCCCGGCGAGGAACGCCACGGCGGTCCGCATCGCGCCGTCGTTGTCGTAGTCGACGACCCACCGGCCGTCGCCGGGCTCGCCGCCGAGCAGCACCGATGGCAGCCCGAGGTCGCGGCACGCCTGCTCGCGCGGGTCGTCCTCGACCAGGTCGGAGATCACGACGGCGTCGACCAGCCCGTCCCGGGCCCAGCGGCGGTACGCCACCAGCTCCGCGTCCAGGTCGGGGACCACGTGCACGAACACGCTGGCGCCGTGCGCGTCCAGCTCCTCCTCCATGCCGGCGAGCAGGTCCGTGTAGAAGGGCTCGAGGGCGCCGTCGTCGTCGGCGGGCAGCAGCGCCAGCCCGACGCGGATCCCGCTGCCCGGCCGCCGGTCGGGCGGCGTCGGCGTCGTCATGGGCGCAGCATCGCACGGGTGGCGCGGCGGGGGTGCGACGCCGTGCCATGCTGAGCGCCATGGACGGCGTCGAGGTGCCGCGGGGCGCCGGGCGGCGGGGCGGCCGGGCGCTGTCGACGACGGGCTCCCGGGTGCTCGACCTCGTCCGGACGCGCGGGCCGATCAGCCGCGTGGAGCTCGCGGAGCTGGCCGGGGTCACCCCGGCGGCGATCTCGCACGCCGTGCGCGCGCTGCTCGACCAGGGCCTGCTCCGCGAGTCCGGCGCGCGGGAGTGGACCGGTGGCAAGCCACGCGTGATGCTCACGCTCGACCCGCTGGCCCGGTGCGCCGTGGGCGTCCAGCTCGGCGCCGACTGGGTGGTCGTGGTGCTGATCGACGCCCGGGGCGCGGTCGTCGCCCGGACCCGGGTGCGCGGCGCGCGCGAGCTGGACCCGGAGCACGTGCTCGCCGGCATCGCCCGGGAGGTCGACGTGCTGCTGCGCGCCTCCGGCATCGGGCGGGACCGGGTCGCCGGCGTCGGCCTGGCGGTGCCCGGCGCGCTCGACCTCGACGCGGGCGCGATCACCGTGTCGCGCTCGCTGCACCGCTGGCAGGGCCTCGCGGTGCGCGACCGGCTGGCGGAGGCCGTCGGCCTGCCCGTGGTGCTGGACAACGACGCGACCGCCGCGGCGGTCGGCGAGGTGTGGGCCGGGCGGACCGCCGGGTCGGTGGCGCACTGCACGCTGCACATGGGCGCCGGGATCGGCGCGGGCGTCGTGGTGGGCGGGCGGGTGCACCGGGGCGCGAGCGGCAACGCCGGCCCGCTCGGGCGGATGCACCTGCACCGGTCCGGGCACGAGCCCGGGCCCACGCTGGAGGAGCTCGCCGCGCCGCACGCGGTCGCCCGCCGGGCGCGCGAGGCGGTCGCCGCGGGCCGGGACACCTCGGTGCGGCTGAGCGCCGACGGCGACCCGATCACCGACTTCGGCGCCGTGGCGACCGCGGCGGTGCAGGGCGACGCGCTCGCGGGCGAGCTCGTGGCGGAGTCCGCGGAGTACCTCGCGGACGCCGTCGTCACCGTCGCGAACCTGCTCGACGTGGACTCGGTCGTGCTCGCCGGCCCGGCGTTCAGCACGGCGGGGTCGCTGTACGCGGCGGTGGTCGAGCGGCGGCTGCGGGCCGAGCTGCACGCGGCCGACCGGCACGGGGTGCGGGTCGCGCTGGCCGCGCACGTGGCGGACGCCGCGGCGGTCGGCGCGGCGGCGCTGGTGCTCCAGGAGGACCTGGCGCCGCGCCGGGCCTGACGCACCCGCCTCAGCCGGGACGCGCCCGCCTCAGCCGGGGCGCGCCCGGCTCAGCCGGGGCGCGAGTGGGCACCGGACGCGTCGAGCGGGCAGCCACGGGATGCCCGCTCGACGCGTCCGATGCCCAGTCGGCTCAGCCGCCGCGCGCCAGCCGGCGCAGGTCGACCGCGTCGATCATCAGCCCCTGGTCCTCGCGCACCCACCGGTCGCCGGTCGCCCGGTGCTCCGCGGGCGTGGCGAACCGGTACCGGTACAGCCGCGCCCGGACCCAGCGGGGGCGCTCGCCGCCGAACGGGTCGTCCGCCAGCAGCCGCAGCGTCGGGCGGTCGGCCTCGAGCAGCTTCGCGAGGAACGGCACGAACCAGCGCAGCTGGGCCGACGACCCGAGCGCCAGGAACCACATCAGCCAGTCGAGCCGCAGGTGGTACGGCGCGTACTGCCGCGGCAGCCGCCGGACGTCCCCGGGCTTGCCGCGGAACCCGTACTCCGCCCACGTCGCGTCCTCGGGGTCGGCGTCCCGGGTGCCCTCGACGACCACCTCGGTGCGGCGCCGGGTGATCGTGCCGAACGCACCGTAGGCGTTGACCAGGTGGAACGGGTTGAACGACGCGTTCATCCGCTGGTGCCGGGACACCAGGTTGCGGGCGGGCCAGTAGGACAGCACGACGCACAGCGCGCTGACCGCGAGCACGACGACGACGAACCAGGCGGGCGGGTCGGCCGCGGCCGACGCGGCGGCGGCGGCGTCGACCCCCACCAGCCCCAGCACCGCCGCCCACGACCCGTCGTCGACCGCCGACGCCGCGAGGACGATCGTCAGCCAGTTCAGCCAGGCGAAGTTGCCGGACAGCACCAGCCACAGCTGGGTGACCACCATGATCGCCGCCGCGGTGCTCGCGACCGGGCCCGGCACCAGCAGCCCGAACGGCACCACCAGCTGCGCGACGTGGTTCGCGGCGACCTCGACGCGGTGCAGCGGCCTCGGCAGCAGGTGGAACAGCCGGCTCGCCGGACCGGGCATCGGCTGGGTCTCGTGGTGGTAGTACAGCGCCGTCAGGTCGCGCCAGGCCGGGTCGCCGCGCCACTTGATCAGCCCCGCGCCCAGCTCGAGGCGGAACACGAGCCACCACAGCAGCGCCAGCACGGTCCACGGGGGCGCGACCGCGTCCGAGCCGAGGAACGCGACGAGGAACCCCGCCTCGAGCAGCAGCGACTCCCAGCCGAACCCGTAGAACGTCTGCCCGACGTTGACCACCGACAGGTAGAGCACCCAGAGCACGCCGAACGCCAGCAGCGGCAGCCACGGCGGTCCCTGCTGCGGGAGCCCGGCCACCAGCGCCGCCGCGACGACCACCCCGGTCCAGCCGACGGCGACCAGCAGGCGGTCGGAGTACCGCGCGAAGAACAGGCTGGGGGAGGCCCGCCACGGCACCCGCTCCGTGAACGACGGCACCGGCAGTAGACCGCGCTCCCCGAGCAGCGGCCGGAACTGCCGCAGCACGGTGACGAACGCCAGCACGTACACCGCGGCGACCCCGCGCTGCGCGATCTCCCGGGCGATCGTGTACCGCTCCGCGTCGAACCACTCCACGCCCTCAGCCTCGCCCCCTTCGCCGAGATGGCAACTCTCGGCTGTCGACGCACGCCCGCGCACAGCCGAGAGGTGCCATCTCGGCGAGCGGGTCGGGAGGAGGAGCGGGGTCAGGGCCAGACGTGGGCGTGCTCGGCGAACTCCGCGGGGTCGCTGTGCACCGGGATGACGCACAGCAGGTGCCCGCCCGGCACGCGCAGCGTCCGGCAGTCCAGCCAGCCGCCGACCTCGACCGCGCCCAGCCCGAGGAGCCGGCCGGTCTCGGCGGCGACGTCGTCCGTCTCCATGTCGAGGTGGTACCGCGCGGGCCCGCCGATCGACTGGACGGCGGCGACGAGCCCGGGGATCGGGTCGTCCAGGTGCGTGAACTGCGCCTCGTCGGGCACCGACCACGCGGCTACGCCGGTGGCGGCGGACCAGAACGCGGCGGCCGCGGCGGCCTCGGCGTGCGGCGCGTCGATGAGCAGGGTCGAGATCCGGCTGCGGTGCACGGGCGTCCTCCTCGATGTCCCGACGGACGGTAGCGCTCCCACCGCCGCGACCACCAGGGCTGACGGCCGCGCCGCGGGTCGAGGGGGCGAGCGCCGCCGGCCGCGGGGTGCCCGGGCACCGCCGCGACCGGCGCCGGCCCTCAGCCCTCCGCGAGCAGCGCGGGGATCTGCCCGATCGCCTCGCGCATCCCCTCGGCCATCCCCATCCCGAGCACCTGCTCGAGCGCCTCCGCGCTGGCGAACCGGGAGGTGATGGTCATCCGGGTCCCGCCGTCGACGGGGGCGAGGTCGACGTGCATCGTCGTGACCGGCAGGGAGTCGTCCGGGTTGCCGTCGGCGTCGGCGAACCCGTCCTCGACCTCGAGCGACCGCGGCTCGTCGGTGGCGAGGACCCGCCACCAGCCGTGCGCCTCGGTGCCGTCCGGGCCGGTCATGTGGTACTTCGACCCGCCGCCCGGGGTCAGGTCGTGGGCGGTGAAGGTGGCCGGCCAGGACGGCGGCCCCCACCACCGGGAGAGCTGGCCCGCGTCGGACCACAGGCGCCACACCCGCTCGGGCGGGGCGTCGAGCTCGGTCACCACGGTGAGCGTGCGGGCATCGGTGTCCTTGATGGTGTCCACGACGGTCATGGCGCGTCCCCTTCTCGCGTGTCGCCGAGGACCTCGGACATGCGGTCGATGCGGCCGCGCCAGAGCTCCTCGTAGTGGTCGAGCAGCCGTGCGGCGGCCCGGATGGTCGCGACGTCGGGGTGGACGACCTGCTCGCGGCCGTGCCGCTGCTTGGTCACGAGGTGCGCCCGCTCGAGCACGGCGACGTGCTTCTGCACGGCGGCGAAGCTCATCTCGTAGGAGCGGGCGAGCGTGCTCACCGACGCCTCCCGGCGCAGCACCCGCGTGACGATGTCGCGGCGGGTGGCGTCGGCCAGCGCGGCGAACACCCGGTCCACCTCGGCGGGGTCCAACTGACGTACAACCATGTGGTTGCACGTTACTCGGGTGTGGCGCGGGTCACAAGGCCCCGGCGTGCGGGGTGGCACGGCAGACTGGCCCGCATGATCGCCGCCGGACTCGTGCTCGCCGCGCTCGCGGCCCTCGTGCACGTCTCCATCTTCGTGCTCGAGTCGCTGACCTGGACGTCCGACCGGACCCGCGCGGTGTTCGGCACCACGCCGGAGGGCGCCGCGGCCACGCGGGAGCTCGCGTACAACCAGGGCTTCTACAACCTCTTCCTCGCGGTGGTCGCCGCGGCCGGGGTCGTCGCGACGGCGACCGGCGCCGAGGCCGTGGGCGCGGCGCTCGTGCTCGCCGGCACCGGGTCGATGCTCGCCGCGGCGCTGGTGCTGCTGCTGTCGTCGCGGGACAAGGCGCGGGCCGCGGTGAAGCAGGGCGCGTTCCCGCTGCTCGCCGTCGTCGCGACGGTGGCCGGTCTGCTCGCCTGACCCCTAGGACGTCACGTCCGCGGTGGTGAACCGCGCCCACGCCAGCGACCCGAACACCGCCACCCACGCCGCCTGCACCGCGAGCCCGGACCCGACGACGCCCCAGTCCACCTGCACCCGGAGGAACTCCGCGAAGTCGAACCAGTGGTGCGTGAGCAGCCCCGGGTGGATCGCGGACAGCTGCGGCAGCGAGTCCAGCACCGTCGACACCACGGCGACCACGACGGTCGCGGCCATGGCGCCGACCGGCACCTCGGTGAGCGTGGAGAAGAACAGCCCGACGGCCACCAGCCCGGTCAGCGACAGCCCGACGTACGCGACGATCCCGGCGACCCGCACGACGCCCTCGCCGACGGGCACGGTGCTGCCGGACAGCAGCACGACGTCCTGCACGCCGAAGAACGCGGCCCCCACCAGGAGCCCGGTGACCGCGACCGCCAGCACCGCGGCGGCGGCGAACGTCAGCGCGGCCAGCGCCTTGACCAGCAGCAGGCGGGTGCGGGGGACCGGGACGACCAGCAGATAGCGCAGCGTGCCCGCGGACGCCTCGCCCGCGACGGCGTCGCCCGACGCGATGCCGATGCACAGCGGCAGCAGGAACGGCAGGCAGAGGAACAGCGCGGCCACGACCAGGAACAGGCCGTTGCCCGTCACCTGCGCGAGGAACGCCGGCCCCTGCCCGGACAGCGCGCTGTCCCGGGTGACCAGGAGCACCGTCCCGATGACGACCGGCACCAGCGCGAGCCCCGCGAGCAGCACGAGGTTGCGCCGCCGGCCGAGCACCAGCCGCAGCTCGGACCGCAGCAGCCGGGCGAACGCGACCGGCGCGGGCGCGGCGACCGGCAGGCCGGCGCCCGGTCCGTCCAGCACCTCAGCGCGCGACATCGAAGCCCTCCCCGGTCAGCTCCACGAACACCTGCTCCAGGCTCGGCCGGTCGACCTCGAGCCCGACGAGGTCGACCCCGGCGTGCACCAGCGCGGCCGACACCTTCTCCGGCGGCGTCGGGCCGAGCGCCGCGGTGAGCCGCGCCGTGCCCGCGCCGCCGGGCAGCGCGCGCCCGTCCCGCGCGACGTCGGCGAGCCCCAGCCCGCGCAGCACCTCGGCGGCCGCGTCGGCCTGGCCCGCGCGCGTCGTCACGGCGAGGCGGGCGGCCTCCCGCTCGGTGAGCGCCGCGCGCTCGCCCTGCAGCAGCAGCCGTCCGCGGCTCATGATCCCGACGTGCGTGCACACCTGCTCGATCTCGGCGAGCAGGTGGGACGACACGAGGACGGTCGCGCCGCCGTCGGCGAGCTCCCGGACGAGGTGCCGCACCTCGCGGGTGCCCTGGGGGTCCAGGCCGTTGGTCGGCTCGTCCAGCACCAGCAGGTCGCGCGGCTGGAGCAGCGCGGCGGCGAGGCCGAGCCGCTGCTTCATGCCGAGCGAGTACTGCCGGTACGGCTTCGTGGCCGCGGCCGACAGCCCCACCCGGTCGAGCGCGGCGTCCGCGCGGCGCCGGCTCGTGCGCGGGTCGGCGGTCGCGTCGCCCGCGTCGAGCCGCGCGAGGTTCGCCCGGCCCGACAGGTACGGGTGGAACGCCGGGCCCTCGACGAGCGCGCCGACCCGGGGCAGCACGCGCGCCGCGGCGTCGGGCATCGGGGAGCCGAGCAGCCAGGCGCGCCCGGCGGTCGGGTGCGCGAGCCCGAGCAGCATCCGGATGGTCGTCGTCTTGCCGGACCCGTTCGGGCCCAGGAAGCCGTAGACCGCGCCGCGCGGCACCGCCAGGTCGAGGCCGTCGACGGCGACCTGCCCGGACCGGAACCGCTTGGTCAGACCCGCGGTCCGGACGGCCAGGTCGCCGTCGGCGTCGTGCGTGCTGGTCATGCCGCGGCGCGCAGCGCGTCCGCCGGCACGGAGCCGACCAGCACCCGGCCGTCGTCCGTGATCAGCACGGACAGCAGCGTCGAGCTCAGCAGCCGGCCCTCGGGGACCTCCGTGGTGAGCTGGTCGTACAGCGCCGTGGTGTCGAGCGACGGCTTGCCGGGCGTGCCGTCGGAGTCGCTGGGCACGAACTGCTGCACCAGGTCCTGCGCCTCCTCGGAGCCCAGCACCCGCTCGGCGCCGGGCACCGTGGCGAGCGAGGCGGCGTCGCCGCCGACCAGGCCCGCGACGTCGACGTCGCTCAGGGTGACGACGGTCGACCAGCCGGAGCCGGTGACCGCGACGCCCTCGGGCAGCGCACCGGCCGGGTCGTCCGGCACGGTGCCGGCCGCGACGTCCGCCGGGACCTCGGGCAGCGGCACGACGACCTCCTCGGTCGTGGCGCCCGCCGGGGCGGAGAAGTCGAGCACCGAGGCGTCCGGGGCGGTGAACGCGACGTCGGTGAACCCGACCTCGAGCGAGGGCGCCTCGCCGTCGGAGGTCGACCACGCCTGCACCCGCAGCGGCTGGGCGGTCTCGGCGTCGACGGCGACGACCACGCGCGACACGAGCGTCGCGTCGTCGGTCGGGCTGACCACGAGCTGGTAGGCGTCGCGCCCGGCGACGGTGGTCGGCCGGTCGACCGTCACGTCCGCGTCCTCCTCGGCGTGCGCGAGCACCTGCGCCGCGGCGTCGGCCGGGGTGGGCAGGTCGGCGCCGGCGGACGGCGCGGCCTCGACCCGCTCGGCCAGCGCCCGGTACCGGGCCACGTCCTCGGGGTCGAGCGTGTAGTGCGTGACGGCGTCGTCGGTCGAGGAGTAGGTCCACGCCTCGGGCCCGTGGTGCACGACCGAGTACTCGGAGGTGGCGCCGAGCAGCGAGACGCGCGACCGCTCCGCGCCGTCGGACCAGACGCGCAGCGTCGACGATCCGCCGAGCAGGTTGAGCGGGTCGGCGCCGGTCATCTCGGCCGGCAGCTCCGGCAGGCCGAGGCGGGCGGTGTAGACGACGGTGCCCTGGACGGGCGTGGGCTCGGCCTCGGCGACGCGGGTCAGGAGCTCGGCCGGCGTCACGTCGGGCGGGCCCGCGGAGTCCGCGGAGGCGAGCGCGGGGACGCCGACCGCCGCGGCGACCGCCACGGCGACGACGCCCGGGACGGCCCAGCGGCCGCGCGCGGAGAGGGTGCGACGGGGTGTCTCGTTGTCGGCCATGCGTCCACTGTGCGCCCCCGAGGCTGAGGCCGCGCTGAGAGCCGGTCGGTCGCCCGGTCCCCGCTCCGGCCCCGCGCGGTGGGATGCTGCCGGGGTGCGGGTGCTGGTGGTGGACGACGAGCGCGGGCTGGTGGACGCCCTGCGCCGCGGGCTGACGGCCGAGGGGTTCGCGGTCGACGTGGCGTACGACGGCGCGGCCGGGCTGGACCTCGCCACCGACCGGGACTACGACGCGATCGTGCTCGACATCATGCTGCCGCGCCGCAACGGCTACGACGTCGTCACCGACCTGCGCGCCGCGGGCGTCACGACCCCGGTGCTGCTGCTCAGCGCCAAGGACGGGGAGCACGACGTCGCCGACGGCCTGGATGTCGGCGCCGACGACTACCTGACCAAGCCGTTCTCGTTCGTGGTGCTGGTCGCGCGGATCCGCGCCCTGCTCCGCCGCCCGCCGCAGCTGCGCCCCGCGGTGCTGACCGCCGGCGAGCTGGTGCTCGACCCCGCCGCGCGCACCGTGACCCGCGCCGGCGCGCCGGTCGACCTGACGGCCCGCGAGCTCGCGCTGCTCGAGTACCTCATGCGGCACGCCGACCGCGTCGTCGGCAAGGTCGAGCTCCGGGACCACGTCTGGGACGGCCCCGGCGAGGACGGCAACGTGGTCGAGGTCTACGTCGGCTACCTGCGCCGCAAGCTCGGCCGCGAGGCGATCGCGACGGTGCGTGGCGCGGGCTACCGGGTCGCGGGGTGACCGACGGGGCGCGCCGGGCGCCGTGGTCGCTGCGCGCCCGGCTCACCGTGCTCACCGCCGGGCTGCTCTGCCTCGCGCTGGTCGTCGGCGCGGTGGTGCTGAGCACGGTGCTGTCCCGCGGCCGCGTCGCGGCCCTCGACGAGGTGGTGCGCGACCGGGCCGCGACGGTGGCGGCGCTCGTGGCCGGCGACCAGGTGCCCGAGGCGCTGCCGGTGGCCGAGCCGGGGGAGATCGCGCAGGTGATCGACGCGGACGGACGCGTCGTGGCGTCCTCGACCACCGCGAGCCGGACGCTGCCGGTGCTGCCGCCCGGCGCGCTGGCCGACCTGCGGGCGCAGGCGGTGCGGTCGGGCTCGCCGGTCGTGGCCGGCACCGACGCGTCGGCCTACGACCCGGCGGCGCGGGTGGCGGTCGCGGTGCCGGGCGGGGCGGCGCCCGACGGCGAGGTGGTCGTGGCGACGGTGCCGGTCGGCGAGGTCGAGGGCCTGCTGCGCGCGCTGCGCCTCGCGCTCGCCGGGGTGGTGCCGGTGGTCACGGCCCTGTTCGCCGCCGCGATCTGGGTGGCGCTCGGGCGGGCGCTGCGGCCGGTCGAGCGGCTGCGCTCCGCGGCGGCGCAGGTGGCGCGGGCGGGCGGCCCCGGCTCGCTCCCGGACCCGGGCACCGACGACGAGATCGGGGCGCTCGCCCGGACGCTGAACGAGATGCTCGACCGCCTGGAGGTGGCCGCGGGCCGGCAGCGGGCGTTCGTGGCGGACGCCGCGCACGAGCTGCGCACGCCGCTCGCCGCGCTCCGGGCGCAGCTCGAGGTCGCGGCGACGCACCCCGCGGCGTACGCGCCGGGGGAGCTCGTCGCCGGGCTCGGGGACCAGGTGCGCCGGATGCAGGCGCTGGTCGACGACCTGCTGCTGCTCGCGCGGCTCGGGTCCCGGCCGGTGCCGGACGCCGAGGTCGACCTCGCCGAGGTCGCGCGGTCGGCGACGGCGCTCGCGGTGGCCGGGACGCCGGGGGACGTGGCGGTCGAGGTGACGGGCGCGGGCCGGGCGCGCGGGGACGCGGCCGCGCTCGGGCGGGTGGTGCGGAACCTGGTGGAGAACGCGGTGGGGCACGCCGCGGTCGCCGTGCGGGTCGAGGTCGCCGAGGGCCGGGTGGCGGTCGTCGACGACGGGCCCGGCGTCCCCGAGGACGACCGGGAGCGGGCGTTCGAGCGGTTCGTGCGGCTCGACGCGGCCCGGGCGCGCCCGGGCGGCGGGTCCGGGCTCGGGCTGGCGATCGCCCGCGAGGTGGCCCGGGAGCACGGCGGCGACGTCGTGCTGGGCGCCCGCGCGGACGGGGCGCCCGGGCTGCGGGTGGAGCTGCGGCTGCCGTGAGGCGGCGGCGCGCCGCCCGGGGCGGCCGGGGCGGTCGGTGCGCCTGGTGCGCCCGCGTCGCCGCGGGGTCAGGAGGGCAGCGACACCACCGCGGGCAGCGCGCCGTCCCGCAGGCCGTCGAGCACGAGGCGCTCGTGCGGCACGACCAGGTCGGGCAGCGCGCCCAGCGGGAACCAGCGCATCTCGACGGCCTTGTCGGGCTCGGCCACGGCCGGCTCGCCCGACCAGCGCCGCACGGCGAAGAACCAGTCGCACCGCTGCTCGACCTGCGGGCCGCCGCGCTCGAACCGGTGCAGCGTCGTCACGGGCTCGAGGTCGACGGGGTCGACGCGGATGCCCGCCTCCTCGGCGGCCTCCCGGACGGCGGCCTCGTGCACGGACTCCCCGGGGTCGACGTGCCCGGCGAGCGTCGCCCACCGCCCGTCCATGTACCCGGTGCCGTGCCGGAGCTGCAGCAGCACCTCGTCCCCGCGGAGCAGCAGCACGTAGGCGGCGGCGACGAGCAGCGAGCGGTGGCCCAGGTGGTCGTCGGCGGCGTAGCGGTCGTCGGGCGCGTAGCGGTCGGTCACGGGGCACGACTCTGCCACGACCCGCCGTGTGAGGTATCTCACAGGCGGGCGCGCGTGACGGCCGGGCAGCGTGCCGGGATGAACCCTCATGTGCAGCACCCGCCCGTCCGTCGCCTGCGCGCCGCCCTCGTCGTCGGCGCCGTCGCCCTCGCCCTGGGCGCCTCCGCCGTGCCCGCGGGCGCCGCGGACGACGACCCCGCCGGGCCGGTCGAGGTGACCGGGTACAGCAGCAGCCAGTGCGCGGCGGGCCGGTTCTGCCTGTGGAGCGGCACGGGGTTCTCCGGCGCGTTCTGGTCCACCGGCGCCACGGGACTGCAGGCGACGACCCTCGGGAGCGCGGGGTCGGTCTGGAACCGCATGGCGCTCGACGTGCGCACCTACTCCGGGTCGGGCGGCACCGGGTCCACGACCTGCTGGAACGCCGGCGCGCAGACGCCGAGCACGTCCGTGGGCAGCCTGTCGGTCCGTACGATGACTGCGACGACATGCTGACGAGCGACCTGAGGACGGCGTGGGGGCAGGGGGCGACGAGGGCGGCGACCGCGCCCTCGCGGAGGACGGCGACGCCGCGGCGTTCGCCGCTGCGTACCGCCTGCTCGCCCCGCAGGTCCGCGGCTGGGCCCGGCGGCAGGTGCCGGACGACCTGGCCGAGGACGTCGTCTCCGAGACCTTCCTGGTGCTGTGGCGCCGGTGGGGCGACGCGCCCGCCGCGGACGACGGCCTGCGGCCCTGGGTGTTCGGGGTCGCGCGGAACAAGGTGCTGCACGTGCGCGAGCAGCACGGCCGCGTCCTGCGCAGCGTCGCCGGCGCCGCGGCGGCCGAGCCCACCCGCGCACCGGTCCCGGACCCGGCCGACCGGCTGGCCGGCGACGACCTGGCGCGGCGGCTGCTCGCCCTGCTCCCGCCGGCCGAGGGCGAGGCGATGTCGCTGACGGTGTGGGGCGGGCTGACGCCGGGCGAGGCGGCCGAGGTGCTCGGCTGCTCGCCCAGCGCGCTCACCTCGCGGCTCTCCCGGGCGCGCGCCCGGCTGGCCGCGGCGCTCGCGGGCGGGGTGGTCGACGGAGGCGGGCCCGGCGGCGGGGTGGTCGACGGAGGCGGGCCCGGCGGCGGGAGGCTCGGCCGCGAGGAGCGGGACGGCGCGGGGCAGGACGGCACGGGGCAGGACGGCACGACCGACGACGGCAGGCCCGGACCGGGCGCCGCGGGACGAGGGGGGAGGGGCCGGTGACCGACGACGACCGCGACGCCGCGCTGCACGCCGCCCGCGCCGAGGCGGACGCCCTGCGCGCCCTGCTCGCGCCGCACGGCGCCGCCGAGCCCGCGCCCGTCGCCCTGCCCGGGGACGAGGCGCTGCTCGCGCGGATCCTCGCGTCCGGCCCGGCGGGCGCCGCGGGCCCGGCCGGCGCCGCCGGGGCCGACGACCCGGCCGGTGCCACGGACGCCGCCGACGCGGCCGACGCGGACCCCACCCACCCCGCCGACCCCGCCGACCCCGCACGGGTCGTCCCCCTGACCCGTGCCGCCCGACGCACCTGGACCCCCCGCCGCCGCTGGCTGGCCGCGGCGGCGGGCGTCGCCGCGGCCGCGGTGGGCGGCACCGTCCTCGCCCTGCTGCCCCTGCACGACCCGCCCGCCGCGGTCGCGAGCGGCTCGCCACCGCTGCTCGCGCTGCCCGTCGCGGCCGAGGACCTCGCCGCGGGCGAGGGCGCGCCGGCGCGGGAGACGCTGCTCGAGCTCGCCGCCACCGCCGCCGACCAGGTCGACCCCGAGCCCGCGGGCGACGTGCAGCACGTGCGCTCGCAGGCCTGGTACCTCAGCACCGTCGTGGGCGCGGACGGTTCCACCTCCACCGTCGACCCCGTCGTCCGGGAGACCTGGCTGGAGCCGGACGGCGCGCTCACCGCGCTGGAGTGGCGCGGCGCGCACCTCGGGGAGGACGGCCGGCTCGCGGCGGTCGACACGGCCCCGGCCGACGCGGCGGTCGACCGGCTGCCCGCCGGGACGCTCGACCCCGACCGGTTCACCGACCTGTCCGCGGACCCGGCGACGCTGCGCGCCGGGCTGCTCGAGCTGGCGGGCGGCGCGGCGGTCGGCTGCGGCCCGGACACCCCGGACGCCGCCTGGTGCCTCTACCGCGCGGTGACGGCCACCACGGACGGGTACGTGCTGCCGTCGGCGTTCGAGGCGGCGCTGTGGACCGTCCTCGCGGACGAGCCCGGACTCACCCTGGCGGGCGAGGTCACGGACCGCACCGGGCGGCGGGCGGTGGCGCTCGCGGTGCCCCCGCAGGCGGACGCACCGGTCGACGCGGTGCAGGTGCTGCTCGTCGACGCGTCCACCGGCCGGCTGTCCGGCCACGAGGAGGTCACGCTGCGCTCGGAGGCCGCCGGCATCGACGAGCCCACCGTCACCCAGTTCCGCTACGAGGTGGCCGCCGACCACGTCGCCGAGCCGGGCGGCGGCCGCGCCGGGCCGGACGGGTCGGCCGGCGCCGCCCCGTCAGGCCTGCAGCTCGACGAGGACGGCGGGGACCTCGTCCGCGAGCTCGCGCGCCAGGTAGCCCAGCGGGCCGACGCGGGCCGCCAGGCGGTCCCCGGCGGCACCGTGCACGGCGGTGCCCCAGCTCGCGGCCTGCTCGGCGGGGGCGCCGCCGGCGAGGAGCCCGGCGATCGCCCCGGCCAGCACGTCACCGCTGCCTGACGTCCCGAGCCCGGCGTAGCCGGTCGCCGACGCCCACGTCCGGCCGTCGGGGTGCGCGATCGTGCCCGCGCAGGAGACGACGGCGCCCCACCGCCCGGCGACCCGCGCCGCCGCGTCGTCGGGGTCGGCCTCGTCGACGTCGAGCAGCCGGGCCGCCTCCGCGAGGTTCGGCGTGAGCACGGTGCGCGCGGGCAGCGTCACCTCGTCGCGCAGCCCCGGCAGCACCCCGAGCGCGAAGGCGTCGAGCAGCACCGCGGCGTCGCGGCCCTCGAGCGCGCCGAGCACGGAGCGGACCAGCGCGGCGGTGCCCTCGGGCTCGTCCAGGCCGGGGCCGACCACGACGGCGTCCGCGCGCTCGAGCTCGGCGGCCAGGTGCGGGGGCGTCTCGCCGGTGGGGGAGCCGTCCTCGTCCTCGGTCAGGGCGAGCACGCCCGCCTCCGGGGTGGCGACCGCGAGCGGGGCGGCGACGGACTCCGCCACGGCGAGCGTGAGCCGGCCGGCGCCGATCCGCAGCGCGGTCAGCCCGGCGAGCGCCGCGGCCCCGGGCGTGCGGCGCGCGCCGCCGACGACGAGCACGCCGCCCCGGGAGTCCTTGGTGCCGTCGCGCGCGGGCAGCGGCCAGTCGCGCAGCAGGGCGGGGGTCAGCGGGGCCGGGTCAGTCATCGCCCTGCCCCGGGTGCTCGGTGACGTCCGCGCCGGCCAGGTGCGCGACGTCGTCGACGACCTCGGCGCGCCAGCCGCCGGGCCCGCCGACCAGGACGGTGACGGAGGCGTTCCGCACGCTGTGCTCGGCGACCTGCGCCATGAGCTGGTCCTCGGTCATGCCCTCGCACACGTAGCGCAGCAGCCAGATGACCGCGTCGTGGCAGACGACCAGCACCCGGCGGCCGTCCTCGTGGCGCTCGATGTCGCCGACCACGGACCGCAGCCGGAGCGCGACGTCGGCCCAGGACTCCCCGCCCGGCGGCCGGAAGTACATCTTGCCGAGCCGGTCGCGCCGCGCGGCCTCGTCCGGGAACCGCGCGTCCACGCCGTGGCTCGTCAGGCCGTCGAGGATGCCCAGCTCGCGGTCGCGCAGCCGCTCGTCGACCACGGTGCGGAGCGGCAGGCCGGCCTTCTCGAGCGCGAGCTCCGCCGTGCGGCGGGCGCGGACGTACGGGGAGCACCACACGACCTCGGGCGCCTCGTCCGGCGGCAGGGTCGCGAGGTGGGCGCCGAGGGCGCGGGCCTGCTCCTCGCCGGTGGCGGACAGGGGGGTGTCGGCGTCCCGCCAGGGCACGCCGACGGTCTGCTCCCCGGAGCGCTCGGCGCTGGTCGCGGCGACGTTGCCCTCGCTCTCCCCGTGGCGGACGAGCACGAGTCTGCTGGTCATGCCCCCACGGTGGCAGGGCCCGCCGGGGCCCGCATCCGCGGCGTCGCCGGGGCGTCGCGCCGTCCTGCGACGGCTCGCCGTGACTGCTGTCACGGCGTGTGATCGAGGTCACACGCCGACGGTGTGACGGATCGTCATCACCTGCGGAGTACAGGGGTGACGCGCGCGGGCGGTGCGGAGGGCACCTCCCGGGCGCGCGGCGGACCGGCGTCCGAGCCCGCAGGGGGCGGCTCGGGCACCGGACCGCCGCACCAGGTCGGCCCCCGGGAGCGGTGCGCTCCCGGGGGCCGCGGTGCGTCTCCGGCCCGCGCGGCGGTGCGTCCGCGCGGCGGTGGGCCCGCGCGGCGGTGCCGGCGCGCGTTGCGTCAGGAAGCGGGCGGACCCAGCGGCGCCGCGGCGAGCGCCCGGGCGACCCCGACGAGGTTCTGCGCCATCGCGCGCCCGGTCGAGCGGCTCCACTCGTGCCCCTCGTCGGTGCTGGAGTACTCGGGCCCCGGGCCCGGGCCGCGGTTCCAGTACGTCCACGCCTGGGGGGGGATCGTGAACCCGATGTCGACGAGCCCGCCCGCGATCTCCGAGATCACGTGGTGGGCGCCGTCCTCGTTGCCGGTGACGACGACGCCGGCGACCCGGTTGTAGGCGACGGGGCGCCCGTCGTCGTCGGTCTCCGAGATCATCGCGTCCATCCGCTCCAGCATCCGCTGGGCGATCGACGACGGGTGCCCGACCCAGGTCGGCGTGGCGACGACGAGGATCTCGGCGTCGAGCACCGCGCGGCGGACCGCCGGCCACTCGTCGGTGCCGCCGAGGTCGGACTCGACCCCCGGCGGGATGTCGTGGTCGGCCAGGCGGATCGTGGTGACCTCGACGCCGTGGCCCTCCAGGGCCTCGACGACGACCCCGGCGAGCGCGTCCGTGTTCGACGGCTGCGGCGACGGCTTCAGCGTGCAGTTCAGGACGACGGCTCTCATGGACCCACGGTCCCGCACCCACCCCGGTCCGGCGACCGGGGCGGCCTCAGGCGACCGGGGTGTCCCGGCGCCGCGGCGGCGTGGGGCGTGCGGGCCGGCGCACCGCGGGACGCGGCTCCGGGCCGGGCTCGTACCCGACGCCCTCCGTGCCGTCCGCGGGGCTCGTCGGGTCGTCGGTCTCGAGGTCGGGGTCGGCGTCGGGCGCCTCGCCGCCGCCGGGTGCCGCGCCCGTGCCGCGGGCCGCCGTCTCCGCGAGCTGCGGCATCATCGCCTCGAGCCGCGGCCGCCAGCCGGCGAACCGGTCGGGGAAGCACCGGCGCAGCAGGTCGAGCATCGCGGACGCCGCGGTGGAGGCGCCCGGCGAGGCGCCGAGCAGGCCCGCGATGGACCCGTCGGCGGAGGTGATGAGCTCGGTGCCGAACTCCAGCACACCGCCGCCCTTGCCGCGCTTGATGACCTGCACGCGCTGGCCGGCGGTGATCATCTCCCAGTCGCGGTCGCGGGCGGCGGGCATGAACCCGCGCAGCGTGCGCAGCCGGGCGTCGCGCGTCGCGAGCACCTCGGACACCAGGTACTTGAGCAGGTCGAGGTTGTGCAGCGCGACCGCGAGCAGCGGCACGAGGTTGCCCGGCCGCACGGTCCGGATCAGGTCGGTCCACGAGCCGGCCTTGAGGAACTTCATGCTCCAGCCGGCGTACGGGCCGAACATCAGGGCCGGCTGCCCGGCCACCACCCGCGTGTCGAGGTGCGGCACGGACATGGGCGGGGAGCCGACGGCGGCCTTGCCGTAGACCTTGCCGCGGTGCTGCTCGACCAGCGCGGGGTCGGTGGTGCGCAGGAACTGGCCGCTGATCGGGAAGCCGCCGTAGCCCTTGATCTCGTCGATGCCCGAGGCCTGCAGCAGCCGCAGCGCGCCGCCGCCCGCGCCGATGAACACGAACCGCGCGTCCAGCGTCGTGCGCCTCGGGCTCGCGTTCCACGCCCGGTCGACCAGCTGCAGCCGCCAGCCGCCGCCGCGCCGCCGGCGGATCCGGCGGACCTCGTGCTGCAGGCGGACCGTCGTCCCGCGGGCGACGAGGTCGTCGACCATGAGCCGGGTCAGGGTGCCGAAGTCCACGTCGAGGCCGTCGGTCGCGCGGGTCGCGGCGACGGGCTCGTCCGGCGCGCGGTCGGCCATGACCAGCGGCGCCCAGGACGCGATGGTCTCCGGGTCCTCGGAGTACTCGAGGTGCGCGAACCGCGGGTGGGCCGACAGGGCGGCGTACCGGCGGCGCAGGTAGTCGACGTCGTCGGCGCCGCGCACGAAGGTCAGGTGCGGGACCGGGGACCGGAACCCGTCGTGCGGCAGCCGGCCCTCGTCGACGAGGTGGTCCCAGAGCTGGCAGGACAGCGCGAACTGCTTGTTGATCGTGACGGCCTTGCCGATCTCGATCGTGCCGTCGGCGCGCTCGGGCGTGTAGTTCAGCTCGCAGAGCGCGGCGTGGCCGGTGCCGGCGTTGTTCCAGGCGTCGGTGCTCTCCAGCGCGATCCCGTCCAGGCGCTCGACGATCTCGATGCGCCACGAGGGCTCGAGCTCCGAGAGCAGCGTGGCGAGCGTGGCGGACATGATCCCGCCACCGACCAGGACGACATCGACCGGCTCGACAGTTGAGGGCACGACTCGATGGTAACCAGCGCGGGCGGCTGGTCGTGCACCACGGTCGCCCAGCGGGCGCCAGGGACGATCGTCCCTGAGTGGTGGGACGGCACCGGTCGCGCCGCGCGAGGGCCGCCGTTCGGCGTGCGGGCCCGGCGCCCTGGTGCCAGCGTGGGCCCATGAGCACCGACGACACCACGCAGAACGGCTACGACCCCGCCGAGGACCCGGACTCCGACCCGGACATGCTGAACCCGCGCACGGGCGAGCAGGCCGACGGCGGCGACGCGCGGTCCGACGCCGACACCGACGCCGAGGCCGCGAACCTCAACCCCCGGGACGACGCGGACGGCGGCGGCGCCGACGCCCCGTGAGGGAGCTCGACCGCACGCTGCTCGACTCGTACCTCGGCGACCACCTCGCCGGGGCGACGGGCGGCAGCGCGCGGTTCGGCCGGATGGCCGACGCCTACGCCGACACCCCGCTCGGCCCCGCGCTCGCGCGCATCGCGCGGGAGGTCACGGACGAGCGCGAGTGGCTGCGGGACACCGCGTACCGGCTCGGCGTGCGGCCCTCGGTGGTCAAGCGGCTGGGCCTCGCGGTCGTCGAGCGGGCCGGCCGGCTCAAGCCCAACGGCCGGCTCGCCGACCAGTCGCCCCTGACCGCCGTGCTGGAGATGGACCTGATGCGCGGCGCGGTCATCGCCAAGCGGGGCCTGTGGGAGACGCTGCACATCTGGGCGGACGACCTGGGCCTGGACGCCGGGCACCTGCAGCGGCTGCTGGACCAGGCGGACGAGCAGATCGCGACGCTGACCCGGCTGGGCCAGGTCGCGCGGGAGCAGGCGTTCGCCGCGGACGGCGAGCCCGGTCGGCCGGAGGAGGCGCGATGAGGGTCGTCGTCGTGGGCGGGAGCGGCAACGTCGGCACGGCGGTGCTGCGGCGCCTCCGGGACGACCCCACCGTGACCGCGCTCGCGGGCGTCGCCCGCCGTGCGCCCCGGCGCACGCCCCCGGCGCCGTACGACACCGCCGACTGGCACGCGGTCGACATCGGCGAGCGCGGGCCGGACGGGCCGGTCGTCGAGCGGCTGCGCCGGGTGTTCGCCGGCGCGGACGCCGTGGTGAACCTCGCCTGGCTGATCCAGCCGAGCCACGACCGCGACCAGCTCCGGCGGGTCAACGTCGACGGCATGCGGCGGGTGCTGGACGCGGTCGTCGCGGCGCACGTCCCGCACCTGGTCGTCGCGTCGTCGATCGGCGCGTACAGCCCGTCGTACTCCGACGACCCGCGGGACGAGGAGTGGGACACCGGCGGCGTCCGGACCTCCGACTACAGCGTCGACAAGGTCGCGGTCGAGCGGCTGCTGGACGAGGCGGAGCTCCGGCACCCCGCGCTGACGATCGCGCGGCTGCGCCCGGCGCTGGTGTTCCAGCACGCCGCGGGCCACGAGATCAAGCGGTACTTCCTCGGCCCGTTCGTCCCGTCGGGCGTGCTCGACGGCCGGCTGCCGGTGCTGCCGTGGCCGGCCGGGTTCCGGGTGCAGGCGGTGCACGCCGACGACCTCGCCGACGCGTTCCGCGAGGCGGTCGTCCGGCAGGCGCGCGGGCCGTTCAACATCGCGGGCCCCGGCGTCGTCCGGGCCGCCGACGTGGCGGACGTCGTGTCGCGGGGCCGCTGGCGCGAGGTGCCGCACGCCCCGGTGCGCACGGCGCTGTCCCTCGCGTGGCACGCGCGGCTCGCGCCGATCGGCCCCGGCTGGTTCGACATGGGCGCCTCGGCACCGATCATGGACACCGGGCGGGCCGAGCGGCAGCTGGGGTTCCGGCCGCGGTACACCGGCGTGCAGGCGATGCGGCAGCTGGTCGCCGGGATCGTGCGCGGCGCGGGCACGGCGAGCCCGCCGATGCGGCCGCGCTGACCGCGGACGGGGTCGGGGCCGGGCATGCTGGGGTCATGTCCGACGCCCCGGCCCCGCGGCTCGTCCTCGGCGACCCCGCCGCCCCCGTCACGATCACCGAGTACGGGGACCTGGAGTGCCCGTACTGCCGGTCCGCCGCACCGGTGCTCCGCACGCTCGTCGAGGAGTCCGGCGGCGGGGTGCGACTCGTCTGGCGGCACTTCCCGCTGTTCCAGGTGCACCCGCACGCGCTGATCGCGGCGCTCGCGGCCGAGGCCGCCGCCGAGCGGGGGCTGTTCTGGGAGATGCAGGCGCTGCTGTTCGCCCAGCAGGACCGGCTGGCGGAGCCCGACCTGCGGGCCGCCGGCGCGCGGCTCGGGCTCGACCCCGCGACGGTCGCCGGGCCGGGGGCCCAGCGGTTCGCCGACCTGGTCGAGGCCGACTACGTCCAGGGGCTCGGGCTCGGGATCCGCGGGACGCCGACGCTGCTGGTGCAGGGCGAGCGGTACCGCGGCCCGGTCGAGCTGCCGGCGCTGCGGGCGGCGGTCGCCGAGGCGCTGCCCGCGCGCTGAGGCGCGGTCCTCCGCGGGCGCCGCGCCCCGGCCCGGGTCAGGACCCGGCGACCCACGGCCGCGGCGGGAGTCCCGTCGGCAGCTCGTCGTCCGGCGAGCACAGCGGCAGCCGGTCGCCCAGGATCCGCAGCAGGACGGTGCCGAGCACCGCGGCGACCAGCGACCCGGCCAGGATGCCGATCTTCGCCTGCTCCACGAGCGCGCCCTCGAACGCGAGCTCGGCGATGAACAGCGAGATCGTGAACCCGATCCCGGCGAGCACCGCGCCGCCCAGCAGGTGGCCCCAGCGCACCCGCCCCGGCAGCCGGCCGAGCCCGGTGCGGATCGCGAGGCTGGCCGCGCCGGTGATGCCGATCGTGTTGCCGGCGACGAGCGCGACCGCGATGCCGATCGTCACCGGCGAGGTGGCCGCCGTGCGCAGCGCCTCGGCGTCCAGCCGCACGCCCGCGTTGGCCAGGCCGAACACCGGGACGATCACGAACGCCGACCACGGGTGCAGCAGCCGCTGCAGCCGCTCGCTCGCGGGCACCGTCGCGCGCGCCGCGAGCTCGGCGAGGTGCTCCCGGTCCGCCGTCGGCTCCGCGACCAGGCCCTCCGTCCACCGCGGCGCCTGCTCGACGTGGTCGCGCGCCATCGGCCGGGACGGCAGCAGCAGGCCGACGAGCACGCCCGCCAGCGTCGCGTGCACGCCGGACGCGTTCACCGCGAACCACAGCGCGATGCCGGCCAGCGCGTACGGCGTCAGCCGCCACACGCCGAGCCACCGCATGACGAGCATCGCGACGACCAGCGCGCCCGCGACGCCGAGCGCCGGCGCGTCGACGCCGTCGTTGTAGAACAGGGCCATCACGGTGATCGCGCCGATGTCGTCGACGATCGCCAGCGTCAGCAGGAACAGCCGCAGCCGGTCCGGGCACGCCGGCCCGAACAGCGCCAGGATGCCGACCAGGAACGCCGTGTCGGTCGACATGACGACGCCCCAGCCGTGCGCGGCCTCGGTGCCCGCGTTGAACAGCAGGTAGATGACGGCCGGCACCGCGAGCCCGCCCAGCGCGCCGAGCGCCGGGACCGCGATCGTGCGCCGGTCGCGGAGCTCGCCGCTCGTGACCTCGCGGTTGATCTCCAGACCCACCACGCAGAAGAACACCGCCATCGCGGCGTCGTTCACCCAGTGGTGCAGGTCGAGGTCCAGCCCGAACGGGCCGAGGTGGAACCCGGCCGAGGTCGACCACAGCGCGTCGTACGAGCCCGACAGCGGCGAGTTCGCCCACACGAGCGCGAGCACGGTCGCCGCGAGCAGGAACACGGCGCTGCCGGCCTCGGTCGCGAGGAAGGTCCGCACCGACGGGCTGACGGAGGGCAGGCGGACGCGCAGCGACGGTCCGGGGGTGGTGCGGGTCGGGTCGGCGGCGTCCGTGGCCACGGGCGGCTCCCCTCGTGGTCGGTGACGGGCGGCTGACGGGGGACGGGGTGCGCCCCGACGTCGGACAACGCGGCGAGCAGCGCCAGTATGCCGACCGCGGCGGGGGCGGCGGGAGAGGGCGCCCGCCATGCGCGACGATGGGGGGCATGACGACCCCCGACACCCGCCCCGCCGCCACGACCGCCCCGCGGACCGCCCTCGTCACCGGTGCCGGCCGGGGCATCGGCCGCGGCCTCGCGCTCGGCCTGGTCCGCGCAGGCTGGGACGTCGCGCTGGTCGGCCGGACCCGCGCGCACCTCGACGCCGTCGCCGAGGAGGCCCGCGCCGCGCGGCCCGGCGCGCAGGTCGTGGTCGAGGTCGTCGACGTCGTGGACCGCGAGGCGGTCGTGGCCGCGGTGGCGCGGGTCGAGGAGGCGCTCGGCGGGATCGGCCTGCTGGTGAACAACGCCGGCGTCATCGAGCGCGCCGAGGTCGACCTGGTCGCCGACGACGTCGAGGACGTGTGGCGCGTGATCGAGACGAACGTGCGCGGCCCGCTGCTGCTCGCGCACGCGGTGCTGCCGGCGATGCTGGAGCGCGGCTCCGGGCACGTCGTCAACATCAACTCGGGCTCGGGGCACCGGCCGTCGCCGGTCTACACCGGCTACGGGATCAGCAAGGGCGCGCTGGCCCGGCTCACCACGATGCTCGACGCGCAGTACGCCGACCGCGGGGTCACGGTGCTCGACGTCGCGCCCGGGGTCGTCGTCACCGACATGACCCAGGCGATGCCGCTGCACGACGACCGCACCGAGTGG
The DNA here is from genome assembly GCF_016862755.1 of Cellulomonas pakistanensis. Lineage (GTDB taxonomy): Bacteria > Actinomycetota > Actinomycetes > Actinomycetales > Cellulomonadaceae > Cellulomonas > Cellulomonas pakistanensis. The sequence goes on along the minus strand of NZ_BONO01000003.1, from coordinate 45,760 downwards.
ACCCCGGTCGAGGCCACGGTGGAGCTGGTCGACGCGTTCGGGTCGGGCCGGCTGGACGCGCTGCGCGGCCGGTTCGTGCGCGCGGGCACCGACACCCCGGAGAGCCTCGCGGCGCTGGCGGACCGCATCGTGGCGGCGGACGCGCGCACGCTGCGCCTGGCCCCGTACGGCCAGGACGACCCGGTCGCCTGACGCCCCGGGCTGCCCGCTGGAGACGAGTGGACGATCTGGCCCGACACGCCGGTGCGTGTCGGGCCGGATCTTCCACTCGGGCGCGGGCGGCCGGGGTCAGAGTGCCGGGCTGCTCAGGGCGGCCGGGACGTGGGCCGCCTCGCCGGCGACGCGCAGGGCGTCGCGCAGGCGCTCGGCCGCCGCGTCGAGCTGCTCCGCGGGGACGTCGTGCCGGGCGTTCGCGAAGCTCAGCTCGCCCTCGCCCCAGGCGGGCAGCACGTGCAGGTGCAGGTGCGGCACCTCGAACCCGGCGACGAGCAGCGCGGCCCGCGGCGCGTCCCACGCGGCCTGCTGGGCGCGGCCGATCCGCTTGGCGACCACCGCGAGGTGCGCGAGCAGGTCGTCGTCGGCCTCGGTGAACGAGGCCACCTCGGCGCGCGGCACGACCAGCACGTGGCCGTCGGTGATCGGGGCGATGGTGCCGAACGCCACCGCGCGGTCGTCGGCCCAGACGAACCGGCCGGGGATCTCGCCGTCGATGATGCGGGTGAACAGGGTCGTCATGCGGGCCACGGTAGCGAGGGCCCCCGGGCGGCGCGCGGGCCGCGCGCCCCGCCGTCAGGCCGCCAGCTTCTCCTGCAGCGCCAGCACCGTCCGCCAGTTCCGGGCCGTGCCCGTGCGCCCGGACATCCGGTCGAGCACCCCGGCGGTGACCTTCGACCGGCCGATGCCGTCCGGGTAGTGCACGTAGCCCTCGCTGCCGCGCCAGGTGCCGCGCTCCCGGCCGTACCCGGCGAGGTCCATCCGGCCCCCGTGCGCCGCCGGCCCGTCGAGGAAGACCACGACGAGGTGCGACGGGTCGCTCGCCGCCGGTCCGGGGTACGGGTTCGCGGCCACCAGGTCGTCGACCTGCGCCCGGGTGCGGACGGTGAGCGCCAGCGCGCGGCCGAGGCGCGCGGCGAGGTCGGCCGTGAGGGCGGCGGCGAGGCCGGCGAGGTCCGCGGGGGAACCGGGCCCGGGGACGAGCAGCAGGTTGCCGGTCGTCAGGTGGGTCGCGACGGCGCCGTGCCCCAGGTCGACGGCCGCGGCGCGCAGGTCCGCCATGGGCAGCGCGGACGTGCCGCCGACGTTGACGGCGCGCAGCAGGACCAGCACCCGCTCGCCGGGCACGACGGGTCCGGGCGCGGCGGGGTCGTCCGCCCGGGCGGGCTCGGCGGGGTCGGCGGTCGCCATGGCCCCACTCTGCCCGCCCGCGGGCCGTCAGAGGTAGCGCAGCGGGTCGAACTCGTCGAGCGGGATGATCCGCAGGCGCGGCAGCGTCACGTTGAACGCCTTGACGTCGGTCTCGAGGTCGAACGCCTGCAGGCCGCGGTCGGCCAGGTGGCTCAGCGCCGTGCTGGTGAACTCGCGGAACGCCAGCAGCCCGACCCGGCGGTCGCCGCCGAGCAGCGCCTCGATCTCGGGCGCGAAGTCGCCGTCGTGCGAGGCGAGCAGGACGTCGCCCGGCCGGTCGGCCAGCGCCTCGAGCGTGCGCTTGATGCCGATGTCGACGACCTTGCCCTCGCCGGCGAGCGGGATCGGCTGGTACCCGATCGCCAGCAGCGCCTGCACGAACGACATCGGCAGCGTGCCGCTGGTGGCGTTGAGGAAGAACAGGCCGCGCGGCTGCTGGCCCCAGGTGCGGTGCGCGAACTCGAGCACCCGCTCCCAGCGGGGCCGCTGCTCGGGGGTCGGCCGGCCGTTGAGGATGGAGGAGCCGAGGGTCGCGTCGATGTTCTCGCCGTCGACCAGCACGTACGTCGATCGGACGCCGTCGTTCTGCATCGGGCCAGCGTAGCCGCGCGCCCGGCCCCGCCCGGGGAACACGGCGCGGACGCCCGCGGTTGGGTTGGGGGTAGATGCGAACGCATGGAACGGACGGGGCGGCGATGACGGTGCAGGACGCGGCGGCGGTGGACGTGCGGGCGGCGGCGGTCGCGTGGGAGGAGCTGTTCCGGGCGCAGGTCGCGATCATGCGCCGGCTCCAGCGCGACCCGATCTGGGACCGCGTCTCCCTGCGCGAGTACGACGTGCTGTTCACGCTGTCCCGCGCGCCCGGCGGCCTGCGGCTGCGCGACCTCGCGGAGTCGAGCCTGCTGAGCCAGCCGAGCCTCAGCCGGATGGTCGAGCGGCTGGAGGAGGACGGCTGGGTGCGGCGCGCGCCGGCCCCGGGCGACGGCCGCGGGGTCCTGGTCGCGCTCACCGACGACGGCGCCGCGCTGCAGCGGGAGGTCGGCCGGCGGCACGTGCAGGCGATCGCGCACTACGTGGGCGGGGCGCTCGACGCCGAGCAGCTCGCCGCCCTGACCCGGGTGGCGGGCGACCTGCGCGCGGCCCAGCCCGGCATCGCGGACCTCGACCGCGGCGCCGAGGGGGACCGCGGCGCCGCGGCGCCCTGACCCGCGGCCCGGAGGTCCCGGGGGACCTCAGGCCCACGACCCGGCCGCCCCCGGGACGGACGATGGTCACCGGCGGTTCCGGGCCGGGAGGGGGCCGGAGGAGACCGCACGAGCAGCCGCTGGAGGGCAGAGCGATGAACGTCCTGGTGACGGTGGCCTCGCGCCACGGGGCGACCGCGGAGATCGGCTCCGCCGTCGCGGACGTGCTGCGGGCCGACGGGCACGTCGTGGACGAGGTCGCGCCGGACGAGGTCGCGGACGTCGACCGGTACGACGTGGTCGTCCTCGGCTCCGCCGTGTACACGGCGCACTGGATCCCGGCCGCGCGCGACCTGGCCGCGCGGCTGGCGCCGCAGCTCCGGCAGCGGCACGTCTGGGTGTTCTCGTCGGGGCTGGCCACCCAGCCGGCAGCGCGCGCCAACAGCCCGCACGAGCTGCTGGCCCTGATGCGGGACGTCGGCGCGATCGGGCACCGGGCGTTCGCGGGGCGGCTGCTGCGCAGCGAGCTGGCGTTCGCCGAGCGGGCGATCATCGCCGGGGCGCGGGCCAAGGAGGGCGACCACCGGGACTTCGACGCCGTGCGCGCGTGGGGCGCCGAGATCGCCGAGCACCTCCGGGCGGCCGCGCCGCGGGCCGTCGCGATCTGACACCTTGTCGTATCAACGTCACGTCCCGGTGACCCCCCTCGGGATGAGGGTGGCCCGGGTGCGGTGGGAAGATGCTGGGGTGTCTTCCCCCACCCTGACGGCGTCGTCGCTCGCACCGTACGACGCGGTCCTCCTGCTCTCGTTCGGCGGCCCGGAGCAGCCCGAGGACGTCCTGCCGTTCATGCGCAACGTGACCCGCGGCAAGGGCATCCCCGAGGAGCGCCTGGTCGAGGTCAGCCAGCACTACGCGCTGTTCGGCGGCCGCAGCCCGATCAACGACCAGAACCGCGAGCTGCTCGCCGCCCTGCGCGCCGAGATGGACGCCCGCGGCATCGGCACCCCGCTCGCGTGGGGCAACCGCAACTGGGAGCCGTACACCGACGGCGCCCTGGCGGGCCTGCGCGAGACGGGCGCGTCCCGCGTGCTGGCGCTCGTGACCAGCGCGTACGGGTCGTACTCCGGCTGCCGGCAGTACCGCGAGCACGTCGCCGCGGCGCTCGCGGGCGTGGCCGGCGAGGCGGACGGCTGCGCCGACGCCGAGGCCGCCGCCGGCGTCCAGGTCGACAAGCTGCGGCACTACTTCAACCACCCGGGCTTCGTGCGGGCGAACGCGGACGCGATCGTCGAGGCGTTCACCGAGCTCGCGGGGCAGGTCGGCCGCCCGGTGGCCGAGGTCGCCGCCGAGGCGCCGCTGCTGTTCGTCACGCACTCGATCCCGCTCGCGATGGAGGCCGGCTCGGCCGCCGCGCGCCCCGGCTACGTGGCCCAGCACCAGGACGCGTGCCGCGAGGTCGCGCAGCTCGTCGCCGCCGACCTGGGCGTCTCGCCCGACTGGACGCTGGCGTTCTGCTCGCGCTCGGGCCCGCCGTCGCAGCCCTGGCTCGAGCCGGACGTCAACGACGTGCTCGCCGAGCGCGCCGAGGCCGGCACGACCGCCGTGGTCATGTCGCCGATCGGCTTCGTCTCGGACCACATGGAGGTCGCCTACGACCTCGACACCGAGGCGATGGCCACCGCGCAGGACCTCGGCGTCGTCGCGGTGCGCGCCGGCTCCGCCTCCACCCGCGCGCCGTTCGTCGCCGGCCTCGTCGACCTCATGCTCGAGCGTGCCGCCGCCGAGCGCGGCGAGGACCCCGAGCGGACCACCGTCGGCGTCCTGGGCGCGTGGCCGGACCGCTGCGCGGTCGGCTGCTGCTTCCAGCGCGCCGGCGTCGACACGGGCCTGCCCACGATCAACCAGCAGCGAGCGGACGACAGCAGCGAGGGAGCAGCAGCGCGATGAGCACGACCACCGTCCCCGAGGGCGGGCACAGCACCGAGGTCGCCGACGAGATCAACGCCGCCATCCGGTACGCGATGTACGCGGTGTTCGAGACCACCGAGCCGCTGCCGGCCGACGACGCCGCGCGGAAGCGGTACGTCGAGGACGCGCTCGGCGCGCTGACCGGGCCGGACGCGCCCGAGGGCCTGGTCGTCCGCGGGTGGTACGACGTCGCCGGGCTGCGCGCCGACGCCGACCTCATGGTGTGGTGGTGGGCCCCGACGATCGAGGCCGTGCAGGAGGCGTTCCACCGGCTGCGCGCGAGCGAGCTCGGCGCGCACCTGCTGCCGGTGTGGTCCGTCGCGGCCATGCACCGCCCGGCCGAGTTCAACCGCGGGCACGTGCCGGCGTTCCTCGCCGGCGAGGAGCCGCGCGACTACCTGTGCGTGTACCCGTTCGTGCGGTCGTACGAGTGGTACCTGCTGAGCGACGAGGAGCGCCGCGAGCTGCTCCGCGAGCACGGCCACGCGGCACGCGACTACGCCGACGTGCGCGCCAACACGCTGTCGTCGTTCGCGCTCGGCGACTACGAGTGGATCCTCGGCTTCGAGGCGGACGAGCTGCACCGCATCGTCGACCTCATGCGCGACCTGCGCGCCACCGGCGCCCGCCGGCACGTGCGCGAGGAGGTCCCGTTCTACACCGGCCCGCGCGTCGAGCTCGCGGACTGGGCGGAGCGGCAGCCCCGCGCCTGAGCGCGCGGGTCAGACGGAGTCCTCGGCGGGGGCGGGCAGCAGGCGGCTGACCCGCCCCTCGCCGTCGGTGAGGACGAGCGCGTCGCCGTCGCGCGCGGCGCGCACCGGGTGCGTGAGCAGGTCGAGCACCGCGCGCTCCCGGGCCGTGTGCTCGGGCGTGCCGGCCATCTTCGTCGCGGCGACGGGGCCGAACGACAGCGTGCCCGTCCCGCGGTCGAACGACCACGTGCCGCGCAGGCGGTTCACGCCACCCGTGCCGTAGACCTGGCCGTCGCCGGAGAACGTCAGCGCCGGGTGCGCCCGCTCCGGGCCCTCGCCGACGGGCACGCCCGCGACCTCGGTGAACCGCCACGTGCCGCCGACGACCTCGTCCATGCGCCGATCCTGCCACGGCGCACGGACGCCCGGCCGCGGGTCGGGCCGGCCGCGGGTCACCACGCGCGGGCGAGCGCCTCCAGCGTGGCGATCCGGTCGGCGACGTCGTACGTCGTCGCCGTGACGATCAGCTCGTCCGCGCCGGTGCGCGCGACCAGCTCGCGCAGCGCCGCCGCCGCGGGCGCCGCCGTCGTCGCGATCTGCGTGCCCGCGACCTTCGCGAAGAACGCGGCCGCCTGCACCGGGTCGAGGTCCGCCAGGAGCGCCTCGGCGTCCTCCGGCGTCTCGATCGGCGCCAGCGCGCCCCGGCTGCGCAGCCGCAGCGCCATGACCTTCGACGGACCGGCCAGCCACTCCGCCCGCTCCTGCGACTCGGCGACGACCACCGACGCCGACACCATGAGGTGCGGCGCGTCGAGCACCTCGGACGGGCGGAACGCCTGCCGGTAGACCTCGGCCGCGGTGGTCGTGATGCCGGTGCCGAAGTGGTGCGCGTAGGAGAACGGCAGGCCGAGCTCGCCTGCCAGCTGCGCGCTGAACGTCGACGACCCCAGCAGCCAGACCTCGGGCGTCCCGGCGGGCACCGGCGTGGCGCGCAGCCGCTGCGCGACGGCGGAGGCGGCGCGGCCCGCGGGCAGCTGACCGAGCAGGTGCAGCACGTCGAGCAGCTCGGCGGGGAAGTCCTCGGCGCCCAGGCCCTCGACGGTGCGGCGCAGCGCGGCGGCGGTCATCGGGTCGGCGCCCGGCGCGCGACCGATGCCCAGGTCGACCCGGCCCGGGTGCAGCGCCTCGAGCATCGCGAACTGCTCGGCGATCACCAGCGGCGGGTGGTTCGGCAGCATGACGCCGCCGGAGCCGAGCCGGATGCGCTCGGTCGACGCGGCGAGGTGCGCGAGCAGGACGCCGGGGGAGGTCGACGCGACCGCCGGCATGCTGTGGTGCTCGGCGACCCAGAACCGGCGGTAGCCGAGCTCGTCGGCGCGGCGGGCCAGCGCGGTGGAGTCGGCGAGCGCGTCGGCGCTGGTGCGGCCGGTCCCGACGGGGGACAGGTCCAGCACGGACAGGGGGACCTCGGGACGGACGACGGGCTGGTGTGCGCGGGAGGCGTCGGGGGTGCTCACGTGAGGGGCAACGCGGCCGGCCCGGGCGTGCTTCCCCGGGCCGGCCGCGTCGCTCGTCACAGCCGCGCCCGGCGCGGGGGTCGCGCGGGTGCGGGGCGGCCGGGCCCGCGGCGACTCAGGGGTACAGGCCGCGCAGCTGGTGCGCCTCCGCCACCCGCCGCACGCCGATCACCAGCGCCGCGTCGCGCAGCGTGATCTTCTCGGCCCGGGCGCGCTGGGCGACGGCGGCGTACGCGGAGCGCATCCGCTGCTCCAGCCGGTCCTCGATCTCGCGCTCGGTCCACCAGTAGGCCTGCTGCGCCTGCACCCACTCGAAGTACGACACGACGACGCCGCCCGCGTTCGCCAGGATGTCGGGCACGACGGTGATGCCGCGGTCCGCGAGCACCTGGTCGCCCTCGCGGGTGGTCGGGCCGTTCGCGCCCTCGACCACCCAGCGCGCCTTGACCGTGGCGGCGGTGGCCTCGTCCAGCACGTCCTCGGTCGCGGCCGGGACGAGCACGTCGACGTCGAGCGCGAGCAGGTCGGCGTTCGACAGCGCGTCCGCGCCGGGGAACCCGACCACCGAGCCGGTCTCCGCGACGTGCGTGTGCAGCGCGGCCACGTCCAGGCCACCGGGGTGGTGCACGCCGCCGTACTGGTCGCTGACCGCCACGACCCGGGCGCCGCCCTCGGCCAGGAACCGCGCCGCGTGCGAGCCGACCTTGCCGAAGCCCTGCACCGCGGCGGTGATCTCGGACAGCTCGGTGCCGGCGTCCGCGAGGGCCGCCGCGGTGGCGTGCACGACGCCGCGCGAGGTCGCCGTGGCCCGGCCCAGCGAGCCGCCGACCGCGATCGGCTTGCCGGTGACGACCGCGGGGATCGTGTACCCGGAGTTCACCGAGTACGTGTCCATCACCCAGCTCATCGTCTGCTCGGTGGTGCCGACGTCGGGCGCCATGATGTCCCGCTCCGGCCCGATGATCGGCATCACCTCGGAGGTGTACCGGCGCGTCACGCGCTCGAGCTCGGCGGGGGAGTAGCCGCGCGGGTCGATCGCCACGCCGCCCTTCGCGCCGCCGTACGGCAGGTCGACGACCGCGCACTTCCAGGTCATCCACATCGCCAGCGCGCGGACCTCGTCGATGTCGACGCCCGGGGCGTACCGCAGGCCGCCCTTGCCCGGCCCGCGGGAGATGTTGTGCTGCACGCGGTACCCGGACAGCAGCTCGATCCGGCCGTCGTCCCGGCGCAGCGGGACCGCGACGTGCAGCTCCCGGCGCGGGGTGGCGAGCATCTGGTGCAGGCCGTCGTCGTAGCCGAGCAGGCCGACGGCCGACGACAGCTGCGCGAGCGCCGTCGTCAGGGGGGAGGTGCGCCGGGCGGGCGTCGCGGGGGTGGGCGACGACGACGTCCCGGCGGGTGCGGTCGCGGTCATGCAGAGGCCTCCTGGGCATCGCGTCCGACCGCCCGGGCGCGGCCTCGTCGCCGCCCCCGCCGACGGCGGCCGGGTACGTCGCCACTGTGCCACACGCGGCCTGCCCCGACCGGTCGACCGTCGGGTGTCCAGGACCCGCGGGGCGAGCCGGGACGAACCGGTCGGGCTCCCGGGCGCTCGACGCAGGGGGACGCGGTCAGGAGGTGCGGCCGGGCCCGTACTCGAAGTGCCAGTACTCCTCGTAGGGCTGACCCTGCCGGACCCGGGCCGGCGCGTACCAGCCGTACGCGGGGCCGTTCGCGACCAGCCAGTCGTACCGCGCGGTGCCGAAGCCGTACGTGCCCGGCCACTCCTGCACGTCGAGCGCCGTACCGAGGCCGTGCGACGACGTGCCCGGCGCCGCGGCCAGCCCGCCGAACGCCGCCTTCATCGCCACCTGGTCCGCGTACGACCGGTAGGTGAGGTCCATGTCGATCGACGCCCCGAACTGCGCGCGGAACGCCTCGTTTAGCGCGGTCAGCGCCTCGGCGGCGTCGCAGCGCAGGTACTGGGCGAACCCGAGCTGGTCGGTGCCCCACGGCACCTGGCACATGGCGGACGCGGGCATGTTCCCGTTCGACCCGTCGCCGTCCGCGGTGGGCACGGAGGTGACCCACAGGACGTTCCCCTCGGCGTCCACCGGGCGGCCGTCGACCCAGCCGGCGATGCCGGGGCTGCTCGGCGCGCCCGCGGGCGCGCCCGACGCGGCGCCCCGCCGGGTGGCCTCCTCGGCGGCGGCCGCCGCGGCGGCGTCGGCCGCGGCCTGCTCCTCGGCGGCGCGGGCGGCCTCGGCGGCGGCCTGCTCGGCGGCGACCCGGGCGGCCTCCTCCGCGGCGGCCTGCTCCCGCGCGGCGCGGCCGGCGTCGGCGGACCGGCGCGACGCGTCGAGGTCGGCGGCGCGCTGCCGGTCGGCCAGGAAGTCGTCCTCGGCCGACGCCAGCTCCGCCGCGAGCCCCATGGCCTCCGCGCGCTGCTCCGCCTCGGCGGCGCGCTCGCCCGCCGCGCGCAGCTGCACGCCGGCGATCGCGACCGCGGCGACGAGCACCGCGCTCGTGGCCGCCGCGACGACCACCCGGCCGCGGCCGTACCGGCGGGCCGGCGAGGGGCCGGTGATGACGACGGCGTGCGCGTCGGGCGCGTCCGGGACGTCGGCCGGGACCGCGCCGGGGCCGGTCACGCCGGGGGCCGGGGCGTCCGGGGCGCCGGCCGCCCACCCCGCGGCGGCGCGCGCCCGGGCCTCCCGCCGGGTCGCCGGCGGGGGGACCGACGACGACCCCGGGGCGGGCGCCCCGGGGTCGCGCGTCGCGTCCGGCTCCGTCACTTGCCGCCCAGGCCGTCGATCTGCGCGAGCTCGTCGGCGGACAGCGTGAACTGCAGCGCCTCGAGGTTGTGCGCGATGCGGTCCTTGTTGGTCGACTTCGGGATCACGACGATGCCGTGGTCGACGTGCCAGCGCAGCACGACCTGGCGGGTGCTGACGCCGTGCGCCTCGGCGATCGCGGTGAGCACCGGGTCGTCCAGGTCGGTCCGCTTGAACGGGCTGTAGCCCTCGACGACGACGCCGCGCTCGGCGTGCGCCGCGAGCAGGTCGGCGTCGAAGTCGCCCGGGCTCCACGGAATCTGGTTCACGGCGGGCGCCTCGCCGGTGGCGGCGACCAGCTCGTCGATCTGCTCGATCGAGTAGTTGGACACGCCGATCGAGCGGACCAGGCCCTCGTCGCGCGCAGCGATGAACTGCTCCCAGGTCGCGGGGGTCGCCTGCTTGTTGGGCGGCCAGTGGACCAGCCACAGGTCGAGGTGGTCGGTGCCGAGCGCGGCGAGCGACTCCATGAGCGTCTGGCGCTCGCGGCCCGCGTGGTCCGGCGGCAGCTTGGTGGTGACGAACACGGCGTCGCGGTCGACGTCGACCAGCGACAGCGCGCGGCCGACCTCGGCCTCGTTGCCGTACCCGGTGGCGGTGTCGACGTGGGTGTAGCCGAGCTGCAGCGCGGCGACCACGGCGCGCTCGGCGTCGCCGCCCTCGGACTGCCAGGTGCCGAGGCCGAGCAGCGGCATCTCGCCGCCCGGGAGCTTGACTGTGGGCACAGGGGGGATCTGCGAATCAACCATGTTCTCCATCGTGGCTCAGCCCGCCGCCCGCGGCCACGGCAGCGGCGGGACCAGCGGCGCCACCGGCGCGGTCGCCGGCCCGGACGCCGCCCGGGCCGCCCGCCGGAACTGCGCGGGCGTCTCGCCGGTCAGCCGCCCGAACGTCCGGGTGAACGACGCCTGGTCGTAGAAGCCGGCCGCCGCGGCCACCTCGGCGAGCGGCAGGTCCGAGCCGCCGAGCAGCGCCGCGGCGTGGTCGACCCGCGCCCGCAGCACGTACTGCTGCGGGGACAGCGCGTACACGCGGCGGACCCGGCGGTCGAGCGTCGACGCCGAGCAGCCGGCCGCCTCGGCGAGCTCGGCGACGGTCGGGGGCTCCGCGAGCCGGCCGTGCACGAACGCGGCGACCCGGGACAGCGCGGCCACCGTCTCCGCGTCGGCGTCGCCCGCGCGGAGCGCCTGGGAGATCGACACCAGCCCGACGACGGCGCCCGACGCGTCGCGGACCGGCTCCTTGGACGTGAGGTACCAGCCGGGCGGGCCGCCGGGCCGGCGGATGAGCTCGAGCTCCCGGTGCAGCGCCCGGCCGGTCGCGAGCACGTCGCGGTCCTGGGCGTCGTACTTCTCCGCGAGGTGCGGGAGGAACAGCTCCGCGGCGGTCCGGCCGACGACGGCGCGGCGCGAGCGCTCGGGGGTGCGGCGCACGAACGCGTCGTTGACCACGACGTACCGCCCCGCGACGTCCTTGGCGCAGAACATCGTGCCGGTCAGGTCGTCGCACAGCCGCAGCAGGGCGGGCGTGAGCGCGCGGAGCAGGGCGCGGGCGGGGGCGTCGGGCGCCGCGGGGTCGCCGGCGGGCGCGGCGGGGGCGGCGGGCGCCCCGGGGTCGGCGGCGCCGGCGGCGGCCGCGGCGGCGAGGTGGGCTGGACGGCGTTCCATGTCGGGGGCAGCGTAGGTGGTGCGCGTGACGGGCACGTGTCACGGATCCGGCCCGGTGGCCCGGCCGATCGGTGCAAGACGGGCCGTGGGCCGCTCGGGGAGGATCCCGCCATGACGACGACCCACGACCCGGCCGCCGCCGACAGCGCCGCCACCGCCCCCGTCCCGGAGCACCTGACCCGGGACGCGGTGGACCTCGCGCACCGCTGGATGGACGCCACCGCCGCCGACGAGACCCCCGCCGAGCGGCGCGCCACCGGCCGGCTGGCCGCCCTGGTCGCCGACCCCGCGGGCCTGGAGCTGGCCGTGCGGTTCGTCGACCGGGTCGCGCGCCCCGAGGACGCCCGGGTCGCGGCCGCCGAGCTCGCCGACCTCGGCGACCGCGCGGCCGACGCGTCGGCGTTCCTCGGCGCGGGCGACCGGCTGCTGCTCGGGATCGGCGCCAAGGTCGCCCCGCTGCTGCCGTCCGCCGTCGTGCCCGCGGCGCGGATCCGGCTCCGGCAGCTCGTCGGCCACCTGGTCGCCGACGCCGGCCCGGGCCTGGGCCCGCACCTGGCGCGCGCCCGCAAGGAGGGCTTCCGGCTCAACCTCAACCTGCTGGGCGAGGCCGTGCTCGGCGAGGACGAGGCGAACCGCCGGCTGCAGCGGGTCTCCGAGCTGGTCGCCCGGCCCGACGTCGACTACGTGTCGATCAAGGTGTCCGCGGTCGCCAGCCAGCTGTCGACCTGGGACACCGAGGGCAGCGTGCGGCGCGTCGTCGAGCGGCTGCGGCCGCTGTACCGCGCGGCCGCGGCGCAGGGCACGTTCCTCAACCTCGACATGGAGGAGTACCGCGACCTCGCGCTGACCGTGCGGGTGTTCGACGAGCTGGTGAACGACCCGGAGGTGCACGGCGCCGAGATGGGCATCGTGCTGCAGGCGTACCTGCCCGACACCTCCGAGGCGCTGGAGGAGGTCACCGCGATCGCCCGGCGCCGGGTCGAGGCGGGTGGCGCCCGGCTCAAGGTGCGGCTGGTCAAGGGCGCGAACCTCGCCATGGAGAAGGTGGAGGCGGAGCTGCACGGCTGGGCGCAGGCGCCGTACGGCGACAAGCCCGAGGTCGACGCGCACTACGTCCGCCTGGTCCGCCGCGCGCTCGACCCGGCACGGACGTCCGCGCTGCGCGTCGGCGTCGCGAGCCACAACCTGTTCCACGTCGCCTACGCCCACCTGCTCGCCGAGCACCGCGGGGTGTCGGAGGCGCTCGACATCGAGATGCTGCAGGGCATGGCGCCCGCGCAGGCCCGCGCCGTGCAGCGCGAGGTCGGCCAGGTGCTGCTGTACACCCCGGTCGTCGCGAAGCAGGACTTCGACGTCGCGATCTCGTACCTGGTCCGCCGCCTCGAGGAGAACGCCGCGCACCAGAACTTCCTGCACGCGCTGTTCGCCGGCGGGGACGGCCCGGACGAGGGCATCGGCTCGCAGGAGGACGCGTTCCTGGCGTCGGTCGCCGGCGCGGACCGCGTCCCGACGGGTCGCCGGCGCCTGCCGCGCGACGTCGCCGCCCCGGCGCCCGAGCCCGGGGCGTTCCGGAACGCCGCGGACACCGACCCGGCCGTCGCCGAGTCCCGGGACTGGGCCGCGCGCCTGGTCGCCGCGGACGTCGAGCCGCCCGCCGGCGCGGTCGAGGTGGGGACCGAGGACGAGGTGGACGCCGTCGTCGCGCGCGCCGTCGCCGCCGCGCCCGCCTGGTCCGTCCGCACCCCGGCCGAGCGCGCCGCCGTGCTGCGCCGCGCGGCGGACGAGCTCGAGGCCGCCCGCGGCGACCTGGTCGCCACGATGGTGCACGAGGCCGGCAAGACCGTCGCCGAGGCCGACCCCGAGGTCAGCGAGGCCGTCGACTTCGCCCGGTACTACGCGGACCGCGCCGAGGAGCTCGCCGACGGGCACGTCCCGGGCGCGGTGTTCCGGCCCCGCGGCGTCACCGTCGTCACCCCGCCGTGGAACTTCCCGGTCGCCATCCCGGTCGGGTCGGTGCTCGCGGCGCTCGCGGCCGGGTCGCCCGTGCTGATCAAGCCGGCGCCGCAGACCCCGCGCTGCGTGCGGGTGGCCGGCGCGGCGATCCAGCGGGCGCTCGACGCGTCCGGCGTGGCCGAGGACGCGCTGCAGGTCGTGCTGTCGCCCGAGGGTGAGGTCGGCCGCCGGCTGGTCACGCACCCGGACGTCGCGCGGGTCGTGCTGACCGGCTCGCTGGAGACGGCGCAGCTGTTCGCCGGCTGGCGCCCCGATCTCGACGTGCTCGCCGAGACCTCCGGCAAGAACGCGCTCGTCATCACGCCGTCCGCCGACGTCGACCTGGCGGTCGCGGACCTGGTGCGGTCGGCGTTCGGCCACGCCGGGCAGAAGTGCTCGGCGGCGTCGCTGGCCATCCTCGTCGGGTCGGCCGGCACCTCCGACCGGCTGCGCCGCCAGCTCGCCGACGCGGTGGCGTCCCTGCGGGTCGGCTGGTCCGACGACCTCGGCACCACGATGGGTCCGCTCGTCGAGCCGGCGTCCGGGAAGCTGCTGCGCGCGCTCACCACGCTGGACGAGGGCGAGGGCTGGCTGGTCCAGCCGCGGCAGCTCGACGAGGAGGGCCGGCTGTGGACGCCCGGCGTCAAGCACGGCGTGCGGCCCGGGTCGTGGTTCCACCTCACCGAGTGCTTCGGCCCGGTGCTCGGCGTGATCCGCGTCGACACCCTGGACGAGGCGATCGCGGTGCAGAACGCGGTGGCGCTCGGCCTGACCGGCGGCCTGCACTCGCTCGACGAGGCGGAGATCGCGCACTGGCTCGACCGGGTCGAGGTCGGCAACGCCTACGTCAACCGGCACATCACCGGCGCGATCGTGCAGCGGCAGCCGTTCGGCGGCTGGAAGGCCTCGGTCGTCGGCCCCGGCGCCAAGGCCGGCGGGCCGTCCTACGTGGCGCAGCTCGGCGCATGGTCCGACGCCCCGGAGGTCGCCGCGCTGGACGACGACGGCTGGCTCGCGTGGGCGCAGGACGACGACGCGCGGGTCTGGCGCGACGAGCTCGGCGCGGCGCACGACCCGTCCGGGCTGGCGTCCGAGGAGAACGCCCTGCGGCACCGCCCCGTCCCGCACCTGACCGTGCGGGTCGGCGCCGACGGGTCCGAGCGCGAGGTGCTGCGCGTGCTGTCCGCCGCGCGCACCGCGGGCGTGCCGGTGACGGTGAGCCGCGCGACCGAGGAGACCGACCAGGCGTTCGCGCTCCGGGTCGCGGCCGGCGAGGTCACCGGCCGGGTCCGGGTCGTCGGCTCCGCCCCGGGCCTGCGCGCGGCCGCCGTGACCCGCACCGGCGAGGTCACGGTGCTCGACGCGCCGGTCGTGGCGAGCGCCCGGCGCGAGCTGATGACGGTCGTCCGGGAGCAGGCGGTGTCCCGCACCCGGCACCGCTTCGGCCACGTCGACCCGACCCGCTGACCGGGCGCTGCGGGGCCGGGAGGCGCTGACCGGGCGCTGCGGGGCCGGGCGCTGCTCGGCAGGGAGGCGCGGAGCGCCGAGCGCGGCACAGGCGTGCCGAGCGCGGACCCCACGGGGTGCGCGCTCGGCGCCCCCCGTACGCGCTCGGCGCCCGCCCCGCTCCGCCCGCCCTGCGCGCCCCGCCCCGCCCGCCGCGCCCGGCGGCGAGTGGGCACCGGACGCGTCGAGTGGGCAACCACGGGATGCCCACTCGACGTGTCGGGTGCCCACTCGGTGCGCCACGCCGGCGCTCGAGCGCGCCGCGCTGCCGCTCGAGCGCGCCGCGGCGCGCGTCAGGCCGAGCCGCGGACCACCAGCTCCGGCTCGAACACCTGCTCCGTGCGCGCGGCCCGGCCCTGCAGCTGCGCCACCAGCTCCTCGCCGGCGGCGCGTGCCATGGCGATGACCGGCTGGGTCACCGTGGTGAGGTTCGGCTTCGTGGTCGTCGCCAGGCCCGAGTTGTCGTAGCCGACCACCGCCACGTCGCCGGGCACGTCCCGCCCGGCCTCGGCGAGCTCGGGCAGCGCGCCGGCCGCCATGAGGTCCGAGGCGATGAACATCGCGTCCAGGTCGGGGAACCGGGACAGCAGCTCGCGCGCCGCGGCCGCCCCGCCGTCGACGGTGAAGTCGCCGTGCACCACCGCGTCGTCGGGCAGCCCGGCCTCGGCGAGCGCCGCCCGCCAGCCGGCGAGCCGGTCGATGCCCGCGGACATGTCGGCAGGCCCGGCGATCGTGCCGATCCGCCGCCGCCCGAGCCGCACGAGGTGCTCGGTCGCCAGCCGCCCGCCGCGCAGGTTGTCGGTGTCCACCACGGCCGCGGACTCGCCGCCGACGAGCGGCCGGCCGATGAACACCGTCGGCAGCCGGGACGCCTGCAGCGCCCGGTCGATGGCGTCGTCGCGGTGGTGCGACACCACGATCGCGCCGTCGACGTGGCCGGCGCGCAGGTACCGGGCGGTGCGCTCGGACTCGCCGGGCCGCGCGATGACCAGCAGCAGCTGCAGGTCGGCGAGCGCCAGCGGCGTGGACACGCCGTTCAGCACGCCGGCGAAGAACGGGTCGGACAGCACCCGCTCGTCGGGCTCGGGCACGACCAGCGCGACCGAGTCGGTGCGGCGGGTGACCAGCGACCGCGCGGCGCGGTTGGGCGTGTAGCCGAGGTCGGCGACCGCCGCTGCGACGGACTCCATGGCCTCGGGGGACACCCGGTCGCCGCCGTTGATGGCGCGGGACGCGGTGGACCGGGAGACGCCGGCGCGCTCGGCGACCTGCTCCAGCGTCGGCGCGGGCCGGGTGGCCGACGGGATCTCGGACTGGTCGATCACCGTGGATCGCCCCCTCGTGACGTTCGGGTGGGGCCCGTGCGCGGGCACCTGCGGACGCGCGCCCCTGCGCGGAGCCCGGAGTGCCGGGCCCCGCGCGAAGCGTAACGGTCAGCCCTTGACGGCCCCGGCCATGATGCCCGCGACGAGCTGGCGCCCGGCGACCACGAACAGCAGGAGCAGCGGGATGATCGACAGCACGACGCCCGCCATGATCAGCGGCAGGTCCTGGAAGAAGCCGGCCTGCAGCAGCTTGAGGGCCACCGGCAGGGTCGGGTTCTGGGTGCCGAGCACGATGGACGGCCAGAAGAAGTTCGTCCACGACGTGATGAACGTGAACAGCGCCAGCATCGCCGCCGCCGGCCGGGCCGCGGGCAGCGCCACCGACCAGAAGGTGCGGAACATCGACGCGCCGTCGACGCGGGCGGCCTCGATCAGCTCGTAGGGGAGCGCGGAGTCGAGGTACTGCGTCATCCAGAACACGCCGAACGCGGTCACCATCGCCGGCAGGATCACCGCGAGCAGGTTGCCGGTGAGGCCGAGCTCGCGCATGACGATGTACAGCGGGACGACGCCGAGCTGGGTCGGCACGGCCATGGTCGCGATGACGAACACCAGCAGCGGCCCGCGGCCCCGGAACCGGAGCTTGGAGAACGAGTAGCCCGCGAGCGTGGAGAAGAACACCACGGACAGGCTCGTGATCACGGCGACGATCAGCGAGTTTCCGGTCGCGCGCACCAGGTCGATGTCGGCGTCGAACACGCGCTGCAGGTTCGTGAGGAACTCGCCGCCGGGGATCAGCGACGGCACCGGGTTCTGCGCCACCTCGGCCGAGGTCGAGGACGACAGCAGGAACGTGAAGTACAGCGGGTACGCGGAGATCAGGATGAACACGCCCAGGACGACGTAGGTCACCCAGCCCGGGCGGCGGTCGGCGCCGCCGTTGGTCTTGTTGCGCCTGCGCTGCGCCGCGCGGGCGGCGCCCTTGCCGGCGGTCTGCGCGATGACGGGGACGGACGGGGCGCTCATCGGGGGTCCACCTCGATCGGTGCGGCCGCGGGCACCGCGGCGTCGGACGTCTGCTTGACCCGGCGGGCGAGGTCGCGCGAGCGGCGCCGCGTCTCGCGGCGGGCGGCCTTCGCGGAGCGGCTCATGTCGTCGGCGGAGGAGATGCGCCGGGTCAGCCAGTTGTTGACCAGCGCGAACACGATGATGATCAGGAACAGCAGCCAGGCGACCGCCGCGGCCCGGCCGAGCTGCTGCTTGTTCCAGCCCAGCTCGTACAGGTAGAGCGTCACGGTCTTCCACTGGCCGTTCGAGCCGCCGAGGCCGGTCGCGTCGTACATGCGCGGCTCGTCGAAGATCTGCAGGCCGCCGATGGTCGACGTGAGGATCACGAAGATCATCGTCGGGCGGACCATCGGGACCGTGATCGAGAAGAACTGCCGGATCCGGGTGGCGCCGTCGAGCGTCGCGGCCTCGTACATGTCGCGGGGGATGGCCTGCATCGCGGCGAGCAGGATCAGCGCGTTGTAGCCGGTCCAGCGGAAGTTCACCATCGTCGAGATCGCGACGTGCGAGGCGAACGCGTCCTTGTGCCAGCCGACCGGGTCGATGCCGATCGTGCCGAGCAGGGAGTTGATCATGCCGGAGCCGTCGGCGAACATCTGCGAGAACACCAGGCCGACGGCCACCGGGGCGACGACGTACGGCAGCAGCACGCCCATCCGCCAGAACGTCTTGGCGCGCAGGTTCGCGTCCAGCATCGCGGCGATGACCAGGGCGACGATCACCTGCGGCACGGTCGACAGCAGGAAGATGCTGAGGGTGTTGCGCAGGGCCTTCCAGAAGAACGTCTGGCCGAGCACGAACGTGAAGTTGTCGAACCCGACGAACTCGCCCTGGCCGCCGATCAGGCTCCACTCGTGCAGCGAGACCCAGCCCGTGTAGAGCAGGGGGAACAGGCCGACCACCGCGAACAGCAGGAAGAACGGCGAGATGTACAGGTAGGGGGAGACCTTCACGTCCCAGCGGCCGAGCGTCTGCCCGAAGCCGATCTTCCGGGGCGCGCGGTCGTCGTCGCTGCGCGGTGCCGCGCCCCTGGGGGGCGCCGTCTGGGTGGCCATGGGGATCCTTCGTGCGGGCGGGCCGGGGTCGTGCGGTGCGGGCGCGGGGGTGCCCGCGCGGACGGGCCGGGCCGCCGGGGGAGTCCCGGCGACCCGGCCCGGTGGGATCAGCCGATCGCGGCGACCGCGTCCTCGAAGCCCTGCCAGGACTCGTCGGGGGTCTGCGACTTGTCGACGTCGACGCGGTTGAACGCATCCGACAGGCCGGTGCGGATGGTGAAGTAGTTCTCGCCCTTGAACGGCTGGGTCGAGATGCCCGAGGCCCGGTCGGTGTAGATCTGGCCGGTCGGCGCGTCGTTGAAGAACTCGCGGGTCATGCCCTGGAGCTCGTCGGACTGCTGCGCCTCGATCTGGCTCGGGAAGTTGCCGTTCACGCCGAACGCCTTGAGCTGCTGCTCGGGGGCGGTCAGCCAGTCGGCGAGCGCCTTGGCCTCCTCCTGGTGCTCCGACATCGTCGGGACCGTGAGGAACGAGCCGCCCCAGTTGCCGCCGCCGCCGGGGAAGACGTTGGCGATGTCCCAGCCCTCGACGCCGGCCGCGTTGCCCTCGATGTTGCCGAGGAACCAGGCCGGGGCGAGCGCCACGGCGAACGCGTCGCTCTGGAAGGCGCTGGTCCAGTCGGCCTCCCACTGCTTGAGGCCGGCGGACTGGTCCGCGTGCGACAGGATCGTGTCGTACATGTCGCGGATCTCGGGGTTGTCCAGCGCGGTGATCTCGCCCGACTCGGGGTCCTCGAACGGCGCCTCGATCTGGTTGATCATGCCCTGCGCGATGGCGTCGGCGGAGTCGAAGAACGCCGGGCCGGTGCCCGCGGCCATGAACTGGTCGCCGACCGCGAAGAAGTCGTCCCAGGTGGCGTCCTCGCCGCCGAAGAGCTCCGCGACCTCCTCGCGATCCGTCGGCAGGCCGGCGGCGGCGAACAGGTCGGAGCGGTAGGCGATGGCCTCGGGGCCGATGTCGGTCGGGTAGCCGAGCAGCGCGCCGTCCTGCGAGGTGGCCTGGTCGAGCGTCCACTGGTTCCAGCGGCCCTCGGTGGAGTCGCTGGTCAGGTCCACGAACTGGTCGGAGTACTGGATGATCTGCGGCATCCAGTCGACCTCGACGCCCACGACGTCCGCGAGGCCCGAGCCGGCGCCGAGCGCCGTCTGGAACTGCTCCTTCGCGTCGTCGGACTTGCCGAACTTGTTGTGCTCGATCGTGATGCCCGGGTTCTCCTCCTCGTACTGCTTGAGGAGGTCCTCGTAGCCGAACTGGTTGAAGGTGGAGATCGTCAGCGTGACGTCCCCGCCCTCCTCGTCGCCGCCGGCGGTGTCGTCGGACCCGCCGCCGCACGCCGTCGCCAGCAGGGCGACGCTCGCCGCTCCGGCCACGGCCACCCAGGTCTTGCGCGTGCTCCTGCGCACTGTGACTCCCTCGTCATCCGCGGCGACGTCGCCGCTCCCGTCGGGTCGCCAGCACTGGCGCCCGTCGTGGGACCGCTCCCACCGCATCGTGCGGGAGCGCTCTCACGCCATGTCAGGCACCCTGTCGGCGCGGATGGGGGAAGTCAAGCGGCGGGAGGCCCGAACGGCCGTGGAAGCGATCCCATCGAAACGTTTGTGCAGGTCAGGGCTCCGCGACGCCGAAGCGCGTTACGGAATCGTTACCCCTGCGAGGTGCCCGCGACGTACTCGCGGGCCACCCCGGCCTCCGCCTCGAGGGCCGCGCGCACCGCCTTCGCGGCGGCCTGCTCGACCGCCGAGCCGAACAGCGGAACGTTCGCCTTGAGCTCCCCGTCGTAGGTGATCGCGGACCCGCCGTCGGCGGCGGTCAGCGCCACGGTCCCGGTGAGCCGGACGGGCGCGCCGGCGATCTCCACGGCGACGGTCCCGGTGCGGGTGCCGTCCGCGGCCGCGGGCTCCCAGGCCTCCGCCTGGCGCACCTCGAGCGTCGACCCGACGAAGGTCCGCACGTTCGGCGGGATCTGGTCCGTCGGCAGCGCGCGCCGGGTCGTCACCGTGAACGCGCCGTCCTCGGCGGGCGCCACGTCGACGTGCAGCACCTCCGCGCCGCTCGCCAGGACCTTCGCCCGGACGTACACCGGGTCGGCCAGCATCGCGCCGGCGGTCGTGGGGTCGGCCGGGACGGGGACGGTGACCTGCAGGTGCACGGGCGTTCGGGTCCTTCCGAGGTGCGCGTCGTCCCGCGGGGGAGTGCGGGTCCGACGACAGTATCCGCCCGCGCGCGGGTGCGCGTCCCGGGTTCCGGCAGGCTCCCGGCGCGCGGGGGCGGCGGCGTGGGCCGCGTCACGCGCCGCGGGCCGAGACGGGCCCGGGCCGGGCGGTGCCCGCGCCGTACCCTGGGGTGGTGTCCACCCTGAGCGAGCTCGCGCAGCGCCACGCCCACCTCGACGCCGCGGACCTCGAGTGGCTGCACCTGCTGGTCGGCGACTGGCAGGTCATCTCCGACCTCGCGTTCGCCGACCTGGTCATGTGGCTGCCGACCGAGGGCGGCGACTTCGTCGCGATCGCGCAGGCGCGGCCCAGCACCGGCGCGACCGTGCACTACGACGACGTGGTGGGCTCCCGCGCCCCCGAGGGCCAGCGCCCGCAGCTCGAGCGCTCGCTCCGCGAGGTCCGTGCCCAGCGGTCCCGCGAGCCGCGCTGGTTCGGGTCGTACGCGGTGCGCGAGGAGGCGGTGCCCGTCGTGCACGAGGGCCGCGCCATCGCCGTCATCGCCCGGCAGACCAACCTCGGCGGCGCCCGCACGCCCAGCCGCCTGGAGCTGAACTACGTCGAGGCCGCCGACGACATCATGGGCATGATCGCCCGGGGCGAGTTCCCGATGGCGAACGCGGCGACCGGCCCGCGCCGGGGCGCGCCCCGCGTCGCCGACGGGCTGGTCCGGCTCAACTCCGAGGGCGAGGTCCTGTACGCCAGCCCGAACGCGCTGTCCTGCTTCCACCGGTTCGGCGCGATGGACGACCTGGTCGGCCGGTCGCTGGTCGAGGTGGTCGCCGACCTCGTCGAGCAGAACTCGCCGGTCGACGAGTCGATGCCGCTCGTGCTGATGGGCCGCGCGCCGTGGCGCACCGACATCGAGGCGCACGGCGTCGCGCTGTCCCTGCGGGCGGTGCCGCTGTCCGAGGACGGCGAGCGGATCGGCGCCGTGCTGCTGTGTCGCGACGTGTCCGAGCTCCGCCGGCGCGAGCGGGAGCTCATCACCAAGGACGCGACGATCCGCGAGATCCACCACCGCGTGAAGAACAACCTGCAGACGGTCGCCGCGCTGCTGCGGCTGCAGGCCCGCCGGATGGACGTGCCCGAGGCCCGCGCCGCGCTCGAGGAGGCCATGCGCCGGGTCGCGACGATCGCGCTCGTGCACGAGACGCTGTCCCAGACGCTCGACGAGACCGTGCAGTTCGACGAGCTCGTCGGCCGGTCGCTGCGGCTCGCGGCCGACGTGGCGTCCGCCGGGGCGTCGGTGCGGACGCTGGTGCGCGGCACGTTCGGGCCGGTGTCCGCCGAGGACGCCACCGCCCTCGCGCTCGTGCTGACCGAGCTCGTCACCAACGCCGTCGAGCACGGGCTGGCCGGCCGCGAGTCCGGCTCGGTCGAGGTGAGCGCCGAGCGCGTCGAGGACGACCTCACGGTCACCGTCGCCGACGACGGCGCCGGCATCCCGGCGGACGCCGCCGGCACCGGCGCGGGCCCCGGCACCGGCCTGGGGACCCAGATCGTGTCGACGCTCGTGACCAACGAGCTGCGCGGGTCGATCGCGTGGTCCACGCGCGAGGGCGGCGGCACGCAGGTCACGCTCCGCGCGACCCTGCGCGCCGCGGGCCGCGAGGCGGCGACGGTCGCCTGACGCCCTGCGCTGCGCGGTCTGCGCGTCGCACGCCGAGACGGCAACTCTCGGCTGCGGCCCTCGGGTCGCGCACAGCCGAGAGCTGCCATCTCGGCGACGTCGGGCGCCGAGTCTCCGGAGACCGCCTGCGTGACAGACGGTGCGCGGAGGCGAGAAGTGGAGAGTCGGCGACGCGCGGGCCCGGGGACGGCGACGCGCGCGGACGCCGGGACGACGACGCCCGCCGACCCTCGGAGGGAGAGGGTCGGCGGGCGTCGGTGTGCGCGCTGCGGGCGGGTGTCAGCCCGCGCGGCGCTGCCGGGCCGTGCGGCGCTTCAGCGCGCGGCGCTCGTCCTCGGAGAGGCCGCCCCAGACGCCGGCGTCCTGGCCGGACTCGAGGGCCCACTTGAGGCAGGTGTCGACGACGTCGCACCGGCGGCACACGGCCTTGGCCTCCTCGATCTGCAGCAGGGCCGGGCCCGTGTTGCCGATCGGGAAGAACAGCTCCGGGTCCTCGGTCAGGCACGCGGCCTCGTGGCGCCAATCCATGGGAACACTCCTCAGCACAGGGGCATGCCACGACCAGGGGGCTGGGTGGCATGGGCGCACGAGCACACGTCCGACGCGCGAGGGCGGGGGGCGTGAGCGTCGGCGCTCGGGGGATTCGAACTGCTGAGTACAAGATTCACATGGCGTCCGACGCACGCACAAGGGGTTACGCGCGGGTTTCTCGCGCGTAACGACTGAGGCGTCGGTCACAACCCTGTGAGCCCGAGGCGCCTGCGCCGCAACCTACTCCCCGCGGCGGTCCCGGCGCCAACTCGTCCGGCCGCCGGGACCATCGTCCCTGGTCGCGCCGCCGCGCCGCCGGGACCTGCGGGGACGCGCGGGAGCTTCACCCGCGCCCCGCGTAGGGTCTCGCACGTGACCGGTTCTCCCGCCCCCCAGCAGCCCCGGCCGGCCGCCGTGCCGGGCCCCGTCCGCGTCGTCGCGGGCCTCGTGCTCCTCGAGGCGCTCGCCGTGGCGGCCCTCGCCGTGGCCCTCGTCGTCGCCCTCGTGCGCGGCACGTCGATGCCCGGCCCGGTGGTGTTCCTCGTCGTGCTCGCGGCCGGGATCGCGGCGGTGCTCGGCGGGGCGGCGCGCGCGCTGCTGCAGGGGGAGCGCTGGGGCCGGGCGCCGGTGATGACCGTGCAGATCCTGCTGGTCGTGCTGGCGGTCGGCTGGCTGGGCGTCGAGGTCGCCGCGTGGTCCGTCGCGGTGCTGGTGCTCGCGGTCGCGATCGGCGGGCTCCTGGTGACCCCGACGGTCGTGGCCTGGACGACGGTCGGCGCCCGCGAGGACTGACCCCGCCGCGGGCCTGCCCCGACCGGGACCGGCGCGCCGAGGGAGGGCCCGCGCGCCGAGGGAGGCCCGTGGACGGTCCTCCCTCGGCGCGAAGGCCCTCCCTCGGCGATCCGGACGGCGTCAGTCGACCGCGAGCGCCGCGACCGGGGGCGTCCGCGCCGCCGAGCGGCCCGGCAGCACCGACGCGAGCACGCCCGCGACCAGTGCCACCCCGAGCACGATGCCGAGGTCCGCCCACGGCACCCGCAGCTGCAGGTCCGAGATCCCCGCGAGCACGGCCGCCGACCCGAGCCAGCCGTAGGCCATCCCGAGCAGCACGCCGACCACGGCCCCGACCCCGGCGATCAGCGCGCCCTCGACGGCCATCGACGCCCGCAGCTGCCGCCGGGTGAGGCCGACCGCCCGCAGCGTGGCCGACTCGCGGCGCCGCTCGATGACCGACAGCGACAGCGTGTTCGTCACGCCGATGAGCGCGATGACCACCGCCACCGCCAGCAGCCCGACGACGACCGCCAGCAGCGTGTCGATCGCCCGCTCGTACAGCGCCCGCTCGATCGCGGCGCCCGTGATGTCGAGCGGCGAGTCGGCGGTGAGCTCCTGCAGGTCGGCCACGACCTGGCCCGAGGCGTCGACGTCGGCGACGCGCAGCCACGCGGTGCTCAGGGTGCCGGGGGAGCCCAACTGCTCCAGCGTCGTGGGCGTCATCAGCACCACCCAGCTGTCGAGCGGCACGACGACGGCGGTCAGGTCGGCCGTCCCCCCGCCCTCGGTGCGCGCGACGGCGACGGTGTCGCCGTCTTCGATGTCGCCGGCCTCCGCGACCGCCCGGGAGACCGCCACGGTGCCGTCGCCGACCGCCGCGACCAGGTCGGCGTCGCGGAGCACGTCGGTCGCCTGCTCGGGGGTGATCCCGAGCGCGTCGACCACGGTGCCGGTCGTCCCGACCTCGACGCTGTCCCGGACGAGCATCGCCGAGGCGGCCACGCCGGGGAGCTCGGCCAGGGCCCGGACCGTGCCGGCGGGCAGCGGCTCGGTGACGGCGTTCCCGTCCTCGTCCGCGGTGAAGGGCGCGGACACGGCGAGGTCGACGGGGAACCGGGTGTCGAGCTCGTCGTCCAGCGTGGCCCGGGCCGTGACGGCGCCGGTGCTCATCATCGCGACGAGCGTGACGCCGATCAGCAGGGCGGTGCTGGTGGCGGCGGTGCGGGCCGGGTTGCGGCCGGTGTTGGCGGCCGCGAGCCGGGCGGGCACGCCGAGCCGGCCGACGAGGCGCCCGATCCGGGCGACGACCTTCGGCATCCAGAACACGGCGCCGACGAGCAGGCCGACGAACGACGCCGCGCCGCCGAGGACCGCGATGCCGACCGCCGCGACGAGGAACGTCTCGGACAGGGCGACGCCGCCGCCGAGCATGAGCGCACCGCCGACGACCAGCAGCAGGCTCACGACGAGCCGGAACCGGCCGGCGCGGCTGCCCGCGGCCGGGGCGTCGGCGGGGCGCAGGGCGGCGATCGGCGCGACCCGGGTGGCGACCCGGGCCGGCGTCAGCGCGGCGAGCACGGTGACCACGATGCCGACGGCCAGCGGCGCGACGACGCTCGCGACGGTCGGCCGGACCACGGACGGGACCGGGAACGGCAGGTCCGCGTTCTGCATGACGAGCAGGGCGAGCTGCACCAGCGCGGTGCCGAGGAGGGTGCCGAGCACGGACGCGACCAGGCCGAGGATGCCGGCCTCGAGGAGCACCGACCGGCGGACCTGCGAGCGCACGGCGCCGACGCAGCGCAGCAGCGCGAGCATCCGGGTCCGCTGCGCGACCAGCACCTGGAAGGTGTTCGCGATGACCAGGCCGGCGACGATCATCGCGACGGCGGCGAACGCCAGCACGACGACCAGGATCGGGCCGGTGCCGTCGCCGGAGATGCTGTACTCGGCGGCCTCGTCGCGGGTCATGACGCGGACGTTCGAGTGCGGGCCGCCGATGGCCGACAGCACGTCGGACACCTCGTCGGACACCGTCGCCGTGTCGGTGCCGGGCTCGAGCGCGACGAGCAGCTGCGAGGTGGCGGCGTCGAGCAGCGTCGGGGCGCCCGGCCCCTCGCCCCACCCCGCCCACAGGAGGGCGTCGGCCTGCGTGCTGGTGGCCGCCCCGCCGTACTGCGCCCAGGCGGACGTCGGGTCGGTGGTGAGGCCGACGACGGTCGCCTCGACCTCGCGCTCGCGGTAGGTGCCCTCGGGCTCGCCCGGGGCGGCGGTGGCGTCCGCCGTCGCGGTCCCGTCCTCGGTCCCGGCGGCCTCGGTGGGCGCGGTCGCCTCGGCAGCACCCGCGTCGGCGGCACCCGCGTCCTCGGCGCCCGCGTCGTCGGCACCGGCGGCCTCGTCGGCCCCCGCGCCGCTCGTGGGGTCCGCGGCCGCGGCCTCCCACCGGTAGTACGACACGGTCACGGCGTCCCCGACGCCGACGCCGAGCCGCTCCGCCGCCCGCTCGGGCAGCGCGAGCTCGCCGTCGGCGGTCGGCAGCGCGCCCGCGGTCACGACCTGGGTGTCGAACGCGGGGTCGCTCGCGACGGGCACGACCGTCTGCGTGAGCGCCTTGTCGCCCGCCGACATCGACACGTACGGCACGACGACCCGCGGGTCGGCGGCGGCGACCCCGGGCGCGGCCCTGACGGCGTCGACGGTGGTCTCGGAGAGGGACTCGCCGGCGTCGGCGATCAGGTCGGCGGTGCCGTACGACGCGGTGATGGAGTCGTACGAGATCCGCTTCATCACGTCACCGGCGAGCAGCGTCGCGGCGACGAACGCGGTGCCGATGGCGACCGCGATGCCCGCGGCCGTGAGGCGGCCCAGGCTGCGGCGCATCTGCGCGAGGGTGAGCCGCCACATCACGCACCTGCCGGGGCGTCGGCGACCTCGAGCTGGCGCAGCGCGTCCAGCCCGGCGAGCACGGCCTCGGGGGTCGGGTCGACGATGTCGCCCGCGATCCGCCCGTCGGCGAGCAGCACCACGCGGTCGGCGTAGGCGGCGGCCGTCGGGTCGTGCGTGACCATGATGATCGTGCGGCCGAGCTCCCGGACCGAGCGGCGCAGGAAGCTCAGCACCTCGGCGCCGGAGCGGGAGTCGAGGTTGCCGGTGGGCTCGTCGGCGAACACCACCTCGGGCTTGGCGATCAGCGCGCGGGCGATCGCGACGCGCTGCTGCTGGCCGCCGGAGAGCTCGGACGGGCGGTGGGTGAGGCGCTGCCCCAGCCCGAGCGTGGTGACGAGCGTGTCGAACCAGGCGCGGTCGACCTTGGCGCCCGCGAGCTCGAGCGGCAGCAGGATGTTCTGCTCGGCCGTGAACATCGGCAGCAGGTTGAACGACTGGAACACGAAGCCGACGCGGTCGCGGCGCAGCCGGGTCAGCGCGTCGTCGTCCAGCGTGGTCACGTCGGTCCGCCCGAGGAACGCGGACCCGGAGGTCGCGGAGTCGAGGCCGGCCAGCACGTGCATGAGCGTCGACTTGCCGGAGCCCGACGGGCCCATGATCGCGGTGAACTCGCCGGCCGCGAAGTCGACGTCCACCCCGGCCAGCGCGCGGACCTCGGCCTCGCCGCGGCCGTAGACCTTGGTCAGCCCGCGGGCGTGCACCGCGGCCTCGCGGTGGCCGGGCGCGCCGGCGTGCGGGTGGTTCGGGCCGGCGGTACCGGCGGGGGCGGGGGCGAACGGGTCCACGGCAGTGCTCCTGGGACTCGGGATCGGGACGTCCCCGACGCTACGGAGCGCGGGGCCACCCCGTCGTCCACCCGGGGTCCGGACCCTGCGTCATCCCGGGGTACGACACCGGCGCGAGGGCGTCACGCCGCGGGGGCGCCGCGGCGCTCGGGCGTCACGCCCCGGGGACGACCAGCCCGGTCTCGTACGCCACGACGACCGCCTGCACCCGGTCGCGCGCCCCGAGCTTCGCGAGGATCCGGCCGACGTGCGTCTTCACGGTCGCCTCGGCGACGAACAGGTCCTCGCCGATCTCGGTGTTGGACCGGCCGCGGGCCATGAGCACGAGCACCTCGCGCTCGCGGTCGGTCAGCGTCGCGAGGGCGTCCGCCCCGGCCGCGGCGGTCTGCTGCTCGGCGGGCAGCGCGGTCACGAGGTGCTCCAGCAGCCGCCGCGTGGAGGACGGCGCGATCACGGCGTCCCCGCGGTGCACGGTGCGGATCGCGTCCAGCATGTCCTCCGGCGGGGTGTCCTTGAGCAGGAAGCCGCTGGCGCCGGCCCGGATCGCGGCGAGCACGTACTCGTCGATGTCGAAGGTCGTCAGCACGATGATGCGCGGCGCCGGGTGCTCGGGCGTTCCGGCGGCGACGATCTTCTCCGTGGCCGCGAGGCCGTCGAGGTTCGGCATGCGCACGTCCATCAGGACGACGTCGACCGGCCCGAGGACGGAGGCCTGCGCGGTGCCGGCGGTGAGGGCCTGCACGGCCTGGGCGCCGTCACCCGCCTCCAGCACCACCTCGAGGTCGGGCTGCGAGTCGATGACCAGGCGGAAACCTGCACGCACGAGCTGCTGGTCGTCGACGAGGCCGACGCGGATCGCGGACATGGGCGTCAGCCTAGGCCGATTGCCGCGCCCGGGTCCGCGGCGGGGGCGCCCGGGGGCAGCGGGAGCTCGGCGCGCACCCGGAACCCGCCGCCCGGCCGCGGGCCGGCGCTCAGGGAGCCGCCGATCATGCTCGCCCGCTCGCGCATGCCGAGCAGGCCCTGCCCGGCGCCGTCGGAGTCGGCCGCGGCGCCGCGCCCGTCGTCGGTGATCTCCAGGACCAGCGCGGCGGGCTGCCACTGCGCGAGCACCGTGACCGTGACGTCGGGGCCACCGTGCTTGAGCACGTTGGTCAGGGCCTCCTGGCAGATCCGGTACACGGTGAGGCCGATGCCCGGCGGCAGCCGGCGGGGGGTGCCCATCCGGACCAGCGACGCGCGGACGCCGGACGAGCGGACCTGCTCGACGAGGGACTCGAGGTCGTGCTCGGCGGGCTGGGGGCTGTACGGGGCGGCCTCGCCCTGGCCCGGCGCCGCGCCATGCCCGGGGCCCGGCACGGCCGGCACCGCGCCGGTCGCCGTGCGCTCCGGCTCCCGCAGCACCCCGAGCAGCCGGCGCATGTCCGCCAGCGCCGCCCGCCCGGTCTCGGCGATCGTGCCCAGCGCGCGGGTCGCCGCCTCCGGGTCGGCCGCCGCCGCGTACCGCCCGCCGTCGGCCTGGGCGACGACGACGGACAGCGAGTGGGCGACGATGTCGTGCATCTCGCGCGCGATGCGGGTGCGCTCGGCGGCGGTGGCGATCGTCGCCTGCTGGTCGCGCTCGACCTCCAGGCGCTCCGCGCGGTCGCGCAGGGCCGCGATCGTCACGCGCCGCGACCGCCGCACCAGGCCGAAGGCCCACACGGCGAGCGCCGTCACGGAGGCGAACATCCAGATCGCGATCCCGGAGGCCGCCATCGAGGCGGCGGAGCCGGACCACGACTGCAGCAGCAGCCCGGACGCCATGGCCAGGTTGCCCACCAGCGCGGAGCCCATGGCGGTCAGGTGCGCCCAGCGCGGGCCGTGCACGGTGACGGAGTACAGCGCGAGCAGCACGGCGAGGTCGGACGGCAGGATCAGCGGCACGCCCACCAGCAGGTGCAGCAGGCACGCGGCGTACACGGCGACGACCGAGGCCACGGGGTACCGCCGGCGCCAGGCCAGCGGCGCCCAGGCGAGCACCGCGAACGCCGCGACGACGACGGGGCTCACCTGCCAGCTCGACGCCGTGCCCGCCGCGAGGGGCACGACGAGCAGCCCCGTGAGCACCGTCAGGGTCGCGTCGATCGGCAGCTGGTGGCGTTCCTCCCACCGCGTGAACTGCTCCCACCACGTCATCGCGCCAGCGTAGGTCGGGGGCGGGCGGGGGTCGTGCCCCCGGGGACGGACCGGTCCCCGTGCCGGCGTCCGCCCACGGGGGGACCGGTCGACTTCACCGAACCGATACCCCGGTACTCCGTTGCCTAGAAGGTTCCATGACCTAACATGGCGCCATGACCCAGGTGCTGCTGGCCGAGGACGACCCCGCGATCGCCGAGCCCCTGGCGCGCGCGCTCGGCCGGGAGGGCTACGACGTCCGCGTCCAGGGCACCGGCCAGGGCGCCATCGACCGCGCCAGCGAGGCGGACCTGGTCGTGCTCGACCTCGGCCTGCCCGACATGGACGGTCTGGACGTGGCGCGCGCCATCCGGAACCAGGGGCTCACGACGCCGGTGCTGGTGCTCACCGCCCGCGCGGACGAGGTCGACCTGGTGGTCGGCCTGGACGCCGGCGCGGACGACTACGTGACCAAGCCGTTCCGGCTGGCCGAGCTGCTCGCCCGCGTGCGGGCCCTGCTCCGGCGCACCGGCGGCGACGCCCCGGACGAGGACGAGCTGCGCAGCCAGGACGTCCGGGTCGACGTCGCCGCGCACCGCGCGTTCCAGGCGGACCGCGAGCTGCACCTCACGGCCAAGGAGTTCGACCTGCTGCGGGTCCTGGTCGGCGCCGCGGGCACCGTGGTGGCGCGCGAGACGCTGATGCGCGAGGTATGGGGCTCCGACCCGACGGGCTCGACCAAGACGCTCGACATGCACGTGTCCTGGCTCCGCCGGAAGCTCGGCGACGACGCCAGCGCGCCGCGCTACATCAGCACCGTGCGGGGGATGGGCTTCCGGTTCGAGTCCGGCGAGGGCAACCGGGGCTGACGTGCGCCGCCGCGTCCTCCAGGCCACCATCGCGGCCGTCACGGTCGCGGTCGTCCTGCTCGGCTTCCCGCTCGCCTTCCTCGGCGCGCAGTACGTCCGGGACAACGAGATCGGGTCCCTCGAGACCCGCGCGACCGACCTGGCGCGGCAGATCGACAGCCGCGTCCAGGAGGGCACGCCGCTGTCCGACACCATGCTCGAGCCGTACGTCGACCGCGGCGGCGGCATCGCCGTGAGCATCTTCGTCGTCACCACCGACGGCGCCCGCTACCAGGCGGGTCCCGAGGTTCCCGAGCGGGCCATCACGATCACCGAGACCTCCACCACCGGCGCCCGCATCACGATGTACGCCCCGTGGTGGGACGTGTTCCTCATGAGCGCGCAGATCATGGGCCTGGTGGTGGCGGCGGCGATCGTCGCGTTCGCCGCCGGCATCGGGATGGCGATCTGGCAGGCCAACCGCCTGGCCGCCCCGCTGGTCTACCTGGCCGCGTCGGCCGAGCAGCTGGGCTCCGGGCAGGTGCGCCCGCAGCTGGAGCCGTCGGGCGTGGAGGAGATCGACCTCGTCGCCGCGGAGCTCGCCCGCAGCGCCGACCGGATGGCGGGCCGGCTCGCCGCCGAGCGGCAGTTCGCGTCCGACGCGTCCCACCAGCTCCGCACCCCGCTGACCGCGCTGAGCATGCGGCTCGAGGAGATCATGCTGGCGTCCGACGACCCGGCGGTGCGCGAGGAGGCGCGGATCTCGTTGGAGCAGGTCGAGCGGCTGGTCACGGTCGTCGACGACCTGCTGACCCGGTCGCGGCGCGCGCAGGGCGGCACCACCGAGGCGATCCGGCTCGGCGACGTCGTGCACCAGCAGGAGGAGGAGTGGCGCCCGACGTTCGAGGCGGAGGGGCGTCACCTCGTCGTCGAGGTCGACCCGAAGACCCAGGTGCTCGCCACCCCGGGCGCCCTGGCGCAGGTGCTGGCCACGCTGATCGAGAACTCGCTGGCGCACGGCGGCGGCACGACGACGGTCCGCTCCCGGCCGGGCGCCGCGCGCTCCGTCGTGGTCGAGGTGGCCGACGAGGGCGACGGCGTCCCGGACGACCTGGCGCCGCGGATCTTCGAGCGCGAGGTCACGTCCGGCAAGGGGACGGGGCTCGGCCTGTCGCTCGCGCGGGACCTGGCGTCCGCCGACGGCGCGCGGCTCGAGCTCGCGCAGCGGCGGCCGGCGGTGTTCGCGCTGTTCCTCGCGGGCGTGCCGGCGGCGATGGCCCCCGACGTGGTGCTGCCGCGCGGATCGGTCATCTCGCCGCGGTCCGAGCGGGCGCGCCGGCGGCGCTGAGCCGTCCGCCCCGCGCGGCCGAGGTCGTCGGTCGCGCGCGAGGTCGTCGGTTCCGCCCGAGGTCGTCGGTTGCGCACCCTCGTGGCTGGCCGGAACCGACGACCTCACGCGTCCGTCCCTCACCCCCGGCGGGTGGGTGACGTCGCGACCGACGCGGCTAGCGTCGCCGGGGAGGCGCCTCCCCGCGGGCGCCGAGGGGGTGGGCGCCCATGTCCGAGCAGCGACCCGCGCCGGTGACGGCGGCGGACCTGGCCGCGCGGATCGCCGCGCTGGAGGCCGAGAACGCGCAGCTCCGCGCAGCCGCGACGGCCCGGGCGGCGGCCGACGTCGCCACCGGGCCGGCCGCGCCCGCACCGCCCGCGGCCGCGCCGGGCCGCACCCGCCACCCGGGCCGGGCAACGGCCGCCGTCGTGCTCATCGTGCTCGGGGCCCTGCTCGCGCCGGTCGCCGTCGTGGCGGTGTGGGCGCGGGACCTGGTCACCGACACGGACCGGTACGTGGCGACCGTCGGCCCGCTCGTGGACGACCCGCAGATCCAGAGCGCCGTGACCGAGCGGGTCACGGGGGCCATCGTCCAGGCCGCCGACCTGCCGGGGCTCGCCGCCGAGGCCGCCACCGCCGTGGACGGGCTCGGGCTGCCGCCGCGGGTGGCGGCGCTGGCCGGGTCGCTGCAGGAGCCGCTCGTGGACGCGGCGACGGGCTTCATCCGCCGGGCCGTCGAGGCGGTCGTGACGTCCGACGTGCTCGAGGCGGTCTGGGACGAGGCGAACCGGACGGTGCACGACCAGCTCGGCGCGGTGCTGCGCGGAGACCCGGACGCGGTCGCGAGCATCGACGCGCAGGGCCAGCTGGTGGTGGACCTGACGGGCGTGGTCGACACCGTGCGCGCCTCGCTGTCGGACGCCGGGTTCACGCTCATCGACCGGCTCCCGACCATCAGCGTGAGCTTCCCGCTGATGCAGAGCGAGGACCTGGTCCGGGCGCAGAACGCCTACCGCCTGCTGGACGTGCTCGGCACCTGGCTGGTCTGGCTGTCGCTGGGGCTGCTCGCGGCCGGGGTGCTGGCGGCCGTGCACCGGTCCCGGGCGCTGGTGGTCGCGGGGCTGTCGCTGGCCGGGGCGATGCTGCTGCTCGGCGCGGCGCTGACCATCGGCCGGTCGCTGTACGTGAACGCCCTGCCGCCGGAGGTGCAGCGACCCGACGCGGCGGTGGTGGTCTACGACCAGGTGGTGGCGTTCCTGCGGGTCGCGCTCCGGTCGGCGTTCGTGCTGGGCGTGGTCGTCGCGCTCGTCGCGTTCCTGGCCGGCGGGACCTCCGCGGCGCGCGCGCTGCGGGCGTCCTGGTCCCGCGGGGCGGCGTCGCTGCGTACCGCGGGCGAGCGGCGCGGGGTCAGCACCGGGCCGGTCGGGGTGTGGCTGGACGAGCAGCGCGTGCTGGTGCGGGTGGTGGTCGCCGCCGGGTCGGCGCTCACGCTGGTGCTCGCCGAGCACCTGACGCCCAGGTACGTGCTCACCGTGGCCCTGGTGGCCGTCGTGCTGCTGGCGGTGACCACGCTGGCCGCCCGGCCGGCCGAGGCCCGCGCAGAGCCCGGGGACGGCAAGCCGGCGTCACCTGTCGCCGGCTGACCGGCCGGTGGTGGCCCAGGGAGTCGTGCCGGTCCGCGCCCGACCGTCGGACGACCGCGGCCCGGCACGAGCCTCACCTCAGCTCTTCGCAGGCGATCCCGTCGTGGTCGGCGTCGAGACCGGCGACGTCGCCGTAATAGCGGTAGTACCGGTCGAACCACGCCTGCGCCTCTGCTCGGGTCGCGAAGTCGGAGCAGTTCTTGCTGTTGCCCGGATTTGCCGGCCTGCCGGTCCCCGTCGACCAGATCGGCGTGCCGGCGGCGGTGGTGAGCACGAAGTTCCCGTCGTCCTGGATCGTCGCGCGGGCTCCGCCGCGCCCGTTCGTCGCGGAGCTCCAGGCCGCTGTGCCGCCGGCTCCGTAGAGGACCAGGTTCCCGTCCGTCTGCAGCGTGAGACGCCCCGAGCCGGTCCCGGCGGTCCGGCTGGACCAGAGGGCCCCGCTCGGTCCGTAGACGACGGCATTGCCGTCCGCCTGCACGGAGAACCGGTTCTGCCCGTCGGGCGACGTGATCGACTGGCCGGCCGCGAGCTGCTGGCCGGGGAGGATCGAGCTGCCGCTCGCCGTGTTGGTCGGACGCGCCGCCGTGCCGGTCGCCCACACCGCCCGCCCGGCGCTCGTGTACAGGACGACGTTGCCGTCGCTCTGGACCTGCAGCGAGGTGCTTCCCTTGCCGGCCGTGCCTGCGGACCAGACCGCGCGCCCGGTCGCGGTGTAGAGCACGAGGTTGCCGTCGTTCTGCAGGGCGAGGCTCGTAGAGCCGCTTCCCGCGGAGCGGGTCGACCAGAGCGCAGCGCCGTTCCTCGGGTACAGGACCAGGTTCCCGTCGGACTGCAGGGCGAGGCGGAAGGCGCCGCCGGCCGCGATGAGCTGCTGGCCGGCGGTGAGGGCCTGCCCCGCGGAGATCCGGTCGGTGCCCGCGGCAACTGCCAGGATCCCGGGCTGGCCCGCTCCCAGGTCGGCGGGCGGCGGGCTGGCCGTGGCGGGACCTGCGGCGAGGACCGCCCCCATCAGTGCGGACAGCAGTACGACAGCTGTTGCTCGACGCGCGGTGCGCATCGCGACCCCCTCGTTCGTCCAGATGCTCGCCAGCGCATCGGTGCGGTGGCGAGCCGAACGTACCGGGGAGGAGACCTGCGATGTGGGGGTTTCGTGGGTGGAACGCCTAGCGACGCTCAGCGTCCGAGGTGACGCCCTCGTTCCCCGGGCGGGGACGAGGCAGCTCCTGACCGGCGGCGTGCCGGCGAGGCCCGTCCTCGCCCTCGCGCGCGGCCTCGTGCCCGACCTCCGCCAGCGCGACCGGCAGGCCCGCGGACCCGGTGAACACGAACATCTTGTAGCCCAGGTAGCGGACGACCGTGCCGAGCACGATGCCGATGACGTTCGCGACGTTGTCGGCGAACGGCCCCGAGTGGCCCAGCACGTAGTGCGAGAACCACAGAGTGCCGACGGTGAACCCGATGCCGACGACGTTGATCGCCGAGAACAGCAGGAGCTCGCGGCCGCCCCGGTGCGTGCGCTGGCCCGCGAACGTCCAGTGCCGGCTGCCGAGCCAGGACACGAGCGTCGCGAGCACGACGGCGATGATCCGCGCGGTCAGCGGCTTGCCGTGCAGCAGGTCGACCGGGCCGAACCGCAGCAGGTTGTACACGCCGAGGTCCACGACGAACGCGACGGTGCCGACGGACCCGAACCGCAGGAGCTCCATGCCGCGCTCGCGCAGGGACGTGCGCGGCACGCGGTAGAGCAGGCCGTGCAGGCGTCCGGGACGGCCCTCGGGGGCGGGTCCCGGTGCGGCCGCGAGGCCGGGCGCACCGGAGGGGGTCATCCCGTCAGGGTACGGCGAGACGCCGGGTGGCCGCTGGGTGACGTCGGTTAGGCTCACGGCTCGTGGCAGCACCCGTGGTGGCAGTGGTCGGTGGTGGGCAGCTCGCCCGCATGATGGCGCCCGCGGCGACGGCGCTCGGCGTGCACCTGCGGGTGCTGGTCGAGGACGCGGTGTCGTCGGCGGCGCAGGTGGTGGTCGACGCGCCCGTGGGCGCCGCGGCGGACCCGGTGGCCGTGGAGGCCCTGGTGGTCGGCGCCGACGCGCTGACCTTCGAGCACGAGCACGTGCCGAACGGCCTGCTCACGGAGCTCGAGGACCGGGGCGTCGCGGTGCGCCCGGGCCCGGACGCGCTGGTGCACGCGCAGGACAAGATCGTGATGCGG
This sequence comes from Cellulomonas pakistanensis, assembly GCF_016862755.1. Taxonomy (GTDB): domain Bacteria; phylum Actinomycetota; class Actinomycetes; order Actinomycetales; family Cellulomonadaceae; genus Cellulomonas; species Cellulomonas pakistanensis. Next base: position 10,494 of record NZ_BONO01000003.1, on the reverse strand, counting down.
ACGCGGCTGACCGCGCTCGGCGTGCCGTGCCCGCGCTGGGCGCCGCTCGACTCGGCCGAGGCGCTCGCGGCGTTCCTCGCCGCCGGCGACGGCACCGCCGTGGTGAAGACCGCCCGCGGGGGGTACGACGGCAAGGGCGTCCGGGTCGTGCGGTCCGCCGACGAGGCCGCGGACTGGCTCGACGCCGCGGCTGCCGGCACCGGCGCGCCGCTGCTCGCCGAGGAGCGGGTGCCGTTCACGCGCGAGCTCGCCGCGCTGGTGGCGCGCACCCCGTCCGGGGAGGTCCGCACCTGGCCGGTCGTGGAGTCGGTGCAGCGCGACGGCGTGTGCGCCGAGGTCGTCGCCCCGGCGCCCGACCTGGACCCGCGCACCGCCGCCACCGCCGAGCGGATCGCCCGCGAGGTCGCCGAGGGCCTGGGCGTCACGGGCGTGCTCGCGGTCGAGCTGTTCGAGGTCGCCGACCCGGACGGCGGCGCGCCGCGCGTGCTCGTGAACGAGCTCGCCATGCGCCCGCACAACTCCGGGCACTGGACGATCGACGGCTCGGTCACCAGCCAGTTCGAGCAGCACCTGCGCGCGGTCCTCGACCTGCCGCTGGGCGGGACCGAGGCGCGCGCGCCGTGGACCGCCATGGCGAACGTGCTCGGCTCGACCCGCGCGGCGGTCACCGACGGGCTGGCCGAGGTCGCCGCGCTCGACCCGGGCGCCAAGGTGCACCTGTACGGCAAGGGCGTCCGCCCGGGCCGCAAGCTCGGGCACGTCACCGTGTCCGGGGACGACCTGGCCGACGTCCGGCGGCGGGCGGTCGCCGCGGCGGCCGTGCTGCGCGGGGACACGACGCCCTGACGCGCGGCCGCGCCCGCGGCCCCGCACCCCACCACCCCCCCGGAGGCACCGCATGGCCACCCCGCTCGTCGGCATCGTCATGGGCTCGGACTCGGACTGGCCCGTCATGGAGGCGGCGGCCGAGGCGCTCGCGGAGTTCGACGTCCCCGTCGAGGTCGACGTCGTCTCGGCGCACCGGCAGCCGGACAAGATGGTCGCGTACGGCCGCGAGGCCGCCGGGCGCGGGCTGCGGGCGATCGTCGCGGGCGCCGGGGGAGCGGCGCACCTGCCGGGCATGCTCGCGGCCGTGACGCCGCTGCCGGTGATCGGCGTGCCGGTGCCGCTGGCCCGGCTCGACGGGATGGACTCGCTGCTGTCGATCGTCCAGATGCCGGCGGGCGTGCCGGTCGCGACGGTGTCGATCGGCGGCGCCCGGAACGCGGGCCTGCTCGCGGCGCGGATCCTCGGCGCCGGCACGGACGAGACCGCCCGGCGGGTCGCCGCGGCGATGGTCGCGTTCCAGGACGACCTGCGCGCGCAGGCGGACGCCAAGGGGGAGCGGCTGCGGGCGCTGCACGGCGACGGGCGCCGGCCCGCGGTGGGCTTCGGCGGCTGACGCCTGCGAGGGCGCGCACCGCGCACCACAGCGCGGAACCGACGACCGGCGCTGAGCCCGCGACCGCGCCGAGCTTGCACTCGTTGCGGGTTTCGCGGCGGTCGAACCCCGCAACAAGTGCAAGCTCGTGGCGGTGGGGGCGTGCGCGGTGCGCGGGGCGTGCGCGCGCCCGCGGCGCCTGCACGCGGTCCTGAGCATCGCGAGCGCCCGTCGACCCCGGCGTGAAGGTCTCGTCGAGACCGTGCCCCCGGGGCAGCCTCGACGGGCGGTCCCCGCGCCCCGCGCCTACCGTCGAGTGAGTGACGACCACCGCGCCGCCCCGCACCGCCGGCACCGACGCAGCGACCCCGCCGGTCCGGCCCGCCGCCCGGGGCCCGCGCCTCGCCGCGCTGGACGCCCTGCGGTTCCTGGCCGCCGTCGGCGTGCTCGCCTACCACTTCACCGCCCGGGAGACCGACGCCTGGGGTCGTGACCTCGCGGAGGTGGCTCCCGCCGTGGCGGGGTGGGCCACCTACGCCTCGCTCGGCCCGGAGCTGTTCTTCGTGATCAGCGGGTTCGTCATCCTCATGACCGCATGGGGCCGCTCGGTGCCGGACATCATCGGCTCCCGCGTGGCGCGGCTCTACCCGGCCTACTGGGTCGCGGTCCTGCTCACGGGGTCGCTGCTCCTGTTCGTGTGGCAGGGCAAGGAGATCACCGGCGGCCAGGTGCTGGTGAACCTCACGCTGCTGCAGTCGCTGGTCGACGTCGGCCACGTGGACGGCGTGTACTGGACGCTCTGGGTCGAGCTGCGGTTCTACGTGCTCATCGCCCTGTTCGCGGCGGTGGGCATCACGCGGCGCCGGGTCCTGTGGTTCGCGGCCCTGTGGCCCGCCGCGGCGATGCTGGCCCGCGAGCTCGGCTGGTCCGACGCGGTGACGTGGCTGGTGGCGCCGTACGCCCCGCTGTTCGCCGCCGGGATGGCCCTCTACGTCATCCACCGCACCGGGCACGCCGTCGTGCCGTGGCTGCTGGTCGCGGGCAACACCGCCCTGGCCACCGCCGCGCTGGTGCCCGCGCGGATGGACTCGCTCGGGCAGAACTCGGTGGTCGCCCCGAGCGCCGTGCTGCTGGCGGTCGCGCTGCCGGCGTGCGTCGGCCTGGTCGCGCTCGTGTCCCTGACGCCGCTGGCCCGGTGGCGCTGGGCCGGCCTGACGGCGGCGGGCGCGCTGACCTACCCGCTCTACCTCACGCACGAGTACTGGGGCCTGTGGGTCATCCACCTGCTGCACGACCGCGCGCCGGTCTGGGCGGTGCTCGCCGCGGCGACGGCGTTCTCCCTCGTGCTGGCGTGGCTGGTCCACCGGTTCGTGGAGAAGCCGTTCGGGCCGCGCCTGCGCCGCGCCACGACGGCGGGGTGCGAGCGGCTCCGCGACGCGCTCGTCGGTCTCGGGGGCCTGGTCCGCGCCGGGTTCCGCCCGGGTCAGGACCCGGGGACGCCGCCGACGACGCCGGGCTCGAGCGAGCCGTCCCGGATCGCCGCGAAGAACGTGGGCGTCTGGTCCGGGTCGAGCAGGACCGTGGAGCCCGCGCCGCCCGGCCGGTAGTCCATGTCGAGGATCGGCGGGGTGCCGGTGATGCCGTCCGGGCCGGTGGCGGCGCGGAACGCGAGCGCCAGCCGCCCGAGGTCGACGATGCCGGTCTCGTCGCTCGCGGTGAGCACGCCCGTGCCCGCGTCGACCAGCGAGACCTGCTTGCCCGGCTGGAACAGCAGCGAGGGGTTCTCCGCCTTGGCGGCGACCGCGCTGATCAGCGCGCGCTGCCGCAGGCCGCGGCCGATGTCGCCGGACGGGTCGGCGTACCGCATCCGGGAGTAGGCCAGCGCCTGCACGCCGTCGACGGTCTTGCAGCCGGGCGCGTCCCACACGAGGCCCGAGTTCGCGTCGTTCACCGGGAACGTGATGCCGGTGCTGCCGTCCAGGCACAGCTCGACGCCGCCCAGGGAGTCGACGATCTGCTCGACGCCGCCGAACCCGATCTCGACGTAGTGGTCGACGGTCAGGCCGGTCAGGCCCTCGACGGTCTCCACCAGCAGCGGGGCACCGCCCCACGAGAACGCGGAGTTGAGCTTGTTCGGCGCGAAGCCGGGGATGTCGGTGTACGTGTCGCGGGGGAGCGAGATCAGCGCCGCGGGACCGGACTCGGGGACCTGCAGCAGCAGGATCGTGTCCGTGCGGGCGCCGACGGTGTCGGGGTCCTCGATGGCGCCGTCCTCGCGGGAGTCCGACCCGGCGAGCAGGTAGGTGGTGCCGGGCGTGTCCGCGGCCCCCGAGAGGGCGGAGACGTGCTGGATCTTGCCGTCGGCCCAGAGCAGCAGGCCGACCGGCCAGGCCAGCAGCAGGACGAGGACGACCACGACGACCGCGGCGACGACCCGACCGCGACGGCGCCGGCGGCGCGGGGCGGCGGGTGGAGCGGCGCCCTCGCCGGCGCCCAGGGGGCCGACGGGGGAGGCGGGGCGGCCGGGGCCCTGCGGGCCGGCGGGGCGCGCACGGCCGGGCCCGACGGGCGCGGTCTGCCGCGGCGCACGCGCCGCCGCTGCGGCCGGCTGGTCGGCGCCCACGGGCACGGCGCTGGAGCCCTGGCGGGCGGACGAGCGCACCGGCCCCGCGGCGGGGTCGGCCGCGGTCCGGCCGGAGACGCGGACGGGGCGCGGCGCGTCGTCCAGGGTGCCCTGCGGCGCGACGGCGGCGGGGCCGCGCGCCGCGGCGGGGTCGGGTGCGCCCGCCGCCGAGGAGGCGCCCGCGGCGCCGCCGGCTCGGGGGGCTGAGGTCCGGCGCACCGGGGGCCGGCCGGGCCGGCCGGGGCGGGGCGCGGCGGCGGGATCCGGCGCAGGGGTGCCGACCGGCTGCGCGCCGTCGGCCGGGGGGCGCCGGCCGGCGGCGCCGGGGGCGAAGCTGGGCGGCGTCCCGCGACTCGGGTCGCGGGGTCGGCGGTCCTCGGGGCGGGCCACGATCAGCCGCAGACCGCGGTGACGTCGCCGGCCGAGAAGGCCTCCTTGCCCGCCTCGCGGGTCTGTGCCGGGTCGGGGGTGACGGGAGTGGTGGCGGCGGGGTCGGGCGTGCCGGTGCCCGGGTCGGTGGTGCCCGCGCCGGGGTCGGTGCCGGCACCCGGGTCCGTCGTGCCGGTGCCCGGGTCCGCCGACGTGTCCTGGCTGGTGCCCGCGAGCATCGGCTGGTCGGCGGCCACGTTCGCCCAAATCGTGTCGGCCTCGGAGGTCCACACGACCCGGTTCGGGTCGCTGGGCGCCGCGGCGAACGGGATCGTCATGAAGGAGATGTTCGCAGCCGACGTGCTCCGGAGGCTGTAGGCGAGCCCGGCCATGTCGGAGATCGACGAGAAACCGGAGTCGATCGACAGCGACTCCGTGGCCGAGTCGAGGAACCGGATCAGCTGCGTGATGTCGGTGAGCATGTTCTTGCCGAGCAGCTCACGCACCACCGCGGCGAGCAGCTCCTGCTGCCGGCCGAGCCGGTCGGTGTCCGAGCCGTTGCCGACGCCCTCGCCGGTGCGGGCGCGGGCGAACGCCAGGGCCTGCGTGCCGTTCAGCGTCTGCTGGCCGGCGTTCAGGTACAGGCCCGCCTTGGGCGCGCTCATGTCGTTCGGGATGCAGATCGGCACGCCGCCGATCGCGTCGACCATCTTGGTGAACCCGGCGAAGTCGACGACGACGAAGTGGTCGATCCGGACGCCGGTGTTCTGCTGCACGGTGTTGACCGTGCACGCCGCGGCGGACGCGATGTCGCCGCCGTTGTCCGCCCCGATCGCGAACGCGGAGTTGAACATCGCGTTGCGCTGCGCGTATGACGTGGAGCCGTCGGTCATCGTGCAGGACGGGATATCGACCAGGGAGTCGCGCGGGATCGAGATGAGCTCGACGCGGCTCCGGTCCGCCGAGATGTGCGCGACGATCGTCGTGTCGGACCGCATGCCGTCCACGTGGCCGCCGATGGCCTCGTTCTCGCCGTCGCGCTCGTCCGAGCCCATCAGCAGGATGTTGACATCGCGGCCGGCATTCGGGTCGTCCGGGTCGGCGGGGCCGGTCGCCGTCGGCTCGGGCAGCGCCTGGATGAGGTCGCTCGCGTCGATCGTGTTGATGTTGCTGTTCAGCTGCACGTACAGCGCCGCCGCGCCGGACGTGCCGAAGCACAGCACCGCGACCACGGCCAGCGCCGCGCCGCGGACCACCGCGTGGCTGCGCCGGGGCCGTCCGTGGCGGACGGCGCGCGGGCGTGCGGGAGCGGCGTGGCGGGAGGTCACGGAGGAGAGCATAGGAGCCGCGCCTCGGAGGTCGGCGCACCCACGGGGGGTGCGCCGTGCAGGATTCGTGCAGATCACCCGCTGTGCGGGGTCAGCCCGCCGCCGGCCGGACGGTCCCGTCGGGGCGCACCGTGCCCACCCAGAGCTCCGACTCGGCCTCGGTGTAGCCCTCGGGGATGTGCAGGAGCCCGCGCTCCCACGACGTCGTGCTGGTCACCCGCAGCGGCGGAGGCGCCGAGCCTCCCTCCCACGGCACCGCTCCGTCGGCGAACGCGACCACGTCGAAGGCGCCCCAGTCGCGACGGAGGTCGGCGAGCCGGTCGGCATCGGGGACGGACGTCATCTCGAGGCCGTCGACGCCGCACACGCTGCGCACCGTGGCCAGGTAGGGCGGACCGGTCCGGACGTAGAGCACCCGGTCGGTGCGTAGCGCGTCGCACACTGCCTGCGCCTCGCCCAGCCGGCCGTCCTGCTCGACGACCCGGAACAGCCCGTTCCAGGTGGTCAGCGGTGCGGCGATCACGGCGGCGGCCGCAAGGACCGCGAGCGCACGGGCCCACCACCGGTGGACGGACCAGAGGGCGACGAGCGTGACCGTGGCCAGCACGGCGAAGCCGGGCAGCGTCACCGGCAGCAGGCGGCGCATCGCCCAGACCTGGTCGGGGGTGATGCTGACCTGCCAGAGATACAGCACCGACGGAGCGGCGACGGCGGCCAGCACGGTCCACCACCTCGGGTCGCGTCGCCGCACGGCCTGGTGCGCGGCCACCGCCAGGCCGAGCACGGCGAGCACGACGAACGGCCACCCGTGGTACCAGGACACCCAGGTCAGCGAGAGCTCGTCGTAGGTGCGGGTGCCGTCCACCGGCTGGCCCTCGCGCTCCTGGAGGTGCGCGACCGCGTCGGCGTACGGCGAGTCCGCCGAGAAGCCGTGGCCCTGGTACCACCAGGGCCGGGACGCCAGCGCGACGCCGGCGAGCACGACGAGCCCCGCGGCGACCCACGCCGCAGGGCGCCGGTGCCGGAGGAGATCGTTGCGCCACCGCTGCCAGGGCGCCCGGAGTGTGAGCACGAGCACCACGAGCAGCGCCGCGGCCAAGGCGCCGGACAGCAGGATGAACTGCCCACGGAGGTCCTCGAGGTAGTCCGGGCTGCTCACGCGCAGGGCGAGCCAGCCGAGCAGCGTCATCGCGAGGCTGCCGGCGGCCTGCAGCCCGAGTGCACCGCGCAGCTGGGACCGGCGCCTCGGGGTGAGCGCGGCGGCGGCGGCCAAGCCCACCCCGAGGACCAGCCCGATGACGACGGCGGACCCGTCGATGCGCGCGAGCGCGGCGGCGCCGGCCAGCCCGCCCGCCAGCACGTGGAGGGTCGGTCGCCGGTCGCCCAGCGCGGCCCAGGCGACGCTGAGCCCCCCGAACACGAACGCCATCGCGACCGGCTCCGTGTAGGCGCCGCGCGAGAACACCGTCATCGGGACCGAGACCCCGAGCGCGACCACGGGCAGCAGGGCCCACCACGGGCCGACCAGGCGCCGGGCGAGCGCGTAGACCGCGAGCAGCGCGACGCCTCCGAGGAGGAGGTTGCCGGCCAGCACGCCCTGAGCGCCCGCCACCCATCCGATCGACCCGAGCAACGACGGGAGCAGCGGCGAACCCTGGACGTGCAGCACGTCGCCCGCCCAGAAGTACGCCGCCGGGACGGCGGAGATGTCGGGGTTGAGCGCGCCGATGTAACGCGTGGTCTCGGAGAGCGGGAGGTCCGGGGTCGGGTGCTCCGACAGCCAGACACCGCTGAGCGTGAGGAAGCCCGGGTCACGCAGCACGAGCAGGTGCTGCGAGGCGTAGGGCGCGTTCACGAGCACCCAGGTCAGGGCGAGCGCGGCGGCCGCCACTGTGCCGGCAGCCGCGGGGCCGGGGCTTCCGGGGGCCTGCGGGACCATGCGCCAGGTCGCCGCACCCAGCACGACCGTCAGGGGCAGCACGACCACGGGCCGGAACTGCCCGGTGAGCGTCCCCGCGGTCGACGCGATCGCCAGGCACAGCAGCAGTACCACGACCCGGTCCGGGACCGAGGCGAGCAGCCGGAGCGGCCACGGCCCCGCCGCCGAGGCGCCCGGGTCCGGTGTCAGCGGCGCGCGGGCCCGTGCCCCGGCGGCCTCGCGGGTCAGCACGACGTCGTCAGCGCCCGAGCTGCGCGTACTTCGCCTCGGTCGCGTCCTTCTGCGGCCGCCACCACGCCTCGTTGGCCTGGTACCACTCGATCGTGGCGGCGAGGCCGTCGCGGAACGTCGTGTACCGCGGCTCCCAGCCGAGCTCGGAGCGCAGCCTCGTCGCGTCGATGGCGTACCGCAGGTCGTGGCCGGGGCGGTCGCTGACCAGGTCGTAGGCGTCCGACGGCTGGCCGGTCAGCTCGAGGATCAGCTCGACGACGGTCTTGTTGTTCTCCTCGCCGTCCGCGCCGATCAGGTAGGTCTCGCCGAGGCGGCCCTTCGTGATGATGTCCCAGACGGCGGAGTTGTGGTCCTCGACGTGGATCCAGTCGCGGACGTTCTCGCCGGTGCCGTAGAGCTTCGGCCGCACGCCGTCGATCACGTTGGTGATCTGGCGCGGGATGAACTTCTCCACGTGCTGGTACGGGCCGTAGTTGTTCGAGCAGTTCGAGATCGTGGCGCGGACGCCGAACGACCGCGCCCACGCGCGCACCAGCAGGTCGGAGGACGCCTTGGTGGACGAGTAGGGGCTCGACGGGTTGTACGGGGTGTCCGGCGTGAACTTGGCCGGGTCGTCCAGCTCGAGGTCGCCGTAGACCTCGTCCGTGGAGATGTGGTGGTACCGCACGTCGTACCGGCGCACCGCCTCCAGCAGCGTGTAGGTGCCGATCACGTTGGTGTGCACGAACGGCCACGGGTCGTGCAGCGAGTTGTCGTTGTGCGACTCGGCCGCGAAGTGGACCACCACGTCGCTGCTCCTCACCAGGTCGTCCACCACGTCGTGGTCGGTGATGCTGCCCTTGGCGAAGGTGACCTGGTCCCAGACGGGTGCGAGGCTCTTCTCGTCGCCCGCGTAGGTCAGCGCGTCCAGCACGGTGACCTGGACCTCGGGGTGCTCGCGCACCACCTGGTGCACGAAGTTGGAGCCGATGAAGCCGGCTCCGCCGGTGACGAGCATGCGCACGGGATGGACCTCCGGGTGTGGGGGGGTGCGGGGGCCTACTGTACCGAGCGGGCGGGGTGCGACGGCGGCCTGAAGTCAGGACAATTGCGACAACAGGCGTGGCGATCCTTGACTGGGCGTCACCGGCGGCTGAGGCTGACGACGACCGGACTGCCGTCTCGGTCGTCGTCAGCGGGTCCGCCAGGGCGGTGGGCCGCCGATCCGCGCGATCCCTCACCCGTCAGGACCCCGACATGCTGCGCTCCCTGATCGTCCTGGTCACGTCCGCAGGCCTCGGCCTCGCGCCGGCCTCGATCCCGTCGCCGACGGCTCCGGCGACGACCCTCGTCGCGGCGGCCTCCGCTGTCGCGGCGGCGGTGGACGACACGGTCGCCGCGGACGTGACGGTCGTCGACGTTCCCCTGGTCGTGGTGCCGCTCGCGGACGCCGAGGCCGAGGCCGAGGCCGACGCGGGGACGGCCCGCGCGCCGGAGGCGGCCGGTGCGGAGCCCGCGCCGACCCCCGGGCCTGGCCCGACCGCCGAGCCCGGCCCGACGCCGGCGCCCGCGGAGAGCGTGACCTCCGACGGGCCGGTGGCCGCCGACGTGCTCGTCGACGGGGACCGCGTCGTGACTCCCGCCGTCGAGGTGGCCGACGCCCAGACCGTGGGGATCACCTGGCCGGAGGGGACCGGCGGCGCGCAGCTCGCCCCGGAGCTGCGGTTCCGTGCGGACGGCGGCTGGTCCGAGTGGGTGGCTCTCGGCGTGGCGGACGCCGAGCCCGACGCGGGGACCGCCGACGCGGTGCGCGCCGAGCGTGGCGGGACCGACTCGTACTGGATCGGCGACGCCGACGCGGTGCAGCTGTCGTTCGCGGCGACCCGGAGCGGTGGTCCGGCGGATATCTCGCTCGCGCTGGTCGGGTCCCCTGAGGCCGACGCGGCCCCGGCAGCCACCGGCGCCGGGGACGGGGCGGTGATCCGGAACGCGGTCCGGAGCACGGGCGAGGCGACCGTCCTCGCTGCTGCGACGCGACCGTCGATCGTCACCCGCGGGCAATGGGGCGCGCGCCCGCAGGTCTGCGCCCCGGACGTCGCCGCGCGCCTGTCGGGCGCGGTCGTGCACCACACCGCGGGAAGCAACGCGTACTCGACGCAGGCGCAGGCCATGCAGCAGATCCGGAACGACCAGGCGTACCACATCGACGCCCGCGGCTGGTGCGACATCGGCTACAACTTCGTCGTCGACAAGTGGGGCAACATCTACGAGGGTCGCGCGAACAGCCTGACCCAGGCGGTCATCGGCGTGCACGCCAGCGGCGCGAACACCGGCACGGTCGGCGTGTCGATGCTCGGCAACTACGACACGGTGGCGACGACGCCGGCGATGATCGGTGCGGTCGGCCGGATCATCGGCTGGCGGCTCGGCAACTACGGGATCGACCCGCACGGCAGCGGCACCTACCCGTCGGGCCTCACGCTCCCGCGCGTGATCGGGCACCGGGACGTGACGTCGACGGCCTGCCCGGGCCGGTACGGCTACGCCCAGCTGCCCAACATCCGCAACATCGCGGCGGCGAACCTCGGCGACCCGCCGTACCCCC
>NZ_BONO01000002.1 GCF_016862755.1 Cellulomonas pakistanensis | reverse complement strand
GGGCTCCGGCGTGGCCGCGGACGGACGAGCGGGTGCGGCGGGCTCCGGCGCGGGCGCGGGGGAACCCGTCGTCCCCGCGCGGTGGGCCGACGACCCGTTCCTGCTCGACGAGCGGCGCTGGTGGCGGCCCGCCGGGGCGCACGCCGACGGCGACGCGATGCTCCTCGTGCAGCGCGCGGCGCGCCGGGAGGGGTCGGACGACGACCAGGCCGACGGCCCCGGGGCGGCGCACGACGCGGTCGCCACGATGCTGCTGGCCGTCGGCCCCGCCGAGCGTGTCGCGGCGCTGCTGCGCGCCCACGCGCGGCCGGGGCACCGGTTCGCCTGGGTGGACACCGACGCGCTCGGGCTGCTGCGGGCCGACGAGGTCGCCGCGCTCGGCCTCGCCCCGAACCGCACCGGCTGGGAGTGGCTGGTGACGGAGTCCGCGCCCGCGCCGGTCGCCGCCGAGGTCCGGGTGCGGGAGCTCGACCCGCGGGCCGACGCCGACGCGATCCGCGCATGCCTCGCGGACGCCAACCCGACGACGGACGCCGACCCGTCCGGCGCCGGCGAGCGCTGGTGGGGCGCCCGGGACGCCGCCGGCCGGCTGGGCGGCGTCATCGGCGCGGGCCCGCGGGCCGGTGCGGTGGGCGGGCGCGGGTCCGCGCACCTGCACGGGCTCGGCGTCCGGCCGGGGGAGCGCGGGCAGGGCCTCGGCGCGGCGCTCACCGCGGCGGCGGTCCGGACGCTGCTCGCGGACGGCGCCGACTGGGTGTCCCTCGGCATGTGGGACGACAACCACGGCGCCCGGCGGATCTACCACCGCCTGGGGATGCGCACGGCGCACCGCCTGACGACCCTGCGCTCGACGACCGCCTGACCGGCGCCGCCCGCCCGCCGACCGGGCACCCGACGCGTCGAGTGGGCAACCACGGCATGCCCACTCGACGTGTCCGGTGCCCACTCGCGGACGCGGGGCCACGTCGGCGGAGCCGTGCCCGGCGCGCGCCGGGCCGGGCGGGCCCGAGCCGCGGCCGAGGGCGCGGGTCAGTGGCTGAGGGACAGCCGCTCGTAGACCCGGCGCAGCGGCGCCGGCGCCCACCAGTTCAGGTCGCCCAGCACGGTCATCGTCGCGGGCACGAGCAGCAGCCGCACCAGGGTCGCGTCGATCAGCACCGCCACGGCCAGCGAGAAGCCGACCTCCTTGATCACGAGCAGCTCGCCGGCGACGAACCCCGCGAACACCGCGATGATGATCGCCGCCGCGGACGTGATCACCCGGCCGGAGCGCTGCAGGCCCAGCCGGACGGCGTCGTCGTTCGGCACCCCGGCGTCGTGCAGCTCCTTGATCCGCGACAGCAGGAACACCTCGTAGTCCATCGCCAGCCCGAACGCGAAGGCGATGACCAGGGCGAGCACGTACGTCTCGATGCCCCCGGTGGGGTCGAACTGCAGCAGCCCGGACAGGTTGCCGTCCTGGAACACCCAGACCAGCACGCCGAGCGACGCGCACAGCGACACCACGTTGGTCAGCAGGGCCTTGATCGGCACCAGCACCGAGCCGGTCATGAGGAACAGCAGCACGAGCGTCGCCACGGCCACGATGCCGAGCGCCCACGGCGCCCGGTCGAGCAGCGCCTCCGTGAAGTCGATCTGGTTGGCCGCCTGCCCGCCGACGTACGCCTCGAACGGCAGGTCGAGGTCGCGCAGCTCGCGCACCACCGCCTGGGCCTCGGCGCCGCCCGGGTCCGTGGTGCCCGGCCGGACGCCGATGACGACGACCGGCCCGCGCGCGGCGGGCGCGTCGACGGAGGCGACGCCGTCCAGCGCCTCGATCTGCGCGACGGCCGCCTCGGCCTCGGCGACGGAGGTCTGCGCGACGACCGGCACGGCCGCGGACGACGACGCCGGGTACTGCTCTGCCAGCACCTGCACGTACTCGCGCTGCGGGCTGGACCGGGGGAGTAGCTCGGTCGTGGAGTTGCGCAGCTCGAGGTGCAGCAGCGGGATCGCGAGCACGAGGAGCACGGCGAGCGAGCCGCCCATGACCCACCAGGGCCGGCGCTGCACGCGGGCGGCGAGGCGGGAGAACACGCCCTCCTCGTGCTGCACGTCGGCGGTGCGCGCGAGCACGGCGCGGACCCCCGGCACCCGGGACAGCACGCTCGGCCGCGCGAGCCGCCGGCCAGCGAGGACGAGCAGCGCCGGCACCAGCGTCAGGGCGGTCGCGACCGCGAACACGATGACGGCGACCGAGCCCGCGCCGAACGCCCGCAGGATGTCCTGGCGGAACACGAGCAGGCCGGCGATCGAGATGGCGACGGTCAGCGCGGAGAACGCCACCGTGCGGCCGGCGGTCGACATCGTGGTGAGCAGGGCGCCGACCACGGCGCCGTCGCCGCGCCGCCGCCGGGCGGACCGCCCCTCGTCGTCGCCGAGCGCCTTGCCGAGCTCCTCGCGGAACCGGGACACGATCAGCAGGCCGTAGTCGATCGACAGGCCCAGGCCGAGCACGGTGACCACGTTGACCACCGACGACTCCAGGTCGTCCATCAGGTACGACAGCGCGACCAGCGAGCCGAGCCCGCCCGCGATCGACGCGATGGCCCCGGCCAGCGGCATCGCCGCCGCCAGGAAGCCGCCGAACACCAGCACCATGATGAGCAGCGCGATCGGCAGCGCGACGGCCTCGCCGGTGGTGAGGTCCTTCTCGACCTGCTCGGTGATCGCGGACACGATGAGCGAGGTGCCGCCGACCAGCCCGGTCGCGTCCGGGGCCACGTCGCCCAGCGCGCCCGGCACGGCCTCGAGCGACTCGCGCAGCTCCCGCAGCGCCGCGGTCTCGGCGTCGGCGGACAGCTCGGGGTCGAGCTCGGCGACGACCAGGAACCCGTCCCCGTCCTGCGCGAGCAGGGGCGCGGCGGCCGGGTTCTCGGGCCCCTGCGGGAGCACGAACGGGTCGATGACCGACAGCACGCCGTCGACGGCGGCGACGTCCTCGCGGGCGGGGGCCAGCGCCTCCGCCAGTCCCTCCGTGGCGGGGTCGACGCCCTCGACCACGAGGCTCAGCGAGGCGCCGGACGTGCTGGTCTCCGCGAGCAGCTCGCTCGCGCGGGCGCTGTCCGAGCCCGGGACGACCGGCTCGCCGGTGCTCAGCCGGTCGAACAGGTTCTGGCCGCCGACCCCGACCAGCGCCAGCAGGAAGCAGGCCGCGGCCAGCACGGCCCAGGCGAGCACCGTCAGGCGGGGGTGGCGGGCGACCAGGCGGCCGAGGCTCTCGAACACGCGGGTCAGCATCGCAGGCCGGACGCCACTCGCGCACCACCGGCCTCACGCGTCCCGCGACGGCGCGCGAGACGCCGCGAGGGCGCACGACGTCGCGGGCGCCCGGGGGTGTCCCGTGCGCCCCGGGGGTGCCGGGCCGCCCGCGGCACCGCGGCGCGGCGTGTGGGACGGCGCCCGTAGGCTCACGGGCATGGATCTGTTCGACGCGGTCACCACCTCGGCGCAGGGCACGCCCGCCCCGTCGGCGGGGGCGCCGCTGGCGGTGCGCATGCGCCCGCGCAGCCTGGCGGAGGTCGCCGGGCAGGAGCACCTGCTGGTGCCCGGGTCGCCGCTCCGACGGCTCGTCGAGCCCGGGGACGCCACCGCGCGCCGCGCCGCCCCGTCGTCGGTCGTGCTCTGGGGACCGCCCGGCACCGGCAAGACGACGCTCGCCTACCTGGTCGCCACCACGTCGGGCCGCCGGTTCGTCGAGCTGTCCGCGGTCACGGCCGGCGTCAAGGACGTGCGGCAGGTGGTGGACGACGCCCGGCGCCGGCTCGCGTCCGACGGCTCGGAGACCGTGCTGTTCATCGACGAGGTCCACCGGTTCACCAAGGCGCAGCAGGACGCGCTGCTGCCCAGCGTGGAGAACCGCTGGGTGACGCTCGTCGCCGCCACCACGGAGAACCCGAGCTTCTCGGTGAACTCCCCGCTGCTGTCCCGGTCGCTGCTGCTCACGCTCAAGCCGCTCGACACCGACGACGTCCGGGCGCTCATCCGGCGCGCCGTCGAGGACGAGCGCGGGCTCGGCGGCGCGGTCGCGCTGACCGAGGACGCCGAGGAGCACCTGCTCCGGCTGTCCGGCGGCGACGCTCGCAAGGCCCTGACCATCCTGGAGGCCGCGGCCGGCGCCGCGCTGGCGGACCGGGAGGCGCGGCTCGCCGACCCCGACGTCGACCTCGGCGACGAGGCCGACGTCCCCGCGGTCGTCGACCTGGCCACCACGGAGCGCGCGATCGACGTCGCCGCCGTGCGGTACGACCGGGACGGCGACCAGCACTACGACGTGATCAGCGCCTTCATCAAGTCGGTGCGCGGCTCCGACGTCGACGCCTCGCTGCACTACCTGGCGCGGATGATCGCGGCGGGGGAGGACCCGCGGTTCATCGCGCGCCGGATCGTCATCTCGGCGTCGGAGGACGTCGGCATGGCGGACCCGAGCGCGCTGCAGACCGCCGTCGCCGCCGCGCAGGCCGTCCAGCTCATCGGCATGCCCGAGGCGCGGATCATCCTGGCCGAGGCGGTCGTGCACCTCGCGACGGCCCCGAAGTCGAACGCCGCCTACAACGGGATCAACGCCGCGCTGGCCGACGTGCAGGCGGGCCGGCTCGGGTCCGTGCCCGCGCACCTGCGGGACGCGCACTACGCCGGCGCCAAGCAGCTGGGCCACGGCAAGGGCTACCTGTACGCGCACGACCACCCGCACGGGATCGCCGCCCAGCAGTACCTGCCCGACGACCTCGTGGGCACGCGGTACTACAGCCCGACCGACAACGGGTACGAGCGGCAGGTCGGCGAGCGGCTCGGCCGGATCCGGTCGGTGCTGGACCAGGCGCCGCCGCCGCGGGACTGAGGGAGGCGCGCCCGCGGAGGGGCCGACCCGCCGTGCCGCCGGAGGATCGCCGCGCCGCGCCGCCCAGGCCCCGCATTAGGCCCAGCGTCGCGCACCCGGTAGAGTTGCACGGTCGTCCGCACCCCGGGGTCTCCCGGTGGGTCAGCCGGACGGCCGCCTGGGGTCCTAGCCGCGTCCGCCTCGTACGGACGCACGGAGGTCGGCCCCACGCCCCGCCCGGGAACCCCCGGGCACGGGTGTGCCGTACGAGAAACGACAGGAACGATCACATGAGCAACGTGACGCGTGCGCGTCGCCAGGTGCGCCTCTCCCGCGCCCTCGGCCTCGCGCTCACCCCGAAGGCCGTCAAGCACTTCGAGAAGCGCCCCTACCCGCCCGGCGAGCACGGCCGCGCCCGCCGCCGCACCGAGTCCGACTACGCGGTGCGTCTGCGCGAGAAGCAGCGTCTGCGCGCCCAGTACGCGCTGCGCGAGAAGCAGCTCGCCCGTGCGTACGAGGACGCCCGCAAGGCCCCGGGCCTGACCGGTGAGGCCCTGGTCGAGGACCTCGAGACCCGTCTCGACGCCCTGGTGCTCCGCGCCGGCTTCGCCCGCACCATCCTGCAGGCGCGCCAGGTCGTGACCCACCGCCACATCCTCGTCGACGGCAAGATCGTGGACCGTCCGTCCTTCCGCGTGAAGGAGGGCCAGACCCTGCAGATCAAGCCGAAGTCGCAGACCACCGTGCCGTTCCAGGTGGCCGCCGCCGGCGCCCACCGCGACGTGCTGCCGGCCGTCCCGGGCTACCTGGACGTCCAGCTCGAGAAGCTGTCGGCCGTGCTGGTCCGCCGCCCGAAGCGCGCCGAGGTCCCCGTGACCTGCGACGTGCAGCTGGTCGTCGAGTACTACGCCCGCTGAGCCACCCGGCTCGCACGTCCGCGACGCCCCCGCGCCGCCCCCTCGGGGCCGGCGCCGGGGCGTCGCGGCGTTCCCCGGCCCGGTGACCGGGCCGGACGCCCGGCCCGGCACCGCACGCCGGGTAGGGTTTCCCCGACGTCGGCGCGGTGCCGGCACGGAAGAAGGGCTGGCCATGCTGGGAGACATCGCGGGGCTCGTCGCGGCCATCGCCTTCGTGCTGCTCGTCGGCGCGCTGGCCGTGCCGCTGGTGAAGCTGGGGCGCGTCCTGGACGAGACCCGGGCCTCCGTGAAGGAGATCACCGAGCACACGGTGCCGATCCTCGACGAGGCCGCCACCACGGTGTCCTCGACGAACACCCAGCTCGAGCGGGTCGACGCGATCACCACCTCGGCCGCCACCATCACGCAGAACGCGTCCGCCCTGACGTCGCTGTTCGCCGCGACCGTCGGCGGACCGATGATCAAGGTGGCCGCGTTCAGCTACGGCGTGCGGCGCGCCCTGTCCGGCCTGCGCCGCGGGCGGTCCGGGCGATGAGCCGGCTGCTCTGGGTCGCGGTGGGCGCGGCGGCCGCGGTCGCCGGGGCCAAGCGGCTCGGCCTGCTGGACGACCTGACCGGCGCCCCTGCCGCGCACGGCGCGCACGCCGACGCCACGCGTCCGGCCGGCGCCGCCGGGACGGCCGCCGCGACCGCCACCACCGCCGCGCGCGCCGTCCGCACCGCCTTCCGCGCGGGCGCCACGACCGCGGGGACCGTGCGGTCGCTGGCCGACGCCCGTCGCGAGTTCCGCACCGGCATGGCGGAGCGCGAGGCGCAGCTGCGGCACGACCTCGTCGGCGACGTCGACGTGGACGCGATCCGGGCCGAGCGCGCCGGCCGCCGGGCCGCCGCCCGCGAGGCCGAGCACGACCGCTCCGGTGCCGTCCCGCCCGCCTGGCACCGCGACCCGGAGGCCCGCGAGGAGGCCCGCCGGGAGCGGGCGCGCCGCGGCTGGGCCGACGAGCCGGTGGAGGACCCGGCCGACGGCGACGGCGACGTGCCGTACTCCTTCTACTGACGACCGCGCCGCGGCCCCTAGGCTGCACGGGGTCGCCCCGGCGGGAACACCCGCGCGACGGGCGACGCTGAACCACGAGAACGGGCGAGGGCCCGCGACTCCCGCCACCCGACCCAGACGAGGACACCATGCGCACCGCCGAGATCCGCCAGCGTTGGCTCGACTTCTTCGAGGCCCGCGGCCACACCGTGGTGCCCTCCGCCCCGCTGATCTCGCCCGACCCGTCGACGCTGTTCGTGATCGCCGGCATGGTGCCGTTCATCCCGTACATGCTCGGCGAGCAGACGGCGCCGTGGCCCCGCGCCACCAGCGTGCAGAAGTGCGTGCGCACCCTCGACATCGAGGAGGTCGGCAAGACCACGCGGCACGGCACGTTCTTCCAGATGAACGGCAACTTCTCCTTCGGGGACTACTTCAAGGAGGGGGCGATCACCCACGCGTGGGAGCTGATCACCACCCCGCAGGACCAGGGCGGCTACGGCTTCCCGGAGGACAAGATCTGGGTCACCGTCTACGAGACGGACGACGAGGCGGCCGAGCTCTGGAAGAAGATCGCCGGCCTGCCCGACGAGCGCATCCAGCGCCGCGGCATGAAGGACAACTACTGGTCGACCGGCGCGCGCGGCCCCGCGGGCCCGTGCTCGGAGATCTACGTCGACCGGGGGCCGGAGTACGGCGCCGAGGGCGGCCCGGTCGTCGACGAGGACCGGTACATCGAGATCTGGAACCTCGTGTTCATGCAGTACGAGCGCGGCGACGGGGGCGGCAAGGAGGACTTCCCGATCCTCGGCGAGCTCAAGCAGAAGAACATCGACACCGGCATGGGCCTGGAGCGCGTCGCGTTCCTGCTGCAGGGCGTCGACAACATGTACGAGATCGACGAGGTCTTCCCGGTCATCGAGGCGGCGCAGGCGCTGTCCGGCCGGACCTACGGCGCCGATCACGAGGACGACGTCCGGATGCGCGTCGTCGCCGACCACGTGCGCTCCGCGCTCATGCTGATGGGCGACGGCGTCACGCCGTCGAACGAGGGCCGGGGCTACGTGCTGCGCCGCCTGCTGCGCCGCGCGGTGCGCGCGATGCGGCTGCTCGGCGTCGAGACCCCCGCGCTGCCGACCCTGCTGCCGGTGTCCCGCGACGCGATGTCGCCGTCGTACCCGGAGCTGGCGCGCGACTTCGACCGCATCGCCAAGGTCGCCTACGCCGAGGAGGAGGCGTTCCTGCGCACCCTCGTCGCGGGCACCTCGATCCTCGACCTCGCGGTGTCCGAGGTGAAGACGGCCGGGACCGGTACGCCGAGCGCGGCGCCGCTGCTGTCCGGCGAGAAGGCGTTCCAGCTGCACGACACGTACGGCTTCCCGATCGACCTCACCCTCGAGATGGCCGCCGAGCAGGGCGTGTCGGTCGACGAGAAGGCGTTCCGGACCCTCATGCAGGCCCAGCGCGAGCGCGCCCGGGCGGACGCCCTGGCCAAGCGCGCGGGCCGCACCGACACCGCGGCGTACCAGGACATGCACGCGACGCTCAGCGGGTCCGGTGCCAGGCCCGTCGAGTTCGTCGGCTACGACCGCACCACCGCGCGCTCGCGCGTCGTCGGCCTGCTGGTCGACGGCGTGCCCGCGCCCGCCGCGACCGCGCCCGCGGACGTCGAGCTCGTCCTGGACGTCACGCCGTTCTACGCGGAGATGGGTGGCCAGCTCGCCGACCACGGCTCGATCGTGCTCGACGGCGGCGCGACCATCGAGGTCGACGACGTGCAGGCGCCCGTCAAGGGCCTGCCGGTGCACCGCGGCCGCCTCGTCGAGGGCACCGTCACGCTGGACGAGCCGGGCGTCGCGTCCATCGACACCGCCCGCCGCATCGCGATCAGCCGCGCGCACACCGCGACGCACATGGTGCACAAGGCCATCCAGGAGTCGCTCGGCCCGTCCGCGACCCAGGCCGGCTCCGAGAACGCGCCCAGCCGCGTGCGGTTCGACTTCCGCGCCGGCCAGGCGGTCCCGCAGGGCGTGCTGTCCGAGGTCGAGGAGCGGGTCAACACCCGGCTGCAGGAGAACCTCGAGGTCACCGACGCGGTCATGCCGATCGCGGAGGCCCGCGCGCTCGGCGCGATGGCGCTGTTCGGCGAGAAGTACGGCGACCAGGTGCGTGTCGTCTCGATCGGCGGCGACTGGTCCCGCGAGCTCTGCGGCGGCACGCACGTGCGGCAGTCCGGCGAGCTCGGCCTGGTCACCCTGCTCGGCGAGTCGTCGATCGGCTCCGGCGTCCGCCGGGTCGACGCGCTCGTCGGCGACGGGGCGTACGGCTTCCACGCCAAGGAGCGCGCGCTGGTCGGCCAGATCTCCGGCCTGCTCGGCGCCCGCCCGGACGAGCTCGCGGACCGCGTCTCCTCGCTCATGACCCGGCTCAAGGAGTCCGAGAAGGAGCTCGCCTCGCTGCGCGCGGCGCAGGTCCTCGCGGCGGCCGGCTCGCTCGCGTCCTCGGCGGTCGAGATCGCAGGGACCCGCGTGGTCGCGCACGATGCCGGCGAGGTCGGCGCCGCGGACGACCTGCGCACCCTGGTGCTCGACGTCCGCGCCCGGCTCGGCGAGTCCGCCCCGGCGGTCGTCGCGGTCGGCGGCGTCGCGAAGGGCCGCCCGGTCGTCGTCGTGGCGACCAACGCCGCGGCGCGCGAGAAGGGCGTCCGCGCGGGTGCGCTGGTCAAGACCGCGTCCGGCCTGCTCGGCGGCGGCGGTGGCGGCAAGGACGACCTCGCGCAGGGCGGCGGCACCGACGCCGCCCGCCTGCCGGAGGCGCTGGCCGGCGTCCGCGAGGCGATCGGGGCGGGCGCCTGACCCCCGTGGCCGGGGCCGACCCGGGCGCCCTGGACCCCGACGCCGTCGTGCGCGGGGCCCGGCTCGCGGTCGACGTGGGCTCCGTCCGGGTCGGCCTCGCGGCCAGCGACCCCGACGGGCTGGTGGCCACCCCGGTCGCCACGCTGCCCCGCGACACGCGGACGCCGGCCCCGGGTGCGTGGCCGTCGGACGTCGCCTCGATCGTCGAGGAGGTCGCCGAGCGGTTCGCCGCGGCCGTGTACGTGGGCCTGCCGAAACACCTCTCCGGGACCGAGGGCGCTGCGGCGGAGGCCGCACGCGCGTACGCTGGTGCGCTGGCGCAGGCCGTCGCCCCGGTTCCGGTGCGGCTGGTCGACGAGCGGATGAGCACGGTGTCCGCCCATCAGGCGCTGCACGCGTCCGGCCGGTCCGGACGTCGTCACCGGGCGGTCGTCGACCAGGCGGCCGCGGTGGTGATCCTGCAGACCGCGCTCGACGCGGAGCGCTCCTCGGGCCGCCGGCCCGGCGAGCGGGTCACGGCGACCCGCCCGGAGCGCCCCGAGGAGGAGCGCCCGGGGGGTCCGCAGGACGCAGGACGAGCAGGACACACCGAAGGGACGACCGAGTGAGCGACCTGTTCCTCGGTGCTCCGCAGCAGGAGCACCACGAGGCGCCCCCGCCCTCGCGCCGCTCGCGCCGGGACACGCAGGAGCAGCGTGCCCAGCAGCGCAAGCACAAGCGCCGCCGCAGCGTCGTCGTGCTGCTGCTCGCCCTCGTCCTCGTGGGCGGCGCCGGCTTCGTCGTGTGGAGCGTGTTCGGCGACCTGTTCTCCGGCGGCGGCAGCGCCGAGGAGACCGTCGAGGACTTCCCGGGCCCCGGCAGCGGCGAGGTGCAGGTGACCGTCGCGCAGGGCGACACCGGCGGCGCGATCGGGCAGACGCTCGTCGACGCCGGCGTCGTCGCGACGGTGAACGCGTTCACCAGCGCCTACGCTGCCAACCCCGCCGCGACCGGCATCCAGCCCGGCACCTACGCGCTGCAGCTCGAGATGAAGGCGAGCGACGCGGTCAACGCGCTGCTCGACCAGGCGAACCGCGTGTCCAACCGGGTCACCATCCCCGAGGGCTACACCGCGTCGCAGATCTACCAGCGGGTCTACGAGGTCACCGGCATCCCGGTCGAGGACCTCGAGGCCGCCGCCGCCGACCCCGCCGCCATCGGCCTGCCCGCCGAGGCCGGCGGCAACGTCGAGGGCTGGCTGTTCCCGATGACCTACGAGGTCGAGCCCGGCTCGAGCGCCGCCAGCGTGCTGGCGCAGATGGTCGGCCGCACGACCACCCTGCTCACGGAGAAGGGCGTCGCCCAGGACCAGTGGGAGACGGTCCTGAACAAGGCGTCCATCGTCGAGCGCGAGGGCAAGCTGGACGAGGACCGCGCGAAGATGGCGCGGGCGATCCAGAACCGGCTCGACATCGGCATGAACCTGCAGATCGACGCGATCAACGCGTACGGCCTCGGCATCCCCGGCACCGAGCTGACGACCGCGGACACCAACGGGGCGCAGCCGCCGTACGACCCGTACAACTCGTACAAGATCGCGGGCCTGCCCCCGACGCCGATCGCCAACCCGGGCGAGGTGTCCATCGACGCCGTGCTCAACCCGGCCGACGGGCCGTGGCTGTACTGGGCCACGATCAACCTCGACACGGGCGAGACCCGGTTCGCCGAGACCTACCCCGAGCACCAGGAGAACGTGGACCTGCTCCGCGAGTGGCAGGCGGCCAACCAGTGACGGCGCCCGGGCGCCGCGCCGCGGTGCTCGGGCACCCGATCGGGCACTCGCTGTCGCCCGTCCTGCACCGGGCCGCGTACCGCGCGCTCGGGCTCGACGGCTGGTCGTACGAGGCCGTCGACGTCACCGAGGAGGGCCTGCCGGCGTTCGTCGACGCGCTCGACGGCACCTGGGCGGGCCTCAGCCTCACCATGCCGCTCAAGCAGACGGTGCTCCCGCTGCTCGACCACGTCGAACCGCTCGCCGAGGTCGTCGGCGCGGTGAACACGGTGCTCGTGCAGGGCGGCGGGTCCGGCCGGCCGGTGCTCACGGGGGCGAACACCGACGTGCACGGGCTCGTCGCGGCGCTGTCGGAGGGGCTGGCGGCCGCGGGGGCCGGATCTTCGGTGGGCGCGGGTCCGTCGGCGGGCGTGCAGTCGTCGGTAGGCGCGGCCGAGGCGGGCGTCGGGACGGCGGTTCTCAGCGAGCCGGGCGCCGGCGCGAGCCCCGTCCCCGCCCGGTCGGCCGTGGTGCTCGGCGCCGGTGCCACCGCCGCGTCGACGCTCGCCGCCCTGGCCCAGCTCGGCTGCACCGCGCCCGTCGTGCACGTGCGGTCGCTCGGCCGCACCGGGGCCCTGGCGCGCGCGGCGCACCGGATGGGCGTCGAGCCGGTGTTCCGCACGCTGGACGGCGCGCTGGACGCGATGGCGCGCGCGGACCTGGTCGTCTCGACGCTGCCGCCGCGCGCCGCGGACGACCTGGCGGCGGGGCTCGCAGGCGGCTCCGCGGGCGCTCCCCGCGCGGGCGCCGTGCTGCTCGACGTCGCGTACGACCCGCGCCCCACCGCGCTGCACGCCGCGTGGTCCGCCGCGGGCGGCGTGGCGGTGCCGGGGGAGCGCATGCTGCTGCACCAGGCCGCCGAGCAGGTGCGCCTGATGACCGGCCGGCCCGGCCCGCTGGCGGCGATGGACGCCGCGCTGGCCGAGGCGCTGGACGCGCCGGCCGCGCCCGTCGGCTGACGCCGGCGCGCCGTCCGCGCGACCGCCGACGCGCCGGCCCTGGGTGCCAGCACCCAGCCGCCCGCGCCGAATCACCCACCGAGGCGGGCCGGACGCCCGTCCGGTTCGTCCCCGTCCCTCATCTGACCCCGCCCGGGTGCCGATGGGCATCGTGGGGACGGTGCACCTGCCTGCCCCGGACGAAGGGACACGGGGTGAAGCAGCTCGGCGAGATCCTGCTGGACGAGGGCCTGGTCAGCGAGGCGCAGCTCATGGCGGCGCTGGACGAGCAGATGGCACGGGGGCAGTCCCTGGGCCGCACGCTGGTCGAGATCGGGGTCCTCACCGAGGGTCAGCTGGTGGCCGCGCTCGCGCGGCAGGTCGGCATGGCGTTCGTCGACCTCGACGAGTACCAGGTGGACCGGTCGGCGGTCTCGATGGTCCCCGCGGCGCTGTGCCGCCGGTACACCGTGCTGCCCGTCGGGTTCCAGGACGGCGCGCTCGTGCTCGCCACCGCCGACCCGGGCAACGTCGTCGCGGTCGACGACGTGCGCACCGTGTCCGGCATGGCCGTGCTGCCGATCGTCGCCACCTTCGAGAACCTCAACCGCGCGATCGAGCGGTTCTGCCGCGCCGACGGCGAGATGGAGGACCTGTCCTCGGCGTTCGAGGAGGAGCAGCAGTCCCAGCAGCAGCAGGTCGACCTGTCGAACATCGGGTCCGCCGTCGAGGACGACGCCCCGATCGTCCGGTACGTGAACCTGCTCGTGACCCAGGCGATCTCCGACCGCGCCTCGGACATCCACATCGAGCCGACCGAGCACGACCTGCGCGTCCGGTACCGGATCGACGGCGTGCTGCACGAGATGCAGCGCTCGCCCAAGCAGATCCAGGGCGGCGTCATCTCCCGCGTCAAGATCATGTCGGACATCGACATCGCCGAGCGCCGCAAGCCGCAGGACGGCCGCATGTCCGTCACGCACAACGGCCGCAAGATCGACCTCCGCGTCGCCACCCTGCCGACGGTGTGGGGCGAGAAGATCGTCATGCGAATCCTGGACAACTCCACGGCGTCGCTGGACCTGCGCGACCTGGCGTTCCTCGAGCACAACTACGAGACCTACCGGGAGTCCTACACCAAGCCGTACGGGATGATCCTGGTCACCGGCCCGACGGGCTCCGGCAAGTCGACCACCCTGTACGCGACGCTGAACGCGGTCTCGAAGCCGGAGATCAACGTCATCACGGTCGAGGACCCGGTCGAGTACCGGCTGCCCGGGATCAACCAGGTGCAGGTCAACCCGAAGGCCGGCCTGACGTTCGCCGGCGCGCTGCGCTCGATCCTGCGGTCCGACCCCGACGTCGTGCTGCTCGGTGAGATCCGCGACCACGAGACCGCCCAGATCGCCATCGAGGCGGCCCTCACCGGCCACCTCGTGCTGTCGACCCTGCACACCAACGACGCGCCGTCCGCCGTCACCCGGCTCACCGAGATGGGCATCGAGCCGTTCCTCGTGGGCTCGGCCCTGGACGCCGTGGTCGCGCAGCGGCTCGCCCGGCGGCTGTGCGGGAAGTGCTGCGAGCCCTACACGCCGACCGAGGCCGAGCTGACCGCCGCCCGGTTCCCGTGGGTGCCGGGGGAGCCGCTGCCCGAGCTGTTCCGGCCGGTCGGCTGCGTCGCCTGCTCCCGCACCGGGTACCGCGGGCGCGTCGCGCTGCACGAGGTGATGCGGGTGACCGAGGAGATCGAGCGGCTCGCCGTCGCCCGGTCCTCGGCGGCCGAGATCTCGGCCACCGCCCGGCAGCAGGGGATGATCACGCTCCGCGACGACGGCTGGCAGAAGGTCGCGCTGGGGCAGACGTCGGTCGAGGAGATCCTCCGGGTCGTGGCGTGACGGCGTGACGCCGTGGCGGTCTGACGGCAGGACGGCGTGACGGCGTGACGGCGTGACCTGACGGCTGGACGGCCTGACGGCTGGGCGGCTTGACGGCCTGACCCGACGGCTGGGGGCGCCAGCCCGCCCAGCACGACCCCACGGCGCGAGCCCCGTCGCCGAGTGGGCACGGGACGCGCCGACTGGGCATCCAGGGGATGCCCGCTCGACGTGTCGGATGCCCAGTCGGCGGCCGTGGGGTGGGTGCGGCGCGCCCGGCGCCGCGCCCGGCGTATCGGTGCGGCACAGCACGGACGCCGCCCGCAAGGGTGGCCCGGCGGGCCGGGGGAGTGGAACCCGGTGAGAACCCTCAAGAGCGGCGGGTACTGCGCCGATCAGGGGATGCGGACGACCGCTCGGCGCGTGCCGGGCGGCGAGGAAGGGGAACGACGGTGAGCGAGTCCTACACGGGCGACCCGCGGGAGACGCGGGCGCTCCCGCCGTACCTGCCGCCGACGGGGCAGGCCCCGGCCGGCCAGGCCCCGCCGGGCCAGGCGCCCCCGGCCCCGGCGGGTGCGCCGGGCTACGCGGTGCCGCCTGTGCTGCCCCCGCAGGGCCCGCCGGCCGGTTACGGCTCCACCCTGCCGACCGCCGGCTACGGCGGCCCGACGCCCGCGCCGCTGACCCCGCCGGCCGGCGCCCCGGCCGCCGCCCCGACGCGCGCGTCGCTGCGCCAGGCGCAGCAGGGTGAGCCGGTCCCCGCAGCCGCTCCGCCGCTCGCGCCGGGCGCCCCGCACGGCCAGCAGCCCGCCCAGGCCGCCGGCTACCCGCCGCCCCCGCCCGGGTACGCGCAGCAGCCCGCCGCCTCGACGCAGGCGATGCCCGCCGCGCCGGCGGCCGCCCGCCCCGCGCAGCCGGCGCCGGGGCAGCAGCAGGTCACCGGCCAGCAGCCGGCCCCGGGCCAGCAGCCGCCCGCCCGTCCGGCGCCGCAGCAGCGCGCCGGCATGGGGCAGCGCGCCGAGGATGGCGACCTGTCCCTCGACGCCGTGCTGGTCCGCATGGTGCAGCTCGGCGCGTCCGACCTCCACCTGACGAGCGGCTCGCAGCCGATGGTCCGCGTGAGCGGCTCGCTGCACCCGCTCGAGGATTTCCCGATGCTGGCCCCCGAGCCGCTGCGTCGCTCGATCTACTCGGTGCTCACCCAGAAGCAGCGGGAGCAGTTCGAGGCGTCCCTCGAGCTCGACTTCGCCTACGCGGTCCGCGGGCACGCCCGGTTCCGCGTCAACCTGTACCAGCAGCGCGAGTCCGTCGGCGCCGTGTTCCGCGTCATCCCGTACGAGATCAAGTCGCTCGAGAGCCTGGGCGTCCCGCCGGTCGTCGGGTCGTTCGCCGGCCTCCCGCGCGGCCTGGTCCTCGTGACCGGGCCCACCGGCTCGGGCAAGTCCACGACGCTCGCCGCGGTGATCGACCTGGCCAACCGCACGCGCGCCGACCACATCATGACGGTCGAGGACCCGATCGAGTTCCTGCACCGGCACAAGCGGTCGATCATCAACCAGCGCGAGGTCGGGGCCGACACCCACTCGTTCGCCAACGCGCTCAAGCACGTGCTGCGCCAGGACCCCGACATCATCCTCGTCGGCGAGATGCGCGACCTGGAGACCATCTCGGTCGCGCTCACCGCCGCCGAGACCGGCCACCTCGTGTTCGCCACCCTGCACACGCAGGACGCCGCGCAGACGATCGACCGCATCATCGACGTCTTCCCCTCGCACCAGCAGGACCAGGTGCGCACCCAGCTGGCCGCCTCCCTGCAGGCGGTCGTCTGCCAGACGCTCTGCAAGACGGCGAACGGCCAGGGCCGCGTCGTGGCGACCGAGGTCATGGTCGCCACCCCCGCGATCCGCAACCTCATCCGCGAGGGCAAGACGCACCAGATCCTCTCGTCGATGCAGGCGGGCACCGACGCGGGCATGCACACGCTCGACCAGAACCTGGCAGAGCTCGTCCGCACGGGCAAGGTCACGTACGAGGTGGCGCTCGAGAAGGCGCACCACACCGAGGACTTCAACAAGATGGTCGGCCGCACCGCCCGGATGAACCAGGGCGCGTCCGCGCTGAACAGCACCGGCGTCGGTTCCGGGTTCGGAGGGCAGTACTGATGGCCATCGCCCGCACGTACGAGTACGCGATCCGCGACGGCAGCGGCAAGCTGGTCAAGGGCCGGATCGAGGCGACGAACGAGGCCGCCGTCGTCAACCGGCTGCGGACCATGGGCATGGCTCCGCTGTCGATCAACGAGGTCCAGAACACCGGTCTCCAGCGCGAGATCACGATCCCCGGGTTCGGCAAGCGGGTCAGGATCAAGGACCTCGCGGTCATGTCGCGCCAGATGGCGACGATGATCTCGGCCGGTCTGTCGCTGCTCCGTGCGCTCAACATCATCGCGACGCAGACCGAGAACGAGGCCCTCGCCAAGGTGCTCGCCCAGGTGCGTGCGGACGTGGAGACCGGCAACTCGCTCTCAGACGGTCTGTCCCGGCACCCCGACACCTTCCCGCCGCTGATGATCAACATGATCCGCGCGGGCGAGGTGGGCGGGTTCCTCGAGGACGCCCTGCGCTCCGTCGCGGAGAACTACGAGAAGGAGGTCAAGCTGCGGGCGCAGATCAAGTCCGCGATGACCTACCCGGTGATGGTCTTCTGCATGGCGATCCTGGCCGTGGTCGGCATGCTGCTGTTCATCGTGCCGATCTTCGAGCAGATGTTCGCCGATCTCGGCGGTGAGCTGCCCTGGGCCACGCAGATCCTCGTCTACCTGTCGGGCGTCATGAAGTGGCTCGCCCCGGTGCTGCTGGTCGTCCTCGTCGCGTTCGGCGTCTGGTGGCGCAAGCACAAGGACGACGACGGGGTCCGGTCCCGGGTGCAGCCGTTCGCGCTCCGGGTGCCGATCTTCGGCCAGCTCTTCAAGAAGGTCGCGATCGCGCGATTCACCCGCAACTTCGGCACGATGCTCAGCGCCGGCGTCCCGATCCTGCAGGCGCTCGAGATCGTCGGGCAGACGTCCGGCAACTGGGCGATCGAGCAGGCGGTCAAGGACGTGCAGGAGAACGTGCGCACCGGCCAGTCGCTCGCGGCGCCGCTGTCGAACCACTCCGTGTTCCCACCGATGGTGACCCAGATGATCGCGACCGGCGAGGACTCCGGCTCCCTCGAGCTCATGCTCACGAAGGTTTCGGAGTTCTACGACGAGGAGGTCGCCGCGACGACGGAGCAGCTCACCTCGCTGATCGAGCCGCTCATGATCGCCGTCCTCGGCGTGATCATCGGCGGCATGATCATCGCGCTCTACATGCCGATCTTCTCGATCTTCGAGCTGGTCTGATCCTCGCCCGACCGGGCGCAGGACGAACCCGGGTCTATCCCCCTCAATCGGACCAAACGGACCACCCATTCGGGCGATCAAGGGCTTCGGGCCGCTGCCGATGACATAGGTGCAACACCTTGAACCACCGCATTGCGCGGTACTCGCAGCGACATTTTCCAGAAGAGGTAGAACAATGCACGCTCGTCTCCAGAAGGTCATGGACAAGCGCGAGAACGGCGAGAAGGGCTTCACGCTCATCGAGCTCCTCGTCGTCATCGTGATCATCGGCATCCTCGCCGCGATCGCCATCCCGGCGTTCCTCAACCAGCGTGAGAACGGCTGGGTCGCCCAGGTCGAGTCCGACGTCCGGAACGCGGCGATCGCGGCCGAGTCGTACGCCGTCGAGAACAACGGCTCGTACGCGAGCATGACCGCGGACATCCTCGCCGCCGACTTCGGCTTCAACAGCACCGAGCAGGTCGAGGTCGCCGTGACGGCTGCCGACGCGGCCGGCTACACCCTGGTGGGCACCAACCCGACGAACCTCGGCACCCGCACGTTCACCTACAACAGCGAGACCGGCACGATCGTGGACTCCGAGAACCCGTGATCCTGCTCGACGCGTGACAGCGCGGGGTGCCGCCCGACGGCGGCACCCCGCGCTGCGTTCGGTCCGACGACACCGGGAGGAGAGCCTGATGATCGCCCGCATCCGCCAGCGGCTCCGTCAGCACGACGACGCGGGCGTGACCCTGGTCGAGGTCATCGTCGCGATGATGATCTTCGCCCTGGTGTCGACAGGCTTCGTCTACACCATGCTCTCGGTCCTGAGCCTGA
The DNA here is from genome assembly GCF_016862755.1 of Cellulomonas pakistanensis. Lineage (GTDB taxonomy): Bacteria > Actinomycetota > Actinomycetes > Actinomycetales > Cellulomonadaceae > Cellulomonas > Cellulomonas pakistanensis. Next base: position 232,133 of record NZ_BONO01000002.1, on the reverse strand, counting down.
CCCGGGACTCCCGGTCACGCGGCGTGGCCGCGAACCTCGCCGCCGAGGAGATCGACCTGGCGCGCGACGCCGAGGACCTCTTCGACCTGGTGGACGAGTCCCGGGCCGTCGAGCTCAACGGGGACACGTTCCAGGTCGTCCGGCGCGCGTCGTGGGTCACCGACCCCGACGAGGAGTTCAGCTGTGGCGGCGCCGGCGGGCTCGGGGGCGGCGACAGCGGCCAGCTCCGGTACAAGCGCATCTCGGTGGAGGTGACCTGGGGCGGCATGCGCTCCGGCACCGAGCCGGTGCGCTCCACGACGGTCATCAACCCGGACCAGCGTCTCAACGACCCGAACCTCGGGACGATCATCGTGTCGGTGCTCGACGGTGCGGGCCTCGGCAGCCAGGGCATCAGCATCGGCGCCAGCCCCTCGGTCGGCTCGGTCATCAGTGCGACGGACGCGCAGGGTTGCACGTACGTGCTCAAGGTGCCGCCGGACGACTACACGATCTCGGTGTCGCGGAGCGGGTACATCGACTCGAGCCAGAACACCACGTCGTCGCAGGCCGTGACCGTCGTCGGCGGGCAGTCGGCGACCGTCGGGTTCCAGTACGACCGCGCCGCCACCTTCACCACCACGCTCGCGGCCAACGCGCCGGCCGGCACGGCCGTCCGCGTCCCGACGAACCTGCAGACGACGTTCGCGAACACCTACGGGACGTTCGGGCGGACGCCCAGCTCCGGTGGCGGCACGCTCACGCAGCGGTTCCCGCTGCACCCGTTCTCGTCGGGATACGAGGTGTTCGCCGGCACCTGCGTCGCGGCCGACCCCTTGCAGTGGCCGGAGGAGGTCGTGGGCTCGCAGACGTTCCGGGCGGACCGGCAGCCCGCGGTGGCGGCGACGCCGGGCGGCGCGGCCAGCACCGGCGTCGCGATGGGCATCGTGACGGTGCGGGGGGGCAGCAGCTCGGTCTCGCACCTCAAGGCGGTGTCGGTGAACCCCACGACACCGGGCCTCCCGGGATGCGCGTCGACGCAGACGCTGGCGTTCGGCGACGTGATCCGCACCGGGTCGGGGACGATCGCGCTCCCGTACGGCACCTGGCAGCTGTACCGCGGGGGCTCGGGCGCGCAGAACACGCCGGTTCCGGCGGCCGACATCCAGCCGACGGTGCCGGCGAAGCCGGAGCGGACCACGGTCGCGCCCGACGGCAAGGTGACGTTGGACCCGCGGGTCGCGGTGGTCGCCCCGTGACCGCGCTCCGCCGCCGGCCTCGCGGGGACGCAGGCGTCTCGCTGCCCGAGCTGCTCGTCACGATGGCGCTGCTGGGCCTGCTCACCGCGATCGTGATGACGCTGGTCGCGACCTCGTCGCGGTCGTTCACGCGCGATCGCGCCGCCACGGAGAGCGCGATGACGGCCTCGACGGGCATGAACGAGCTGACCCGCGTGATCCGGTCGGGGACGACGCTCCGGCCGACCGGGGTCTCGCAGGACGCTCCCGTGTTCCTGGACGCCCGGGCGAACGCCCTGACCATCTACGCGTACATCGACACGTCGTCGTCGTCGCCGCGTCCGATGCAGGCGCGGTTCTCGATCGACGGCCAGCGGCGCGTCGTCGAGACGCGCTGGCTCGCCACGACGTCGGCATCCCCGTGGTCGTTCCAGAGCAGCCCCAGCTCGTCCAGGCCGATCGCTCGGTCCGTCCCCACCGGAGCCCCGGCGCTGTTCCGGTACTTCGACGCAGAGGGCGACGAGCTGGTCCCGCCGGCCAACGGCAGCAACATGAGCGAGGCGGACCGGCGTCTCGTCGCGGCGGTGCAGATCCACTTGACGGTGCAGGCGGACGGGACTGGCCGAGCCGACGCCGTCGAGATGCAGAACACCGTCAGCATCCCCAATCTCGGCATCTCGAGGATCAGACCATGAGGAACGCAGTGCGCCGCGTGCTGGCGCAGGACACCCACGACCGCGGGCTCGCGATGCCGCTGGTCATCGGCATCACGGCGGCTCTGGCTGCGCTGATGGTGGCCGGGGTCGCGTTCGCGACCGGTGCGCTGCGCAACGCGCGGTCGGACCAGGACTGGAACTCCGCGCTGGCCGCGGCCTACGCCGGCATCGAGGAGTTCGAGAGCCGGTTGGCCTACGACACCAGCTACTACAGCGCGGGCAACCCGGCGGCGAGCTTCTCGGCCGGGTCGAACGTGAGGCTGCCGGTCGGCGACGCCACCAACCCCGCGTTCGGCCTCGGTGCGACCGGGACCTGGGCCACGGTGCCCGGGAGCAACGGGGCATCGCAGTTCCGGTACGAGATCGACAACTCGCGCTTCGCCCAGGACGGGACGCTCCGGGTCCGGTCGACCGGGCGCGCCGGCGGGGAGACCCGCTCGATCGTCGCCGACCTCAAGCAGGAGGGCTTCATCGACTTCCTGTACTTCACCGACTTCGAGGTCACGGACCCGCAGGCCGTGGACCCGACCGACACGAAGAACTGCGCCATCAAGTACCCGAACCCGCGGCCGTGCGACAACATCTACTTCGGCGGCATGGATCAGCTCAACGGCCCGGTCCACACGAACGACGCGATCCAGACCAACGGGCCGGCCGAGTTCAACGGCCGCGTGACGACGTCGTGGGAGGCCGCCAGCGGGCCGAATTACATCCGGTACGAGGGCGCGCGCCCGACGTTCCAGAACCCCGGTGACCCCACCTTCAGCACGTCGATCGGCATGCCGCCGACCAACACGGCGCTGAAGAAGGAGACCCGCAGCGACCGCCCCGACGAGGTGGCCGAGACCGGGTGCCTCTACACGGGCCCGACGTCGATCGAGTTCAAGTCCGACGGCACGATGCGCGTGATCTCACCGTGGACCCAGTTCACCAACACGACCGGCGACACCGACACGGGCGGCTCAGCCCCGGACAAGTGCGGGAAGCCGGGCAGCACGGGCCTCGCGAAGAAGTCGGGGTCCACCTACGTGGGCGTCGACGTCCCGGTGACGGACAACCTCGTCATCTACGTGCAGAACGTCCCCACGACCTCCGGGAACGTCAACCGGGTCGCGAGCAGCTCGCGCACCCCTGTCCACCCAGGCGCGATCGCGTGCACGTCCTCGAACCGCAACAACATCGGGTACCCCATCGAGAACGAGACCGTCCCGTTCTCGACGGCGTACGGGTGCCGGAACGGTGACGTGTTCGTCAAGGGCGTCCTGAACGGCCGCACTACGGTGGCGGCCGAGAACTACGTCTACATCACGGGGAACGTGACGTACGCGGACGACAACGACGACATGCTCGGGCTCGTCGGCAACAACGCCGTGTGGGTCTGGAACCCGATGCGGACGACCACCGACTGGCGCGGCGACACGATCTACAGCTCCCTGCTCGGCGGCCGGGACCGGTACATCGACGCTGCCATCCTGTCGGTCGCGCACACGTTCATGGTGCAGAACTACAACCGGGGAGGGACGCGGGGCGATCTGTGGGTCACAGGGGCAATCGCGCAGAAGTTTCGCGGCCCCGTCGCGACCACCACCCGTAGCGGATCCGTGTCCACCCTGTCCACGGGGTACGCGAAGAAGTACTACTACGACGAGCGGTTCCGCACGCAGGCGCCACCGAAGTACCTCTCGCCCGTGACGACCACCTACGGCATCACGGTGTGGGTGGAGGTCGAGCCCGCGTTCGACTCCGACGGGAACTACCGGTGACGCTCGACGTCCTCGTCGTCCTCCTGGCGGGCATCCTCGGCCTGGTGATCGGTTCGTTCTTGAACGTGGTCGTGTGGCGGGTGCCGCGCGGCGAGTCGGTCGTCGCTCCGCCGAGCTCCTGCCCGCGCTGCGGCCACCGCATCCGGTCGCGGGACAACGTGCCGGTGCTCTCGTGGCTCGTGCTGCGCGGGCGGTGCCGGGACTGCGGCGAGCCGATCAGCGCCCGGTACCCGGCGGTCGAGGCGGTCACGGGTCTGCTGTTCGCAGTCCTCGCCGCCCAGGTCGGGCTGTCGTGGGTGCTGCCCGCGGTGCTGTACCTCGCTGCCGTCGGGGTCGCGCTGACCCTCATCGACATCGACGTGCAGCGACTGCCCGACCGGATCGTCCTGCCGTCGTACCCGGTCGGAGCCCTGCTGCTGGCTCTCGCCTCGTGGAACCCCGGCGGCGAACCCGACTGGTCCGCGCTGGTCCGGGCGGCGATCGGGTGCGTCGGCCTCTACGTCTTCTACTTCGCGGCCGCGTTCGCGTACCCGCGAGGCATGGGCTTCGGCGACGTGAAGCTGGCCGGCGTGCTCGGTCTGTACCTGGCGTGGTTCGGCTGGGGTGCATTCGCCGTCGGGGCGTTCGCAGCATTCCTGCTCGGCGGCGTCTACTCCGTGGGGCTTCTGGTCGCGCGGCGCGCGGACCGGAAGTCGGGCATTCCGTTCGGACCGTGGATGCTCGGCGGCGCCCTGGTCGGGCTGCTCTTCGGCGAAATGCTCTGGAACGCCTACCTCGGGCTCTTCCTCTGACCTACCGGAATCAGCCGGAGAACCCCTCAAGTCGGGCGCACCCGCGCCCGATCAGACTGCAGTACGCCATCCGGAGGGAAGGGACTCGAGCGTGGCCAAGACACGCATGATCGGGCTCGACATCGGCACCACGCAGGTGCGCGCGGCCGAGGTCGAGATCATGAGCGGACGCGGCGGCCGGCCGGCGCGTCCCACGCTCGTCCGCGCCGGAGCGGTGCAGCTGCCGTTCGGCGCCGTCCGCGACGGCGAGGTGGCCGAGCCGTCGACGGTCGGGACGGCCATCAAGCAGCTGTGGGCGCAGCAGAAGTTCGGGTCCAAGGACGTCGTCATCGGCGTCGGGAACCAGCGGGTGATCGTGCGCGAGCTCGACCTGCCGGCGATGCCCCTGCCCGAGCTGAAGGCCTCGCTGCCGTTCCAGGTGCACGATCTCATCCCGGTCGCGGTCGAGGACGCGATCCTCGACTACCTGCCGACCGGGTCGCGCGCCGCCGAGCACGGGACCGTGGTCTCGGGGCTGCTGGTCGCGGCGACCAAGGACACGGTGCGCGCCAACATCGCGGCGGTGAAGTCGGCCGGCCTCAACCCCGTCAGCGTGGACCTGAGCGCGTTCGCGCTCGCCCGTGCTCTCGGCGGCGAGAGCACGCTGGGCCAGACGCTGGCACTGGTCGACATCGGTGCTCGGGTCACCACCGTCGTGATCGTCGCGAACGGCGTGCCGACGATGGTCCGTCTGCTCCCGACGGGCGGCCAGGACGCTACCGACGCGGTGTCGCGGGCCATGAGCGTCCCGGCCGCGGAGGCGGAGGGGATCAAGCGCGAGATCGGGTTCGGGTTCAGCGTGCCCGCCGAGCTCGACGAGGCGGCCCGAGCCCTGGGAACTGCGACGACGTCGCTCGTCGAGTCGATCCGCAACACGTTCGTCTACTACGCGGCGTCGCACCCCGGTGCCGCGGCACAGGCCGTCTTCCTGACCGGCGGGGCGTGCCAGCTGCCCGGGCTGGGGCAGTACCTGTCCAGCGCGAGCCGGCTACCCGTGTCGGTGGGCCAGCCGCTCGGCACCGTCGACGTGGCGCGTGCGGCTGCGGCCACGGACGTCCTCGACGCCCAGCACACCTTCGCGGTGTCGGTGGGCCTGGCGATGGGAGCCGCGGCATGACCGCGATCAGCGAGCGCAAGGCGACTCCGGCCGCTGGGGTGCCGCAGCCGGCACCGTACATCGCGCCCCGGGTCAACCTGCTCCCGCCCGAGATCTACGGCGCGCGGGCGATGGGGCGTGTGAAGCGGGTGCTCGCGCTGTGCCTCGTCCTCGTGGTGGCCGTGGCCGCCGGCGGGTACGCGCTGTTCTCGTTCGCCCTGTCGACGCAGGAGAAGGCGCTGGCGGACGCGGACGCCGAGACCATGCGCCTCACGGCCGCGCAGCAGCAGTACGCCGAGGTCCCCGTCGTGCTCAACCGGCTCGAGCAGCTCGAGGCAGCCCGGCAGCAGGGCATGTCGACGGAGACGCTCTGGCGGGAGTACCTCGGCTACGTGTTCGCGGCGATGCCCGGTGGCGTCAAGGTCGCGAGCCTCACCGTGGACGGCGCGACGCCGATGCTGGCTCCGGCCGCGCCGGCGGACCCGCTGCAGGCGGAGTCGGTGTCCCGACTCGACATGACCGCGGTGAGCGACACCCTGCCGAACATCGCGCAGTGGCAGGACCAGCTGGACACCATCCCCGGCTTCGACGACGTGCGGGTCACCGCCGTGACGGTCGGGGAGGACACGGACACCGCCACGCCGCGGTTTGAGTTCTCGGTCAGCGTCCAGGTCACGGACGAGGCCTACGCCAACCGCTTCCTGCCGAACGAGGACGAGGGCTGACATGGAGAATGTCAAGAAGTCGACGTGGGTCGCCGGCACCGTCCTGCTGGCGGTCGCGATCCTGGCGCTCAGCTGGTTCGTGCTCATCTCGCCGGTGGTGGCGAAGACCGCGCGCGCAGCCGAGGACACGCAGATCGCGGAGGACCGGAACTCGACGCTCGCCGCTCAGCTCGCGCGGCTGGAGCAGCAGTTCGCCGAGCTCGGGTCGTACGAGGAGCAGCTCGCGCTGATCGAGCGCGAGATCCCGGCCACCGGTCGCACCTCGGACTTCCTCCGGACGGTGGACAGCATCGCGGCGGCGTCCGGCGCGGCGGTCGTGGACGCCTCGGTGGGCGTGCCCGAGGCGGTGGCTCCGGCGGCGGTGGAGGCCGCGCCGAGCAGCGGCGACGCCACCGAGGAGGGCGCATCCGGGGAGGGCGCCACCGACGCGGACGGATCTGAGGAGGGGGCGGGCGCGAGCACGTCCGGTCCCTCGGCGGCGGCGCCGATCCCGGGCTTCGTGGCCGTCCCGGTCACCATCACGGCGCTCGGCAACCCGGTGGACGTCCTCTCGTTCCTCGGGACGCTGCAGGAGGACTCCGACCGGCTCTTCCTGGTGACGTCGCTCGACGGTACCGGTCAGGACGAGGCCGAGGCCTCCGGTGGGCGCCCGGCGACCGCCAAGGGCGACCTGGAGCTCCTCATCTCGGGGTACGTGTACGTGCTCCAGGACCCGACCGCCGCGGCCGGCGACGCGACCGAGCAGGGCGAGTCGGGGGCACCGCCGGCGGCCGGTGACCCCTCGGGGGCGTTCTCCAACGCCTGACCCCGTCCCGCACCACCCGCCCGCGCCCCGGCCCACCTCGTGGACCGGGGCGCGGTCGTACCCGCACACCATGGGAAGATCCCGACCATGCTCCGTTGGTTGACGTCCGGTGAGTCGCACGGCCCCGCCCTGGTGGGCGTGCTCGAGGGCCTCCCCGCGGGGGTGGAGGTCGAGTCGGCCCACATCCGCGACGCCCTGGCGCGGCGCCGGCTCGGCTACGGCCGCGGTGCGCGCATGAAGTTCGAGCAGGACGAGGTTCGCATCCTCGGCGGCGTCCGCCTGGGCGAGTCGCAGGGCGGCCCCGTCGCCATCGAGATCGGCAACACCGAGTGGCCGAAGTGGGTCGACGTCATGTCGTCCGACCCGGTCGACGACCCGGAGAAGCTGAACCGCGCCCGCAACGCCCCGCTGACCCGGCCGCGCCCGGGCCACGCCGACCTGGTCGGCATGCGGAAGTACGCGTTCGACGACGCCCGCCCGGTGCTGGAGCGCGCGTCGGCGCGCGAGACCGCCGCCCGCGTCGCGCTCGGGACGGTGGCGGCCCGGTTCCTCGAGCAGGCCGCGGGCGTCCGGCTCGTGTCGCACGTGGTCGGGATCGGCCCGGTCGCGGCTCCCGACGACGCCGCGCTGCCGACGCCCGACGACGTGGCCGCGCTGGACGCCGACCCGGTGCGCTGCTTCAACGCGACGACGTCGGCCGCGATGGTCGCCGAGATCGACGAGTGCCACAAGGACGGCGACACCCTCGGCGGCGTCGTCGAGGTGCTGGTCTACGGCCTGCCGTCCGGGCTCGGCTCGTACGTGCACGCCGACCGGCGGCTCGACGCGCGGCTCGCCGGTGCGCTCATGGGCATCCAGGCGATCAAGGGAGTCGAGGTCGGCGACGGATTCCGGACCGCCACCCGTCGCGGCTCGCAGGCGCACGACGAGATGGAGCGGGACGCCGACGGCGTGATCCGCCGCCGCAGCAACCGTGCGGGTGGCCTCGAGGGCGGCATGACGAACGGCGAGATCCTGCGCGTCCGCGCGGCGATGAAGCCGATCTCGACGGTGCCGCGCGCGCTCGACACCGTGGACACCTCCAGCAACGAGCCCGCGAAGGCGCAGCACCAGCGCTCGGACGTGTGCGCGGTGCCGCCGGCGGCGGTCGTGGCGGAGGCGATGGTCGCGCTCGTGGTCGCGGACGCGCTGCTGGAGAAGACCGGCGGCGACTCGGTCGGCGAGGTCCGCCGGAACCTCGACGCCTACGTCGCGTCGATCCCCGACCTCCTGCGATGAGCGCAGCCCGCGGGCTCGCCCGCTGCGCGCCCGAGCCCGCGGGGAGCCCGAGATGACCGCCCGCCCGCGGGTCGTCCTCGTCGGACCGCCCGGCTCGGGCAAGTCGACGGTGGCGCACGCCCTGGCGGGCCGGTGGCACCTCGCGGAGCGGGACACCGACGCCGACGTCGAGTCCGTCGCAGGCAAGCCGGTGGCGGACATCTTCGTCGAGGACGGCGAGCCCCGGTTCCGCGAGCTGGAGCACGAGGCGGTCCGGCTGGCGCTGGCCGAGCACGACGGCGTCCTGGCGCTCGGCGGCGGCGCGGTGCTGCACCCGGCGACCCAGGAGGCGCTGGCGGCGTACCGGGAGTCGGGCGGCGTCGTGGTGTTCCTCGACGTCAGCCTGAAGCACGCGGCGCCGCGTGTGGGGTTCAACCAGTCGCGTCCGCTGCTGCTCGGGAACCCCCGGGCGAAGTGGCAGGCGCTGATGACGGAGCGGCGGCCGGTGTACGAGGCCGTCGCCACGGTGGTCGTGTCGACCGACGGCGTCGCGCCGGCGGTCGTCGCGGAGCGGATCGAGGCGGCGCTGGCCGACCGGCGCACGGGGGAGCCCGCGGCCGACGGCGGCGCGGCGGGCGAGGACAGGAGCGAGGCATGAGCACGCGCACGGTGCAGGTCACGGGCGACCAGCCGTACGAGGTCGTCATCGGGCACAACCTGCTGGGCGAGCTGCCCCGGCTGCTGGGCGACGGCGTCCGCAAGGTGCTGGTCATCCACCCGACGGCGCTGGCGGCGACCGCGGACGCGGTCCGGGAGGACCTGACGGCGCAGGGCTACGAGGCGCTGCTGGCCGAGGTGCCGGACGCCGAGCCCGCGAAGTCCGCGCAGGTGGCGTCGTTCTGCTGGCAGGTGCTCGGCCAGGCGGACTTCACGCGCAGCGACGCGGTCGTCGGGCTCGGCGGCGGGGCGACCACGGACCTCGCCGGCTTCGTCGCGTCGACGTGGCTGCGCGGCGTCAAGGTCGTGCACGTGCCGACGACCCTGCTCGCGATGGTGGACGCTGCCGTCGGCGGCAAGACCGGCATCAACACCGTCGAGGGCAAGAACCTGGTCGGCACCTTCTACCCGCCGGCGGGCGTGCTGTGCGACCTCGCGGCGCTCGAGAGCATGCCGAAGCACGACTACGTCGCCGGGCTGGGCGAGGTCGTGAAGTGCGGGTTCATCGCGGACCCGCGGATCCTCGAGCTGGTCGAGGCGCACGGGCCGGAGATCGCCGACCCGGTCCGCGCCGCGCGGTCCGAGGTGCTGGCCGAGCTGGTCGAGCGCTCCGTCGCCGTCAAGGCGCGGGTCGTGGGGGAGGACCTCAAGGAGGCCGGCCTCCGGGAGATCCTCAACTACGGCCACACCCTCGGCCACGCGATCGAGCACGTCGAGCGGTACTCGTGGCGGCACGGCGCCGCCGTGTCGGTCGGCATGGTCTACGCCGCGGAGCTCGCGCGGCTCGCGGGCCGGCTGGACGAGGACGTCGTCGCCCGGCACCGGTCGATCCTCACGGGCCTCGGCCTGCCGACGACCTACCGCGGCGACCGGTGGGACCAGCTGCACGCCGCGATGCGCCGGGACAAGAAGACCCGCGGCGACCTGCTGCGGTTCGTCGTGCTCGACGGGGTCGCCCGGCCGGCGCGGCTGGAGGGACCGGACCCGTCGCTGCTCGTCGCGGCGTACGCGGAGATCTCCGAGGGCGCAGCGCCGGTGCGGGGCATCTCCCTGGGCTGAGTCGCACAAGCCCGAAGGCTTGTGACTCGACCTACCAACTCTCAGGGTTGTAAGGGGCCGTACCACGGTCTAGCGTGGCGGCCATGTGGACCCTGACGGTGGACCAGGAGGGCAGCCGCCGGGTCGGCGACCGCGTGGACGCCCTGCTCGCCGACCTGGCCTCCGCGTCGCCGCTCGCGACCGCCGCGCCGGGCGCCGTCGTGCTGCCGTTCGAGCGCACGGTCGGCGACGAGGTCCAGGGCGTGCTCGCCGACGCAGACCTCGTGGTCGCGCTGGCCCTGCACCTCGTCCGCACCGGCGGGTGGAGCATCGGCATCGGCTCCGGCGTGGTCGACACCCCGCTCCCGGTCTCGTCCCGCGCCGGGTCCGGCAGCGCGTTCATCCACGCCCGGGAGGCCGTCGAGGCCGCGAAGTCCCGGCTGCGGAGCGTGCCGCTGGCCGTCCGGGGCCCGGACGCGGTCGCCGCCGCCGAGGCGGAGGGCGTGCTGGTCCTGCTCGGCGCCGTGGTCGCCCGGCGGACCGCCGCCGGCTGGTCGGTCGTCGACCGCGTGGCCCCGGGCCGCGGCGAGCCCGGGGCGCGGCAGGAGGACGTCGCCGCCGCGCTGGGCATCAGCCAGCAGGCGGTGAGCGCCCGCCTCCGCGCCGCGCTGTGGGCCGAGGAGGTCGCGGCCCGCCCCGCCGCGGCGCGCCTGCTCCGGCTCGCGGGCGGGCGTGGCCAGGATGGGTCGGCCGAGGTCGACCGGGAGGGGCGCGCGTGACGACGCTGTGGGGGACCGTGCTCGTGGTGGCCGCCCTGGCGGTCAGCGTCGGGCTCGGCTGGGTCGCCGCGGCGGGCGTGCTGCGGCTCGCCGACCGCGGCGGGCGCCGGCCGCGGGGTGCGCCGGCCCGGGAGGGCGCGGGCCCGCACGAGCCCGCCAACGACGAGCCCCGCGAGTACCGCAAGGGCCGGGTCAACCGCGGCGCGTCCGGCGACGCGAACGCCCGGGCGCTCGGCGACGGCCCCGACAGCGACCGTGTCCGGGCCAAGCTGCGCGGCGGCACCTGGATCGGGGTGCTCGAGCGGCTGGCGGTCACCGGCGCCCTGCTCGCCGGGGAGCCCGGCGGCGTCGCGGTGGTCGTGGCGGTCAAGGGCCTCGGCCGGTACCCGGAGCTGCGCGCGGGCGACGACCCGGCGGTGTCGGAGCGGTTCGTCATCGGCACGCTGGCGTCGCTCGTGTGGGCGGCGGGGATCGGCGTGCTCGGCCGCTGGCTGCTGACCCGGTGACGCGGGCGCTCAGTTCGGGCGCGGGGCTCGGGCACCGCGGTCACGACGTCCTGTTCACCCGCTTTCACCCGAACCAGCGGTCCAGTCACGGGCAGCGCTTTCCGATGAGGACGCATGCGCGGGGACGAGGAGGGGCCGGGGACCGACCGTGACGTGACCACCCGCGACCACCTGGTGATCGGGCTGTTCGTCATGGCGGTGATCACGGCGCTGGGCGGGGTGTGGCCCGCTGACCCGTCCTCGCCGGTGCAGTGGTGGCTCGTGGTGTCGGCGGTCGACGTGGTGCTGTGCGGCGCGCTCCTGACCCTGCCCGTGCACCCGCGCAGCACGCAGGCGGTGCTGATCGCGGGCGTCGTCGTCTCGGCGGCGCTCGTCAGCACGTGCCACACCGCGCAGGGCGTCGTGCTGTTCGCGCTCGGGTTCGTCGTGGCAGGGCAGTTCGCGGCCTACGCGCTGGAGCCGCGGCGCGCGGCGGTCGTCGCCGGCGTCGTGGTGGCCGCGATCGCGCTTCCCGCGGCGATCGCGCCGGCGGCGGTGCACCCGGTCGTCGTGGTGGGGGCGTGCGCGATGGCGCTGCTCTCGTGCTGGCTGATGGCGCAGCAGTCCGGGAGGCTGCGGCAGCAGGCCCGTACCGACCACCTCACCGGGGCGCTCAACCGCGGCGCCTTCCACGAGCGCCTGGGCGACGTCGTCCCGCGCGCGTTGCGCACCGGGGCGCGGCTGAGCGTCGTGGCGCTCGACGTCGACGACTTCAAGGTCGTGAACACCCGCCACGGCCACCTCGGCGCGGACGACCTCCTGGCCGGCCTCGCCGCGGGGTGGCGGGCGAGGCTGCCGGCGGGGGCGTTCCTCGGCCGCGTCGGGGGCGACGAGTTCGTCGCGGTGCTGCCGGGTGCGGACGAGGCCGCGGCCCGCGGGTGGGTGGCGTCGGCGGCGCTCCGGGACGTGCTGTCCTCCAGCGCCGGGGTCGCGGAGCTGCGTCCCGAGGACTCGGTGCGCAGCCTGCTCGACCGGGCCGACGCGGACCTGTTCGCCTCGAAGGACGCGCGCCGGACGCTCGCGGGGAACGTCTGACCCGCGCCGGCGGCCGTGCGGCGGTCCCGCACGGTACGATAGTCGGCGGCTCAGCCCCGCCCGCGACCGCGGGCGCGCGTGGCGGCCCGGCAGACAGCACCCCTGGACAGGAAGCAGCGACACGTGGCGACGACGAACGACCTGAAGAACGGCACCGTGCTGAGGATCGACGGCCAGCTCTGGACGGTCATCGAGTTCCAGCACGTGAAGCCCGGCAAGGGCGGCGCGTTCGTCCGCACCAAGCTGAAGAACGTCCTCTCGGGCAAGGTCGTCGACCGCACGTTCAACGCCGGCACCAAGGTCGAGACGGCGAACGTCGACAAGCGCGACATGCAGTACCTGTACAAGGACGGCGAGGACTTCGTGTTCATGGACACGGACACCTACGACCAGATCACCGTCCCGGCCGCCACCGTCGGCGACGCCGCGAACTTCATGCTGGAGAGCACCAGCGCGATGGTCGCGACGAACGACGGCGTGCCGCTGTACGTCGAGCTCCCGCCGTCGGTGACGCTCATGGTGACCTACACGGAGCCGGGCCTGCAGGGCGACCGCTCCTCGGCCGGCACCAAGCCCGCGACGCTGGAGACCGGCTACCAGATCCAGGTCCCGCTGTTCCTGGAGTCGGACACCAAGGTCAAGGTCGACACCCGCGACGGCAGCTACCTGGGTCGCGTGAACGACTGAGGTGGGAGCTCGCACCAAGGCCCGCAAGCGGGCCCTCGACGTCCTCTTCGAGGCGGAGCAACGCCGGCTCGACCCGCTGACCGTGCTCGCGGACCGCATCGCGCAGCCCGGCACCGAGGCGGCCCTGCCGCAGTACTCGGTCGAGCTGGTCGAGGGCGTGCAGGCGCAGCGCGCCCGGATCGACGAGGTCATCGCGACGCACTCGCACGGCTGGACGATCGAGCGGATGCCCGCGGTCGACCGCGAGCTGCTGCGGATCGGCACGTGGGAGATCCTGTTCAACGACGACGTGCCCGACGCGGTCGCCGTGGACGAGGCCGTCGAGCTGGCCCGCAGCCTGTCGACGGACGAGAGCCCCGGCTTCGTCAACGGCCTGCTCGGCCGCCTGGTCGACCTGAAGCCGACCCTCCTGGCCTGACGCCGCACGCACGCACGGCCCCCGTCGCCCCCGTCCCGGGGCGCCGGGGGCCGTCCTGCGTCCCGGGTCCGCCCTCGACGCCGAGATGGCAACTCTCGGCTGTGCGCGGACCGCCCGCCACAGCCGAGGGTTGCCACCTCGGCGAACGTGGTGCGGGTGCGGGCGCGGGCGTACGCGGCGCGCGGGGCGGACGCGCGGCGCGGGGCGGACGCGCGGCGCGGCAGCGCGGGCGCGCGGGCCCGGACGGGGCCGCGGGCGTGGCGCGGCTCACGCCGCCCGCGGCGTGGACGCCGCGGGCCGCACCCGGCCGGTCTGTGTAAGGTGCCGGGGAACGAGCATTCCTTTAACACCGTCCCGTGAGGCGGGGAAGGAGCGGCCCGGATGACCTCCGGTACCCCCGTGCCCGACGACACCGCTGCGGCCACCGCAGCCACGGTCGTGCTGGGCGAGCAGGACGTGGCCCGCGCGCTGACGCGCATCGCCCACGAGATCCTCGAGCGCAACAAGGGGGGCGACGACCTCGTCGTCCTCGGCATCCCGACCCGCGGCGTCCCGCTGGCGCACCGCCTCGCGGCGCGGCTGGCGGCCGTGGAGCCCGGCCTGGTGGCCGAGGACCTGGTCGGCAGCCTCGACGTCACGATGTACCGCGACGACCTGGCTCAGCACCCCACGCGCACCATCGGCGCGACCAGCGTCCCGGCGCGCGGCATCGACGGCAAGGTCGTCGTGCTGGTGGACGACGTGCTGTACTCCGGCCGCACGATCCGCGCGGCGCTGGACGCCCTGAACGACCTGGGCCGGCCGCGCGCGGTGCAGCTGGCCGCGCTGGTGGACCGCGGGCACCGCGAGCTGCCGATCCGGGCGGACTTCGTCGGCAAGAACCTCCCGACGTCGACGGCGGAGCGCGTGCGCGTGCTGCTCGCCGAAACCGACGGCCGCACCGAGGTCGTCATCGAGGGGGGCCCGCGATGAGGCACCTCCTGTCCACGACCGACCTCGACCGCGCCGCCGCGATCCGCGTCCTCGACACGGCCGCCCAGATGGCCGCGACCCAGGGCCGGCAGATCAAGAAGCTGCCGACGCTGCGCGGCCGCACGGTGGTCAACCTGTTCTTCGAGGACAGCACCCGCACGCGCATCTCGTTCGAGACCGCCGCCAAGCGGCTGAGCGCCGACGTCATCAACTTCTCGGCCAAGGGGTCGAGCGTGTCCAAGGGCGAGTCGCTCAAGGACACCGCGCTGACCCTGCAGGCGATGGGCGCGGACGCGATCGTCATCCGGCACCAGGCGTCCGGCGCGCCGCACACGCTCGCGCACGCCGGCTGGACCGAGGCCGCGGTGGTGAACGCCGGCGACGGGATGCACCAGCACCCGACGCAGGCGCTGCTCGACGCGTTCACGATCCGCCGCCACCTCACCGGCACGGCGACGAACCCGGACGGCGTCGGCCACGACCTCGCCGGGCTGCACGTCGCGGTCGTCGGCGACGTGCTGCACAGCCGGGTCGCTCGCTCGAACGTCGACCTGCTGCACACCCTCGGCGCCGAGGTCACGCTCGTGGCCCCGCCCACCCTGCTGCCCGTCGGCGTCGGCCCCTGGCCGGCCGCGGTGTCCTACCGGCTGGACGACGTGCTCGCCCAGGGCCCCGACGCGGTGATGATGCTGCGCGTGCAGCGCGAGCGGATGTCGACGGCGGGCGGCGGGTTCTTCCCGAGCCCGCTGGAGTACACCCGGCTGTACGGCCTGGACGCGCGCCGCCTCGCGACGCTGCCGGACCACAGCATCGTGCTGCACCCCGGCCCGATGAACCGCGGGCTGGAGATCTCCGCGGACGCGGCGGACTCGCCGCGGGCCGTGATCGTCGAGCAGGTCGCGAACGGCGTGGCCGTGCGCATGGCGGTGCTCTACCTCCTGCTGTCGGGCGACGGCGACACCCCCGGCGCGGCCCCCGCCACGGGAGCCGTCCCCGCCCTGACCAGCACCAGCACCCCCGCCACCGCAGCAACCACCACCACCGCCGGAGCCACCGCATGACCGCGCAGTACCTGCTCAAGGACGTCCGCCCCCTCGGCGGCGAGCCCACCGACGTGCTGGTCGCCGGCGGCCTGGTCGCGGCGATCGGCCCGGACGCCGGCGACGCGTCCGAGAACGCCCCCGACGACCTCGAGGTGATCGACGCGACCGGGATGGTGCTGCTGCCCGGCCTGGTCGACCTGCACACCCACCTGCGCGAGCCCGGCCGGGAGGACGCCGAGACGATCGCGTCCGGCACCCGCGCCGGGGCGGCCGGCGGGTTCACCGCGGTGCACGCGATGGCCAACACCACGCCGACCCAGGACACCGCGGGCGTCGTCGAGCAGGTCTGGCGTCTGGGCGCGCAGGCCGGCTGGACCGACGTGCACCCGGTGGGCGCGGTCAGCGTGGGCCTGGCGGGGGAGCACCTCGCCGAGCTGGGCGCGATGGCCGACTCCGCCGCCCGGGTCCGGGTGTTCAGCGACGACGGCAAGTGCGTGCACGACCCGGTGCTCATGCGCCGCGCGCTGGAGTACGTGAAGGCGTTCGACGGAGTGATCGCCCAGCACGCGCAGGAGCCCCGGCTGACCCAGGGCGCCCAGATGCACGAGGGCGTCGTGTCCGCCGAGATCGGCCTGGCCGGCTGGCCCGCCGTCGCGGAGGAGGCGATCATCGCCCGGGACGTGCTGCTCGCCGAGCACGTCGGGTCGCGGCTGCACGTGTGCCACCTGTCGACGGCCGGCTCGGTGGAGATCATCCGCTGGGCGAAGTCGCGCGGCATCGCCGTCACCGCCGAGGTCACGCCGCACCACCTGGTCCTCACGGACGAGGAGGCCCGCGGCTACGACCCGGTGTTCAAGGTGAACCCGCCGCTGCGCACGCAGGCCGACGTCGACGCCGTCCGCGAGGGCCTGGCCGACGGCACGATCGACATCGTCGCCACCGACCACGCCCCGCACACCCGCGAGGACAAGGACTGCGAGTGGGCCGCGGCCGCGTTCGGCATGACCGGCCTGGAGACCGCGCTGTCGGTCGTGCAGCAGACCATGGTCGACACCGGCCGGATGACCTGGGCCGACGTTGCACGGGTGCTGTCGACCAACCCCGCCCGCATCGGCCGGGTCGAGGGCCACGGGCGCCCGATCGCGGTGGGGGAGCCGGCCAACCTCGTGCTGGTCGACCCCGACCAGCGCCGGGTCGTCGAGCCCGCGCGGCAGGCCACGGCGTCGACGAACTCGCCGCTGCGCGGCCGGGAGCTGCCGGGCGCGGTCGTCGCGACGTTCCTGCGCGGCCGGGCCACGGTGCTCGACGGCGTGCCGCAGGACGACCCGGCGGACCCGCGCTACGCCGCGGGGCGGGTGACGCCCTGATGCCGCCCTGGCTGTCGGTGACGATCCTCGTCGCGCTCGGCGTGGCGCTGCTCCTCGGCATGGCCAAGGGCTGGCGCCGCCTCAACCGCGGTCCCGCCGACGTCCCCGCGCCCCCGACGGTCCCGGCCGACGCCGACCTCGGCGAGGCGCGGACCGAGCCGCTCGCCGCCACGTACGTGTCGACGACCCGGGCCGGCGACTGGCTCGACCGCGTGGGGTCGCACGGCCTCGGCGTCCGCTCGGCCGCCACGGTCCAGGTGTGGACCAGCGGCGTGGTGGTGCGACGACGAGGGGCGCCGGACGTGTTCGTCCCGCGCGCGGCGCTGCGCGCGGTGGGCACCTCCGGCGGCATGGCCGGCAAGGTCGTCGGCGGCGAGGGGCTGGTCGTGCTGACCTGGGTCCCCAGCCCGGACGACGACCCCCGCGGCCTCGAGACCGGCCTGCGCCTGCGGCACCGCCAGGAGGCGGACGTGCTGCGCGCGGCCACCCAGACACTCATCGGATCGACACCCGCCGCGAGCGGGTCGGAGGAGAGCTCATGACGGACGCACTGCTGGTCCTCGAGGACGGGCGGACGTTCGCCGGCGAGGCCTACGGGGCCACCGGCACCACCTGGGGCGAGATCGTCTTCAACACCGGCATGACCGGGTACCAGGAGACGCTGACCGACCCCAGCTACCACCGCCAGATCGTCGTGATGACCGCGCCGCACATCGGCAACACCGGCGTCAACGACGAGGACCCCGAGTCGGGCCGGATCTGGGTGTCCGGCTACGTGGTCCGGGACCCCGCGCGCCGGGCGTCGAACTGGCGCAGCGACCGCAGCCTGGACGAGGAGCTGGCGGCGCAGGGCGTCGTCGGCATCTCCGGGATCGACACCCGCGCCCTGACCCGGCACCTGCGCGAGCGCGGCGTGATGCGCGCCGCGATCCTGTCCGGCGACGCGCTGCTCGACGCCGCCGGCCGCCGCCGGGCCGCCGAGGACCTGGTCGCCGAGGTGCAGGCCCGCCCGCAGATGGCCGGCGCCGACCTGGCCGGCGAGGTGTCCACCGACACCGCGTACGTCGTCAAGGCCCTCGGCCCCGACGGCGCGGAGCTCGCCGAGCCCGTCGCCCGCGTCGCCGCCGTCGACCTGGGCATCAAGTCGATGACCCCGAACCGGATGGCCGAGCGCGGCATCGAGGTGCACGTGCTGCCCGCGCAGTCGTCCATCGACGACGTCCTCGCCACCGCCCCCGACGGCGTGTTCTTCTCCAACGGCCCCGGCGACCCGTCCGCGGCGACCCACGAGGTCGAGCTGCTCCGCGAGGTGCTGGACCGGAGGATCCCGTTCTTCGGCATCTGCTACGGCAACCAGCTGCTCGGGCGGGCGCTCGGCTACGGCACCTACAAGCTCGGCTACGGGCACCGCGGCGTGAACCAGCCGGTGCTCGACCGCGCCACGGGCCGCGTCGAGATCACCGCGCACAACCACGGCTTCGCGGTCGACGCGCCGCTGGACGAGGTGTCCGTCGCCCCGCACGACGGCGGGCGGTACGGCCGCGTGACCGTCTCGCACGTCGACCTCAACGACGACGTCGTCGAGGGCCTGGCCGCCCTCGACCTGCCGGCGTTCTCGGTGCAGTACCACCCCGAGGCCGCCGCGGGCCCGCACGACGCCGCCTACCTGTTCGACCGGTTCCTGGACCTCATGCGCGAGCCCGACAAGGGTGCCGCCGCCGCGGGCCAGGCCACCGACGTCACCGACTCCCCGAAGGGCGCCTGATGCCTCGCCGCACCGACATCCACTCCGTCCTCGTCATCGGCTCCGGCCCGATCGTCATCGGCCAGGCCGCGGAGTTCGACTACTCCGGCACCCAGGCGTGCCGCGTGCTGAAGGAGGAGGGCCTGCGGGTCGTCCTCGTGAACTCCAACCCGGCGACGATCATGACCGACCCGGAGTTCGCCGACGCGACCTACGTCGAGCCGATCACCACCGAGGTGCTCACCTCGATCATCGCCAAGGAGCGCCCGGACGCGATCCTGCCGACGCTGGGCGGCCAGACGGCGCTCAACGCCGCGATCGCCCTGGACGAGGCCGGCGTGCTCGCGGAGTACGGCGTCGAGCTGATCGGCGCCAACATCCCCGCCATCCAGAAGGGCGAGGACCGCGAGCAGTTCAAGCAGGTCGTCGAGGTCTGCGGCGGCGAGTCCGCGCGCTCGGCGATCATCCACACGATCGACGAGGCGCTGGTCGCGGTCGAGGACCTCGGATACCCGGTGGTCGTCCGCCCGTCGTTCACCATGGGCGGCCTCGGCTCCGGCATCGCCTACGACGAGGCGGACCTGCGCCGGATCGTCGGCCAGGGCCTGCACTACTCGCCGACCACCGAGGTGCTCCTGGAGGAGTCGATCCTCGGCTGGAAGGAGTACGAGCTCGAGCTCATGCGCGACAAGGCGGACAACGTCGTCGTCGTCTGCTCGATCGAGAACGTCGACCCGGTTGGCGTGCACACCGGCGACTCGGTCACGGTCGCCCCGGCGCTCACGCTGACCGACCGCGAGTACCAGCGGCTGCGGGACATCGGCATCGCGGTGATCCGCGAGGTCGGCGTCGACACCGGCGGCTGCAACATCCAGTTCGCGGTGAACCCCGACACCGGCCGGATCATCGTCATCGAGATGAACCCGCGGGTGTCCCGGTCCTCGGCGCTGGCGTCGAAGGCCACCGGCTTCCCGATCGCGAAGATCGCGGCGCGCCTGGCCGTCGGCTACACGCTGGACGAGATCCCGAACGACATCACCGGCTCCACCCCGGCGTCCTTCGAGCCCACGCTCGACTACGTCGTCGTCAAGGTGCCGCGGTTCGCGTTCGAGAAGTTCCCGGCCGCCGACCCGACCCTGACCACCACGATGAAGTCCGTCGGCGAGGCCATG
The DNA here is from genome assembly GCF_016862755.1 of Cellulomonas pakistanensis. Taxonomy (GTDB): domain Bacteria; phylum Actinomycetota; class Actinomycetes; order Actinomycetales; family Cellulomonadaceae; genus Cellulomonas; species Cellulomonas pakistanensis. The sequence continues at coordinate 212,207 of NZ_BONO01000002.1, read as the reverse complement.
GCGCTCGGCCGCAACTTCACCGAGGCGCTCGGCAAGGCCATGCGGTCCATCGACCGGAAGGGCACGACGTTCCACTGGGACGGCGAGGCCCTCACCGGCGAGGCGCTGGACGCCCTGGTCGCGACCATCTCGCGCCCGACCGAGCACCGCCTGGTCGACGTGCAGCAGGTGCTCCGCGCCGGCGTGTCCGTCGACGAGGTGTACGCCCGCACCGGCATCGACCCGTGGTTCCTCGACCAGCTGCAGCTGATCAACGAGGTCGCCGCGGAGACCGCCGCCGCGCCGGAGCTGACCGCCGCGGTCCTGCGGAAGGCCAAGCGGCACGGCCTGTCCGACGTGCAGATCGCCTCCCTGCGGGGGATCGGCGAGGACGTGGCGCGCGAGGTCCGGCAGGCGCTGGGCGTCCGCCCGGTCTACAAGACGGTCGACACCTGCGCGGCCGAGTTCGCCGCCCGCACGCCGTACCACTACTCGTCCTACGACGAGGAGACCGAGGTCGCCCCGCGCGAGCGCCCGGCGGTGCTCATCCTCGGGTCCGGCCCGAACCGCATCGGCCAGGGCATCGAGTTCGACTACTCCTGCGTGCACGCCACGCTGGCGCTCAAGGGCGAGTTCGAGACCGTCATGGTCAACTGCAACCCCGAGACCGTGTCGACCGACTACGACACCGCGGACCGGCTGTACTTCGAGCCGCTGACGTTCGAGGACGTCCTCGAGGTCTACGAGGCCGAGAAGGCCGCCGGCCCGGTCGCCGGGATCATCGTGCAGCTCGGCGGCCAGACCCCGCTGTCGCTCGCGCAGCGCCTGGCGGACGCCGGGCTGCCGATCCTGGGCACCCCGCCGGCCGCCATCGACGCCGCCGAGGACCGCGGCGCGTTCGGGGCCGTGCTCGCCGCCGCGGGCCTGCCCGCGCCGGCGTTCGGCACCGCTACCACGCTGCCTGTCGCGCGGGAGACCGCCGCCCGCATCGGCTACCCGGTGCTCGTGCGCCCGTCGTACGTCCTGGGCGGCCGCGGCATGGAGATCGTCTACTCCGACGAGCAGCTGACCGAGTACGTCGAGCGCGCGCTGGCCGAGGCCACCGCCCGCGGCGGCGCGCTGCCGCCGCTGCTGATCGACCGGTTCCTCGACGACGCCATCGAGATCGACGTCGACGCCCTGTACGACGGCACCGAGCTGTTCCTCGGCGGCGTCATGGAGCACATCGAGGAGGCGGGCATCCACTCCGGCGACTCGGCCTGCGTGCTGCCGCCGGTGTCGCTGTCGGAGTCGGAGCTGCAGCGGATCAAGGTGTCGACCGAGGCCATCGCGAAGGGGGTCGGGGTCCGCGGCCTGCTGAACATCCAGTTCGCGCTCGTGTCCGACGTGCTCTACGTGCTCGAGGCCAACCCGCGCGCGTCCCGCACCGTCCCGTTCGTGTCCAAGGCGACGGGCGTCCCGCTGGCCAAGGCCGCGGCGCTGGTGATGACCGGGAAGTCGATCGCCGACCTGCGGGCGTCCGGCGTGCTGCCGGCCGACGACGCGGGCGTCATCGACCTCGACGCGCCGATCGCCGTCAAGGAGGCCGTGCTGCCGTTCAAGCGGTTCCGCACCGGCGACGGCACGGTGGTCGACACCGTGCTCGGCCCGGAGATGCGGTCCACCGGCGAGGTCATGGGCTTCGACACCGACTTCCCGACGGCGTTCGCCAAGTCGCAGTCGGCGGCGTTCGGCGGCCTGCCGACCGCGGGCCGGGCGTTCATCTCGGTGGCCGACCGGGACAAGCGCTCGATCGTGTTCCCGGTGAAGCGGCTGCAGGAGCTGGGCTTCGAGATCCTGGCGACCGACGGCACCGCCGCGGTGCTCAAGCGCAACGGCATCGCCTCGACGGTCGTGCGGAAGTTCTCGGCCGGGCGCGGCCCGGCGGGGGAGCCGACGATCGTCGACCTCATCTCGGCCGGCGAGGTCGACATCGTGGTGAACACGCCCTCCGGGCAGGGCGCGCGCGCCGACGGCTACGAGATCCGCGCGGCCACCACGGCGGCGGACAAGGCGATCGTCACGACCGTGCAGCAGCTCGGCGCCGCGGTGCAGGGCATCGAGGCGGCGCTGGCCGGGCCGTTCGGCGTGGCGAGCCTGCAGGAGCACGACGCGGCGACGGCCGGCCGCCGGGCGGCGGTGGCCGCGGGCGCGTCGGTGGCCGGCGGCGACGGGGTCGTCGCGTGAGGCCGTTCGGCGCCCGCCTCGCGGCGGCGATGGCCGAGCACGGCCCGCTCTGCGTCGGCATCGACCCGCACGCGTCCCTGCTGGACGCGTGGGGGCTGCCGGACAGCGCCGAGGGCGTGCGCCGGTTCGCGCTCACCGTCATGGAGGCCGTGGGCGGGCGCGTCGCGGCCGTCAAGCCGCAGGCCGCGTTCTTCGAGCGGCACGGCTCCGCGGGCGTCGCGGCGCTCGAGGAGGTCGTGGCGGCGGGCCGGGAGACGGGCACGCTGGTCGTGGTCGACGCCAAGCGCGGCGACATCGGCTCGACGATGGGCGCCTACGCGGACGCGTTCCTCCGGGACGGCTCGCCGCTGGCCGGCGACGCCCTGACCGTGTCGCCGTACCTGGGCTTCGGCTCGCTCGCGCCGGCCGTCGACCTGGCGTTGGCCACCGGGCGCGGGCTGTTCGTGCTCGCGCTGACCTCGAACCCCGAGGGCCCGGCCGTGCAGCACGCGCGGGACGCCGACGGCGTGGCCGTCGCGGACCGGGTGGCGCGCTCGGCCGCGGAGGCCAACGCGGCGGAGCTCGCCCCGGGCGGCCCGGCGGCGGGGGCGCCCCTGGGGTCGATCGGCCTGGTCGTCGGCGCCACCATCGGCGACGCCGCGGCCCGGCTGGGCGTCGACCTGGCGGCCGTGCGCGGCCCGCTGCTCGCCCCGGGCGTCGGCGCCCAGGGCGCGGGGCCGGCGGAGCTGGCCGCGGTCTTCGGCGACGCCCGCTCGGCTGTCCTGGCGTCGTCCTCGCGCGGCGTCCTCGCGGCCGGCCCGGACGCGCGCGCCCTGCGCGACGCGGCCCGCGCGGCGGCGGACGCGGCGGGCGCCGCCCTGCGCTGAGCGGGCGCCCGCGAGGGCGCACGAGACTCGTCCGGGGCGCCCGCACCGAGGGCACCCCGGACGAGTCTCGTGCACCCCGGGCGCCCCCGGACCCGTTGCCCCGAGCGACGGGTCCGGGGCGTTCTCGTGCCGACACGCTGCCGGAACGTGCCGCTGCGCCCATCCCGTGCCATCCTCGGGAGATGGGTTCCCCGGAGCCCGGCGCGACGCCGCGTCGAGCACCGCGGGGTCGCCCATGTTCCATGTCCCTGCCTCCTGACAGTGATGAGAAGGTGACTCACGTGGCACTTCCGACTCTCACCCCCGAGCAGCGCGCAGCGGCGCTCGAGAAGGCCGCGGCTGCCCGCCAGGCACGCGCGGAGGTCAAGAACCGGCTGAAGTACTCGCAGGGCTCGCTGTCCGAGGTGATCGCGCAGGGGCAGAAGGACGAGACCATCGGCAAGCTCAAGGTCCTCGCCCTGCTCGAGTCCCTCCCGGGAGTGGGTAAGGTCAAGGCACGCCAGATCATCTCCGAGATCGGGATCTCGGAGACCCGCCGCGTGCGTGGCCTCGGCCCGCACCAGGTGAAGGCGCTCGTCGACCGGTTCGGGTGACCGGCGGCGCCACCGTCGCCGGCCCCCGGGCCGCACAACTCCAGGAGCACCAGAGCAGCATGACGACGCCGCGCGCCCGGCTGACCGTCCTCGCCGGACCGACCGCCGTCGGCAAGGGCACCGTGTCCGCCGACCTCCGCGCGCGGTACCCGCAGGTCTGGCTCTCCGTGTCGGCCACGACCCGGTCCCCCCGGCCGGGCGAGGTCGACGGCCTGCACTACCACTTCGTCACGCCCGAGGAGTTCGACCGCATGGTCGCCGAGGGCGACCTGCTCGAGTGGGCGGTCGTGCACGGCCGGAACCGCTACGGCACCCCGCGTCGGCCCGTCGAGGAGAGGCTGGCCGCCGGGGAGCCCGCGCTGCTGGAGATCGACCTGCAGGGTGCCCGCCAGGTGCGCACGACCATGCCCGAGGCGCAGTTCGTGTTCCTCGCGCCGCCGTCGATGGACGAGCTGGTGCGCCGCCTCGTCGGGCGCGGCACGGAGGACGAGGAGGAGCGCGCCCGCCGGCTCGCGACCGCCGAGGTCGAGATGGCGGCCGAGCCCGAGTTCGACCACGTGGTGGTCAACGACGACGTCCGGCGCGCCACGGACGAGCTGGTCGCCCTGATGGGGCTGCCCGCGGCTGTAGACTGACCGGCAGTCCCCACCACCTTCGACTACGGGAGCCACCGTGTCCGGAACCGTCGCCGAGCCCATCGGCATCACCGACCCGCCGATCGACCGCCTCCTGGAGCGCGCCGACTCGAAGTACGCGCTGGTCATCTACTCGGCCAAGCGCGCGCGGCAGATCAACGCGTACTACTCGCAGCTCAACGAGGGCCTGCTCGAGTACGTCGGCCCGCTGGTGGAGACCCGCCCGCAGGAGAAGCCGCTGTCCATCGCGATGCGCGAGATCGACGCGGGCCTGCTGACGGTCACCGCGAACGAGGCCTGAGCCTCCCGCGCTGACGTGCGCATCGTCCTCGGCGTCGCCGGCGGCATCGCCGCGTACAAGGCCGCCCACGTCCTGAGGTCGTTCACCGAGGCGGGGCACGACGTCCGCGTCGTGCCCACCCGGGCGGCCCTGGAGTTCGTCGGGCGCGCGACCTGGGAGGCCCTGTCGGGGCACCCGGTGTCGTCCGAGGTGTTCGACGACGTGCCCGAGGTCGCCCACGTGCGCCTCGGGCGCGAGGCGGACCTCGTCGTCGTCGCCCCGGCGACCGCGGACCTGCTGGCCCGCGCGGCGCACGGCCGGGCGGACGACCTGCTGGCCGCCACGCTGCTGACCGCCACCTGCCCGGTGCTCATGGCGCCGGCCATGCACACCGAGATGTGGCAGCACCCGGCGACGCGCGCCAACGTCGCGACGCTGCGCGAGCGCGGCGTGCACGTGCTCGACCCGGACTCCGGCCGGCTCACCGGCGCGGACAGCGGGCCCGGCCGGCTGCCCGAGCCCGACGCGATCGCCGCCGCCGCCCTCGCGCTGGTCGACCCCGAGGGCAAGCCCCGGACCCAGGACCTCGCCGGGCGCACGGTCGTCGTGTCGGCCGGCGGCACCCGCGAGCCGCTCGACCCGGTCCGGTTCCTCGGGAACCGGTCGTCGGGCAAGCAGGGCGTCGCCCTGGCCCGGACCGCGCAGGCGCGCGGCGCCCGGGTGACGCTGGTCGCCGCGAACCTCGCCGTGCGGCCGCCCGCCGGCGTGCGCGTCGTGGCGGTCGAGACGACCGCCGAGCTGCAGGACGCCGTCCGCGGCGCCGCGGCCGACGCCGACGTCGTCGTGATGGCCGCGGCCGTCGCCGACTTCCGGCCCGCCGAGGGCGCCGCGCACAAGATCAAGAAGCAGGCCGACGGCTCCGCGCCGCCGCTCGCGCTCGTGCAGAACCCCGACGTGCTCGCCGGCCTGGTCGCCGACCCGCCGCGCACCGACGGGCGGCCGCAGGTCGTCGTCGGGTTCGCCGCGGAGACCGGCGACGCGGAGGGCGACGTGCTCGCCCACGGCCGCGCGAAGGCGCGCCGCAAGGGCGCCGACCTGCTCGCGGTGAACGCCGTGGGCGCCGGGGTCGGGTTCGGCACCGAGCACAACGCGGTCACGCTGCTGGACTCCGGCGGCGAGGTCGTCGGGACGGTCGAGGGCAGCAAGGACGCCGTGTCCGACGCGCTGTGGGACGCCGTCGTCCGCGTGCTGCCCCTGTGACCTCGCGGGCCCCGCTCGTCGAGCAGCGCGCGTCCCGTCCGTCCGGGGGCCGGCGGCCCGCTAACCTGGCCCCATGACGATCGCCGATACGCGCCTCTTCACGTCCGAGTCCGTCACGGAGGGGCACCCGGACAAGGTCTGCGACCAGATCTCCGACGCGATCCTCGACGCGATCCTCGAGCAGGACCCGACCGCCCGCGTGGCCGTCGAGACGATGGTGACCACCGGCCTCGTGCACGTCGCGGGCGAGGTCACCACGACCGCGTACGTCGAGATCCCGCAGATCGTCCGCCAGGTCGTGCGGAACATCGGGTACACCTCCTCCGACATCGGGTTCGACGGCGACTCGTGCGGTGTGTCCGTGTCGATCGGCCAGCAGTCGCCCGACATCGCGCAGGGCGTCGACAAGGCCCTCGAGTCCCGCCAGGACGCGTCCGACCACGACCCGCTGGACCTGCAGGGCGCCGGCGACCAGGGCCTCATGTTCGGCTACGCGTCGGACGACACCGAGAGCCTGCTGCCGCTGCCGATCTGGCTGTCGCACCGCCTCGCCGAGCGCCTCGCCCTCGTCCGCAAGGAGGGCGTCGTCCCGAACCTGCGCCCCGACGGCAAGACCCAGGTCACCGTCGGCTACGACGGCGACCGCGCCGTGCGGCTCGACACCGTCGTGCTGTCGACCCAGCACGGCCCGGGCGTGCACCTGGAGTCCGAGCTCGCCCCGGCGATCGCCGAGCACGTCGTCGCGCCGGTCCTCGACGCCGCGGGCCTGGACCTCGACGTCAGCGACTACCGCCTGCTGGTGAACCCGACCGGCCAGTTCGTCGTCGGCGGCCCGCAGGGCGACGCCGGCCTCACCGGCCGCAAGATCATCGTCGACACCTACGGCGGCATGGCCCGGCACGGCGGCGGCGCCTTCTCCGGCAAGGACCCGTCGAAGGTCGACCGCTCCGCCGCCTACGCCATGCGCTGGGTCGCGAAGAACGTCGTCGCCGCGGGCCTGGCCCGCCGCTGCGAGGTGCAGGTCGCCTACGCGATCGGCAAGGCGCACCCGGTCGGCCTGTACGTCGAGACGTTCGGCACCGAGACCGTGCCGGTCGACCGCCTGACCGCCGCGATCCGCGAGGTGTTCGACCTGCGCCCCGCCGCGATCGTCCGGGACCTCGACCTGCTGCGGCCGATCTACCGGAAGACCGCCGCGTACGGCCACTTCGGCCGCGCGCTGCCCGAGTTCACCTGGGAGCGCACGGACCGCGTGGACGCGCTGCGCTCCGCCCTGTCCTGAGGGACCGGGTGGCGGACGGACCCGCGCCCGTGGACGGACCCGCGGAGCAGCCGGCGCTGCTCGGGCTCGACGAGGTCGGGCCGGCGGGTCCGTCCGCGCGCGGGGCCGGGCGCGGGTCGTCGGGCCGCGGGCCGGCCGCCGCGCGCGGGGCCGGTGCCGCCCGGCCCCGGCGTCGCGCCCGCGCGCGCGACGTCGACGTCGAGCCCGCGGCGGACCTGCCGGTCGCCCGGGTCGCGGTCGAGCTCGCGCCCGCGCACCTGGACCGGCCGTTCGAGTACCTCGTTCCGGCGGCGCTCGCCGACGCGGCGGCGCCGGGCACCCGGGTGAAGGTGCGGTTCGGCGCGCAGGACGTGGACGGCTACGTCCTCGACCGCGCCGCGGAGCCCGACCACGACGGCACCCTCGTGCCCCTGCGCCGGGTCGTGTCGCCCGAGCCCGTGCTGACGCCGGCGGTCGGGCGGCTCGCGCGGGCCGTCGCCGACCGGTACGCGGGGACGCTCGCCGACGTCCTGCGGCTCGCCGTCCCCCCGCGGCACGCGCGGACCGAGGGAGAGGTGCCGCCTGCCCGGGACGGCGCGGACGGCGCGGGGGAGACGGAGGGCGCGAGCGACGTCGACCGCTCGGACGGGCAGGCGCCCGGCGCCGCGTCCGTGCCCCCGCCCGGGGCCGTCGCCTCGGGAGCGACCCGGTCGGCTCGGGCCGCCGCGCCCTCGCCCGCGCCCGAGGCCACGCCCGCATCCACTGCCGGCCCCGCCTCCGCCTTCGCCTTCGCCGCAGCGTCGCCCGCCACCCCCGCCACCGCCGCAGCGTCCCCCGGCACCCGCGCCACCGCCGCAGCGTCGCCCGGCACCCCCGCCACCGCCGCAGCCACCCCCGCCACCCCCGCCACCGCCGCAGCCACCCCCGCCTCCGCCGCAGCGTCGCCCGGCACCCCCGCCTCCGACGCCGCCTGGGCGCCCTACCGCGGCGGCCCGGCGTTCCTCGCGCACCTCGCCGCCGGGGGCTCGCCGCGGGCGGCGTGGACGGCCCTGCCCGGCCCGACGGGGGAGCGCTGGCCCGACGGCGTGGCGCAGGCCGCCCGCGCGACGCTGGCGAGCGGCCGCGGCGTCCTGGTCGTCGTGCCGGACGCCCGCGACGTCGACCGCGTGTGCGCCGCGCTGGTCGCGGCCGGCGTGCCCGCGTGGACCCCGGACGGCCCCGACGCCGCCCACGTCCGCCTCATGGCCGACGACGGACCGGCACGGCGGTACCGCGCGTTCCTCGCCGCGCTGCGCGGGCACGCCCGGGTCGTCGTCGGCACCCGGGCCGCGGCGTTCGCGCCCGTGCGGGACCTCGGCCTGGCCGTGTGCTGGGACGACGGCGACGACCTGCACGCCGAGCCCCGGGCGCCGTACCCGCACGTCCGCGAGGTGCTGGGTCTGCGCGCGGAGCTCGAGGGCTGCGGCCTGCTGCTCGCGGCGCACGCCCGGTCGACCGAGGTCCAGGCGCTCGCCGCGTCGGGGTGGGTGCGTCCGGTCGTCGCCGACCGGGACGTCGTGCGCGCCCGCACCCCGCGGGTCCGCGCGCTCACCAGCGTCGAGCTGGCCCGCGAGGGCGCCGCCGCCGCCGCGCGGCTCCCCGGCGAGGCGTGGCGCACCATCCGGGACCGGCTCGCCGACGGACCCGTGCTGGTCCAAGTCCCGCGCGCCGGCTACCTGCCCGCGGTGGCGTGCGGGCGGTGCCGCGAGATCGCCCGGTGCGCGCACTGCCACGGCCCGCTGGCGCTGACCTCCGGCGACGGCACGGCGCAGTGCCGGTGGTGCGGTCGGCTGGCGATCCAGTGGCGGTGCGACGCCTGCGGCAACGGCACGTTCCGCTCGGTCGCCGTGGGCTCGGACCGGACCGCCGAGGAGCTGGGCCGCGCGTTCCCCGGCGTGACCGTGCGGCACTCCGGCGCCCGCTCCGGCGTGCTGGCGGAGGTCCCCGACCGGCCCGCGCTCGTCGTGTCGACGATCGGCGCCGAACCGGTCGCGCCCGGCGGGTACGCCGCGGCGATCCTGCTGGACGCCGCCGTCACCACCGGGTCGACCTCGCTGCGCGCGACCGAGGACGCCCTGCGGAAGTGGATAGCCGCGGCCGCCCTCGTCCGGTCCTCCCGGGACGGCGGCGTCGTGCTGCTGGTCGGCGACGGCGCGGAGCGGCCCACGCAGGCCCTGGTGCGCTGGGACCCGGCCGGCCTCGCGGAGCGCGAGCTCGCCGAGCGCGCCGAGGTGCGCCTGCCACCGGTCGTCCGGGTCGCCGAGCTGGTCGGGACCCGCGAGGTCGTCGCCGCCGTGCTCGGGCGCGTCGAGCTGCCGGAGGGCTCCGACGTGCTCGGGCCCGTGCCCCAGCCAGAGCCGCTCGCGCCCGGTGCCGCCGCCGTCCAGGAGTCCCTCGACCCGCCCGTGCGCACCCTCGTCCGGGTGCCGGTCGCGCACGGCCGGGCGCTCGCGCGGTCGCTGGCCGCGTCCCTCGCCGTCCGCAGCGCCCGCCGGGAGGGCGGGACCGTGCGCGTGCGGCTCGACCCGGAGGAGATGCTGTGACCGAGGCCGTCGACGCCGTCGTGCTCGACCTGGGGAACGTGCTGGTGCGCTGGGAGCCGGAGCGGGCCTTCGACGGCGTGCTCACGGCCGCGGAGGTCGAGCGGTTCTTCGCCGACGTCGACTTCCTCGCGCTCAATCTCCGGCAGGACGCCGGCAGACCGTGGAGCGAGGCCCGCGCCGAGGTCGCGCGGACGCACCCCCAGCACGCGCCGACGGTCGACCTCTACGTCGAGCGGTTCGTGCACGCGCTGCCGGGGCCCGTGCCGGGCAGCGCGGAGGTCGTCGACGACCTGCGCGCGGCCGGCGTCCGCGTCCTCGGGCTGACGAACTGGTCCGCCGAGACGTTCCACCACGGCGAGCGCGTCGCGCCCGTCATCGGCCGGCTGGAGGACGTCGTCGTGTCCGGGCGCGAGGGCGTGGTGAAGCCCGACCCCCGCATCTTCGCCCTGATCGCCGAGCGGCACGGGCTCGACCCGGCACGCACGGTGTTCGTCGACGACAGCCCGGCCAACGTCGCCGGCGCCGCGGCGGCCGGGTACCAGGCGGTGCTGTTCACGACGGCCGGGGCGCTGCGGGCCGAGCTCGTCGCACGGGGCGCGCTGCCCGCCTGAACCTGCGTCGGCCGGGGCTCTGCTTGGATCGGGCCATGGCCAGCCGCTACGTGAGCGACAACGTCCGCGCCAACTGGAGCTTCGCGGCGGCCCTCGTGGTCGCCGTCGGCGTCGTGGCGCTCCGCAGCGGCGAGCTCCGGCTCGGCCCCGCCGTGGCCGCCTCGCTCTACCTCGTCATGTGGCCGGTGTTCACCCTGCTGTACCTGGTGTGGACCCACGTCACGTACGCCGGCCGCGGGCCGCGCGGGCTCGTCGCCAGCGCCTGGCGCGAGCAGGACCTCGGCCGGCGGTGGTGGAACCGGGTCCTGGGCTACGGCGGCGCGGCGAGCTGGACGCTGTCGGCGGCCGTCGTGGCGGTCGCCGTGACGATCTTCATCGCGCAGGACCCCACCTACCGCGACGACTGGACGTACATCGGGCTCGGGCTGCTGAACGTGGCGTGCTCCTGGGCGCAAATGGTCTACGCGTTCGCGCTGCAGTACCTGCGCCTGGACGCCGGGCGGCGCGACGACGGCGAGCGGCACCTCACGGTCGACGTCGAGGGGACGCCGCAGTTCGGGGACTACCTCACGCTCGCGGTGCTGCTGTCCGCGATGGCGGCGACCGTGTCGGGGCACATGCGGTCGCGGGCGGCGTGGACGCTCGCCCGGACGCACGTCCTGCTGGCGTTCTCGTTCAACTCCGTCGTCGTCGCGATGATGGTCTCGCTGCTGTTCGGCGGACTCGGGTCCTGACCGGCGCCGCGTGCCCGGCGCGTGCGTGCCCGGCGTGTGCGTGCCCGGCGTGTGCTTGCCTGGCGCTGCGTGCCCGGGTTGAGCTTGCCGCGGCGCTGCGCGCTCGGGGTGCGCTCGCCCCGGCGCTGCGCGCCCGGCGCGGCGCGGGTGCCCGTGCGGCCCGGCACTAGGATCAGTGCCCATGCGCCTGCTCTTCGCCGGGACGCCCGCGGTGGCGCTGCCCTCGCTGGACGCCCTGCTCGCCTCCCGCCACGAGGTCGTCGCCGTCCTCACCCGCCCCGACGCCCGCGCTGGCCGCGGCCGGACGCTCACCCCGAGCCCCGTCAAGGAGCGCGCGCTCGAGGCCGACCTCGAGGTGCTCACCCCGGCGACCCTGAAGGACCCGGAGGTCCAGGCGCGGATCGCCGCGATCGCGCCCGACGCCGCGCCCGTCGTCGCGTACGGCAACCTGGTGCCCCCGGCCGCGCTGGCGCTGCCCCGGCACGGCTGGGTGAACCTGCACTTCTCCGTGCTGCCCGCCTGGCGCGGCGCGGCGCCCGTGCAGCACGCGATCATCGCCGGCGACGAGGTCACCGGCGCCTCGACCTTCCTGCTCGAGGCCGGGCTCGACACCGGACCCGTGCTCGGCACCCTGACGGAGACGATCCGGCCGCTCGACACGTCCGGCGACCTGCTCGGGCGGCTCGCAGGGGCGGGCTCCGACCTGCTCGTCAAGACCCTCGACGCGCTGGAGGACGGCGTGCTCACGCCGGTCCCGCAGCCCACCGACGGCGTCAGCCTCGCGCCGCGCCTCACCACCGAGGACGCCCGCGTCCGCTGGCAGCACCCCGCCATGGCCGTCGACCGCCGCGTGCGCGGCTGCACGCCCGCCCCGGGCGCGTGGACGACGCTGCCCGACGGCGCCCGCCTCGGCCTCGGCCCCGTGCGGCTCGTCCCCGAGGTCACCGACCTCGCGCCCGGCGCCGTGCGCGCCGGCCGCGGTGAGGTGCTCGTCGGCACCGGCACGCACGCCGTCCGGCTCGGCGAGGTGCGGCCGGCCGGGAAGCGGGCGATGGCCGCCGCCGACTGGGCGCGCGGGGCCCGGCTGGACGAGAGGACGGTCCTCGGGGCCGACAGCGGCGCGGAGCGGGGGGCGGGCGCGTGAGCGCGGAACGTGGTCAGGGCGGTCGCCCGGGCGGGCAGGGCGGGCGTTCGGGCGGGCAGGGCGGCGGCCAGGGCGGTCGGTCCGGCGGTCCCGGCCAGAGCGGCGGGCAGCGCAGCGGTTCCGGGCAGGGCGGCAGGCAGCACGGCGGTTCCGGGCAGGGCGGCGCGCGTGGCGCGTCCGGCCAGGGCGGCCAGGGTGGCCAGCGCGGCGGTTCCGGCCAGGGCGGCCAGCGCGGCGCGTCCGGCCAGGACGGCCGGCGCGGCGGCCCCGGCCAGGGCGGCGAGCACCGCGACGCCGCCGGTCGCCAGCGCCCCGCGTCCCGGCAGGGCCCGCGCGAGCGCACCGCCGCCGCGCCGTCTGCGCGCCGCCGGTCGTCCGACCCCGCGCGCACCGCGGCGTTCGACGTCCTGCGCACCGTCGCCGACTCCGACGCCTACGCGAACCTCGTGCTCCCGCCCCTGCTGCGCGAGCGCGGCATCCGTGGCCGCGACGCGGGCTTCGCGACCGAGCTCGCGTACGGCACGCTGCGGCTGCAGGGCCGCTACGACGCGATCCTCTCGCAGTGCACCGGGCGCCCGCTGGAGCAGGTCGACCCGCCCGTGCTGGACGCCCTGCGCCTCGGCGCGCACCAGCTGCTCGGCATGCGCGTGCCGCCGCACGCCGCGGTGTCCGAGACCGTCGGGCTGGTCCGGGAGCAGGTCGGCGCCGGGCCTGCGCAGTTCGTCAACGCCGTGCTGCGCGCGGTGTCCCGCGAGCCGCTGGAGGTGTGGCTCGACCGGATCGGCGACGCCGCCGACCCCGGGGGCTCCGACGCGGTCGCCCGGCTGTCCGCGGTCGACAGCCACCCCGCCTGGGTGACCCGCGCGCTGCGCGAGGCGCTCGTCGGGCACGGCCGGGACGCCGCCGAGCTCGGCGACCTGCTCGCCGCCGACAACGAGGCGCCGCGGGTCTCGCTGGTGGCGCGGCCCGGCCTCGCCGACCGCGACGACCTGCTCGCCGCCGCGGGTCCCGACGCCACGCCCGGCCGCTGGGCGCCGACCGCCGTGACCCTGGCCGGCGGCGGCGACCCGGCCGGCCTGCCCGCCGTGCGCGCCGGGACCGCCGGCGTCCAGGACGAGGGCAGCCAGCTCGTGGCGCTCGCGCTGGCGGACGCGCCGCTCGACGGCTCCGACGCGCGCTGGCTCGATCTGTGCGCCGGCCCTGGCGGCAAGGCTGCGCTGCTGGCCGCCCTGGCGGGGGAGCGCGGCGCCCGGCTCGTCGCCAACGAGGTGCAGCCGCACCGCGCCCGGCTGGTCCGCCAGGCCGTCGCCGCGGCGCCCGAGGGGGCGGTCGAGGACGTGCGGGTCGGCGACGGCCGCGAGGTCGGCGACGCCGAGCCCGGCGGCTACGACCGCGTCCTGCTCGACGCGCCCTGCACCGGGCTGGGGGCGCTGCGCCGCCGGCCGGAGTCGCGCTGGCGGCGGACGCCGTCGGACCTGGCCCAGCTCACCGCCCTGCAGCGCGACCTGCTCGGCTCCGCCCTGCGCGCGGTGCGGGTGGGCGGCGTCGTCGCGTACGTGACGTGCTCGCCGGTGCTCGCGGAGACGCGGCTCGCCGTCGTCGACGCCACCCGCGCCGCGCGCAAGGCCGGGCTGGAGGTCGAGGTGCTCGACGCACCGTCCGTGCTGCACGGCATCGCGCCGGGGCTCGACCTGCCCGAGCGCGAGGACGCCCAGCTCTGGCCGCACGCCCACGGCACCGACGCGATGCACCTGACCCTGCTGCGCCGCACGGCCTGACGCGCGCGGCCCCGCCGGGCCGGACGTCGGCCTGCGGCCGCGCCGGGCCCGACGCGCGCGGCCCCGCCGGGCGGGCGGGCGCCGCGTCGCTAGGCTGGTCGCGTGCACGCGCAGATCAGCCCCAGCATCCTGTCCGCCGACTTCACCAACCTCGAGCGCGACCTGCACCGGATCAGCCGGGCCGACTGGGCGCACGTCGACGTGATGGACAACCACTTCGTCCCGAACCTCACGCTCGGGCTGCCGGTCGTCCGCCGGATCATCGAGGTCGCGCCGGTGCCGGTCGACGTGCACCTCATGATCGAGTCCGCCGACCGGTGGGCCGTCGACTACGCGCACGCCGGGGCTGCGTCGGTCACGTTCCACGCGGAGGCCGCGCAGGCCGCCGTCCGGCTGGCGCGGGAGATCCGCTCCGCGGGGGCGCGGGCCAGCATCGCGCTGCGGCCGGCCACGCCCGTCGAGCCGCTGCTGGACCTGCTGCCCGAGTTCGACATGGTGCTGGTCATGACGGTTGAGCCCGGGTTCGGCGGCCAGGCGTTCATCGAGGGCACCCTGCCCAAGATCCGCCGGTTGCGCGCGGCGATCGACGAGCAGGGCGCCGACACCTGGATCCAGGTCGACGGCGGCGTGTCCCGCAGCACCATCGCGCAGGTCGCCGAGGCCGGGGCGAACGTGTTCGTCGCCGGCTCCGCCGTGTACGGCGCCGAGGACCCGAACGCGGAGATCGACGCCCTGCGCGGGCTCGCGGGCGAGGCGCTGGCCGCGCGCTGACGGTTCGCGCACCCGGCGGTGGCGGACGGGCCCGCGACGCGTGCGGGAGCGCGCCGCGGGCCGGTCGGCCGTCCGCTCGCGGCGGTGGTCGCGCCCGGCCGGGAATGCCGCGTGTGGCATCATCGTTCGACAGAACACACACACGTGCTCCGGGGTCGGTGAAAGTCCGAGCCGGCGGTGACAGTCCGCGACCCGCAGACGCCCTCAGGGGCGCGAGCGGTTGACCTGGTGGAACTCCAGGACCGACGGTGAAAGTCCGGATGGGAGGAGTCGTGGCGGCGTGCTCGGCGTGAGCCGGGTGCGCCGTGGACGTCGTGCACCCGCACGCCGCCCGCAACCCCGGAGACCCGTCGGTCGAGGGGAGCGGAGTTGGGCACGGGGACGGCGGTCGAGGGGACCGAGGTCGAGCGGGACGCGATGGCGCGCGCCCTGGACCTCGCGCGGCGCGGCCCGGCGCACGGCCCGAACCCGCGCGTCGGCTGCGTGCTGCTGGCGCCCGCCGGGACGGCCGCGGGCGAGCTCCCCGGCCGAGTGCTGGGCGAGGGCTGGCACCGCGGGGCCGGCACCCCGCACGCCGAGGTGGCCGCGCTGGCCGACGCGCGGTCCCGCGGGCTCGACGTCCGCGGCGCGACCGCCGTCGTCACGCTCGAGCCCTGCGACCACACCGGCCGGACCGGTCCGTGCTCGGCCGCGCTGCTGGCGGCCGGCGTCGCTCGTGTCGTCGTGGCCGTCCCCGACCCGAACCCGGCCGCCGTCGGGGGAGCGGACCGGCTGCGCGCCGCCGGGGTCGAGGTCGTCGTCGGCGTCGCGGAGGACGCGAGCCGGGCGCTGCTCGGGCCGTGGCTGCTCGCCGTGTCCCGGGGGCGCCCGCACGTCACGCTCAAGCTCGCCACCACGCTGGACGGCCGGGTCGCCGCCGCGGACGGGTCGAGCCGGTGGATCACCTCGCCGGAGGCCCGGGCGCACGCCCACGCCCTGCGCGCCGAGGTCGACGCGCTGGTCGTCGGGACGGGCACGGCGCTGGCGGACGACCCCGCCCTGACGGCCCGGGACGCCGACGGCGCCCTCGCCGCGCACCAGCCGCTGCGGGTCGTCGTCGGCGAGCGCGACCTGCCCGTGGGCGGGCGGCTGTCCGGCCCCGGCGGCGAGGTGCTGCGCCTGCGCACCCGCGACCCGCGGGAGGCGCTGGCCGCCCTGCACGAGCGCGAGACCCGCCGGGTGCTCGTCGAGGGCGGGCCCACGCTCGCCGCCGCGTTCCTGCGCGCGGGCGTCGTGGACCAGGTGCACGCCTACGTCGCGCCGGTGCTGCTCGGCGCCGGCCGCCCGGCCGTGGCCGACCTGGGCATCGGGACGATCGGGGACGCGCTGCGGCTGCGGACCCGCGAGGTGCGACCGCTGGGGCCCGACGTGCTCGTCGTGGCCGACGTCGAGGAGGAGGAGCGCTGATGTTCACCGGCATCGTCGAGGAGGTCGGCACCGTCGTGGCGCTGGACCTGGCACCGGGCGCGGGTGACGGGCCCGACGGCGCCCCCGCCGGCGACGCGCGGCTGGTGCTGCGCGGCCCGCTCGTGACGTCCGACGCGCGGCACGGCGACTCGATCGCGGTGCAGGGCGTCTGCCTGACCGTCACGGACCTGCCCGGCGACGGCACCTTCGCGGTCGACGTGATGCCGGAGTCGCTGCGGCGCACCGCGCTCGGCGACCTCGCGGCGGGGTCGCCGGTCAACCTCGAGCGGGCCGTCCGCGCCGACGCCCGGCTGGGCGGCCACGTCGTCCAGGGGCACGTCGACGGCGTCGGCACCGTCCGGCGGCGCACGCCCGGGCCGCGCTGGGACGAGGTCGAGATCGCGCTCGACCCGGCGCTCGCGCGCTACGTGGCCGAGAAGGGCTCCGTCGCCGTCGCCGGGGTGTCGCTCACGGTGACCGCCGTCGGGCCCGACTGGTTCGGCGTCTCGCTGATCCCGACGACCCTCGCGGAGACGACGCTCGGCGACGCGGCGGTCGGGACGCGGGTCAACCTCGAGGTGGACGTGCTGGCGAAGTACGTCGAGCGGCTGCTGGCCGCCGGCGCGGTGGCGGGCGCGGGCGCGGGCGCGGGTGGCCCGGGTGCGGGTGGCCTCGGCGCGGCCGGTGCAGGCGCCGGCGCGGGCGCCGACACGGGGGTCGCCCGGTGACCGCCGTCGACCCCGCGGACGCCCCGATCGAGCTCGGCACCGTCGAGCAGGCCCTCGCCGAGCTGCGGGCGGGCCGGCCGGTGCTGGTCGCCGACTCGCCGGACCGGGAGAACGAGGCCGACGTCATCCTGGCGGCCGCGCTCGCCACGCCCGAGTGGGTCGCGTGGACGATCCGGCACTCGTCCGGGTACCTGTGCGCCCCGATGACCGGTGCGCGCGCCGACGCCCTCGACCTGCCGCTCATGGTGCCGCAGAGCCAGGACCCCCGGCGCACCGCGTACACCGTGACCGTCGACGCCGCGCACGGCGTGACCACCGGCATCTCGGCCGCCGACCGGACCCGCACGCTGCGGGTCCTCGCCGACCCGGCGTCGGGCACCGAGGACCTGATCCGGCCCGGCCACGTGCTGCCGCTGCGCGCGGTCCCGGGCGGGGTCCTGCACCGCGCCGGGCACACCGAGGCCGCGGTCGACCTCTGCCGGCTGGCCGGGGTCGAGCCCGTCGCCGCCATCGCGGAGCTCGTGCACGACGACGGCACGATGATGCGGCTGCCCGCCACGGCGGCGCTGGCGCGCGAGCACGGGCTGGTCGTCCTCACGATCGCCGACCTGGTCGCGTGGCGGACCGCGCACGGCGACCTACCCGCCGAGCCCGCGCCCGGCGCCGAGCAGGCCGCCACCGCGCCCGCGCGGCGGGTGCACCGCGCGCACAGCGCCGACCTGCCGACGCGGCACGGCGACTTCCGGGTGCACGCCTACCGCGACCTGCGGACCGGGGCGGACCACGTCGCCCTCGTCGCGGCGCGTGGCCTCGCCGAGCAGCCGGTCGTCCGGGTGCACTCCGAGTGCCTCACCGGCGACGCGTTCGGCTCCGCGCGGTGCGACTGCGGCCCCCAGCTCGACGCGGCCCTGGAGCTCGCGGCGCGCACCGGCGGCGCCGTCGTGTACCTGCGGGGGCACGAGGGCCGGGGGATCGGCCTGCTCGCGAAGATCGGCGCCTACGCCCTGCAGGACCAGGGGCGGGACACCGTCGAGGCGAACCTCGACCTCGGCTGGCCCGCCGACCGGCGGGAGTACGGCGCCGCCGCGGCGATCCTCGCGGACCTGGGTGCCCGGCGGATCACCCTGCTCACCAACAACCCGGCCAAGGCCGCCGGCCTCACCGCGCACGGCGTCGAGGTCGCCGAGGTCCGCGGGCTCGAGGTCGGGCGCACCACCCACAACGAGGCGTACCTGCGGACCAAGGCGCGGGCCATGGGGCACCTGCTCCCCGGCCTGGACCACCCTGCCGCCGGCGCCACGACGACGACCACCACCGTCACCACGACCACCACCACCTCGGGCCCGCTGGACCCGGCCACCCCACGCACGGAGGACGCACGATGAGCGGCAAGGGCGCTCCCACCCTCACGATCGACGGCAGCGGCCTGCGGGTCGCCGTCGTCGCGGCCAGCTGGCACACCACCGTCATGGACGGCCTGCTCGCGGGCTCGCGACGCGCGCTCTCCGCGGCCGGCGTCACCGACGTCCGGGAGGTGCGCGTGCCCGGCACGTTCGAGCTCCCGGTCGCCGCCGGCCGGCTCGCCCGGTCCGGCGAGTACGACGCGGTCGTCGCGCTCGGGGTCGTCATCCGCGGCGGCACCCCGCACTTCGACTACGTGTGCCAGGCGGCGACCCTGGGCCTGACCGACGTCGCCGTGCAGACCGGCGTCCCGGTCGGGTTCGGCGTCCTCACCTGCGACGACGAGGCCCAGGCGCTCGACCGCGCCGGGCTCGAGGGCTCGCACGAGGACAAGGGCGCGGAGGCGGCCGAGGCGGCCGTGGCGACCGTCGTCGCGCTGCGCGACCTGTGAACCTCATCGGCTGGCTGTTCGACGCCCAGCTCGTCGTCGCCGGGCACCCCGTCCTGTGGCGCGAGGTGATCGGCAACCTGTTCGGCCTCGCCTCCGCGCTCGGCGGCCTGCGCCGGAAGGTGTGGGCGTGGCCCGTCGGCATCGTCGGCAACGTCCTGCTGTTCACCGTGTTCCTCGGCGGCGTGTTCGACACCCCGCAGGCACGCGACCTGTACGGCCAGGCCGGGCGGCAGGTGTTCTTCGTCGCCGTCGCGGTCTACGGCTGGGTGCGCTGGTCGCAGGCCCGGCGGGTCGCGCGGGAGCACGGCGAGCCGGACGCGCCGGCCGTCGTCCCGCGGTGGGCCGGGCGGTCCGGGTGGATCCAGCTCACGGTCGTCGGCGTCGTCGGCACCGTGGCGTGCGCCCTGGTGTTCCGCGCCCTCGGGTCCTGGGGGCCGTGGGCGGACGCGTGGATCTTCGTGGGCTCCCTGCTGGCCACCTACGGCATGGCGCGGGGCTGGATCGAGTTCTGGCTCATCTGGATCGCGGTCGACGCGGTCGGCGTGCCGCTGCTGCTCAGCGCCGGCTACTACCCGTCGGCGTTCCTGTACCTCGTGTACGCGGGCGTCGTCGTCTGGGGCTTCGTCGTCTGGTGGCGGGCCCGCAGCGAGTCCGCGCCGCAGCAGGTCACCGCAGCCGCCGGGGTCGAGGGCTGAGCGTCCGCGGCCCGGTCGGCGGGCAGGGGGAGGGCCCGGGACCGATTACGCTGGCGGGCGTGAAGACGTTCGACGCGCTGTTCGCTGAGCTCACCGAGAAGGCGGCCACCCGGCCCGCCGGCTCGGGCACCGTCAAGGAGCTGGACGCCGGCGTCCATGCGATCGGCAAGAAGATCGTCGAGGAGGCCGCCGAGGTCTGGATGGCCGCCGAGCACGAGGGCGACGCCCGCACCGCCGAGGAGATCTCCCAGCTCCTCTACCACCTGCAGGTGCTCATGGTCGCCAAGGGCCTCACGCTCGACGACGTGTACGCCCACCTCTGACCGGCGCCGTACCCGCCGCGCCGCGCCCGCCCGGCCCGCCCCCGTTCACGCGCACTGACACCCGAGGAACCACCGTGCTGAGGATCGCCGTCCCGAACAAGGGCTCGCTCGCCGAGCCCGCCGCCGAGATGCTGCGCGAGGCGGGCTACCGCCAGCGCCGCGACTCCCGCGAGCTCGTCCTGCCCGACGCAGACAACGGCGTCGAGTTCTTCTTCCTGCGCCCCCGCGACATCGCCGTGTACGTCGGCACCGGCACCGTCGACGTCGGCATCACCGGTCGCGACCTGCTGCTCGACTCCGAGTCGCCCGCGACCGAGCACCTCCGGCTCGGCTTCGCCCGGTCGACCTTCCGGTTCGCCACCCAGGCCGGCCAGATGAACGACGTGCGCGAGGTCGCCGGCCGGCGCGTCGCCACCTCGTACCCCGTCCTCGTCGCGGCGTACCTGCGCGAGCAGGGCGTCGTGCCGTCCGAGGTCGTCCGCCTGGACGGCGCCGTCGAGACCGCCATCCGGCTCGGCGTCGCCGACGTGATCGCCGACGTCGTCGAGACCGGCACCACCCTGCGCGCCGCCGGCCTCGACGTGTTCGGCGAGCCGATCCTCAAGTCCGAGGCCGTGCTCGTCCGCCGCGCAGGCGTCGAGGAGCCCGCCGGGCTCGACGTGCTGACCCGCCGGCTGCAGGGCGTCCTGACCGCGCGCGAGTACGTCCTCATGGACTACGACGTGCCGACCGAGTTCGTCGAGCAGGCTGTCGCCATCACGCCCGGCCTCGAGTCGCCGACCGTCTCGCCCCTGCACAACCGCGACTGGGCGGCCGTGCGGGCGATGGTGCGCCGGTCCGAGACCAACCGCGTCATGGACGCGCTGTACGAGGTCGGCGCGCGGGCGATCCTCGTCACGTCGATCCACGCCTGCCGGCTCTGACGTCGGGCGGTCGGGCGATGGCGGGGGAGCCGGGCGCGGGCACGGGCGGCGCGGGTTCGGGCGGCGCGGGTTCGGGCGGCGCGGGTGACCGCGGGCGGCGAGGCCACGACGGCGGTGCGCCTGGTGACGGTGGTCGATCGGGCGACGGCGGCCGGCCTGGCGACGGCGGGCGCCGGCCCGTGCTGGACGACGTCTTCCGCCCGCGGGCGGCGCGGCTGGTGACCGGGACGATGGCCGTCGTCGTCGCCGCCGCGACCGTCCTGCTCATCGCGCTGCTGTCCGGTACCGGCGTCGAGGGCTGGTCCACGGCCGACCTCGCGGGCATCGCCCTGGTCGGGGCCGCCATCGTCTGGTTCCTCTGGCGCCAGGCCACCGTGTCCGCCACGCCCACCGCCGAGGGGCTGCGCGTGCGGAACCTCGCCACCACCCGCACCGTCGCGTGGGGCGAGATCGTCTGGGTGCGGTTCGGCGAGGGCCGGCCGTGGGTGCAGCTCGACCTCGACGACGGCGACACCCTCGCGGTCATGGGCGTCCAGCGCTCCGACGGCGAGCGCGCCCGGCGCGAGGCCAAGCGGCTGTCGACCCTCGTCGCCGTGCGGCAGCGCACCGGACGGGACGACTGAGTCGTGGCGTCCGCGGGTGCGGGTGCCGTGCCGTCCGCGGGTGCGGGTGCCGTGCCGTCTGCAGGTGCGGGTGCCGGGGCGTCCGCGGGTGCGGGTGCCGGGGCGTCTGCAGGTGCGGGTGCCGTGCCCGTCCGACCCGAGATCGTGTGCCTCTGCGGCTCCACCCGGTTCACCGTCGAGCTGCGTGCGGCGAACCGAGAGCTGACACTCGCCGGTGCCGTCGTGGTCGCACCCAGCGAGGTGGACGGTCCGCTGACCGACGACCAGAGAACCGCACTTGGCACCCTCCACCTGCGGAAGATCGACCTGGCCGACCGCGTGCTCGTGGTCAACCCGGACGGGTACGTCGGCGAGTCCACCCGCCAGGAGATCGCGTACGCCCGGGCTGCGGGGAAGCCGGTCTCGTTCACCGACTCGGTCTGACCCTCAGAACGGCGGCCGGTCGCTGTCGTCCTCGTCGGCCGGACGGGAAGGAGGCTGTGCCGCTCCGGGCGCGGGCCCCGTCGTGCCCGCGGGCGCCGAGCGGCGGTCGCGCCGTACGCGCCTCGGTGCGGTCAGGTGCTCGGTCGGCGCGTCGACGCCCGGTCGGGTGCGGTAGGCGTGGCCGGTCGAGTCGGTCCAGTCGAACACGCCGGGTTCCCGCTGACGCAGGGTGAGGCCGAGCTGGTGCTTGGCGAGGTGGTGGCGTCGGCACAGCGGCTCGAGGTTGTCGTGGCTGGTGGTGCCCGGCGGGTCGGGGTCGTCGCCGTCGCGGGTGGCCGGTTCGGGGTGCCACGCCTCGGTGTGGTCGAGGTCGCAGCGGGCCGCGGGCACGGAGCAGCCCGGCGCGACGCAGGTGGAGTCGCGGTGCCGGACGTGGTCGGCGAGAGCGGCCGGCGGGCGGTAGGTCGTCCGGCCGACGTCCAGGACGGTGCCGCTGAGGTCGTCGGTGACGAGACGCTGCCACGTGCCACCCAGAGCCAGGGCGCGCGCTGTGGTGGCGTCCACCGGGCCGTACCCCGCGAGGTCGGCGGGCCGCTCGTCCTGCCCGAGCAGCGTCGACAGCGGGACCGTGACCAGGACGTGGGTGCGCGGGTCGCGCGGTCCGGTCGTGGTGCGTCGCCGGGCGCTGGCCGCGGCGGTGCTGTCCGTCGTGCCGGTGCCGGTGCCTTCTGCCATGGCGGTGCCGTTCGCCGTCCCTGTTCGGTCCGCCGTGCCGGTGCCGTCTGCCGTGCTTGTGCCGTCCGCCGTCCCTGTTCGGTCCGCCGTGCCGGTGCCGTCCGCCGTCCCTGTTCCGTCCGCCGCGCGGGTGTCGCAGGCCGTGGCGGCGCCGTCCAGCGTGCCGGTGTAGTCCGCCGTGCCAGTGCCGGTCCCGTCCGCTGGACCGCTGCCGTCCGCCACGATGATGCTCGCCGGAGCGGTGGCTCGCCCGCCGTCGTCGGTCAGGGGCGCGCAGGACCCGGCCGGGTCGAGGGCCCCACGGTCGGTGAGCAGCGGGCCGCCGGCCGTCGGGTCGACCACGGTGTCGCCCGCGGCGGTGCCCGTCGGGGCCGCGAGGAACAGGTCGGCGAGCCCGTCGGCCCGCAGCTGGTCCAGGGTGCGCGGGTCGCCGGCGGAGCGTGCGGTGCGGGCGCACGAGTCGAGCACGGTGTCGATCGCCACGGCCTGGGGTGCGGGGAGGACCACCCGCATCTCGGCCATCTGGTCGGGGAGGGCGCGGGGGTGGGTGACCATCCGGGAGGCCTGGGCCGCGGAGTGCCGCTCGGCGGCGTGCTCCGGGTCGACCTCGAGCAGGGTGCGGGCGAGGTCGCGCTTGACCTGGCCGGTGCTGCGTTCCGCGGCGCGGGGCAGTACGCGGTCCTCGACGGCCTGGGCCACCTGCCACGGCTGATCACCGAGCCGGGCGGCGACGGCGCGGGCCGCCGACACCGCGATGCGGCCGTCGGCCAGGGCCTGACCGGTGGCGTGGAGGTGGTGGTCGTAGGCGAGGCCCTCGCGGACCAGGGCGAGCATCTCCTGAGGGGAGCGGTTCAGCCGCATGGACAGCGCGGTCGCGGTGGCGCGCAGCGGCATGGCGAGCTGCTCGACGCGGTTCTGGTGGTCGGTCAGGCGCGGGTGGGGCATGTCGGGGGTGCGGTGCAGCGCGGCAGCTGCCGCGGCCAGCCCAGCGTGCACCCACCCGGCCATGCGGACGTAGGCAGCGGCGACCTCGACCAGGTCGAACGACGACAGCGCGCGCAGGTCCAGCGCGCTCAGCAGCCGCACGAGCGGCAGGCCGGTCGGGGTCTCGTCCAGCGCGGTCGGGAGACGGAACGTGTCGGGCTGGGACGGGTCGAGATACTCGGTGACGACCGCGGCGCGCGCCTCTGGCGAGTCGGCCTCGCGGCCCGGAGCGACGGACTCGCCCGGACTCTGTCGGACCGCGTCCTCCGTGCCCGGGTCCACGACTGCGTCAGCGCCGGCGACGACGGGTGCGTCCGGGTCCGGCTGCGTGGGCAGGCCACCGCCGCCCCCGCCCCCGCACGTGCACCCGCAGCCGCACGGCAGCACCGCGCCGGCGAGCGGCGGGGGAGCGGAGGTGCACTGGTCATCGGGCATGGCACCAACCTACGGATGACCTCCGACACGCCATGCGCCTCGCGTCACAAGCCTGGGGACGAGCACCGTGGCCGGTGCTGTGGAGGACTCGATGCCCGCTCGAGCACGGTCTCCGCGCTTGGTCCGGCTCAGCAAGGCCCGCGCGGGTCCGTGGGCCCGGCTCGCACCGGCCCCTGGTGACCGGGCACGCTCACGAAGGACCGCACGGGCCCGAACCGACCGGGCACGGGCACGACGCCCCGCGCGGACCGGTCAGGCTGCCGCGCGCGAGCCGCTCCGGGCGCCGCACGCGAGCCGCCTCAGGTCGCCGCGCGCGGACCTGTCAGGCCGCCGTGCGCGAGCCGCCTCAGGTCGCCGCGCGCGGACCGGTCAGGCCGCCGCGCGCGAGCCGCCCCAAGCGCCGCACGCGAGCCGCCTCAGGTCGCCGCGCGCGGGCCGGTCAGGCCGCCGCGCGCGAGCCGCTTCAGGCCCCCCGCGCCAGCCGGGCCGCGTGCACGCCGGCGGCCGCCGCGGCGAGGAACGCCGCCGGGTCCTTCGCCAGCCCGCGGCCCATGGTCGACAGGCGTACGGGCGACCCGCCGAGCGCCGTCATGAGCTCGGCGCCGGCGGCCACCTCGACGAGCCGGTGCCGGCCCGCGGGCTCGCCGAGCGACCGGGCCTGCTGGGCCACGCGCCGCCCGACGGCGGCGAGGTGCGCGTCGAGGTGCGCCTCGGGGTCGGGCACCTGCAGACCGGGCTGCGGGTCGTCCGTCGCCGCCGCGGACGAGGTGCGCGCGCCGCCGCCCGCCCCTCCGGACGCCGCGACAGCACCGCCGGCGGGTCCACCGACGCCACCCCCGACGAGCACGGGCGCCGGGTCGAACACCGGCACGACGACGTCCGCCGGCGCGAGGGCCACGCGCCCGAACGCGGTCAGCGAGTGGTGCGACACGCCGAGGTGCCGCTCGCGCGCGTCGGCGCCCGACACCCGCAGCGACGCGACGGGCCGCCCGCCGAGCACGGCCGCGGCGTTGACGGCCTCGCCGGCCGCGACGCCGGAGAACCCCCACCGCGTGCCGGTGCCGAGGTTGCCCGGCCCCTGGGCGACGACGACGACGTCCGCCCCGACGACGTGCCGCGCGGCGAGCAGGGCGGTGTGCAGGGTGACGGCCTCGTGGTCGCCGCCGAACGCCTGCCCGGCGGTGAGGCACGCCTCGATCCACCCGGCGTCGCGCAGGCCGGCGACCGCCATCGAGAACCAGGCGGGCAGCGCGCCGCCGTCGGTCATCACGTACGCGACGCGCAGCGGGGGGACGCCGGAGCCGGCGGTGGACAGCAGGGCGTCGGCGTACCGGATCCCGGCGACGACGGCGGGCAGCGCCGAGTGCAGGTCGGCGACGACGACGGGAAGGCCCGCGAGGTCGTCGGCGTCCCGGAGGACGTCGTGGTGCGGCGACTCCTGGTCGTCGACACCGAGGACCATCGTCTGCAGCGGGGTGTACCGGGCCTTGACCAGGTGGCCGGGCCCAGCCGGCGGGTCGGCGGGCAGCCGGTCGGGCGACGCGGGCGCGACGACGAGGGCGTACCCGCCGGTGCCGAGACCCCGGGCGAGCGCGGAGACGTTGAGCAGCACCTCGTCGCCGACCCGGAGGTCCCCGACGAGCCCCGGGTACGCGAGCGCCCTCACGGTGACGGGGTCGGGTCCGGACACGCCGTCGGCGACGACGACGGTCAGCTCCTGGGCCCCGGGCCACGACCGTCCGACCTGCTCCACCGTGCCCGAGCGCCATGTGATCACCGGACCACGCTACCGGCCACTACGGTTGTCCCCGATGCCCGAACAGATCCATCCCGCCGAGCGGCTGCTCAACCTCGTCATCGCCCTGGTGCACACGCCGGGCCGGATGACGAAGGAGCAGATCCGCCGCACCGTCGCGGGCTACGGCGACGCGCCGTCCGACGAGTCGTTCGAGCGGATGTTCGAGCGCGACAAGGACACGCTGCGCGACCTCGGCATCCCGGTGGCGACGGTGACGTCCGCCGGCCACGGGGACGACATCGGGTACCGGATCGACCAGGACGCCTACGCGCTGCCGCCGCTGGAGCTGACCTCGGCCGAGCTCGGCGCGCTGTCGCTGGCGGCGGAGTTCTGGCAGGACCGCTCGGTGCGGGCGGACACGTCGCGCGCGCTGACGAAGCTGCGTGCGGTCGGCGCGGGCGCGGGGTCGAGCGACCTGGCGGCCGGGCTGGCGCCTCGGGTCCGGGCGGGCGGCGACGCCTTCCCGCCGCTGCTCGACGCGGTGCAGGCGCGGCAGCGGGTGCGGTTCACGTACCGCGCGGCGAGCACGGGGGAGGTGCGCGAGCGCCTCGTCGAGCCGTGGCGGCTGGTCGCCAGGCGCGGCGGCTGGTTCCTGGTGGGCTTCGACGTCGACCGCGGCGGCACGCGGTCGTTCCGGCTCAGCCGGATCGAGGGCAAGGTCAAGGCCGTCGGCGCGGCCGGCGCGTTCCCGGCGCCGACGCCCGAGCAGACGGAATCGGCGCTGCGGTCGTGGGACGTCGCGGAGGAGCGCACGGCGGTGCTGGCGCTCAAGCCCGAGCGCGCCGAGGCGCTCCGCGCCCGCGGCGTGCCGGCGGAGCTGCCCGCCGACGCGTCGCCGGTGCTGCGCGCGGCCGTGGCCGACCGTGACCTGGTCCGGGTGGCGTACCGCGCGACGTGGGAGCTCGCGGAGGAGGTCGCCGGGTACGGCGACGCCGTGCTCGTCGCGGACCCGCCGGCGATGCGGGAGGCGGTGCTCGGGCTGCTGCAGGTCGCGGCGGTGCTCGACGGCGGCTCGGCGGCCGGCCCCGACGCGGCTGCAGACCCCGTCGCCTCGGACACCGTCGCCTCCGACCCCGTCGTCTCCGACCGCGGTGCCTCCGCCTCCGAGCCCGCCGCCCCCGCCGACCCCGAGGAGGCCCGCCGTGGCTGAGCGCGCGAGCGAGCGGCTGCTGCGCCTGCTCGGGATGATCGGCTACCTCGACCGCAACGACGGCGTGTCCGTCGAGCAGCTGGCGGAGCACTTCGGTGTCACCCCGGCGCAGGTGATGGCGGACGTGGACACGCTCTGGATGAGCGGCACGCCCGGCTACTACCCGCACGACCTCATCGACTTCGACGCGGACTCCTACGACCGCGGCGAGATCCGGCTGACCGAGTCCCGCGGGATGACCCGGCCGCTGCGGCTGGGCACGCGCGAGGCGGTGACGCTGCTCGCGGCGCTCAGCGCGATGGTCGCGGACCTGAGCCCGACGCTCGACCCCGAGCAGGCCGAGGTGCTCCGGTCCGCGCTGGCCAAGCTGACGGCCGCGACGGGCGAGGCCGCGAACGCGGTGGACGTGCGCCTGGCGGTCGACGGCCGGCCCGAGGTGGTCGCGGCGATCCGCACGGCGCTGGCGACCCGCCGCCGGCTGCGCATCCGGTACGTCAACGCCTCCGACGTGACGAGCGACCGCCTGGTCGACCCGCTGCGGATGACGACGAGCGACGAGCGCTCGTACCTGCAGGCCTGGTGCCTGCGGGCCGACGACGAGCGGCTGTTCCGGCTCGACCGGGTGCTGGCGGCCGAGGTGCTCGACGAGCCGGCGGACCCGCACCCGGGCGCCGGCCGCGGGGCGACGGCGGAGTTCCTGCTCGACCTGACGGGCGACGTGGCGACGCTGCACCTGCGCAGCACGGGCCGCTGGGTGGCGGAGACGGTGCCGGTCGAGGCGGTGCGCAACCTGCCGGACGGGTCGTTCGAGGTCGACGTGCGGGTGGGCCAGCGGGCGTTCCTGCGCAGCCTGCTGCTGCAGGCGGCCGACGACGTGCTCGGCGTGCGTCCGCCCGAGGTGGCGCGCGACGTGGCCGCCCGGGCGCGGGCGGCGCTGGCCGCCTACGGCCCGCTGGCCGACGCCGACCCGGCTCCGAGCGCCGCCCCCACCGACCCGGCGGACACGGACCCGGCGGACGCGGACCCGGCGGACGCGGACCCGGCGGACGCGGACCCGGCGGACGCCGACCCTGCCGACGCCGACCCTGCCGACGCCGACCCTGCCGACGCCGACCCTGCCGACGCCGACCCGGCTCCCGGCGCCCCGACCCCCACCGCGGGCTGACGGGATAGGTTGGCCCGATGGTCTGGGTGGTCGTGTGGTCCGTGCTGGTGGTCGGCACGCTGGTCGGCGCGTTCTTCCTCGGCCGCGACCTGTGGCGCCGGTTCCGCGCGCTGGTCGCCGAGCTGCGCGAGGCCTCCGCGGTGCTGGGGCAGCTCGCCGAGCACGCGACGACGCTGGCCGAGCAGGCGCAGGAGGCCGAGCGCGCCGCGCGCGCCGCCCGCGAGGCGGTCCTGCTGCCGGACCCGGACGAGGCGCGGGAGCGCTGGGCGGAGAACCGTGCACGGGCGCGGGAGCGCCGGGAGGTCCGCCGCGAGCGGGACCGCGCGACCCGCGAGGGCTGGCGCGCCTACACGCGCTGACGTCGCCGGGCGGTGCGGGCGCCCGCGCACACCCACCACCGGCGGGTCCTCCGTGCGCACGCGCCACCGCGCGCCGAGCGCACCCACCCTCCACCCCGCGCCGAGCGCACCCGCGCTCCACCCCGCGCCGAGCGCACCCGCGCTCCGCCCCGCGCCGAGCGCACCCACTCTCCGCCCCGCGCCGAGCGCACCCACTCTCCGCCCCGTGCCGAGCGCACCCACGCGCCACCGCGCGCCGCCCACGCGCCCACCACCTACCCGACCCGCACGCGCCGACGCCCGCACCACCCGGTTCACCCGCACCGGCACATCCGGCGGTTAGGATCGGCGGGGTCACCGTCTCCGTCCGACAGGATCGTCATGAACGCCCTGAAGCCCTGGCACATCGTCGTGCTGCTCGTCGTGATCCTCCTGCTGTTCGGGGCGCGACGGCTGCCGGACCTGGCGAAGTCCGTGGGCGAGTCGCTGCGCATCTTCAAGCGGGAGGTCAAGGACCTGCAGTCCGACGACGAGCCCCGCACCGCGCCGACGCCGCCCCCGACGGCCGACCCGGCCCCGCCGATCGCGCAGCCGACCGTGAACCCCGCCCCGACCGCGTCGCCGGCCCCCTCGCTCGACCCGCGCGTCCAGCAGCCCCCGGCGGGCGGCAGCACCACCCCCAGCGCCTGATCCGTGGCACGCACGAGGCGGGCCGACCCCGAGGGTCGGATGCCGCTGCGCGAGCACCTGCTCGAGCTCCGCAAGCGGCTCTTCCTCGCGGCGGTCGGGCTCGCGCTCGGCGCGGTGGCGGGCTGGTTCCTGTACGAGCCGGTGTTCGAGCTGCTCCAGCAGCCGCTGCTGGACACCGCGGCGGGGCGCGACGGCCGGGTGTCGGTGAACTTCGCCGGCCTGGCCAGCGCGTTCGACATGCAGATCAAGGTGTCGCTGTTCCTGGCGGTCCTGATCTCGAGCCCGTGGTGGTTGTACCAGCTGTGGGCGTTCATCACGCCGGGGCTGACCCGGCGGGAGAAGCGGTCGGCGGTCGGGTTCCTGGTCGCGGCGGTGCCGCTGTTCCTCGCCGGTGCGGCGCTGTCCGCGTGGACGCTGCCGACGGCCGTGAAGGTGCTGACGGACTTCACGCCGGAGGGCGCGTCGAACTTCATCGACGCGCAGGCGTACCTCAGCTTCGTCATGCGGTTCGTGCTGGCGTTCGGGCTCGCGTTCGTGCTGCCCGTGATCATGGTGTGCATCAACCTGGTCGGCCTGGTCCGCGCGGAGACGTGGGCGAAGGGCTGGCGCTGGGCGGTGCTGCTGGCGTTCGTGTTCGCGGCGGTGATGACGCCGACCCCGGACGCGATCACGATGATCGTCATGGCGCTGCCCATCTGCGGCCTGTACTTCGCGGCGCTGGGCGTGTGCGTGCTGCACGACCGGCGCGCGGACAAGCGGCTGGCGGCGGCCGAGCGTGGCACGGCGACCGGTGAGGGCGGCCTCGGCGGGCGCGGGACCGGCACCGGAGCCGGCACCGCGGACGGGACGCTCGCGACGTGAGCCACCTCGGGGTCGTGGTGAACCCCGTGGCGGGCAAGGGGCGCGGGTCGGGCGTGGGCGCGGCGGTGCTCGACGCGCTGCGCCGGCGCGGGCACCGGGTCGAGGACCTGACGGCGCACGACCTGCGGACGGCCACCGCGCACGCCCGCCGGGCGGCCGTCGCCGGTCTGGACGCGCTGGTGGTCGTCGGCGGCGACGGTCTGGTGCACCTGGGCGCGAACGTGGTCGCCGAGACGGACCTGCCGCTGGGCATCGTCGCGGGCGGGACGGGCAACGACGTGGCGCGCGCCCTCGGGCTGCCTCGGGGCGACGTCGCCGGGTCGGTCGCGGCGATCGAGCGCGCGCTGCTCACGGGGCCGCGGGCGATCGACGCGGTCCGGGTCGGCTCGCCGGCGCAGGCCGCGCGGGAGTGGTACCTCGGCGCGCTGTCCTGCGGGATCGACGCGGCGGTGAACGCCCGCGCCAACGCGCAGTCCTGGCCGCGCGGCTCCGCCCGCTACGTGCGGGCGCTCGGCCCCGAGCTCCGCGCGTTCCGGCCGTACGGCTACCGGCTGACGACCGACGAGGGCGTCTGGGAGTCGGCGGGCACGGTCGTCGTCGCGGCGAACGGCCCGTGGATCGGCGGGGGCATCCGGATCGCCCCGGACGCGCGGCTGGACGACGGCCTGCTCGACGTCGTGGTCGCCGGCCCGTTCAGCCGGGCCGGCGTGGTGCGGATCTTCCCGGGGATGTACGCCGGGCGGCACGTCCGGCACCCCTCGGTGCAGGTGATCCGGAGCCGCCGGGTGCTCGTCGAGCCGGCGCCGCACCTGGGCGGGACGCCGCCGGAGGCGCACGCGGACGGCGAGCGGATCGGGGCGCTGCCGCTGGTCGCGGAGGTCGTGCCGGGCGCTGTCCGGGTGCTGGCGGCCGACCCGACCTAGGGTGGGGCCGTGGCACGACGCAGCACGGCACGCACCCCCGAGCCCGACGAGCTGTCCCCGGCCGAGCGGTACGCCGCCGCGCGGCGCCGGGCGCAGGCGGAGAAGAGCGAGCTCGCCCGGTTCCGCCGGCTCCTCGACTTCCCGCTCGACGACTTCCAGGTCGAGTCCTGCGAGGCGGTGGAGCGGGGCAGCGGCGTGCTCGTCGCCGCCCCCACCGGTGCGGGCAAGACCGTCGTCGGCGAGTTCGCGGTGCACCTGGCGCTGGCCACGGGCCGCAAGGCGTTCTACACGACGCCGATCAAGGCGCTGTCGAACCAGAAGTACAACGACCTCGTGCGGCGGTACGGCGCCGACCAGGTCGGCCTGCTCACCGGCGACACGACGCAGAACGGCGAGGCGCCCGTGGTGGTCATGACCACCGAGGTGCTCCGCAACATGCTCTACGCCGGGTCGAGCACGCTCGACGGGCTCGGCTACGTCGTGATGGACGAGGTGCACTACCTGGCGGACCGGTTCCGCGGCCCGGTGTGGGAGGAGGTGATCATCCACCTGCCCGACGACGTGCAGCTGGTGTCGCTGTCCGCCACGGTGTCGAACGCCGAGGAGTTCGGCGACTGGCTGCGTACGGTCCGCGGGGACACCGCGGTGGTGGTCAGCGAGCACCGGCCCGTGCCGCTCGGCCAGCACGTGCTGGTCCGCGACGACCTGCTCGACCTGTACGCGGGCCACGTCGACCCGACGGCACCGGGCAAGAACCCGCCGATCAACCCGGAGCTCGCGCACCTGCTGCGGCGGGCGGAGCGCGCGTCGGACGCGCCGCACCGCGGGCGGCGGGGCGCGGGCGACCGCGGGTTCCGCGGGCCGGGCGGGCGGCGGCCCGGCGGCGGCCCCGGCGGCGGCGGCCCGGGCGGTGGCGGCGGGCCCCGGCCGGTCCCGCGGCCCGTCATGGTCGACGTGCTGGACGAGGCCGGGCTGCTGCCGGCGATCGTCTTCATCTTCTCCCGCGCCGGCTGCGACGCGGCCGTGGCGCAGTGCCTCGCCGGTGGGCTGCGGCTGACGTCCCCGGCCGAGGCCGAGGAGATCCGGTTCATCGCCGAGACCCGGTGCGCCTCGATCGCGCCCGAGGACCTCGACGTCGTCGGCTACTGGGGCTTCGTCGACGCGCTGGTGCGGGGCGTCGCCGCGCACCACGCCGGGATGCTGCCGGCGTTCAAGGAGACGGTCGAGGAGGCGTTCGCCCGCGGGCTGGTCAAGGTCGTGTTCGCGACCGAGACGCTCGCGCTCGGCATCAACATGCCCGCGCGGTCGGTGGTGCTGGAGAAGCTGGTCAAGTGGGACGGCTCGCACCACGTCGACATCACGCCGGGGGAGTACACCCAGCTCACCGGGCGCGCCGGGCGCCGCGGCATCGACACCGAGGGCCACGCGGTCGTCGTCGGCCGGGGCGACCTCGACCCGATGGCGCTGGCGGGCCTGGCGTCGAAGCGGCTGTACCCGCTGCGCTCCGCGTTCCGCCCGACGTACAACATGGCGGTGAACCTGGTCGCGCAGGTCGGCCGGGTGCGGGCCCGCGAGGTGCTGGAGACGTCGTTCGCGCAGTTCCAGGCCGACCGGGGCGTCGTCGGGCTGGCGCGGCAGGCGCAGAGCCACGCCGAGGCGCTGGAGGGCTACGCGGAGGCGATGACCTGCCACCTCGGCGACTTCCGGGAGTACTTCGCCCTGCGCCGGGAGATCTCGGACCGCGAGCGGGGCGTGCACCGGGCGAGCGCGACCGCCCGGCGCCAGGCCGCCGCCGAGAGCCTCCAGGGGCTGTCCGTCGGGGACGTCGTCGCGGTGCCGAGCGGCCGCCGGTCCACGTACGCGGTGGTCGTCGACCCGGGTGCGCACGGCGGGTTCGAGGGTGCCCGACCGATGGTGCTGACCACCGAGCGCGAGGTCCGGCGGCTGTCGGTCCAGGAGGTCGGCGACGGCGTCAAGGCCGTCGGCCGGCTGCGGGTGCCGAAGGGCTTCTCGCCGCGCGCCGCGTCGCACCGCCGCGACCTCGCCGCCACGCTCCGCGGGGAGATCAACGCGGGCCGGATCACCGGGGCGGCGCCGAGCCGCCGCCGGGGCCGGGCCGCCGCGGAGGACGAGGACGAGGCCATCGCCGCCCTGCGCCGCGAGCTGCGCGCGCACCCGTGCCACCAGTGCCCCGACCGCGAGGAGCACGCCCGCTGGGCCGAGCGCTGGCACCGCCTGGAGGGCGAGCACCGGTCGCTGGTCCGGCGGATCGAGGGCCGGACCGGGTCGATCGCGATCGTGTTCGACCGGATCTGCGAGGTGCTGGACCAGCTCGGCTACCTGGCGACCGACGACGAGGGCGGCACCGTCGTCACCGACGAGGGCCGCTGGCTGCGGCGGATCTACGCCGAGAACGACCTGCTGCTCGCCGAGTGCCTGCGCCGCGGGGCGTGGGCGGACCTCGACGTGCCGGGGCTGGCGGCGGCGGTGTCGGCGGTCGTGTACTCCGCCCGCCGGGACGACCGCGACCGCGGGCCCGCGGTGCCGGGCGGGCCGTCGAGCCGGCTGGGCATCGCCCTGGACGCGACGACGCGCATCTGGTCCGAGCTGGACGACCTGGAGAGCGCGCGGCGGATCGAGTCGACGCAGCCGCTGGACCTGGGCCTGGTGGCGCCGGTGCACCGGTGGGCGGCCGGGCGCGGTCTCGACGCCGTGCTGCGGGACGCGGACCTCGCGGCCGGCGACTTCGTCCGGTGGTGCAAGCAGGTGGTCGACGTGCTCGACCAGGTGGCCAAGGCGGCGCCGGACGCGCGGCTGCGGGAGACGGCGCGCAAGGCGGTCACCGCGGTGCGTCGGGGCGTCGTGGCGTACGCCGGCACGTGAGCGCGGGCTCGACCCCGGTGGGCCGCCGCTGACCGGCCCGGTTATCGTTCCCGCGTGAGCACCACCCTGTACCGGGGCGGTGCGGTGCTGACGCCTGCCGTCCTCGCCGCACCCGCGTCCGCCGTCGCCCCCTCCGCCCTGCTCGTGGCGGACGGCGTGGTGGCGTGGGTCGGTGGCGCGGACGAGGCGGACGGGCTCGCGGACGCGGCGGACGAGGTCGTCGACCTGCGCGGCGCGCTGGTCACGCCCGGGTTCGTCGACGCGCACGCGCACGTCCTCGACACCGGGCTGGTGCGCGCGGGCGTGGACCTGGCGGGGTGCGCGAGCCTCGCCGACGCGCTCGCCGCCGTGCGCGACGCCGCGACCGGCGCCGTGGGCCGCCGGCTCGCCGCCGAGGGCTCGCCGCTGACCGGCTGGGGCTGGGCCGAGGACGCCTGGCCGGAGGGCCGGCCGCCGACCCGTGCCGACCTGGACGCCGCCGCGGGCGGGGCGCCGGTGTACCTCGGCCGGGTCGACCTGCACTCCGGCGTCGTGTCGACGTCGTTCGCCGAGGTGCTGGGGCTGCGCGCGCTGCCCGGCTGGCGGGAGGACGGCTCCGTGACGGGAGAGGCGCACGCCGCCGCGCGGGCCGCCGTCCGGGACCTGCCCGCCGACGCCCGGGA
Source organism: Cellulomonas pakistanensis (assembly GCF_016862755.1). GTDB lineage: Bacteria > Actinomycetota > Actinomycetes > Actinomycetales > Cellulomonadaceae > Cellulomonas > Cellulomonas pakistanensis. The sequence goes on along the minus strand of NZ_BONO01000002.1, from coordinate 177,850 downwards.
CGCCCGGTACCGCGGCGCGCTCGAGGCCGCGGCGCGCGCCGGGATCGTGGCCGTTCACGAGCAGAGCGCCCCGCAGACCGACACCCGCGCGGGCCTCGCGGCGCTGCTCGCGCTGACGGCCGACCCCGGCTCGGCGCTGCCCCTCGTGGTCGGCTACCGCGCCGAGCTGTGCGAGACCGCCGACGACGTGCGCGCCCTCGCCGCCGCCGTCCCCGGGCTGACGGGGGTCGGCGGCGACCTGGCGGCGGACGGCTCGCTCGGCAGCCGGACCGCCGCGCTGCGCGCCCCCTACGCCGACGCGGCGACGGGCTGGCCGCACCCCGCCGGCCGGCTCGACCTCACCGCCGAGCAGGTCAGCAACCACGTCGCCTCCGCGACCCGCGCCGGGCTGCCCGCGGCGTTCCACGTCATCGGCGACCGCGCGCTCGACGAGGTGCTGCTCGGGGTCCGGGTGGCCGCGGAGGTCGAGGGCGTCGAGGCGGTGCGCGCCGCCGGGCACCGGCTCGAGCACGCGTCGATGCTGGACGCCCCTGCGCTGGCCACGCTCGTGCTGCTCGGGCTGACGGCGTCGGTCCAGCCGGCGTTCGACGACGCGTGGGGCGGCGACGACGGCATGTACGCCGCCCGGCTCGGGCGGGGGCGCGCGGCGTCGCTGCACCCGCTGGCGGACCTGCGGGCCGCTGGCGTGCCGCTCGCGTTCGGGTCCGACAGCCCCGTGACGCCGTTCGACCCGTGGGGCGCCGTGCGCGCGGCCGTGCGGCACCGGACGCCGGACCAGCGGCTGCCGCTCGCGGCGGCACTGGCGGCGCACACGCGCGGCGGCTGGGCGGCCGGGCGCGGCGGGGGCCGGGGCGCGGGTGCGGCGGTGGGCCGCGGCGAGGTCGGGGCGGTCGGCGACGGGGGAGCAGGCGGTTCGGGGGTCCCGGGCGGCGCGGGGGGCGTGGGGGTGTCGGGCGGCCCGGCCGTGGCCGGCGACCTCGCGGTCGGCGCGCCGGCGCACCTGGCCGTGTGGCGGGTGCCGGAGCCCGGCCCCGGCGTGCTGCCGGCGCTCCGCGACGACGACCCGCTGCCGGAGTGCGTCCGGACGGTGCGCGCGGGGGTCGTGCTGCACGACGAGCTGGGCTGACGCCGGCGCGCCCGGGGGTGGGAAAGCGGTGCCCCGCACCCCGGGTCCCGCGGACGGGTGAATCCGCTGCGCCGCACGGGTCGACGCCTCACCCGGGGGCCACCCGTTCGCCACCCGACGGTCACCCGGATGCCGCCTCTCCGACACGCCGCACGACACGCCGAACCCCCGCCATCATCCGGACAAATCGGGCAACACCCTCCGTGCGGGGCGACCTGCGCGAACGCCGCTCAGGGCCCCGTGGACGCCCTTGACACCCCCCGACGTTTCGATAGGTTCTCGGGAGTGGTCCGGCAAGGGCGCCACGCGGCGGTAGCCCCGCGCGGCGGGACGTCCGGACCACGTCGGGCTCCGACCAGGCCCGCGTGTTCACTAGAGAACGGGCACCGCCCAGGCGGTGTCGTGCGGTACGAAGGACACGCGGGCCGGTCGGTCGGCCCAGGTGAGGCCGGCGGTGGCGACGCCCCGTGCGCCTCGCCCGACCGGTCGCGGCTCGGACCGGACAGCCGGGTGCCGTACCCTGGCGCGGTGCCGCTCCGTGACCCCTCCCGCTGGTGGAGCGCGGTCCTCGCGGTCGTCGGCGGCCTGCTGACCTGGACCGCGTTCCCCGACCTCGGCTGGTGGTACGCGGCCGCCCCCGGGATCGCGCTGCTGTTCCTCGCGATGCGGCGGGACAGCGCCCGGTGGAACGCCCTGCTCGGCTGGCTGTGGGGCCTCGCGTTCTTCCTGCCGCTGCTCACCTGGGCCGACGACGCGGTCGGCGTGGTGCCCTGGGTGGCGCTGTCGGTCGCGGAGGCCGGGTTCGTCGCGCTGTTCGGCGCGGCGTGGTCCTGGGCGCGCCGTGGCGAGGCGGTGTGGCGGCGCGGCTCGCTGCAGCTCGTCGTGTTCGTCGTGCTGTGGGTCGCGGTCGAGGAGCTGCGCGGCATGTGGCCGTTCGGCGGCTTCCCGTGGGGACGGCTCGCGTTCTCGCAGGCGGACTCGCCGGCGCTGGCGCTCGCGCGGCTCGGCGGGGCGCCGCTGGTGTCGGCCGCGGTCGCCGCCGCCGGTGCCGCCTTCGCGCTGGCCCTGCTCGCCGCGCGCCGGTTCGCGCTGCTGCCCGTGCTGGGCCGGGTGGGTCTCGCGGTGGGGCTCGTCGTCGTCGGGCTGCTCGTCCCCATGGGCACCCGCGCCGAGGACGGCACGCTCACCGTCGGCGCCGTGCAGGGCAACGTGTCCGAGCCGGGCCTGCACGCGTTCGACAACCGGCGCGAGGTGCTCGACAACCACCTGGCAGGCACCTACGCCCTGCTCGACCAGGTGGAGCCCGGCGACCTCGACGTGGTCCTGTGGCCGGAGAACGGCACGGACATCGACCCCGAGGTGAACGCCGAGGCGGCCGCCGACATCGACGCCGCCGCGCAGGCCGTCGGCGCCCCGATGCTCATCGGCACCATCCAGTACCCGGAGACGGGCGGCCGGTACAACACGTCGATCCTCTGGGAGCCCGGCGACGGTCCCGTCGCGTGGTACTCCAAGCAGCGGCCGGCGCCGTTCGCCGAGTACATCCCGCTGCGCGACCTGGTCCGGCCGTTCTCGTCGGCCGTCGACCTGGTGCAGAACGACATGCTGGCGGGCACCGAGCCGGGCGTCGTCCCGCTGGAGTCCGAGCGGCTCGGGCGCACCGTCCGGCTCGGCGCCGTGATCTGCTTCGAGGTCGCCTACGACGGCATCGTCCGCGAGGCGGTCCGCGAGGGCGCCGAGGTGCTCGTGGTGCAGACCAACAACGCCTCGTTCGGCTACTCCGCCGAGTCGACCCAGCAGCTGGCGATGGCGCGGGTCCGGGCCGTCGAGCTCGGCCGGGCGACGGTCCAGGTCAGCACCGTGGGGGTCAGCGCGGTCATCTCGCCGAACGGCACGGTCGCGCAGGACACCGAGCTGTTCACCCCGGACCAGCTGGTCGCCCGGCTGCCGCTGCGCCAGTCGCACACCCCGGCCGCGGCGCTGGGGGCGTGGCCGAGCGGGGTCGTCGGGGCGCTGGCCGTCGTCATGACCGTCGCCGGCGCGGCGGGCGCGTGGCGGGTGCGCCGGGCCGACCGCCCGGAGCCGGCCGCGTGACCGCCGACCCGCACGGCCCCGCCGACCCGACCCCGGGTGCCGCCCGCCGGGTCCTCGTGGTCATGCCGACCTACGACGAGCGGGACAGCCTGCCGCGCGCCCTGGCCGCCCTGCGCCGGCACGTGCCGGCGGCCGACGTGCTCGTGGTCGACGACGCCTCGCCGGACGGCACGGGAGAGCTCGCCGAGCGGATCGCCGCCGAGGACGCCGCGGACCGCGACCGCACGGCGATCCACGTGCTGCACCGAACCGGCAAGCAGGGGCTCGGCACCGCCTACGTCGCCGGGTTCCGGTGGGCGCTCGAGCGCGGCTACGACGCCGTCGTGGAGATGGACGCCGACGGCTCGCACCGCGCGGAGGACCTGCCGCGGCTGCTGGACCGCGTGGCGGACGCCGAGCTCGTCGTCGGGTCGCGGTGGGTGCGCGGTGGGCGGGTCGTGAACTGGCCGGTGCACCGCCAGCTGCTGTCCCGCGGCGCGAACACCTACGCCTGGCTCGCGATGGGGCTGCCGGTGCGGGACGCCACGGCGGGCTTCCGGGTGTACCGGTCGGGGACGCTCGGGCGGCTCGCGCTGGACGAGGTCGCGTCGCACGGGTACTGCTTCCAGATCGACATGGCCTGGCGGGTCCTCAAGGCGGGCGGCCGGGTGGTCGAGGTGCCGATCACGTTCGTCGAGCGCGCCGAGGGCCGGTCGAAGATGAGCCGGTCGATCGTCGTCGAGGCGCTGGTGCGCGTCACCGTGTGGGGCGCCCAGGAGCGGGTCCGGCAGCTCCGGGACCTGGCCCGGCGGGTGCGCCGGGGCTGACGCGACGACGCGCCGGGGCTGACGCCCCGACCTGCCGAGGACGTCCCCCGCACGACAGCGGGCCCCGCACCCGAGGGTGCGAGGCCCGTGCTCCGGCCGTCCGGCCGTGGGGGTTGCTCAGGCGCTCCGGCGCAGCTTGCCCGCGCGGAGCAGGTCGAGGCGCTCGTCGAGCAGCTCCTCGAGCTCCTTGATCGTGCGGCGCTCCAGCAGCATGTCCCAGTGGGTGCGCGGCGGCTTGGTGGCCTTCGGCTCCGGCTTGGACGCGTCGCGCAGCAGCGCCTCCTCGCCGCACCGGCACTCCCACACGACCGGGACGTCGGCCTCGACGGAGAACGGCAGGATGATCGTGTGCCCGTTGGGGCAGTCGTAGTACGCCTGGAGACGCGGGGCGAAGTCGACGCCCTCGTCCGTCTCCATGCTGTGGGACCCGATGCGCATACCGCGCAGGGACCGGTTCGACATCAGGGACCTCCGTGCCTTGACGTACAGACGTATCGCTTGTTCGGTGGGGTCAACGCCTGGGGACCGTTCAGTGTTCCAGTCTGGCGTGAAGGTCCCGTGAACGCGCGGCGAGCACGGGCGGGTGAGCGTGCCCGGAGCCCGGGCCGCCGTGCGTCGGCGCAGGTCAGCGGCGCGCCCGGCCGGTGTCACGTGCGTCACTCCTCAGCCTGCAGCCCATCGGCCGTCCGTCCGCCCCTCGGCCGGCGCCTCCCGGCCCGGCGTCCCCCGCGCCCCGGAACCCCGGCCCTGCCGCTCAGCCCAGCGTCGCCCGCACCGCGCGGCGCGCGAGCTCGGCGTCGTCCGCGCCCTCCTGCCGCCAGCGGCGCTGCTGCTGCGCGCCGTTGCCCCGGCGGAGCAGCGCCTCGAGGTGCTCCCGCACCCACGTCAGGTCGCCGTTCCGCTCCAGCGCGGGCGTGACGTGCCGCACCAGCTCGTCCACCGCGGTCCCGGCGGCCACCGGGCGCCCGGTCGTCGGGCTCACGAGGTCGCCGGTGAGGCCGGAGCGGGCGGCCCGCCAGCCGGCGACCCGCACCTCCTCGGCCCGGGGCTGGGGCGGGAGCCCCTCGTCGCCGCGCTCGACCGCGGTGTCGGCGAGCCCGCGCACCAGGGCGCCGAGCAGGACCGCGTCCTCCGGGTCGAGGCACACGTCCGCCACCCGCACCTCGACGGTGGGGTAGTGCGCCGACAGCCGGGCGTCGAAGTAGATCATCCCGGTGTCGAGGATCGTCCCGCTCTCCACCAGGGAGCGCACGGTCGACCGGTACGTCGCGGCGTCGCCGAACGGCGCGGTCGCGCCCGCCGTCGGCCAGCGGCCCCACACCTGCGAGCGGAAGCTCTGGTACCCGGAGTCGTCGCCGCGCCAGAACGGGCTGTTCGTGCTCAGCGCCAGCAGCACCGGGTTCCAGCGGCGCAGGTGGTCGACGACGCGGACGCCCTCCTCGTCGTCGTCCACCGAGACGTGCACGTGGCAGCCGCAGGTGAGCTGGTCCCGGGCCGTCTGGGCGAACTCCTCGGCGATGTCCTGCGCGCGCCGGTTCACCACGACGGTGGGCTCGACGTCCTTCGGCGAGGTCGCGAGCGCCGCGATCCGTGCGCCGGCGTGCTGCGCGGAGGAGTCGGCGCGCCACCGGCCCGCGCGGACCTCCTCGAGCAGCGACGGCAGGTCGGCGCACGGGCGGGTCGAAATCTCGACCTGCTCCTGCGCGAACTCCTTCTCCAGGTTGCCGCCCGGGGTCTCCGGGTCGGGGTCGCCGTCCTCGGAGGAGGCGTGCTGCAGCACCGCCGCGGCCACCGCGCGCGGCGAGCCGTCCTCCGACACGAGCAGGAACTCTTCCTCCACACCGATCGTCCTCACGCGGGCAGTCTGGCCGCCGCGCCCGCGTCTGTCCTGCTGAGCGGCCTGGCCCGGCCCTGGTCGCCCGTCGGGGTCCGCCGGCCGCCCCGGTCGGCGAGGCCCGGTGCCACACTGGCGCCGGGCGCGTCGGGAGGGGGTGCGGGCATGGGCTCGCTGACGGTGCAGCAGGCGGTGTCGCTCGACGGGTACGCCGCGGACGCTGCCGGCGACGTCGGGTTCGCCGGGTCGGGCGAGGACTGGGCCGCGATCGACCGGGACACGCTGCCGTGGCTCGAGACGGTGGACCGCGTGCTGCTGGGCGCTGCCACGTACCGGCTGTTCGCGTCCTTCTGGCCGACCGACGAGTCGGAGGGCGAGCTGGTGGGCCCGCGGCTCAACGCCCTGCCCAAGTCGGTGTTCTCCCGGACGCTCGACGCAGCGCCGTGGGGCGACCTGGAGCCGGCGACGGTCGAGCGCGGCGACGCCGTCGCGCGGGTCCGCGAGCTGCGGCGCGACCAGGACCTCGTGCTGTGGGGGTCGCTGACCCTGATGGCGGACCTGCTGGCCGCGGGCGTGGTCGACGTCGTCGAGCTGCGCGTCATGCCGGTGGTGCTCGGCGCCGGCCGCCCGCTGTTCGCCCGGCCGTGGACGGGCCGGCTCATGGGCTCGCGCGCCTACGGCGACATCGTGGTGAACCGGTACGCCCCGGCGTGGTGAGCCGTCAGGGGCGGCGCCAGTCGTCCTGCTGCAGGTGCGACCCGGCCATCGGTCCCATGGTGAGCATGCCGCCGTCCACGGACCAGGACGCGCCGGTCGTGTAGCCGCCGTCGGGGGAGCACAGCAGCTCGACGACCGCCGCGACCTCGCGGGCGTCGCCGGGCCGGCGCAGCGGCACCCCGGGGCGCTCGTGGCCGCGCGTCACCGTCTCGTCCTCCTGGCCGGTCATCGGCGTGCCGATCTCGCCCGGGGCGACGGCGTTGACGGTGATCCCGTGCTCGGCGAGCTCGAGCGCCGCCACCTTGACCAGCAGGCCCAGACCGCCCTTCGCCGCGCAGTACGGCGCCGCCCCGACCCGCGGGGCGTGCTCGTGCACGCTGGTGATCGCCACGATGCTGCCGCCGGCGCCCGCCTCGACCAGGTGCCGGGCCGCGGACTGCAGGCAGAGGAACGCCCCGTCCAGGTCGACCGACAGCACGTGCCGCCACGTCGCGTAGTCCAGGTCGAGCAGCGGGGTCGCGGTGCCGGTGCCGGCCGCGAGCACGGCCGCGTCGAGCCCGCCCATCGCGCCGACGAGCTCGTCGACCACCCGGGGCGCGGTCGTCGGGTCGGAGAGGTCGAGGCGCGCGACGTGCGGCTCCGCGCCGCGCTCGCGCACCTCCGCGGCGGTGCGCTGCGCGCCGTCCTCGTCCTCGTGCCAGGTGATCGCGACGTGGCCGCCCTCGCGGGCGAGCCGCACGGCGCACGCCTTGCCGATGCCGGAGTCGGCGCCGGTCACGAGGACGCGGCGGGGGTCGGGTCGTGCGGTGGGGTCCTGCGCGGGCACGGCGCCTCCCAGCGGACGGGGCGCCGTCGGGCGCCGGGTCGTCACGCGGCCGCTGCTCCGCCGCCGCGGGTCCACCGTGACCCGCGACGCGGGCGGGCGCCACCGGAGCGGGCGCCGGCCGGGGCGGCCCGCGGCTGGGGTGGGCGTCAGGCCGGCTTCGTGGCCTTGCCGTCGAGCCAGAGGGTGTCGGACTCGTCCCGGTGCGATCCCGTCGAGCCGACGTGCTCGGTGCCGATCCGCGGGCCGTTCTTGATGACGTGCACGAGCGCCATCGCGTGCCCGCGGCCGAGGCCGTAGTCCTCGGCCAGCCAGGCCACGATCGTGCCCGCCTTCACGTCCGGGGCGTCGAAGCCCTTCGCGCGCGCCTCGTCGACCAGCGTGCGCGGCGTCCTGCCGGTCTTGTCCTCGATCGCGTCGAGGTAGGCCTGGAACGACATCGGTGGGTCCTCCCGGTCTCGCGGCGGTGCGCCGCGGCCGAGTGTGCCAGGCCGGGCCGGGCGCGCGGAAGGCCCGGCCGGATGGGGCGGAAGGCCCGGGCGCCCGGCCGGGTCCGGCAGCCGCCGTGGATCAGCCCTCGTCGCCCGCCAGGTCCTCCGGCGACAGCGACGTGCCGTCCGGGGTGCGGAACGGGGTGTCGTCGGCCGGCTCGCCCGCGCCGGGCCCGTCGGCGTCGCTCGTGCCCTCGGGGCGGGGGTGGGTGCCGGGCTCCTCGCCCTCGATCCCGAAGCCGGGGGCGGTGTCGGGGGCGCCGGCGCCCGGGTCGGCGGCGGCGACCTCCTGGTCGTGGTCGGGGTGCGGCAGGAACGGCTCAGCCATGCTCATGAAGCCAGCAGAACCCGGCGCGCGCGGGACCGCCACTCGGGAGCCGGGCGGACCCGGCCGCCCGGCGCCGCGGTCACGGCGCCGCGGGTGCGGCCGGGGCGCGGCTGCTCGCCCGGGCGCCGAGCGCGCGGGCCCGGCGCCACACGATCTCGGCCTGCAGGCCGACCATGAGCGCGATCATCAGCAGCACCTCGCCGGTGCCGCCGTCGTCGCTGATGTCGTTGAGGTACGCGATCGTGCCGAGCGCGACCTTGGCCAGGATCAGCCCGACGAACAGGGCGATCGTCACCGCGGTGCCCTGCGCCCACACGCGCCCGTCGGCCGGGTCGCGCCACACGTGGGTCAGCCGCCCGCGGACGAGGCCGACGACCGCCGACAGCACGAGGCTGAACCCGAGGAACGACCACCCCCACGGTCCGGTGGGCAGGTTGAAGCCGCCGATCACCAGCCCGACGCCCGCGTAGATCAGCGCGAGCTTGAACCGGGTGCTCCCGACGACCTCGTGCTTCTGCGTCTGCCGGACGATGGCGTAGATGACCAGCGCCAGGATGATCAGGTAGTTCCAGGCGTCCATACCGGTCGACCCCCTCGGCGGCCGCCCGGCGCGCCCGGCGCCCGGACGGAGCCGGTGCCGCGCAGAGCGGTCCGGCCCACCGTGGCACGGCGCGGGGTGCGCCGGGCATCACCCGGCGCGGACGATCGCGTGGCCGCGCGGCGTCCCCGCGCGGCGCCACCCGCCGTCCCCGCGCGGCGCCGCGATCAGTCGTCGACCCACTCCAGCAGGTCGCCCGGCTGGCACTCCAGCACCCGGCACATCGCCTCGAGGGTGCTGAACCGCACCGCCTTGGCCCGGCCGTTCTTCAGCACGGCGACGTTCGCGGGCGTGAGGCCGACCCGCTCGGCGAACTCGCCGACGCTCATCTTGCGGCGGGCCAGCTCGACGTCGAGGCGCACGACGATCGCCATCAGATGACCGCGTCCATGTCGGTGCGCAGCGCCGTCGCCTGGCGGAGCAGCGCGCGCATGACGATCAGGACGAGCCCGACGACCGTGACGACCGCGGTCGCCAGGAACAGCAGCATCGGCAGCCCGGGGTCGTCGGCCTGGAACCCGACCCAGAGGAGCACCGCGATGAGCACCAGCCAGCCGGCGGCGACCGCCCAGACGATCGCGTCGACCCAGCCGAGGGAGGCCTCGGTGAAGATGCGGTCCTTCTGGACCAGGGTGAGCAGCCGCCAGGTGGCGACGATGACGACCTGCACGCACAGCACCCAGAACACCGTGATCGCGGTGGCGGGCCAGCGCAGGGCGGCGTCCTCGGGGTTCTGCTCGGCGAGGTACCGGAACTGCCCGGGCAGCGACAGGGTCTGGAAGACGACCAGGATCCCGAAGAGCACCACGAGGGCGATGCGGAGGAGGGCGGTGGCCCAGCGTTCGATCATGGAATCGAGAGTCGCTTGGTATCTATCGAAAGTCAATAGATCGGCGGCCTGCTCACGGAAGCCGCACATCTCGATCCCGGAACCGGCCCGCGGCCGCGCCTCGCGGCCGTAGGTTGCCGTGCATGGCCGGCCACGAGGCGATGCAGGAGGTCGAGCTCGGCGAGGAGCCGGGCCCCGGGCCGGGCGCTGCCGAGGCGGGCGACCCGGATGCCGAGGGGCGCCGGCGGCGGCGACGCGCGCTGCTGCGGTGGTGGCCCGTCGCAGCCGTCGCGGTCGCGGGAGTCGTCGGGGTCCAGGTCCTGCAGGACGTGCGCGAGCGGGGCCGGGTCGCCGCGGCGCGCGAGGTCGACGGCGTGGTCCGGTACGACGTCGGGCCCGAGCTGCCGACGTCGCCGGTCGACAGCTCCGTCAGGGGGCCGTTCGGGACCGGCACGATCGTCGCCGGGGACCTGCGGGTCGCGGCCGAGGAGGTCGACTTCGGCAAGCCGCGCGCCGTGTCGGCGGTCGACGCGGTCACGGGCGCGGAGGCGTGGCGGACCGCCGTGGAGACGCAGGAGGAGGCCACGGCCCGGCCCACCATGCGCGAGCCGCAGTGCTGGGCGGCGGGCGAGACGGGTGGGACCACCCGGGTCCGCTGCCTCGTGTCGGACCGCCCGGCGACGCTGACCGGCGACGGCGGCTGGACGGAGGACCCGCCGACACGGAGCCGGGTGCTCACGTTCGACGCCGGCACCGGGGCGGTGCTGACCGACCGGGAGGTCGCGGCGCAGACGTCCGTCGCCGCGGACGACGCCGTGCTGGTGCTCGGCGAGGTGGTGGCCGACGGCACGGTCCGCGTCACCGCCGAGGACGTCGCCACCCAGGAGGACCTGTGGACCACGGAGCTGGCCGGTGTGACGCCCGACCCGGTCTTCGACCCGCACGTGACGCTCCTGGACGACCACGTGCTGCTCTGGGCGGGCCAGCGGTCGCACGTGCTCGCCCGGTCGGACGGCGCGGTGCAGGCGGACGGGGTGCAGGTGTGGGTCGGCCGCGGGGGCGGGCTCCTCGTCCAGGACGACGACCCGGGCTCGGTGCGGCTGGCCGGACCGGACGGCACCGGCACGGCGGTCGTCCCGGCGCTGCCGGTGCAGCTCGACGTGGACGACGGCTCCGTGCCCGGGGTGGAGATCCTGTCCGCCGTCGTGGCCGGTGACCGCACCCTCCGCGCGGTGGACGCGGTCAGCGGGACGACCCTCTGGGAGGCCCGCCTGGACGGCCGGGCCGACGGCGCCTGGCTGCTGCTCGACGGCGTCCTCTACGGCGTCGACGCCACCGCGGTGCGGGCGGTCGACGCGTGGGACGGGCGCGAGGTGTGGCGCACGTACCGCGAGCTCGACCAGGACGGCCAGCCGGTGCGCGACACCTCGGGGAGCTGGGCGGCGCCCGCGACGGACGGGCGGGCTCTGCTGCTGGTGGAGCAGGACGAGGAGGGCGGCTCGCTCCTCGCCGCCTGGTCGCTCCGCTCGGGCGCGCTGCTGTGGCGCACGCCGCTGCCGCCGGAGACGAACGGGTGGGCGAGCGCCTGGGGCGGCGCGCTGTACGGGGGCCTCGAGGAGCTCGTGCGGATCGGCGGCTGACCCCTCCCGCCGGCGCGGTCGCCGGTCCTAGGGTGGCGCCATGCCGGACGCCACAGGTCCCCGTCCCGAGCCGTTCGCGCCCCGCACCGACCCCGCGGCGGTCGACGACCTGCGCCGGCGGCTGCGCGCCACCCGCTGGCCGGACGTCCCCGAGGACGCGGGCTGGTCGCAGGGGGTGGACGTCGACTGGCTCCGCGACCTGGTGCGGACGTGGGCGGACGACTTCGACTGGCCCGCGCACGAGGCGGCGCTGAACCGGCTCCCGCGGTACCGGGTGCGGGTCGGCGGGATCGGGGTGCACGTGGTGCACGCGCGTGCGGCGGCGCCCGTCGGGCCGGTGCTGCCCCTGGTGCTGACCCACGGCTGGCCCGACTCGTTCTGGCGGTACTCCGAGGTGGTCGACCTGCTGACCGACCCCGGCGCGCACGGCGGGGACCCGGCGGACGCGTTCGACGTCGTGGTGCCGGACATGCCCGGCTTCGGCTACTCCGACCGGCCTGCGGACGCGCTCGACTCGATCGCCGTCGCCGGGCTGTGGGCGGAGCTGATGACCGCGCTGGGGTACGACCGGTTCGGGGCGGCGGGTGGCGACATCGGCAGCCACGTCACCCGGTACCTCGCGCTCGACCACCCCCACCGCGTGGTCGCCGCGCACCGCACCGACGCCGGCCTGCCGGGACCGTGGGTCGACCCCGGCGCGCTGACTCCCGAGGAGCGGGACTGGCTGCGCGAGGTCGCCGGCTGGGTCGCGACCGAGGGGGCGTACGCGGTGCTGCACCGGACCAAGCCGCAGACCCAGGCGGTCGGCCTCACGGACTCGCCCGCCGGGCTGGCGGCGTGGGTGGGGGAGAAGCTCAGGTCCTGGAGCGACGGCGGTGGCCACCCCGAGGGCGCGCTGACCCGGGAGCAGATCCTCACGAACCTGTCGATCTACTGGTTCACCGGGACCATCGGGTCGTCGATGCGGATGTACCGGGCGAACGCCGCGATCCCGCCCGAGCAGCTGGCCCGGCGCGTCGAGGTGCCCTCCGGGTTCGCGCTGTTCCCGGGCGACATCGTGCGGCCGCCGCGGGCCTGGCTCGACCGGACCGCGCACACGGTGCGCGTCACCGAGCCGGCGCGCGGCGGGCACTTCGCGCCGATCGAGCAGCCCGAGGCGTACGCGCGGGAGCTGCGGGAGTTCTTCCGGCCGTACCGCGCGGCGCTCGCGGGCTGACGCGCGCCCGCTGCCGGCGCGCGGCGGGGTCGCCCGGGACCGCCGGGGTGCTTGCGCCGGGTCGGGCCGCGCCGCCAGGCTGGGTCGCCACCATCGCGACATCCCGGACGGAGACCCCATGACCGCCACGCGGACGGAGGCGGCGACGACGCCGCACGTCGCCGACAGCCACGACCTGATCCGCGTGCGGGGCGCGCGGGAGAACAACCTCAAGGACGTCGACGTCGAGATCCCCAAGCGCCGGCTGACCGCGTTCACGGGGGTGTCGGGCTCGGGCAAGAGCTCCCTGGTGTTCGCGACCATCGCCGCCGAGTCGCAGCGGATGATCAACGAGACGTACAGCGCGTTCGTGCAGGGCTTCATGCCGACGCTGGCGCGCCCGGACGTGGACGTCCTCGACGGCCTGACCACCGCGATCATCGTCGACCAGGAGCGGATGGGCGCGAACCCCCGGTCCACGGTCGGCACCGTGACGGACGCGAACGCGATGCTGCGGATCGTGTTCAGCCGGCTGGGGCAGCCGCACATCGGGTCGCCGCAGGCGTTCTCGTTCAACGTGGCGTCGGTGAGCGGCGCGGGCGCGGTCACGTTCGAGAAGGGCGGCGTCGAGACGAAGGAGCGCCGGGAGTTCAGCGTCACCGGCGGCATGTGCCCGCGGTGCGAGGGGCGCGGCACGGTCCAGGACTTCGACCTGACCCAGCTGTACGACGCGGACAAGTCGCTCGGCGAGGGCGCGCTGACGATCCCCGGCTACACGATGGACGGCTGGTACGGGCGGATCTACGGCGGCTCCGGGTACTTCGACATGGACAAGCCGCTGCGCGACTTCACCGAGCGCGAGCTCGCGGACCTGCTGTACAAGGAGCCGACCAAGATCAAGGTCGAGGGCATCAACGTCACCTACGAGGGCCTGATCCCGAAGATCCGGAAGTCGATGCTCGCGAAGGACGTCGACGCGATGCAGCCGCACATCCGGGCGTTCGTCGAGCGCGCCGTCACGTTCACCACGTGCCCCGACTGCGACGGCACCCGGCTGAACGAGGGCGCGCGGTCCTCGAAGATCCGCGGCCTCAGCATCGCGGACGCCTGCGCCATGCAGATCAGCGACCTCGCGGCGTGGGTCCGGGAGCTCGACGAGCCGTCCGTCGCGCCGCTGCTGGAGTCGCTGGGCGAGACGCTCGACTCGTTCGTCGAGATCGGGCTCGGCTACCTGTCGCTGGACCGTCCGTCGGGGACGCTGTCCGGCGGCGAGGCGCAGCGCACCAAGATGATCCGGCACCTCGGGTCGTCGCTGACCGACGTCACCTACGTGTTCGACGAGCCGACCATCGGCCTGCACCCGCACGACATCCAGCGGATGAACGACCTGCTGCTCCGCCTCCGGGACAAGGGCAACACCGTGCTGGTCGTCGAGCACAAGCCCGAGGCCATCGCCGTCGCGGACCACGTGGTCGACCTCGGGCCCCGCGCCGGGACGGGCGGCGGGGAGATCGTGTTCCAGGGGACGGTCGCCGAGCTCCGGAAGAGCGGCACGCTGACCGGGCGGCACCTGGACGACCGCGCGTCGCTGAAGCCCTCCGTGCGCTCGCGGACCGGCGTGCTGGAGGTGCGCGGGGCGTCCTCGCACAACCTCAAGGACGTCGACGTCGACCTGCCGCTGGGCGTGCTGACCGTCGTGACCGGTGTGGCCGGGTCGGGGAAGTCGTCGCTGATCCACGGGTCGGTGTCGAGGCGGGACGGGGTCGTGGCGATCGACCAGGGCGCGATCCGCGGCTCGCGGCGCAGCAACCCGGCGACGTACACCGGCCTGCTGGAGCCGATCCGCAAGGCGTTCGCGAAGGCCAACGGAGTCAAGCCGGCGCTGTTCTCGGCGAACTCCGCGGGCGCCTGCCCGACCTGCAACGGCGCGGGCGTCGTGTACACCGACCTCGGCATGATGGCGGGCGTCGCGACGACCTGCGAGGAGTGCGAGGGCCGGCGGTTCCAGGCGTCGGTGCTCGAGTACCGGCTGGGGGACCGGAACATCAGCGAGGTGCTCGCGATGTCCGTCACCGAGGCGGAGGCGTTCTTCGGCTCGGGCGACGCCAGGACCCCGGCGGCGCACGCGGTCCTCGACCGGCTGGCGGACGTCGGCCTCGGCTACCTGAGCCTGGGCCAGCCGCTCACCACGCTGTCCGGCGGCGAGCGGCAGCGGCTCAAGCTGGCGACGCACATGGGGGAGAAGGGCGGGGTGCTCGTGCTCGACGAGCCGACCACCGGCCTGCACCTCGCCGACGTCGAGCAGCTGCTCGGTCTGCTGGACCGGCTGGTCGACTCCGGGAAGTCGGTCATCGTGATCGAGCACCACCAGGCCGTGATGGCGCACGCCGACTGGATCGTCGACCTCGGGCCCGGGGCCGGGCACGACGGCGGGCGCGTGGTGTTCGAGGGCACGCCGGCGGACCTCGTGGCGGCGCGGTCGACGCTCACCGGGGAACACCTGGCGGCGTACGTCGGCGCCTGAGGGACCGTGGGGCGGCTGCGGTGCGCCCTCCCGCTGCCGCGCGGGTCGCGGCGGGTGGGACGCGTTCCGGATCGGCGCAGCCTGGTCGCCGTCGGCGACGGTTCGACGCGTGAGCCCGGCGCGCCGGTGCCACGATGGCGCGCATGGACGACGAGGAGCGCACCGAGGTCGAGCGGGACTACGCCGACGCCGTGAACATGACGCCGAAGGAGCTCGAGCACTGGCTCGAGACCGACGAGTCGAAGGGCGTCGGCCAGAAGGACGGCGGCGGGGAGTCGGTCGGGCACCACTCGGGACGGCGGATCCTCGAGATCGCCCGGACGAAGAAGGCCGACCTGTCCGACGACGACTACGCGCACATGCGGAAGGTCGTCGGCTACGTGCACCGGCACCTCGCGCAGAAGCCGTCCGGCGACGTCGAGGACACCGCCTGGCGGTACTCGCTGATGAACTGGGGCCACGACCCGCTGAAGAAGGGCTGACCGCGGGCCCGGTCGCCGCCGGGTCCACCGCGCGTCCGACCGAGCGCCCGGCGGGTGACGGGTGCCGCGGCCCCGCGTCGCCTACGGTGCCCGGGTGGACGACGCACGACCCCCCGCCCCGGCCCGGGCCTGGCTGCTCCTGCTCGGCGCGATCGCGACGGAGGTGACGGGGTCGCTCGCCCTGCGTGCCGCCGTGGACCACCGCGGCTGGTACGCCGTCGTCGTGCCGGCCTACGTCGCCGCGTTCGTGCTGCTGGCGGGCGTGCTGCGCGCGGGCATGGGTCTCGGCGTGGCGTACGGCGTCTGGGGCGCGACCGGGGTCGCGCTCACCGCGGCGCTCGGGGCGACGGTGTTCGGCGAGCCCTTCACGCCGGTGATGGTGGCCGGAATCTCTCTGATCATGGTCGGGGTGCTGCTCGTCGAGCTCGGCGCGCAGCGGGCGCACCGGGGGCGCGTCGCCGACGCGTCCGCGGCGACCGCGGGTGGCCGCTGATGGTGTGGCTGCTGCTGGGCGGGGCGATCGCCTGCGAGGTCGTCGCGACGCTGTCGCTGCGGGTGGCGAGCACCGGCGGGTCGCGGCGCTGGTACCTCCCCGTCGTCCTCGGGTACCTCGCCGCGTTCAGCCTGCTGAGCGGGGCCCTCGCGCTCGGGCTCGGCATCGGGGTGGCGTACGGCATCTGGACCGCGACGGGTGTCGCCGTGACCGCGATCGCGAGCCGGTACCTGTTCGGCGAGCCGCTGACCCGGCTGATGCTGCTCGGGATCGCGCTGATCGTCGCGGGCGTGCTCCTGGTGGAGGTCGGTGCAGGCCACTGAGCGGCGCGCGCGGCCGGGGCGTCCGGGTGGTGCCCTCCCACGGCTGCCCGGGCAGGATGGCGGCATGCGAATCTACGACCTCCCGGTGCGGTCGCTCGACGCGTTCGACAGCCATGGGGTGCTGATGGACTTCCTGCCGCCGGTCGCCGACGCGCGGGCGACGAGCGTGTCGGTGGCCCGCGTGTCGGCGGGCGGCACGCTCGGTCGGCACCCCGCGGTGCGCCGGCAGGCGTTCGCCGTCGTCGCCGGGACGGGCGAGGTCCAGGTGGACGAGGACCCGCGTGTGCCTGTCGGCGCGGGCACGCTCGTGGTCTGGGAGACGGGGGAGACGCACCAGACCTGGGCGACGACGGACCTGCTGGCCGTCGTGGTCGAGACGACCGGGGACCTGGCGCTCGGGGACCAGTTCGTGGAGCGGGATCGCGCCGCCGGCGGCTCCGAGGGCTAGACGCCGGCCAGCAGCTCGTCCAGCACGTGCCGCGCCAGGCGGCGCTGCTCCGGGGGCTCGTTCGTGACGAGGATCAACGCCTTCCACACGGCCCAGCCGCGGCCGCGGGCCCAGGTCGCGTCGTCCACGCCGAGCTCCCGGCGGTAGGTGTCCCGCGCGGCGCCCGACAGCCACGTCCACACCGGCGTCGTGTCGCAGGCGGTGTCGCCGACCGCGGAGCAGCCGAAGTCGACGACCGCGGACAGCCGCCCGTCCTGGACCAGCAGGTTGTTGACCGCCACGTCGCCGTGCAGCCAGGTCGGCGTCCCGGTGAACGGCGCGGCGAGCGCGTCCCGCCACAGGCCCGCGGCCACGTCCCGGTCGCGGCCGTGCACGCGGTGCAGGATGTCGCCGACCTCGTCGTCCCAGTGCTCCAGCGCCCCGCCGCGGAACGCGCTGTGCAGGCCGGGACCCGGCGCGCCACCGGTGTCGCACCCGCGCAGCGCGACGAGGAAGCCCGCCAGGTCGCCGGCGATCCGGACCGGGTCGTCGACCGGGGTGCGGGCGAGCGGCGCGCCCGGCAGCCAGGCGTAGACCGACCACGGCGCAGGGAAGAGCTCCGACGGCGCCCCGACAGCGCGGACCTCCGGGACGGGCAGCGGCAGGTGCGGCGCGAGCCGGGGGAGCCACGCCTGCTCCTTGGCGACCTGCGGGACGTAGCCCGGCGCGCTGGGCAGCCGGACGGCCAGGTCGTCGCCGAGCCGGAACATCCGGTGGTCGTTGCCGCCGTTCGCGACCGGGCGCAGCGGGAGGCCGGCCCAGCGCGGGTGCTGCTCGGCGAGCAGGGCGCGCACCAGGTCGACGTCGATGCGGTCCGCGCGCACGGCGCCGGGGTCGAGGCGCGCGTCGGGGTCGGGGCGGACGTCGTCGGCCGGGTCGGGGAGCACCGCTCGACGCTATCCCGCCCCCGGGTGCTGCCGGGGCCCCTGACCGCGAGCGAGTACCCGACACGTCGAGCGAGCACCCAGGGGGTGCTCGCTCGACGTGTCGGATGCCCTCTCGGCGGACGTGCAGGGGCGGGCGGGGCGAGCGGGCGGGGAGCGCGCAGGGGGGAGCGCGCGGGCGAACGGGTGGGCGGGCGGGACCCGGCGGTCGTCCGGCACGCGTCCACCTGGCCTGCGCTGTAGCATCGCGCCCGCGCCCGCCCTCCGGCGGCCCCGCAGCCGCACCACGAAACGGAGTGCCCCCGTGCCCGGAGCCGACGCCGCCCGCCTCGCCGAGATCCTGGAGAGCCGCCGCGCCGACATCTCCGCCGCCTGGCTCGACGCCGTCGTGACGGAGCTCCGCGGCCGGACCACGCGCTCCGAGGCCGAGCGCGAGCAGGGCGAGATCTTCGAGGCGCTGCTCGCCGGGCTCCGCCAGGGCGGCCTCCGCCTCGCCGAGCCCGCGTTCGACGGCCTGCGCGGCCTGCTCGCCGACCTGTCCGCGACCCGCGCGCGCCTCGGCTTCACGCCCCGCGAGACCGCGGTCGGCGTGTTCGCGCTCAAGGAGGGGCTCTACACGCTCGCCGCCGACGAGCAGGGCTCCGCGTTCGCCGACCTCACGGACCTGGTCCGCCTGGTCGACGACCTGGGCCTGTTCACCTTCGAGTCCTTCGCCGCCGCCCGGGAGGGCATCATCGCCGAGCAGGCCGAGCAGCTCCTCGAGCTGTCCACCCCCGTCGTCAAGCTCTGGGAAGGCGTCGTCGCGGTGCCGCTGGTCGGCACCCTGGACTCGGCCCGCACCCAGGTCGTGATGGAGAAGCTGCTCCAGACGCTCGTCGACACCGGCTCCGAGCACGCGATCATCGACATCACCGGCGTGCCGGCCGTCGACACCCAGGTGGCGCAGCACCTGCTCAAGACCGTCGTCGCGGCGCGGCTGATGGGCGCGGAGTGCACCATCTCCGGCATCCGCCCGCAGATCGCGCAGACGATCGTGGCGCTCGGCATCGAGTTCGGCGACATCAGCACCAAGGCGACGCTCGCCGACGCGCTCGTCGCGGCGCTGCGCGCGAACGGCGCCGCGAAGGCGGTCGCCGGCTGATGGACGCCGTCCCCATCCTCAAGCTCGGGTCGACCCTGCTGGTCTCGATCCAGGTCGACCTCCAGGACCAGACCGCGCTGCAGCTGCAGGAGGACCTGGCCGAGCGCATCACGCAGACCGGCGCGCGCGGCGTCCTGATCGACATCTCCGGGCTGGAGATCGTCGACTCGTTCATCGGCCGGATGCTGTCGTCGATCGCCGGCATCTCCCGGGTGCTCGACGCCACCACGGTGGTCGTCGGCATGCGCCCGGCGGTCGCGATCACCATGGTGGAGCTCGGGCTGTCCCTGGACGGCGTCAAGACCGCGCTCGACGTCGAGAAGGGCCTGCGCATGCTGCAGCCCGCGGACGCGACCTCGCCCGAGGCGCTGCTCCTCGGGCTCGACGCGGACCGCGCGTGACCGCGCTGGAGCCGGACGCGGCGCTGCGGCTCCCCATCGCGACGGACGGCGACGTCGTGCGGGTCCGGCAGGCCGTGCGCACGCTGGCCCAGGGCGCCCGGCTCTCGCTGGTCGACCAGACCAAGCTCGTCACGGCGGCGAGCGAGCTCGCCCGCAACACCCTGATCTACGGGGGCGGCGGCGAGGCGGTGCTGTCCGAGGTGACGAACGGCCGGCGGACCGGCGTCCGGGTGGAGTTCCGCGACGAGGGTCCGGGCATCCCGGACCTGGACCAGGCGATGACCGACGGCTGGACGAGCGGCAGCGGCCTCGGCCTCGGGCTGTCGGGCTCCCGCCGGCTCGTCGAGCAGTTCGAGATCGACACCGCGCCCGGTCAGGGCACGCGCATCACCATCGCCTCGTGGTCGCGGTGAGCGCGGACGGCACCGTCGAGGACGTCGCCTGGCTGACCGCGGACCACGTGAGCGCCGCGGGCGCCGCGCGCCGGGCGGCCACGGGACTCGCGGAGCGCGTCGGCATGCCGGCGGACCGGGTCGGCGAGATCGGGCTCGCCGTGACGGAGCTGACCGGCAACGTCGTCAAGCACGCGGGCGCAGGCGCGGTGCTGCTGCGCCTGCGGCACGCCGCCGCGGGCCCGGTCGTCGAGGTCGTGACCGTGGACTCCGGACCCGGCATCCCCGACGTCGAGGCGGCGGTCGTGGACGGCACGTCGACGGCGGGCACGCTCGGCATCGGGCTGGGCGCGGCCGTCCGGATGGCCTCGAGCTGGGACGTGTGGACCCGCCCGGGCGCCGGCACGGTCCTGACGGCGGCGTTCGCGGCCGAGCACGCCGCCGGCGCGCCCGCGCCCGTGCCCTCGGCCGTCGGGATCACCCGGCCGATGACCGGCCAGGAGGTGTGCGGGGACGCGTACGCGATCCGCGCGGACGACGGCGTGCTCACGCTGCTGCTCGCCGACGGCCTCGGCCACGGCCCGCTGGCTGCGGTGGCCAGCGCGGAGGCCGTGCGGGCGTTCCGGGCGGCGCCGCCGGGCGGGCCGGTCGCGCTGCTCACCGCCGTGCACCGGGCGCTCGCCGGCACGCGCGGCGCGGCCGCCGCGGTCGCGCGCCTCGACGTCGACCAGGTCCGCTACGCCGGCGTCGGGAACATCGCGGGCGTGGTGGACGACGGCGCGACCCGGCGGGCGATGATCAGCCACCCGGGAATCGTCGGCGCGCAGGCGCGCACCATCCGGGAGACGACGTACCCGCTGCCCCGTGGCGCGGTCGTCGTGATGCACAGCGACGGCCTCACCGAGCGGCAGTCGCTCCAGCCGTACCCCGGGCTGCTCGGGACCTCGGCGCTGGTGACGGCGGCCGTGCTGCTGCGCGACTTCGGCGTGCGCCGGGACGACGCGAGCGTCGTGGTCGCCCGCGCGGGGGCGGCGGCGTGAGCCCGCGGGGCCCGGTGCCCGCACCCGCCGACCCGGCGTCGCTGCGCGAGCTCGCGGTCGTCGAGGTCGTCGGCGAGAGCGACGTCGTCGTGCTCCGCCAGGTCGGCCGCGAGGTCGGTGAGCTCCTCGGCCTCGACCGCCAGGACCAGGTCCGGCTGGCGACGGCGCTGTCCGAGGTCGGCCGCGAGGTCGTCGCCGGCGGCCGCGGCCGCGCCGTCCTGCACGTGACCCCGCCGCCGCGCGCGGGCCTGGTCGTGCACGTCTCCGGTGCCCTCCGGGCGGGCCAGCACCACGCCGACCTGACCGGCGTGGCCGCGGCCGAGCGGCTGCTCGACCGGGTCGACGTGCAGGACGGGCCGGACGGCCCGGTGGTCGTGCTGCACAAGGCGGTGCCGGACGGCGCGCTCCTCGGCGGGCGGTTCGACCGCGTGCGCGCGGCGCTCGCCCGGCCCCGGTCGGCGGACGCCCAGACCGAGCTGCGGGTGCAGAACGCCGAGCTGGTCCGGGCGCTCGACGCGCTCGCCGCGCGGGAGGCCGACCTGGTCCGCGCGAACGAGGAGCTCGAGGAGACCAACCGCGGGGTCCTCGCGATGTACACGCAGCTGTCCGACGAGCTCGAGGAGACGAACAGCGGCGTCGTCGCCCTGTACGCCGAGCTCGACGAGCGCGGCCGGCAGCTCGCCGCGGCGAACGACGCCAAGACGCGGTTCCTGCGCAGCGTCAGCCACGAGCTGCGCGCGCCGGTGAACTCCATCCTCGGGCTCGCGTCCCTGCTGCACGACGGCGACCTGGACGAGGACCAGCGCGTGCAGGTCGGCTACCTCGACGCCAGCGCCCGGGCGCTGCTCGGGATGGTGAACGAGCTGCTCGACCTCGCCCGGGCCGAGTCGGGCCGCCAGCACGTGCACCGCGTGCGGGTCGACCTCGCGGCGCTGCTCGCCGAGCTCGCCGGGACCGTGCGGCCCCTGCTGCGGACGGGGGTGGACCTGCGGGTGGACGTGCCGCCGACGCTCGTCCTGCACACGGACGCCGAGCTGCTGGAGCGGGTGCTGCGCAACCTGCTGACCAACGCCGCGAAGTTCACCGAGGCCGGCGCCGTCACGGTGCGCGCGGGCCGGGCGGACGACGGGCACGGCGTGGTGGTGGCGGTGCAGGACACCGGGCTGGGCATCGCCCCGGAGCACCTGGGCGAGGTGTTCGAGGAGTTCTTCCAGGTGCCCAACCGGCTGCAGCCGTCGGTGAAGGGGACCGGCCTGGGCCTGCCGTACGCCCGCCGCGTGGCGGAGGCGCTCGGCGGCTCCCTCGAGGTCGTCAGCGAGGTCGACCGGGGGAGCACCTTCACCCTGACCCTGGAGCGCACGGACGTCCCGACGCTCGGCCGGGTGCTGGTGGTCGACGACGAGGAGGCGAGCCGCGTCGTGCTGCGCGGCCTGCTCGCCGACGCGGCGGCGGAGGTGCTGGAGGCGCGCGACGGCGCGGAGGCGCTGGCGACGCTCGCCGCGGCCGCCGCGCTGCCCGACGTGGTGCTGCTCGACGTGCGCATGCCCGGCCTGGACGGTCCCGCGACGCTCGCCGCGCTCCGGGACGACCCGCGCACGGCCGGGCTGCCGGTCGTGCTGATGTCGAGCGCCGAGGCGCCGGACGTGGACGCGCCGTTCCTGGACAAGGCGGAGCTCGACGCGGACGGCCTGGCGCGGGCGCTCCGCGCGGCGACCGGGGGCGCGCGGTGACCGTGGGGACCGACGCGCCGGCGCGCGTGCTGGTCGTCGACGACACCGAGGCGCACCGGTACGTCATGGCGAGCTGGCTGCGCCGCGCGGGCTACGCCGTCACCGAGGCCGGGACCGGCCGCGACGCCCTGGACCTGGCCGCCGGCCACGACGCCGTGGTCCTCGACGTGAACCTCCCGGACATGTCGGGGTTCGACGTCTGCGAGCGGATCAAGGCCGACGAGGCGACGGCGGTCCCGGTCATGCACGTGTCGGCGACGTCGATCGACGCGCGGTCCCGAACTTCGGGGCTGCAGCGCGGGGCGGACGCGTACCTGGTCGAGCCGCTGGACCGCGACGAGTTCCTCGCGACCGTCTCCGCGCTGTGCCGGTCGCACGCCGCCCGCCGCGGCATCACCGAGCACGCCCGCCGCATGGCGGACCTGGCCGCGGCGGTGGTGCCGCTCGCCTCGGCGGGGTCGCTCGACGACCTGGTCGCGCACGCGGCGCGCGGGGCGGCGACGGTGTTCGGCGCGCCCGTGGTGGTCATCGCGACCGCGCCGGACGGCATGGCGACCCGGGTCGTCTGCCCGGGTGCCGGGCGCGCGGTCGTGCGCGGACGCCTGCTCGCCCCGGCCGCGGAGTCCCCCACGCCGGACCCGTACGACCTGGCCGCGGCGGACACCCCGGGCGTCTGGCGGGAGATGCTCGACCGGGCCGGGGTGGCCGCGGCGGACTGGCACGTCGTGCCGCTCACCGACGCGGCGGGCCGGCCGATCGGCGGGTTCGCCGTCGCGACGCCGGGCGGCGCCCTCGACGCCGAGGACCGCGAGCTCGCCCAGCAGCTGCGGGCCGCGCTCACCGGCGCCCTGGCGACGCTCCGGTCGTTCGCCCAGGAGCACCTGGTGGCGCTGACCCTGCAGCGGTCGATGCTGCCGCACGCGCTGCCCGCCCCCGACGGGCTGCGGGCGGCCGCGCGGTACAGCGCGTCGGACGCGCAGCTGAGCGTCGGCGGCGACTTCTACGACGCCATCGAGCTGCCCGACGGACGGGTCGCCGCGGTGATCGGCGACGTGCAGGGCCACTCGCTGCGCGCGGCGACCGTCATGGCGCAGCTCCGGTTCTCCCTCGCGGCGTACCTCGTCGAGGGCCACCCGCCGGCCCGCGCCTTGGACCTGCTCAACGACCTGCTGATCCGCAGCCACCCGGAGCTGGTGACCGTGTGCGTCGCCGTGCTCGACCTGCGCGACGGCAGCGTCGAGGTCGCGAACGCCGGGCACCTGCCGCCGCTGCTCGTCACGCCGGACGGCGCGCGGTACCTGCGGGCGTCGTCGCCGCTGCTCGGGGTGCCGCGCGCGCCGGGCCGGGTCGCCGAGCGCGTGGTGACCACCGGCCCGTGCACGCTGGTGCTGGTGACCGACGGGCTGCTGGAACGGCGGTCCGGGCACCTGCGGGACGCGCTCGACCGGATGGCCGGCGTCGCGGTCGAGGCGGGGACGCTCGAGCCCGGCGACCTGTGCGACGTGCTGCTGCGGCGGTTCGACCACGCGGACCAGGACGACGACGTCGCGGTGCTCGCGGTGCACCTGACGGGCGACCGGGCCGCGGTCCGACCCGCGAGCGTCGGCGGGGCGAAAAGGGCGCGGTAGGTGTCAGCGGCGGTGGCTACCCTGTCGGAGCCGATCGCGGACGGTCCCCCCCGCCGCTTCGTGGTCGCGGACCTCGTCGCCCGCCGACCCCTGGAGACCACGTGCTCGCCCGACTGCTCGTGCGCTACCTGCGCCCCTACCGCTGGCTGCTCGTCGGCGTGCTGGTGTTCCAGCTCGGCTCGGCGCTCGCCATGCTGTACCTGCCGAGCCTGAACGCCCGGATCATCGACGAGGGCGTGGCCCTCGGAGACACCGGGTTCATCTGGCGCACCGGCGGATTCATGCTGACCGTGTCGCTCGGCCAGATCGTGGCCGCGATCATCGCGACGTACTTCGCCGCCCGGGCCGCCATGCAGGTCGGCCGCGACCTGCGCGACGACGTCTACGGCCGGGTGAGCGGCTTCTCCGAGCGGGAGATCTCCCGGTTCGGCGCCGGCTCGCTCATCACGCGCAACACCAACGACGTCCAGCAGGTCCAGATGCTCGCGATGATGGGCGCCACGATGCTGGTGAGCGCCCCGATGCTCGCCATCGGCGGCGTGATCATGGCGCTGCGGCAGGACGTCGGGCTGTCCTGGCTGATCGCCGTGTCGGTGCCGGTGCTGCTGGTGATCGCCGGCCTGATCATCAGCCGGATGGTGCCGCTGTTCCGGTCGTTCCAGACCAAGCTCGACGCGGTCAACCGGATCATGCGCGAGCAGCTCACCGGCGTCCGGGTGGTCCGGGCGTTCGTCCGCGAGGACATCGAGGCCGAGCGGTTCCGGGTCGCGAACACCGACATCATGGTCGTCGGGCGCAAGATCGGGTCGCTGTTCGTCGTGCTGTTCCCGCTCGCGATGCTCGTGCTCAACGTGACCGTCGTCGGCGTCATCTGGTTCGGCGGCATCGAGGTCGACGCCGGGAACGTGCAGATCGGCACGCTGCTCGCCTTCATGCAGTACATCGGCCAGATCCTCATGGGGGTCCTCATGGCCTCCTTCATGGTCGTGATGATCCCGCGCGCGGCCGTGTCGGCCGAGCGCATCTCGGAGGTGCTGGCCAGCGAGTCGACCCTCGCCGAGCCGGAGCAGCCGGTGCGCGCCGCGTCGCGGCCGGGCGAGGTGGCGTTCGAGGACGTGACGTTCGCCTACCCGGAGGCCGAGCGCCCGGTGCTGCAGGGCGTCTCGTTCACGGCGGAGCCCGGCCAGACGGTCGCGGTCATCGGCTCCACCGGCGCGGGCAAGACCACGCTGGTGTCGCTGCTGCCGCGGCTGTTCGACACCACCGGCGGCACCGTGCGGGTCGGTGGCGTGGACGTGCGCGACCGCGCCCTGGAGGACCTGTGGGCGGGCATCGGCCTGGTCCCGCAGCGGCCCTTCCTGTTCGCCGGCACCGTGGCGTCGAACCTCCGGCTCGGCCAGGAGGACGCCACCGACGCCGACCTGTGGCGCGCGCTCGAGATCGCGCAGGCCAGCGACTTCGTGCAGCAGATGGACGGCGGCCTGGAGGCGCGGATCGCGCAGGGCGGCACCAACGTGTCCGGCGGGCAGCGCCAGCGGCTCGCCATCGCGCGGGCCCTCGTCCGGCGTCCGCCGGTGCTCGTCTTCGACGACTCGTTCTCCGCGCTCGACCTCGCGACCGACGCGCGGCTGCGGCAGGCGCTGTGGCGCGAGCTGCCGGAGGTCACCAAGATCGTGGTCGCCCAGCGGGTGTCCACCGTGACCGGCGCGGACCAGATCCTCGTGCTCGAGGACGGCCGGGTCGCAGGGCTCGGTACGCACGACGAGCTGCTCGAGACCAACCAGACCTACCGCGAGATCGCGGAGTCCCAGCTCGCGGTGGAGGCCGGCGCATGAGCGACCAGAAGACGCGGACCGCGAAGCCGGCCGAGCCCGAGCTGACCGAGGAGGAGAAGCTCGAGATCGAGCTCGGGGAGCAGGCGCGCCTGGCGTCGGACTCCTGGGACTCGGTCGCGCCGGGCAAGGCGGACAACTTCAAGGAGTCCTTCGGCCGGATGATCGGCCTGCTGCGCCCGTACAAGTGGGCGCTGGTGGCCGTGACGATCATGGGGTCGCTCGGCGTCGTGCTCACCGTGCTCGCGCCCCGGGTGCTCGGCCGGGCCACCGACGCCGTGTTCACCGGCTTCATGTCCCGGAACCTGCCCGAGGGGCTCACCCAGGAGCAGGCGGTCGAGGGTCTGCGCGCCCAGGGGCAGGACCGGGTCGCCGACATGGTCGCGGCGGCGGACGGCCTGGTGCCGGGAGCCGGCATCGACTTCGACCTGCTCGGCCGGCTGCTGATGACGGTGCTCGCGCTGTACGTGGCGGGCGCGCTGCTCACCTGGCTGCAGGGCTACATCATCAACGTGATCATGGTCCGGGCCATGTGGCGCCTGCGCGAGCAGGTCGAGGTGAAGATCAACCGGCTGCCGCTGGCGTACTTCGACAAGGTGCAGCGCGGCGAGCTGATCTCCCGCGTCACCAACGACATCGACAACATCACGCAGACGATGCAGCAGTCGCTGTCCACGGCGCTGACGTCGATCCTCACCGTGATCGGCGTGCTGATCATGATGTTCTCGATCTCCTGGCAGCTTGCCCTCGTCGCGCTGGTGTCCATCCCGCTGATGGGCGTGATCTTCGGGGTCATCGGCCCGCGGTCGCAGAAGGCGTTCGGCACCCAGTGGCGCAAGGTCGGCCGGCTGAACGCGCGCGTCGAGGAGTCGTTCTCCGGCCACGCGCTGGTGAAGGTGTTCGGCCGCCGCCGCGATTTCGCGGACAAGTTCAAGGCCGAGAACGAGGAGCTCTACCAGGCCTCGTTCAAGGCGCAGTTCCTGTCCGGGATCATCTGGCCGGGCATGTCCTTCGTCGGCAACCTCACCTACGTCGGCATCGCGGTGCTGGGCGGGCTCATGGTCGCCAACGGCACCATGCGGCTCGGCAGCGTGCAGGCCTTCATCCAGTACGCGCAGATGTTCACGCAGCCGCTGTCCGAGCTCGGCGGCATGGCCGCGGTCGTGCAGTCCGGCACCGCGTCCGCCGAGCGGGTGTTCCAGCTGCTCGACGAGGACGAGCAGAGCCCGGACGACCCGCAGGCGCCGCGCCCGGCCGAGGGCGACGGGACCATCGAGTTCGAGCACGTCGCGTTCTCGTACAGCCCCGACAAGCCGCTGATCAGCGACCTGTCGTTCACCGTCCGCCCGGGGCAGACGGTGGCGATCGTCGGTCCGACCGGCGCCGGCAAGACGACGCTGGTCAACCTGCTCATGCGGTTCTACGAGCTCGACGGCGGCCGGATCCTCGTCAACGGCCAGGACATCGCGACGCTGTCCCGGCACGACGCCCGCGCCCGCACCGGCATGGTGCTGCAGGACCCGTGGCTGTTCGCCGGCACCATCCGGGAGAACATCCGGTACGGGCGGCAGTCGGCGACCGACGAGGAGATCCTCGCCGCGGCGCAGGCCACCTACGTCGACCGGTTCGTGCACTCGCTCCCGCACGGGTACGACACCGTGCTGGAGGAGGACGCGGCGAACCTGTCGGCCGGCGAGAAGCAGCTGCTCACGATCGCCCGCGCGTTCGTCGCACAGCCGTCGGTGCTGATCCTCGACGAGGCGACCTCCTCGGTCGACACCCGCACCGAGCGGCTGCTGCAGCAGGCGATGGCCTCGCTGCGGCAGGGACGGACGTCGTTCGTCATCGCGCACCGGCTGTCGACGATCCGGGACGCGGACCTGATCCTCGTCATGGAGCAGGGCGCGATCGTGGAGAAGGGGACGCACGACGAGCTGATCGGGGCGGGCGGGGCGTACCACCGGCTGTACCAGTCGCAGTTCGCCGGCGCGGTCGTGGGGGAGGACGCGTGACGGGTCCGAGCCCCGCGGCACCCGGGGCCGGGCCGGCGACCACGCCGTCCCGGCCCGTCCGGCCGCGGGGCCCGCTCGCCGTCGTGCCGACCGCCGTCCTGGCGGCGGCGACCCTCGTCGCGGCGTTCGCCGTCGCGCAGGGCACCGGCGTCCGGGCGCTCGGCGGCGTGGTGCTGGTGCTCGGCGTCGCCTGGTGCGCGTGGCGGTCGTGGTCCGTGGCCGGGGCCGCGCGGGTGGTGGCGGTGGTGGCGCTCGGGGCGGCGTGCTTCGTCGGCTCGCACGTGCTCGCCGAGACGCTGGGCGCCTGGGCGACGGTCGTGCTCGCCGCGGCCGTGCTCGGCGCGGGGGCGTGGCTGCTGGTCGACCGCCGGCCCTGACCCGGTCGGGCAGTGGTGGGCCCGCGCACGCGGGCGCGGGACCACGCCCGGCGGTGCTCGCTGGTCGGTCGCTCGCGCGCGCCCGGTCAGCCCGCGAGCACGACGAGCAGCACGAAGGCCGCGGCGGACAGCACGAGCGCGACGGCCAGGACGGCCCACCCGGACACAAGGTCGACCGCCCGGGTCGCGCCGGGGTGGGTGTTGCTCCTCGCGACGCGGGCGACCGCGCCCGTACCTGGGCCGCCGGTTCGCGCCCGAGCCTGCGCCCGGGGCGTCAGGCGTCGAGGAGCCAGCCGAGGCCCATGAGGCCTGCCAGGCAGCCGATCACCACCAGCACCGTCAGCAGCACGGGGTGACGGTCGGTCCAGAGGGAGGAGCCCGGGTACGCGGCCTCGAGCTCACGCGGGTCGCTCCGACGGTGCTCCCAGTCGACCGCGATCCCGGCCCCGCGAAGCAGGGCCTGGGTGTCCTCGCGGAGCCAGAACCCGCGGCTGTGCGCCGGCGCCCCGACGACCCGGCCCCCGTCGTCGAGCAGCAGCGCCCGCTGGGAGGTCGTGCCGCCGCGGGCGGCGACGGTCACGAGCACGACGCGCCGGACGTCGCCGAGCGTGGTGACCCGCGTCCGCCACGCGCTGCGCACCTCGAGGACGGGCGGGCCGCCCGGTGCGCCGGTGAGGGTGGTCACCGAGCGCACCAGGACCAGAGCGGTCCACACCACCACGAGCACCTCGTACCCGAGCACCGCGAGCCACTGCGGGCTGCCCGGACCCGCCGCCAGGGCGTGCTCCAGGACGCTCGGGGCCCGGGTGCGGGAGGCGGCGGGGACGAACGCCGCGAGCGCCCCGACGAGGACCACCCGCGTGCGGGACGGCCGCTCGACGACCCGGTCGGGCGGCGTCGGGGACGTCCACGCCCCCGGTCGGGCGCGGCGCGCCGGTCGGGCCCGGCGCTGCTGCGTCGGTGTGTGGGGCGGTGCCGTGTCGCGTGTCATCCCGTCCTCCGCCTCCGTGGCCGTCGGGCTCGTCCGCCCGCCTCGCGTGGGCGTCGAACCCGTTCCTCCTCCTGATCGGCCTGCCGACGCCCCGGCCTGAGGGGTGGGCCGCGTGGTGTCCGACGAGCGGCGGACCACCGACCCCAGCCGAGGCGACGGGGATGACGACGGCAGGCCCGGCCGGGCTGCTCCCACCGGGTCAGCGGCGCACGCGGTACCGCAGGTGCAGCACGCGGGTGCCCTGGAGCACCTCGACGGGGTCCTCCAGCAGGTGCGGCCCGCCGGCGGTCCCGAAGAACCGCCGACCCGACCCGAGGACGACCGGGGCGACGTCCATCCGCACCTCGTCGACCAGGCCCGCGGCGAGCGCCTGCCCGCCGACGTCGCCGGCGGCGACCTCGACCACCCGCTCGCCAGCCAGCTCCTGCGCCCGCGCCACGGCCGCCTGGACGCCGTCGACGAAGTGGAACGGCGCCGCCGGGTCCCACCCGTCGGGCGGGGGCCGGTGCGTCACGACGACCACGTGCGCGACCCCGCTCGGTGGCACGCCGCCCCAGCCGTCCGTCAGGTCGAAGACGCGGCGACCGACGACGGTCGCGCCGATCCGGTCCCAGTACGGGCGCGTGTAGTCGTACGACGACCGAGACACGGTGAGGGCGCCGCCGTCGTCCAGCGGGACGTCGCCGGCGGTCAGCCAGTCGAAGACCGGACCCGGGTCGTCGTCCTCGTCCGCGACGAAGCCGTCCACCGACACGGACGCGTACATCACCACCGTGCCCACGCGGGCCTCCTCCGGCGCCGGGCCGCCGGCGGCCGGGTGCCGCCGTGGCCGCCCGGGCGACCTCGACGGCGCGACGCTACCGCCACCGGCTCGGGCCGGGCCAGACCCCGGGCGACGCGGTGCCGGCGCGGGGTGCGCCGGCCGGAGGTCGGGGGCGCGGTCCGCGGCGCCGCGCGCTCAGGGCAGGGCGCCGGTGGCCGGGTCCCGGTCGGTCAGGCAGTACCGCCGCCCCGTGGGGTCCGCCAGCACGGTCCAGTGCTGGCGGACCCGCTCGACCCGCGCGCCGAGCGCGACGTGCCGCTCCGTCTCGGCGGCGCGGTCCGAGCAGGCCAGGTCCAGGTGCGCCCGGACGGCGCCCGACGGCTCGTCCAGGCGCTGCAGCAGCAGGCGTAGCGGGACGCCGTCGGGGCGGCGGAGCGGGACGAGCTCCGCGTCCGGCGCGGTCGGGTGCTCGGGCCAGCCGGTGAGCGCGGCCCAGAACCGGCGCTCGGCGGGCCAGCGGTCCGCGGGGACGTCGACCGCGAGCTGGTCGAGCAGGCTCGCGTGCGCGCCGCCGGCGGCGAGCGGCCACCGCACCGGGCCGGGGCGGCGCGCCGGGTCGGCGTCGAGATCGACGAAGCAGAACGCGAGCCCGCCCGGCGACGCCATCACGACGTGGTCCGAGGCGGCGACCTCGTGGGCGCCCAGCTCCGCGGCCGCGTCCGCCGCGGCGCGCGGTTCCGGCACGTGCAGGTCGAGGTGCACCCCGCCCGGGCCCGACCGGACACGCTGGGCGCGCAGGAACGGGTCGCCGTCGGCCGGCACGAGCGTCACGAA
The DNA here is from genome assembly GCF_016862755.1 of Cellulomonas pakistanensis. Classification (GTDB taxonomy): domain Bacteria; phylum Actinomycetota; class Actinomycetes; order Actinomycetales; family Cellulomonadaceae; genus Cellulomonas; species Cellulomonas pakistanensis. Next base: position 147,035 of record NZ_BONO01000002.1, on the reverse strand, counting down.
CTCGTCGTCCGGTCCGCGGAACGGGGACAGCGAGGTGGCCGTCGCGGCCTGCCAGAAGGCCAGCGTCCGCGACCAGTCCGCGGCGGCGCTGTCGAGGAACGCGGTCGTCCACGCGATCATGCGCCGACCGTAGCCCCGCGCGGCCGTCTCCCCGGGGCGAAAACCGCTTCGGCCGTGTGGGTGGGGCGGCCTAGGGTCGTCGCGATGCTCGAGACCACCACCGCCCCGTCCCCGGTCGACGCCGCCGCCGACCGGGGATCGCGCGCTCCCGCGGACCCCGCCCGCCGCCTGGACTGGCGCCGGCTGCGCGGGCCGGTCGCCGGCGCCGCGCTGCTGGCGCTGACGCTGGCCTCGGTCGGCGCCGCGCTGGGCACCGTCGTCGCGGGCGACCTGGCCGAGCGGCCGACCGCCGCCGGGCTGTGGCTGCTCGCGCTGTGCCTGGTCGGCGCGGCGCTCGTCGACACGGTCGGGCAGGTGACGTGGGCGGGCGTCGTGGACCGCGCGGAGGGCCGGCTGCGCGGCGACCTGCTGAGCGCCGCCCTCCACCAGCCGCTCGGCACGCTGACCGAGCAGGCGGTCGGCGAGGTGCTCGACCGCGTCGACGACGACACGCACGCCGTCGGCACGCTCGTGCGCCGGCAGGTGTGGGGGATGGGCCGCACCCTCGTCGGCTGCGTGCCGCTATGGATCGTCGGCGGGCTCACCTGGTGGCCCGCGTGGCTGCTGTTCCCGCTGCTCGGCGCGGTCACGGTCCTGGTCGTGCGGCCGTCGCTGGGCGAGATCGCCCGCCGCAAGGTCGTCGAGGAGCGTGCGTGGACGGACAACGCCGCCGCGCTGGAGGAGGCCGTCGCCGCCCGCGACGACCTGCGCACCAGCCGCGGGCAGGCGTTCGCCGTCCGCCGGCTCGCCGAGGCGTCCGCGCTCGTGCACCGGATGCTCGACCGGGTGCTCGCGGTCGAGACCCGGATGACCGCGCGCGCCGGGACGCTGCTGCACGCGCTGCTCGCGGGCGTGGCCGTCGCCGGCGTGCTGCTCGCCGGCGGGGGCGACCTGTCCGTCGCGCGGCTCGTCACGCTGTTCCTGGTCACGGCCACGTTCGTCGGGCAGTTCGACATGCTCGCGCGCCACCTGCCGGACGTGCAGGAGGGCATCGGCGCGATCGTCCGCATCCGCGAGCTGCTCGACACCGAGCCCGAGCCGGCCGGCGGCCGCGGGGTGCCGGAGGGGCCGCTCGACCTCGAGCTGCGCGACCTCAGCTTCTCCTACGCCGAGGGCACCTTCGCCCTGAGCGGCGTCAGCCTGCGCGTCCCGGCCGGGCAGACGGTGGCGCTCGTCGGGCGCACCGGGTCCGGCAAGTCGACGCTCGCCTCCCTGCTGTCCCGCGCGGTGGAACCCGAGCCGGGGTCCGTGCTGCTCGGCGGCGCCGACGTGCGCGACCTCGACCTCCAGGCGCTCCGGTCCGCGGTCGGGGTCGTCACGCAGCGCACCGAGATCCTCGCCGGGACCCTCGCGGAGAACATCGCGCTGTTCGCGGACGTCCCCCGCGCCGACGTCGAGGGCGCCGTCCGCGAGCTGCGGCTCACCGACTGGGTCGCCGGGCTCCCGGACGGGCTCGACACGGTGCTCGGGCCCGGCGGCACGTCGCTGTCCGCGGGGGAGGAGCAGCTCGTGGCGTTCGCGCGGCTGCTCGTCCGGGACGTCCAGGTGGTCGTGCTCGACGAGGCGACCGCGCGCATGGACCCGCTGACCGAGGCGCGCGTGGTCGCGGCGTCCGAGCGGCTGCTCGGCGGGCGGACCGGCGTGCTCGTCGCGCACCGGCTCGGCACCGTCGAGCGGGCCGAGCAGGTCGCGGTGCTCGACCACGGGCGGGTCGTGCAGCAGGGCGACCGGGCGACGCTGGCGGCCGTCGACGGGCCGTTCCGAGCGCTGCTCGCCGCGAGCCGGGTCGAGGGGCACGACGGGGCGCTCGACGCGACGGCCGACGCCGATTCCGCCGAGGCGCGGCACGCGGACGGTCGCCGGGACGCGGGGCACGCGGCCGCCGCGGACGACCACCGGGACGCCGCGCGCGCCACCGTGCCGGCCGACGAGGACCGCGGCGCCGCGCTGGATCCGCGCGGAGACGTCGTCGCGCTCGCGTCGGACGGCGCGCTCGGCGGCCGGCGCCGGACCGGGCCCGCGCCCGAGCTCCCCGACCCCGGGACCGGGCCCAGCCTGGCGCGCAGCATCGCGCACGCGCTCGTCGTCCGGCCGCGCTGGGGCCTGTTCGGCGGCCTGCTGTTCCTGCTGTCCAGCCTGTTCGCCGCCCAGGGCGCGGTCACGGGCTACCTCTGGGGCCACACGGTCGAGGGCCTGCGGGCAGGCGAGCCCACGACCGGTCTGGTCGTCGCGCTCGTGGTGGCGCTGCTGCTGGTCGCGCCGTGCAACTCGCTGGCGTTCCGGCTGTACCCGAAGTGGTGGATCGAGCTGCTGCTGCGCGTCCGCATGTCGGTGCTGGTCGGGCAGACCCGGCAGCACCGGCTGCGCCGCACCCCGCCGGGCGAGGTGGTCGCCCGCGCCCTCGACGCGGACCGGTTCGTGCTCTACGCCGACCGCTGGGTCGACCTCGTGAACGGCCTCGTGCTGGTCGCGGTCACGGCGGTGCTGAGCTGGTCGCTGCTCGCGGGCGGCGTCCTGCTGGCGGTGCTGGTGGTGAGCGCGGTGTGCGCGCTCGCCGGGCGGGGCATCGCCGGGCGCTCGGCGACCCGGTCCGCCGCAGCACGCGCCGGCTTCGGGCGGTCTCTGGTGTCCGCGCTGGACGCCGCCCGCACGGTGAAGCTCGCCGCCCGGACCCCGGAGGTGCATGCGCACCTGCGCCGGGTGGACGCGGGCCGGGTCGAGGCCGCCGTGTTCGAGCACCGGGTGCAGGCCGTGCTCGACGGCGTGCCGATCATCATGGTGCAGGTCGGCGCGGTCGTGGCCTGGGGTGCGCTGCTCGCGGGGGTCTGGGACCTGGCCAGCACGCTGCTCGTCGCCGGCGCCGTCGCCGGGTTCAACTGGTTCGGGGTCGTCGCGGGTGCCGTCGTCACGGAGGCGCCGGGCACGCGCGCCTGGCAGCAGGCCACGGGCGCGTTCGCCGGCGGCGCGGACCTGGTCGCGGAGGCGCCGGGCGTCGACCTGCACGCCGGCGTCGCGCCGCTGCCGGACCGCGACCCGCGCGACCGGCTCGAGGCGCTGGAGCTCCGCGGGCTCGGGGCCGTGCACGACGACGGCACGATCGGCGTCGCGGGCGTCGACCTGACGGTCGCGCGCGGCGAGCTCGTGCTGCTGCTCGGCCGGGTCGGCGCGGGCAAGTCGAGCCTGCTGTCGGCCCTGGCGGGGCTGATGGAGCACACCGGCCGGATCCGGTGGAACGGCGCCGACGTCCAGGACGCCCAGGAGTTCCTCCGCCCTGGCCGGGTCGCGCACGTCGCCCAGGTGCCGCGGGTGCTGTCCGGGACGTTCGCCGACAACGTGCGGCTCGACCACGACCGCCCGGTCGACGGCCCGTTGGACGCCGCCCGGATGACCGCCGACGTCGCCGACGCCGGCGGTCCGGACGCGCTCGTCGGGCACCGCGGCGTGCGGCTGTCCGGCGGCCAGGTGCAGCGGCTCGCGCTCGCCCGCGCGCTGGCGACCGAGGCCGAGCTCCTGCTCGCCGACGACGTGTCCAGCGCGCTCGACGCCAGCACCGAGATCGAGCTCTGGACGGCCCTGCGGGACCGCGGGACGACCGTGGTGGGGGCGACGTCGAAGCGGGCGGCGCTGGCGCGGGCGGACCGGGTCGTGGTGCTGGAGGACGGCGCGGTCGCGGCCGTGGGGCCGTGGCGCGAGCTCGCGCCGCGGTGGGGGCACCTGGCGGGCTGAGGTGCGCGCCCGGCGCGGGCCGCGCGCTGGCGGCGCCGTGCGTGCCGCGTGCTGAGGTCCCCCCCGCAGGCTGCTCGCGGCGCCGGGATCCGTGGCTACGCTCGACCGGTGACCACGCTCATCGCCGAGGACCTGCTGCTCCTGCTCCTGCACGACGAGAAGGGCACCCCCACGTCGGCCAACCTCGACGTCGCGCTGGGTGGCGCGCTGCTGATCGAGCTCGCGCTGGCCGAGGCCGTCGTGGTCCGGGAGCGCACGAGCATGTGGTCGAGCGCCAAGGTCGCCGTCACGCCCGGCGCCCAGGTGGCCGACCCGGTGCTCGCCGAGGCCCTGCGCCGCGTCGCCGAGCGCGAGCGCGCCGCGTCCGACCTCGTCAACGGGCTGGGGAAGGGCGCGAGAGACGCGCTGACCGACCGCCTCGCGGAGCGCGGCATCCTGCGCCGGCAGGACGACAAGGTCCTCGGCCTGTTCCCGCGCACCCGGTGGCCCGAGGCCGACGGCCGCCACGAGGACGACGTCCGGGCGCGGCTCACCGCCGTGCTGGTGCAGGGCCTCGACCCCGACGCGCGGACCGCCGCGCTGGTGGCGCTGCTGCACGCGCTCGGCGTCGCGCCGTCGGCGGTCGACCGCGGTCCGGTGCCGGCGCGCGACGTGCGGCGCCGGGCGAAGGAGGTCGCCGAGGGCGCGTGGGCCGCCAAGGCCGTGCAGGACGCGATCACCGCCGCGACGACGGCCGCCATGGCCGCGATCGCGGCGACGACCGCCGCGACGACGGCGACCGCCGGGTCCTGAGCCCGCGTCGCAACCGCGCCGCCCCCGCGCCGCGCTGCGCCGCGTCCGCGAGGTAGGACGATCGCACCGAGATAGGGCCGCGGGTGGTCCTACCTCGGCGCGGAGGTCCTACCTCGACGCGAACGTCCTACCTCGGCGTGGACGTTCGGCACCGGCACCGGCACCGGCACCGGCGTCGAGCCCTCCTCGGCTCCGGTCGGGCGTCCGCGGCTCGCCCGGCGCGCCCGACACGCGCCTGCGCGCTCACCCGCTCGCGCGCCCGCGCGCTCACCTGCTCACCCGCTCACGCGCCGGCGTGCTCAGGCGCCCGACGCGCTCACGCACCCGACGCGCTCACGCGCCCGGCGCGCTCACGTGCCCGGCGCGCTCACGCGCCCGGTACGCTCAGGCGCCCGACGCGCGCTCCGGCAGCAGCTCCTCGATCGCCGCGACCACCTCGGGCGCGTCGGGCAGCACGCGCGGCCGGAACCGCCGCGCCCGGCCGTCCGGTGCGACGAGGAACTTCTCGAAGTTCCAGGTGACCCGCCCGGCCTTGCCCGCGTCGTCGGGGACCTCGTGCAGCGCGCGGTACAGCGGGTGCGCGTGCCGGCCGTTGACCGGCGTCTTCTCCAGCATCGGGAACGTGGCGCCCCAGGTCGCCGAGCAGTACTCCGCGATCGCGTCGGACGAGCCGAGCTCCTGGAGGAACTGGTTGCTCGGCACGCCGACGACCGTGAACCCGCGGTCGCCGTACGACCGGTGCATGGCCTCGAGCTGCTCGTACTGCGGGGCGAGCCCGCACCGAGACGCCACGTTGACCACGAGCGCCACGCGCCCGGCGGTCAGCGCGCCGAACGTGGTGTCCTCGCCGCGGAGCGTCCGGACCGGGATGTCGTCGATCTGCACGCCGCCCACCCTGCCACCGGCCGGCGCGCCTGTCAGCGCGTCGGCCGACGCGGGATCAGGACACCCGGCCCTTGATCAGCTTGTGCCAGTAGATGAGCGGCTCCAGGTACCGGTCGAACAGCAGCAGGCTCGGCCGGGGCCGCGCCAGGTCCACCAGCGGCACCGACGGCTCTGCGGTGCCGTGCCGGTCGAACTCGGCGAGCAGCAGCCGCCGCCGCGACGTCGTCACCGGCGCGACCGAGTAGCCGTCGTACCGGTCCATGATCCGGCCCTTCCGGCGCGCCTGGATGTTGCGCGCGACGACCGGCACCTGCCGGCGCAGCGCCCCGCCGGACGGCAGGGTCGCGACGGTCGCGGCGTCGCCGAGCCCCCAGATCCGCGGATGGGTGACGTGCTGCAGCGTCTCCGGGTCGACGGCGACGAAGCCCTCGCTGCCGTCGGTGGCCAGGCCGCTCTCCGCGATCCAGGGGAGCGCCCGGTGCGGCGGGGCGAGGTACAGGGCGTCGTAGGCGAGGTCCTGCGGGCCGCCCGGGGTCGCGAGCGCGAGCGTCCGGGCCCCGGCGTCCACCGACGTCACCGTCGTGCCGAGCCGGACGCGGACGCCGTACTCGTCGGCTGCGGCGCGCAGGTTCCGGTCGGCCTCGGCGTGCCGGACCAGGTGCGGGCCCTCGACGAGCAGCTCGACCTCGATGGAGTCCAGCGCGCCGGACCGCCGCCACACGTCGACCGCGGAGAACAGCGGCTTGAGCCCGACCGGCGCGCACGGCACGTGCCGGTCGGAGATGGCGAACACGGCCCGGCCGGAGCGCAGCGACGACAGCATCGTCCAGGTCTTCTCGGCCTGCTCCGGCAGGTAGCTCGTCGCGGCGTGCGCGGTGGCGACGGCCTCGCGGGAGCCGGGGATCGCGTCCCAGTCGAGCTCGGCGCCCGGGCAGACCGCGAGGTCGCCGTACTCGAGCTCGGTGCCGTCGGCCAGCACGACCACCGACCGGGCGGGGTCGACGGACTCGACGGTGCCCGCGTACCGGCGGACGCCCGACGGGACGACCTCGTCCTGCGGCCGGCGCAGGTCGGCGAGCGTCGCGGTGCCGGAGGCGACGTAGGACAGCAGCGGCTTGTAGTGGTGCACCGACCGCGGCTCGACGACGGCGACGTCGCGGCAGCCGTCGCGCCGCACGCGCCCCGCCAGGGACAGGCCGGCGTTGCCGCCGCCGATGACCAGCACGTCGTGCCGCCGGGGACTGCTCATCAGTGCACCACGCTCCGTGCGTCGGGGGACCGGTCCCGGCCACGCTAGGCGAGCGCGGCGACCCCCGCCCGGCGGGGCGCCCGCGGCCCGGCCCCCGGACGCGGATGGACATCTGAGGTAAGGCTTGGCTAATGTCCCCGGCGTGCCCGTGAACACCTCCGCGATGGCCGCCGCCGACGTCAGCATCGGCTACGGCGGCGACCCCGTCGTCACCGGGGCCAGCGTCGAGCTGGTCGCGGGGCGGGTGACCGCGCTGGTCGGGCCCAACGGGTCCGGGAAGTCGACGCTGCTGCGCGGCATGGCCCGCCTGCAGCGCCTGTCCGGCGGCCGGGTGACGGTGCCGGACGGCGACGCGCACGCGCTGTCGGCCCGCGACTTCGCCCGCCGGGTCACCCTGCTCGCGCAGTCCCGGCCGACGCCCGCCGGCATCACGGTCCGGGACGCCGTCGAGTTCGGCCGGCACCCGCACCGGCAGGGCTGGCGCGGCGCCGACCCCGAGGGCCGGGCCGCCGTCGACCGCGCTCTGGAGCTCGCCGGGATCGCCGACCTCGCGGGCGACGACGTCGACGCGCTGTCCGGCGGCCAGGTGCAGCGGGTGTGGTTCGCCTCGGCGCTGGCGCAGGACACCGGCGTGCTGCTGCTCGACGAGCCGACCAACCACCTCGACCTCCGCTACCAGGTCGAGGTCCTCGAGCTGGTGCGGAACCTGGCCGACGAGCACGGCGTCGCGGTCGGCGTCGTGCTGCACGACCTGGAGCAGGCCGCCGCGGTCGCCGACCGGGTGCTCGTGCTGCACGGCGGATGCGTCGTGGCCGACGGCGCGCCGGAGCACGCCCTCACGTCCGCGCTGCTCAGCGAGGTCTACGACATCGACATCGTCGTCCGCACCGACGCCGGGTCCGGGCACGTCAGCGTGCACGCGCCCCGCCTGCTGCTCCGGCGCCTCGACGGCCGCGTGGACGCCCGCGGTCGGCGCGCCGAACCCGCGGGGGAGCCGGCCCCGCGCACCCCGGTCGACGCCTGACGGCGCGCCCACCACCGACCTGCTCCACCCGCCGCGCCTCCCCGCGGCCCAGGGCGCGACGCGCGGGCGCCCACCCCTCCCGCGCAGACACGAGGAACGATGACCACCCGACGCACGCTCACGGCGCTCGTCGCCGTCGGCGCCCTGGCCGCCCTGACGGCCTGCGGGACCACCGACGAGCCGGCGGCCGAGACCACGAGCAGCGCCGCCGCGGGCGGCCCGGTGTCGATCACGGACGACCGCGGCGAGACCGTCGAGCTCGACGCGCCGGCGACGAAGGTCGTGTCGCTCGAGTGGATGCAGACCGAGATGCTCACGTCCCTGGGCGTCACCCCGGTCGGCGCCGCGGACGTCGAGGGCTACACCTCGTGGGTCGGCACCTCTGTGCCGCTCGAGGGCGAGCCCGAGGACGTCGGCACCCGCGGCGAGCCGTCGGTCGAGGCGATCGCCGGGCTCGAGCCGGACCTGATCGTCGGCGTGACCTCCTCGATCCCGGAGGGAGCGCTGGAGCAGTTCGAGCGCATCGCGCCGGTCGCGCTGTTCGACGGCGCCGACGCGGCCGACCCGCTGGGCTACGTCGAGGACACGTTCCGCTCCGTCGCGACGCTGGTCGGCGCCGAGGACGAGGCCGAGCAGGTCGTCTCCGACAGCGAGGCGCGCATCGCGGAGAACGCGCAGAAGATCGCCGACGCCGGCCTCGAGGGCACGCCCGTCGTGTTCGCGTCGCCGTACGCCGAGGGCGCGAACGTCACGATCCGCATGCACGGCCCGCGCTCCGCGTTCCAGGCCGTCGCCGTCGCGATGGGCCTCGGCTCCGCGACGGAGGACCCGGGCGACGACGCGTACGGCCTGTCGTACGTCGACGTCGAGGGCCTGACCGCCCTGCCCGAGGACACGCGGTTCCTGTACTGGGGCAACGACTCCGAGGAGGACGTCGTCGAGTCGGCCCTCGCGGGCAACGCGGTCTGGCAGTCGCTGCCGTTCGTGCAGCAGGGGCACGTCCACCGCGCCGGCGTCGGCATCTGGGCCTACGGCGGCCCCGAGTCGCTCGCGGGCTGGTCGGACGACCTGGTCGCGCAGCTGACCGCCGAGTGACCCGGCACCGCACCGCACCCGCCTGAGAGACGACGCCGTGACCACCTCGCCCCCCGCCCCCGGGACCATCGCCGGCCCGCGCCCCGGCGCGCCCGGCGCCCGCCCGGACGGCGGGGAGCGGGGTGCCGGCGCGTCCGCTCCGGCGGCCCGGCGGCAGCCCGCCCGCGTCGTCGCGGTCCTGACGCTGCTCGCCGGCTGGCTCGCCGCCGCGGCGGTCTGGCACCTGACGCAGGGCACCGCCGACGTCACCGTCGGCGAGCTGTGGCGGGCGGTCACGGGGCAGGGCGGGCTCGACCAGGCCGCCGCCGTCGTCACGGCGTCCCGGCTGCCCCGGCTCGCCGCGGGCGTGCTCGTCGGCTGCGCGCTCGGCGCGTCCGGCGCGGCGCTGCAGGGCGTCGCCCGCAACCCGCTGGCCGCGCCGGACACCCTCGCGGTGAACGCCGGCGCGCACCTCGCCGTCACGACCGCCGCCGTGGTCGGGGCCTCGCTCGGCGCGCTGCCGGGCGTCGCCGTCGCGTTCGCGGGCGGTCTCGCGGCGGCGGGGGTCGTCATCGGGCTGTCGGGCGGGCCCGCCGCGTCGCCGGTGCGGCTCGTGCTCGCGGGCACGGCGATCACGCTCGGCCTGTCGTCGGTGACGCAGGCCCTGCTCGTGCTGTTCCCCTGGGAGACCCAGGGGCTGTTCGCCTGGGGCGCCGGGTCGCTCGGCCAGAACGGGATGGGCACGATCCGCACGGTCGCGCCGATCGTGGTCGTGGCGTTCCTGGGCCTGCTGCTGCTCGGGCGCCGGCTCGACCTGCTCGGCCTCGGCGACGACGCGGCCCGCTCGCTCGGCGTCGACGTCGCGCGGACGCGGCTGGTCGGCGTCGTGCTCGCGGTGCTGCTCGCGACCTGCGCGGTGACCGTCACCGGGCCGATCGGGTTCGTCGGTCTCTGCGCGCCGCTGCTGGTCCGGCTGCTGGCGACCTGGGTGCGCCCGCTCGGCCGGCACCGGCTGCTCATCCCCGCAGCGGCCGTCGCGGGCACCGCGCTCGTGCTGACCGCCGACGTCGCGCTGCGCGCGGTGTTCGGGCCGATCTCGGGCGTCACGGTGCCGACCGGCGTGGTCACCAGCCTCATCGGCGCGGTCGCGCTCATCGTGCTGGCCCGGCGGGCGCGCGCCGCGCTCGAGCCGGACACCCTCGTCACCCTGCGCGCGGGCAGCGCCCTGGCGCGGCGGGCGCCCGCGCTGGTGCTCGGCGCCGGCGTGCTGGCGCTGGTCGGGGTCGTCGTCGCGGGGGTGCTGCTCGGCGACTCGACGGTCCTGCTCGGCGACGTGGCCAACTGGCTCGCCGGCCGGGCCTCCGTGCGGCTGGACATCATCCTCGACTCCCGGGTGCCGCGGGTCGCCGCCGCGCTGCTGGCCGGCGCGTGCCTGGCCCTGGCCGGCGCGCTCGTGCAGACCGTCACCCGCAACCCGCTGGCCGACCCCGGGGTGCTCGGCGTCGCGCACGCCGCCGGCCTGGGCGCCGTGGTCGTCATCGTGCTCACGTCGGCGCCGTCGTTCGCCCTGGTGTTCGCCGGGGCGCTGGTCGGCGCGGTGCTGGCCGGGCTGCTCGTGTTCGGCGTGACCGCGGGCACCGGGATGGCGTCGGGGCGGATGGTGCTGGTCGGCCTCGGGACCGGCGCCGCCGCCAGCGCCGTCACCACGCTGCTCCTGGTCCGGACCGACCCGTGGAACCAGAACCGGGCGATCACCTGGCTCGGCGGCTCCACGTACGGCGCCGGGACGCCGCAGCTCGTCCCGATGGCCGTGGCGCTGGCGGTCGGCGTCCTGGTCGTGGCCTGCAGCCACCGCGACCTCGACCTCGTGCAGGTGGACGACGTGACCCCGCGGGTGCTCGGCGTCGACCTGCCGCGCTCCCGGTCGCTGCACGTCGGCGTCGCCGTGCTGCTGACCGCCGCCGCGACCGCTGCGATCGGGCCGGTCGTGTTCGTCGGGCTCGTCGCGCCGCACGCCGCACGGATGCTGATCGGCAAGCGGCACCGGTGGACCCTGCCGCTGACCGTGGTGCTCGGCGCCGCGCTCGTGTGCGTGGCGGACGTGGTGGGGCGGACGGCGATCGCGCCCGCGCAGCTGCCCGCGGGGCTGGTCACCGCCGTCGTCGGGACGCCGTACTTCCTCTGGCTGCTCTGGCGGATGCGCGCGACGTCCCGCCGCTGACCGCGCCGGGCGCCAGGCTCGAGTGGAAGATCTGGCCCGACACGCCGGTGCGTGTCGGGCCAGATCTTCCACTCGACCGGGTCGGCGGTGCCGGCGGGTCAGGCGCCGTCGCGCGCCGGGGGCGGGCCGTCCTCGGCGGCCGGGCCGCCCTCGCGCAGGCCCTGCTCGCGGGCGCGCAGGTCCGCCTCCCAGTCGCGGAGCATCCGCTCGTGCCGGTCGTCCGAGTCGCGCATCCCGGCGAGGAACTCCGGGTCGTCGTCCGGGGCGGTCGGCCGCGGCCGCTCGCACTCGGGGAACCCGGCGGTCGCGGTGCTCGGCCACGGCACGGACCGTGCCGCCGCGGACCGCTCGGGCCGGCCGGCCACCAGCCACGCGATCCCGCCGACGATCGGCAGGAACACGATCAGCAGCACCCAGGTGGTCTTGGACAGGTTCCGCACCAGCACGGAGTCCGTCTGGATGCAGTCGATCAGGCAGTAGACGAGCAGCCCGAGCTCGAGCAGGACTGGCAGCACGCGCAGCACGGCAGACCCTTCGTCGCGGCCGGGGCGGGCGCCCCGGGACACCGGTGACGGTAGGGGAGCTGAGGGCCACCTGTCCGGCGTTCCGGCGACCGTGCGTGCATCTCGTGCGCCGTTCGGGTGGCGGGCGCGCCGGACCGGGCGTAGAAGGGGGACGACCACCGGTCCTCACGAACGGCAGGAGCCTGCGATGGAGCAGCGCACCCCCGCCGCCTGCGCGCCCGCGCGGCGCGGCGCGGCGGCCCTCGTCCCGGCCCTGGCCGCCGCGCTCGCCCTGGTGGCGGCGCCGGCGGTCGCGGGCCAGCCGACCACCGCGACCCCGGCGGGCGCGGTGACGCCCGAGGGCGGCCCGCGCGGCGGGGGCGGAGGCGGCGGCGGTGGCGGTGGCGCGCCGGGCGGCGACGGCACCTACGCCAACCCGGTGAGCGCCGGCTTCGCGGACACCTACGCCGACCCGGCGGTGATCCGCGGCCAGGACGGCTGGTGGTACGCGTACGGCACGACCGACCCGCTCCGCGAGGGAGAGGGCACCCGGCACCTGCTGCCGGTGTCCCGGTCGGCGGACCTGGTGACGTGGGAGCACGTCGGCGACGCGTTCACCGAGGACACGCTCCCGGCCTGGGCGGACACGGAGCGGGGCGCGTCGCTGTGGGCCCCGGACGTCCGGTACGTCGACGGCGAGTACCGGCTCTACTACGTCGTCACCGAGACCACCACGACCCCCGGCGGCGGCGACTCGGCGATCGGGGTGGCGACCGGCCCGACGCCGACCGGGCCGTGGACGGACAGCGGCGACCCGGTCGTGGACCCACGCCCAGGGGGCAGCGATGGCCCGGACGACTTCCTGTGGACCTTCGACCCGTCGCACGTCGTCGGCCCGGACGGCACCGAGCACCTGTTCTACGGGTCGTACTACGGCGGCATCTGGGTGACCGAGCTGGACGAGACCGGGACCGAGGCGGTCGGCGAGCCGGTCCAGGTGACGATCGACAACAAGTACGAGGGCGCGTACGTCGTGCAGCGCGGCGGGTACTGGTTCCTGTTCGCGTCGTCCGCGAACTGCTGCGCGGGCCCCACGACCGGCTACAGCGTGCACGTCGGCCGGTCGGAGTCCGTCACCGGGCCCTACGTCGACCGGGAGGGCGTCCCGCTGCTGCAGTCGCGCGCCGGCGGCACCCCGGTGGTCGCGCCGAACGGCAACGCGTGGGTCGGCACCGGCCACAACGCGGTGGTCACCGACCTCGCGGGGCGCGACTGGCTCGCCTACCACGCGATCGACCGCGCCGACCCCTACCTGGACGGCACCGAGGGGATCAACGAGCGGCCGATGCTCGTCGACCGGCTCGACTGGATCGACGGCTGGCCGGTGGTGCGCGCGGGCGCCGGGCCCTCGGAGGGCGAGCAGCCCGCGCCGGCGACCGCGGGGCGCGTCACCGGGTTCGAGGACGGCATCGACCGCCGGTGGCGCGGCGACGCGTGGCGCGCGGCGGACGGCGACCCGCAGGGTGGCGGGTACGTGACGGCCGTGGGCGAGGGCGCGCTGCTCACCAGCAGCCGCCTGCCCGGCCCGGTGCGGGTGGAGGCCGACGTCCGGCTGAACCCCGGCGCGGCGGGCGGCGTCGTCGCCGGGTTCGCGCTCGGGCGGGGACGCGACCAGGCCGCCTCCGCCCAGGCGGCCGGCCCGGCGGGGCGGGGCTCGGCGCGGCCCGGCTCCGGGGTGAGCGCGATGGTCGACACCACGGCCGGCGAGCTCGTGCTCCGCTCCGGCGGCGCCCGGGCCACCGCGCCGCTGCCGGCCGGCGTGGACTGGTCGACCTGGCACGCGGTGGTGCTCGAGGTCGAGGGCCGCGCCGCGCGGGCGGAGGTCAGCCAGGCGCGGCTCGGCGACCCGCTCGCGGAGGTCACGCTGGACCTGCCGCAGCGGCTGCGGCCCGGCACCGCCGGCGCCGTGGCGCGCACCGCGGGCGTGCACGTGGACGACCTCAGCGTGCTGCCGCTGGCCCAGCCGGTCACCGACGCCGAGCCGCTGCCGCGGACCGGCGAGCTCGTGGACGAGGCCACGTTCGACGCCGGGCTCGGCGAGGGGTGGACGGCCGTGCGGGAGCCGGAGGTCACCGCCGAGGGCGGCGCGCTCGTGTGGCCGGTCGAGCAGGCCGACCTCACCGGCACCGGGAACGACGCCGGGCTGCTGCTGCGCGACGTCCCCGACGGCGACTGGACGGCGGAGACCGTCGTGCAGGTCGACCTCGGCACCGACGACGTGCGGAACTTCCAGCAGGCCGGGCTCGTGGCGTACGCGGGCGACGACCTGTTCGCGCGGCTGTCGCACGTGGCGATCTGGAACACCCGGCAGACCGAGTTCGGCTACGAGACGCCGTACGCCGGGCGGCTGTCGTACGGCGGCACGATCGTCGGGCCGCCCGCGGACACCACCTGGCTCCGGCTCGTGCACCGCACCGACGACGCGGGGGAGCACGAGGTGCGCGCGCTCACGAGCACCGACGGCACGACCTGGGTGGCCGGGGGCGTGTGGACGTTCCCGCCCGGGACGGACCTGCGGGTCGGGCTCGTCGCGCACGGGTGGGACGGGGTCGCGCCGCGGGCGACGGCGCGGTTCGACCACCTGCGGGTCTGGGCGGACTGAGGGGAGCGGGCCCGAGGGCCGGGCACGCGCGAGGACGGGCGGAGCCGGTCCGGGGCGTCGCGCACGCGCGCGGGGGCAGCCGCGCGGCGCGGGCCCGGCCCGGCCGGCGGGCGACACTGGGGGCGTGGACGACGCGCACCCGACCGACGACGACCCCTGGACCGCGCTCGCCGGCGACTGGGCCGCGGCCTGGGGCGGGTTCGCCGCGCCGGCCCGCGCGGCGCTGCTGGACGCGGCGGGCGTCGGCCCGGGCACCCGGCTGCTCGACGTCGGCTGCGGCACGGGGGAGCTGCTGGCGGACGCCGCCGCGCGGGGCGCCGTGGTCGCGGGCGCCGACCTCGCGCCGGGCATGGTCGCCCGGTCGCTGGCCGCGGCGCCCGGGGCGGACGTGCGGGTCGCGGACGCCGAGGACCTCCCGTGGCCGGACGGGGCGCTGGACGTCGTGGCGGCGGTGAACGTGCTGCACCTCGCGGACGACCCGGCGGCGGCGGCCGCGGAGGCCGCCCGCGTGCTGGTGCCGGGCGGGGTGCTCGCGGTGTGCGGCTGGGCGGAGCGCGACCGCTGCGCGCTCGACGCGGTCGAGGCGGCGCTGGCGGCCGACGACGGCGAGGAGGTCGACCCGGAGAGCCCGCTGCGGTCGGAGGGACCGGTGCGGGCGCTGCTCGCCGGCGCGGGCCTGGCCGTCGAGCACGTGGCGCTGGTCGAGGTTCCGTGGACGGCCGCCGACGACGACGCGCTGGTCCGGGGTCTGCTGCTCGGCGAGGACGCCGCGGGCCTCGCCGGGCGCGGGCCGGTGGTCGTCGCGGCGGCGGCGCCGTTCCGCCGACCCGACGGGTCGTACCGGTTCCGGAACGCGTTCCGGCTGGTGGTGGCGCGCCGCCCGGGGTGAGACGGTCGAGCGGAGGATCCGTCCCGACACGCCGGAGCGCGCCGGGCCGGGTCGTCCGCTCAGCGGGAGGCCTGGAGCGCGTCGAGGTCGCGGACGGCGTAGCGGTGGTGCTCCCACTCCTCCTCGAGGATGGTGTGCAGGCAGGCCAGCACGGTCTCCTCGTGCTGCGGCGCCCACGGGTTCGGCCGCGTCCCGGTGAGCTCCTCCGGCGTGACGGCGGCCAGGTAGTCCCGGACCATGGCGACCCGTTCCGCCCGGACCGCCAGCACCGTCTCCCAGGACGGGTCGGGCTCGGAGAACACCGACGGGTCGTGCCCGTCGGACGCGTACTCGGCGTTGGGCTGGCCGATCGGGTGGTACGGGTGCTCGACCCCGAGCACCGCGCCGCGCAGCCACGTGTCCGTCGCCATCACCAGGTGCCGCACGGTCTGCGCGAACGACCACTCGCCGTCGACCCGGACGTCGACGGTCCCCGGTGGCAGCGCGGCCACGCGCTCCAGCGTCGCGTCCCACGTCGCCTGGACCGCGGCCCAGGCGCGGCGCAGTCCCTCCGGGTCGGCGGCCCGGCGCTCGGCGCGCCCGGGGAACCGGCGGTCCAGCTCGGCGTCGACGTACGGCGTCACGTCGACCCCGTTCACGAGCAGCGACCCGCCCTCCAGCAGCCAGGGCGCGTCGATGTCGGCGCCGTCGATCTCGACCCCGCGCATCACCACGCCGGACAGGTCGGCGCGGACGAACCGGGCGCCGTGCAGGTCGGCGTCGACGAGGTGCGCCCCGCGCAGGTCGTGCAGGTCCGTCGTGGTCATGGCCCCTCCAGGTGCGGCTCGCCGGGGCACCAGTGAAGCCCCGCGCGGCGCGCGAGCGCCAGACCCGGGCGTCGGATCCGGGGGACCGGCCCGGCCGCCGGCGCCGGAGCCCGGCGTCAGCCCGTTGCGTGCCGGCGCAGGAACGCCCGGACGGCGGCCGCGGCCTCGGCGCTGTCGAGGTGCAGCCCGTGCCCGGCCCCCGCGACCGCGACGAGCTCCGCGCCCGGGATCTCGGCGGCGAGCCGCTCGGCCGAGGCGAGCCGCGCCAGCCGGTCCTCCGTCCCGTGCACGACGAGCGTCGGGGCGCCGACCCGGTGGAGGTCCGCGAGCGCGTCGTGCTCCGTGCTGGCGCGGTACAGCGCCCGCAAGGTCGGGCGGTCCGCGTCGAGGGCGAAGAACGTCCGCACGTCGTCGCGGTGCGCCGCGGCCCACGCGTCGCCGAAGAACAGCCGGACCCGCTCGGCCGGGTCGCCGCCGAGCAGCAGCCGGTGCGCGTCGGCGTCGCGGGGCACCCCGTCGCCGGCGCCCGCGCTGGTCGCCAGCAGCACGAGCGACGCCACCCGGTCCGGCGCGTCGACCGCCAGCCACTGCGCGACCTTGCCGCCCATGGAGTGCCCGACGACGTGCGCCCGGTCGACGCCCGCGGCGTCCAGCACCGCGCGGGCGTCGCGCGCGAGGTCGCGGGTGCTCAGGCCCTCCGGCGGGCGGCCGCCCGGCCCGGGCTCGGTCCCGCCGGTGCCGCGCTGCTCGGTGCGGAGCACCCGGTACGCGGTCGCGAGGACCGCGGCGACGGGGTCCCAGCCGGCCATCGGCGTCGCCTGGCCCTGCAGCAGGAGCACCGGCGCACCGGCGCCCTGCTCCTGCCAGCGCAGGGCGGTGCCGTCGTCGGCGGTGGCGGTCCGGAGGGCGGGCCTGCGCGGGTCGGCGGGGGCGGCGGTCACCTGCGCGACGCTAGCCGACCGCGGCCGGCGCGGCCTGCGCCGCGTCGAGCGTGCGGCAGGTGCGGGGCGTCCGGGCCGGGGAACCCCGCACCAGCTGCGGCGCGCGGCGGACCGCGAACGGGCACCGGACACGTCGAGCGGGCAACCAGGGGATGCCCGCTCGACGTGTCCGGTGCCCACTCGGCGCGCGCGCCGCACCGGATTCACCCCCTGACCGGGCCACGCGCGCCCCCGGCGCGCGGCACGATTCACCCCATGCCACCGCCGGGGGAGTCGTCGCACGGGGAGCTGCGCCCGCAGCTCGCCGTGGCCTGCCTCGTCGTGTCGGTGCTCACCGCGGTCGCCGGTCTGACACCGTCCGACCCGGACACCCCGACCGAGCGGTGGGCGCTCGCCGCGGCCGCCTACGCGGTGCTGGCGGTGCTGGCCCTGATCCTGCCCGCGCACCCGCGCAGCACCCAGGGCGTCCTGGTGACGGGGACCCTCGTGACGGGCGGCGTGATGGCGAGCTGCCACGCGACGCAGGGCGTGGTGGTGCTCGCCCTCGGGCTGACGCTCGCCGGGCAGTTCGGCGCGTACGCGCTCCAGCCGCGCCGCGCCGGCGTCGTGGTCGGGGTCGCGGCCGGGACGATCGCCGTCGCCGCCTGGCTCGCGCCCGCTCCGGTGCACCCGACGAACGTCGTCAGCATGACGATCCTCTGCGTGCTGTCGTGCGCCCTGCTCGGCCGGCAGGGCCGGGACCTGCGCCGCGCCGGCAGCACGGACCACCTGACCGGGGCGCTGACCCGCGGGCCGTTCTACGAGCGGCTCGACGGGGCGCTGCGCCGGGCCCGGCGGACCGGCACGCCGCTCGCCGTCGTCGCCCTCGACATCGACGACTTCCGGCGGGTCAACGACGCGCACGGCCACCTCGGCGCCGACGAGCTGATGGCCGAGCTCGTCGACTCCTGGCGCGCGGAGCTGGACCGGGCGGCGTTCCTCGGGCGGCTCGGCGGCGACGAGTTCGTCGCGGTGCTGCCCGGGCACGACGAGCAGGACGCGCGGCGCTGGGCCGGCCCGGCCTGCGCCTGGGGCCCGCTGCCGTGCGGCGGCGGCGTGGCGGTGCTCGGCCCGGGGGACACCGCGCGCAGCCTGCTGGCGCGGGCCGACCGGGACCTCTACGCGCACAAGCACGACCGCAAGGCCGGGACCCGGGCGTAGCGGCCGGGGCCGGCCACCGGGGCGCCCGGTCAGCGCGCGAGCCGCTCCACCGCGCCCGCGAACACCGGCGGCAGCCGCACCGCCGCGGGCACCAGCGCGCCGCGCAGCGGGGACGTCGCCACCGCCACCAGCGTGCTGGTCAGCAGCCGGTAGTCCCGGGTCGCCGCCGCCCAGGCGCGCTCGTACCCGGCCGGGTCGTCCAGGTGCGCGACGGAGGCGACGGCCTGCGCGAAGCCGAGCCGCAGGCCCTCGCCGGTCAGCGCGTCGACGTACCCGGACGCGTCGCCGACGAGCCGCACGCGGCCGGCGGTGCGCGCCCGGGACCGCTGCCGCAGCGGCCCGGCGCCGCGGTCGGCGGCCTCGACCTCCGCGCCCGCCAGGCGGGCGGCCAGCGCGGGCATCGCCGCGAGCTCGGCGTCGACGTCGATCGGCGCCGGCCCCAGCAGGGCGACGCCGACGAGGTCGGGGGCCACCGGGGTCACGTACGCCTCGGCGTGCCGGCCCCAGTGCACCTCGACCAGGTCGGTCCACGGGGCGACGCGGTAGTGCCGCCGGACGCCGAACCGCCGGGCCCCGCGCCGACCACGCCCGGCGCCCCCGGATCCGGCCCGTCCCGCCGCCTCCAGACCCGCCAGCCGCCGGACGGTGGAGTGCAGCCCGTCGCAGCCGAGCAGCCACCGTGCCCGCACGCCGGCCGCCGTCACCCCGCCGGCGTCCTGGGACAGCGCCGTCACCCGCTCGGCGACCCGCTCGACCCCGGCCGCCTCCGCCCGGTCCGCGAGCGCGGCGTGCAGCACCGTGCGGCGCACCCCGCGCCCGGGCGACCCCGCGAAGCGGTGCTCCGCCCGCAGGCCGTCCCGGACGTACGCGATGCCCGCGAGCGGCCGGCCGGCCGGGTCGGCGTCCCAGCGGCGCAGCAGGTCGACGGCCCGCGGCATGAGGCCCTCGCCGCACGCCTTGTCGACCGGGGTGCCGCGCGGCTCGACCACGAGCGCGGACAGCCCGGACCGGCGCGCCTCGAGCGCGGCCGCGAGCCCGACCGGCCCGCCGCCGACCACGAGCACGTCGACGTCGTGACCGGTCACGAGCGGTCGCCCGCCGGGACGGTCGCCGCCCTGCTCACCGGCCCGGCGTCCACCGGCCTGCTCACCGGCCCGGCGCCGGCGCGGCCGGGGACGCGCCGGCCGCCACCGCGGCCCGCAGCGCCCGCTCCTCGGCCGGGATCCGGAACCCCGCCAGCAGCACGGCGTTGAGCACCGTGAACGCCAGCGCCGCCACCCACGCGGTGTGCACGAGCGGCAGCGCGATGCCCTCGACGACCACCGCGACGTAGTTGGGGTGCGGGATCCACCGGTACGGGCCGCGGTCCACGAGCGGCAGCCCGGGGACGACGATGACGCGCGTGTTCCACCGCGGGCCGAGCGTGGCGATGCACCACCAGCGCAGCGCCTGGCTGGCGAGCACCAGCACGAGCGCCGGCCAGCCCAGCCAGGGCAGGAACGGCCGGTCGGCGAGGTGCGCCTCGAGCACGCACGCGAGCAGCAGCCCGGTGTGCAGGGCGACCATCGGCGGGAAGTGCCCGCGGCCGGACTCGATCCCGCCGCGCGCGAACGACCAGCGCGCGTTCCGCTGCGACACCACCAGCTCCGCCAGCCGCTCCAGCGCGGTCAGCGCCACCAGCACGTCGAACCACAGCAGCGAGCTCACGACGCCTCCTCCTCGATCGACCCACCCGGCACGTCCGGCCCACCCGGCACGTCCCGCACGTCGTCCCCGTCCGCGCCCGGCCAGCGCAGCGCGACCAGCTCGGCCCCGACGCCCGGCCCGAAGGCGAGCACCGCCCCGAGCGCGCCGGGGTCGGGCGGCGGCCCGGCCAGCACGTCGGCCAGCACGTGCAGCACCGCGGCCGAGGACAGGTTGCCGGTGCGCGCGAGCGTCGCGCGGCTGCCGGCCAGCGCCTCGGGGCCCAGCGCGAGGGCGTCCTCGACGGCGTCCAGGATCTTCGGGCCACCCGGGTGCACGACCCAGTGCGCGACGTCCGCCGCGCGCGCGCCGAGCGGGGCCAGCAGCGCCGCGACGTCCGCGGCCGCGTGCCCGGCGACCGTCTGCGCCATGCCGCCCGACAGCACGATCCGGAACCCCGAGCCGCCGACCTGCCAGCCGAGGTCGTTCTCCGTGCCGGGGTACAGCGCGCTGCGGGTGCCGACGACGCGGGGCCCGTCGATCCCGAGCGCGGCGGCGCGCCGATCGCCCACGAGCACGGCCGCGGCGGCGCCGTCGCCGAACAGCCCGCTCGCGACGAGGTTGGCCGTCGAGTCGTCGTCGTGCTGCAGCGTCAGCGAGCACAGCTCGACGGACACCAGCAGGGCGACCTCGTCGGGGTGGCCGGCGAGGTGGTCGTCGACCCGGGCCAGGCCCGCGGCGCCGCCCGCGCAGCCGAGCCCGAAGCTCGGGACCCGGCGGACGTCCTCGCGCAGCCCGAGCCGCCCGACCAGCAGCGCGTCCAGCGACGGCGCGGACACCCCGGTCACGGTGGTGAAGAACAGGTGGTCGACGTCGGCGGGGCGCAGGCCGGCGGCGGTCAGCGCGTCGGTCGCGGCGCGGGCGGCCAGCTCCAGGCCCTCGCGCAGGTAGATGTCGTTGGTCTCGGTGAACGAGGACAGCCCGGCGTACTTCTCCAGCGGCAGCACGGTGTGCCGGGTGTCGATGCCGCTGGACGCCTGGACCTTCTCGAGCAGGCCGCGGCGCCGCGGGTCCCGGGTGACCAGCCCCGCCACCTCCGCGGTGATCTCGGCCTGCGGGTAGGCGTGCTCGGGGAGCACGGGGGCGACGGCCGCGATGCGGGACATGTGCCGATGCTGCCGTGCGCCCCTCGCGGCCGCGACCGGGAGGGGCGGGCGCCCGCCCGCGGGCCTCACCCCGAGACGACCAGCAGGACGACCGCCACCGCCGCCACGGCCATCGCCGCGCCGAACGGCCACCGGCTCGCGGGCCGGGCCTGCGCGACGGCGGCCGCCGACACCGCCAGGGCGGTCGCCACCCCGAGCCCGGCGAGCTGCACGGCGCCGGGCGCCCCGGGCGGGCCGAGCACCACCACGACGACCGCGACCAGCAGCACCGCCGCGGCCCCGAGGGCGGTGCGCCGGCGCCCGAGCCGGTGCGGCAGGCCGCGCACGCCGGTCGCGGCGTCGTCCTCCAGGTCGGGCAGGACGTTCGCCAGGTGCGCGCCGACCCCGAGCAGCGCCCCGCCCGCGGCGACCCACCACGGCGCGAGGGCGGTGCCGCCGGGCACGCCGAGCGTCGCGACCGAGGGCAGCCCGCCGAACGCCACCGCGTAGGGCAGCCACGACCACACCGTCGACTTCAGACGCGCGTTGTAGGCCCAGGCGGCGCCGACCAGGGCGAGGTGCAGCAGCGCGGCGGCCGGGCCGAGGGCGAGCGACAGGGCCGCGCAGGCGACGAGCGCGATCAGGGCGGACCGGCGCAGCAGCGCGACCGTGACGGCGCCCGTCACGACCGGCTTGTCCGCCCGGCCGACCGCGAGGTCGCGGTGCGCGTCGATCCAGTCGTTCGACCAGCCGACCGACAGCTGCCCGGCGAGCACGGCCGCGGCGACGAGGACCGCCCGGGCGGCGTCGGCCCCCGCGGCCCCGGCGGCGTACGCGCCGGCGAACGCGGTGACCGCGAACGCCGGCGGGGCGTGCGCGGCACGGACGAGCGCGGCGGCGCGGCGCGCGGTCGTCGGGGCGGCTGCCGGTGGCACGGTCCTCCTCGTCCGGGCGCACCGCGGTGGCGCTCCCCTGCGCCGACCGTAGCCGCGGTGCGCGCAGGCAGCCGGTCGAGAGGGCCCGGTCGGGCGGGCCGGAGAGAGCGGGCCGGGGCGAGCGGGGCCGGGTCGAGCGGGCGGCGAGCGGGGCCGGGTCGAGCGGCGCCGGGCCGAGCGGGCCCGGTCGAGCGGGCCGGAGAGAGCGGGCCGGGGCGAGCGGGCGACGAGCGGCGCCGGGCCGAGCGGGGCCGGGCCGAGCGGGGCCGGGTCGAGCGGCGCCGGGCCGAGCGGGGGCGAGCGGGGCCGGGCTGAGCGGGGCCGGGCCGAGCGGGGGCGAGTGGGGGCGAGCGGGGGCGAGCGGGGCCGGGCCGAGCGGGGGCGAGCGGGGCCGGGCCGAACGCGTCGTCCCGTCGAGCGGGCGCGGGGGAGCGGCCGGGCGTCAGGCGCCCGCGGCGCCCTGCCGGTGCGCGGGCGAGAGCAGCCCCTCGAGGAAGTGGGTCACCCGGGCGGGGTCGTGCCGCAGCGTCGGCAACGCGCCGACGATCGCCCGGGCGAGCACGCGGATCGGCACGTTGGCGTCGTTCGACGCGGCGCGCAGCACGAGGAACGCCGCGGCGGGGTCGACCTCCTCCACGAACGCCACGACCCCCACGGCCTGGTCGATGACCGACCGGCTCTCGGCGGCGGCGGCGATCGACACGGTGGCCGCGGCCTGCGCCCGGTCGTCCACGACGTCGGTGACGTCCACGAAGTACCCGACCAGCTCGGTCGGCGTCCCGAGGGCCGTGTGCCCCTGGCCCTCGCCGACGACCGCGACCACCCGCTCGCGGCCCCGGGCGTCGACGATCCGGTGCACGCTCGAGAACGGCGCCCCCGTCCGGCTGGCCTCGTCGAGCGCGGCGACCGACCGCCCCCGGTCCTCGGGGTGCTTGTGCGCGAGCAGGAGCTCGGTCGTCGGCACGACCTCGTGGGGCGCGAACCCGTGGATCGCGTAGACCTCGTCCGACCACCACCACTGCTGCGTGGTGAGGTCGAGCCGGTAGGCGCCCGCACGGGTGCGGGTGCCGAGCGCGAGCGCGCGCTCCGGGTCGGTGGTCTGGGTCATGGGACGCCGCCCCCGCTGGGTCCGTCCGGCACCCCGGAGCGGGTCGCTCCACGCCGGGCACCGCTGTCCCGTCGACGGTACGCGCGTCACCGCGGGGCCGACACCCGAGCGCGATCGGCGTGTGCGCCCGGGCGCGCACGGGCCGCGCGCCGCGCGCGCCCGCTCGGCGCGCGGCCCCGTCACGGGTCGTCCTCCGGCGGGTCGGGCAGCGTGGGCACCTCGAGCCCCGCCCCGTGCCGCAGCAGCGCGCCGCGCACCAGCGCCCCGGACCCGAACCGGTCCGCCACCGCGTCGACCGCGGCGTCCAGCCCGGCGGTGGACGGGCCGGTCAGGTCGAGCTCCGGCTGCCAGTGGTCGTCCGGCTCCAGGCCGGTGAGCGCGACCCCGACGAGCGTGATCCCGCGCTCGCGCAGCAGCGGCGTCGCCTCGTCGAGCAGGGCGACCGCCGCGGCCCCGAGCTGCGCGCCCGACGCCGTCGCGAACGGGAACGACCGCGAGCGGGTCGCCTTCGTGTAGTCGGCGAACCGCAGCCGCAGGACGACCGTGCGCGCGAGGCGGTGCCCCGCCCGCATCCGGCGGCACACGCGGTCCACCAGGCCGAGCAGCGCCGCCCGGACCTGCGCCGGGTCGTGCGGCCCCCGCCCGAGCGCCCGCTGCGCGCCGACCGACCCGCGGCGCCGGCCCGTCTCCACGCGGTCGGGCGTCCGGCCGTGCACCACCGCGTGCAGGTGCCGGCCCATCGCCGGGCCGAGCGCGTGCTCCAGGACGGACCGGGGGAGCGCCGCCACGTCGCCCGCGGTCGCGAGCCCGAACGCGTGCAGCTTCTCCGCCGTGACCGCGCCGACGCCCCAGAGCACCTCGAGCGGCAGCGGGTGCAGGAACGCGTCCTCGCGGTCGGGCTCGACCAGCATCAGGCCGTCGGGCTTCGCGACCCGGCTGGCGACCTTGGCGAGGAACGGCGTGCGCGCGACACCGACGGTGATCGGCAGCCCCACCTCGTCGCGCACCCGGTCCCGCAGCCGCGCCCCGAGGGCCACCGGCGGCGCGTCGATCCGGCGCAGCCCGCGGACGTCGAGGAACGCCTCGTCGATCGAGATGCCCTGCACGGACGGCGTGGTGTCGGCGAAGATCGCGAACACCGCGCGGCTCGCGGCCGAGTACGCCTCGAACCGCGGCCGCACCACCACCAGGCCCGGGCACAGCGACCGGGCCTGCCGCGCGCTCATGGCCGTGCGCACGCCGCGCCGCTTCGCCTCGTAGGACGCCGCCAGCACCACGCCGCCGCCGACCGCGACCGGGCGCCCGCGCAGCCGCCGGTCGTCGCGCTGCTCCACCGCGGCGTAGAACGCGTCGAGGTCGGCGTGCAGGATCCCGGCGACGGGGGCGTCGTCCGCCGGGTCGGCGGGGCGGAATCGGACGGGCGCAGTCATCGAACACATGTTCGACCCGGGGTCTGACACCCGCCCGCCGGCGTCAGATCGGCGGGCCGTCCATGCGGGTCGCGAGCAGCCCCGAGCCCAGCAGGGCGCCGACCGCGGCGCCGCCGAGCCCGAACCCCAGCGCCCCGACGTCGCCCAGGACGACCAGCCGCACGAGCGACGCGACCAGCAGCCCGGCCCCCGCCAGGAGCGCCGCGAGGCCCAGCGTGGCGAGCGCGCCGTCCACCAGCGTCGCGCGGGTGGCGCCGGGGTCGAGGAGCCACCCGGTCGCGAGCGCCACCGCCGCGGCGAGCGGCAGCAGCCACGCTCCCGGCGGGCGGCCGAACCAGCCCGGCACCAGCAGCACGACGGCGCCGGCGAGGGCCACGACGGCGAGCCAGCCGGAGGCGGTCGAGACGCCGGTGCGCTTGGTCATGGCACGGCACGCTAGCGGGCGGGGCCGGCGTCCGCCCCGAGCGCGGGCGCGGCCCGGTGGCGCGGCGTCGCCTGCCCGTCCCGAGGACGGCACAACGTCCGGGTGCCGCGGCCCGGACGGTCACCGCGGTCGCGGGCAGCGCCGCGCCGCTCGCCGGGCGGGCCCGTCCCTCCCGCCGCACGATGGCGGCATGACCCAGGACACCCCTGCGCACCGGCCCGCCGACGGCTCCGCCGACCGCCCCGACGCCGCCCACCTGCCCCCCGCGGGCGTCCCCGACGCCGTGGTCGAGGCCGTCGGCGGCGTCACGGCGGCCTTCGAGGTCGTGGAGCACGCCCGCGGCATGCTCTACGCGTTCCACCGGCTGATCGGCCGCGCCGACGCCGAGCTCGCGGACGCGCTCGACCGGCTGGCCGAGGCCGGGCACCCCGACGTCGCGGACGAGCTGCGTGCGGCGATCGTCGGCCGGAACGTGCTGGAGGGCCGGTGGACGTTCCAGGTCGTCGAGGACTTCGACGACGGCTACTACCGCGCGTTCGCCGACGCCGAGCGGAGCACCCGGGACCGCCTCGTGGGCGGGCGCAAGCACGTCTACGAGTCGCAGCTGAAGGAGCGCAACCGGACCCACGGGCGCCCCGGGCACGAGGCCCGCCCGACGGCCTGACCGGCGCGGACATATGCCGGGGCGCACGTGCGCGCAACCGCTCGTTCGGGAGGCGCGATCACCCGGACGGTCCTAGCGTCGTGGCAACGCGAGGGGCTAGCCGCCCGTCGCCGTCCGTGCCGGTGCAGCAGCGCGCCGGTGCCGCGCCCGGTCCGGCGTGGTGCCGCCCGGCGCCGCCCCCCGCGACCGTGGCTCCGTGCACGCACATGACACCGCCCCGGGTACCCGGGGCACGGAGGTCGCGATGTTCTTCCACCGTCAAGAGCTGCAGTTCAAGGCCACACCCGACAAGCCGGACGCCGTCTACGCCCGCAAGCTCCAGGAGGTCCTGGGCGGGCAGTACGGCGAGATCACCGTCGCGATGCAGTACGGGTTCCAGTCCTGGAACACGCACCTGCCCGGCAAGTACCGCGACCTGCTCTACGGCATCGGCGCCGAGGAGTTCGGCCACGTCGAGATGCTGGCGACGATGATCGCCCAGCTGCTCGAGAAGGCCCCCATCGGCATCACCGAGGAGGCCGTGCAGAACGACCCGACGATCGCCGCGGTCGTCGGCGGCACGGACGTCCAGCACGCCATCGTCGCCGGCGCGGGCGCCCGCCCGGTCGACAGCAACGGCAACCCGTGGAGCGCGGGCTACATCACCGCGAGCGGGAACCTGCTGGCCGACTTCCAGGCGAACGCGAACGCCGAGATGCAGGGCCGCGTCCAGGTGGCCCGGCTCTACCACATGACCGACGACAGCGGCGTCCGGGACATGCTCGCCTTCCTGCTGGCGCGCGACACGATGCACCAGAACCAGTGGATCGCCGCCGCCCGCGAGCTGCAGGAGGAGGGCTTCGAGGGCATCCCGACCCCGAGCAACTTCCCGATCGGGCAGGAGCACCGCGAGGTGTCGTACCAGTACATCAACTTCTCGAACGGCACGGACGCCGACAAGGGCTCCTGGGCCTCGGGCCCGACCCCGGACGGCCTCGGCGAGTTCACCTACGTCGCCGAGCCCCCGGCGGGCGTGCCGATGCCGCCGCCCACGCAGCCCGATCCGCGGCTGTACGGGACGACGGCGAAGCCGAACCCCGTGGAGAAGGCCGCAGGAAAGCTGAAGGACACCTTCAAGAGCGAGTGAGGAGGACGCGATGAGCACGAACGACAGCGGCGCAGCCGCAGCGGTGGGCACCGCGAAGGAGCAGGCGTCCGGACTGGCGCACGCGGCCGCGGACAGCGGCCAGGGGGTGCTGCACGAGGCCAAGGGCCAGGCGGCGGACGTCGTCTCCGAGGCGAAGGGCCAGGCCCGGGACCTCCTGGGCGAGGCGCGCACCGGGCTGAAGAGCCAGGCGTCGGACCAGCAGGCGAGGGCGGCATCCAGCCTCCGGTCGCTCGGCGACGAGCTCGGCCGGATGGCCGACGGCTCGGAGCAGGGCGGCCTGGCGACGGACCTGGTGCGCCAGGTGGCCGGCCGCACCGGCTCGGTGGCGTCCTGGCTGGAGAACCGGGAGCCGGGCGACGTGCTGAGCGAGGTCACCGACTTCGCGCGGCGCCGCCCCGGCGTGTTCCTGGCGATCGCGGCCGGCGCCGGCGTCCTCGCCGGACGCCTGACGCGGGGCCTGAAGGACGCGCCGCCGTCGAGCGGCTCGTCGGCGGGCCTCGCCGGCACGGGCACCGGGTCCGCCGGCAGCTCGCTGCCCGGTTCCACGACCGGCCTGTCCACGCCCACGGCGGGCTCCGCGGGCGGGTCCCCGGCCGCCACGACGCAGGACCTGTCGCCGGCGCTCGCCGCGACGGGCCCGGGCGTGGTCGCCGGCGGCACGGCCGAGGTGACCGACGTCGACGCCGAGTTCGGCGGCGGCCAGCACCGCGAGCCGGGTCCGGCCGACGAGGGCGGTCTCGGCTCCGAGGAGCAGGCGTGGGCCGCGGCGGGCGGCGACGCCCCCGTGACGCCGACGCCGGGCCACCTGTCGACGGACGACCCGGGCACCGCGGGCGGCGACCCGCTGGCCGGGCTCCGCCGCGAGGACCAGCCGTGACCGGGCCGGGGGACCCGACCGTCGCCGCGGCCCCCGGCGCGGGTCCGGGCGGGGCGGGGACAGGCGGCACGCAGGGCGGTGCGCCCCTGGGCACCGCACCCGGGTCGGCGCCGGCGGGGACGGCACCGGCCGGGGAGGGTGGCGAGCGCCCGTCGCTCGGCGACCTGATCGGCAACGTCACGCAGGACCTCTCGGCGCTGGTGCGTCAGGAGGTCGAGCTGGCCAAGGCCGAGCTGACGCAGTCGGCCAAGCGGGCCGGGCGCGGCAGCGGGATGCTCGCGGGCGCGGGCGTCGCGGGCCACTTCGTGCTGCTGTTCCTCTCCATCGCGCTGTGGTGGGCGCTGTCGCACCCGCTCGGCCACTCGTGGTCGGCGCTGGTCGTGGCGGTGATCTGGGGCGTCATCGCGGCGGTGCTCGCGCTGCGCGGGCGCTCGGAGCTGCAGCGGGTGAAGGGCGCGCCGCGCACGGCGGAGACGGTCAAGAAGATCCCGAACGCCCTGAAGGGTGACGAGGAGGCGAACCATGAGTGAGAACCCGGACGAGATCCGCGCCCGGATCGAGGCGACCCGCGCCGACCTGAGCGCCGACGTGGACGCGGTGGGCGACGCGCTCGACCCGCGCCAGGTGGCGCACCGCCAGGCGGAGAAGGTGCGCAGCAAGGTCGGCTCGGTCCGCGACCGGGTCATGGGCACCGTGCACGACGCCCGCGAGAACGTGAGCGGGGCGGCCGGCAGCGCGTCGGGCAGCGTCTCGGGCTCGGCGCACTCCGCGGCCGACTCGGCGCGGTCCGCCGCGCACGGTCTCGCCGAGGGCGTGCAGGGCGCGCCGTCGACGGTCGCCCGCAAGACCGAGGGGAACCCGCTCGCCGCGGGCCTCATCGCCTTCGGCGTCGGCTGGCTGGCGGCGTCGCTGCTCCCGTCGTCGCAGAAGGAGCAGCAGGCGGCCCAGGCGGTCAAGGACCAGGCGCAGCAGCTGGCGCCCCAGGTCAAGGAGGCCGCGAGCCAGGTGGCCGACGAGCTCCGCGAGCCGGCCCAGCAGGCGCTCGACTCCGTGAAGGAGCGCGCGACCGAGGCCGCGGGCGCCGTCAAGGAGCAGGGCACCCAGGCCGCGAGCGACCTGAAGTCCCAGGCGCAGGACTCGGCCCAGGAGGTGCGGCAGGCGCCGCAGCAGGGCTGACCCGCACCGACGACGCCGCCCCGGGAGCACCGCGCTCCCGGGGCGGCGTCGCGCCGTCCGCGGGCCTCGCGCGGGTGACGTCCCGCCCGGGGTGCTGACCTGCGGCGACGCGCGGGGTAGAGTCCGCGCGTCGTCCACCGGAGGGGCCCCGTGCAGCGCAGCATCGTGGAGGAGCTCGGCGAGCGGCTCGCCGCGCCCGAGGAGTTCGGCGAGCAGGCCCTCGTGGTCTGCGACGCCGTGGTGCGCATCTTCCGGTCGGGGGGTGTCGAGGTGCAGGCGCTGCAGGGCCTGGACCTGCTGGTGCACGCGGGCGAGATGGTCGCCGTCGTCGGTGCCTCCGGGTCGGGCAAGTCGACGCTGCTGCGCATCCTGTCGGCCGCCGACGCGCCGAGCGCCGGCCGGGTCCGCGTGGGCCGCTGGGACCTGGGCGCGCTGAGCGCGCGCGACCGCGTCGCGTACCGGCGGACGGTCGTGGGGACCGTCCGGCAGCAGACGGCGCGCAACCTGGTGCCGTACCTGACGGCCCGGCAGAACGTCGCGCTGCCGCTCACCCTCGCGGGCGTGCCCCGGCGGCGGCGCGCCGGCCGGGTCGGCGAGCTGCTCGACCTCGTGGGCCTCGCCGACGCGGGCGGCCGGCGACCGGGTGAGCTGTCCGGCGGCGAGCAGCAGCGGGTCGCGATCGCGGTGGCGCTCGCGAACGGCCCGCGGCTGCTGCTCGCCGACGAGCCCACGGGCGAGCTCGACACGGCCACGGGGCAGCAGGTGTTCGACGCGCTGCGTGCGGCGCAGCGGGACGCGGGCACCACGGTCGTGGTCGTGACGCACGACCCGACGGTGAGCGGGCAGGTGGAGCGCACGGTGGCGATCCGGGACGGGCGGACCAGCAGCGAGGTGCTCCGCCGCGCGGACGCGGGCGGCGAGGGGGGCGTGGTCGCCGAGGAGTACGCCGTGATGGACCGCGCCGGTCGGGTGCAGGTGCCGCGGGAGTACCGCGAGGCCCTCGACCTGACCCGGCGGGTGCGCCTCGCGCTCGAGGCCGACCACGTCTCGGTGCGGCCGGACGGGTCGGGCGACGCGCAGGCGCCGCGGCGGCGCCGGCACGGTGCGGCGTGACCGGCGTGACCGGCGTGGCCGGCGTCCCGGCGACGGCGGGGGAAGGTGCGGGGACGGCGGCGCCCGACGCCGGCGCCCCGCTCGTGCGCGTCCGCGGCGTGCACCGGACCTACGGCTCCGGCCGGGCCGCCGTGCACGCGCTGCGCGGCGTCGACCTGGACGTCGCGCCGGGGGAGCTGGTCGCCCTGGTCGGCCGGTCGGGCTCCGGCAAGACGACCCTGCTCAACGTCGTCGGCGGCCTCGACCGCCCGGACGCGGGGTCGGTGCACGTCGACGGCACCGACGTCGCCACCCTGGACGCCGCGGGCCAGGTCCGGCTGCGCCGGGACGTCGTCGCGTTCGTGTTCCAGACCTTCGGCCTGGTGCCCGTGCTGAGCGCCGCGGAGAACGTCGCGGTCCCGCTGCGGCTGCGCGCCCTGCCCGTCGCGGACCGCGAGCGCCGCGTCGCGCTGCTGCTCCGGCTGGTCGGGCTGGACGGGCACGCCGCGCTGCGCCCGGACGAGCTCTCGGGCGGGCAGCAGCAGCGGGTCGCGATCGCCCGGGCGCTGGCCGGGTCGCCGCGGCTGCTCATCGCCGACGAGCCCACCGGCCAGCTCGACACCGAGACCGGGCTCGCCGTGATGGCCCTGATCCGGGCGGTCGTGGAGGCCGAGGGCATGGCGGCGGTCGTGTCGACGCACGACCCCGTCATGATCGGCCTGGCGGACCGGGCGGTGCGCCTGGTCGACGGCCGCGTGCTGCCCGCATGACCGCGGCCTGGGCGCGGGAGGTGCCCGCGCTGGCGCTGCACCGCGCCCGGGCGCAGGCCCCGCTGCTCGCGGCGGTGACGGCGACGGCCCTGGTCGCGCTCACCGTGCTGGCCACGTGCGGACTGCTGCTCACCGCCGGCCGCCGCGACGCCCTGGACGCGGCGCTCGCCGCGGCGGGCACGGGCGGGACGCAGGTGGTCGCGCGGGTCGTGCCGCCGGCCGGGGCGGTCGCCGCGGACGCCGGCGCCCTGGTGCCCGAGGTGACCGCGGTGGCGGCGGACGCGCTCGCGCCGCTGCCGGCCACCGTGTCGACGTGGACGGAGTCGCCGCTCCTCGCGCTGCCCGAGGACGGGTCCGAGGACCCCGGCTACGCGTACCTGACCGACGCGGCGGACCTCGCCGGCGCGGCGCGCCTGGTGGAGGGTGCGTGGCCGGACGCGGCGGCGGCCGGCGGCTCGGGCCCGGTCGACGTCGCGCTGCCCGCGGCCACGGCGGCCGCGCTCGGGCTGGCGCCCGGGGACGCGCTGGACCTGGCGCCGTCGCCGGACGCCCCCGCCGCCGCGGACCGCACCGCGGTGCGCGTCGTCGGGGTGTTCCAGCCGCTGCACCGCGGGGACGCCGGCACCCCGGTGTGGGCGCGCGACCTGCTCGGCGGGGCGGGCGTCGACCCCGGCCACGCCCGCCCGGGGACGTCCGGGCGCCAGCAGTCGCCGGCGTACGGCCCGCTGGTCGTCGCCCCGGGCGCGCTGGCGTCCGCGGGGACCGGGGTCGGCGTCGTCACCGTGGCGCTCCGGCCGGACCCGGCCGGCGCGTCCGTGGCGGCGCTGCGCGAGGCGGCCGAGGGGGTGGCCCGGCTGCGGCCCGCCCTGGCGGACGCCCTGGGCGAGCGCGCCGACCGCACGGTCGTGCGCACGTCGTTCCCCGCCACCGCCCGCGCGACCGCGACGCAGCACGCCGTCGCCGGGGCGGCGGTGCTGACCGCGGGGCTCGTCGGCGTCGCGCTGGCCGCGGCCGCCCTGCTGCTCGCGGGCCGGCTGCTCGCGGCGCGCCGCGGCCCGGAGCGGGCGCTGCTGCTCGACCGCGGGGCGGGCCGCCGGCAGCTGCTGGGCCTCGCGGGCGCCGAGGCCGCCGCGGTGGTCGGCGTCGCCGGGGTGCTGGCCGTGCCGCTCGCGCTGGCCGCCTACCGCGCCCTGGCGGCGGTCCCGCTCGTGGCGGGCGCCGGGATCGCGCCGCCCGAGGGCGTGCCGGGGTCCCTGGTCGCCACCGTCGGGGTGGGGGCGGTCGGGCTGGTCCTGGCGCTCGTGGCCCCGGCCGCCCGCCGACCGGGCGCGCGGCGCGCCACGGGTCCGTCCCGGCTCGCGCGCTCCGGCGGCGACCTGCTGCTCGTGGCCGTCGCCGTGCTCGCGGCGCTCCGGCTCCGCTCCGACGCCCCCGCGGACGCGGTGCGCGTGCTCGCCCCGGTGCTCGCCCTGGTCGCGGCGTCGGTCCTCGTCCTGCGCGTCGTCCCGCTGCTGGGCGGGGCGGCGGAGCGGGGCGCGCGGCGGTCCCGCCGGTTCGTGCTGCCGCTCGCCGCGCTCGACGCCGCGCGGCGGCCCCGGGCCGCGGTGGCGCTGCTGCTGCTCGTCCTCGCGGCGGCGGGAGCGACGTTCGGCGCCGGCTGGGCCGCCACCTGGTCCCGGTCGCAGGCGGAGCAGGCCGAGGCCCTCGTGCCGGCGGCGGTGGTCGCGTCGGACGTCCCCGGCTCGCCGACCGCGCAGGGCGTCCTGGTGCGGGACGCGGCGCGCGGGGCGGCGCTGCCGGTGACCGACCGCGGCACGGGGTTCGGCACCCTGGTGGCGTCGGGGCCCGACGAGGCGCAGCCTCGCCTGCTCGCGGTCGACACGGGCGCCGCCGAGCTGACCGGGCGGCTGCCGGACGGGACCACGTGGGCGGGGCTCACCGCCGGGCTCCCGCCGGCGGACGGCGAGCTGGTCGCGGCGCTGCCGGTCCGCGCGGAGGGCGGCGACCTCGCGGTCCGGCTCTCCGGCACGACGGGCAGCGAGCACCCGATGTCGGTCACGCCCGCGCTCGTGGTCGACGACGGCCACGGTGTGCGGGTCCGGGCACTGGGGGACCGGGTCCCCCTCGACGGCGCCGAGCGGGTGGTCGACCTGGCGACGCCCGGCGGGTTCGTCGCGCCCGACGGCGGCGCGCGCGTGCTGGCGGTCGTCCTGCGGGTGCACACCGACGTGGTGCTCGACGAGGGCGTCGGCGGGGTCGCCGACGTCGCGGTGCGGGTGGCGTGGGACCCGCCGCCCGGTGCGGGCGACGCGGCCGGTGCGGGCCCGTGGTCCGCGCGGCCGACGGCGGCGACGGCCGAGAACCAGTCGCTGTCCCGGCCCGAGGTCGAGGTCGGGCCGGACGGGGTCAGCGCGACCGGCGAGGTCGACGTGTCGCGGGCGTCCTACCTGCCGACCGTCGCGGTGCTGACGTCGTTCGCGCCGACCGCCCCGCTGCCGGTCGTCGTCACGGAGGACCTCGCCGCCGGTGCGGGGCTCCGGGTCGGCGACCCTCTCGAGGTCGCGGTGGGCGGCGCGTCGCTGCCCGCCGCGGTCGCGGCCGTCGCCCCCTACCTGCCCGGGGCCGCCGACCGGCCCGCCGTGCTGGCGGACCTGCGCGCGCTGTCGCGCGCCGCGATCGCCGAGGCGGAGACGGCGCCGCTCGTCGACGCGTGGTGGCTGCCGGCGGACGCCGACGTGGACGCTCTCCGGGACGCCGGCGCGCAGGTGACGTCCCGGGCCGCGGTCGCCGGGGACCTGGCGGCCGGCCCGCTCCGGGTCGGGGTGCTCGCCGCGCTCGGGCTGCTCGTCGTCGCCGCCGTGGCGCTCGCCCTCGTGGGCACCGCGCTGCACGCGGCGGAGACCGCGGAGGACCGTGGTCCCGAGGTCGCCCGGCTGCTGGCCGTCGGCGCGTCCCCCCGGGCGGTGGCCGGCACGTACGTCGTGCAGCACGTCGTGGTCGACCTCCTCGCGGTCGCCGCGGGGACCGCCGCCGGGGCGGTGGTCGCGCGGGCGCTCGCCCCGGCGCTCACCATCTCGGCGACCGGCGGGCGGCCGGTCCCGGAGGCGCTCCCGGTGTGGTCGTGGCCCGCGGCCGGCACGATCGCCGCGCTGCTGCTCGCCGGGTCAGCCGCGGTGGTGCTCCCGGCGACGGCCGCCCTCGTGCGCCGCGCGTCCGCCGCGCACCTGCGGCTCGGGGACGCCACGTGACCGGGCGGCACCGCACGCGCGCGGGGCGGCGGCGCGCGGGCGTCGACCTCGCGACGCTGCCGCGGCGGTCCGCGGCCCAGGCGGGACCGCTGGCGCTGGTCGCGGTCCTCGTCGCCCTGGTGGTGGCGCTCGCCGCCGTCGTGCCGCGCGCGGTGGCCCGGGTGTCGGACGACGCGGTGCGCACGGCGGTCGCGCGCGCCGGCGCCGCCGGCGACCTCGTCCTCACGACCACGACCGCGTTCACCGAGACCGGCCGGGGCTACGACGGCGTGGCCGAGGTGTCCCGGGACGCGGCGGCGGACGTGGCGACGGGACTGGACGCACGGCTCGGGGCGGTGCTGCGCCCGCCGGTCGTCTCGACCGCGACGTCGCCGCTCGCGCTCGCCGTGGGCGCGGCGGCGGGCGCGCCGCGCGGCGAGACGGACCTGCGGCTGGTGTGGACGCCCGCGGAGGGCGCGGTGGCGTGGGTGTCGGGCGGCGAGCCGCAGTTCCCGCCGGCGCCCGACCTCGACGGCGACGCGGGCGACCTCGTGCTGCTGCCCGCCGAGCCCGGTCCGGTCGCGCCCGTGCAGGTCGCGCTCTCCGAGCCGGTCGCGCGGGCGGTCGGCGCGTCGACCGGCGACGCGCTGCACCTGGCCGCCGCGGACGGCTCGCCGGTGGAGGCCATGGTGTCCGGCGTGTTCCGGCCGCTCGACCCGGGCGCGTCCGCCTGGCACGACGCGCCCGACCTCCTCGAGCCCCGGGTGTCCCGCGTCGGGCCGGCCACCAGCACCCTCGCGGCCGCGCTGCTCTCGGACGCGTCGCTCGCGGCGGCGGTCGAGGCCGTGGGACCGCGAGACGTCCGCCGCACGGTCCGGGTCCCGTTCGCCCCCGCGGGGTTCGGCGCGGCGGACGCCGGGCGGGTGCTCGCCGAGCTGCCGCGGCTGCAGGCGTCGCCCGGCACGATCGGCTGGGGTGCCCAGGGCGGCTCGCTGCACTCCGGCGCCGTCGGGGTGCTCCGCGGCGCGGTGGCCGAGCTGGCGTCCGCGCGTGCGGCGGCCACGGCGCTCGCCGTCGGCGGCGTGGCCGTGGGCGCGCTGCTCCTCGTCCTCACCGCGGGCCTGCTCGCGCAGCGCCGCACCGGCGAGCTCGCCGCCCGGCGCACCCGCGGCGCAACGCTGCCGGCGCTGGCGGCCGAGCTCGGCACCGAGGCCGTGCTGGTGGTCGGGGCGGGCGTGGTGGCGGGCCTGCTGCTCGCGGGCGCCGTCGTGCCCGGGCCGGTGCCGGTCGCGGCCGTGCTGGCGGTGGCCGGCGTCGCGGTGCTCGCCCTGCCCCTCGCCGCCGTGCGGCGCGCCCGCGGCGCGGTGGACCCGGGCGGGGCGCGGGCGCGGGGCGCGGCGGGGGTGCGCGGCGGCCTGCGGGACGTCGGGGCCCGGCGGGTGGCCGCGGAGGTGGCGCTGGTGGCGCTGGCCGCGGGCGCGGTGGTCGCGCTGCGCGCAGGCGGGGGTGCGGGCGCGGCGGGCGTGGGTGGCGGGGGTGCCGCCGGCGAGGCGGGCGGGGGTGCCGCGGCGGCGGCCGGGGCGCGCGCGGGCCTCGCGGACGCGGCGGCCGCCCCGGACCTGCTCGGCGCCGCCGCCCCCGCGCTGCTCGCCGGGGTCGGCGCGGTGCTCGCCGCGCGGCTCCTGCCCGCGCTGGTGCGGCGGCTCGGCCCGCTGGCGGAGCGGTCGCGCCGGGCGGTGCCGGTGCTGGCCGTCGCGCGCGCCCGGTCGGACGGGCTGGCCCCGCTGCCGCTGCTGGCCGTCGCCACCGCAGCCGCGCTCGTCGTCGTGGCCGCGTCGTCCGCGGCGGCGGTCCGCGACGGGCAGGAGACGGCCTCGTGGGTGGCCGTGGGCGGCGACGCGCGCGTCACCGGCGAGCCCGACCCGGCCCTCGGCGCCGCCGCGCGGTCGTGGGCCGACGCGCCGGGGGTGACGGCGGCCGTGGCCGCGCGGGTGGTGCGGGACGTGCCGGGCCGCACCACGGACGGGGCGGTGCGGGTCGACCTGGTGGCCGGGGACCCCGCGGAGCTCGCCGCGCTGGCGCGGGCGCTGCCGCCGGGCGTGGCGGTGCCCGCGCAGCCGGACGCCCCGGCGGGCGAGGTCGAGCTGCGCTGGGACGGCGCGGACCGCACGGTGCGCGCCCTCGCCGGGGTCGCCGTGCCGCCGCCGTCCGGCGGGCAGGGCGACGCGCGCCCGGTCGTCGTGGTCGACGCGGCGGAGCTCGGCGGTGCGGAGGCCGCCGCGCCGACGACGGTGTGGCTCGTCGGCCCGGGCGCCGGTGCCGCGGTCGACGGCGCCCCGCCGCCCGGCCTGGCCGAGGTGACCACCCGCGCCGCCGTGCTGGCGGAGCTGCGGTCCGACGTCCTGCCCCGGGCGCTGGTCGGGGCCGCCGCCGGGTCGGTCGCGCTGCTGCTGGCGTTCGTGGTGCTCGCCGTGCTCGTCGCGGCGGCCGCCGGCGGCCCGGGCCGGGGCCGGGCGCTCGACACCCTGCGCACCGTGGGCCTGACGGACCGCGAGGCGCGCCGGGTCGCCGCCGGCGAGCTCGCCCCCGCGGCGCTGCTCGCCACCGCGGCGGGGGCCGCGCTCGGGTGCGCGGTGACGCCGGTCGTCCTGGGCCCGCTCGGGCTGGGCGGCGCCCCGGGCGCCGGGACCGGGTCGATCGCGTGGGCCGCGGTGCCGGCACCCGTCGTGGCGGGGCTGGCGGCCGCCGCGGTCGTGCTGCTGGCCGAGCACGCGCGGCGGCGCACCCACCGGCTCGGCGAGGTGCTGCGCGCCGCGGGATGACGGCTCGCGCCGTGCGGGGCGGGGGACGCCTCGGGCGGGGCGCTGCCCGGGTCCGGGTCCGTGCCGGGGTGCGGCGCGCGGGCCCGAGGCGGCGGGTCACCACCCAGCGGCGTCGGGTGGCGCACGCACCGACGCCGGCGGGGCCACGCAGCGGCCCGCGGCCGGCACTCAGCGGCCGCGCCGCGCCCACTCACCGCGGCACCCAGCGACCCGCCTGCGGCCGACCCTGGACGGACGAGCCGCGGCGGCCCGGACCGCGGACGCACCCCGGGGGAGTACCCGTGCCGACCCAGCCCCGACCGGACGCCGTGCCCGGCGTCGCCACGGACCCGCTGCGCGAGGCCGACCCGCTGCCCAGGGCCCGGCTGCTCGCCGCGATGCTCGGCCGGCCCCTCACCGGCGCGGAGCTCGAACGCCGCGGTGCCGAGGACGGCGTCCCCGAGGCGGTCGAGGCGCTCGTGCTGTCCGGGGCGGCGCGACGCACCCCGGACGGGGGCCTGGCGCTCGACCGGCGGCGCCGGTCCGACGCCCTCGACGCGCTCGCCCGCGACCTCCGGGTGGGCGCCCACGACGCGCGCACCTCGACCGGGCGTGCGGCCGGGGTGTCGGCGGGCGCCGATCCGGCGGAGACTAGGCTCGGCCCGCACCCCCGACCAGGAGCAGAACCGTGACGACGCGCCCGCAGCAACCCCGTGCCCCGCGCCCCGGCGCGCACCGGGGCAGCGCGTCGTCGTCCGCTCCCGCGGACCCGCGGCCCGTGCCCGCCGACGTCTCGCCCGCGCACGGCGACCGGGGGCACGCGGCCGACCCGGGACCCGGGGCCGCGGACCACCGGGCCGCGCACCGCCGCCCGCGCCGCGCGTCCCGGGTCGCCCAGGTCGCGTCCGTCGCGGTCCTCGGCGGCCTGCTCGCGGCGGTCGCCCTGCAGGACGCCCCCGGCGGTCCCGCGCCCGAGGCCGCGCCGGAGCGCCCCGCGCCGGCCGCGCGCGCCGAGGCGCCCGAGCCGACGGCCCGCGAGTCGGCGTCCGGACCGTCGTCCGCCGGCGGGGCGCGGCTCGACCCCGTCCCGGCCCCGGCGCCGACCGGGATCGCCGCCCCCGGGCGGACGACCCCCTCCGTGCCGCCCGTCGACGTCCCCGCGACGCCGGGCACGCTCGCGCCGCCCGCCCGGGTCGGTCTCGACCTGACGCTGCACCCGACCGACGACCCGGCGAGCCCCTGGGTCGTCGTGAACAAGGTCCGGCCGCTCACCCCGGCGGACTGGGCGCCGGGCGACCTGGTCGTCGTGCAGGGCTACCAGGTGCGCCCGGCCGTGGCCGAGCCGCTGGCGCAGCTGCTCACCGCCGCGGCCGCCGACGGCGTGACCTTCCCGATCCACAGCGCGTACCGGTCGCACGCGTACCAGCAGGGCGTGCACGCGGACTGGGCCGCTCGGGTCGGCCAGGCGCGCGCGGACGAGGTGAGCGCGCGCCCCGGCCACAGCGAGCACCAGACCGGGTTGGCGGTCGACCTCGGCAGCAGCACCCGGCCGGAGTGCGACTTCCAGGACTGCTACGCCGAGACCGACGAGGGCCGGTGGCTCGCCGCCCGGGCCGGCGAGTTCGGGTTCGTGGTCCGGTACACGGCCGAGAACCGGGGCGTCACCGGGTACGCGCCCGAGGGCTGGCACCTGCGCTGGGTCGGGACCGAGCTGGTGGCGGAGATGGAGCGCCGGGGCGTCACGACGCTCGAGGAGCTGTTCGGCGTGCCCGGCGGCGCGACCTACCCGGGCTGACCGCGCCCGCGCGCCCTACCGCGGGTCGTCCGGCGTGCTCGTGCCGCGGCCCTGCTGCCGCAGCCACTGCTTGTCGTCGTTGACGTAGGCGTAGTACAGGCCGATCAGCAGCCCGCCGCCGAGGAAGTTCCCGACCAGGGCGATGGCGACGTTCCCGGCGGCCGCCGCGAGGTCCAGCCCCTCGCGCAGGCCGACGATCGAGAACAGCACCGTGTTCGCCACCGAGTGCTCCAGCCCGAGGAACGCGAAGATGAACACCGACGTGATCATGACCAGGCACTTGGTCAGGTCGTCCTTGATCAGCCCGTTGTAGACGAGCAGCATCGCCACGTTGATGCAGAAGTTGCAGAGCACGGCGCGCAGCAGCAGGTCGACCCAGCCGGCCGGCCCGTCGGTGACGTAGGCCAGCTTGTGCGCCACCGAGTCGACCATCTCGGCCGTCGGCCCGCCCGAGACGATCGTGGAGAACCGCAGCAGGACCGCGACGAACAGCCCGCCGACCAGGTTGCCGAGGTAGCAGAGCCCGAGCATCCGCAGCGCGCGCGGCCAGCTCGTGCGCCGGTGGTACGCGCCGATCGAGACGATCATCATGTTCGAGGTCAGCAGCTCGGACCGCGAGTAGTAGATGAACACGAGCGCCCAGCCGAACACCACCGAGCCCACGAGCCGGCCGATCGGGCGCAGCCCGCCGTCGCCGATGCCCGCGAAGGCCGCGAGCACGACGTAGAACGTCGCGTACAGCAGCCCGATGAGCACGCCCGCCATCGCGGCGCGCTGCAGGTACCGCCGGGCGAGCCCGCCGGACATCGTGGT
Organism: Cellulomonas pakistanensis; assembly: GCF_016862755.1. Classification (GTDB taxonomy): domain Bacteria; phylum Actinomycetota; class Actinomycetes; order Actinomycetales; family Cellulomonadaceae; genus Cellulomonas; species Cellulomonas pakistanensis. The sequence goes on along the minus strand of NZ_BONO01000002.1, from coordinate 107,817 downwards.
CTTGGTCTCCAGCACCTCCAGGGCGGTGCTGATGAACTGCTTGCCCGGGAACAGGGACCGGGGGTCGGCGGGGCTCACCGCGCCCACGCTGCCACACCGGCGCCCGGTCCGGGTGAAGACGGGCCGATGGGCTCATCACCGCAGGTCGCAGGCCCGATGAGTCAGGAGACCCGCGACGGACCGCGGGCGGGACGAAGGACCATGACGGCCACCACGATCGACGCAGCACCCGCAGCCCCCGCGGCTCCCACGGACTGGGAGGGCGCGGTGGACGAGCTCGCCCTCCTCGCCGACTCCGACGCGACGGCGTGCGTCCGGCGCGCGGAGGGCCTCATCGCCGCCGCGGCCGAGCAGCGCGCGGGCGGCGCCGAGATGCGCCTGGCCTACTACGCCGCGGTCGCGCACCACGCGCTGGGCGAGGACCGCCGGGCGCTCGAGCGGGCGATCCGCGCCGAGCACCTCGCGCGCGAGCGCGGCGCGCTGGTCTGGCAGTCGCGCGCGCTGGCACGCCAGGGCGTCGTGCACCACGACCTCGGGCACACCGAGGACGCCGTCGACCTCCTGACCCGGGCCGCGGAGCTGCGCCGCGAGGCCGACGACGTCGCGGGCACCGCGGACGTGCTGACGATCCTCGGCTCGGTGTACACCTCGATGCCGCACTTCGCACCGCAGGCCGCGGGTGTGCTCACCCAGGCGCGCCGGCTGTGGCTTGCCGCCGGGGACCCCGACCGGGCGTCGATCGCGCTGGCGAACCTGGCGCGCACGTTCGTGGAGACCAGCCGCCGGCTCGCGGCCGACAACCCGCGGGGCGCGCGGGCCTCCGCGCGCCGCGCGCTCGGCCTCGCGCTGGAGGCGGTCGACGAGGCCGATGCCGCGGGCCTGACCCGCACGGCGGTCGACGCCCGGCTCACCGCGGCGGTCGCGCACCTGCTGGCCGGCGACGCCGAGGCCGCGGACGCGGTGCTGGACGCGGCCGCCGGCATGCTCGCGCGGTTCCCGTCGGCCGGGCAGCAGCTCTCGCTGCACCGGATCCGGTCCGGGCAGCTGCTCGCCGCCGGCCGGCACGCCGACGCGGTCGCCGAGGCGGGCGCGGGCATGGTCGTCTGCGACGCCCTGCGCCGGCCGGCCGAGCGCATGGAGCTGCTCCGCGTGCTCGCCGACGCGCACGAGGCGCTGGGCGACGCCGTCGCGGCCCTGGCCGCCCTCCGGGAGCTGCACGCGCTGACCGTCCGGCTCGGCGACGCGCAGGCCGAGCGGCGCGCGGCGCTGCTCGGCGCCCGGATGGAGGTCGAGCAGGCCGAGCGGCAGGCCGAGGCCGAGCGGCGCCGGTCCGAGGCGCTCGAGGAGCGCAACGCGGCGCTCGCCCACGAGGCGGCGCATGACGGGCTCACCGGCCTGGCGAACCGCCGGACCCTCGACGCCGAGCTGGACCGGTGGACCGCCGAGCGCGGCACGTTCGCGGTCGCGCTCCTCGACGTCGACCACTTCAAGCGGGTCAACGACACGTACTCCCACCAGGTCGGTGACGCGGTGCTGGTGCGGGTCGCGGCCGCGGTGCAGCACGCGCTGCGCCGGGACGACCTGGCCGCGCGGTACGGCGGCGAGGAGTTCGCGGTGCTGCTCGACGGGCTGTCGGGGTCGCGCACCGAGGACGTGTGCGACCGGCTGCGGGAGACGGTCGCGGGCCTCGTCTGGGACGACCTCATGCCCGGGGCCCGGCTCACCGTTAGCATCGGCGTCGCCGAGCGGCAGGCGGGGGAGCCGGTCGCCGGGCTGCTCGCGCGGGCCGACGCGGCGCTGTACCGGGCGAAGGCCGACGGCCGGGACCGGGTGCGGGTGGCGTCGGCCGCGGCCTGACCGCTCCCCGGCGGGACGCGCCGGGAGCCTCGCCGGCCCGCCCGCCGGGCCCGAGGGTCGACGGGTCGCGGCGGGGCCACGGCCGCCGCAGACTGCGGGGCATGGAGCAGCGCGACGTCGTGGTCACCGGCGCGGCCGGCCGGATCGGCAGCTACCTGCGGACGGCGGCGGGCGGCGGGCTGGCGGCGCGGGGCTGGCGGCTGCGGCTCGTCGACGCGGACGCGCCGGACGACCCGCCGGCGGCGGCGGACGAGCCGTTCACGGCGGTCGACCTGACGGACGAGCTCGCGGTCGAGCGGCTCGCGCCGGCGATGGCGGGAGCCGACGGCGTCGTGCACCTGGCGGGCATCCCGTCCGAGGACACCTGGACCCGGGTCCGCCGCGCGAACGTCGACGGCACCTACCGCGTCCTGGAGGCGGCCCGGCGCGCGGGCGTGCGGCGGGTGGTGCTCGCGAGCTCCAACCACGCGGTCGGCTACTACCCGACCGACCGCGAGGCGCCCGTGGACCGCGCACCCCGGCCGGACTCGTTCTACGGCGTGTCGAAGGCGGCGGTCGAGGCGCTGGGCAGCCTGTACGCCGACAAGTACGGGCTCGAGGTGGTGTCGCTGCGCATCGGGCTGTGCGCGGACCGGCCCGGCACGACGTTCGACCTCGGGATCTGGCTCAGCCCCGGTGACGCCGTCCGGCTGGCCGACGCGGCGCTGCGCGGGCCCGTCGACGGGCCGGTGGTGGCCTACGGGGTGTCGGCGAACGCGCGGGCGTGGTGGGACCTGTCGACCGCGCGCTCGCTCGGGTACGCGCCGGAGGACGACGCGGAGCGGTACGCCGGCGACGTGACCCCGTACGACGGGCCCGCGGGCGTGCTCGGGCACGCGATGGTGGCGGAGGACCCCCTGCGCTGACCGGGTGCCGGACCGGCGGCGGCGTCAGTCCTCCGCGGGGAGCCCCGCCGCTGCCCGGGCCGCCGCCTCGACCCGCGCGCGGTACGCCGCCCACGCGTCCGCGCCGTCGAACGGGATGTTGGGGTCGGACGGACCGTCCCCGACCGCGCCGTCGAGCTGCTCGCGGAGGATGTCCGCGTGGCCCGCGTGCCGGCCGGTCTCGGCGATCATGTGCACCAGGATCCGGTGCAGCGTGACGTCGGCGTTCTCCGGTCGCCACCACGGGACGCGGCCGGGCGCGTCCAGCGGCAGCGCCTCGATGGTCGCGTCGGCGTGCGCCGCCGAGAAGGCGTGCAGCTCGCGCACCGAGTCGAGCGTCTCGTCGGCCGGCAGCCACATGTCGGCGTTCGTCTCGGCGCCGTCGGCGAACCAGGGCAGCGGCCGGCCGTGCGGGCGGTCGAACACCTCGCCGAAGTAGTCGAGCTGGACGCTCGCCACGTGCTTGACCAGGCCGGCGAGGTTGGTCCCCGTGCCGGTGAGGGGCCGCCGGGCGTCGTACTCGCCCAGGCCGTCGAGCTTGCCGAGCAGCCCGTCGCGCTGCTCGCGGAGGTACCGGTGCAGGGTCGCCTTGTCGTCCACGTCCCCAGTGTGCCCACGGCCGCCGACATCCGGTCCCGCGTGCGCCGGCGACCCGCCCGCGGGTGCCGACGAGCCGGCCCGCGGGTGCCGACGACCCGGCCCGGAGGACCGGCGTGCCGCTCGGCGAGCGGCCGGTCACCCGGACGGCGCAGCGCCGGCCGAGCGTTCCGCGTGCGGGCCGGTCGAACCGATCCGACACTGGCCGGGTGACCGACCCGCTCCACCTGCTCCGTGCCCTCGCGGAGGCCGTGGCGCGGTCGGGTCCCGTCACGGGCCCGGCCGGCCGCCCGCCCGCCGCCGAGCGCGTGTGCCGCGCGGTCGCGGACCTGCTGGGCGCCGACGGCGCCGCTCTGACGTGCGCGCCCGCCGACCCGACCCGGTACACCGCCTGCGCGACCGACGAGGTGGCGGCGCGCCTCGCCGAGGTCGAGGACCTGGTCGGCGACGGCCCCGCGGTGCGGGCGGTGCGGCACGGCCGGTCCGTCGGCACCGTGCTCGGCCCGGGCGCCCCCGGGCGGTCCGCCGACCTGCCGCCCGACGTGCCCGAGGTGCCCCCGGTGTTCGCCGTCCTCGCCGGCGAGGTGCTCGACCCGGGTGCGACGGTGGCCGTCCGGTCCTGGCCGGTGCGCGACGGCGGGCAGGTGATCGCCGCGCTGACGGTGCACGGTCCCGTCGGGTGCGCGACGCCGGAGGCGCAGGCGGACGGGCAGGTGCTGGCGGACGCGCTCGCGCCCGCGGTCGTCGGACCCGCCGTGTCGGGCGTGCGCGCGCGGGGCAGGCGGCACCGCGCGGTCGGCATGCTCGTCGCGCAGACCGGGCTGGCCCCGGAGGACGCCGCGGCGCTGCTGCGGGCGCGCGCGTGGGCGGAGGACGTGGCGGTCGCCGACCTGGAGGACGCGGTGCTCGCGCGCCGGGCGACGTTCTCCGGCGGCGACACCGCGGGCCCGCTCCCGGCCTGACGCCCGGCGGCCGTCCCCCGGGGTGCACGAGACACCCCCGCGGTGCCCTCAGTGTGGGCACCGCGGACGTGTCGCGTGCACCCGCGCGGGGGCGAGCCGCGCCCCGCGCGGGGTGTCACCCGGGTGGGGTAATCGGGCAGGGATCCGCAGAAATCCGGGACGAAACGGGCATCTTGCGCGCGTCGCCGTGCCACCATGTGCCTGCGCGTCGGCAGCGCGCGCGATCGGTGACGGGACTCGGCGAGGAGGCCCGCATCTGCTGCCGCAGGGGGAGCGGGACGATGGCTGAGTCGTGTGCGGTGTGGCCGGGCACGGAGCCCGCGCGGAGCGTGCGGGCGCTGCTCGACGACCTGGTGCAGGTCGTGGCCCGGGAGACCGGGAGCGCCGCGGAGGGCGCGGTGCACGCGCGCCGGCGCGGCGCGGACTGGCTGATCACGGCGACCGGCGACCGCCTCACGCGGTCCGGGGCGAGCACCGACGCGCGAGGACCCTGGCGCGAGGTGCTCGGGGGCGGCGAGCCGCTCGTCGTCGGCGACCTGCGCGACCTCGACGGGGCGCACCCGTGGCACCGGAGGGCGCTCACGGCGGGCTTCCGCTGCCTGGTCGGGCTGCCGGCGCCGCTGGCCCGGGGCGGTACCGCGGCCCTCACGCTGTACCTCGACGACGCGGGGGCGTGCGACCCGGAGGTGGTCCGCCGCGCCGCGGGATTCGCCGGCGAGATGGCCTCGCTCATCGAGCTGCACAGCACGATCCCCGCGCGCGAGCCCGTGCCGTCCGAGGCCGAGGCCGCGCGGCTGACGCGCGCGTCCGTGGACCACGCGGTCGGCGTGCTGATGGAGGCGCGCGGGCTGGACGAGGACGAGGCGCGGCGGGTGCTCGACGTGCTGCGCGCCTCTCAGGGCCGCACGCTCGAGGCCGTGGCGGCGTCGGTCGTGCGGCACGCGGTGCGCACCCCGGGCAGACGCGGGGGTCTCGGCGGCGCGGCGAAGGCGGCCCGCTAGCCGAGCCGGCCCCGGCGGCCCCGCCTGGTGGGCCGGCTCGGCTGCCGCGACCCGGGACCGAGGGCCCGGTCGGGCCCGTCGGCGCGCCCCTGGCGTGGCGCGGGTGGCGGCGCGACGTCCCGCCGCCCGGACGGCACGGTCGGGGTGGGGCCGCAGCAGCCCGGGCCCGGGAGGTCGCGTGCGCGGCGGGGCTCACGGGGGCCGCCAACCGGACCTGACCGCGCTGCGTGCGGTGCCCCCGCGGCTACGCTGCCGGGGACGGCCCGCGGCACGGCGCGGGCGCGAGGGACGCGGGAGCGCAGCGGTGGCGGACGTGACGTCGACGGTGTTCTGGGTCAACGGCGCCCTGGTGCCCGAGGCCGAGGCGACGACCTCGGCGCGGGACCACGGGTTCGTGGTCGGCGACGGGGTGTTCGAGGCGGTGAAGATCGACCGGGGCCGGATCTTCGCCCTGTCCCGGCACCTGGCGCGGATGGCGCGGTCGGCGGCGGGGATCGGGCTGCCGGGCTTCGACGTCGAGACCGTGCGCCGCGCCGCGCACGAGGTGGTGGAGGCCAACGCCGACGTGCTCGGCAGCGCGTACGACCTGCTGCGCATCACGTTCACCGGCGGGCCGGGCCTCCTCGGCAGCGGCCGCGTCGACGGGCCGCCGACGCTCGTGCTGGGCGTCACGCCGGGCCACGACCCCGCGCCCGAGACCGCCGTCGTCACCGTGCCGTACCGGCGCAACGAGCTCGGGGCGCTGACGGGCCTCAAGACCACCTCGTACGGCGAGAACGTGGTCGCGCTCGCCCGGGCGCACGCGGCCGGCGCGACCGAGGCCGTGTTCGCGAACACCCGCGGGCAGCTGTGCGAGGGCACCGGGACGAACGTGTTCGTGGTGCGGGACGGGGAGCTGCTGACCCCGCCGCTCGACTCCGGGTGCCTCGCGGGGGTCACCCGCGCGCTGGTCCTCGAGTGGTCCGGCGGGCGCGAGGTCGAGCTGCCCTACGACGCGCTCACCGACTCCGACGAGGTGTTCCTGACCTCCACCGCCCGGGACGTGCAGGCGGTCGTCGCGGTGGACGGGCGCCCGGTCGGCGGCGGGACCGCGGGCCCGGTGACGCGTGAGGTGGCGCGGGTGTTCGCCGATCGGCAGCGGGAGCGGCTCGACCCCTGACGCGGACGCGGCCGGGGTGCACGAGCCGCGGGCCGCCGGGGCCCGCGCGGTGGTCACACCCCGTGCAGCGTCGCCGCGAGCAGCGCGGCCCGCCTGGCGATGCTCGGCAGCCGCACGTGCTCGGTCGCGGCGTGCGCACCTCCGCCCGCCGGCCCGAACCCGTCGAGCGTGGGCAGCCCGGCCGCGCCCGTGAGGTTTGTGTCCGCGGCACCGGGTGCCGGGGCGCCCGTGACCTCCTGCCCGATTCGCGCCGCCGCGACCGCCACGGCGTCGAGCAGCCGCTCGGCCGCCGCGCCGGGCTCCCACGCGGGCCGCCGGGACAGCACCTCGGCCCGGACGTCGGCGCCGGCGCGCACCGGGCCGGGGTCCGTGAGGTGGCGCAGCACGGCGCGCTCGCTGGCGGCGGTCTCGAACCGCAGGCCGAGGTCGGCGCGGGCGCGCTCCGCGACGACGTTGGTGCGGGTGCCGCCCTCGATCACCCCGACGTTGGCGAGCACCGACGGGTGCTCCGCGAGGAACCGGCGCGTGGCGACGAGCTGGTCGACGAGCTCCTCGGTGGCCGACACCCCGGCGCCCGGGTCGACCGCGGCGTGCGCGGCGAGCCCGGTGACGTGCAGCCGCAGCCGGGTGGAGCCGCGCCGGGCCGTCTTGAGCCCGCCGTGCGCGCCGGGCGCCTCCAGCCCGAGCGCGTACGCCGCGTCGCGCGCGGCGTCGCGGACCAGCCCGGCGGAGGCGCCGGAGCCGACCTCCTCGTCGGGCACGACCAGCAGCCGCACGGGTCGGTGGGTCAGCGAGGCGTCGCGCAGCAGCGCCGCCGCCGCGAGCGCCACGACGAGCCCGCCCTTCATGTCGTACGTGCCCGGGCCGTGCAGCACGTCGCCGTCCCGGCGCACGGGGACGGCGCCGACGGCGTGCACGGTGTCGTGGTGGGCGAGCAGCAGCGCCGGTGCGTCGGCGGAGCGCGGCCCGCGGCCCGGGAGGTCGAGCACGAGGGCGTCGCCGGCGGCGTGGTCGGCGGTCGGCACCCGCCCGCCGGCCAGGCCCGCCGCGTGGGCGTCGTCCGCCACCAGGTCGGCGAGGGCGTCGAGCGCGTCGCGGGTCCCGGTCGGCGTCTCGAGGCGCACGTAGCGCTCCAGGCGCTCGGCGTCGGCGGGCAGCCGGCGCCGGGCGGCCTCCTCGAGCCCGGCCAGGCCGGCGTCGTCGCCCGTCACCCTCCGGACGCTAGGCCCGCCGCGCCGGCCCCGCGCGCCGAGCCCCGCGTGGCGTCGAGCCCCGCGGGCGCCGGACCCCCGCGCGCTACCCCCCCGCGCCCCGACAGAGCACCGGACACGTCGAGCGAGCACCCACGGGATGCTCGCTCGACGTGTCCGGTACTCGCTCGGCGCCGCGGGTCTACGCGCCGGGGGACCCAGCGCCGGGCCCGCCCGTCAGCCCAGCGGGTCCGCGCGGAAGCGGCGGAGCAGCGACTGCGTCGCCTCCGCGACCAGCCCGTGGTCGTGGGTCACCGCGAACTCGAACTCCCGCGCGTCGTCCGCCGCCGAGCCGATCGCCGCCGTCGGGTCCGGCCGGTCCACCTCGCGCCCGACCAGCGCCACGGACTCGTGCGCCCCGAGCACCACCACGACCCACTCGCGCGCGAGCGGCTCCGCGGGGTCGACGGACGCCCACCGCACCCCGGCGGGCAGTGTCGTGGGGCGGCCGGTGCCGAGCGCGCCGACGAACGGCAGCGCGCCGGCCAGCCGCCCGTACCGCCGGGCGGAGCGCGCCGTGAAGAACCGCTCGTCCTGGAACGCCCCGATGACGACCGGCGGCACCCGGTGCGTCACCGCGGCCGTCTCGAGCGTGCGGGACAGCGGGAGCAGCAGCCGCTTGGGGGCGAGCCGCACGGCGCGCCGGGTCGCGACGACCTCGAACGGCGTCGCCGAGCCGCCCAGCGGCGCGTGCGGGCGGGGGAGCCGGCCGCCGTGCCGCTCGCCGGCGGGCAGCTCGCGGTGCGGGCGCCCGAGGAACCAGCCCTGCCCCAGGTCCGCGCCGAGCACGAGCGCCCGGGTCAGGTCGTCCTGGGTCTCGATGCCCTCGGCGACGACGCGCGCGCCGGTGGCCTCGGCGCGGGCCCGGACGGCGCCGGCGACGGTGATGGTCTCCGGGTCCTCGAGCGTGCGGAGCAGCTTGAGGTCGAGCTTGATGATCTCCGGCGCGAGCAGCGGGATGAACGCGAGCGACTCCGGCACGGCGCCGACGTCGTCGAGCGCGATCGCGCAGCCGGCGGCGCGGAGGCGCGCGGCGGCGTCCAGCATGCCGGCCGGGTCGAGCGCGAGGGCACGCTCGGTGATCTCGACGACCACGCGCACCTGGGCGCTGCGCCGCGCGAGCGTCTCGAGGACGAGCGGCAGGTGCCGGGACAGGGTCCTCGGCTCGATGTTGAGGAACAGCGTGTGCGACGCCCCGCCCGAGGCGGCCTCGGCGTCCGCGAGCGCCCGGGACATCGCCGCCCGCTCCAGCTCGCCGAGCAGGCCGTGCTCCTCGGCGGCGTCGAGCACGTCGAGCGGCGACCGCCATCCGGACCCCTCGGGCGTGCGCAGCAGCGCCTCGCGGCCCAGCACCTCGCCCGTCGCCAGCTCCACGACGGGCTGGTAGGCGCAGTGCACCCCACCGGTGCGGAGCAGCTCGGGCACGGGGAGCCGGCCGGGGTGCTCCGGGGCGGACAAGAGGGTCACCCCGTCCTCATCGGCACCCGGGCGGCGATGTTGAAGGTCCTGGTGGACGGCGTGTGCGCGACGGCGCCCGCCGGTGCGGCCGGGTTACCGTGGCGCCCAGCACGAGCAGACGGAGGACGGGCGTGGCGCGCCATCAGCAGGACCGACGGGTCGGGGACCACCTGGTCGACCGCGGCCTGGTCACCAAGGAGACGCTGGACGCGGCGCAGCGGGTCGCCGCCGAGTCCGGCGCGTACATCGGCCAGGTGCTCATCGCGATCGGCGCGGTCGACTCGGCCGCGCTGACCCGAGCGCTGGCCGATCTGTGGGGCCTGCCGTACGTGGTGCCCACGCGGATCACCGCCGCGCTGGACGCGCCGGGCGTCGACGTCGGCCGGGTGCTCACCGAGCAGTGGCTCCCGCTCGAGCGCCGCGCGGACGGCGTCCCGGTCGTCGCCGTGGTGGACGAGCCGACCCCCGAGCGCCGCGCCGCCGTGGCCGCCGCGCTCGGCGAGGAGCCGTACCTGGTGCTCGCCGACCGGTGGGACTTCCAGCAGGCGGTGCTCGACCGGTACGGCGCCGACCTGCGGGACCGCGCGAGCCTGGGGCTGTGGGGCCGGTCGCCGGCGCAGTCCGCGCGCACGGTGCTCGTGCCGTGGCAGCGGGTCGCCCTGGTGCTCGCGGTGCTCGCGGTCGTGCTGGCCGCCGTCGCCGACCCGCGGGCCGTCGTGGTGACGTTCTCCGTCGTCGTCGGGCTGGCGTTCCTGGTCGGGACCGGGTTCAAGTTCTGGGCGTCCCTGCGCGGCGCGCGGATGGAGCACGTCACCCGCACCGACCCGGCGGAGCTGGCGGCGCTGCCGGACCACGAGCTGCCCCGGTACACGGTCCTCGTGCCCGTGTACAAGGAGGCGAACATCGTCGCCAACCTGATCGGCAACCTCGGCGCGCTGGACTACCCCGCGCACCTGCTCGAGGTGCTGATCCTGGTCGAGGAGGACGACACCGAGACCCGCGCGGCGGCCGAGGCCGCGAACCCGCCGGCGCACTTCCGGTTCATCACCGTGCCGGCGGGGGCGCCGCAGACCAAGCCGAAGGCGTGCAACGTCGGCCTCGAGTTCGCGACCGGCGAGTACCTGGTGATCTACGACGCCGAGGACAAGCCCGAGCCCGACCAGGTGAAGAAGGCGGTGCTCGCCTTCCGGCAGGCGGGGGAGGAGCTGGTCTGCGTCCAGGCCGCGCTCAACTACTTCAACGCCGACGAGAACCCGCTCACGCGGATGTTCACGCTCGAGTACTCGTTCTGGTTCGACTACATGCTGCCGGGGCTGGAGTACGGCCGGCTGGCGATCCCGCTCGGCGGCACGTCGAACCACTTCCGGGTCAGCGGCCTGCGCCGGCTCGGCGGCTGGGACCCGTACAACGTCACGGAGGACGCCGACCTGGGCATCCGGGCGTCCGCCGAGGGCATGCGGGTCGGCGTCATCGACTCGACCACGTACGAGGAGGCGAACACCTCGTACCCGAACTTCGTCCGGCAGCGGTCACGGTGGATCAAGGGCTACATGCAGACCACGCTCGTGCACCTGCGGCAGCCGTTCCGGCTGGTGAAGGTCGCCGGGCTGCGCCAGACGCTGTCGTTCCTGTTCCTGGTCGGCGGCACCCCGGCGACGTTCCTCGCGGTGCCGCTGCTGTACGCGGTGTTCCTCGCGTCCCTGCTCCTCGAGCCCGAGCAGCTGTCGTTCCTGTTCCCGGGCTGGGTGCTCTGGCTCTCGCTGTTCAACCTGGGCGTCGGCAGCGCCCTCATGATCTACGTCTCGATGATGGGCGCGTTCAAGCGCGGCCGGTACGGGTTGGTCCTGTGGGGCCTGGCGAACCCCGCCTACTGGCTGCTGCACTCGGTCGCCGCGTACAAGGCGCTCGGGCAGCTCATCACGAAGCCGCACTACTGGGAGAAGACCGCACATGGCCTCACCGGCGTCACCGCAGCTGCGCACGTCCCCGCGGCGGTACGCGGCTGACACCTGGCCGGCAGGTCCGGCGGCCCGCTGGGCGCTGCGCGTCGGGCTGGCCCTGCCGTTCGCCGTCGTCGCGCTGCTGTCTCGCGACGCCGGCTGGGTGCCCACGGCGAACGAGGCGCTGGCCGCGCGCGGCGACCTCGTGCAGTGGGGCGACACCGGGCTGGCGTGGATCGCGCAGGTGTTCCCGCCTCTGGCGGCCGCGCTCGCCTCCCTGCTCGGCGGCAGCACGCTCGCGATGAGCCTGGTCGCGGCCGTCGTGCTCGGGCTCACCCTGCAGCGGCTCGCCGCGGTGCTGGTCCGGGAGGGGCTCGGCCCGTGGGCCACCGCCGCCGTGCTCGGCACCCTGGTGCTGACCCCGCCGCTGTACTACTGACGCTCGCGGCGGTGGCGCCGTTCTTCGCCCGCCGCGCGGGCCGGTCCGGCCGCCGGGCGCACGAGGCGACCGTCGCGGTCCTGCTGTTCCCGGCCCTGGCCGCGGTCGGGTTCTGGCTGTACGCGTCGTGGTGGTTCTCGGCCGACCCGCTGGGCGGCATGCAGGCGGCCACCCCCGACGGCTGGCTCCCCGGCGGCGCGGGCGCGTCGGCCGCGGCCGCGCTGCGGCAGATCGCCCTGGCCCTGCTCGCCGCGCCCCTCGTGCTGGTCGCGTCCACCGTGCGGGCGGTGCGGGACCCGTGGTCGCTGATCGCGCCCGGGATCGCGCTGGTCGGGCTGTACCTGTCGCTGTGGCTGGGCCTGCGGGAGGCCGCGGGCCAGACGTGGATCGTGCTGACGGCGCTGTACGTGCTGCTGCTGGCGCCGCGGGACCCGTCGCCGCGACGGCGGGTCGTGATCGTGGTCGCGGCGGCCGCGCAGCTCGCGATCGGCTGGCTGGTGGTGCTGACCTCGGGCGGGACGCTCGGCGACTGGACCCGCGCGCTGCTCGGCGGCTGAGGGCCGGCCGCCGGGCTGGTGCCGCCCGCGCCGACGGGGTACAACCGTGGGATGACGACCCGCCCCCGTGACCTCACCTCCGAGACCGCCGCCAACCACCGCGCCGAGGCGATGCCGTCCGAGGCCGAGCTGCGCGCGACCGACGTCCGGTCCGGCGGCGACCCGTCCGGCGCGCCGCGCACCCTGCGGGACAGCGAGCTGCTGCCCGACGACGAGGCGATCGCGGCGTCGGAGGACTGGGACGACCCCGAGCGGCTCTGACCGACGTCGCCCCGGGCGGCCCCCCGCGGGGCTCCCCGCGCAGCACGAGGCCCCGGCCACCTCCTGGTGACCGGGGCCTCGGCGTGCTCGGGCCGGACCGTCAGACGGTCTCGGGGTCCTGCGCGGCGGCGCCGGCCGCCTCGGCGGACGCCTGCTCGCCCTCGGCGCCGGCGCTGCTGATCTCGCCGCCCGCGTTCTCGAGGTGCGCGCGCACGAACCAGTGGAACAGCTCGAGCTCGTGCAGGTGGCCGACCAGCAGGTCGTTGGTGACCGTGTCGAGGTCCTCGGTCGCGGCGGCGGCCTCGCGGTGGTCGGTGACCACGCCGATGTAGACCTCGTCCAGCGCGCCCAGGTGCTCGATCGCACCGGCCCTGCCGATCGAGTAGTCGTCCCAGCTGCGGTCCTGCACGAGGGCGCCCGGCGTGCCGACGGGGGCGACGCCCAGGGTCGCGATGCGCTCCGCGATCTGGTCCACCATCGCGCGGACGGCGTCGACCTGCGGGTCGATCATCTCGTGCACCGCGATGAAGTGCGGGCCCGTCACGTTCCAGTGGATGTGCTTGAGCGTGAGCGCGAGGTCGTTGAGCGCGTTCAGGCGCTGCTGGAGGATCGCGGCGATCGTGCGGCCGTCCTCGACGCTCAGCGACGGGACGGTGTACTTCGGCAGCTCCGTGCGGCGAACCATCAGTCTCCTCCTTGCGGTCCTCGGCGCCCGACGGCGCCGGCTGGCTCCCACGCTGCCCCAACCCCGCAGGTCGCGCAATCGCAGGTGGGACGGGGCGCGGGCGTCCCGGGCCCGCGCGGGGCGGACCGGGTCAGGCCTCCCACGGGTCGGGCGGGACGTCGTCCCGGCGCCCGCGCAGCACCGGCTGCCGCAGCCGCCCCGAGGGCGTCCGGGTGAGGTACCGGACGTCCAGGAGCACCTCGGGCTCGACCCAGACCGTGCCGCGGGCGTCGACCGGCTCCAGCCGCTCCGCGAACGGCGACGTGGCGCGCTCCAGCGGCCGCAGCGCGGCCGTCAGGTCCCGGGCGAGCGCCCCGGCGAGCCCGCTGCCCGCCCGGCACAGGAAGTGCAGGTCGCCGGCCGCGTCCCGCGCGCCGAGCAGCACCGCGCCCATCCGCCCGCTGCCCGTCGTCTCCGGGCGCCAGCCGCCGATCACGGCGGTGCGGGTGCGGTGGTGCACGGCCTTGAGCCAGTCCGCGGACCGGCGCCCGGGCTGGTAGGTCGAGGCCGCGCGCTTGGCCACCACGCCCTCGAGTCCCTGCGCCCGCGTCGCCGCCCAGATCAGGTCGCCGTCCTCGTACACGGGGGAGAGCTGGACGTGCTCGGGCAGGTCCAGGGCCTCCAGGGATGCGCGCCGCTCGGTGAACGGCCGCCGGGTCAGGTCCTCGCCCGCGACGACCGGGGCGTCGAACACCAGGTAGCTCACCGGCACGCGCCGGGCCAGGGCGGCGGCCCGGGCCGGGTCCCGCACGTGCATCCGCTCGGCGAGCGCCGGGAAGGAGGGGACCCCGTCGCGCATCGCGACCACCTCGCCGTCGACCACGGTCCCGGGCGGCAGCGCGGCCAGGCCCGCGAGCTCGGGGTACGCGAGGGCGGCGTCCCGGCCGTTGCGGCCGGGGAGCCGGAGGCGGTCGCCGGTGGTGTCCGCGAGGATGCGCACGCCGTCCCACTTCACCTCGAACCGCCAGCCGGGACCCTCGGGCAGACGACCGGGAACGGCCACAGGGGTGGCGAGCATGGGCTGCACGGGTCCATCCTGCCCACAGCACGCGAAGTCGTCGCGGGGGGGCTCCCTCGCCGGGGAGGGTGGTCACTGTGCGCGCGATCTGGAAGGGCGCCGTCGCGTTCGGGCTGGTCAACGTGCCCGTCAAGCTCTACGCCGCCACGGGGGAGCACGAGGTCCCGCTGCACCAGGTGCACAAGAAGGACGGCGGCCGGATCCGGTACCGCAAGGTGTGCTCGATCGAGGACGAGCCGGTCGAGTACAGCGAGATCGCCAAGGGCTACGAGACCGACGACGGCCAGCTCGTCGTGCTCACCGACGAGGACCTCGACCAGCTGCCGCTGGCCACCGAGCGCGAGATCGAGGTGATCGAGTTCGTGCCCGCCGACCAGGTGGACCCGATCCTGCTCGCCAAGACGTACTACCTCGAGCCCGACCGCACGGCCGCCAAGCCGTACGCGCTGCTGCGCGAGGCGCTGACCAGCACCGACCGGATGGCCGTCGTCAAGGTCGCCCTGCGGCAGCGGGAGTCGATGGCCGTGCTGCGGGTGCGGGACGACGTGATCTGCCTGCAGACGCTGCTGTGGCCGGACGAGGTGCGCGAGGCCGACTTCCCGATCCTCGACCAGGACGTGACCGTGCGGCCGCAGGAGCTGGCGATGGCGTCGTCGCTGGTGGAGTCGCTCGCGTCCGACTTCGACCCGTCCGGGTTCGAGGACCGGTACCGCGCGGCGCTCGAGCAGGTCATCGAGGCCAAGGTGTCGTCCGGCCGGACGCAGGCGGTGCCGCAGAAGGAGGAGGTCGGCGAGGGCGGCCAGGCCGCCGGCGAGGTCGTCGACCTGCTCGCCGCGCTGCAGCGGAGCGTCGAGAAGGCCCGCGGTGGCGGCGGTGCCCAGGCGGACGAGGCGCCCGCGGCCGAGGAGAAGCCCGAGAAGAAGGCCCCGGCCCGGCGGTCCCGGTCCAAGGCCGGCGACGACGACGGTGAGGCGGACGAGAAGCCCGCGCGGCGCTCGACGTCGACGCGGTCCCGGGCGAAGAAGGCCGACGACGAGAAGCCGGCCGACGACAAGGCGGCCGACGAGAAGCCCGCGCGCACCCGGCGCAAGCGGGCGTCCTGACACGTGGGGACCTCCGACCCCGGCGCCGTCCACGAGGCGGTCGTCGCCGCGCTCCGGCGCGCCGCGTTCCTGCTCGAGCGCGGCGGCGCGACGTCGTACCGGGCGGACGCGTTCCGCGCCGCGGTGCGGTCGATCGAGCGCGTGGGCCCCGACGAGGTCCGCGCGCGCCTCGCCGCGGGCACGCTGACCGACCTGCCCGGCGTCGGCGCGCGCACCGCCGAGGTCGCCGCGGCCGCGGCGGCGGGCGGGCCCGTGCCCTACCTGCTCGACCTGGAGCAGCGGTACCCGGCGGCGGAGGCCTCGGGCGACGGGGCCGCGCTGCGGGCGGCCCTGCGCGGCGACCTGCACGCGCACACCGAGGCCAGCGACGGGTCGACGACGGCGCAGGAGATGGTGCTGGCCGCGATGGAGCTCGGGCACGAGTACCTCGCGATCACGGACCACTCGCCGCGGCTGACCGTCGCGAACGGCCTGTCCCCGGCGCGGCTCCGGGCGCAGATCGAGCAGATCGAGGCGCTGAACCGGGCGATCGCGCCGTTCCGGGTGCTCACCGGCATCGAGGTCGACATCCTGGACGACGGGTCGATCGACCAGGAGCCCGAGCTGCTGGACCGGCTCGACGTCGTCGTGGCGTCGGTCCACTCCAAGCTCCGGATGGACTCCGCGGCGATGACCCGGCGGATGCGCGCCGCCGTGGCGAACCCGCGGGTCGACGTGCTCGGCCACTGCACCGGCCGGCAGCTCACGGGGAAGCGGCAGCGGCCGCAGAGCGAGTTCGACGCGGCCGCCGTGTTCGCCGACTGCGCGGAGCACGGCGTGGCCGTCGAGGTGAACTGCCGGCCCGACCGCCTGGACCCCCCGCACGCGCTGCTCGACGTCGCGGTCGACGCCGGCTGCCTGTTCACCGTCGACACCGACGCGCACGCGCCGGGGCAGCTGTCCTGGCAGCCGGTGGGCTGCGACCGGGCCGCCGCGCACGGGATCGGGCCCGACCGGGTGCTCGACGCCTGGCCGCTGGACCGGCTGCTCGGGCACCTCGAGGGCCGGAGAGTCGCTGCCTGAGCGACACACCGCCCGCGTGGCGATGCGCGGAAGCGCGCTGCCTGCCGTTATGGTCGTCCGCGACGGTCCGCCGGAAGCTGACGCCCTCGCGGGGCGCCGAGCGGCCCGCGCACCCAGTTCGAACACATAGGAGCACATCCGTGAGCGTGAACCGCACCGAGCTCGTCCAGGCCATCGCCGCCAAGGCCGGGCTCACCAACACCGCTGCCGACGCGGCCCTCAAGGCCTTCCAGGAGGTCCTGGTCGAGCAGCTCAGCGCCGGCGAGAGCGTGACCATCCCGGGTCTGCTCGCGGTGTCGCGTGCCGACCGTGCCGCGCGCACCGGCATCAACCCGCAGACCGGCGAGAAGCTGGACATCCCGGCCGGCTACCGCGTCAAGCTGACCGCCGGCAGCGCCCTCAAGCGCGCCGTCGCCAACTGAGCGACCCCGCACCACCGCGCGAGCCGGGGACCCGACGGGTCCCCGGCTCGCGGCGCGCGCGGCACCGGGGAACGGATCGCGGGTGCTCGTGCGTTGAGTAGCATGGTCCGCCGCCCCGCACGAGGGGCGACCGGCAGGAGGGAGCACGCACGATGGCCGTCACGCAGCGCACCACGAAGCAGCGCACCGAGATCCTCGGGCTGCTCGACGACCTCGACGAGTTCCGCTCCGCCCAGCAGCTGCACGACCTGCTGAAGTCGCAGGGCTCCACCACCGGCCTCGCGACCGTCTACCGCGCCGTCCAGACGCTCGCCGACGCCGGCGAGGTCGACGTGCTGCGCTCGCCCGACGGCGAGGCGGTGTACCGCCGGTGCGTCCGGCGCAGCCACCACCACCACCTGGTCTGCCGCTCCTGCGGCAAGGCGGTCGAGATCGACGGCCCCGGCGCCGAGGCGTGGGCCGAGCAGGTCGGCGCCGCGCACGACTTCTCCGACGTCGAGCACACGATCGAGCTGCTCGGGACCTGCGCCGAGTGCCGGGCCCGGCACGCCGCCGAGGCCGCGGCGGCGCGGTGACCCGCTGACCCCCTGACCGGGGCATCCGCTCCGGTGGGGGAGGATGGGCGGGTGGACAGACTGCACGACCCCGCCCGGCACGACTTCGCCTCCGACAACTACGCCGGGGTGCACCCCGAGATCCTCGCGGCCCTCGCCGCCGCCAACGACGGGCACGTCGCCGGCTACGGCGCCGACCCGTACACCGAGCACCTGCAGGACGTGCTGCGCGGCCACTTCGGCGCCGACGCGACCGCGTACCCGGTGTTCAACGGCACCGGCGCGAACGTCGTCG
Source organism: Cellulomonas pakistanensis (assembly GCF_016862755.1). GTDB lineage: Bacteria > Actinomycetota > Actinomycetes > Actinomycetales > Cellulomonadaceae > Cellulomonas > Cellulomonas pakistanensis. Next base: position 90,235 of record NZ_BONO01000002.1, on the reverse strand, counting down.
CGCTGCAGACGATGCTGCCGCGCTGGGGGGCCGTCATCTGCGCGGAGACCGCGCACATCAACACCGACGAGAACGCCGCGCCCGAGCGGGTCGGCGGCATCAAGCTGCTCACCGTGCCGACGCCCGACGGCAAGCTCACGCCCGAGCTCGTCGACCGGCACGCGCACGGCTTCGGCGACCAGCACCGCGCCCAGCCCGGCGTCGTGTCGATCACCCAGGCCACCGAGCTCGGCACCGTGTACACGCCGGACGAGATCCTCGCGATCACCACGCACGCGCACGCGCTCGGCCTGCGGGTGCACCTGGACGGCTCCCGGCTCGGCAACGCCGCCGCGGGGCTCGACCTGCCGATGCGCGCGCTGACCACCGACGTCGGCGTCGACGTCGTGTCCCTGGGCGGCACCAAGAACGGCATCCTGTTCGGCGAGGCGGTCCTCGAGCTGACCCCCGGGTCGACGCCCGGCATCGCGTTCCAGCGCAAGGTCGACATGCAGCTCGCGTCCAAGATGCGGTTCGTGTCCGCGCAGCTGATCGCGCTGTACGAGGGCGACCTGTGGCTGCGCTCCGCGCGGCACGCCAACGCCATGGCGCAGCGGCTGCGGGCCGGCGTCGAGGCGGTCCCCGGCGTGCGCGTCACGCAGGCCACGGACGCCAACGCGGTGTTCGCGGCGCTGCCGCCCGGCGTGGCCGACGCGCTGCGCGAGGTGCGGCGGTTCTACGACTGGAACCGCGCCACCGGCGAGGTCCGGTGGATGTGCGCGTTCGACACCACCGAGGCGGACGTGGACGCGTTCGTCGCGGCGGTCGCGTCCGCGGCGGCCCGCGCGGCCTGACCGGGCGCGACGTTCCCGCCGCCCGGCCCCGGCGCGCGCCCCGGCGTCCGTCCGTTCCGCCGTGCGCTCCCGGGCGACGTCGCCGAGGTAGGACCGTTCCGCCGAGGTAGGACCGCTTCCGGTCCTACCTCGGCCCGGAGGTCCTATCTCGGGAGCCCCCGCCTCGGCGAGCCCCGCCTCCGGAACCCCCGCCTCGGGGAGCCCCCGCCTCGGCGAGCCCCGCCTCCGGAACCCCCGCCTCGGGGAGCCCCCGCCTCGGGGAGCCCCCCGCCTCCGGAGACGACGGAAGGGCCCGGCACCGTGATCGGTGCCGGGCCCTTCGCGTCGGCGCGGGCGCCTCAGGGGCGCCCCGCCGCGCGGGTCAGCGCGGGGTGGACGGGCGGCGGGTGCGCGCGTCGCGGCCGCCGAAGTCCCGGCCGCCGTCGCGGGAGCCGTAGCCCTCGCGCGAGCCGTAGCCGCCCTCGCGGGCGCCGTCCCGGCCGGTGCGCGGGCCGTGGTGAGCCGGCCCGCGGGACGCGCCGCGGTCCGGACGGGCGGCCGCGCGCGGGCCCTCGTCCACGCGGATGCGCAGCGGGCGGCCGGCGACGCGGGCGCGGCCGATGCGGTCGAACGCCTCGGGGGACAGGCCCGCGGGGATCTCGACGAGCGAGAACGTCGAGAAGATGTCGATCTTCCCGAGGTCCTTGCCGGTCAGGCCGCCCTCGTTGGTGAGCGCGCCGACGATGCCGCCGGGCTGCACGCCGTCCTTCGAGCCGACCGCGAGGCGGTAGCGCGGGCCGCCGCTGCTGGTGCGGGCGGCGCTGCGCGGGCGCCCGCCCTCGGCACCGTCGCGGCGCGGGCCGCGCTCCGGCGCGAGATGTGCGCGGGACAGGGCGTCGTCCAGGTCGTCGCCCTCGGTCGGGCGGGGCGCCGGGCCCTCGTCGCCGACGGCCAGCGCGGCGAGCACCGCGACGAGCTCGGCGGCGTCCGTCTCCGGGTGCGCGGCCAGGAACTCCGCGGCGGCCGTGCGGTACAGGTCCAGGCGGCCGACGTCGCGGCGGGCCGGGACCCGGGCGAGCAGCGCGGCGACGCGGTGCGCCGACACGTCCGCGGGGGACGGGATCTGGATCTGCTCGAGCTGCTGACGGGTGGTCCGCTCGATCGCGCGGAGCTTGCCGTTCTCGTTCGGGGTGACGAACGTGAGCGCCTCGCCGGTGCGGCCGGCGCGGCCGGTGCGGCCGATGCGGTGCACGTAGGCCTCGGGCTCGCCCGGGACGTCGAAGTTCACGACGAGCCCGATGCGGTCGATGTCGAGGCCGCGGGCGGCGACGTCGGTGGCGACCAGCACGTTGATCGCGCCGGAGCGGACCCGCTCGACGATCTTCTCGCGGTCGCCCTGCGCCACGTCGCCCGAGATGTAGGCGGCGGCCACGCCGCGCTCGACGAGCGAGACCGCGACGTCCTCGGCGGCGCTGCGGGTGCGGACGAACACGATCGCCGCGTCGGCGTCGGACACCGCGAGCACGCGGGCCAGGGCGCCGGCCTTGTGGCGGAACGGCACGACCGCGTAGGTCTGCCGGACGCTGGACACGGTCGAGGACTGGCGGGCGACGGTGATCTCGACCGGGTCGGTCAGGTGCTGCGCGGCGACCCGCCGGATGGCCGGCGGCATGGTCGCGGAGAACAGCGCGACCTGCTTGGAGGCCGGCGTCGCGGAGGCGATGCGGTCGACGTCGTCGACGAAGCCCATGCGGAGCATCTCGTCGGCCTCGTCCAGCGCGAGGAACCGCACGGCGTCGAGCTTGAGCGAGCCGCGGTCGAGGTGGTCGATGACGCGACCCGGCGTGCCGACGACGACCTGGGCGCCGCCGCGCAGCGCGCGCTGCTGCGGCAGGTACGGCGAGCCGCCGTACACCGGGACGACCTCGAGGCCGGGCATCTTCGACGCGAACGACTCGAGCGCCTCGGCGACCTGCATGGCGAGCTCGCGGGTCGGGGCCAGGACGATCGCCTGGACCTCGCGGAGCTCCGGGTCGACCGCGGCGAGCAGCGGCAGGCCGAACGCGGCGGTCTTGCCGGTGCCGGTCTGGGCGACGCCGGTGATGTCGCGGCCGGCGAGCAGCGCCGGGATGGCCTCGGCCTGGATCGCCGTCGGGGTGGTGAAGCCGAGCTCCAGGACGGCCTCGCGCAGCGGCGCGGGGAGGTCGAGGTCGGCGAAGGTGGTGGTCGTCGCGGCGGTCGCGTCGGACGAGGGCAGGGCAGGGTCGAGCACAGACGTCATGGAGGACAGCACCGTTTCGTGTCGCTGGGGGGAGCTGTGCGCCGCCCGGGTCTCCGGTCGGCCACGCGGTCGCACTCCCACACCCACACATCACGAGGCCGCCACGTCAGAGGAGGGGGCCTCGGCACGCACATCACGGGACACTGCGACTGAACTCCGAGTGCCACCAGTCTAGCGGCGCGGGGCCCGGAACGCGGGGCGGTCGTGCGGTGACCTCGGGCACACGGCGGCCCCGCCTCGCCGGAGGGCCCGTCAGCCCAGCCCGAGCCGCCGGCCCTCGATCGCCGGGCAGGTGTCCATCACGACGTCGAGCCCCGCGGCGGCGGCCCGCGCGGCGGCGTCCTCGTCGACGACCCCGAGCTGCAGCCAGACCGCCCGGGCCCCGCACGCGATCGCCTGGTCCACCACGTCGCCCGCGAGTCCCGAGTTCACGAACACGTCGACCACGTCGACCGGCCCGGCCACCTCCGCGACCGTGCGCACGCCGGCGGCGCCGTGCACCGTCTCGGCGCGCGGGTGCACGGGCACGATCGTCTGGCCGAGGTCCTGCAGGTACGCGGCCACGCCGTACGCGGCCCGCGCGCGGTTGGTCGACAGCCCGACGACGGCCCAGGTGCCGGGCGTGGTGAGCAGGCGGCGGATCACGGCGGGGTCGTTGACGTGGGCCATGCGGCCAGCGAACCACAGCCGCGGGGCGCGCACCTTCGGCCGGCGACGCGGCCGGGGGGCGAGGTGGCCCGGGAAGCGGTCGCCACCTGCGTAGGATGTGCGGCGTCGAGCAGGGCGAACGAGGCGGGAGAGCTGTGGCGGAGCGGGACGTGGTGAGCGACCGCGTCCTCACCGTGCCGAACGCCATCAGCCTCGTCCGGCTGCTGATGGTGCCGGTGTTCGCCGTGCTGATCGTCGCCGGGCACGACGGGTGGGCCCTCGTGGTCCTCGCCGGCTCCGGGGCCAGCGACTGGCTCGACGGCGTCCTCGCGCGCCGGCTCGGGCAGGTGTCGCGCCTCGGCCAGGTCCTCGACCCCGCGGCGGACCGCCTGTTCATCTTCGTGACGCTGCTCGGCCTCGCCGCGCGCGGCGTCGTGCCGTGGTGGCTCGTCGCCGTGCTCCTGGCGCGCGAGGCGATGCTGCTCGTCATGCTCGTCGTCCTGGCCCGGCACGGGTACGGCCCGCTGCAGGTGCACCTGGCCGGCAAGGCCGGCACGTTCGCCCTGCTGTACGCGTTCCCGCTGCTCCTGCTGGCGCACTGGGGCGGGATCGTGGGCGACCTGGCGTCGGTGCTCGGCTGGGCCTGCGCGTGGTGGGGCGTCGCCCTGTACTGGTTCGCCGGCGCGCTGTACGTGCGCCAGGCGTGGGTGCTGGTCGGCCGGCGCGGCGGCGCCGACGCGGGCGAGCCCCGCACGGTGGCCGTGTGACGGAGCCGTCCGGCTCCGCCCGGCCCGGGCGCGCCCCCGCGTGGCGCCGCCCCGACGCCTCGATGTCGCTGCTGACCGAGGTCACCCAGCACCCCCTCGACCCCGAGTACCAGGACGCCGCCGAGCGGCGCGCGCGGGCCGGCACCCCGCGGCGGCGCGGCGGGCGCGGGACGGTGGCGGTCGCCGCGCTGGCGGTGGTCCTCGGCGCGGCGACGACGTGGTCCGTGCTCGCCCTGCGCGCCCCGCAGCCGTCGGCGCTCGCCGCGCGGGAGGTGCTCGCCGACCAGATCACCGAGCGGAGCGCCGAGCTGGAGCGGCTGCGCGACCGCAGCGCCGCGCTGTCGGACGAGATCGCCGACCTGCAGGAGCAGGGGCTGTCCGCCGTCGACTCCCCGCTGCTCGACCGGCTGGCGGTCGACTCGATCGCGTCCGGGGCGACGGCGGTCACCGGCGACGGCCTGCGGATCACGCTCCAGGACGCGGACACCGGCACCGACCAGGACGACCCGGACGGACGGGTGCGCGACTCCGACCTGCAGCTGGTGGTCAACGGCCTGTGGGCGTCGGGTGCGGAGGCGATCGCGGTGAACGGGCAGCGCCTCGGCCCGACGACCGCCATCCGCACCGCGGGCGACGCGATCCTGGTGGACGTCGTGCCGCTGGTCGGGCCGTACGCGGTCGAGGCGATCGGCGACCCGCAGGGCATGCAGACGGCGCTCACGCGCACGTCGGGCGGGCAGCTGCTCGCCGTCCTGCAGTCGACCTACGGCATCCCGACCCAGGTGTCGTCGCAGCGGGAGCTGCACCTGCCGGCGGCGGGGACCGTGACGCTGCGGTCGGCGGAGCTGCCGGAGGGCGTGCCCGTCCTGCCGGACGCCGGGACGACCGGCCCCGCGGCGACGGGGGAGTCGTCGGGCACACTGTCCGGGGACGACGTGAGCGAGGGGGACTGAGTTGATCGCGGTGATCGGCCTGATCGTCGGCGTGGTGGCGGGACTGGTCCTGGAGCCCACGGTGCCGGCGGCGCTGCAGCCGTACCTGCCCATCGCGGTGGTGGCGGCGCTGGACGCGCTGTTCGGCGGCTTCCGCGCGGTCCTCGACGGGCTGTTCGACGACCGGGTGTTCCTGGTGTCGTTCCTGTCCAACGTGGTCGTGGCCGCGCTCATCGTGTTCCTGGGCGACCAGCTCGGCGTCGGCTCGCAGCTGTCCACCGGCGTGGTCGTCGTGCTCGGCATCCGGATCTTCTCCAACGTCGCCGCGATCCGGCGGCACCTGTTCAAGGCGTGACGGGCGTGAGCGGGCCCGAGCCGCAGCGGCAGCCGGCGCCGGTCGTCGGCTGGCGCGCGCTGGGCCGCGCCCTGCGCCCGCGCGCCACCCGCGCCCAGGCGCTCACCGGCGTGCTGTGCGTCCTGCTGGGCTTCGCGATCGCCGTGCAGGTGCGGCAGACCGACACCGAGAGCCTGTCGGTGATGCGGGAGTCCGAGCTGGTGTCGCTGCTGGACCAGACGACCCGGCAGGCGGACGACCTGCAGGACCAGGTCGCCGAGCTCGAGCGCACCCGCCAGGACCTGCAGTCCGCCGGGACGAGCCGCGAGGCCGCGCTCGAGGCCGCGACCCGCAGCGCCGCCGCCCAGGGCATCCTGTCCGGCCGGCTGCCCGCCGAGGGCCCGGGCGTCACCGTGACGATCTCGGACCCGGACCGCGCGGTGTCGGCGCTGACGCTGCTCAACCTGCTCGAGGAGCTCCGCAACGCCGGCGCCGAGGCCGTGCAGCTCAACGACCGGCGGCTGACGGCGTCCAGCTACGTGCTCGGCACCGACGGCGGCATCGAGGTGGACGGCGCGCCCGTCGCGCCGCCGTACCGGTGGGTCGCCGTGGGGGAGCCGGAGACGATGGCGACCGCGCTGGCGATCCCCGGCGGGGCGCTGGCGAAGGTGCAGATCGACGGCGGCACGGCCTCCGTGTCGTCGCAGGACCGGGTCGAGGTCACCGCCACGCGCGAGGTCGCCGACCCGCAGCACGCGCAGCCGGAGGCCTCCGGCGACCAGTGACGCTCCCGACCCGGGTGCCGACACCCGGACGGTGGGGTGTGCGCAGGTGGTCCGGGCGCTTAGGCTGTCCGGGACCCCGGTGCAGGTCGGGGGCGCGCAGCAGCAGGTCTGGGAGGGTGTCATGAGCGACGAGCAGCAGGTGCCGGGCGGCGAGCCGCGCCCGGTGGCGCACGAGGGTGCGCCCATCTCGGCGGCTCCCGACACGACGATCAGCTTCGGCTCGCTCGGCGCGCTGGAGACCGAGCCCGCGGGCCCGGTGGGCCTCACCCCCGAGCAGGCCGCCGCCGTCCAGGCGCTGCCGCGCACGTCCGCGCTGCTCGTCATGCAGCGCGGCCCGAGCTCGGGCGCGCGGTTCCTGCTGGACGCCGACCGCACGGTCGCGGGGCGGAGCCCGAGCGCGGACATCTTCCTCGACGACGTCACGGTCTCCCGCAAGCACGCCGAGTTTGTGCGCGAGCTGGACGACTTCGTCGTGCGGGACGTGGGCTCGCTCAACGGCACGTACGTGAACCGCGAGCGGATCGACTCCGCGGTGCTCCGCGCCGGCGACGAGGTGCAGATCGGCAAGTTCCGGATGACGTTCCACCCGAGCCCGGCGGCCCGGGCCGGCGCGCAGCCGTCCGGCCCCGCGCAGTGAGCGCGGCCCGGGCCGCGCGGCGCGCGGGGACGGGCCCGGCAGCCGACGGCGCAGCCGCGCCCGGTGACCCGCGCGGCGCGGACGCGCGGGCCGCGGAGGCCGTCGTCGCCGAGGGGCCGTGGCCGCGCGGGCTGTCCCGGCAGGCCAGCATGCGGATCTCCGACGTGCTCGCCGCGCTGCGCATCGAGTTCCCGGCCGTGACCAACTCCAAGCTCCGGTTCCTCGAGGAGCAGGGCCTGGTGGAGCCGGTGCGGACGCCGTCCGGGTACCGGCAGTACAGCCCGGCCGACCTGGAGCGCCTGCGCTACGTGCTGCGCGAGCAGCGGGACCGCTACGTGCCGCTCAAGGTGATCGGCGAGCGGCTGGCCGCCCTGGACGCCGGCGAGGAGACCGAGCCGGTCTCCCTCGTCGTGACCGAGGACGGGGTGCCGCGCTCCGGCGCCAACGACGCGCGGTTCACGACCGCCGCCCTGGCCCGGGAGGCCGGCGTCGACGAGCAGGTCGTGGTCGACCTCGTGCAGGCGGGCGTGCTGCGCCCGTCGGCGTCGGGCCACCTGGACGCCTGGGCGAAGGAGGTCGTGCTCGCCGCGGCCGCCCTCGCGGAGCACGGGCTGGAGCCGCGGCACCTGCGGGCGTTCCGCAGCGCCGCCGACCGGCAGCTGGACATGGTCGAGGCGGTCGTCGCGCCGTGGCGGGGGCAGTCGTCGCCGTCCGCCCGCGGGCGCGCGAGCACGGTCGCGGCCGAGGTCGGCGAGCTGTGCGCCCGGCTGAACACCGCGCTGGTCCGGGCGGGCGTGGCGGACCTCGCGCCCTGACGGCCGGCGCGTCGCCCGGCGCGTCGGGGCGCGCGCCGGACGGGCCCGCGCGGCCCGGTGCACGGTGCGCCCGCTCGTCGTAGCGTGGGCGCATGCACGAGGACGACCTGGTCCAGCTCGAGGTGCTCGGGGTGCGCCGCCACCCGGGTGACGACGAGCTCGTCGTGCTGCTGCTCGAGCCCGTCGGCGAGCTGATCGTGCCGATCGCGATCGGGCCGACCGAGGCGGGCGCGATCGCCACCGCGCAGGCCGGTGTGGTGCCGCCGCGGCCGATGACGCACGACCTGCTCCGCGACGTCCTGATCGCCCTGGACGTCCGCGTGCGGCAGGTCGAGATCACCGAGCTGGTCGGCGGCGTGTTCCACGCGGCGCTCGTGCTGGGGGACCGGCGGACCCGGGTCGACGCCCGCGCGTCGGACGCGATCGCCCTGGCCGTGCGGGTGGGCTGCCCGGTGCTGTGCGCCACGGACGTGCTGGCGGAGGTCGGCGTCGAGGCGGCGCCCGCCACGCCGGAGGAGGCCGACGAGGCGGCCGCGGGCGGCAACCCGGACGAGCAGGTCGCCCAGTTCCGGGAGTTCCTGGACCACGTGTCGCCGGACGACTTCGAGCGCGGGGAGCCGGGCGGCAGGGACCGAGGTTCAACCTCAGGTGGAGGGTAAGACACGCCGCGCGCGACACGCCGAGAGCCGCTGGCGCGGCGGTCGTTGACCACCCCTGGTGGCGGCCCTAGCGTTGCACCCAGAACAGCAGAGCACTGCATTCCCGACACGCCGCCCCCGGCGCGCGGGCGCGACGAGTGGAGGACCCCGTGACCGGCACCGAGCAGACAGCGGAGGCGACGGGCGGCGTCCCGCAGCGCGCGCAGGGCCTCCTGTTCGGCGACGACCTCCCCGACCTCGACGTCACCACCGGGTACCGCGGCCCGACCGCGTGCCGCGCCGCGGGGATCACCTACCGGCAGCTCGACTACTGGGCCCGCACCGGGCTCGTCGAGCCGTCCGTCCGCCCCGCGACCGGCTCCGGCACGCAGCGGCTGTACTCGTTCCGCGACATCCTCGTGCTCAAGGTCGTGAAGCGGCTGCTCGACACCGGGGTGTCCCTGCAGCAGATCCGCGCGGCGGTCGGCCACCTGCGCGAGCGCGGCGTCGACGACCTCGCGCAGATCACCCTGATGTCCGACGGCGCGAGCGTGTACGAGTGCACCTCCGCCGACGAGGTCATCGACCTGGTCCAGGGCGGTCAGGGCGTGTTCGGCATCGCGGTCGGCCGGGTCTGGCGCGAGGTCGAGGGCACGCTCGCGGAGATGCCGACCGAGCGCGCCGAGGACGAGGGCGTCGCCGCCCACGCGCACGACGAGCTCGCCGAGCGCCGCCGGGCGCGCAACGCCGGCTGACGCCACCACGACACCGGGACGGCCCGGACCCCGCGCGGGGTCCGGGCCGTCCTGCGTGCGCGGCGCGGGTCACGCGGGCCTCGGGTGGAGCGTCCCGCCCGACACGCCGGTGCGTGTCGGGCAGAACGCTCCGGTCGAGCCCGGTCGAGCCCGGTCGAGCCCGGTCGAGCCCGGTCAGGCCCAGAGCCCGCGGGCGGGCCGGGGCGGCGTCAGGCGCGCGGCGCCCGCAGGGCCCGGTCCAGCAGGTCCTCGAACGCCCCGGCCACCTCGCGCGCGCCGGCGCCGGGCCACGCGTGCACCGGCTGGGCGGCGCCCTGCGCCTGCTGCAGGGCGGCGCGCTCGGGCACGAACGGGGTGAGCACCAGCGGGCCGTACAGCCCGCGCAGCTCCTCGAGGCGGAACGCCTGCTCGGTCGAGCGTGCCTTGACCCGGTTCACGACGACGCCGAGCGGCTGCAGCTGCCCGGCGGGCCCGCGGCGCAGGTCGTCGATCGTCTTCATCGCGCGGCCGACGGCGGTGACCGAGAACAGGCCGGGCTCCGTGACGACGACGGCGCGGTCGCACGCCGTCAGGCCCGTCCGGGTCAGCCCGCCGAGCGACGGCGGGCAGTCGACCAGCACCAGGTCGTAGTCGTGCACCCAGGCCAGCGCGAACCGCAGCCGGTCGACGTCCTGGTCCGCGCCGTCGTACGCGTCGTGCCGGGACGACGCGGCGGAGCCGACCAGCACGTCCAGCCCGGCGTCGGCCCACGCGCTCGGCGCGGTGGCGGCGGCGATGCTCTCCGCGGTGGGGGAGTCGAGCACCGCGGCGACGTCGGCGTCGGCCCGCCCGGTCGCCAGCGCGAGCGTGCTGTCGCCCTGCGGGTCGAGGTCGACCACGAGCGTCCGCAGCCCGCGCTCCAGCGCCGCCGACGCCAGCCCGAGGGTCACGGACGTCTTCCCCACGCCGCCCTTGAGCGAGCACACTCCCAGCACCAGCACGGGCACACCGTAGCGGGACGGCACGGGTTCGCGGAATCGCGTCCGCACCCGCCCGGGTGCCGGGTCGACGCGGCACCGACCTGGGGCGATGCTGCTGGCATGACCGACACGACGATCACGCACCACGGCCACGCCTGCGTCCGCCTCGAGCGCGCGGGGCGGCGGCTCGTGCTCGACCCCGGGTCGTTCAGCGACCTGACCGTCCTCGACGACGCCGAGGCCGTGCTCGTCACGCACGAGCACGTCGACCACGTCGACGTCGCGCGCCTCGCGGCGGCGCTCGCCGGGCGCCACGGGCTCGCGGCGTGGGCGCCGGCCGATGTGGTCGCGCAGCTGGTCGAGGCCGGCGCACCGGCGGCGCGCGTGCGGGCCGTCGTCGCCGGGGACGTGTTCGAGGCGGCGGGGTTCGAGGTCCGGGCGGTCGGGGAGCAGCACGCGCTGATCCACCCGGACGTGCCGCGCCCGCGAAACGTGGGGTACCTGGTGGACGGTGGCCTGCTGCACCCGGGCGACGCGTTCACCGAGCCGCCCGCCGGGACGCGGGTCGAGGTGCTGCTCGTGCCCGTCGCCGCGCCGTGGCTCAAGCTCGCCGAGGCGATCGACTACGTGCGGGCGGTGCACCCGCGGGTCGCGGCGCCGATCCACGACGCGATCCTGTCCGAGCCGGGCCGCGCGCTCGCCGACCGCCTGGTGGGCGGCCTGGGCGGCGCCGGGGAGTACGTCCGCATCGCCGCGGGGTCGCCCTACACCTGGACGCCGGCCGCCTGAGCGCGGGCGTCCAGGGCCGTCGCGGCGGGGACCGCCGGGCGAGACCGCGCCGAGAGTGCAGCAGATGCGGGGTTTCTCGCGCGCGAACCCCGCACCTTCTGCACTCTCGCCGAGCCGGCGCGGGGCGCGGGAGGTCCGCGGGCGTCGAGAGCGGTCAGGCCAGGCGCGCCTCGGCCGTCGCGGCGTCGCGCGCGAGCGTCACGGTCGCCGCCCGCCCGCCCGCCGTCACCCGGTAGTCGCCGAGGTACGCGTCCAGCACGAACCGGCCCTCCGCGTCGGTGCGGGCGGGCGCCGGGTCCAGCCACCAGGCTCCCCGCACCAGCGCGCGCAGCGCGTCGTACGCCGGCTTCGGCGTCCCGTCGGCCCGCAGCAGCCCGGCCGGAGCGCCGAGCCACGCGCCGGCGTCGCACAGGCCCCAGTACGTCGCCGCGTGCACCGCGGGGTGTCCGAACAGGGTCGTGTAGTGCCGCACGACCTCGTCGGCCTGCCGCGCCTCGCCGTCCGGCGTCGACGGCCAGGACGGCACCTGCCAGTCGTTGAGGTCCGCCACGTGCGGCGGCATCAGGGCGCCCGAGACGAGCGTCGTCTCCGTGAGGTGCAGCGGCAGGCCGAACCGCGCGAACCGGTCGAGCACCCCGAGCGTCCACTCCTCGCCGCGGTAGCCCTGGTGCATGTGCGTCTGGAGCCCGAGCGCGTCGATCCGGACGCCGGCGTCCAGGCAGTCCTCGACGAGCCGCTCGTAGTCCGCGGAGAGGTCGAAGTCGTTGAGCAGCAGCGTGGCGGTGGGGTCCGCCGCGCGGGCCGCGTCGAACGCCAGGCGGACGGTGGGCACGCGGCCGTCCCGGGCGCACAGCCGGGTGAGCCCGTTGGGCTCCTTGTCGAACACCGGCATGATCACGACCTCGTTGATCGCGTCCCAGGTGCCGACGACGCCGCGGAACGCGGTGACGTCCCGGGTGATCCGGTCCCGGACGGCCGCCGCGACGTCGTCCTCGGGCAGGTCGCGCAGCCACGCCGGCGCGAGCGTGTGCCAGGCGAGCGGGTGGCCCTTCACGCGCACGCCGCGCTCCGCGAGCCAGCGCGCGGCGGCGAGCAGCCGGTCCGTGTCGGGGCGCCCGCGCTCGGGCTCGAACTGCGACCAGTAGAACGGGAGCGTCGCGGTGTCGAACAGCGCCAGCCACCGGTCCAGCACGCCGGGCAGGACGTCGGGCGCCGGGTCCCCGGGACCGGGCGGCTCGCCGTTCGCCGGGGCGATCACCTCGAACGCCGTGCAGCCGAAGCCGAACGCGTGCCGGGCCTGCGCGACCTCCACCGACGCGTCGGCGAGCGGCCGCCCCGCCGGGTCGAGCACGGTGACGACGGCCCGGGCGCCGCGGTGGTCGAGGTGGGCGGGCCGGGGGACGCGGACGTCCGGCATGGGCACTCCTTCGTGCGGGTCGTGCGGGCTCGCGCGGGCGGCGCGCGGGGTCAGAGCGCGGCGGTGGACCCGCGCCGCACCAGCGACGTGGGCAGGCGGACGTGCGGGTCCGGCACGTCGCCCCCGTCCAGGAGCGCGGTGAGCAGGCCGATCGCCGCGGCGCCCATCCGCTGGATCGGCTGGTGCACCGTCGTGAGGGGCGGGTCGGTCTGCGCCGACTCCGGGATGTCGTCGAACCCGATCACCGACAGGTCGGCCGGCACCCGCAGCCCGAGCTCGCGGGCGACCTCGATGGTCGCGATCGCGGACAGGTCGTTCGCGGCGAACACGGCGGTGGGGCGGTCCGGCAGGGTCAGCAGCTCGTGCACGGGCTCCCGGGTGGACTCCTTGCGGTAGTCGCCCTCGCGGACGAGCACCTCGTCCACGGCGACCCCCGCGGCCGCCATCGCCCGGCGGAACCCCTGCTCGCGCAGGCGCGACGACTCCAGGTCCGGTCGACCGCCGACGAACGCGATCCGCCGGTGACCGAGGCCGAGCAGGTGCTCCGTGCCCAGGACGGCGCCGGCGAGGTTGTCCGAGTCGACCGTGGGCAGCCCCGTCGGCCCGGTGTGCGGGTCGATCGCCACGACGGGCACGCCGGCGTCGGCCTCGACCACGGTGGGCGTCACGAGCACGGCGCCGTCGATCAGCGTGCCGCTCAGCCGGGACAGGTACCGGCGCTCCCAGCCGGCGCCGCGGCCGTGCAGCCCGCCGGTGTAGGCGAGCAGCTCGTAGCCGGAGTCGGAGTCGGCCAGCGCGGCGGCGGCGCCCTTGAGGATCTCGGCGGAGAACGGCTCGAACTCCGCGACGAGGATGCCGAGCACGTGCGTCCGGTGCGACCGGAGGCTGCGCGCGACCAGGCTCGACTCGTACCCGAGCCGGTCGATGACCTCCATCACGCGGGTGGACGTGGCCTGGGCGACGCCGTACCGGCCGTTGATGACCTTCGACACCGTCGCGACGGAGACGCCCGCGTCCCGCGCCACGTCGGTGATGGTCACTCGCTGCCCCATGCCGGGGATCGTAGCCGCGCGCGGGGGTCCCCCCCGGGCCGTTCCGCGGGCGCCGCGCCGGGGCTGGGCCGTCGCCCCCGGGCGCCGCCGGGTCAGCGCCGCCGCGCGTACGCCGTCGCCGCGTGCGCCGCGGGGTCCATCGCGAGCCGCAGGGCCACGTCGAGCGGGAGCCGGGTCCGGGCCCGGCTCCGGCGCGCCAGCAGCGCCGCGCGCTGCCGGGCGCGGTCGTCGTCGAGGCGGTGCGGTCGGTCCTGGGCCATGCTCCCAGCCTGCACCGGGGCCGTGGCCTGGGGCATCGGTCTGCGGTCGGAGACCCGGGTACGCCGTCCGGTGGACGGCGCGCCCGCTCGCGGGGCGGGTCCCCGGCCCGTACCGTCCCCGGCAGACGGACACCGGAAGGGGTGGGACGGGTACATGTGGTTCCGACGACGGACGAGTGCGCCGACGGGCGCGGCAGTCGTGCGGGCGGCCGAGGTCGCCCGGGACGAGGCGCGCCGCACGCCGGGGGCGGGCGCGCTGTGGGCCGACGGCTTCGGGCGCGTGGGCACGCGCTCGGTGCAGACGCTGGCGCTGCTGGCCCTGGTCACCGTGGCGGTGTTCGCCCTCACCCGGCTGACGCTCGTGGTGATCCCGGTGCTGATCGCGCTGGTGCTGGCGAGCGCGATGCACCCGCTCGTGTCCTGGTTCCGCAGGCACCGCATGCCGTCGATCCTCGCGACCTGGGTCGCGCTGTTCCTGGTGGTCGGCGTGCTGGGCGGGGTCCTGGCCGCCGTGGTGTACGCGGTGATCCACCAGTGGGACGACCTGGTCGACCAGGCGGTCGCCGGCGTCGGCGAGCTGCAGGAGTCGCTCTCCGGCCTGCCGATCGAGATCTCCGACCAGCAGATCGAGGACGCGCGCACGGCGGTCACGGAGTTCCTGACGTCGAGCAGCTTCGGCGCCGGCGCGATCGCCGGCGTGTCCGCCACCGCGAACTTCCTCACCGGGTTCGTCCTGATGGTCGTCGTGCTGTTCTTCTTCCTCAAGGACGGGCCGAGGATCTGGGAGTTCCTGCTCCGGCCGTTCGAGGGCACGCGGTACGAGCGCGGCCAGCGGGTCGGGCACCGCGTCGTCACGACCATGGGCGGCTACGTGCGGGGCACCGCGATCGTCGCCGCCGTGGACGCGATCGGCATCGGGATCGGCCTGGTGATCATGGGCGTGCCGCTCGCGATCCCGCTGGCGGTGCTGGTGTTCCTGCTGGCGTTCATCCCGCTGGTGGGCGCGACCCTGGCCGGCGTCTTCGCGGCGCTCGTGACGCTCGTCGCGCTCGGCCCGGTGGAGGCGCTGATCGTCGTCGGGATCGTGGTCCTGGTGAACCAGCTCGAGGGCAACTTCCTGCAGCCGGTCGTCATGGCCCGGTCGCTGGCGCTGCACCCGCTGGTCATCCTGGTCGCCCTGACCGTCGGCACGGTGCTCGCCGGCATCACCGGCGCCGTGCTGGCGGTGCCGATCGCGGCCTCCATCTGGGGCGTGATCCAGGTCTGGAACGGCCCGCACGAGCCGGCGCGACCCGCGCAGCAGAAGCGGCGCGAGGTGGCCGAGGGTCGCTGACGCCCCGGGGGGAGACGAGGTCGTCACATCCGCGCGAGGTCGTCATGAACGAGTGACGACCTCGTCGCGATGTGACGACCTCGACGGGCGTCAGGTGCGCCAGACCGAGACGGGGGACGGGCTGTCCCGCGGTGAACGGGGCCTCGGTGGAGTCCGCCCGGCGCCCGGCCCGGTACCCGGCCGGGCGCCGTCCAGATGTCCTTCGTCCGGCACGCCACCGAGGCTGCCACCGGGCGGACGCGCCGTGCCAGGTGAATAGCGGTCGGGCGCCGTGCCGTGTTGAGTAGGACCTGACCGCCGACGACGCCGGGAGGACCCCCGCATGGACGTGCACCAGCTCGCGCAGCAGCAGATCAGCCTCGCCCACCAGGACCCGCACGGGCGCAGCGCCCAGATCGTCGTGCACGACGGGCCGCTGCGGCAGACCGTCATCGCGCTGACCACCGGGACGAAGCTCGCCGAGCACAACTCGCCGCCGGCGGGCAGCGTCCTCGTGCTGCGCGGGACCGTGGCCGTGTCGTCCGCCGACCGCGTCGACACGATGCCGACCGGGTTCCTCGCGACGCTGACCCACGACCGGCACGGCGTCGAGGCGCTGAGCGACGCGGCGATCCTGCTCACGACCGTCACCGGGACGGGCCAGCCGTCGCACGGCTGACGGGCGCGGCACGGGCCGCGCACAATGGCCTCGCCCGGTCCGGACCCGCCTCCGTAGCCTGACGCACGTGCCCGACGCGATCTTCGCCGACCCCCGGCTGGCCCGGCTCTACGACGTGTTCGACGACGACCGGTCCGACCTCGACCTGTACCGCGGCGTGGCCCGCGAGGTCGGCGCCCGCCGGGTGCTCGACGTCGGCTGCGGCACCGGCACGCTGGCGCTGCTGCTCGCGGACGACGGGCTGGCGGTGACGGGCGTCGACCCCGCGGCGGCGTCCCTCGACGTGGCCCGTGCCAAGCCCGGCGCCGACCGGGTGACGTGGCTGCGTGGGTACGCCACGACGCTGCCGCCGCTGGCGGTCGACCTCGCGACCATGACCGGCAACGTCGCGCAGGTGTTCCTGGGGGACGCGGACTGGTCGGCCGCGCTCCGCGGGATCCGCGGCGCGCTCGCGCCGGGCGGCCACCTCGTCCTCGAGACCCGCCGGCCCGAGGCCCGCGCGTGGGAGGACTGGGCGGCGGGCGACGGCGGCGGCGCGCGCGACGTGCCGGGGGTCGGGCGGGTCGAGGAGTCGTTCGAGGTGACCGAGGTGTCCCAGCCGCTCGTGTCCTTCCGGTCGGTGTTCCGGTTCCCGGACGGCACCGAGGTGGCGTCGTCGTCGACCCTGCGGTTCCGGTCGCTCGACGAGATGCGGGCGTCGCTCGCCGGCGCCGGGTTCGACGTCGTGGACGTGCGGGACGCGCCGGACCGCCCGGGCCGGGAGCACGTGGTGCTGGCGCGGGCGGCGGCGTGACCAGGCCGGTCGCCGCGGGCGCGCTCTGGTCGGACGCCTCGGCCGCGGCCGACCCGCGCGGGCGGCACCTCGTGGTGCTGCTGCACGGCGCGGGCGGCGTCCCCGGCGACCTGGCGCCGGTCCTCGACGCCCTGCCCGCCGGGGTCGTCGGGGTGTCGCTCGCCGGCCGGCTCGTGCTCCGGGACCGGTGGGCGTGGGCCGACGTCGCCCGCTCCGACGCACCGGGGTTCGAGGAGTCGGCTGCCGCGGTGGCCGGGTGGCTCGCGGGGCAGGGCGGCTGGCCCTCGGTCGGCCTGGTCGGGTTCTCCCAGGGCGGCGCGGTGGCGGTGCAGATGCTGCGCGCCGACCCGGGCCGGTTCCGCTACGCCGTGACGCTGTCGGCGTTCCTCGCGCGGGTGCGGGACCGGCGCGACGCCGCCGTGGCGGCGGTCCGGCCGCCCGTCCTGGTGTGCCACGGCGACCGCGACGACGTGGTCCCGGAGCCGTGGGCCGCGCGGCTGGCGGCCTGGGCGGCCCGGAACGCGGCGGCGACGACGCGGTGGTACGAGGGGCTGGCCCACACGATGGACGACCGGGAGGTCGCCGACGTGGTCGCGTTCGTGGGGGAGCACGCCGGGAACGCGTGAGGGGGTGCGCACCTCGACGGCCCGCCGTGTCGATCCGGGGGGTTCCCCGTTCGACACCGGGGTGAGAGGGTCCGGACGGGGCCCGCGAGCAGGGAGGCACGGCCATGAAGTACATGCTGATCATGCGCTCGACCGGGACGCAGCAGCCGGGTGGCGCCGACGTCACCTACGAGGAGTCGATCGAGTCGATGAGCCGGTTCAACGAGGAGCTGGTCGCGGCCGGCGTGCTCCTCGCGATGGAAGGGCTCTCGGACGATCCCGCCGAGGCCGTCGTCATCGACTACGCGCAGACGCCGCCCGTGGTCACGGACGGGCCGTACGGCGAGGCGAAGGAGCTGTTCGGCGGCTACTGGGTGCTCGACGTCGCCTCGCGGGAGGAGGCGGTCGCGTGGGCCCGGCGCGCGCCGCTCGGCCCGGGCACGCGGGTCGAGCTCCGGCGGGTGGCGACGATCGACGAGTTCCCCCAGGACAACCCGTGGATCCTGCGAGAGCGGGCGTGGCGCGAGGCGACGGGCCAGCTCTGAGCGGCGCCGTCGCGCCGGACGCGGGCCGCGCCGCGGTCGAGACGGCCTGGCGGATGCACTCCGCCCGGATCGTCGCGACCCTGGCGCGGTCCGCCGGCGACGTCGCGCTCGCCGAGGACGCCGCGCAGGAGGCGCTGGCCGAGGCGCTCGTGGCCTGGCCGCGCGCCGGGGTCCCGTCGAACCCGGCCGGCTGGCTGGTCACCGTCGGCCGCCGGCGCGCGGTGGACGCGATCCGGCGGCGCGTCGCGCTCGACGACCGGTACGCGGCCCTCGCGCACGACACCGCCCGCGAGGACGGAGCACCGGACGCCGACCTGCTCGCCGACCCCGACACGATCGACGACGACGTGCTGGCGCTCATGTTCGTCGCGTGCCACCCGGTGCTGTCGCCCGAGGCGCAGGTCGCGCTCACGCTGCGGGTCGTCGGCGGCCTGACCAGCGACGAGATCGCCCGGGCGTTCCTCGTCCCGACCGCGACCGTGCAGGCGCGGATCACCCGGGCGAAGCGGACGCTCACCGCGGCGCGCGTGCCGTTCGCGGTCCCGGAAGGCACCGACCGGCGCGAGCGGCTCGGTGCCGTGCTCGCGGTCGTGTACTCGGTGTTCACCGAGGGGTCGTCGGCGACCTCCGGCGACGACTGGCTGCGGCCGGACCTCGCGCGCGAGGCGGTGCGGCTGGCGCGCGTGCTCGCGCACCTGGTCCCGGACGAGCCGGAGGCGCTGGGCCTGCTCGCGCTGCTGGAGCTCACCGCGGCGCGGTTCCCCGCGCGGGTCGCGCCCGACGGGTCGCCCGTGCTGCTCGAGGACCAGGACCGCCGCCGGTGGGACCGCGCGGCGATCCGCCGCGGCCGGGCCGCGCTCGCCGCCGCCGCGGGAGGGGGGCGCGGGCTGGGCGCCTACGGGTTGCAGGCGGCCGTCGCGGAGTGCCACGCGGTCGCGCCGTCGGTCGCGGCGACGGACTGGGAGCGCGTCGTCCTGCTGTACGAGGCGCTCGGGAGGCTCGCGCCCTCACCCGTGGTCGACCTCAACCGGGCGGTCGCCCTCGGGATGGCTCGGGGCCCGGCGGCCGGGCTCGCGGTGGTCGACGACCTGGCGCGGCGCGGCGCGCTCGCCGGGTCGCACCAGCTGCCCGCCGTGCGGGGCGAGCTGCTCCGCCGGCTCGGCCGGGACGCGGAGGCGCGCGACGAGCTCGGCCGCGCGGCGGCCCGGTGCGGGAACGCGCAGGAGCGGCGGCTGCTGCAGGACAAGATCGCGGCGCTGGCGGGCGGGGGCTGAAGGCCCGCCCCGCCGGGATCATCCTGGACGCGGTGCCGGGGCCCTGGCACGCTCGGGGACGACGACCGGGACGGGGGAAGCGATGAGCGAGCGCGACGGGACCGACACCCGGCCGGTCGGCGAGCGGGCGGGCCTGAACGGGAACCCGCTGGCCCCGAGCGTCCGCGACGCGCCGCGCCGCGCGCCCCGGTCCACCGTGACGCTGCTGCTGGAGACCGCGCCGTTCCTGCTGCTGGCGGGCGTCGTGGTCCTGGTCGTCGCGGGACGGTGACCGCCGTGGAGCGCGTCCTCGGCATCGGCGGGTACTTCCTGCGGGCGCGGGACCCGGCGGCGCTGCAGGCCTGGTACCGCGACCTGCTCGGCGTCGCCGACGACACCGAGCGCCCGTGGCAGCAGGAGGCCGGACCCACCGTGTTCGCCGCGTTCGACCACGACACCGAGTACTTCGGCTCCGCGCGGCAGGCGACGATGCTGAACTTCCGCGTCCGGGACCTGGACGCGATGCTCGCCCAGCTGCGCGCCGGCGGCGCGGACGTCGCGCCGGAGACCGAGGACGAGCCGGGCGTCGGGCGGTTCGGGTGGGTGACCGACCCGGAGGGCAACCGGGTGGAGCTGTGGCAGCCGGCGTGAGCGCACCCTCGGCACCGGCCGGGTTCGAGCTCCGCGGCCTCCCGCCGGGCGACGGCCCGGCCGCGCGCGCGGATCACGCCGGGCTCGCGGCCGAGGGGGAGGCGTGCGGCGCCTACCCGGAGCGCACCGGACGCCCGGGCCGCGGCGAGGGCGTGCCGCCGGGGGTGAACCCGCCCGCGGCGGAGGGTGAAACCGCACGTGAGCCCCCGTTCCCGGCCGGTGCGCCGCGGGGCCGGGCGTAGCGTCGGCACCGGGTCGCGGTCCGTCGGCTCGTCCGCACCCGGCCCGAGGGGAGTCGTCATCGACGCCGACAGCACCGCGCCCCCGGTCGACGACCCGGCCTGGCGCGCGGCGCTGCAGGACGCGCTCGACGACCCGGCGGCGCACGCGCTGCACGCGCAGCCGGTCGTGGAGCTCGCGACGGGGATGGTCGCCGGCTACGAGCTGCTGTCGCGCTTCCAGGGGCCGTGGCGCGCGTCCCCGGACGTCTGGTTCGCGGCGGCGCAGCGGTGGGGCGCCAACCCGCGGCTGCAGGCGCGGGTGCTGCAGAAGGCGGTCGCCGCGCGGGCGGACCTGCCGCCGAACACCTTCCTCACCGTGAACGTCGACCCGCACCTGCTGTCCGACGACCTGGTGGCCGGCGCCCTCCTGGAGCACACGGACCTGTCGCGGGTCGTGCTCGAGCTGACCGAGCACACCCGCGTCGACGCCGAGGGGAGTGCCGCGGAAGTCCTGCGCCGTGTCCGCGCCGCCGGTGCGCTCGTGGCGATGGACGACGCGGGCACCGGGTACGCCGGCCTCGAGCTGCTGATCTCGCTCCGCCCGGACATCGTCAAGCTGGACCGGGCGCTCGTCACGGGCGTCGACTCCGACCCGGTGAAGCGCGCGCTCGTCGAGGTGTTCGGCGACCTCGTCGGGCGGATGGACGGCTGGATCCTCGCGGAGGGCGTCGAGACCCGGGGCGAGCTCGACGCGCTCATCGGCCTGGGCGTGCCGCTCGCCCAGGGCTGGGCGCTGGGCCGGCCGCAGCCGGAGATGCTGGCCGCCCTGCCGGCCGAGGAGGCCGCGCGCATCCGCGCCACCGCGGCGCGCACCTCCCTCACGGGGAACGTGGCGAGCGTCGTGCGGCCCGCCCGGGCGGGGCGCAGCCGCGCGGACGACGACGTGCTCCTGGCCGACAACGGCCTCGTCGCCGAGGTCCGGGGCGCGTCCGGGCGGTGGGCGCCGGCCATGACGGTCGCCCCCAGCGCCTCGGTGACCGAGGTGGCGCGCCGCGCCATGCTGCGACCGGAGAGCCGGCGGTGGGACCCGCTGGTGTGCACCGACGGCAGCGGGGTCGTCCTGGGCACCGTCCCGGTGGACGCGCTCGTGCTCGCCGTCTGCGACTCCCCGGGCACCTGACCGAGACCGACACAGGACGGGCCCCCGCCGGGGGCCGACATCGAGAGGACACCACCATGAAGGCTTTCCGTTGCGGCGACGTCGTCCCGGGCTGCGCCCGCGCGTTCACCGGCACCGAGGACGAGATCCTCGGTGCGGTCGCGGCGCACGCCCAGCAGGACCACGGGCTGACCGAGGTCCCCGACGAGCTGGTCGCGCAGGTGCGCGGCGCGATGGTCCCGGCCTGACGTCGAGGCCCCGCGCGGGAGCCCGGCCACGCGGACGTGGCCGGGCTGCCGCGGCTCCCGGGCTGGGTCAGGCCGCGCGCCGCAGCCCGACGGTCGGGAAGTCGACGGGGACCTCGAGCGCCACGTTGACGTAGTTCGTGAACAGGTTGAGCGCGACGTGCGCGACGATCTCCACGACCTGCTCGTCGGTGACGCCCTGCGCGCGCAGGGCGCTGACGTCCTCCTCCGTCACGTGCCCGCGCTCCTCGACCAGGCGGAGCGCGAACGCCAGCACCGCGGCGGTCCGGGGGTCGTCCGACTCGCCGGACTGGGCGGCGGCCATCGCCTCCCGGGGCACGCCGGCCTTGCGACCCAGCGCGGTGTGCGCGGCGAGGCAGTACGCGCACGCGTTGCGGTCGGCCACGGCGACGGCGATCTGCTCGCCGAGCGGCGCGCCGAGGGTGCCCCCGCCCAGCGCACCGAACGCGGCCCACATGCTCGTGAGCGCGGCGGGGGAGTTGGCGACGGCGCGGAACATCGCGGGGACGCCGCCGAAGGCGCCGCGGATCTGGTCGAGCTGCTCGGCCACGGCGCCGGTGGTGGTGGTGGGGTCGACGAGCGGGACACGGGACATGACGGCTCCTGGGTCTGGGAGTGGGTCCGCCGGCGGAGGTCCCGCCGACGTGAGTCCAGCCTGGCGGCGGTCGATGGACGAGAAGGTGCGTTTCGTCTTCCGGATGCGTCGGATCGTCCGGCACACTGGCGGCATGGCCTTCGTCGACCGGCTCGACCCGGTGCTCGACCGGTTCCGCATCAGCACCCGGCTGTTCCACACCGGCCCGCTGTGCGGCGTCACCACGTTCGGGGCGCAGCCCGGCCGCGGGTTCCTCCACGTGCTGCGTGCCGGGGAGATGGAGGTGGCGCACCAGGTCGACGGCCGGCTGGATCGCCGCCGGATCACCGAGCCGAGCCTGCTGCTCTACCCCCGGCCCCTGGAGCACGCGTTCCACAACGCGCCGACCGAGGAGTCCGACTTCGCGTGCGCGACGCTCGACTTCGGCGGGGGAGTCACGCACCCGCTGGTCCGCACGCTGCCGCCGGTGCTGGTGGTCCCGCTCGCCGAGGTGCCGGGCCTGGCGCCCGCTCTCGACCTGCTGTTCGCCGAGATCGACGACGTCCGGTGCGGTCGCCGGCTGCTCGCGGACCGGCTGTTCGAGGTCGTGCTGATTCAGCTGTTCCGCTGGGTGCTGGACCACGCGCCGTCGCTCGGGCTGAGCGCGGGCCTGCTGACCGGCCTGGCGGACGAGCGGCTCGCGCCCGCGCTGTCCGCCCTGCACCGCGACCCGGGCCGGCCCTGGACGCTCGCGTCGATGGCCCGCGAGGCCGGGCTGTCGCGCAGCGCGTTCGCGGCCCGGTTCCGCGAGGTCGTGGGGCAGCCGCCCGCGGACTACCTGACCGCGTGGCGGGTGACCCTCGGGCAGGAGCGGCTGCGCGGCGGCGCCTCCGTGCAGCAGACCGCCCGGGAGCTCGGGTACGCGACGCCGGCGGCGTTCTCGCGGGCGTTCACGCAACGGCTCGGGCGGTCGCCGCGGGCGTGGCTGGCGCTGGGCGCCGCGGAGGCCGACGCGGGCGCGGCGGTGCCGGCCTGAGACATGTCTCCCGGGCCGGCCGAGTCGGGTCGCCGGCGCCGCGAGGTGCACGCGCTCCACGCCTCCCTCGGGCTCAGGCCGACCACGTGAGACGCGTCCTGGGACTGCCGGGTCCACGACACCGGCACGAGGTGCGTCCGCCCACCGTGCGCACGTGAGGAGTCCGGCCGATCGCGGGCACCGGCGGGCGCGATCTGCCACGATCGGCGCGTGGACGAACAGGGCCCGGAGGTCGACGTCGGGGACGGGCGCACCGGCGGGCGCTGGTTGCTCGCATGCCTCGGGCTGGTCTTCCTCGCGTCCGGGGTCGCCCTGCTGGTGTTCTTCCCCGATGCGAGCTCGATCCGGTTCGCCGTCCCCGGGTGGGTGCCCGGCGTCGTGCTCGTCGTCGCCGGGGTGTCCATGCTCGTGACGGCCGCGCTGGACCTGTGATGGCTGACGAGGATCGCCGCATGCCGACCGCGGGGATGCGCAGCACGCCCGAGCTCACGCCCGGGTGGCTGCTGGTGCTCCGCGTCTCCGTGGTGGTCTTCGTCGGCGCGGCGGTCGTGTTCGCGGTGCTCGCCGCCCGCGGCGCCGGGTCCGACCACTGGGCCGCTGCCGGCGGGTTCGCCGCGGCGGCCGTCGGCCAGGGCGCGGGCCTGCTGTCGCTGCGCCGGCGGAGGCGCCGGGCGCTCACCCACGGGCGAGGGCGTCGATCGCCCGGCGCGTGACCTCCATCTCCTCGGCGCCGCCGTGGCCCTCCGACTCGACGACGTGGAGCTCGCTCCCGGGCCACGCCCGGTGCAGCCGCCACGGGGTCACGACCGGCCCGCTGATGTCGCGGCGCCCGTGGACGAGCACGCCCGGCACCGTGAGCTCGTGCGCGCGGGCGAGCACGGCGTCGCCGCCCGCGAGGAAGCAGTCGTGCGCCCAGTAGTGCGTCACGAGCGTGGCGAAGTTGAGTCGCTCGCGGGGCTCGGCGTGCAGCGGGCCGGGCCGCCACCCGGGGTCGAGGGAGACGTGCGTCGACTCCCACGCGTCCCACGCGTCCGCCGCCGCGGCCCGGACGACCGGGTCGGGGTCGCGGAGCAGACGCGCGTAGTGCTCGACGACCCGCACGCCGTCCGGGACGCCGGCCGCGAACCGGTGCCACGCCTCCGGGAACACCCGCCCGACGCCCTCCGTGATCCAGTCGATCTCGTCGCGGGCGCCGGTCGTCACCGCGGTCAGCACCAGCGCGGAGACGCGGTCCGGGTGCGCGAGCGCGTACGCGAGGGCCAGGGTCGAGCCCCACGACACGCCGTGCACGAGCCACGCGTCGACGCCGAGGTGCGCGCGCAGCGCCTCGATGTCGGCGATCAGCGCCGGCGTGGCGTTGTCGTCGAGCCGGTCCAGGTCGTCGGCC
The DNA here is from genome assembly GCF_016862755.1 of Cellulomonas pakistanensis. Taxonomy (GTDB): domain Bacteria; phylum Actinomycetota; class Actinomycetes; order Actinomycetales; family Cellulomonadaceae; genus Cellulomonas; species Cellulomonas pakistanensis. The sequence continues at coordinate 65,873 of NZ_BONO01000002.1, read as the reverse complement.
GCCCACGGGGTGCTGCGCCCGCACCCGCGCTGGTCCAGTCCGACCACCCGGTACCGCTCGGGGTCGAACCGGCGCCGGTAGCCGCCGGCACCGAGGCCGCTCCCCGGCCCGCCGTGCAGGTACAGCGCCGGGCGGCCCGCCGGGTCGCCGGACGCCTCCCAGTACAGCCGGACGCCACCGGGCCGGTCGAGCCAGCCGGAGTCGGACGGTTCCACGGGAGGGTGCACCTCGCCCACGGTACGGGCGTTCGTCCGTCACGGCGGCGCGCAGGTCACGGCGCGGAACGCCTGCGCGCGTCGCCCCGTGGTGGCAGGCTCGGCACGTGCCCACGCCGACAGCCGAGCGCCGCGAGGCCGCGCGCCGGGCCGGCTGGACGCGCACCGGGTTCCGGGACGCGTGGGCGGTGTCGCGCACGGTCGCGGCGTCGATGGCGCCGGGGACCGGACGCCGGTACCGGGTGCTCGTCGCGTGGTGCCGCCCGGCGGCGGTGCTCACGGCGCTGCTGACGCCGCTCTACCACCGCGTCCAGGACGACGGCGGGCTGGTCTGCGTCGCGCTGGCCCGCCCGCACTCGTCGCGCCGGACGTTCGTGCTCGGGGTGGCCGCGTTCCCCGTCGTGGCGTTCGGGCTCGGGACGCTGGCGGAGGTCGCGTACTGGCCGGTCCTGATCACCGGGGCCGTCCTCCAGCTCTACGCGCTCGGGGTGTCCGCGTGCCAGGGCGTCCGTGACCGGTCGGAGCGGCCGGTCCCCGAGCGGTGGGGTCCGGTTCGGGGCCCGGCGCTCACGCAGCACGGCTGGTCCGTCGGGAGGATCCGTGCCGACGAGACCGCCCGCGGCGCGGCGGTGCCGGCGATCGGCGACCTCCTGGACGCCGTGGTCCCGGCGGGGGACGCCGTGCACGCGTACGCACGGTCGGACCGGGAGCAGGCCGACCTCGCCCTGCTCGGGTTCGCGGAGCCCCGGGGAGAGCACGGTCCCATGGTGCTGATCGCCCCGACGACCCGGGGCTGACGGCACCGTCAGCGCAGCACGCGGTACCGCAGGTGCGCCTCGGCGGCGTAGCCGGACGTCTCGAGCCGCTCGAGCCCGACGCGCTGCCCGAGGCCGGCGAACAGCGAGATGCCGTCGCCGAGCAGGAGCGGCACGACGTCCAGGTGGATCTCGTCGACGAGGCCGAGCCGCAGGCACTGGCGCCCGATCGACCCGCCCAGCAGGGCGACCCACCGGTCGCCGGCCGCGGCCCGGGCGAGCCCGACGCCCCGCGCGATGTCGTCGACCACGAACGTGTACGTCGTCCCGTCCTTCTCGATCGGCTCGTGCTCGGCGTGGGTCATGAGGAAGACCGGGACCTGCAGCGTGCCGCCGTACGGCTGCCCGTCGTCCTCGATCGTCCGGGTCCGGTTCGCCCCGCCGACCACGGCGCCGATCCGCGCCATGACGTCCTGCACGACCCGCTCGTCCTCGGGCACCGTCGGGGTCCCGAGCATCCAGTCGATCCCGCCGTCGGGGTCGGCCATGTACCCGTCGAGGGTCACCGTCGCGTGGATGAAGGTGGTCGCCATCGTCCTGCCTCCCGTGCGATCCGAGGTGAGTCGGTCGACTCACCTCGTCCACCGTGGCACCAGACGTGAGGTGAGTCAAGGGACTCACCACTGTGCGATGCTGGCAGCATGAGCCCGCTGACCGACTACCACCGGGGCGTCGCCGACCGGAACCGCGCGGCGATCCTCGACGCCGCCGCCGACCTGTTCCTCGAGGCCGGCTACGACCGGACCTCGCTGGCCCGGGTGGCCACGGCCGCGGGCGTGTCCCGCGCGACGCTGTTCAAGCAGTTCCCGTCGAAGGCGGCGCTGTTCGAGGCGACGGTGCTCGCGGCGGGCGGACCGCCCGAAGGCGAGCTGCCCGCGGCGCGCTCCGGCGACCTCGTCGCCGGGCTCGTCCAGCTGGGCCGGGCCTACGCCGACGTGCTGGCCCGCCCGCGGATGGCGAGGCTGATGCGCACGATCATCGCCGAGTCGCCGCGGTTCCCCGAGCTGCGCGAGCGGACCTTCGACTTCGGCACCCTGCCGGTGCTGCGTGCGCTCCGGCAGCACCTCGTGGACGCACGGGAGGGGGCCGTGGGTCGGGACGTCGACCCCGAGGTCGCGGCCACGCAGTTCCTCGGGATGATCGCCTCCGCCGTGTTCTGGCCGCACCTGGTGCACGGAACGTGGACCATCACCGACGAGGAGCGGCTCGCGGCCGTCGACGAGGCGGCGCGCACCGTCGCGGCGCGCTACGGGGTCGTCCGCCTCCCGGGGTGACGGACCGGGCAGCCCGCGCGCGGCGGCGGGCCCGGCCCGGCGGGCGACGCCCGCGGTCCGGCGCGAGCGCAGGGGCTACCGTCGGCGGGGTGACCACCGTCGAGTCGGCCTACGCGTCCCGGGCAGCGGAGTACGCGGACCTGTTCGGCTCGGTGGGCGCCGCGCACCCCACGGACCGGCGCCTCGTCGAGACCTGGGCCGACGGCGTCCGCGGACGCGTCCTCGACGCCGGGTGCGGACCGGGGCACTGGACGGACCACCTGGCCCGGCGCGGGCGCGAGGTGCACGGGATCGACCTGGTGCCCGCGTTCGTGGACCGCGCCCGCGCGGCCTACCCGGGCGTGCGGTTCGACGTCGGGAGCATCGACGCGATCGACGAGGTCGACGGGTCGCTCGGCGGGGTCCTGGCCTGGTACTCCACCATCCACCACGCGCCCGACCGGATCGGGGTGCCGCTGGCCGAGTTCGCCCGGATCCTCCGGCCCGGGGGGAGCCTGCTGCTCGGGTACTTCGCCGGGGAGTCGGCGGTCGAGGTGTTCGACCACGCCGTGGTCCCGGCGTACCGGTGGCCGGAGCACGAGCTGCACGCGGTGCTGCGGGAGCACGGGTTCGAGGTGACCGCGTCCTACCGCCGCACCGGGCGCGAGCACCGCCCGCTGGGCTCCGTCGTCTGCCGCCACGGGGACGCGCCGTGAGCCGCGCCGAGACGGGCGGGGCCGCCCCGGGCGCGCAGCCGACGGACGCGGGCCCGTTCTTCCACGGCACCAGGGCGGACCTGCGCCCGGGCGACCTGCTGACGGCGGGGTTCCGGTCGAACTACCGGCCCGAGGTCACCATGAACCACGTGTACTTCACCGCGCGGGTGGACGGCGCCGGGCTCGCCGCCGAGCTCGCGGCGGGTGACGCCGAGCCCCGGGTCTACGAGGTCGAGCCGACCGGGCCGTACGAGGACGACCCGAACGTCACCGACAAGAAGTTCCCCGGCAACCCGACGCGGTCCTTCCGGAGCTCCGAGCCGCTGCGCGTGGTGCGCGTGGTCGACGACTGGCCGCGTCTGAGCGCCGAGGCGCTGGCCGCGTGGCGCGCCCGGCTGGCAGTCCTGCGGGCGGACGCGCGGGGCGAGATCATCAACTGACCGCGGCCGTGGGCCCCGCGATGCCGGGCCGCGCCGGGCGCGCCGTCCGAGCGCATATCCTCGTGCCGTCGGTGAGCCCGGTGCCGCTGGGCCCGACGCGTCCAGGCGGAGGGCCTCACGTTGCACGAACCGGCTCAGCCCGACCGCGAGCGCATCGTCTCGGAGGTCCTGACCCAGCTCGCGGAGACCCTGGACGTCGAGGTCGCCGTCGCCCGCCTGGCACGCCTGCTCGTCCCGGCGCTGGCCGACTGGTGCGTGGTCACGCTGGTCGAGGACGACGAGTCCCGCGCCCGGCACCGGCGCCTGCGCGACGTCGGTGCGTGGCACCGCGACCAGGCGCTCCAGGACCTGGTGACCGAGTACGCGGCCGAGCGCATCGCCGCGCTCGAGCAGAGCTCGATCCTCATGTCCGCGATCGACTCCGGCGAGGTGGTGCACCAGGCGACCGGGGCCGTGCCCGCGCTGGACCGCGTGCTCAAGCCCGGGCGCGCCCGCGACCTCGTCGAGCAGCTCGACCCGACCTCGGTGACCGTCGCCCCCCTCATGAGCCGGGGCCGGACGCTCGGCGCCCTGACGCTGTTCACCGGCCCCGACCGGGACGGGTTGGACCCGGCCGGCGTCGCCACGCTCGTGGAGGTCGCCAGGTCGGCGGCGCTGGCGCTGGACAACGCGCGCCTGTTCCGGCGCCAGCGGGACGTCGCGCTGACCTTCCAGCAGACGCTCCTCACGTCCCCGGTCGAGCCCGACCACGTCGAGGTCGCCGTGCGCTACCGGCCCGCCGCTGAGGCCGAGCGGGTCGGCGGCGACTGGTACGACGCGTTCATGCAGCCCGACGGCGCCACCGTCGTCGTCATCGGCGACGTGGTCGGGCACGACATCGCCGCGGCCGCGCAGATGTCCCAGCTGCGGTCGATGCTGCGGGGGATCGCGGTCGTGACCCAGGCGTCGCCCGCCCGGCTCCTGGAGCACCTGGACGCCGCCGCGCGCACCCTGCAGGTGACGACGATGGCGACCGTCGTCGTCGCCCGCATCGAGCAGACCGAGGACGAGCGCCGGCGCGGCCTGACCCGCGTGCGCTGGGCCAGCGCCGGTCACCCGCCGCCCATGGCGCGGCACCCCGACGGCACCGTCGTCGCCCTCAGCTCCCTCGGGCCCGGTCCGCTGATCGGCCTGGTGCCGGATCGGGCGCGGACCGACAGCGAGGTCGTGCTCGACCGCGGTTCGACGGTCCTGCTGTACACCGACGGCCTGATCGAGCGGCGCGACCGGTCCCTGCGCGACGGGCTGCTCGAGCTGCAGGCCGCGCTCGAGAAGCACGGCCACCTCGACCTCGACGAGCTCTGCGACACCCTCGTCGAGGAGCTGCCCGCGGGTCCCGGCGAGGACGACATCGCCCTCGTCGGCGTCCGGCTGCACCGCCAGGACGAGCCGCGTCCCGCGGCGGCCGGCCCCAACCGGACGCCCCCGGGGGTGCCCCCGCGGCCGGCGGACGAGCCCGCGCCCGAGCTCCCGGCGTGACGCGGGCGGGGCGTCGTCGCGCTCCTCTTCCGCCGGACGCCGTCGGGGAGCACCATCGGGACATGGCCGACCACGTCATCAAGCCGCTGACGCCGGAGACGTTCCCCGCCTGGCTCGCGCTGGCACAGAAGCACAACGGCGTGTGGGGCGGCTGCTGGTGCAGCTACTTCCACGGCGACACCCCGACCACCGCCAAGCGCGACCACGACGGGCCCACCTTCAAGCGGCGCCTCGTCGAGGAGGGGGTCGCCCACGCGGCGCTGGTGCTCGACGGGGAGCAGGCGATCGCGTGGTGCCAGTACGGCAGCCCCGAGGAGCTGCCCGGGATCTACCACCGCAAGCAGTACGACGCCGGCGAGACCCGCCCGGCGCCGTGGCGGATCACCTGCTTCTTCGTCGACCGGGACCACCGCCGGCAGGGCGTGGCGCTCGAGGCCCTGCGGGGCGCGCTGGCGCTGATCGCGGAGGCCGGGGGAGGCGAGGTCGTCTCGTTCCCGAACGAGCTGGAGCCGGGGAAGCGGACGTCGTCGTCGTTCCTGCACAACGTCACGCGCAGCATGTTCGAGGAGGCCGGGTTCGTCTTCGAGCGGCGCATCGGGAAGAGCAAGACGGTCATGCGGACGACGGTCGCGCCCGCCTGAGCGTGCCTACGGCCGCCGCGACCTCACGAGGCGACCCCGCACAGGGCGGTGCCCTCGTGCTGCTCCTGCCCGGCGCGGTGCGCCTGCCCGATGCGGATCACGTCGTCGAGCTTGTCGCGGGTCGCGGTCAGCTCCTCCAGCTGGGCCTGCACCCGGGCCCGCTCGGCCAGCAGCCGCTCGTGCATCTCGTCGGTGAGGACGCCCCGCTCCATGCACGGCAGGATCCGCAGGACGGCCCTGCTGCCGAGCCCGGCGGCGTAGAGGCTCTGGATGAACCGGACGCGGGCGACCGCCTCCGGGGAGTAGTGCCGCTGCCCGCTCGCGCTCCGCTCGGCGTGCAGCAGCCCCTGCTCCTCGTAGTACCGCAGCGCCCGCACGCTGACGCCCGCCTGCGCGGCGACCTCTCCGATGCGCACCCCGTGCTCCTGATCACTCGTCCCGGACTTGCCTCTGACGTCAACGTCAGGTCCTAGCGTGCCAGATATGACAACCGCACTGATCACCGGGGCCAACCGCGGCCTCGGTCGCCACTTCGCCGCCGAGCTGCTCGCCCGGGGCGCGACGGTCTACGCCGCCGCCCGCGAGCCCGCGTCCATCGACCTGCCCGGGGCCCGCCCCGTCGCCCTCGACATCACCGACCCCGACGCCGTGGCCGCCGCGGCCGCGCTGGCCGGCGACGTCGACCTGCTCGTCAACAACGCGGGGATCTCCACCGGGGCGCCGCTGCTCGGCGACCTGGACGCCGTGCGCGCCGAGATGGACGTCAACTTCTGGGGCACGCTGTCGATGGTCCGTGCCTTCGCCCCGGTCCTGGCGGCCAACGGCGGCGGCGCGATCGTGAACGTCGCGTCCGCGCTGTCCTGGTTCGCCTTCCCGGGATCCGGCGCGTACGCCGTGTCCAAGGCCGCGAACTGGAACATGAGCAACGCGCTCCGCCTCGAGCTCGCCGGGCAGGGCACCCAGGTCACGTCCGTGCACCTCGGCCTGGCGGACACCGACATGGCCCGGGGGATCGACGGGCCGAAAGCCGACCCGGTCGACGTCGTCCGTCGCACGCTCGACGCCGTCGCGGCCGGGGACCTCGAGGTCGTCGTCGACGAGTGGAGCGCCATGGTCAAGGCCTCGCTGGCCGAGGACCCGCGCGGGTTCTACGCACGGTTCCTGGGGGCCTGACCGGGGCGGCACCGCCCGGGGTGACGTGGACGCAGCCGCCGGAACCGCGGGTGCGGCGTCCGCCGACGTGACAGGGTTCGTCCTGGACGTGGCGGGCGCCGCGGGACCGGGGGAGACGTGCTGCTGCAGGACACGGTGCTGGGCATCGTCGGGATGAACGCGCTCGCGGTGCTGCTGGTGATCGCGCGGGCGCCCGTGTTCGGCACGACGCTCTACCGGCCGATGCTGCTGAACGTCGGGCTGTCGATCGCCCCGGTCGTGGTCCTCGGGGTGGGGGTGCTGGCCGTCGGGGTGCTGCTCGCCGCCGGCGCCCCGCGCGGCGTGGGCGTGGCGGCGGAGGTGCTCGTCGTCCTCGTCTGGCTGCTCCTGCTGCCGAACGCGGGCTACCTCGTCACCGAGCTGAACCAGTCGCACCGGAAGCCGGGCGAGCGGGTGCCGGAGTGGTACGACATCCTGCTCGTCCTGTCGCTCGCCGTGTCCGGCGTGCTGAACATGCTGATCAACGTGTTCTTCGTCCAGCTCGCGTACGTGGCGCTGCGGTCGAACGACGTGGACATGCTGCTCTCGGCCGAGGTGCGCTGGCTCACCGTCGCCGTGCTGCTGCTCGCCGCGTTCGGCATCTACCTCGGACGGAACATCCGGGTGAACAGCTGGGACGTGCTGCGGCCGTGGCGGCTCGTGGCGCGCATCGTGGCGCACCTGCGCGGGCCGGGCCGGCTCGCACAGGCGGCCGGGTTCACGGTGGTCTGCGGGGCCTTCTTCGGGCTGATGCACCTGGTGGTGATCGGGCCGCTCGTCGGTGCGGTCGTGGCGCTGGGGTAGCTCACCCAGGGCATCGGCCGGGGTCTCGAGCATGGTCGACACCATCGGTGTGTCGAACGTGCCCGGGCAGACCGCGTTGACCCGGATCCCGCGGGGCGCGTACTCGACCGCGGCGCTGCGCGTCAGGCCGATCACGCCGTGCTTGCTCGAGTGGTCCGCCGCGCGCTGCGGCAGGCCGACGAGGCCGCCGAGCGACGAGCAGTTGACCACCGCGCCGCTGCCGTGCCGACGCATCTGCCTCAGCTCGTGCTTCCGCGCCGCCCACACCCCGCGGAGGTTGATGCCGTTCACCCGGTCGAAGTCCGCCGCCTCCTCGTCGGCCGCGTCGCTCGGCGCCTGGTGCGGGCGGGGACTAGCCGAGCTCCCGGAGCGGAGCCGTCATGTCCCCGCCCGCGTCGCCCGTGTTGACCGTGCCCCTCGGCTCGAGGGCACCGCGTCGACCTCCTCGGTCGCCCTCAGGCAGTGCTTCACCCCTTCGGCACGACGAACACGTCGTGCCGGCCGAGGACGACGTCGCGGTCGCGCCGCTGTCGCGCACGTCGTCGCTCATGGTCGGACCCGACGAGCCGGCGGAGCGCCGCCGAGGTCGAACCGGTCGGCGGAACCGCGGACGCGGACGAACGCGTCGTTCGCTAGCGTGGCGGGCGCTGGGCGAGGGACGGACGCGAGGGGGACCACGTGGCGACGAGGCCGGGACAGCGCGGACGGGTGCTCGGTGCGCGGGTCCGCGTCGCGGCCAAGGTGGTCGCCGTGGTCGCGCTCGCGCTCGCCGTGGCGGACGGGTTCCGGTGGGGCAACCGTTGGTACGTCGCCACGCAGTTCGCGCGGTCCGACGTCGACTGGGGGAACGCGATGGTCGCGCACGCGCACGGAGCGCTGGTCAGCGGCCTCGCCCTCCTGCTGGTCGCCGCGCTCGCGGCGGTGGTGGGCTGGCGACCGCGCCTCGTCCTCCAGCGGCGCTGAGCCAGCTCTCCCGCTCCGTCAGGCGTCCCCTGGGCGCCACCGCGCGACCACCGCGCGCGCCCGCTCACGGTCCGCGTCGTCCACCAGCAGCACGAGGTTGCCCGCGTGGTCGCTGTACTGGACGCGCACGGACACGTCGGCGTCGCCGAGCCGCCGCGCGAGCGCCCCGAGCTGCCCGGGCACGTCCTGCGCGAGGCGGGCGGTCAGCACGTCGCGCGCGACGGCCCGCCCGAGGCCCGCGCCCGCGACCGCGGCCACGGCCGCCTCGCCGCCCAGCACGAGGAAGTGCGCCACGGCCCGGTCGCCGACCGTCGTCACCCCGCCGCCCTCGAGGCTGACGCCGGCGGCCCCGAGCGCCTCGCCCAGGTCGGCCAGGGCGCCCGGTCGATCGGGCAGCTCGACCTCCAGGTCCTGCGGCCGGCCGGTCACACCGTCACCACCGCGGTGCTGACCTCCACGGGCACCGACAGGCTGTTGGCGACGTAGCACTCGCGGTGCGCCTGCTCCGCGAGAGCAAGCACCGCGTCGGGGTCCGTCCCGGTCGCGACCCGGACGGTCGCCGCGATGCGGACCGCGCCGAGCCGCGGGGCCGGGCCGGACAGGTCGAGAGCGGACGTCGCCTCGTCCTCGTACCCGCGCACGTCGACACCGGCGCGGGCGGCGGCGCCCAGGAAGGACAGCATCTGGCAGGACGACGCAGCGGCGACCACGAGCTGCTCGGGGTTGAGCCGCCCGGCGTCACCGCGGAACCCGGGATCGGCGCTCAGGTCCAGCGCGGCGAGCGCCGGGGGAGCGGTGACCGCGTGGTCACGGGAGTAGGACCGGACGCCGCCGGCGGTCGAGCCGTCCCAGCGGAGCCGGGTGAGGTAGGTGTGCATGCCGCGACGCTAGGGCTGGGACGTTCCGGCCGGGACCGAACCGTCGCCGTCGTACGCTCGGCGCGTGGGCAGGGACCGGGACTTCACCGCCGTCGGGCGCGCGCTCGCGGTGCCGGCGCGCTCCACCATCTGCAACCTGCTGATGGACGGATCGCGGCGCCCGGCGGGCGAGCTCGCGCGCCTGGCCGGCGTCAGCGCGTCCACCGCCTCGGACCACCTGGGCGTCCTGGTCGCGGCCGGGCTGCTGCGCTGCCACGTGCACGGCCGGCACCGGTTCTACGCGCTCGCCGGGCCCGAGGTGGGTTCGGCGCTGGAGGCGCTCGGGCTGATCGCGCCGCCCGCGCCCGTCTCGGGCCTCCGCGGGACCCGGCGGGCTGAGCACCTGGCGGCCGCGCGGTTCTGCTACGACCACCTCGCCGGGGCGCTCGGCACCGCCCTCACGGACGCCTGGCTGGCAGCCGGCTGGCTCGCCGACCCGGACGCGCTCGCCCTGACCCCGCGGGGCGCGGCCGGGCTCCGTGGCCTCGGGGTGGCGGTCGACGCGGCGGTCGCCGGGCGCCGCGCGACCACCCGGGCGTGCCTCGACTGGACGGAGCGCCGGCCGCACCTGGGCGGCGCGGTCGGCGCCGCGGTGGGCACCCGGTTCCTCGACGCGGGCTGGGTGGTCCGGCACCGGTCGGGCCGCGGGCTGACGGTGACGCCCGCGGGGGAGACGCTGCTGCGGGAGTCGTTCGGGATCGACCTGGCAGGGCGCGCCGCGGCCGACCTGGTCCCGGGCGCCGCGGCCGGCCGCGTCTGACCCGCTGCCGCGATCCCGCCGTCCGCACGGTGCGGCTTCCGAGGGCTGCCCACAGCTCGCTCTCGAGCGTGGCGTCGTCGAGATCGTCGGACGAGCGCTCGGCGGTCCGCTGGTCCAGGTAGGAGCCGCTCGGCGCGCGACGCGGATCAGTCCGCGAGGAAGAGCCACGCCGCCACGAACCACCACGCGACGAGGACAACCGGCACCGCCACCAGGGCCCACGCCGGGACCGGCCTGCGCGGAGCGGCCGTGCCGCGATCGCGGCGCAGGAGACGCGGAGCCGCGAGAGTCACGACGAAGGGCACGACGCCGGTCACGACGATGATCAGCGTGAGCAGGGCGTAGTCGCTCGACGGCGCCTCCGGCAGCATGCCGCCGACGGTAGTGGTCAGGCGGGCGCGGCGCTCTCCGGGCCGTGCCGGCGCGCGCCGCCTGGGCCGCCGCGGGCCTCCGGGCAGCCTCACGGGGCCGTGCGGGTGGTGCGCTCCGCGCGTGCGCGTCGATCACTCGGGTCGGGTGACGCCGAGGTCGGACGCGTGCGATGACGATGAGCGGGGCGCCGACGCGCGGCGCCCCGAGAGGGGGGACAGCGATGCGCGCTCAGCGGCTGGTCGTCGTGGCGGTGCTGGTGGTCGGGCTCGCGGCGTGCTCGGAGGATCCCGAGGAGAACACGGCGCAGGCGTGCGACGCGGAGGTGCAGCTCGAGTCCGCGCTCGAGAACTTCGACAGCGTGGTCGGCCCCGACGCGACGATCGACGAGATCCGCCAGGCGCGCAGCCAGGTGGCCGACGCCGTCGACCAGCTCACCGAGGCCGCGGATGACGTGGCCGAGGACCGGGCCGACGCCGTGGACCAGGCGTGGTCGGACCTGAGCGAGGCGGTCGACGACGTCGACGGCGACGAGACCGTGCCAGAGGCGGTCGACTCCCTGCGCGACGAGGCGTCGCAGGTCGCCACCGCCCGCGAGGACCTCGTCGCCGACCTCGGCTGCTGACCGGCCCGGCGACCCGCTCGACGTCCCACGCGCCCGGGACGACCACGCCGCGGCCTCCGCCTCACAGCCCCCGGAGCGGCGTCCATCCTGGCGGGAGGGGGCCGCGCACATCGGCGCGACGGCGGTCGGCGTCGGCCGACCACCCCTGGGACGCGTCCCCGTCACCGGGCGGAGCGCCTCCGCGAGCCACCCGGAACCCGACGTCCTCGATCACGGCGTCCGGCGCGCTGCCGCGCCGGACCGAGGCCCGCACGCTCCACCTCGCGTCGGCCCAGCCGCCACCGCGCAGCACACGGTAGTCGCCGTAGCGAGCGGTGTCGGCGAAGTCCCAGCACCACTCCCACACGTTGCCGAGCATGTCGTGCAGGCCCCAGGCGTTCGGCACCTTCGACCCGGTCGGCTGGGGACCCTCGACGCCGTCCAGCGCGGTCCACGCGGTGGTGGCGAGCGACCCGTACGTGGCTCCCGTCGTCCCCGCACGGCACGCGTGCTCCCACTCGGCCTCGGTGGGGAGGCGGTACCCGTCCGCGGCGACGTCTCAGCGCACGGTGCCCCCGCGCACGTCGTAGGCCGGGCGCAGACCGGCCCGCGAGGACGCGGCGTTGCACCACGCGACGGCGTCGACCCAGCGCACCCCGTGCGCCGGCGCCGCGGCTCCGGCGGCCGGCGGGTCCGCGCGCCCCAGCACGGCGGCGTACTGCGCCTGCGTCACGGGCACGCGCCCGATCTCGAACGCGAACAGCGCCACGTCTCGCGACGTCCCGCGGCGGGCGTCCGAGAGCTCGATCGTGCCGCCGGGCACCGACGTGAGCTCCGGGAGGGTCATGCCTCGACGGTAGCGGCCCGGAGCAGGCGGCACGGGGGAGATCGGGTACGCGGTCGAAGCAGCACGGTGGTCTCGTCGCGAGTGCGCCGGTCAGGTCCGAGGGCGGTGTGGTCACCGGGGAGGGGTGCACTCGTGCGGGCGTGGTCGCGCCGCCCGCCCAGCGCCGCCGCTTAGGATCAACGTCATGGGCGCGCCGGTCACTGACGTGGTGACCCCGTCGGCGACCCCGCAGCCCGAACGCATCGCCCCGCCCAGCGCCTCGCGCGGGCGCTGATGGCCTCCGGCGTCGCGACGTTCGCCGCCCTGATGTCCCACGTGCTCGGCGGCGGTGCTGTGCCCGGCCCGCTCGGCATCGTGCTGCCGCTGGTGCTCGCGACGCCGGTCTGCCTCGTCCTGGCGCAGGTGCGGCTCGGCTGGCTGCGCCTCGCGTGCTCGGTCGGCATCAGCCAGCTGCTGTTCCACACCCTGTTCTCGCTGGGCGCGGTGGGCCGGGCGGCGCCGGCGGCCGACGGTGCCCACCAGCACGCCGGGGCGACCACCCTCGTCCCCGACGCGGACGCGATGGCGCACTCCGGTCACGCCTCGGGCTCGATGTGGCTCGCCCACGCCGGCGCCGCCGTCGTGACGGTCCTCGCGCTGCGCCACGGCGAGGCGGCTCTGGCACGCGTGGTGGCGGCTGTGCGCCGCGCGGCGCACCGTGTCCTGGTGGTGCGGGTCCCCGCGCTGCCCGTCCTGCCGCACGCCCCCGCGGCGCCGCTCCGCGACGAGCACGCCTGGCGCCCGGTCGCCCGCGTGCTCACCTCCGCCAGCGTGGTCCGGCGCGGGCCTCCGGCCTTCGTCGTCCCCCTCTTCACGTAGCGCTCCGCGGCGCGGGCACCGAGCCCGCGTGGTCGTCGGGGCGCTGCCCGACGTCCCCGCCGGCACCCGGTCGCACCCCGAGGCGATCGTGCGCCCGGCGGGCCCTGCCCGGAGGGCTCCGATCGACATGTCCCCTGCACACCGGCGCGCCCTGGCGCGCCTGACGGCGGGCTCGGCGCTGGCCGGCCTGCTGCTCCTGCCCGCCGCCACGGCGGCCTCGGCGCACGACGAGCTGGTCGGCAGCGACCCCGCACCCGGCGCCGCGCTCGACGCGGCCCCGGCCGCGGTCCGGCTCGACCTCTCCGCGGACGTCCTGACGTTCGGTGCGGCGATCGTCGTGGCCGACGCCGCGGACGACACCTGGCAGACCGGCGAGCCGGTCCTCGACGGGCCGTCGGTCTCGGTCGCGCTGGACCCGGCCCTGCCGGACGGCTCCTACGAGGTCCGCTGGCGGGTGGTGTCCTCCGACGGCCACCCGATCACCGGCCTGGTGCCGTTCACGGTCGGGGACGCTGTCGCAGCGGCGGCGTCGTCGGACGAGCCCGCCAGGTCCGACGCGGAGTCCGACGCGAGGTCCGAGCCGGCGCCCGACGAGCAGGACGCCGCCGGGGCGTCCGCCACCGGGTCGACGGACGGCGCGCCCTGGCGCACCCTCGCCGTCGCCGGCGGCGGGGCCCTCCTGGCCCTGGGCGTCTACGCGCTGGCCGTCGTCCTGCGCGGCCGGCGGTCCGCCCGCACGTCCCGCTGACCGGGCCGCACCACCTTCCTTCTTCCTTCTCCACGAGAGCCGAGCTTCCTCATGCACGCACGCACGTTCCTCCCCGCCCTGGCCGTCGTCTCGGTCCTCGCCCTCGCCGCCTGCAGCGGCGCCGCCGAGGCCGACACCCCCGCCTCGCCGTCTTCCGGTGGCCCGGCCGCCGAGTCCGTCACGGTCGAGGACGCCTGGGTGAAGTCCGCCGAGTGCGGCATGTCGGCCGCGTTCGGCCAGATCGAGAACACCGGCGACGCCGACGTGACCGTCGTGTCCGTCGCCTCGCCCGCCTCGACGATGCTCGAGCTGCACGAGACGGTCGAGAACGAGTCCGGCGAGATGGTCATGCGCGAGAAGGACGGCGGGTTCACCATCCCGGCCGGCGGCGTGCTGGCCCTGGAGCCCGGCGCGAACCACATCATGCTGATGGGCCTGACCGCGCCCGCCGTGGCCGGCGACGAGGTCACGTTCACGCTGACGTTCTCCGACGACTCCACGCTCGAGCTCACCGCGCCCGCCAAGGACTACTCCGGCGCCAACGAGACCTACGCCGGGGGCGAGGGCCACGAGGGCATGGACATGGGTGGCGACGACGCGGACGCGGGCGGCCACTGATGGCCCGCGACCGAAGGCGCGAGCCCGGTCGCGGCGGCCCCACCCGGCGGCAGCTCCTCCTGGGAGGGGCTGTCGCCGGGGCGGGGGCGGCCGTCGCCGCCGGCGCCGACGCCCTGACCCGCCCCGGCGTGGCCCCGCCGTCGGCGCCCGAGCCGCTCGCCGGCGCCGGCACGGTCCCGTTCCACGGCACCCACCAGGCGGGGATCGCGACGGCCCCGCAGGCGCACGCCACGCTGGTGGCGCTCGACCTGCACGAGGTCACCGACCGGGACGCGCTGCGCCGGATGATGCGGCTGCTGTCCGACGACGCCGCCCGCCTCACCCAGGGCGTCGCCGCGCTGGCCGACTCCGAGCCCGAGCTCGCCCTCGTCCCGGCGAACCTCACGGTGACGTTCGGGTTCGGTCCCGAGCTCGTCCGCCGCGCCCTGACCGGGTCGGCGGCCGCGCCGTCGTGGCTGCGGGCGCTGCCGGCGTTCACCGTCGACCGCCTCGAGGCGGCGTGGTCCGCAGGCGACCTGCTGCTGCAGATCGCCGCCGACGACCCGGTGACCGTCGCGCACGCCCAGCGGATGCTGCTCAAGGACACCCGGTCGTTCGCCACGGTGCGCTGGACCCAGCCCGGGTTCCGCCGCGCCCGCGGCTCCGAGGCGTCCGGGACCACGATGCGGAACCTGTTCGGCCAGGTCGACGGGACCGTGAACCTCGAGCCCGGCACCGCCGACTTCGAGGACCTGGTCTGGGTGCGCGACGGCTGGCTCGCCGGCGGCACCAGCCTGGTGCTGCGCCGCATCCGCATGGACCTCGACACATGGGACCGCCTGGACCGCGGCGGCCGCGAGCAGTCGGTCGGCCGCACGCTGTCGAACGGTGCCCCGCTGACCGGGACGCACGAGCACGACGAGCCCGACTTCGAGGCGACGACCGCCATCGGCTTCCCGGTGATCGCGGAGTTCTCGCACCTGCGCCGGGCGCGCTCGGAGGACACCGGCCAGCGGATCTACCGGCGCGCGTACAACTACGACGACGCCCCCACGGGTGGTGAGGTGTCGAACTCGGGCCTGCTGTTCATCTCCTACCAGGCGGACGTCGACGCCCAGTTCGTGCCGCTGCAGCAGCGCCTCGACGAGCTCGACCTGCTCAACGAGTGGACCACCCCCGTGGGGTCGGCCGTGTTCGCGATCCCGCCCGGCTGCGCCGAGGGCGGCTACGTGGGGGAGACGGTGCTCGCATGACCGCCGACGAGCCCGCACCCGTCCGCGGCGCGGTCGGCTCCGAACCCGGGAGCATGACGGTCGACGACGCCCCGCGCACCACCCCGACGGCTCCGGGCGCGCCGCGGCCCGCCCGGCGCCGCACCTGCTGGCTGTCGCCCCTGCTGCTGCGGCTGCACTTCTATGCGGGGATCTTCGTCGGCCCGTTCATCCTGGTCGCCGCCCTCAGCGGCGCCCTGTACGCGGTGGCAGAGCCCGTCGAGCGCGCGGTGTACGCCGACGAGCTCACCGCCGCGTACGCCGACGCGCCGCCGGTCAGCCTCGGCGAGCAGGTCACCGCCGCCCGCGCGTACGCCGGCCCCGACGCCACCCTCGTCGCGGTGCGACCCGCGCCCGAGCCCGGCGACACCACCCGCGTCATGTTCTCCGGCGCCGACCTGGGTGAGAGCGAGACCCGCGCGGTGTTCGTCGACCCCGGCACCGCGGAGATCCGCGGCGACCTCACCGCCTACGGCACCAGCGGGGCGCTGCCGCTGCGCACCTGGCTGGACCACCTGCACCGCAACCTGCACCTCGGGGACCCCGGCCGGCTCTACAGCGAGCTCGCCGCGTCCTGGCTGGGCGTCATCGCCCTGTCGGGCCTGGCGATGTGGCTGATCCAGCTGCGCCGCTCCCGCGGGAGGAAGAAGGCCCGGCAGCAGCTGCTCCGGCCCGGGTCCGGACCCACCCCGTACGCGCGCACCCGCAGCCGGCACCTCGGGTTCGGCATCTGGATCATGGCCGGCGCGCTGTTCCTGTCCGCTACCGGCATCACCTGGTCCACCTACGCCGGCGCGAATGTCACCGACCTGCGCGCCGCGCTCGGCTGGGGCACCCCGGCCGTGAGCACCGCGCTCGACGGCGGCACCGCCGGCGGCGGTGACGAGCACGCCGGCCACCACGGCGGTAGTGGTGCCGCGGAGGCGCGCGACACCACGGAGTACGCCGCCGGCGCGTTCGACTCGGTGCTCGCGGTGGCGCAGGAGGTCAACGTGAACACCGCCCTGGTGGAGATCACGCCGCCCGCCGAGCCCGGCACCGCCTGGGTCGTCCAGGAGATCCAGCGCAGCTACCCGACCCAGGTGGACGCGGTCGCGGTCGACGGCAGCACGATGACCGTGACGGACCGCGTCGACTTCGCCGAGTTCGGGCTGATCGCCAAGCTCGCGCGCTGGGGCATCGACCTGCACATGGGCTCGATGTTCGGCCTGCCCAACCAGATCGTGCTGCTCGTCCTGGCCTCCGGGATCGCCGCGATGGTGGTGTGGGGCTACCTGATGTGGTGGCGCCGTCGGCCGACCCACGACAGTCGCGGGCCGGGCGACGCCCCCGCGCGCGGCGCGCTCGCCGCGGTCCCGTGGTGGGGCCGCGTGGCAGCGCTGCTCGTGGCCGCCGCGGTCGGCGTGCTGCTCCCGCTCATGGGGCTCACGCTCGCGGCGTTCCTCGTGGTCGACGCGGTGCTCGGGTGGCGGGCGCGGGTGCGCGCCGGCGCGGGGGTCCCGGTGGCGCCGTGAGCTCCGCGCTCGGCGTCCGTCACCGCCGGTGCGCCGGTGAGCACCCGAAGAGCGGACCCGACGTCACGCGGCCGGCCGGTCCTGCACCCGGCCCCGGACCAGGAACAGCGCGACCACGGCGATCACGATGCACAGGAGGTTGGCCGGTCCGGCGAGCGTCAGGGCGACGTTCACGTCGCCGGCCGAGGCCGACCGGTCGATTCCGCCCGCCGACAGGAACCCGGTCGGGTCGTACAGTTCGTGCAGCAGCACGGCTGCCCACAGGCTGCCGGTCACCCGTGGCAGGCCGGTCTGACCGCAGCAAACGTCGAGGAGACCGCCAAGGGTCTCGTCTTCGTCCTGCTCCTGGGCCTGGCTCCCGTCGTGATCCGTACCGTCTACGACGGCCTCGTCGTGGGGGCGTTCGTGGGCCTGGAACTTCCAGGTGCTGGAGGACATGCTCGTCGGGCAGAACGCCGCCTACGCCAGCTTGGGGGTCGACCAGGTGGGGTCGGTCCTGCGCACCTTCGTCCTGCGCTCGGTCCCCGGCGTCGCCTCGCACGCGATGTACACCGCGATCTTCGCCGCCGGCGTCATCTACCTCGTGGGCACCCCGGCGCAGCCGCGCCGCGTGGGCCGCGGGCTGCTGCTGAGCCTGGGGGCGATGGTCGTGCACGGCTCCTGGGACTCGATGGCCGCGCTCGCCGACGGCAACGGATTCGCCGTCACCGGCCTGATGCTCCTCATCACCGCGACCAGCGTCGCCATCCTCCTGCTCGCCCTGCGCTGGGGCTCGGCCAGGGAGCGCGGCTACCTGCGGGACGTGCTCGCGCCCGAGGCGGAGGCCGGCGTGCTCACCGACCGGGAGCTCGCGGCGCTCACGGGGAAGCGGCACCGCCGACGCGACCGCAGGGCCGCGCGCCGCGAGGGGCTCGACCGCGCCGCGCGACGCCGGGAGAAGCACGTGCTGGCCGGGGCGCTCGACCTCGTGCACGACCTCAGCGAGAGCGGGGGAGCGGAGACCCCGGACGTCATCCGGTCACGGGCCGAGATCGCTCGCCTCCGGGCCCGCTGAGGTCCGCCGGGCGCGTCGGCCGACCCCGTCCCGCGGACGGCCGCGGGCGTGGATGCCGTGCCGGAGGCCGGCGGCTCGTGCGGCCGACCGCGGGTCCGACCGCAGGTGGACGACGGCGTGTGCGCCGACGGGCACCATGACCCGGTGCCGTTCACGCTCGCCCACCCCGCCGCCGTCCTCCCGCTGGCGCGTCGTCCGCTCGTCCCCGCCGCGCTGGTCGCCGGCGCCCTGAGCCCGGACGTGCCCTACTTCCTCCCGCTGCCCAGGTCGGCCGACGCCTGGTACGAGCCCTTCGTCAACGCCACGACCACCCACACGTGGCCCGGGGCGCTGACGGTGGCGGTGCCGACCGCCGCAGCCCTGCTCGGGCTGTGGTTCCTCGTCCGGGCGCCCGCACGCACCCTGATCGAGCGGGACGCGCGCCCGACGGGGGAGCGCCCGACGGGGGAGCGCCCGACGGGGGAGCGCACGTCGCGGGCCAGGACCGTCACCCGGTCCGCCTGGGTCGCCACCTCCCTCCTGCTGGGCGTGCTCACCCACGTGATGTGGGACGCCGTCACCCACGGCGACGGCGCAGTCGTGCGACACGTGGCGTGGTTCCGGGAGCCGCTGGTCGGCGACGTGCCCGCGGGCCGGGTCCTCCAGCACCTGAGCACCGCGATCGGGCTGCTGGTCCTGGCCGTGTGGGCCGGGCGGGCCATCCGCGCGTGGCGCCGCGACGGTGTGCGGGTGCTGCTCGACCGATCCCGGGTCGCGGTCGTGATCGCCCTCGTCGTCGTCGGTCTCGCGGGGGCGGCGATCGGCGCTTCCGGTGCGGCCGGCTCCGGGCTCGAGGCTGCGCTGTCCGGTGCTGCGAAGGTCGGCGGAGCGGCGTCCGCCGCGGCGGTCCTCGTCGCCGCCGCGCTGTGGTGGTCGATCCGGGCTCGCATGGTCGTGCTGCCGTGATCGGGGTCCTCGTGCCCGCCGAACCTGCGTGGGCGACCCCGTCGGCGTGGCGCACCAGACGCGGCATCGACGACCGCGTTCTGACATAACGTGCATTATCGGCGTTGCAGAGTAGAACGTGCGCAGAGCGGCTCAGGCGCCGCACAGCGCCCTCAGTGGTCGCCACTCCGGAGCCCGGCCAGCAGCACCGCCACCGCGGCGCGCGCGTCGTACCGCTCGTCGGTCTCGGCGCCGATGCACAGATTGCCGACGCTGCGCATGAGCTCGTAGGCGCCCAGCGCGTCGGTGAGCTCGCCGGTGCCGCGCCCGGCGGCCAGCAGCTCGCCGCACACCGGCACCAGCCGGCTGACGAACGACGTGTGCAGCGCGTCGAACGACGGGTCCGTGGACCGCAGCGCCCCGGCGAGCCCGTGCTTCGTCACGAGGAAGTCGACGAACTCGTCCACCCAGGTCGTCAGGGCCGCCGACGGCGAGGAGGCCGTCCGCAGCAGCTCGGGCCCGCGCTGCGCCAGTGAGTCGATCTGGTGCCGGTACACGGCGATCACCAGGTCGGCGCGCGTCGGGAAATGCCGGTAGATCGTGCCGACCCCGACGCCGGCCCGGGTGGCGACGTCCCGCACGGGCACGTCGACGCCGGCTCGCACGAACTCGGCGGCGGCGGCCTCCAGCAGCGCGGCGATGTTCCGCTCGGCGTCCGCGCGCCGTCGCGACGACGCCGGGGCGCTCTCAGGGTCGGGCATCCGTCGCACCTCGCACTGCTTGCTAACCGGAACCGTGTTCCGTATGGTCTGCGGAACGTGGTTCCGTCTACGCCAGTCTGCCAGATCCCCCGGACCAGAGGTCACCGTCATGAGCACCAGCACCATCCCCGCAGCGCCCATCAGCTCCGTCAAGCCGGTCGTGGTCCCCGTCCCGGGTCGGCCCGCTCCCCTGCTGGCGCGGGTCACCGCTCCCCTGCACGGCGAGCGGCTGCCCGTCGTCGTCCTCTCCCACGGCAACGGCTGGTCGATGGACGGCTACGCCCCCCTCGCCGAGCACTGGGCCGGCGCCGGCTTCGTCGTCGTGCAGCCGACGCACCTCGACTCCCGTGCCGGCGGACTCGGCCACGACGACCCGGCGTTCAGCGACGTCTGGCGGTGGCGGATCGCCGACCTCACCGCCGTGCTCGACCACCTCGACGTCGTCGAGGCCGCGCTGCCCGGGCTGGCCGGTCGCGTCGACCGGGAGCGGGTCGCGATCGCAGGGCACTCCTGGGGTGCGCAGACGGCCGGTGCGCTGCTCGGCGCCGGCGTGCTCAGCGCGGACGGCGCCCTCGAGGAGTCGTTCGCCGACCCGCGCGTCCGCGCCGGCGTCCTGCTCGCCGCGACGGGCACGGGCGACAGCCTCACGCCGTTCGCCGCGGAGCACCTGCCGTTCATGCGGCCCGCGTACGCGCAACTCACCACGCCGACGCTGGTAGTGACGGGCGACGCCGACGACTCCGCGCTGTCGACTCGCGGCCCCGACTGGTTCACCGACGCCTACCACCTGAGCCCCGGCGCGGAGGCGCTGCTGACCTTGTCCGGGGGCGAGCACTCGCTCGGCGGCGTGGTCGGGCACGAGGTGGCCGAGACCACGGACGCGAGCCCGGAGCGGGTCGCCCTCGTGCAGCGCGTGACGACGGCCTGGCTGCGGTTCCGGCTCGGGCTCGACGACGCAGCGTGGCCGGCCGCGGTCGCGGACGTGCGCCGGACAGGCGCCGGGATCGGGGACCTGACGACCCGTTGACGACCGCGGCGACGGCGGC
Organism: Cellulomonas pakistanensis; assembly: GCF_016862755.1. GTDB lineage: Bacteria > Actinomycetota > Actinomycetes > Actinomycetales > Cellulomonadaceae > Cellulomonas > Cellulomonas pakistanensis. The sequence goes on along the minus strand of NZ_BONO01000002.1, from coordinate 45,047 downwards.
CCGCGGCGGACCGCGCTGCCCTCGGGCGTTCAGCTCAGCCCGAACCCGCCGTCCGTCGTCAGCACCTGCCCCACCACCCACGACCCCGCCGGGCTCACCAGCCACCCGATCAGCCGTGCCGGGTCGGCGGGCTCGCCCCACCGCCCGAACGGCGTCGCCGCCCGCAGCGCCTCGAGCTCGGCGAGCGGCCGGTCCGTCGACCCCGGGTCGAGGTACCCGGTGTTCACCGGCCCCGGGTTGACCGTGTTCAGGACGATCCCGACGTCCAGCAGCTCCGCAGCGACGGTCGCCGTCACCCCGGCGAGGGCGGCCTTCGACGCGGCGTACGCGACCTCGCCGCGCATCGGCCCGTGCTGCTGGCCGGACGTCATCCAGATCACCTTCGGCGCGCGGGCGGGGTCCGCCGGGGACCGGCGCTCGTGCCGCTCCCCCGGCCTCGTCCCCGCGGGGGGCTGGGCGAACTGCGCCGCGAAACGCTGCGTCAGCTGGATCGTGGACCGCGTGTTCGCCTGCCAGAACGCGTCCAGCACCGCGGGCGTCATGTCGAGGATCGACCCGTCGCCGCCGCTGCGGGCGTGGTTGCACACGAGCGCGTCCACGGTGCCGGTGAGGCTGCGAGCCGCCGCGAACAGCGCGTCCACCTGCGCCGGGTCCCGCAGGTCCGCGCTCGCACGGCCGGAGACCGCGTCCCCGCGGAGCGCCTCGCGCACCCCGTCCGCCACCGCCTCGACGTCGTCCCCGCCCCACGGCTGGTCGGCGTCGTGCGGCGCGAAGTCGTGCGTGAACACGCTCGCCCCCAGCCGGGCCAGCTCGCGCGCGACCGCGTACCCGATCCCCCGGCGGCGCGAGACGCCGGTGACGAGTGCGGTGCGGCCGGCCAGCGGGAGCTCGACGTCGAGGTGCATCCGGTGACCGTAGCGGGGCGTAGCAAGCCGATTTCCGGATGCCCGACGCCCGACGCGTCGGGCGTCGCCGCTGGCAGGATGCTCGGCATGCTCCGGTTCCCCGCCCCGCTGCGACCCGGCGACCGCATCGGCGTGACGTCGCCGTCGGCCGGCGTCCAGGCGCACGAGTCGGAGCGGATCGACTTCGCCGTCGGGTGGCTGCGCCGTGCCGGCTACGAGGTGGTCGTCGGCGACGCCATGGACGGCTCGGGCATCACCGCCGGGCCCGCGGCGAAGCGGGCGGCCGAGCTCACCGCGATGCTCTGCGACCCCGCGATCCGGTGCGTCGTCCCGCCGTGGGGCGGCGAGACCGGGATCGACGTCGTCGACCTGCTCGACTGGGACGCGCTCGCCGCCGCCGAGCCCACCTGGCTGGTCGGCTACTCCGACCTGTCGACGCTGCTGGTGCCGATCACCACCCGGCTCGGCTGGGCCACCGTCCACGGCGACAACCTCGCCGACACACCGTACGAGACGCCCGACGGCCTGCTGGGCTGGCTCGACCTGGTCGGTGGGCCGGGGCCGCACCGGCAGCGCGACTCCGGGCTGGTCGCCGACTGGTGGGGCTTCGCCGAGGACAGCCGCGCCACCCGCTGGAAGGACATCGGCCGCGGGCGGTGGGACCTGCACGGGGCGGACGCGCTGCACGTGACCGGGCGCCTCGTCGGCGGGTGCGTGGAGACGATGCGGCACATCGCCGGCACGCCGTTCGGCGACGTCGCGGAGTTCGGGCGGCGGCACGCCGGCGACGGGCTGATCGTGTACCTGGAGGTCGCCGGCGACGACGCCGCCTCGGTCTGCCGCAGTCTGCACGGTCTGCGCCTCGCCGGGTGGTTCGACGACGCCCGGGCGGTCCTCGTCGGGCGGACCCGCGCGCCCGACCACCCTCGGCTGACGCAGCGCGAGGCGGTCCTGGACGCCCTGGGGCGCCTCAGGCTCCCGATCGTGTTCGACGTCGAGATCGGGCACGTGCCGCCGCACCTGCCGCTGGTGAACGGCGCCCTGGCGTCCGTGACGGTCGACGGAGGCACCCGCGAGATCAGCCAGCGGTTCGCGTGACCGCCGACGACGCTCCCGAGGTCCCGCTGCCCGGCGGCGGCATGGGCGGCGCCGTCCTGTCCGCGGGCACCGTGCGTCGCGCCCCCGGCCCCTGGACGCCGACCATCCAGCGGCTGCTGCGACACCTGCGCGCGCACGGGGTCGGCGAGGTCCCGCGGCCGCTCGGCACCGACGAGCGCGGCCGCGACGTCACCGAGTACCTCGACGGCGAGGTGCCGGCGTACCCGATGCCCGCGTGGGTGTGGGACGACCGGGTGCTGCTCGACGCGGCGGCGTTGCTGCGCCGGGTGCACGACGCCACGGCGTCGTTCGACCGGGCCGGCGCCGTGTGGCGGCTGCCGGTCCGGGAGCCCGCCGAGGTGATCTGCCACGACGACGCCGCCCCGTACAACATGGTGTTCCGCGACGGCCGTCCGGTGGGCCTGATCGACTGGGACACCGCCGCCCCCGGCCCGCGGGTGTGGGACCTGGCGTACCTGGCCTACCGGCTCGTCCCGCTCGGGCCCGCCGGCGCGGACCCCGGCCCGGTCGACGACCCGGAGCGGCGCCGGCGGCTCGCCCTGCTCTGCGGCGCGTACGGCGGCGTCGACGCGTCCACCGTCCTGGCGACCGCCGTCGTGCGCCTGCGCGAGCTCGCCCGGTTCACCGCGGCACGCGCCGGCGGGGACGCCGAGCTGCTGCGCCACGTCGACCTCTACCTCGCCGACGCGGCCTGGCTCGAGGACCGGGCGGACCTGCTGACGCCGTGAGCGCCCGCCGGTAGCGTGCGGCGCATGCCGATCAGGATGGAGAACGTCGCGATCGCGGTCCGCGACCTGGAGGCCACCGTCGCCTTCTTCACCGACCTGGGCCTGACCGTGCTCGGCCGGGACGAGGTCAGCGGCGAGTGGGCCGAGACGGCCGTCGGTCTCGACGGCAACCACGTCCGGCTCGCCATGCTGCAGACGCCGGACGGGCACGGGCGGCTCGAGCTGTTCGAGTACCTGCACCCCGCGGCGATCGAGACGGAGCCGACGCAGCCGAACGAGATCGGCATGCACCGCGTCGCGTTCTCGGTCGACGATCTGGACGAGGCCTTGGCGATCGCCGCACGGCACGGCTGCCACCCGCTGCGCGGCGTCGCGACGTACCAGGACGTCTACCGGCTGACCTACGTCCGCGGGCCGAGCGGCATCATCGTGATGCTGGCGCAGGAGCTGCGGCCGGCCTGAGCTGTCCGCGCGTCAGACGGGGCGCACCGCCGCGGCGGTGAGCAGCCGGAGGCCCGCGACCGGCGCGCGCCCGCGTTTCGTCTCGTACATCCGGGTGTCCGCCGCGGACAGCACCTTCTCCGGCGTGGTCGTCGCCCCCGGGCGCAGGACCACCGACCCGATGCTCGCCCGCGCGACGGTGACGAGCGGGCCCAGGTCGACGCCCTGCGTGAGCGCGGCGTCGAGGCGTCCGACCGTCTCGGCCTCGAGCCGGTCGGGGTCGCCGACGAGGACGACGACGAACTCGTCGCCGCCGAACCGCGCGACGAAGTCGTCGCTGCGCACCGCCGCGCGCAGGCGCTGCGCGACGTGCACGAGCAGCCGGTCGCCGACGTGGTGACCGAACCGGTCGTTGACCTCCTTGAAGCCGTCCAGGTCGAGGAAGCACACCAGGCCGCCCGGGGCCTCGCCCGTGCGCACCTGGTCGACGACCTCCGCCACCCGGCGGTCGACCGCGCGCCGGTTCGGGAGGCCGGTCAGCTCGTCGTGCGTCGCCTGGTGCACCAGGTCCTGCTCGGCGCGCGCGTGCAGGAGCGCCAGCTGCGACACCCGGGTGAGCACGAGCGGGACGAGGACCAGCGACCCCAGGCTGAGCGACAGCAGGTCGGCCTGGCCACCGGCGAGCTCCCGGACCGCGGCGAGGGCCGGGTTCAGGGCGAGGGCGGCGCCCAGGAAGGCGAGCGCGCGCGGGCCCAGGCGGCGCGCCGGGCGTGGCGCGGGCGCGGCCAGGTGCGCCGCCGCCGGGTGCACCGCCGCCGCGCCGGTCGCCGCGTAGGCGACGACCCACGTGACGCCCACCCAGTGCGCCGCGGCGCCGGTGCCCGGGTCGACCGCCACGACGTTGCCCACGTTCCCCACGAGCGCGCTGACGCTCGCGAGGACCAGGTAGCCCACGGTGGGACGCCCGCGGCCGGCGTCGGCCCAGGTCCGCAGCATGGCGCCGACGGTCCCGCTGATGAGCAGCACCGTCAGCAGCGTGTACCCGCGCTCCCCCGCGCCGGCGCCGCGCTCCGCGAGCACGGGGAACAGCACGAGCGACCACAGCAGGCCCGCGCCGCCGATCGCCATGATCGCCGAGTCGATCACCCGGCCGCCGTCGACCCGCGCCGTCGGCATGACGACGAACACGCTGGCGGCGAGCAGCCCGAGGTAGCCGAGCGGGACGACGACCGCGGTCACGAGGCCGTGGGCGGTCTCCGCGCCCCCGATCCCGACCTGCACCAGCCACGCCACGCCGTCGGTCGCCAGCAGGAGCAGCGCGACGGCGGCGCACCACCAGGGCTGCGGGCGGGGCGGGCGCCGGAAGGCCAGCACGCCGAGCACGGCGAGGCCGGGCACGAGCGCGGCGGCGAGGAACACCACACCCCGCGCCGCGCCGTCCGTGAGCCCGTACGCCGCCGAGAGGCCGATCGCGGTCAGGGCGAACGCCGCGTGGGCTGCACGCCCCGCGGTCGTCGTCGAGGGTGGTGCGGTGGTCACGCCCGGTTCATCGGCGGTCGCGGCCGGGTCCTGTCCGGGACCCGCGGGTGAATCCGCACGTCGGGTCGGTATTCGCCCGCGCCTCAGGCCGTCGGGGCAGCCCGCCCGGGCACGGTTCAGGCGGGGTCCGCGGCCCGGGCGTCGCCCCCGGCGCGCTCGGGGGCGGGGTTCGCCGAGGCCGCCTGCGACCCGGCCAGCGCCGCCCAGACGGCGGTCGCCGCCGCGAGCACGGCGGCGGTCCCCCAGCCCCACGCGGGCGACCCGAGGGCGGCGATCATCACCACCGCGGCGGTGCCGAGCGCCGTGCCGAGCTGCGCCCCGGTGTTGAGCACCCCGCTCGCGCTGCCCGCGATCGGCCCCGGCACCGTCGTGCCGAGGTGGTTCGCCGCGACCGACGCCGCGCCGAGCCCGAACCCGAGCACGCCGGAGGCGCAGGCGATGCCGACCGCCGTCCCGCCCGCGACGACCAGCCCGAGGTCGCCGAGCGCGATCAGCGCGATGCCCGCGGACGCCGCACGGCGGGGCGAGAGGCGCTCGAGCACCGGCCGCGCCGCGGCGGACCCCGCGATCGCCAGGAGGCTGGTCGACAGCAGGGTGAGCCCCGCCCCCAGCGCCGAGAGGCCGAGCCGGTCCTGGAGGACGAGGGTCGCCAGCACCCCCGCGCTGCTGGTGGTCGCCGTGTTGACGAACGACAGCACCGTCCCGTGCCGCAGGTTCACGGACCGGACCGCCGCGACCGGGATCAGCGGGTGCGCCGCCCACCGCATCCGCGCGGCGAACGCGACCCCGGCGACCAGCCCGCCGGCGGCGAGCCCGAGCGCCGCCCCGCCGGCCCCGCCCCGCTCGGCGCCGGACGCGCCCGCCACCAGGAGCATCACCGCGAGCACCAGCAGGGCGGCGCCGAGCGCGTCGACCGGCACCCGGTCGCGCTCCCGGGGCGCCTCCGGGACGCTCGCGAGGAGGGCCACCAGCAAGCCTGCCCCGACCGGCGCGTTCACCCAGAACACGGCGGGCCAGCCCCACGCCCCGACCAGCACCCCGCCGACGACGAACCCCGCGGCACCCGCGGCCGCCCCGGCGGCGCTCCACGCCGCCAGCGCGGTCCTCCGGTCCCGGTCGTCCGGCGTCAGGTGGATCAGCAGCCGGAGCGCCGACGGCACCGACACCGCGGCCGCCGCCCCCTGCAGCGCACGCGCGGCGAGCACCTGCGGGACGGACGTCGCGAGGCCCCCCACCAGGGAGACCGCCATGAACCCGATCAGCCCGGCGGCCAGCACCCGCCGGTGGCCGAACCGGTCCCCGAGGCGCGCCCCGACGACCAGCAGCCCGCCGAAGAACATCGCGTACGTCGTCGCCAGCGGCCCCGCAGCGGACTCGTCCGCGCCCAGACCGTCGACGACCGCCGGGATCGCCGTGGTCGCGCTCGTGACGCCCAGGACGTCGACGAACTGGGTCAGGCAGAGGACGGCGACGCCGGCGCGGCGCATCGCTCCACCGTAGGGCCGCGCGCGGCGGCGCGCCTCGCGCTACGCCGGCGTCAGGTGCCGCGACGGCACCGGGCTCGAGTACACGACGTTCGTCGTGATCCCGCCGAGCGTCGCGAGCCGGCCCGTGATCCGCTCCAGGTCGCGCATCGACCGCGCCAGCACCTTGATGATGAAGCAGTCGGCGCCGGTGACGTGGTGCGCCTCGACGATCTCCGGCGTCGTCGCGACGAGGTCGTGGAACGGCCGGTAGTTCCCGGACGGGTACGCGAGCCGGACGAACGCGGTGATCGCGTACCCGAGCGCCTCGGGATCGACCGTCGCGGTGTAGCCGGTGATCACTCCCCCGTCCGTCAGCCGGCGCAGCCGGTCGGCGGTCGCGCTGGCCGACAGGTTGATGGCGCGGGCCAGCTCCGCGACGCTGATCCGCCCGTCCTCCTGGAGCCGCGCCACGATGGCGTGGTCGGTGGCGTCGAGGTCGAGGCGTGGATTCGACGGCATGTGGCGGACAGTACCGGGCGATCCACGGTCGCCGGGCCGGTCCACCCGTGGTCGCCTGTTCCGCCGGCACCGCTCCGGGGCTGGGATGGAGGTATGCAGACCACCATCACCGCCGCCGACTTCTTCGCCGCCAAGCTCGCGTACGAGACCGACCCCTCCGACCTCGCCGCCGCCCGGGCCGCGGGCACCCCGCCGATCGTCCTGGACGTCCGGGCCGAGGACGCGTGGCGCCAGGGACGGATCCCCAGCGCGCTGCACGTGCCGAACGCCGACCTGGCCGCCCGCGCCGCCGAGGTCGCGCCCGACAAGGACGCCGAGGTCGTCGTGTACTGCTGGGGACCGGGGTGCAACGGCTCCACGCGCGGTGCGCTGACCCTCGCGGCCCTCGGGTACACCCGGGTGCGGGAGCTCATCGGCGGGTTCGAGTACTGGGCGCGCGAGGGGCTCGCGGTCGTGTCCGACGCCGGCCGGTCGCGCCGGTCGCCGGACCCGCTCACGGCGCCCGTGCCTGCCACACTCGCCCCGTGACCGACCACCGCCACGTCACCACCGACCGACTCGTCCTCACCGCCCCGGTGCCGGGCGACCTGCCCGAGCTGCACCGCCTGCACGCCGACCCGCGCGCGTACCGGCACTGGCCGCACGGGCGGCACACCACGCCCGAGCAGACCGCGCGGCTGGTCGCGGGGTACACGGACTCGTGGGACCGGTACGGGCTGGGCGCCTGGGTGGTGCGCGCCGCCGACGACGGGCGGCTGGTCGGCATGGGCGGGTGCAGCGTCCGGGGCGGCGTCGGCTGGAACCTGTACTACCGGCTCGACCCCGCGGAGTGGGGCCGCGGCTACGCGCAGGAGGTGGTCGCGGTGGCCCGGGCGGCCGCGGGCGAGGTGCGGCCCGACCTGCCCGTGCTCGCCTACCTCCTCGAGGTGAACGAGGGCTCGCGGCGCACCGCCGAGCGGACCGGGCTCACGCGCGTCTGGCGCGGTCCCGACGCCGGCAACCCGGACCCCGGCGCCGTGCGCCTGGTCTACGCGGACCGCGCGGTCGACGACCGGGTGCTCGCGGCGTTCACGGAGGTGTGACCGCGGCCGTCGAGCCGGCGTCGGTCGGACGTAGCGCCCGCGTCCTGCACGGGACGAGCACGCCGAGCCCACCCGATCCGGGCAGGGCGGCCCTACGGCCGCCACCTTGGCGCCCGTTGGTCGTCGACACCGCTCGCCGACACCGGCACCATCCGCGGCCGGATCGAGGGCGCGCACGCGATCCCCTCCCCGTTCCGGCTGCGGTACCTGGAGCCCTACGCCGAAGCCGCGCGGACGTGGCTGCACGCCGACGCCGAGGTCGTCGACACCACGTCTTTCACCGCGGAGCAGGCGGTGCGCCGGATCGCCGACGGTCCCGAGAAGTGATCCCGGTCGCCGAGCGTGCGGCAGGTGTCACCTCGTGCTGCAGGGGCCGGCGGTGCTGCTCGACCGGTTCGCCCGGACGTTCCACCTCGCGGCGTGACCGCCGCCGCGAGTCGGCTCGGCGCGCCGGATCGCAGATGTCGTGGTCGACTTCGGGTCGTGTGACCGCACGGGGCGCCCGCCCCAGCACCCGCAGCAGTGGAGGAACGCCCGCCATGACCACCCCGACCAGCACCCCCGGCCCCGCTGACGCGACCGACGACCCGCGCGACCGCGCCGCGGGCGACGCCTCGCTCGCCCGCGACGCCGGCCCGATGCGCTCGGTCGTGATCTACAACCCGGTGCGGGTCGACGGGCTCGAGGCGCGGCGCGCCGCGGTCGAGTCCGCGCTGTCCGAGGCCGGGTGGCCGCTGCCGGAGTGGGTGGAGACCACCGCGGACGACCCGGGCGCGGGCCAGTCGCGGCAGGCCGTCGAGGACGGCATGCAGGTGGTGTTCGCCTGCGGCGGCGACGGCACCGTGCGCTCCTGCATCGAGGGCCTGGCCGGGACCGACGTCGCCCTTTCCGTCCTCCCCGCGGGCACGGGGAACCTGCTCGCGGCGAACCTCGGCGTGCCCGACGACCCGGCGGCGGCGGTCCGGATCGCGACGGAGCACGGCCGGCGGCGGATCGACGTCGGCGAGGCGGACGGCATGACGTTCGCCGTGATGGCCGGAATGGGCTTCGACGCCGCGCTGCTGGACGACGCGTCGACCGAGCTCAAGGCCAAGGCCGGACCGGTCGCGTACGCCCTCTCGGCGCTCAAGCACCTGCGCGACCGCAGCATGCACCTCGAGATCCACCTGGACGACCGCCCGCCGGTCCGCCGGCGCGCGCGCTCGGTGATCATCGGCAACGTCGGGCGGCTCCAGGGCGGCGTCCGGCTGCTCGCCGACGCCGAGCCCGACAACGGGCAGATGGACGTGGCGGTGCTCGCCCCCCGCACGATCGGGCACTGGGTGCAGACCGTCTGGGGCGTGCTGCGGCACCCCCACCGCGTCGCGCACATGGACGTCCTCCGCGCGGAGCGGATCCGCGTCGTCAGCGACCGCGAGGAGCGGCGGCAGGTCGACGGCGACGTGATCGAGCCGGGCCGCACGATGACCGTGACGGTGCGGCCGCAGGCGCTCGAGCTGTGCGTCCCGCGGCCGGAGCGCAGCGCCGACCTGTCCGAGGGGTCGGAGCGGCTCACGCGCTGACCGGGTCAGCGCCTCGCGTCTGGCAGCATGCCCGGGTGACCTCCCGCACCGCGCTCCTCGTCATCGACCTGCAGACGGGCGTCCTGGACGGCTGCGTGGACGCCGCAGGCGTCGTCGCGCGCACCGCCGCCCTGGTCGACCGCGCCCGCGCCGAGGGCGTCCCCGTGGTGTGGGTGCAGGACCACGGCGACTTCCCCGAGGACTCCCCCGGCTGGCACCTGGCGCCGCCGCTCGCCCCGCGCCCCGACGAGCCGCTGGTGCGCAAGGAGTACCGCGACGCGTTCGCCGGTACGGACCTGCCGGGGATCCTGGCGGACCTCGGCACGACGCACCTGGTCGTCGCGGGCGCTCAGAGCGACTACTGCATCCGCACCACGACGCAGGCGGCGGCGGTGCGCGGGTTCGACGTGACGCTGGTCAGCGACGCCCACACGACGACCGACGCGGAGCACGACGGCGTCCGCATCAGCGGGGAGCAGATCGTCGCGCACACGACGATGTACTTCCGGGGCCTGCGCTATCCCGGTCGCCGGTACGCCGCGGAGCCGCACGACCGCGTCGCGCTCGCGTAGCGCGCCCGCGCCGGCGGCGGCCCGTACGCTTCCCGGCGTGCTCCTCCTCAACGCCGCCCGGACCGCCTTCGTCACGGAGCGCCACCTCGCGACGCTCACGACCCTGCGCGGCGACGGCACCCCGCACGTGGTCCCCGTCGCCTTCACCTGGGACGCCGACGCGGCCGTCGCGCGCGTCACGACCAGACCGACGACCCAGAAGGCCGTGAACGCCCGCCGCCGGGTCGACGGGCGGCCGGGCCGCGCGGTGCTCTGCCAGGTCGACGGGCGGCGCTGGCTCACGCTGGAGGGGACCGTCGAGGTGTCGGACGACCCCGTCGAGATCGCCGGGGCCCTGGATCGGTACGCGGCGCGCTACCGGACGCCGGACCCCACGATCGAGCGGGTCGTGCTGCGGGTCGCCGTCGACAGGGTGTTGTCCTCGCGCGATCTCGCCTGACGGCTCCCGCGGCGTCCGCGCGGGCGTCGACGTGCCCTGTCCCCGGCACGGTGCCGGAGCCTCGCCGAGGTCGGCACCCGCGGTGCGAGCTCGGCAGCTCGAGGTGCCGAGTCGGCGCGTGGAGTGCCGGTCTCGGCCGACGGCCGGCCTGCCGCGTGGCGCGCGTCACGGAATCCGCATGGCCCACGGAGCGCTGGGACCTGCGTGAAGATCTTCGACCCCACCACCCTCGGCGGCGTCCCGCTCGCCAACCGCGTCGTGATGGCCCCGCTCACCCGGCTGCGCGCCGGCGAGCACGGTGTTCCCGGCGACCTGCTCGTCGAGCACTACCGGCAGCGCGCCGGCATGGGCCTCATCCTCACCGAGGGCACCTACCCGGTCCTCGAGGGCCGCACCTGGACCGGACAGCCCGGCATCGAGACCGACGAGCAGGCCGCGGGCTGGGCGCGCGTCGCCGACGCCGTGCACGCCGCCGGCGGCCGCATCGCGATGCAGATCATGCACGGCGGGCGCATCGCGCACCCCGAGATCACCGGCGTGCGGGTCGTCTCGGCCAGCGCCGTCGCCGCCCCGGGCGAGATCCGCACGCCGTCCGGCAAGGCGGAGCACCCCGTCCCGCACGCGCTCGAGGCCGACGAGATCGCCGAGGTCGTCCGGGGTTTCGCGGCCGCCGCGCGGCGCGCGGTCGACGCCGGGCTCGACGCCGTCGAGGTGCACGGAGCCAACGGCTACCTGCTGCACCAGTTCCTCTCCCCCGCCAGCAACCTGCGCACCGACGCCTACGGCGTGACCCCCGAGGGCCGGGCGCGGCTCGCCGTCGAGGTCGTCACCGCGGTCGCCGCGGAGATCGGCGCCGACCGCACGGGCATCCGGCTGTCCCCGCAGCACGACATCCAGGGCGCCGTGGAGACCGACCCCGAGGTCACCGCGGCGACGTACGCGGCGCTCGCGGACGGCCTGGCGCCGCTCGGCCTCGCGTTCGTCGACGTGCTGCACCGGGACCTGCGCGGCGAGCTCGTCCAGGGCATCCGCCGCCGCGTCGGCGCGCCGCTGATCGGCAACTCCGGCTTCGCCGTGAACACGACCCGCGACGAGGCCGTCGGCCTGGTCGAGGAGGGCGTCGTCGACCTCGCCGCCGTCGGCCGCGCCGCGATCGCGAACCCGGACCTGGTCGCGCGCTGGGCGCGGGACCTGGGCGAGAACGCGCCGAATCCGGCGACGTTCTACGCCGCCGGCGCCGAGGGGTACACGGACTACCCGACCCACGCCGCCTGACGTCACCCGCACGTCGAGGCCCGGCCGTCGCGATCGACGGCCGGGCCTCGGCGTGTCCGGGGCGGTGCCGGCTCAGCGCAGCGTCAGCACCTCGACGCCGTCCTCGGTGATCGCGACGGTGTGCTCGCTGTGCGCCGTCCGGGCGCCGGTCGCGCTGCGCAGCGTCCAGCCGTCCGCATCCGTGACGAGCTCGTCGGTGTCGGCCATCACCCACGGCTCGATCGCGAGCAGCAGCCCGGGGCGGAGCGTGTACCCGCGGCCGGGCCGGCCGGCGTTCGCGATGTGCGGGTCCTGGTGCATCGTGGAGCCGACGCCGTGCCCGCCGAACTCGGTGTTCACCGTGTACCCGGCGCCGGTGAGGACGGTCCCGATCGCGTGCGACAGGTCGCCGATGCGTGCGCCGGGCCCGGCGGCCTCGATCCCGGCGGCGAGCGCGCGCTCGGTGGCGTCGATCAGCGCGAGGCTCTCGGCGGGCTGCGTCGTCCCCACCACGAAGCTCACGGCCGAGTCGGCGACGACCCCGCCGAGCGACACCGCCAGGTCCAGCGTCAGCAGGTCGCCGTCGGCGAGGACGTAGTCGTGCGGCTTGCCGTGCAGCACCGCGTCGTTGACCGAGGTGCAGATGTAGTGCCCGAACGGGCCGCGCCCGAACGACGGCGCGTAGTCGACGTAGCAGGACTCGGCGCCGGCGTCGGCGATCATCCCCTTCGTCCAGGCGTCGACGTCGAGCAGGTTGGTGCCCACCGTGGCCCGAGCCTGCATCGTGCGGAGGATGTCGGCGACCAGGGCGCCGGTCTCGCGGGCGCGCGCCAGCTCGGTGGGGTTGAGGATCTCGATCATGGTGCGGCCTTCCAGCGCCCGTCCGATAACTATCCCGGTCATACTATCCCGGTACTAGAATCCCGGACATGGTCAGGCTCCCTCTCACCCCCGACGACGTCGACCGCGGTCGGCGGCTCGGCGCGCTGCTCCGGCGCGCGCGGGGCGAGCGCACCGTGCTGGCGGTCGCGCTGGACGCCGGGGTGTCTCCCGAGACGCTGCGGAAGATCGAGTCCGGCCGGGTGGCCACCCCGGCGTTCCCGACGATCGCGGCGGTCGCGGACGCCCTGGGGCTGTCGCTGGACGAGGTGTGGGCGGAGGTCCGCGGCCCGGGCGAGCCGGCGCTGGCGGGCGCCGGCGACGGGGGCGCGCGGATCGCGTCCTGAACCGGCAGGCCCGCTGACGCAACCGATCCACGCGCCGCTGCGTCTTCTCCGGTGTGACCACGATGAGCAGCGCGGACGGGGTGGACTTCCTGCGCGAGAGGTTCGAGGCCGCCGAGCGCCCACCAGCGGACGCGGCAGTCCCCCGGGGGCGCCGCGGACGAGGTCGCGCCCGTCGCCGTCGACCGCGACGGCCAGTTCACCGAATGCGTCCGGCACCACCAGGCCGAGCTGCTCCGCACCGCGTGGCTGCTGTGCGGAGACCGGCACCAGGCCGAGGAGCTCGTGCAGCAGGCGCTCGTCCGCACTTACAGCCGGTGGGGCCATGTGCGGCAGCGCGACCCGCTCGGCTACACCCGCCGCGTGCTCGCGAACCTGCGCGTCGACCACTGGCGTCGACGTCGGCGCGAGGTCCTGGTCCCTCCCGAGGACGTCTCGCCCGACAGCACGCCGCTGCACGCCCGGTCGTCCGCGGACCGGACCGGCGACCGCGACCAGCTCGTCCGAGCGCTCGCGACGCTCACGCCTCGACAGCGCCGGGTCGTCGTCCTGCGTCACTTCCTCGACCTGTCCGAGGCGGAGGTCGCCGCGGACCTCGGCGTCAGCGCCGGGACCGTGAAGTCGACGGCGTCCCGCGCCATGGCGGCGCTGCGGACAGCCCTCTCCCTCGACCAGACCGACGCGGGCGACGCCCGGCACGGGAGCGACCGATGAACCCGCACGACGACGACTTCGCCCGCGTCCTCCGGGCACGCGCGGATGCCGAGGCCCCCGCCATGTCCGTCGACCTGGCCACCGTGGTGCGGGCGGGCCGGCGCCGCCGCCTGGTCCGCGGGGGCGCGGTGCTCGCGATGACGGCGATCGCCGTCACCGGCGCCTGGTCCGGGGTCCAGGCGCTCGACGCCGCGCCGCAGGACCTTCAGCCCGCCGGCACGCCGTCACCCGCGCCGACGCCCGCCGAGGCGGACCTGCACGCGCAGGTGGACCCGGTGGCGGGGACGATCACGTTCCCCCTGGCCCGGTACGACCTCACCGCCGAGGAGTGGTCGACGACGTTCCTCGCTCGGTCGTGGGAGATGAAGCGCTGCGCCGAGGCCGAGGTCGGGAAGCCGCTCCGGTGGGAGACCGCCGTCCCCGGCGACCCGCACAGCGACCGGACGTTCGGCGTGTGGGACCTCGCGGAGGCGGAGGAGTACGGCTACGCGGTGCCGCCCCAGGGCGGTCGCAGCGCGGGCGCGGTCGCCCCGGACGTCCCCTCGGCGGTGTGGGACGGGTGCAACGCGTCGCCGGCCGTGCAGGCGATGAGCCCGGAGGTCGACGGGAGCTACGAGCTGGCCGCCGCGCTCAGGGACGCGTCCGACGCGGCGGCCGCGTCCGAGGCGAGCCGGGCGGCGGTCGCGGACTGGACCGCGTGCCTCGCTGAGCACGACCTGGAGCCGGCGGGCGGGGACAGCGGCTACGCCGTGGCCGGTGCGTCGACGAGCCGGTGGGACCGGGACAGCGTGGCGATGGCCGTCGCGGACGTCCGGTGCAAGACAGCCGTCGACTTCGTCCCGAGGATGGCCGACGCCCGGGCGGCGGCGCAGGCACCGGTGCTGGCTGTGTTCCGCGACGAGCTCGAGGCGCGCCTCGCCCACCAGCGGGCAGCGGTCGCCGCCGCGGAGGTCTACCTCGCGGAGCACCCGGAGATCCCGTAGCCACGCCGGCGCCACGCAGGCGGACGGGCTCCGTGGTCGCGCAGGCACGGCTTCGCAGGCGGTCGGTGCGGCGGTGCCGTGCGTCAACCGGGCCCGGCGCGGCCAGTAGCGTCCAGCACCGGGCCCAGGGCGTCGAGGAGCGGCGTGAGGTCCTCGTCCCCGGTCCGGGACTCGACCTCCCCCACCTCGACGCCGACGACCTCGCTGCGCGCCAGCTCCGCGCAGCACCGTCGCAGGTCGTCGAGCGAGAGCCCGCCGGGCACGTGATACTCCGTCGGGACGATCCCGGGCTCGAGGGCGTCGGCGTCGAGGTGGACGTAGACGGGTCGGCCGGCGACGACGGCGGCCAGCTCCTCGGCGACAGCGGGACCCGGCGGCACCATCGTCAGCGCCGTCCCGTCGACGAGCGCGCGCTCCGGCGGGTCGAGGTCGCGCGCCCCGACGAGCACGACGCGGTCCGGGGTCAGCCCGGCACCGAGCCCCGAGGCCCACAGCCCGAGCGGCCCGGCCAGCGCCAGCCCGCCGAGGTAGCCGGACGTGGTGGTCGCCGGCGTGTGGACGTCGCCGTGCGCGTCGAACCAGACCACGACGGCGTCCGGCCGCGCCTGCGCCACGACCGGCAGCGTGGCGAGCGCGACCGCGCAGCGGTTGATCGCGGCGACCGGCGCGGCGCCCGTGGCGAGCACGGCGCGGTACCGCTCGGCGACCGCCTCGAGGTCCGCGCGTGCGGCGGTCAGCTCGGCGTCCCAGGCGGCACCGAGCAGGGGCCGCTCGGTCCCGACCGCCACGGCCGGCACGCCGAGCCGCTCCTGGAGCGCCCGGGCCAGCACGCGCGCGCCAGCCGCGCCGTCGACGGTGCGGTCCCCCGCCGTGCCCGCGTAGTGCGTGAGCGCGACGCGCCTGCCCTCCGCCATGGTCGTCCCCCTGCTGGGCGCCGTCGCGCGGACCGGTCCGCGCCCGACGCCCACCGTAGCCGCGCGCCCTCCCGCTTGCCCGGCACCGGGCCTGTGCTCGACCCCGACGACCGCCACGACGGGGGTCCGCCCGGGTCGCCGGCCGCCGCGCCGGGCGAGGGACGGTCGGTCAGGCCGGCGTGCCCAGCACCAGCGCGTGCCACGCGCCGCGGCGGTCCGCGCCGGCACCGGTCACGCCCACCCCGACGACCCCGGTGAGGTCGAGCGCCTTCTCGCGCGCCTCGGCGCCGCAGGGCACGTCCGGGAACGTCAGCACGTCGGTCTGCGTGATCCCGGCGTTCGCCTCGGTCGTCACGTACACGTGGAAGTCGAGGGCGCCGTCGCCCAGGCAGGACAGCCGGACGCCGTCGAGGTGCGCTGCCGCGGCGAACCGCAGGGCGACCGCGCCGGACGAGTCCGCGGGCGCGGGGTCCTCGGGGCCCACCCGGGCGGCGGCGGTGCCCAGCAGGTCGTCGGGCGCCGGCTCCGCGGCCCGCTCGTCCATCCAGGCCGTGACGGCCTCGTCGTCCGCACCGGTGGGCGCCGAGCACCCGGCCACGGCCAGGCCGACGACGAGCGCAGCGGCGGGACGGGAGACGAAGGGCCTGGTCATCACGGCACGCTAGCCGCCGGGCCCGCGGTCCGGCGCGCCCCCGGCCCGCCGCGCCCGGGTGATTGTCGCGTCGGCCCGGTCAGGCGGGCTGCGCCGCCCGCTCGGGCTCGACGCGGGCGGGCGTCCGTGCGGCGGGCGTCAGGAACGCCGCGGCCGCCACCAGGACGAGGACGAGGACCAGAGCCTGCCGCAGCCCGTAGTGGTCGCCGAGGAACCCGAGCGCCGGCGGGCCGACGAGGAACGCGATGTAGCCGATCGTCGCGGCGAGGGACACCCGCGCGGTGGCGTCCTCCCCTGGCGCGGCCGTGTCGCCGGCGGCCGACAGCGCGACCGGGAAGCCGAGCGACGCACCCAGGCCCCACAGGATCGCCGCGGCGCCGGCCACGGCCTGGTGGTCGACGAAGATCACCAGCGCCAGCCCGATCGCGCCGACCACGGCGCTCACCGCGAGCACGGCCGCGCGCCCGAAGCGGTCGACGAACCGCCCG
This sequence comes from Cellulomonas pakistanensis, assembly GCF_016862755.1. Classification (GTDB taxonomy): domain Bacteria; phylum Actinomycetota; class Actinomycetes; order Actinomycetales; family Cellulomonadaceae; genus Cellulomonas; species Cellulomonas pakistanensis. Next base: position 28,447 of record NZ_BONO01000002.1, on the reverse strand, counting down.
CCGACGAACCGGCCGAGCGTCATCGCGGCGGCGAACGCGGCGTACACGGCGGAGCCCAGCGCGGGGTCGAAGCCGTGGCCGTCGACCATGACGAGCGGCAGCCAGTCGTTCGCGGTGCCCTCCGCCATCGCGAGCGCCAGGATCACGCCGCCGATCAGGAGCAGGCGGGTGTCCCGCCAGACGGGCCGGCGCGGGCCGGTCGGCGCGGTGCCGGTCGCGACGACGTCGGCACCTGCGGCGTCGGCAGCCACGGCGGTGGAGGCGGTCCGGAGGCCGACGCCGGACGGGATGACGCGGATGGTCGGGATCAGCGCCAGCACCACGGCGACCGCGACGACCGCCAGGTGCGCCACGACCGGGAACTCGACCGCCGTCAGCACCATGCCGGCGACCGCGCCGACGACCGTGCCCAGGCTGAAGCACCCGTGCATGGCGGGCATCGTCGACCGGCCCAGCCCGCGCTCGACCTCGGCGCCCTCCACGTTGAGCGCGATCTCGCCGCCGCCCATCCCGAGCCCGAACAGCGCCAGGCCGAGCGCGACCACCGGCCCGGAGCCGAGGGCCGCGCCGGTGCCGATCACCGCGGCGCCGGCCGCCACCGCCAGCGTGCCCGCGAGCATCACGGGGCGGGTCCCCCGGCGGGCCACCAGGGCGCCCGACGACAGGATGCCGACCATCGACCCCGCGGACAGGCCGAACAGGATCAGGCCCATCTCGGCGGTCGACGCGCCCACCAGGTCCCGGACGTCCGGGGTGCGGGTCACCCAGGACGCGATGGTGAGGCCGGGTAGGAAGAACAGCAGGAACAGGGCGTTCCGGCGCGCGCGGAGGTCGGCGGGCACAGGGGCTCCTCGGTGGGGCGGCTGACGAGTCTGTACGAGCGTACACACTCCCGTTCGCGCCGCCGGGCAGGATGGGCGCATGAGCGGAACGCGGCGGGAGGTGCCGAACGACCCCGGGCGGCGCGAGCGCATCCTGGACGCGGCCCTCGACGTGGTCGCCGAGCAGGGCGTGCACGGCACGACGCACCGGCGGATCGCCGCACGCGCGGGTGTGCCCCTCGGGTCGCTCACGTACTACTTCTCCGGGATCGACGAGATCCTCGCGGAGGCGTTCGCCCGGCTCGCGGACGGCATGTCCGCGTCCTACCGGCGCACCCTCGCGGACGCGCGGAGCCGCGACGAGGCGGAGGCCGCGGTCGTCGACCTGATCTGCGGCCCGGCGTACGCGACCGACCGCGAGATGACGCTGATCTTCGAGATGTACGCGTACGCGAACCACGACGCGGCGGTCCGGGCGCTGGCCCGGGACTGGGTGCTCCGCAGCCGGGAGACCCTGTCCCGGCACTTCCCCGACGACGTGTGCCGGGCGCTCGACGTGCTCGTCGAGGGGTGGCCGATCCACCGCAGCTTCGACGCGGCCCCGACGGACCGGGCGCTGGTCGCCGCGACCGTGCACGCGATCGTCGAGGGGCTGGGCGGCCGAGCCTGACGCGCGGGTCGCACCACGCCCCGCTGCCTCCGCTGCCGCCCGCGCCGCGGCGCGCCGGCCGACGTAGCGTCGGCGCATGACCACCGCCGGCCCGCGCCGGGCGCCCCGCGCCGAGCGGCTGCGCCTCGCCGTCGAGCGGGACGGCGCGCGGTGCGTGTGGTGCGGGCGCGCGTTCGGACCGCTCGTGCCGCCGACGCGCGACCACCTGGTCCCCCGCGTCAAGGGCGGGCCGTCGTGGCTGGAGAACGAGGTGCCCGCCTGCCGCCGGTGCAACGCCGAGCGCGGCCACCGCGGGGTCGTCGAGTGGCTCGAGGAGTGCGGCCGGCGCGGCTGGGACCCGGACGCCGGCGCGGTGGAGCGCGCGCTCGACGCCCTGGAGGAGGCGATCGCGGAGCGTGGCGGCCAGCGTCGGGCGCGGGCCTACGTCGCGTCGCAGCAGCGCCGCCTGCGCCGCTGACGCGCGCCGCGTCCCTCTCAGCGCCGACCGTGCAACCGACACGGCGAGAGAGCGTCCGCCGAACCCTCGCCCGACGTGCCGGTAGCCCGCTCGACGGGGGCTAGCCCTTCCCCGCGAGCCGCTCGGCCTCGCGGACCAGCACCGCCCCGCCGTCTGACACCGCGAGCAGGTCGCCGGGGCAGGGGCGTCGCCGCCCGCGGGTGCACCGGCCCGCGCGTCAGTCCGACGCGAGCCGGCGGAGCGCCGAGCCCTTGTGCGCCGCGCGGGCCCCGGTCTTCTCGGACTCCACCAGGTAGGCGGGCTCGTCCTCGGACGCGGTGAACTTCTGGCCGTCGTGCTGGAAGTCGGACGTCTTCCGCTCGACGACCTTCCCCTGCGTGCGGCCCTGCGAGGTGTTCCAGGACACCCGGTCCCCGACGTGGATCGACTCGGCCACGGTGCTGCGTCCTCTCGGTCGGCGGGTGCTGACCTGGCCAGTCGACCACGGACCGGCCGGGTCGGCGCGCCGGCGACCCGAGCCGCGCCCGCGCCGCCCGGCTACGCGTCCCAACCCACGGCCCGCAGCACCGCCGCCGCCACCGCCGCCGGAGCGAGCCCGGCGACGTCGACCACGTGGTCCTCGACCCTGGCCCGCTCGAGGATGTCGTGCAGCTCGCCGGCCCGGTGCCGGTGCCACTCCAGCACCGACGGGTACCCGGCGTGCCGCGCGTTCAGGCGGTCGCGCACGGCGGGGACCGCGAGCCGCAGCCGGCAGACGACGAGCGGGACGCCGACCGCCGCCGCGTAGGCGGCACGGGAGGCGGCGTCCTCCAGCACCCCCGCGAGCACGAACCGCACCGCGCCCCGCCGCCGGTAGACCGCCGCGACGGCGGCCAGGTTCTCCAGCTCGAGGTCCTGCTGGAACGGGTCGCCGGGCGGCGCGGGCCACGACCGGCGCAGCTCGTCGAGGTCGACGACCGCGTGCGGGACGCCGCGTCCGGCGAGCAGCTCGCCCACGTGCGCGGCGGTGGTGCTCTTGCCGGCTCCGACGGTGCCGGTGAGCAGCAGGGCGGCGGGCGCGGCGGCCGGGTCCGGGGTCACGGCCTCACGCTACGACCCCGGACCCGTTCCGCCGGGTCACTTCCAGACGACCGGCGACGGGAAGTAGGGGTTGTCGGAGGACGCGATGAACGACTGGTACGACTCGCCGTTGTACTCGGCGGACGTGACGACGGCGCCGTCCTTGGCGAGCGCGACGAAGCAGGACACCAGCACGCGGGCCTCCTCGTCGTACTCGGGCAGCAGCAGGCCGCAGGAGTCGCCGGGCGAGTTCAGCGAGAAGCCGCTCGTCAGGTACTCGGTGTCGGCGCCGGCCGCGTCGAGCGGGAACAGGTCCACGGTGGCCGGGTCGTAGCCCTCGGGGGTGTCGTACAGCCACTGGTGCTGGGTGATCACCGCGTAGGGGGTGTAGCCCTCGAACTCCGAGGCGTTGCTGAACTGGTCGAACAGCGACGCGTCGAGCTCGCTCACCTGGAGCACGGCGACGCCCACGCCACCGCTGACCTCCTCCTCCCCGTACGTCTCGGTCTGGTTCAGCCACGCGGGCTGGCCGAGCGCGAGGGCCGTGCCGGGGCCGGTGACCGCGCCCGGGGCGCCGAAGTCGACGGCCTCGACCTCGTAGTCGACCTCGAGCGGTCCCGTCTCGGTCGCCTGGGTCGGCGCCGCCGCGTCCGAGCCCTTGCGCTCCTTGACCTCACCGCCCGACCCGCCCGCACCGCCGGAGCAGCCGGTCAGGACCATCGCGATCGCGAGGGTGGTGGCGGGCACGGCGAGGGACTGCAGGCGCACGAGGACGACCTTCCGGGGAGACGAGTGCCTGGTGCATGCACAGGCGAGACCCAGCGAACACTAAGGCAACCGCCGGTGGCGCGCCTCCGTCGTCCGTACCGGGCCGGTAGCGTCGGGCCCCGTCCGAGCCCCCGAGTCGCTCGGCGACGGGAGGCGGGCACGTGCCGGACTGGGCCTGGGCGGTCGTCGGCATGGCGGCTGGCGTCCTGCTGCTCTGGGCCGGGCTCGTCGTCGCGCTGTGGGCCACCCGTCCCGACGCCGTCCGCCTGCGCGAGGTGGTCCGCCTCCTGCCCGACGTCGTGCGCCTGGTCCGCCGGCTCGCAGCCGACCGGGCCACCCCGCGCGGCGCTCGGGTGCGGCTGTGGCTGCTGCTCGGCTACCTGGCGCTGCCGTTCGACCTCGTGCCGGACGTCATCCCGGTGCTCGGGTGGGCGGACGACGCGGTGGTCGTGGTGCTCGTCCTGCGGTCGGTGGTCCGGCACGCCGGGCCGGCGGCGCTGGACCGGCACTGGCCCGGGACGGCGGACGGGCTGGCCGCGCTGCGGCGGCTCGCGCGGCTGCCGGCGTAAACCCTGGACGGACCGTGGACACGCACCGCGCGGTCGGGCGACGATCCTCGCGGGACGACGGTCCGCCGACGGGCCGAGCCCGTGAGCCGACAGGGAGACCCGATGACCGTCCGCCTCACCCACCCCGACGGGATGCTCCGGCAGACCGACTACGCCCCCGTCGCCGTGGCGACCGGGTCCCGGTTGGTCCTGCTGGCCGGCCAGGCCGGCGTCACCCCGGACTTCCGACCGGCCGCACCCGACCTCGCCGGCCAGGTGCACGCCGCCCTGCGCAACATCGTCGTCGGCGTCCGGGGCGCCGGCGGCGACGTCGGGAACCTCGCGCGGCTGACCTGCTACGTCGTGGACTGGGTCCCGGAGAAGTGGGACGACGTCCTGGCGGGCATCGCCCGGGCGCAGGAGTCCGAGGGGCTGCCCTCGCCCGTCCCGCCGCTGACGATCATCGGCGTGCAGGCGCTGTTCTCGCCGGAGTTCGTCGTGGAGATCGAGGCGACGGCCGTCCTGGAGTGACCCGGGCGACCCGGGAACGACGAAGCCCTGGTGGGATGCTCTCCCACCAGGGCTTCCACGTCGGGCTGACAGGATTTGAACCTGCGACCCCTTGACCCCCAGTCAAGTGCGCTACCAAGCTGCGCCACAGCCCGATGGTCCCGACGAGGGACCTCGGCGGCCCCCGCAGGAGCCTCGGAAACTCTACCGTATCCGGAGGGCTGCGCCGACCCGCGTCAGCGCGCCGGGGCCGTGTCCTCCGCAGCGTCGCGCGCGAGGTCGTCGGCCCCGGAGCGCCCGCGGAGCACGTCGAGCTCCGCCGCCACGACGCCGAGCAGCACGAGGTCGACGACGAGCCCCGTGACCGCGCTCCACTGGTCGATCCGGAACAGGAAGATCTGGCTGAGCAGCAGGTTGACCAGCACCGCGCGCCGGAACCACTCGTACCCGCGCCGCCGGTCCCGCCCCACGAGCCGCAGGCCGACCAGTGAGCACACCAGCGACGCGGCGCCGCTCGCCAGCAGCCCGACCATCGCCCACCACGGCAGGTCGGCACCGGTCGCCACCAGGACGGTCGCGCGCACGACCGTGTACACGGTGACCACGGCGAGCAGGCCGACGGTCAGCCGCGGCAGCCAGCGCACCCGCGCGACCCGCCGCGACGCGGTCACGACCGCGCGGGACACCGCGCTGATCGGGTCGGGCAGCTCGCGCGCGTCGTCCTCGACCACGTCGAGCAGCGCCCGCACCTCGGCCGCACCGCGCACGTCCCCGGCCCCGTCGACCAGCTCCCGCGCCTGCCGCCGGGCGCGCGACGAGAAGCCGCCCGCCAGGCCCGCGACAGCCAGGTCCGCGGCGGCGGCGAGCGTCTCGTGCGGGTCGCGGCGCCGGCCGTGGATGGCCTCGCCCACCAGGACGAGCACGACGACCACGACGTAGATCAGCGACGCGGTCGGCTCGTAGAAGTAGTCGTTGTCCGACGTGACGAACTTGCCGATCTCGTCGATGAACAGGCCGAACCCGATGCCGCCCACCAGCGCGGCGAGCGGCCGCACGACGGGCCCCGCCCAGGACAGGACGCCCACGACGGCGACCGCCATGAGCAGCCCGCCCCACAGGACGTGCGCGATGTGCAGGCCGCCGCCGCCCAGCTGCGGGAACCCGGTCAGCGCGAGCGCGCCGCGGGTCACCAGCACCGTCAGCACGGTGACCGCGAGGAACCCCGCGACGTGCCGCGGGCCGGCGGGGTCGCGCGGCAGCCCCAGGACCAGCACGGGCGAACGACGCCGCACGTGGTGCCGCTCCGCCGCGGCCGTCCGGTCGCCCCGTCGCTCGACCTCCGCCCCGCGGGTCACCGCTTGCGCTTCTCCCGCACCCGGACGGAGATCGAGATCGGCGAGCCCTCGAAGCCGAACGTCTCGCGCAGGCGGCGCTCGATGAACCGGCGGTAGCCGGCCTCGAGGAACCCGGTCGCGAAGATGACGAACCGCGGCGGGCGCGTCGACGCCTGGGTCGCGAACAGGATGCGGGGCTGCTTGCCGCCGCGCAGCGGGTGCGGGTGCGCCGCGACGAGCTCGCCGAGGAACGCGTTGAGCTTGCCGGTCGGGACGCGGGTGTCCCACGACTCGAGCGACCGGGTGAGCGCCGGGACGAGCCGGTCCGTGTGCCAGCCGGTGCGCGCGGAGATGTTCACCCGCGGCGCCCACTGGATCTGGACGAGCTCCTTCTCGATCTCGCGCTCGAGGTAGGGGCGGCGGTCCTCGTCCATGAGGTCCCACTTGTTGTACGCGATGACCAGCGCGCGGCCCGCGTCGATGACCTGCTGGATGACGCGCGTGTCCTGCTCGGTGAGCGGCTGGGACGCGTCGAGCAGCACGACGGCGACCTCGGCCTTCTCGATCGCGGCCTGCGTGCGCAGGGACGCGTAGAAGTCGGCGCCGGACGTCTGGTGCACGCGGCGGCGGATGCCGGCGGTGTCGACGAACCACCACGGCACGCCCTTGAGCTCGACGAGCTCGTCGACCGGGTCGCGGGTGGTGCCGGCGGTGTCGTCCACGACGACGCGCTCGGTGCCGAGCACCTTGTTCAGCAGGGACGACTTGCCGACGTTCGGCCGGCCGACGAGCGCGACGCGGCGGGGGCCGCCGGGCCGGGCGGTGGCGTGCTGCGAGACGGTCGGCAGCGCGGCGACCGCGGCGTCCAGCAGGTCGCCGGTGCCGCGGCCGTGCAGGGCCGAGACGGGGTGCGGCTCGCCCAGGCCGAGGCTCCAGAGCTCGGCGGCGTCCGCCTCCACCCGGGGCCCGTCCACCTTGTTGGCGCACAGGACGACCGGCTTGCCCGACTTGCGGAGCAGGCGGACGACGCGCTCGTCCGTGGCCGTCGGGCCGACCGTGGCGTCCACGACGAACAGCACGGCGTCGGCCAGGGAGATCGCCACCTCGGCCTGCTCGGCGACCCGCGCCTCGATGCCGGCGACGTCGACCTCCCAGCCGCCGGTGTCGACCAGCGTGAACCGCCGGCCGGCCCACTCGGCCGGGTACGAGACGCGGTCGCGGGTCACGCCCGGCTTGTCCTCGACGACGGCCTCGCGGCGGCCGAGGATGCGGTTGACCAGCGTCGACTTGCCGACGTTCGGGCGCCCGACGACGGCGAGCACCGGCAGCGCCAGGTGCGAGCCGTCCTCGTCGAGGTCGTCGGCGTCGCCCGAGAGCAGGGCGACGTCCTCGTCCTCGAGCTCGTAGTCGTCGAGGCCGGCCCGCAGGGCGCGCTCACGCGCCTCGTCGTCCTCCGCCTCCGCGGTCACGTCGGTGCCGTCGAAGGGCTCGGCCTCGACGCCGTCGGACTCGAGGTCGTCGAGCTCCACGCCGTCGGGCTCGGAGGTGGTCGGCTGGGCCGGCTCGCTGTCACGCATGGGCACCATTCTCCCTGACCGAGCGCCCGGCGACGAACCGCGCCCCGCCGCGCCCCGCGGTCAGTCCGTCGGCAGGGCCGCGCCGGTGCGGGCCGCGGCGTCGCGCACGAGCGCCGAGAGCGCCACGCGCACCGCCTCCGTGCCCGCGCCGATCGCCTCGCGCCGGGACCGCCCCGGCGCCGGCGACAGGTCCAGCGGCGCCCCGAGCTCCACGTGCAGCCGGCGTCGCGGGAACGGGATGTGCCCCACCGACTCGCCCGTGCGCCGGGTCCCGAGGATCGCCACCGGGACCACCGGCGCGCCGCCGTGGACGGCCAGCCACGCCACCCCGGCGCGCGCGGACGCCGCGTCGCCACGTCCCCGGTTGCCCTCGGGGAACACGCCGACCGCGTCGCCGCGGTGCAGCACCGCGAGGGCGGTGACGAGCGCCTCGCGCCCGCCCGACCGGTCGACGGGGATCTGCTGGGCCGCGCGCAGCAGCGCCCCCAGCGGGCCGACGAACATCTCGTGCTTGACGAGGATGTGCACCGGCCGCGGGGTGACGCCCTGCAGCAGCGGCCCGTCGACGATGCTCGTGTGGTTGGCCGCGAACAGCACCGGGCCCGTGGCCGGCGCGTGCTCCGCGCCGACGACCCGGGCGTCCCAGATCCCGTGCGCGATCGTCTTCCCGAGCGCGCGCGCCCAGCCGGGCACCGGCCGCCCGGCGACGGCCGTGGCGGGAGCGTCCCCGCGGCCCCGGCCGGTCACGCGTGCAGGTCCGCGGTGCGCGCGACGACGTCGAGCACCGCCTGCACGGTCTGCTCGAGATCGAGGTCCGAGGAGTCGATCGTCACCACGCCGTCGGCGGCCACGAGGAACTGCGACACCGTCGAGTCGTCGGCGTCGCGGCGCACGACCTGGTCCCGGGTCGCCTCGACGGCGGCGGCGTCGTCGGAGCCGTGCACCTCGCGGGCGCGCCGGGCCAGCCGGGCCTGCTCGCTGGCGGTGAGCAGCAACCGCACGTCGGCGTCGGGCGCGATCACGGTCGTGATGTCCCGGCCCTCCGCGACGATGCCGCGGCCCTGCGAGAACGCCGAGGACGCCTCCTGCGCCGCGATCTCCGCGCGCTGCCGGCGGCCGAGCTCGGCGCGGACCTCGAGGTTGGTCGCGACGGCGCTCACCGCCGCCGAGATGGCGGTCTCGCGGATGGCCTCGCCGATGTCCTGCCCGTCCACGTGGACCCCGGGCTCCCGCGGGTCGACGCCCATGACGAGCGGCATGTCCCGGACCAGCGCGGCGACCGCGCCGGTGTCCGTGAGGTCGACCCCGCGGTGCAGCGCCCACCAGGTCGCGGCGCGGTACATCGCCCCCGTGTCCAGGTAGGCGAGCCCGAGCCGCTCGGCGACCCGCCGGGACACCGTCGACTTCCCCGAGCCCGAGGGCCCGTCGATCGCCACCACCACGGAACGGCGCGTGCCAGTCGCAGTCACCGGACCAACCTCCAACCGCGGGCCGTCAGCTCCGCCTCCAGGTGCGCCGAGCGGGCGGGGTCGACGGACACCGACGCCATGCCGACGGGTCGCCCCGCCGCGTGCTCGAGCTGCAGATCCTCCAGGTTCACGCCCGCCGCGCCGACGTCCGTCAGCAGCCGCGCGAGCTCGCCGGGCCGGTCCGGCACCAGCGCCGTCACGACGGCGTAGGCGCGGGGGGCCCCGCCGTGCTTGCCGGGCACGAGCGCCACGCCGGCGTTGCCGTCCGCGATCAGCCGCGCCACGCGGGCCAGGGCGCCGAGCTCGACGTCCTCCGGCCCGCTCGCCCGGGCGGCGCTGTCCAGCGCGCCCAGGACCTCGTCCAGGTCGTCCCGCAGCCCCGCAAGCACCCCGCGCACCGCCGCGGCGTTCGCCGCGAGGATCGAGGTCCACAGCGCGGGGTCCGACGACGCGATGCGGGTCACGTCGCGCAGGCCCTGGCCCGCGAGGCCGAGCGCGTCCGGCTCGGCGCCGCGCAGCCGGGCGGCCACCAGGCTGGCGGCGACCTGCGGCACGTGCGACACCACCGCCACCGCGGCGTCGTGCTCCGCGGCGTCCATCGTCACCGGCAGGCTGCCGAGGTCCGTCGCCAGCGCCCGCACCGCGAGCAGCGCGTCCGGCCGGGACTCCCCCGAGTCGACGACCACCCAGGGCCGCCCGACGAACAGGTCCGGCACCGCCGCGGCCGGGCCGGAGCGCTCCCGCCCGGCCATCGGGTGCGACCCGACGTACCGGGCGAGGTCCGCGCCCGCGGCCCGCAGCTCGTTCAGCACGTAGCCCTTCACGCTCGCCACGTCCGTGACGACGGCGCCCGGGTGCGCGGCCAGCTCCGCGCGCACCACGTCGGCCGTGACGTCCGGCGGCGCGGCGACCACGACCAGCGCGGGCTCGTGGTCGCCGTCCGCCGCGGGCCGGCCCGCGCCGACGTCGCGCGCGAGCGCGAGCGCCGTGCGGGACGGGTCGTGCAGCGTCACGTCGACGCCCCGCGCGGTGAGCGCGAGGCCGACCGACGCGCCCAGCAGGCCCGTGCCGACGACGCGGACGGGGCCGCGGGTCACCACCGCGGCCGTGCCGTTCGTGCTCACATGCCCACCGACGTCATCAGCGAGCCGACCTCCGCCTTCCCCAGCACGCGGGTGCGCCCCGGGCGCAGGTCGCCGAGCTTGATCGGGCCGATCTGGGTGCGGAGCAGCCGGGTCACGGGGTGCCCGACCTCCTCCAGCAGCCGGCGGACGACGCGGTTGCGGCCCTCGTGGATCACGATCTCGATCATGCTCTGCTGCGGGGTCGCGTCGACGACGCGGAACGCGTCCACCGCCACGACGCCGTCCTCGAGCTCGACGCCCTTCTTGAGGCGCGTGCCGACGCCGGGCGCGACGCGGCCGTCGACCGTGGCCAGGTAGGTCTTCGTCACGCCGTGCGACGGGTGCGACAGCCGGTTGGCCAGCTCGCCGTCGTTCGTGAGCAGCAGCAGGCCCTCCGAGTCGGCGTCCAGGCGGCCGACGTGGAACAGGCGCTCCTCGCGGTTCTGCACGAACTGCTCGAGCGACGGGCGGCCCTCGGGGTCGTGCATGGTCGACACGACGCCCAGCGGCTTGTTCAGCGCCAACGTGATGACGTCCTTGTCGAGCTGCAGCCGCAGGCCGTCGACGTGGATGACCGCGCTACGCGGGTCCACGCGCACGCCGAGCTCCAGCACCACCTGCTCGTCGACCGTCACGCGACCGGACGAGATCAGCTCCTCGCACGCGCGGCGCGACCCGAGGCCCGCCTGCGCGAGCACCTTCTGCAGCCGGACGCCCTCGGGGTCGTGCACGTCGAGGTCGGTCGGCTGCGGGCCGCGCGGGGGCGTCCGGCGCGACTGCGGCGGCCGGGACGGCCAGGCCGAGCCCGGGCGGCCGAGGTCCGCGCCGCGAGGTGCGCGCGTGCCGCCGGTGCCGGAGCGCGACGCGCCCGGGCGGGACGCGCCCGCGACGCGGCCGGACGAGCCGCCGCCGGGACGACCCGACGAGGACGCGCCAGGGCGACCCGATGCCGCGCCGGGGCGACCCGCGCCGGGGCGCCCGCCACCCTGGCCGTAGCCGCCGCCGGAGGACGGCCGGCCGCCGCCCTGGCCCGGGCCACCCGACCCGGCGCGCCCGCCGCCGTAGCCGCCGCCCTGGCCGCCGGACCCGGAGCGCCCGCCGCCGTACCCGGCGCCGCCCGAGCGGCCACCGCCCTGGCCGGCGCCGCCGCCGGACCGCCCGGCGCCGCCGCGCCCGGCCCCCGACCGACCGCCGGCCCCGCCGGTCCCGCGGCCGCCACCACCGGCGCCGCCGCGGCCGCGGCCGCCCTGCCCTGCTGCACTCATCACACGTCTCCTGTCGTCACTGCGGCCCCGTCCAGCCCGTCGAACGCGTCGATCTCGGGCAGGTACGGGGCGAGCGGGGGCAGCTCGTCGAGGCTCGTGAGGCCCATCCGCTCGAGGAAGTATCCCGTGGTCCGGTACAGCAGCGCACCCGACCCCGGGTCGGTGCCGGCCTCGGCGACCAGACCGCGGGCCGTGAGCGTGCGCACCACGCCGTCCACGTTGACCCCGCGCACGCCCGAGACCTGCCCGCGCGTGACCGGCTGCCGGTACGCGATCACGGCCAGGGTCTCCAGCGCCGCCTGGGTGAGCCGGGCGGTCTGCCCGTCCAGCACGAACTGCCCGACGACCTGGTGGAACGCCGGCGCCGAGTAGATCCGCCAGCCCTCCCCGGCCTGGCGCAGCTCGAACCCGCGCGGTCGGCCGCCGTGCTCGCCGCGGTACTCCTCCGCGAGGGTGCGCAGCAGGTCGACGACCTCGCCGGTCGGCAGGCCCAGCACCGTGGCGAGGCGCACAGCCGGGATCGGCTCGTCGGCCACCATCAGCACGGCCTCCAGCGCGGCGAGGGCGCCGCCGGGGAGGTCGTGCACGTCGGGCGCGTCGGCCTCGGGCTCCGGGGGCAGCTCGCCCTCGCCGAGCCCGTCGGGCGCCAGGTCGTCCGGCGCCAGGTCGTCCGGCGCCAGGTCCGCGGGTGCCGCGGCCGTCGTGTCGTCGGTCATGCCCCGTCCCCCTCGTCCTCCGGCGTCGCCGGCAGCACCGGCCCTGCCCCGTCGTCCGCCTCGTCGAAGTCCGACGCCACCGCCACGTCCCCGACCTCGGCCCCGGTCCACCGCACGGTCAGCTCACCGAGCGGCGTGACCTGGTCGAACGCCACAGCGCCCTCCCGGAACAGCTCGAGCAGCGCGAGGAACCGGGCCACGACCAGCAGCGTGGTGTCCGCGTCGGCCGTGAGCGCGCGGAACGACGCCGCCCCGCCGTGCCGCAGCCGGTCCGCGAGCACCGCGGCCTGCTCGCGCACGCTGACGGCGGGTGCGTGCAGGTGGCTGATGTCCACCCCCGGCGGAGGCGGCGGCGGCGCGAGCGCCTTCGCGGCCAGCGCGGCGAGCTCCTGGGGCCCGATCTGCCAGATGAGCTCCGGCAGCATCGCGGCCAGGTGCGGCTCCAGCTGCACGGTGCGCGGCAGCCGCCGGCCCTGCTCGGTGAGCCGGGTGCCGATGTCGCCGGCCACGACCTTGTACGCCCGGTACTGCAGCAGCCGCGCGAACAGCAGGTCGCGCGCCTCGAGCAGCTCCAGGTCCTCGGCGTCCTCGACCTCGCCGGCGGGCAGCAGCCGCGCGGCCTTGAGGTCGAGCAGCGTCGCGGCCACCAGCAGGAACTCCGAGGCCTGCCCGAGGTCCCACGGGCGGCCGCCCTCGGCCTCGGCGCGCTCGGCGGCGCGGATGTAGGCGATGAACTCGTCCGTCACCGCGGCCAGCGCGACCTCGGTGATGTCGAGCTTGTGCTTGGAGATCAGCCCCAGCAGCAGGTCGAACGGCCCGGAGAAGTTCTCCAGGTGCACCTCGAACGCGCCCGACCCGGCCCGGGGCGCGTCCCCGGCGGGCGCTCCCTCGGGCGCGGCAGCGACGGCGTCGGCCCCGGCGGTCGGCGCCGTCTCAGGCGGCGTCGCCACGGGCGACGAGCTCCCGCGCGAGCTGCCGGTACGCGTGCGCCCCGGCGTGCGTCGGCGCGTACGTGGTGATCGGCTCCGCGGCGACGGACGCGTCCGGGAACTTCACCGTGCGGCCGATGACCGTGTGCAGCAGCGTGTCGCCGAACGCCTCGTACACGCGGGCGACGACCTCGCGGGCGTGCAGCGTGCGGGGGTCGTACATGGTCGCCAGGATGCCGTCGACCTCGAGGCGGGGGTTCAGCCGGTCGCGGACCTTCTCGATGGTCTCGACGAGCAGCGCCACGCCGCGCAGCGCGAAGAACTCGCACTCCAGCGGGATGAGCACGCCGTGCGCCGCGGTGAGCGCGTTGACCGTCAGCAGGCCGAGCGACGGCTGGCAGTCGACCAGCACGACGTCGTAGTCGTCGAGCACCGGGCGCAGCACGCGGGACAGGATCGACTCGCGCGCCACCTCGCTGACCAGCTGCACCTCGGCGGCCGACAGGTCGATGTTGGCCGGCAGCAGGTCGAGCCCGGGGATCTCGGTCGCCCGGATCAGGTCCTGGACGCGCGCGTGCCGGTCGACGAGCAGGTCGTAGACCGTGCGGTCGAGCTCGTGCGGGTTCGCGCCGAGGCCGACCGACGCCGCGCCCTGCGGGTCGAAGTCGACGATCAGGACCCGGCGGCCGTACTCGGCCAGGGCCGCGGCGAGGTTGATCGTGGTGGTCGTCTTGCCGACGCCGCCCTTCTGGTTGCACATCGCGATGACGCGGGCAGGACCGTGGGCGGCGAGCGGCGCGGGGACGGGGAAGTCGGGCAGGGGCCTGCCCACCGGGTCGGTTGCGATCTCGGTCGTCTCCTCGCGTGCCACCCGCACAACCTACCGGAGCGGCGCGGCGGTCAGCCGTCTCCCGCGCCGGTGCGCGCGGCGCCCGCGACGGCCCGCGCGGCACCGGCCCGCCTGGCGCGCGGGTGGCTGGTCGCGTAGACCTCCCGCAGCGTGTCCGGCGTCACCTTCGTGTAGATCTGCGTGGTCGTCACCGAGGCGTGCCCGAGCAGCTCCTGGACCACCCGGACGTCCGCGCCGCCGGCCAGCAGGTGGGTGGCGAACGAGTGCCGCAGAGTGTGCGGCGACACGTGCTCGGCGCCCGGCAGCCCGGCGCGCTCGGCGGCCGTGCGCAGCACCGCCCAGGCGCTCTGCCGCGACAGCCGCGCGCCGCGGCTGTTGAGGAACACCGCCGCTCCCCCGCGACCCGCGGCGGCGAGCGCCGGGCGCGCGCGGACCAGGTAGGCCTCCAGCGCCTCGACGGCGTACGCGCCGACCGGGACGACCCGCTCCTTGCTGCCCTTGCCGAACAGCCGGACGGCGGCGCGGCCCTCGGTCAGGTCCAGGTCGTCGACGTCGAGCCCGACCGCCTCGGAGATCCGAGCCCCCGTCGAGTACACGAGCTCGAGCAGCGCGCGGTCCCGCAGCGGCACGGGCCCGTCGCCGAGCGACGCGGCCTCGAGCAGCCGCTCCACCTCGGCGGTGCCGATGGCCTTGGGCAGCACCTGGGACTGCTTGGGCGGGCGCACGGCGCGGGCGGGGTCGGCGGCCGTGAGGCCCTCCAGCACGGCGAACCTGTGCCACCCGCGCACCGCGACGACGGCGCGCTTCGCGGAGGACGCCGACAGCACCGCCCGGCCGTCCGAGCCGGTGCGCACCGCGGTGAGGAAGTCCTCGACGTCGGCTTCCGCGACGTCGGCGACGGACGCGCGGCCGGCGGCGGCCAGGTGCTCGACGTACCGGGTCAGGTCCCGCCGGTAGGCGGCCAGCGTGTTCGCGGACAGCCCGCGCTCGACGGCGAGGTGCGCGAGGTACCCGTCCAGGGCGGCGCGCAGCGCGGGCGCGGACGGCTGCTCGTCCGTCATGCGGGCGCCTCCCCGCGGCCGGCTCGGTGGGTCAGAGCGGGAGGAACACGTCGACCGCCACCGCGACCGACAGCAGCGACAGGTACGTGATCGACCCGTGGAACACCGACATCGCGCGGAGCTTGCCGCGGCTCGGGTCCTGGGCGCGACGGTACAGCGCGATGTTCGACCAGAGGAACCACACGCCGAGGACGGTCGCGACGAGCGCGTACACCCAGGTCATCCCGGCGACGGGGACCAGCAGGAGCGAGCACGCGATCATCGCCAGCGTGTAGGCGATCATCTGCCGCGCGACCTTCGTGTCGGCCTCGACGACCGGCAGCATCGGCACGCCGGCGGCGGCGTAGTCCTTGCGGAACTTCATCGACAGCGGCCAGTAGTGCGGCGGCGTCCAGAAGAAGATCACGCCGAACAGCAGCACCGCGGACCAGGACAGCCCGCCGGTCACCGACGACCACCCGATCAGGACGGGCATGCAGCCGGCCGCGCCGCCCCACACGATGTTCTGCGGCGTGCGCCGCTTGAGGATCATCGTGTAGCCGACGACGTAGATGAGGATGGCGCCGCCGGTCAGCAGGGCGGACGGCACGTTCACGACCAGCGCGAGCCACAGCAGCGACGCGACGCCCAGCCCGAGCCCGAACAGCAGCGCGGCGCGCGGGGTGATCTCCCCCGTGACGAGCGGCCGGCGCTTGGTGCGGTTCATCACCTGGTCGATGTCGCGGTCCAGGTAGCAGTTGAGGACGTTCGCCGAGCCGGCCGCGGCCGCGCCGCCGACGAGCGTGGCGAGCACGAGTCCGATGGACGGGAAGCCGCCCTCGGCCAGGATCATCGTCGGCAGCGTGGTGACGAGCAGCAGCTCGATGACGCGCGGCTTGGTGAGCGCGACGTACGCCGCGAGCCGACGGCGCCACGGGCTCCGGCCGCCCTCGGCCGGGGTGCCGGCCTGGGACCGGGGTCGCGACGAGGCCCCGGCGGGAGCGGCTGGGCTCATCGTGCGCACGCTCCGGTCCTCCGCCCGTCGCTCGGCCGCGCCGGCCCGACGGCCCCGCGGATGATCGGTGACCATCGTACGGCCCCCTCGACGGCAGATGCGGCCGTGAACCGCCTGGGACCGTGGTCCCGGTCGTGTGACGTCCGTCGCCCCGGCGCGTCGCGGGCCGGACCGACCGGCGCTCCCCCGCCCCGCGGGTCTAGGCTCGAACGGCACGCCCGGTTCCGGGGGAGACAGGACCGGGCGTGAGCGGCGCCCGCCCTGGTCAGGACGGGCCCGACCGTCGACGTCCCGGCCCGGAGTCCGGGGCGAGAAGTGAGGTGGCACGACGATGACAGAGGGCATCACGCCGCTCGACCAGGTGGCCGACGCGGGCGTCGCCGTATGGCTGGACGACCTGTCCCGGGAGCGGCTGCGCACCGGGAACCTGAAGGACCTCGTGGCCGAGCGCCGCGTGGTCGGGGTCACGACCAACCCGACGATCTTCGCGAGCGCGCTGGCCAAGGGCGAGTCCTACGACGAGCAGCTGGCGCAGCTGCGGGCGCAGGGCACCGACGTGGACGGCGCGGTCTTCGCGATCACGACCGACGACGTGCGCGAGGCGGCCGACGTGCTGCGCCCCGTGTACGACGCCACCGACGGCGTGGACGGCCGGGTGTCGATCGAGGTCGACCCGCGCCTCGCCCGCGACGCGCAGGCCACCGTCGACTCGGCGCGCGCGCTGTGGTCGACCATCGACCGCCCGAACCTGTTCATCAAGATCCCCGCGACCCTCGACGGCCTGCAGGCCATCACCGAGGTGCTCGCGGACGGCATCAGCGTCAACGTCACGCTGATCTTCTCGCTCGAGCGGTACCGCGCCGTGCTGGACGCGTTCGTCGAGGGCCTCGAGCGGGCGCGGGCCAACGGCCACGACCTCGCCCCGATCGCCTCGGTCGCGTCGTTCTTCGTGTCCCGCGTGGACGCGGCGATCGACCCGCGCCTGGACGAGATCGGCTCGCCCGAGGCCGCCGAGCTGCGCGGCAAGGCGGCCATCGCCAACGCCCGCCTCGCCTACCGCGTCTACGAGGAGGTCGTCGCCGGCGAGCGCTGGCAGGCCCTCGCCGCCGCCGGCGCCAAGCCGCAGCGCCCGCTCTGGGCGTCCACCGGCGTCAAGGACAAGGCGTACCCCGACACCCGGTACGTCGACGAGCTCGTCGTCGCCGGCGTCGTCAACACGATGCCCGAGGCCACGCTGCAGGCGGTGTTCGACCACGGCGACTTCCGCGGCGACACCGTCACGGGCACGCAGGCCGAGGCGCAGGACGTCATCGACCGCCTGGCCGGCCTGGGCATCCACATCGACGAGGTCACCGACGCGCTCGAGCGCGAGGGCGTCGACAAGTTCGAGAAGTCCTGGGCCGAGCTCCTCGACACCGTCCGCGGCGGCCTGGAGCAGGTGGGCGAGTGAGGCCGGCGAAGGTCACCGCGGAGCACAACCCGCTCCGCGACCCGCGCGACCGCCGGCTCCCCCGGATCGCCGGGCCCTCGGGCCTGGTGATCTTCGGGGTGACCGGCGACCTCGCCCGCAAGAAGCTCATGCCCGCGGTGTACGACCTCACCAACCGCGGCCTGCTCCCGCCCGGCTTCGCGCTCACCGGGTTCGCCCGGCGCGACTGGGAGGACCAGGACTTCGCGCAGATCGTGCACGACTCCGTGAAGGAGCACGCGCGCACCCCGTTCCGCGAGTCGACCTGGCGCCAGCTGTCCGAGGGCATCCGGTTCGTCCAGGGCACCTTCGACGACGACGACGCGTTCGACCGGCTGCGGCAGACCGTCGAGGACCTCGACGTGTCGCGCGGCACCGGCGGCAACCACGCGTTCTACCTGTCGGTCCCGCCGAGCGCGTTCCCCGTCGTCTGCAAGCAGCTCGCCCGCTCCGGCCTGTCCGAGTCGGTCGAGGACGCCTGGCGCCGCGTCGTCATCGAGAAGCCGTTCGGGCACGACCTGAAGTCGGCGCGCGAGCTGAACGACGTCGTGTCCTCGGTGTTCCACCCGGACGACGTGTTCCGCATCGACCACTACCTCGGCAAGGAGACGGTCCAGAACCTGCTGGCCCTCCGGTTCGCCAACCAGATGTTCGAGCCGATCTGGAACGCGAACTACGTCGACCACGTGCAGATCACGATGGCCGAGGACATCGGCGTCGGCGGCCGCGCCGGGTACTACGACGGGATCGGCGCCGCGCGCGACGTCATCCAGAACCACCTGCTGCAGCTCCTGGCCCTCACGGCCATGGAGGAGCCGGTCACGTTCGACGCCCAGGACCTCACCGCCGAGAAGATCAAGGTCCTCTCCGCGGTGCGCGTGCCCAAGGACATCGGCAAGCACACCGCCCGCGGGCAGTACGCCGAGGGCTGGCAGGGCGGCGAGAAGGTCGTCGGCTACCTGGACGAGGGCGGCTTCGACCCGAACTCCACCACCGAGACCTACGCCGCCATCCGCGTGGACGTGGACACCCGCCGCTGGGCCGGCGTCCCGTTCTACCTGCGCACCGGCAAGCGCCTCGGCCGCCGCGTCACCGAGATCGCCGTCGTGTTCAAGAAGGCGCCGCACCTGCCGTTCGAGTCGACCGCGACCGAGGAGCTCGGCAAGAACGCGCTCGTCATCCGCGTGCAGCCCGACGAGGGCGTCACCCTCCGGTTCGGCGCCAAGGTGCCGGGCACGGCGATGGAGGTCCGCGACGTCACGATGGACTTCGGCTACGGCCACTCGTTCACCGAGGCGTCCCCGGAGGCCTACGAGCGCCTCATCCTCGACGTCCTGCTCGGCGACCCGCCGCTCTTCCCGCGGCACGAGGAGGTCGAGCTCTCCTGGAAGATCCTCGACCCGATCACCCAGTACTGGGCGTCGAAGGGCAAGCCGGAGCCGTACCGCGCCGGGACCTGGGGGCCGGATTCGGCCGACCGCATGATGGAGCGCGACGGACGGACCTGGAGGCGACCGTGATCATCGACCTGCCCAAGACGACCACCCGCGACATCAACAAGCGGCTGGTCACCGAGCGCGAGGAGGGCGGCGCCGTCGCCCTCGGGCGCGTGCTCACCCTCATCATCGACGTCGGCAGCAACGACCCCGAGGCGGCGATCGAGGCGGCGAACGACGCCAGCCGCGAGCACCCGTGCCGCGTGATCGTGCTCACCGAGTCCCGCCCCTCGGGCGACGACTCCGAGCTCGACGCGCAGATCCGGCTCGGCGGCGACGCCGGCGCGAGCGAGGTCGTGCTCCTGCACCCGTCGGCCGCGCAGGCCGCGCACCTGGACACCCTGGTGCTCCCCCTGCTGCTGCCGGACGCGCCGATCGTGGCGTGGTGGCCGTACCAGGTGCCCGACGACCCGTCGCAGCACCCGCTGGGCCAGCTCGCGCGCCGCCGGATCACCGACAGCACCGAGTGCACCGACCCGTCCGACGCCCTGCACCGGCTCGCCGGCGGCTACGCCGAGGGCGACACCGACCTGGCGTGGACCCGGACCACCCTGTGGCGCGGGCTCATCGCGGCGACGCTGGACCAGCCGCCGTTCGAGCCCGTCACCCGCGCGGTCGTGTCCGGCGAGAGCACCCACCCGTCCGTCGACCTCATGGCGGCGTGGCTGGGCTGGGCGCTCAACTGCCCGGTCGACATCGAGCGGCAGGCCGACGCCCCGGCGATCACCCAGGTCCGGCTCGAGCGCCGGTCCGGCCCGATCGTGCTGGACCGGCCCGACGGCAAGACCGCCGCGCTGCGCCAGCCCGACCAGCCCGAGCACCGGATCGCGCTGCCGATCCGCCAGCTGCGGGAGTGCCTGGCCGAGGAGCTCCGCCGGCTCGACGCCGACGAGGTGTACGGCGAGGTCCTGCGCAAGGGCCTGACCAAGGTGGGCGCGTGACCGGCGCCCCGCGCACGGTGCTCGTGCACCCGGACGCGGACACCCTGGCGGAGGCCACGGCCGCGCGGCTGATCACCCGGCTCGTCGACCTGCAGTCCGCCGCCGCTCCGGTGCACGTCGTGCTGACCGGCGGGACGGTGGGCATCAAGACGCTCGCCGCCGTCGCGGGGTCGCCCGCGCGCGGGGCCGTCGACTGGACCGGCGTGCACCTGTGGTGGGGCGACGAGCGGTTCCTCGCCGACGGCGACGCCGACCGGAACGAGACACAGGCACGCGAGGCGCTGATCGACGCGCTCGGCGACGCCCTCCCCGCGGCCAACGTGCACCCGATGCGGCCGCTCGACCCCGCCGCGGGCATCGCGACCCCGGAGGACTCGGCCGCGGCCTACGCCGCCGAGCTCGCCGCGTTCGCGCCCGAGGGGGCCGACGTCCCGACGTTCGACGTGCTCGTGCTCGGCATGGGCCCGGACGGGCACGTGGCCTCGCTGTTCCCCGGGCACGAGGGCGTGGACGTCACCGGCGTCCCCACCGTCGGGATCCACGGCTCCCCCAAGCCGCCGCCGGAGCGCGTGTCGCTCACGTTCGAGTCGATCCGCGCGGCGCGCGAGGTGTGGGTGGTCGCGGCCGGCGCCGAGAAGGCCCCGGCGGTCGCGTCGGCGCTGTCCGACGCGCCCGTGTCGACCACCCCGGCCGCGGGCGCCCGCGGCACGGAGGCGACGCTCTGGCTGGTCGACGCCGCGGCGGTGGCCGAGGTCGGCGCCACCCCCGGGGCGGCGTAGCCGGGCGCTCCGACCCGCACGCGCGAGGGCCCCGCAGCCGCCGGCTGCGGGGCCCTCGCGCATCTCCGCCTCCCCCGCTCCCTGCTTCGCCCGCGGCCCCTCTCGCCAACCGCGGACCAGTACCGCCGACGTCGTCGGTTCCGGCCACCAGAGGGTCGGCGGAACCGTCGACCTCGGGCGGAACCGAGACCTCGCGCGGCTGCCGGGCGGGAGTGCGCCCCGCGCGCTCGCCGAGGTCGAGGGTTTACCGGTCCGAGGCGGTTCGAAACCCTCGACCTCGGCGGAAGCCCTCGACCTCGCCGCGGGGCGCTGCACCGCGCGCCCGGGCGGGCGCTCACGCGCCGAGGGCCCCGCAGCGCGTGCTGCGGGGCCCTCGCGGGTCGTGCGTGCGTGCGGGTGCGGGTCAGCGCACCCCGCCGCGCCGGCGGGCGCGGAGCGCGGCCAGCGCCTCGTCCAGGATCGCCTCGCCGTCCTCGGCGGACCGGCGCTCCTTCACGTAGGCCAGGTGGGTCTTGTAGGGCTCGTTCCGCATCGGGGACGGCGGGTTCTCCTGGTCCTGCCCGGCCGGGAACCCGCAGCGCGGGCAGTCCCAGGTCTCGGGGGCCTCAGCAGCGGCCTCCTCCGCGAAGCTCGGACGGGTCTCGTGGCCGTTCGCGCACCAGTAGGAGATCCACACCCGGGGCGCGGCGTCGCCGCGCTCGGCCTCGCCCATGGGGCCCGCGCCGACGCGGGACCCCCGGATCGCACTTCCGCTCGCCATGAGGTCGTCTCCCTCAGCTCACGCGCTCGATGAGACCGAGCAGGACGATGATGACCGCCCACACCAGGGCGACGCCCACGGTGATGCGGTTCAGGTTCCGCTCGGCCACGCCGGAGGACCCGGCGCTGCTGGTGATGCCGCCGCCGAACATGTCGGAGAGGCCGCCACCCTTGCCCTTGTGCAGCAGGACGAGCGGGACGAGCAGCAGGCTCGTGACCACCAGGAGGACCTGGAGGGCGATGGTGAGGGCTGTCACGGCGTGTCTGGCTCTTCTCAGCTGTCGGGGACCCCGGCCGGGGTCCGTCGGGTGGACCGCGGTCCAGGGTAGGCGACGCGCGGCGCAGGAATCCAGCACGACAGGCCGGATCGCCGCGGCGCGTCACCCGGTCGGCCGGGCGCGCGCCGGCGTGCTGCCGCCGCGCGCCCCGCCCCGGGCCCGGCTCAGGCGCCGGCGTGCTCCTGGAAGCGCGCGATCTTCGCGAACTCCTCGGCGTCGAGCGAGGCGCCGCCGACGAGCGCGCCGTCGACGTCGGGCTTGCCGATGATCTGCGCGGCGTTGCCGGACTTCACCGAGCCGCCGTAGAGCACGCGGACGGCGTCGGCGACCTCGGCCGAGTACAGCTCGGCGAGCTTGCCGCGGATGGCCTCGCAGACCTCCTGCGCGTCCTCGGGGGTCGCGACCTCGCCGGTGCCGATGGCCCAGACGGGCTCGTAGGCGATGACGACGGTCGGCGCCTGCTCGGCGGTGACGCCGGCCAGGGAGCCCTCGAGCTGGGTCAGCGTGTACTCGACGTGGGTGCCCGCCTTGCGGATCTCCAGGCCCTCGCCGACGCAGACGATCGGGGTGATGCCCGCGCCGAGCGCGGCGACCGTCTTGGCGGCCACGACCGCGTCGGACTCGCCGTGGTACTCCCGGCGCTCCGAGTGGCCGGTCGCGACGTAGGTGACGCCGAGCTTGGCGAGCTGCGCCGCCGAGACCTCGCCGGTGTACGCGCCGGAGGCGTGCGCGGACACGTCCTGCGCGCCGTAGCCGATCTCCAGCTTGTCCGCGTCGACCAGGGTCTGCACGGAGCGGATGTTGGTGAACGACGGCAGGACGACGACCTCGGCGGTGCCGAAGTCGTGCTTGGCGTCCTTCAGGGTCCACGCGAGCTTCTGCACCAGGTGCACGGCCTCGTGGTGGTCGAGGTTGAGCTTCCAGTTGCCCGCGATGAGGGGGGTACGTGCCATGTGGATCAGTCCTCCAGGACCGCGATGCCGGGGAG
The DNA here is from genome assembly GCF_016862755.1 of Cellulomonas pakistanensis. Lineage (GTDB taxonomy): Bacteria > Actinomycetota > Actinomycetes > Actinomycetales > Cellulomonadaceae > Cellulomonas > Cellulomonas pakistanensis. The sequence goes on along the minus strand of NZ_BONO01000002.1, from coordinate 5,586 downwards.
GGTCTTGCCCTCGAGGAGCTCCAGCGACGCGCCGCCGCCGGTCGAGATGTGGCCGAAGCCGGCCTCGTCGAAGCCGAGGCGGCGGACCGCCGCGGCCGAGTCGCCGCCGCCGACGATGGAGAAGCCGTCGGTGTCGACGAGCGCCTGCGCGACGGCCTTGGTGCCCTCGGCGAACGCCGGGAACTCGAACACGCCCATGGGGCCGTTCCAGGCGATGGTCTTCGCGCCGAGGATGGCGTCGCGGAACAGCTCGCCCGACCGCGGGCCGATGTCCAGGCCCATCTTGCCGGCCGGGATCTGGTCCGCGTCGACGGTCTCGTGCGGGGCGTCGGCGGCGAAGCCGTCGGCCGCGACGATGTCGACGGGCAGCACGATCTCGACGCCGGACTCCTGCGCCTGGGCGAGGTAGCCCTTGACCGTCTCGACCTGGTCCTCCTCGAGCAGCGAGGAGCCGACCTCGTGGCCCTGGGCCTTGAGGAACGTGAAGACCATGCCGCCGCCGATGAGCAGCTTGTCGGCCTTGGTCAGCAGGTTCGCGATCACGCCGAGCTTGTCGGAGACCTTCGAGCCGCCGAGCACGACGACGTAGGGGCGCTCCGGGTCCTCGACGGCCTTGCGCAGGGCCTCGACCTCGGCGAGCACGAGCGTGCCCGCGGCGTGCGGCAGGCGCAGCGCGACGTCGTAGACCGACGCCTGCTTGCGGTGCACGACGCCGAAGCCGTCGGAGACGAACGCGTCGGCGAGCTGGGCCAGCTCGTCCGCGAGCTCGCCGCGCACGGCGTCGTCCTTGGAGGTCTCGCGGGCGTCGAACCGGATGTTCTCGAGCAGGGCCACCTGGCCGTCCTCGAGCGCGGCGACGGTCGCCTTGGCGGACTCGCCGACGACGTCCTCCGCCAGCGTCACGTCCTGGCCGAGCAGCTCGCCGAGGCGGGCGGCGACGGGCGCCAGGGAGTACTTCGCGTCCGGCTCGCCCTTGGGGCGGCCGAGGTGCGCGGTCACGACGACGCGGGCGCCGGCCTGCGTGAGCCGCTGCAGCGTCGGCAGCGCCGCGCGGATGCGGCCGTCGTCGGTGATGGTCGTGCCGTCGAGCGGCACGTTGAAGTCGGAACGGACGAGCACGCGCTTGCCGCGCAGGTCGCCGAGGTCCTCGATGGTCTTCATAACGTCTCCTACCTCGCTTGCGTCAGGGTCTCCACATGGCAGCGTCCGCGCCACGCCGGGGTCGAGTGACCGACCCCGGCGGTGCGCGGACGCATGACCGTCGCTACGGACGGACGGGTGTCAGAGACGCTCGCCGACGTAGGAGGTGAGGGTGACGAGCGAGTTGGAGTAGCCCCACTCGTTGTCGTACCAGGAGACGACCTTCACCTGGTCGCCGATCACCTTGGTCAGCTTCGAGTCGAAGATGCTCTGGTGCGGGTCGGTGACGATGTCCGAGGACACGATCTCGTCGGTGACGTACGCCAGGACGCCCTTGAGCGGGCCCTCGGCGGCGGCCTTCACCGCGGCGTTGACCTCGTCCACCGTGACCTCGCGGGAGGCGGTGAAGGTGAGGTCGGTGGCCGAGCCGGTGATGGTCGGGACGCGCAGGGCGTAGCCGTCCAGCTTGCCCTTGAGCTCCGGCAGCACGAGCGCGACGGCCTTGGCGGCGCCGGTCGAGGTCGGGACGATGTTCTGCGCGGCGGCGCGGGCACGGCGGAGGTCGCGGTGCGGGCCGTCCTGCAGGTTCTGGTCACCCGTGTAGGCGTGGATCGTGGTCATGAGGCCACGCTCGATGCCGATCGAGTCGTTGAGCGCCTTCGCGAGCGGGGCGAGGCAGTTCGTGGTGCACGACGCGTTCGAGATGATGTGCTGCGTGGCCGGGTCGTACGACTCGTGGTTCACGCCGACGACGAACGTGCCGTCCTCGTTCTTCGCCGGGGCGGAGATGATGACCTTCTTGGCACCGGCGGTGATGTGCGCCTTGGCCTTCTCGGCGTCCGTGAAGAAGCCGGTCGACTCGATGACGATGTCGGCGCCGAGCTCGGCCCAGGGGAGGTTGGCCGGGTCGCGCTCCGCGAGGGCGCGGATGTTCTTGCCGTCGACGATGATGTTGTCGTCGTCGAAGTCGACGCTCAGCGGGAAGCGGCCCAGCACGGTGTCGTACTTGAGCAGGTGAGCCAGCGTCTGGTTGTCCGTCAGGTCGTTGACGCCGACGATCTCGATGTCGGCGCCCGACGCCACGATGGCCCGGTAGAAGTTGCGCCCGATGCGGCCGAAGCCGTTGATGCCGACCTTGATGGTCACTTGCCCTCCTCGGCACGCGCCGGCACAGGCCAGCGCACACTGTTGCGGTGATGGACTGCGCACGCCGGTGTGCGCTCCGGAAACGCCGCGGTCACACGATCTTGACCCTCAGAACATCTCCGGATGGCCTAGAGCCTATACCCGAGCGCAGGGTGGCGCAGGGACCTAGGTCAGGCCGGGGGGACCGTGGTCCGTGGTGCGGGCGGCCGCTCCCCCGCCCCGACGGCTGCTAGAGGTCCAGCAGGTCGGGGCTCAGCCCGGACTCGGTGTCCGGGATGCCCAGGTCGGCCGCCTTCTTGTCGGCCGTCGCCAGCAGGCGGCGGATCCGGCCGGCCACGGCGTCCTTGGTGAGCACGGGGTCGGCGAGCTTGCCGAGCTCCTCCAGCGAGGCCTCCTTGTGGGCGAGCCGCAGCTCCCCCGCCTCGCGCAGGTGCTCGGGCACGTCGGGGCCGAGGATCTCGAACGCGCGCTCGACCCGGGCGCCCGCCGCCACCGCCGCGCGGGCGGACCGGCGCAGGTTGGCGTCGTCGAAGTTGGCCAGGCGGTTCGCGGTGCCGCGCACCTCGCGCCGCACCCGGCGCTCCTCCCAGACCAGCAGCGTCTCGTGCGCGCCGAGCCGGGCGAGCATCGCGGCGATCGCGTCGCCGTCGCGGATCACCACGCGGTCGACGTTGCGCACCTCGCGCGCCTTCGCCGGGATCTGCATCCGCCGCGCCGCGCCGACCAGCGCCAGCGCGGCCTCGGGACCCGGGCAGGTCACCTCGAGCGCGGACGACCGCCCGGGCTCCGTGAGCGAGCCGTGCGCGAGGAACGCCCCGCGCCACGCCGCCTCGGCCTCCTGGACGCCCGCGGACACGATCTGCGGGGGCAGGCCGCGCACCGGGCGGCCGCGGTTGTCGAGCAGGCCGGTCTGCCGCGCGAGCGACTCCCCGTCCTTGACGACCCGCACCACGTACCGGTTGCCGCGTCGCAGGCCGCCGCCGGACACGACGATCACCTCGGACTGGTGGCCGTAGACCTCGGCGATGGCCGTGCGCAGCCGGCGCGCGGCCATCCCGGTGTCCAGCTCGGCCTCGATGACGATCCGCCCCGAGATGATGTGCAGCCCGCCCGCGAACCGGAGCGTCGCCGACACCTCCGCCTTCCGGCACGACGTCTTGTCGACCTGGAGCCGCGCAAGCTCGTCCTTCACCTGTGCCGTCAGAGCCATGCGGTCATCCTGCCATCCCGTCAGGGGCGCCGACGTCGCCGAGATAGCCCTCGACCACGTCGCTGATCGCCGCGGCCAGCCGCAGCGGGTCGTGCCGCGGCGTGCCGTCCCCGCGGCGCACCTGGCGCAGCAGCAGCCGGCCGCCCTGGGTGCGGGTGCGCTCCTCGAGCTCGTCGACGTCCTCCACCGAGCCGGGGTCGGCGATCACCGCGTCCAGGCGCAGCCCGGGCGCGTGCTGCCGCAGGGCGTCCAGGTGCTCGCACGGGCCCATCCCGGCCGTCTCGTCGTCGGGGTCGAGGTTCAGCAGGGCGATGCGGCGCGCGGAGGTGTGGTGCAGCGCGTCGGCGAGGTCCGGGACCAGCAGGTGCGGGATCACGGAGGTGTACCAGGACCCCGGCCCGAGCACGACCCAGTCCGCGCGCTCGACGGCGAGCACCGCCTCCGGGAGCGCCGGCGGGCGGTCCGGCACCAGCCGCACCGCCTCGATCGGGTCGCGCGCGACGGCGACGTGGCTCTGGCCGCGGACCAGCTCGACCCGGCCGTCCGGCCGCCGCACGTCCGCCTCGATGCCCAGCGGGACGGCCGCCATCGGCAGCACCCGCCCCCGCGCGCCGAGCAGCCGGCCGACCCAGTCGAGGCCGTCGACGGTGTCGCCCAGCAGCTCCCAGAGCGCCACGATCAGCAGGTTCCCCACCGCGTGGTTGTCGAGGTCGCCGCTCGAGGTGAACCGGTGCTGCAGCACGTCGCGCCAGGTGCGGCCCCAGTCGGAGTCGTCGCACAGCGCGGACAGCGCCATGCGCAGGTCGCCGGGCGGCAGCACGTCGAGCTCGTCGCGCAGCCGGCCCGAGGACCCGCCGTCGTCCGCGACGGTCACGACCGCCGTGAGCCGGTCGGTCACCCGGCGCAGGGCCGACAGGGAGGCGGACAGCCCGTGACCGCCGCCCAGGGCGACGAACGCGGGGTGCCCGTCGCGGGACGGGCTCATTCCTTGCCGAGGTCGCGCGCGGCCACGGTCACGCGCTGGCCCCTGCTCCGGAGCCGCTCAGCGATGGCCTCGCTGATCGCGACCGACCGGTGCTTGCCGCCGGTGCAGCCGACCGCGATCGTCACGTAGCGCTTCTCCTCGGCGACGTAGCCCGCGAGCACGGGCTCCAGGGCGTCGACGTACCGGTCCACGAAGTCGACCGCGCCGGGCAGGCCGAGCACGTACTCGCGCACCGGGGCGTCCCGGCCCGACATGTGCCGCAGCTCCGTGATCCAGTACGGGTTCGCGAGGAACCGCACGTCGACGACGTGGTCGGCGTCCAGCGGGATGCCGTACTTGAACCCGAACGACAGCACGTTCACGCGCAGCGCGTCCGCCTCCTGCTCGGACGACACGGCCGCGCGGACGATCCGGCCGAGCTCGTGCACGTTCGTCTCGGAGGAGTCGATCAGCACGTCCGCCCGCTCGCGGATGTCCGCCAGCAGCGTGCGCTCGGCGGCGATGCCGTCGAGGATCCGGCCCTCGCCCTGCAGCGGGTGCGGGCGGCGGACCTGCTCGTACCGGCGGACCAGCACCTCGTCCGAGGCGTCGAGGAACAGGATCCGGTAGTCGATGCCCGACTCGCGGAGCTGCGCGAGCACGGCCAGCAGGTCGGCGAAGAACTCCCGGCCGCGCACGTCGACCACCGCGGCGATCCGCAGGTCGGCGCTCGGCGGCCCCCCGTGGGTCAGCATGCCGACGAGGTGCGTGAGCATCTGCGCGGGCAGGTTGTCGACGACGTACCAGCCCATGTCCTCCAGCACGGCGCCCGCGCGGGTGCGGCCCGCGCCGGACATGCCGGTGATGATCAGGACGTGGGGCTGCCGGACCCGGGGGGCCTCGGTGGCCGCCTCGATCGCGGGGATGCCGTGGGGGACGGTGATCGGCGAGGTCTCGTCGCTCATGCGCCCAGCATGCCAGGCGTGTCGGCGGGTGCGGTGACCGCGGAGCCGTCCGTGGGGGTCGGGACCGCGGCGTCGGGGGCACCGGCGGCCGAGCCGTCCGCGGGAGCGGGGGCCGGCGCCGGGGCGTCGGCCTGCGCCGCGGCGCCGGCGTCCGCCGCACC
>NZ_BONO01000001.1 GCF_016862755.1 Cellulomonas pakistanensis | reverse complement strand
CCCGCCGTTCACGCGCCGGCAGCGCCGGTGGCTGCGGCTGGTCGCCCTTGCCCTCGTCGTGCTGTACGCCGCCGTGGGGTGCCGCGCCGAGGAAGCGCGCACCTACCAGCAGGTCGACATCCTCCGCGACGCCCTCGCCGACGGGAGCTGGGACCACCAGACCAAGAGCACGCAGAACTACGGCTCGGGATTCGTCGACAACATCGTCAGGGGCGCGTGGGGGCTCGCCCGCGTCCACCGCACGCCCGATCAGGTCCTGGAGAACCTGGCCGAGGGGTCCCGCGCCGCCGGGATCAGCCCCCCGCTGTGCGTCCGCCTAGACGACCGCAAACGCGCCGACCTCGCCAGATCCCGGTCGGGCGCGAAGCACGCCTTGTACGCCTCCGAGCCGATCCGGAACCGCCGCGCGTTCGGCTGGCTGCTGATCACGTCCTCCGGCACGAACGAGGACGGCCGACCCAGCACGCGAATCGAGTACGGCCTCGGCCCGAACGCGGGCGGCCTCCGCCTCTCCTACCGCTGGATCGACGGATGACCGACGCCGCGAGGGGTCCCCGTCCTGGCGCCCGGCAGGCCCGGGCCGACGTCCGCGAGGTCCGGCCGGAAGGCGCCCTCGGGAGTCGACGCCCGCACGCACCGTGATCGCCCTGCGCGAATCGAGATCGCGTCCCCCGCCCCCGTGCGGTGACAATGGATCGCCGATGACAGCCGCCGACCCCACCAGCCCCGCCCCCGCCCCCGTTCCCGCGAGCGGCGACGGCGGCGACGCCGCACCCGGGCGCCCGCGGCGCCGGCGCGGCGGGCGCGGACGGCGGCCGGCCGGCGAGACGCGCGGGGCGGAGCAGCGCGGTCCCGACGAGCGCCCGGACGCTCGGCCCGAGCGGCGCCCCGACGCCGACCGCCGGGCCCCGGACCGCCCCCGCAGCCAGGACCCCCGCCGCGGCCGAGAGGCGCGGGCCCGGCGCCTCGCGGCCCTGGCCGACGCCCGCCGCGCCGTGGCCGTGCCGCCCGTCGTCTACCCCGAGCAGCTGCCGGTCTCCGCGCGCCGCGAGGAGATCGCCGCCGCGATCCGCGACCACCAGGTCGTGATCGTCGCCGGCGAGACGGGCTCCGGGAAGACCACGCAGCTGCCCAAGATCGCGCTCGAGCTCGGCCGCGGCCGGGACGGCCAGATCGGCCACACCCAGCCGCGCCGGATCGCGGCCCGCACGGTGGCCGAGCGGATCGCCGAGGAGCTCGGCACCACGATCGGCGAGCTCGTCGGCTACCAGGTCCGGTTCACCGACGAGTCGTCGGACCGCACGCTCGTCAAGGTCATGACGGACGGCATCCTGCTCGCGCAGATCCAGCGCGATCCCGAGCTGCGCGCCTACGACACGCTGATCATCGACGAGGCGCACGAGCGGTCGCTCAACATCGACTTCATCCTGGGCTACCTCGCCCAGCTGCTGCCCCGCCGACCCGACCTCAAGGTCGTCATCACGTCGGCGACGATCGACTCGGCGCGGTTCGCCGCGCACTTCGCCGGCCCGGCGGACGCCGAGCACCCCGACGGTGTCCCCGCGCCGGTCGTCGAGGTCACCGGCCGGACGTACCCGGTCGAGATCCGGTACCGGCCGCTGTCGCCGGACCGCCCGACGGACGACCCGGACGACCTCGACGCCGACGACGGCGCCCGGCCCCGCGCCGGGTCCCGCGGCGCCGCGGCGAAGGGCACGAAGGCACCGCCCCCCGCCGAGGACCGCGACCTCATGACCGCGATCTGCGAGGCGGTCGACGAGCTGACCCGCGAGGGCCCCGGCGACGTCCTGGTCTTCTTCTCCGGCGAGCGCGAGATCCGCGACGCCGAGGAGGCGCTGCGCGGCCACCTGGGCCCGCGCGTCCAGGACGCGCGGCGCCCGGACGCCGTCGAGCTGCTGCCGCTGTACGGCCGGCTGTCCGCCGCCGAGCAGCACCGGGTGTTCCAGCAGCACAGCACCCGCCGGGTCGTGCTGGCCACGAACGTCGCCGAGACGTCGCTGACCGTCCCGGGGATCCGGTACGTCGTCGACCCCGGCACCGCGCGCATCTCCCGGTACTCCAAGGCGACGAAGGTGCAGCGGCTCCCGATCGAGCCGATCTCGCAGGCGTCGGCGAACCAACGCTCCGGCCGCTGCGGCCGCGTGGCCGACGGCATCGCGATCCGGCTGTACTCCGAGGACGACTTCGCGTCCCGGCCGCGGTTCACCGAGCCCGAGATCCTGCGCACGTCGCTGGCGTCGGTGATCCTGCAGATGGTGGCCGTCGGCGTCGCCACCGGGCCGGACGACGTGGCGTCGTTCCCGTTCGTCGACCCGCCGGACACCCGCGCGGTGCGCGACGGCGTGCAGCTGCTGACCGAGCTCGGCGCGCTCGAGACCGGCTCGTCCGGCACCCGGCTGACCGACACCGGGCGGGCGCTCGCGCAGCTGCCGATGGACCCGCGGCTGGCCCGGATGATCGTCGAGGGCGGCCGCCGCGGCGTCGCGCGCGAGGTGATGATCGTGGCCGCCGCGCTGTCGATCCAGGACCCCCGCGAGCGCCCCGTCGAGCAGCGCGCCCAGGCCGACCAGCTGCACGCCCGGTTCGCGGACCCGTCGTCGGACTTCCTCGCCTACCTGAACCTCTGGCAGTACGTCCGGGACGCCCAGCGCGACCTGTCCAGCTCCGCGTTCCGGCGGCTGTGCCGGGCCGAGTACCTGAACTTCCTCCGGCTGCGCGAGTGGCAGGACGTCGTCACGCAGCTCAAGGAGCTCGCGAAGCCGCTCGGCATCACGATGAACCCGCCCCGGCAGACCGACCGCGACCTGTCCGAGGAGCGCGACCCGGCGACCGAGGGCCGCGGCGCGCACCGGCTGGAGTGGGACGCCGACCGGGTGCACGTCGCGCTGCTGTCCGGCCTGCTGTCGCAGATCGGCATGCAGGAGGCGTCCGACCTGTCGGGTGCCTCGACCCCGGCGCGCGGGAAGGGCCGCGACGGCGGCCGCGCCCCGGACCGGCGTGGCCGCAACGAGTACCTCGGCGCGCGCGGCGCGAAGTTCGCGATCTTCCCGGGCTCCGGCCTCGCCAAGAAGCCGCCGGCCTGGGTGATGGCGGGCGAGCTGGTCGAGACGTCCCGGCTGTGGGCGCGCGACGCCGCGCGCATCCAGCCCGAGTGGGCCGAGGACCTGGCGCAGCACCTGGTGAAGCGGTCGTACTCCGAGCCGTCCTGGTCGTCCAAGCAGGGCGCGGCGATGGCCCTGGAGCGGGTCATGCTCTACGGCGTCCCGATCGTCACCGGGCGGCGGGTGCTGTTCGGCAAGGTCGACGCGGAGCACGCGCGCGAGCTGTTCATCCGGCACGCGCTGGTCGAGGGCGACTGGACGACGCACCACGCGTTCTTCGCCGAGAACCGCCGGCTGCTGCAGGAGGCCGAGGACCTGGAGGCCCGGTCCCGGCGCCGCGGCCTGGTGGTCGACGACGACGCGCTGTTCGCCTTCTACGACGAGCGGATCCCCGACGACGTCGTGTCCGCGCGGCACTTCGACCAGTGGTGGAAGGGCGCCCGCCGCCGCGAGCCCGACCTGCTGTCCTTCACCCGCGAGCTGCTGGTCGCCGACGACGGCGGCGTGGACGAGTCGTCGTTCCCGTCGACCTGGCCGCAGGGCGACCTCGCGCTGCCGCTGACCTACCAGTTCCAGCCCGGCGCCGACGCGGACGGCGTCACGGTGCACGTGCCGCTCGTGGCGCTGGCGCGCGTCCGGCCCGAGGGCTTCGACTGGATGGTGCCCGGGCTCCGCGAGGAGCTGGTCACCGCGACGATCCGCGCGCTGCCGAAGCCGGTCCGGGTGCAGCTCGTCCCGGCGCCGGACGTCGCGCGCGACGTGGTCGGCTGGCTCGACGCGCACACCGCCTCGTGGGAGGACACCGTGCGCGCCGCGGACGCCGCCCCGTCGTACGAGACGGCGTTCCGGCAGGCGGTGCGGGCCCTGCGCGACGTCGTCGTGCCGGACGGCGCGGTCGACCTCGACCGGCTGCCGCCGCACCTGCGGATGACGTTCCGGGTGGTCGACGACCGCGGTCGGGTGCTCGACGAGGGCAAGGAGCTCGTCGCGCTGCAGCGGAGGCTCGCGGCCCGGACCCAGGACGCGGTGAGCTCGGCCGTGCGGACCGCGGTGCGGGACGCGATGGCGGACGCGCGGGCGCGGTCCGGGCCGGCGCCCCACGGTGCGGGCGACCCGGCCCCTGCCCGCGGCGGTGCCGCCGTCCCGGGTCCCGGCAGCCGACCCGCGACCGCCGCGCTGCCCGGCTTCGACGGCGCTGACCTCGACACCTGGCCGGCCGACCTGCCGGGCGGCGCCCTGCCCGAGCGCGTCGAGACCCAGGACGCGAGCGGCCTCACCGTGCGCGGCTACCCGGCGCTCGTCGAGCACGGCACGGGCCCGGCGGCGACCGTGCGCGTCGAGGTGCTCGCCGACGCCGGCGAGCAGGCCGTCCAGCACCGCCGCGGCCTGAGCCGGCTGCTGGTCCGCGACGTCGGCCTGGCCGCCGGCAGGGTCACCTCGCGGTGGACCGGCACCCAGGCGCTCACGCTCGCGGCCAGTCCGTACCCGAGCACCGAGGCGCTGGTCGCAGACGTACAGCTGGCGGCCGTCGACCGGCTGCTCACCGAGCACCTGGCCGGCCGGCCGGCCACCGCGGTCCGGTCCGCCGACGCGTACGCGGCCGCGCGCGGGTTCGTCCGCGACCGGCTCGAGGACGCCGTGCACCGCGTGGTCCAGGACCTCGTCGCGGTGCTCGCAACCGCGCGCGAGCTCGACGGCGCCGTCCGCGATACCCGGTCGCTGGCGCTGCTCGGCACGGTCCGCGACGTCCGCGAGCAGGGCGAGCGCCTCGTGCACGACGGGTTCGTCTCCGAGACCGGCGCCGAGCGGCTCCCGCACCTGGCCCGCTACCTGCGCGCAGCCGCCCACCGGCTCGACAAGGCCGCCGGGAACCTCGCTCGCGACGAGCAGCTGGCCTGGCAGGTCCGGGACCTCGAGCAGCTGCTCGGGCAGACGTGCGCGCGGGTCACGAGCCGCACGCCGGTGCCTGCTGACCTGGCGGCGCTGGACGAGGTGCGGTGGCTGCTGGAGGAGCTGCGGGTCAGCCTGTTCGCGCAGCAGCTCGGCACGCCGGTGCCGGTGAGCGAGAAGCGCATCCGCAAGGCCCTGTCGGCGCTGGCCTGAGCCCGTCCGGCGCGCCGCCGCGGACCGTCAGGGCGTGGCGGCCCGGGCGATGCCCCGCGCCAGCAGCGCCACCGTCCCGTCGGCGGCGGCGTCGTCGCGCGACGCGAGCCAGGCCGAGGTGACCCCGTTCGACGCGGCGACCACGGACTCGGCCACCACCCTGGGCGGGACCGCGAGCGGCGCGCCCCCGTCGTCCGACCACCCGCGCAGCATCCGCTCCGCCTGCTCGACGGACGCCGCGTGCTCCCGGGCGGCGACGTGCGCCAGGTCGGGCGTGCGGGCCGCGACGTCGACCAGCTCCGCCGTGAGCAGGTGGTACTCCGGGTCGGACCGCACGCGGTCGAGGATCGCGCGCAGCGCGCCGGCGATCCCGGACTCCAGGTCGTCCGAGGCGGTGACGGCCGCCCACGCGCGCCCGAGCGACGCGTCGAGCTCGCGCTCCAGCAGCGCGCCGAACAGCTCGTCCTTCGACCGGAAGCAGTAGTGGAACGCGCCCTGGGGCAGCCCCGCCCGCTCGGCCACGGCCCGGGTGGTCGCCGCCGCGACGCCGCCCTGGCGCATGACCTCGACGGCGGCGTCCAGGAGCTGCTCGCGCCGCTCCGCGGCCGGGCGGTGCTCTCGGGTCGTGCGTGCCACCGGCGGCCTCCTCAGGCGTGCGTCGCGACGGCCCGGTCGTGGGCCCCGGCCCGCCACATCGGGACGGGCGACGCGGACGGGAACCCGCCGACCCTACCGGCAGCCCGGAACCCGTGGCGGGCGTACAGCGCGGCGCTGCGCTCGGTCGACGCCTCCAGGTACGCCGGCATCGCCGGACGCGCCGCGTCGACGGCGGCCAGCCGCGACGCGATCAGGGCCGAGCCCACTCCGCGGCCCCGGCCGCTCGCGTGCACGCCGATCGCCGCGAGGAACCAGTGGGGCTCGCACGGGTGCGCCGCGTCCAGCGCGCGCTGCAGGCGGAACGCCCCCCGCATGCCCGTCAGGCCGAACGCCCGGAGGTAGGACGGGACGTCGCGGAGCAGGTCGGCGAGCCCGGTCCGGGTCCGGCCCGGGGCGTCCCAGACGGCGACCCCGAGCACGGCGGGGTCGCCGGGCTCGCGGGCGAGGTCGACGGCGCCGTCGCGCAGGCCCTTGCGCACGATCGCGCGGAACACGTGCGCCAGCCGCCGCTCGCGGTCGACGAGCGGGCCACCGACGACGGCGCCCATCACGGCGTCGTCCCGGAAGGTGGCGGCGAGCAGGCGGACGGCCTCCTCGACGTGGGCGGGCGCGGCGGCGGTGACGACGACCATGACGACTCCTCGGATGGGGCGGTTCAGGCGGGACGGCACCACTGTAGCGGCGATTTGGTCGCACGACCAAGTCATCCGCCCAACTCCTCACGGCGACCGCGGGCCCAGCACGAGGCCGCCACCCCGTGGCGGGGTGGCGGCCTCATGGCGTCGCCGGCGGCTGCCGGCCCCGGATCAGCCCTCGTGCGAGGAGCGCGCGTAGTCCCGGTCCTTCGTCTCCTTCGACAGGAGCAGCGCGACCAGCGTCAGCACGCCCATGGCCGACAGGTACACGCCGACCAGCCAGGTGCCGCCGTCCGCCGCGGCCCACAGCGCGAGCGCCACGATCGGGGCGAGCGCCGCACCGAGGATCGACGACACGTTGTACGCGACCGCCGAGCCCGTGTACCGGACGTTGGTCGGGAACAGCTCCGGCAGCAGCGCGCCCATCGGGCCGAACGTGGCGCCCATCAGCAGGAAGCCGAACACCAGGAACGCCTGGGTCAGCGCACCGGTGAACACCAGGTCGTCGCGCACCGTGAGGAACAGCGGGAAGGTGAAGCCGAACACGATGATCGCGGACGTCACGCCGATGAGCAGGCGCCGGCGGCCGAGCCGGTCGGCCAGCGGGCCGGACAGCATCGTGAAGATCCCGAAGAACACCACGCCCAGGATCTGCATCAGCACGAAGTGCACGTACGGGATGCCGAGGCCGCCGGGCTCGCCGTCCTCCGGCGACACCGCGCGGGTGCCGAAGGTCAGCGTGAAGTTCGTCATCAGGTAGAACAGCACGTACGTCGCCAGCATGATGAACGTGCCGAGCAGGGTCTCGCGCCAGTGGAACTTGAGCGTCGTGCCGAGCGGCAGCTTGGTGAGCGTGCCCTTCTTCTCGGCGGTCGTGAACGCCTCGGACTCGACCAGCTTCAGCCGGACCCACAGGCCGACCATCACCATGACGGCGGAGAACAGGAACGGCACGCGCCAGCCCCAGGACATGAACGCGTCCGAGCCCTCGCCGAGCACGCCGTTGATGATCAGGAAGATGCCGTTGGCGATGATGAAGCCGAGCGGCGCACCGAGCTGCGGGAACGTGCCGTACCAGGCGCGCTTCCCGGCCGGCGCGTTCTCCGTCGCGACCAGCGCCGCCCCGGACCACTCGCCGCCGAGCGCGAAGCCCTGCGCGAGGCGCAGCACCAGCAGCGCGACCGTGGCGCCCACGCCCACCTGGCCGAACGTCGGCAGCGCGCCGATGAGGAACGTCGCGACGCCCATGGTCAGCAGCGAGTACACGAGCGTGGTCTTGCGGCCGCGGCGGTCGCCGAGGTGGCCGAAGAAGATGGCGCCGATCGGTCGGGCGACCATCGCCGCGCCGAACACCGCGAACGACGCGAGCAGCGCCGTGGTGTCGTTGCCGGTGGGGAAGAACAGCTTCGGGAACACGAGGACCGCGGCCGTCGCGTACACGTAGAAGTCGTAGAACTCGATGGTGGTGCCCACGAGGCTCGCCGCGATGACGCGGGACGGCGAGTTCAGCGGCCGGGACGGCGCCGGCGGCGTGGCGGTGGGTGCAGTGGCTGACATGGGTGGCGGCTCCTCGACGATCCGGGTGCGCGGGCCACCGGGACGTCGGGGGTCGGCTCGCGGTCGGCTCGCAGGACGGTCGGTGCTCCAGCGCTCGGGCGACCTTACGCCGTCTCACGAGCTAGACAAGTTCCGCCCAGGATGCGGACACGGAGCCGGGTCGGCGGTGCTCGTCGTCCACAGCCACCGGGGGCGTGCGGGCTGTGGAGGACGGCCGACGGGTGTCGGACGGCTGCGGCAGAGTGGTCGGCATGACGAGCAGCGCGGACCCGACCGCCCCCGACCGCCCCGCCGGCGACCCGGTGGCCCACCCGGTGTCCGCCGCCACGGCGGGTGACCGGCCGCCCGGCCGCCGCTGCTTCGGCGACGGCGACCCGCTGTACGAGCGCTACCACGACGAGGAGTGGGGCCGGCCGGTGCACGGCGAGCGCGAGCTGTACGAGCGGATGACCCTCGAGGCGTTCCAGTCCGGGCTCGCCTGGATCACGATCCTGCGCCGCCGGGACGGGTTCCGCGCCGCGTTCGACGGGTTCGACCCCGCGGTCGTGGCCGGCTACGACGAGGGCGACGTCGAGCGGCTCATGGCGGACACGCGGATCATCCGGAACCGCGCGAAGATCACCGCCGCGATCGCCAACGCCCGGGCGCTGCTCGACCTGCACGGCGCCGGCGGCTCCCTCGACGCGCTGTTCTGGTCGGCGACGCCCGGACCAGACGACCCGCGCGACCGCGCCCGCACGTTCGCCGACGTCCCCGCGTCGACCCCGGCGTCGACCGCGCTGGCGAAGGAGCTCAAGCGGCACGGGTTCCGCTTCGTCGGCCCGGTCACCGCGTACGCGGCGATGCAGGCGTGCGGGATCGTCGACGACCACCTGGCCGACTGCCCCGTCGTCCTGGCGCGCGCCGCGCCGTGAGCGCGTGCGTCGCAGGGTGCGCGGCGAGCCGCGGGGTAGCGGGGAGCGGGGACGACCCCCTCAGGCGTCCGCGAACTCCGTCACCGGCAGCCCGTCCACGTCCACCCGCAGTCGCACGACCGCCCCGCCCAGCCGGTCCTCCTCGGACGACGGTCCGGGCAGCGCGTCGCCGCCCGTCCCCGAGCCGCCCGACGACGCCGTCGTCACGTACAGGTCGCCCGACCCCGCGGGGCCGAACCCCGGGCAGGTGACCTGCGGGGCCGGCACCGACCAGGCGCCGGCCGGCGTCCCGTCGGCCGCGAACCGCAGCACGCAGCCGCCCCCGTACACCCCGACCCACAGACCGCCGTCCGCGTCCACGGCGGTGCCGTCCGGGCCGGGGCCGTCCTCGGCGAACGCCAGGAACGGCTCGGGCTCCCCCGCGGTGCCGGTGGCCACGTCGTACGGCAGCCGGTACAGCACCTTCGCGTCGGTGTCCGTCAGGTACATCGTCGCGCCGTCCGGGCTCCACACGATCCCGTTGCCCAGCCCCACCCCGGTGATCGGGGTGGTCACCTCGAGGCCGCCCGCGCCCGCCACCACGCGGTGCACGACGCCGGCGCCCGCCGACCCGTCGCGCGGCTGGGTCGCGACCCAGAACCGCCCCGCCGGGTCGCAGCCCCCGTCGTTGAACCGGTAGTCCGCCGGCATGCCCTCCGGCCGGGTGGCCGGACCGAGCCGGGTCCCGTCGTGCACCGCCAGGCCGTCGGCGGTCGCGAGCAGCAGCCCGCCGGACGCCGCGGGCCACGCGACGCTCACCGGGGACGTCGCGCTCAGCACCGCGTCGCGGGCGGGGTCGCCGCCCGCCCACCGGTGCACCGCGCGCCCGTCGATGTCGACCCACACGAGCGTCCCGTCGCGGTCGTCCCAGACCGGTCGCTCGCCCAGCACGGCGCGGTGCTCCCCCAGCACCTCCGCCCCGGCCGCGGCCCCGCCCGCCAGCGCGCGCACGTCCAGGCGGTCGCGGTCGGCGGGGCGGGCGCTGGTGCTCAGGTCGACGGGGCTCACCCGCCGCAGACTCGCACGCCGGGGCGGGCGCCGCGCGGCGAGCGCACCGGCCCGCACCCACGAGTGGATGACGCGTCAGGGGCAGTGGACCGCGGGCCGACGGCCGTCCTACTGTGGCGGCACCATCCAGAGCGACCGAGAGACCTGGCTCGTCGACGTCGCAGCAACCCCCCTCCGCACCGAGGGTGTGGGTGCTTCCGCCAGGTTCGATGGAGCTGACGATGACCAGTCACGACGTACCTGCGCACCTCGCGGGGCCCGCCGTGCCCGACGGCCTCGGGGCCGTGGACCGCCCGACCGTGTCCTTCGAGCTGTTCCCGCCGCGGAACCCGGACGCGGCGCCGCGGCTGTGGTCGACCGTGCAGCAGCTCGCGACCGCGCGCCCCGACTTCGTCTCCGTGACGTACGGCGCGTCGGGCAGCACCCGGACCACCACCCGGCAGCTCGTGCGGCGGCTGCTGCGCGAGACGTCGCTGACGCCGATCGCCCACCTGACGTGCGTGGCCAGCTCGCGCGAGGACCTGGCCGCGACCGTCGAGGAGTTCCTCGACGAGGGCGTGCGGTCGTTCCTCGCGCTGCGCGGCGACCCGCCGGCGGACCGCTCCTGGGAGCCGCACCCCGACGGGCTGCCGACCGCGAGCGCGCTCGTGGAGCTGCTGCGGGACGTCGAGCGGCGGCGGTGCGCGAGCAGCCCGGCGCAGGCGGTCCGCGCCGCGACGCGACCCCTGTCCGTCGCGGTCGCCGCCTTCCCCCGGGGCAACGCCGGCGCGGGGAGCACCCGCGAGCAGGACGTCGCCGCGCTGCTGGCGAAGCAGGAGGCCGGCGCGGACTTCGCGATCACCCAGGTGTTCTACGACGCGGGCTCCTACCTGGAGCTGGTCGCCCTGGCGCGGGACGCCGGGGTCACCATCCCGATCCTGCCGGGCATCATCCCGACCACCGACCCGGCCCGCCTGCGCCGCGTGCAGCAGCTCACCGGGGTGCCGGTGCCCACGGATCTGCTCGCCCGGCTCGACGCGTTCGACCCCGAGGACCCCGACGACCGGGCCCGGCGGCACCGCGTGGGCACCCGGCTCGGCGTCGACCTGGTGGACGCCGTCCTCGACGGCGGCGCCCCGGGCGTCCACCTCTACACGTTCAACGCGCACGGCCCGGCCCTCGACCTGCTCGAGGGCGCGGGCCTGGGCGGCGACGCCCCGCGCGCGCACCTGCGCGTCCCGTCCGCCGTGCCCGCGGGCGCGGTGGACGCGACGAGCGTCCTCACGACCGCACCGACCCCTGTCCCCACCAGCTGAGGCGAGAGATGACCGACCTGACCCACCCGTTCCCCGCCGGCACGATCCTGGGCTACCCCCGCATCGGGCCGCGCCGCGAGCTCAAGAAGGCCCTCGAGGCGTTCTGGGCCGGGCGCGCATCCGCCGAGGAGGTCGAGGCCACCGCCGCCGACCTGCGCCGCCGCACCCGCACCCGGCTGGCCGAGCTGGGCCTGGACACCCGGCTGCCCGCGATCCCGAGCGCGTTCTCGTTCTACGACCAGGTGCTGGACGCGGCGACCGTGCTCGGCGCCGTGCCCGAGCGGTTCGCCGACCTGGTGCCCGCCGAGGGCGGCCTGGACCTCGCCGGCTACTCGACCGTGGCCCGCGGCCGCGGCGACGACCTGCCGCTCGAGATGACCAAGTGGTTCGACTCGAACTACCACTACCTGGTCCCGGAGATCGGGCCGGCGACGCCGTTCCGGTACGCCAGCGACCGCCCGGTGCGCGAGCTGGCCGAGGGCCTCGCGGACGGCGTGCTCACCCGCCCGGTCCTGGTCGGCCCCGTCACGTTCCTGGCGCTCGCCAAGGCCGCCGAGGGCTCGCCGGAGGGCTTCCTGCCCATCGACCGGCTCGCGGACGTGCTGCCGGTGTACGCCGAGCTGCTCCGCGACCTGGCCCGCGCCGGCGCGACCTGGGTGCAGCTCGACGAGCCCGCGCTCGTGTCCGACTCGACCGGCGTCCCGGCCGACCGGCTGCTCGCCGCCGCAGCCGAGGCGTACCGCGCGCTCGCCACCGACCTGCCCGCCGCGGAGCGCCCGGCGATCCTCGTCGCGGCGCCGTACGGCGACCTCCGCGAGGCGCTGCCGGTGCTGGCCGGCACCGACGTCGAGGGCCTGGCCGTCGACCTCGTCCGCGGCCCGGTCCCGGCCGGCCCGGTCCCGGGGCTGGAGTCGAAGGTCCTGGTCGGCGGCGTGGTCGACGGCCACAACATCTGGCGTGCGGACCTCGACGGCGCCCTCGGCTCGCTCGAGTCGCTCGAGGGGCTGGGCGCCCGGCAGGTCGCCGTCGGCACCTCGACGTCCCTGTTCCACGTGCCGCACGACGTCGAGGACGAGCCGCAGCTCGACCCGACGCTGCGGTCCTGGCTGGCGTTCGCCGACCAGAAGGTCGCCGAGGTCGTCACCCTGGCGACCGGGCTGACCGAGGGCCGCGAGGCCGTGCACGCCGAGCTGCTGGCCGCCGCCGACGCGCGCCGCTCGCGCGCCGAGGCGCCCGGCGTGGTCCGCCCCGAGGTCCGCGAGCGCCTCGCCGGCCTGGCCGCGGACGCGTTCCGCCGCGGCGACTTCGAGGCGCGGCGGGTCGCGCAGGCGGAGCGCCTGCAGCTGCCCGCGCTGCCCACCACGACGATCGGGTCGTTCCCGCAGACGCCGGAGATCCGGGTCGCGCGCGCCGCGTTCGGCCGTGGCGAGCTCACCGCCGA
Organism: Cellulomonas pakistanensis; assembly: GCF_016862755.1. Lineage (GTDB taxonomy): Bacteria > Actinomycetota > Actinomycetes > Actinomycetales > Cellulomonadaceae > Cellulomonas > Cellulomonas pakistanensis. The sequence goes on along the minus strand of NZ_BONO01000001.1, from coordinate 253,985 downwards.
GCAGTACGAGGACGAGATGAAGGCGGAGATCCGCCGCGTCGTCGAGCTGCAGGAGAGCATCGGCCTCGACGTGCTCGTGCACGGCGAGCCGGAGCGGAACGACATGGTGCAGTACTTCGCCGAGAACCTCGACGGGTTCGCGGTGACGGCCAACGGCTGGGTCCAGTCGTACGGCTCGCGCTGCACCCGCCCGTCGATCCTCTGGGGCGACGTCTCCCGGCCGGCGCCGATCACGGTGCCCTGGACCACCTACACGCAGTCGCTCACGGCCAAGCCGGTCAAGGGCATGCTCACCGGCCCGGTCACGATCCTGGCGTGGTCGTTCGTGCGGGACGACCAGCCGCTGTCCGAGACCGCGAACCAGGTCGCGCTCGCGCTGCGGGACGAGATCGCCGACCTCGAGGCCGCGGGCACCGCGATCGTCCAGGTCGACGAGCCGGCCCTGCGCGAGCTGCTCCCGCTGCGCGCGGACGACCACGACGCCTACCTCGACTGGTCGGTGCGGTCGTTCCGGCTCGCGACCGCCGGCGTCCGGCCCGACACGCAGATCCACACCCACCTGTGCTACTCGGAGTTCGGCGAGATCTTCGGCGCGATCGACGGCCTGGACGCCGACGTGACCTCCATCGAGGCCGCCCGGTCGAAGATGGAGATCCTCGGCGACATCGCCTCCGAGGGGTACCCGCGCGGGATCGGCCCGGGCGTCTACGACATCCACTCCCCGCGGGTGCCGAGCGAGGCCGAGGTCACCGAGCTGCTGACCGAGGCGGTCCGGGTCGTCGACCCGGCGCAGCTGTGGGTCAACCCGGACTGCGGCCTCAAGACCCGCCGGTACGCCGAGGTCACGCCGTCGCTCGAGCACGTGCTGGCGGCGACCCGCACGGTCCGCGCGTCGCTGGCGGTGCCGACCGCCTGACGCCCCCGGGCGCACGACCGCCCCGGTCCCCCACGCGGGGACCGGGGCGGCCGTCGTGCGGGCCGCGACGCGCGGTCAGGCGCTCGCACGCTCCTGCGGAGCGGCGTCGGCGCCCGCCTCGATGGTCGCCGGCGTCCCACCGGTGCTGACCTCGATGCGGCGCGGCCTGGCCTCTTCGGCCACCGGGATGGTCAGGGACAGCACACCGTCCGCGTACGACGCGGTGATGGCGTCCAGGTCGAGCCCCCGGCCGACGGTGAGCTGCCGGGCGTAGGTGCCGACCGGGCGCTCCTTCGCCAGCCACTGCACGCCCTCCTCGGTGCGCGCGGTGCGCTGCGCCCGGATGGTGAGCGTGCGGTCGTCGACGTTCACGTCGATCGAGCCCGGGTCTGCGCCGGGCAGGTCGACGCTCAGGACGTAGTGGTCGCCGGAGCGGAACAGGTCCATCGGCATCGTGGCCGAGGCGCGCTGCTGGCCCAGCACCTGGTTCATCAGCCGGTCCATCTCCTGGAACGGGTCGAATCGCGTAGCCACAGCCCGTCACCTCCTCGAAGCGTCACGGCGGTCCGGACGGTCCGGGACCGCTGCTGCCCCGGCGCTGCCGCGCCAGGAGGGCTACGAGAGATGTTCTAGCACTCGCCGGGGGCGAGTGCCAGATCGAGGACCGGCGTGTTCGCCGAGAGATGAACAAGCAGGTCAGGACGTGCGCGGCGCCGCCCCCGCGGGGTCCGTGGCTGCGGCGAGCGCCTCGACGATGCGCACGTCCGCGTCCAGCCACGGCACCGTGAGCCACTGCCCGCGCGGCAGCCAGCGCAGCTCGTCGTGCTCGACCAGCGGGCGCGGCTCGCCGGCGGTGACGCGCGCGCGCCAGAGCCGCATCTCGTAGCGCTCGCTGAGTCGCCACGCGCCGTCGTCGGGCCCGGCGAGCTCGTCCCCCAGCTCCATCGCGACGCCGAGCTCCTCCCGGATCTCCCGGTGCACGGCGTCCTCCGGGGACTCGCCCGGCTCGACCTTCCCGCCGGGGAACTCCCACCGGCCCGCGAGGCTGACCGGCGACCGGCGGCGGGCGGCGAGCAGCGCGCCCGGGGCGGCGAGGTCGTCCACCAGGGCGGCGGCGACGACGAGGACGGGGTGGCTCACGGGCACCAGTGTCCCAGGCGCGCGTGACGGTCGCGTGACGCGGGCATCACCCGATCGCGAGCAGCCCCGCCAGGCTCACGGACATCGCCACCGCCGTGGCCGCCGCGCCGAGGGCCAGCGGGCGCGCCCCGGTGCGCACCAGCCGCCCGAGGTGGATCTGCGTCCCGAGCGCCGCCATCGCCGCCCCGAGCAGCACCGTGGTCACCGGCTTCACCGCGGGGAGCACCGCGTCGGGGACCAGCCCGGCCGACCGCACGGCGACGGCGGCCAGGAACCCGACCACGAACAGCGGCACCAGGGGCGGGCTGCCCGCGCCCGTGGTCGCGCCGGAGCGCCGCCGCACCAGCCCGGCCCCGGCCACCAGCGGCGCCAGCAGGACCACCCGCGCCAGCTTCGCCACCACCGCCACGGACAGCGCCGCCGCCGAGACGGTCCCCGCAGCCGCCACGACCTGGGCGACCTCGTGCACCGACAGGCCGGCCCAGAGGCCGGCGGTGCGCTCGCCCAGCCCGAGCACGCCGGCGACGAGCGGCACCGCCAGGAGGGCGGCGCTGCCGTACACCGTGACGAGCGCGACCGCCGTGGCGACCTCGTCCTCGTCGGCGTCAGCGACGGGGCTCATGGCCGCGACGGCGGAGGCGCCGCAGATCGAGAAGCCCGTCGCGACCAGCAGGGTGAGCCGCCGCCCGACGCCGAGGCGCGGCCCGAGCCACCACGTCGCCGCGAACGTCGCCGCGACGGTGACCACCAGGACGACGGCCTCGCCCACGCCGAGCCCGAGCAGGTCCCCCACCGACAGCTGCAGGCCCAGCAGCACGACACCGGCCCGGAGCACGTGCCGGCCGGTCCAGGCCAGACCGGGCTCGAGGACCGCCGGCAGCCACCCGGCGGACCGCACCACGGCGCCGACCACGATCGCCACCAGCAGGCCGGGCAGCACCGGGACGAGGCCCGTGAGCCCGAGGCAGGCCGCGCCGACGAGCAGCGCGGCGGCGAGCCCGGGCAGGACCGCGCGGTCCAGGCCGCGGGGTCGCGGTGCGCTCGGGCGCGCCGCGCGCGCGGCGGAGGCGGGGTCGGCGGGGGGCACGCCCCCAGCATGCGGCCCCCGCGCCGGGGCCCGGAACGCCGACCTGCCTCGGCGGCCCTAGCCTGAGGCTATGGACACGGCCCGGCGCATCCCCCTCGGCGCGCTCGAGCTGCTCGACGCCGTCGACGCGCACGGGTCGCTGTCAGGGGCCGCCCGCGCGCTCGGGCTCGCGCAGCCGTCGGTCAGCACCGGCCTGCGCCGGCTCGAGCGGCAGACGGGCCTGACCCTGGTGGCGCGGGCTGCGTCCGGCACCCGGCTGACGCCCGCGGGCTCCGCGCTGCTCGCGCGCGGCCGCGACGTGCTGGCCGCGTCGGACGCGCTGGAGCGGGAGGTCGCCGTGCTGCGCGGCGCGAACCGGGCGCGGGTGGCGGTCGCCGCGAGCCTGAGCATCGCGGAGTACCTGGTGCCGGACTGGCTCGCGACGCTCCCCGCCGGGGCCGCGGTGGTCGACCTCGTCGTGGCGAACTCGCGTGACGTGGTCGACGCCGTGCTGCACGGGCGTGCCGACCTCGGCTTCGTCGAGGGCCCGGAGGTCCCCGACGGCCTGCACGCCCGGGCGGTCGGCGACGACGAGCTCGTCGTGGTCGTGGCACCCGGCCACCCGTGGGCGCTGCGCCGGCGTCCGGTCGAGGCGGCCGAGCTCGCCGCCGCCCCGCTGGCGGTCCGCGAGGCGGGCTCCGGCACCCGCGCCGTGCTGGAGCGGGCGCTGGCCGCGGCCGGGCACCCGCTCGCAGGCTCACCCGCCCAGCTGGGGTCCACCTCCGCGGTGAAGAACGTGGTGCGCGGCGGCGGGGTCGCCGCCGCGCTGTCCCGGCTGACCGTCGCGGACGAGCTCGCGCGCGGCGACCTGGTCCGGGTCCCCGTCGCGGGGGTGGACCTGGCACGCACGCTGCGCATGGTGTGGTCGCGGTCCCGGCGGCCGACGGCGACGGCGCAGGAGCTCGCCGCGCACGTCCTGCGGGCGACGGCGACCGGCTAGCCGCGGGGCGCGACGACGAGCAGGTCGCCGACCTGGCAGCCGAGGACGTCGCACACGGCGGTCAGCGTCGAGAACCGGATCGCCCGCGCGCGGTCGTTCTTGAGCACCGACAGGTTCACCACGGTCACGCCGACGAGCTCCGCGAGGCGAGCGAGCGTCATGCCGCGCTCCGCGAGCAGCTCGTCCAGCCGGCAGTGGATCCGCCCGGCGTCGTCCTCCGGTGGCATCAGACGAGGCCCTCGGCGTCCCGCTGCAGCCGCTCCCCGGCGTGGAATGCCGCTGCCAGCGCCCCGATCGCCATGGACGTCAGCACCGGCGTCCACGACACCTGGAACGTGATCTCCTCGAGGATCGACCGGTCGGCGACCAGGGCGAGCACGCCGTTCGAGGCCAGGACCGAGCAGCCGAACCAGGCCACCCAGCCGCCGGCGACCAGCAGGGACACCGCCGTGATGAGCCGCGTGATCGTCCCCGAGAAGAACTGGCCGGCGAGCATCCGGCGGCAGAGCATCAGCACGCAGATCGTGACGGCGATGGTGGCCAGCGGCGGTACCACCGCCGCACCGAGCGCGGCCACGTGGGTCGCCACCGGCATGTCGGACACCGTCAGCGTCGCCGTGTCGACCGTCGCCGCGAGCGGTGCCCCGTCCGGGCCCAGCGGGAGGTCGACCGGGGCGCCCGCGACCATCACGTCCACCGGCGCGTCCCGGTTCGGCGCGATCCGCGCCACCGAGGCGACCAGGCCGATGGCCTGCCACAGGATCACGGCGGCGCCCACCACCTGCACGGACAGCAGGTCGGCCCGGCTGGTGAACCACGGCGTCCGCGTCGTCATGTCGGCTCCTCGCATATCGATGATCGATGTTATCGACGAACGATATGCCACGCCGCGCCCTCGGTCGAGCGCGCCCGGACGCGGGCACGGACGACGCAGGGCCGCGACGCGCCGTGCTGGCGGGTCGCGGCCCTGGGTGTCGAGCCCCGGCGAGGGGGCGCGCGGTGGCTCAGCGGATGCCGGCGGCCTGGGCCCAGGCGACGGCCTCGGCCCGCGTCGAGACGCCGATCTTGCGGTACACCGAGCGCACCTGCGACTTCACCGTGTTGCGGGTGACGAAGAGCTTGCGCGCGATGTCCTCGAGGGTGACGTCCTCCGCCAGCTCGGCGAGGACGACCCGCTCACGCGTCGTGAGCGGCTCACCCAGGATGCTGGTGGACGCGGTGGGGGCGATCTCCAGGGTGGCCATGCTGTCCTCCGGTCTGGCGAGTGGCGAGTTCCGGCTGCTGGGGTGCTCCGGCGGCCTCTACCGGTGTTGATCGGCAAGTGTGGCCGCGGTGATCGCAGTGGGATCTCACCCGTTCTCGCGGGCGTCGGAGGGATGCGCGGGGGATCGGCCGTGTGCTAGGGCGAAGGCCCAGGTCATCACGCGGCAAGCGATTCCCTGAGAGCATTCTCAGAAACACCCGAACGGGCTAACGCCCGTCCGGGGGAGTCTCAGTCCGTGATCGTGGCCGCGTACTCGTCGGCGGACAGCAGGGGCCCGGTGCCCGTGACGTCGACCTTGAACAGCCAGCCGGCGCCGTACGGGTCGGCGTTCACCACCGACGGCTCGTCGACCGCCGCCTGGTTCACCTCGACGACGGTGCCGGACACCGGGGAGAACAGCTCGGACACCGACTTGGTGGACTCGACCTCGCCCACCACCGCACCCGCGGCGATCTCGCTCCCGACGGTCGGCAGCTCGAGGTAGACGATGTCGCCGAGCGCGTCGGCGGCGTTCTTCGTGATGCCGACGGTCGCCGGCTCGGCGCCGTCGATCCACTCGTGCTCGGCGGTGTACTGCAGGGTCGTGGGGACGTCGCTCATGGGGTGCTCTCCGGGGGTCGTCGCGAGCGGTCGCTCGGCGGGGTGGGGGACGGGGGCGTCAGGGCCGACGGTAGAACGGCAGCGCGACCACGCGGACCGGCTCGCGGCGCCCGCGGACGTCGACCGCCAGCTCGGTGCCCTCGGCGCTGACCTCGGGGGTCACGTACGCCATGGCGATCGGCGTGCCCAGCGTGGGCGACGGCGCGCCGGACGTGACGCGGCCGACCACCACGGCGTCGTCCGCGGCGGAGGTCAGCACCTCGTAGCCGTGCCGCGCGGCGCGGCGGCCGGAGCCGACCAGGCCGACGAGCACGCGCGACGGCGTGGCGTGCGCCCGGGACGCGAGGGCCGCGCGGCCCACGAACGGCAGCGGCTCGCCGTCGGCGGTCGTCTTGTCCAGGCGGACCACCCGGCCCAGGCCGGCGTCGTGCGGGGCGGTCGTGGTGTCGAGCTCGTTGCCGTACAGCGGCATGCCCGCCTCCAGCCGGAGGCTGTCCCGCGCGGACAGCCCGGCGGGCACCAGCCCGAGCGGGGCGCCGGCAGCCCGCAGGTCGCGCCACAGCCCCGGCGCGGCGGCGGCGGGCACGAACAGCTCGAAGCCGTCCTCGCCGGTGTAGCCGGTGCGGGCGACGAGCGCCTCGACGCCGCCGACGGTCGCGGGGACGCCGGCGTAGTACCGCACGTCCCGCACCGCGTCGGCGTGCGCCGGGTCGGTGAGCCCGACGACGATCTCGGCGGACCGGGGACCCTGGACCGCGATCAGCGCCGTCTCGAGCGACCGGTCGGTGAGCGAGGCGTCGAACGGCGCCAGCCGCTCCGCCAGCGCGCCGGACACGACCGCGACGTTCGAGGCGTTCGCGACGACCAGGTACGCCTCGTCCGCCAGGCGGTACACGATCAGGTCGTCCAGGATGCCGCCGTCCTCCTGCACGATCATCGTGTACCGCGCGCGGCCGACCGCGAGGCCGGAGATGTTCCCGACCAGCGCGTGGTCGAGCCCGGCGCCGGCGCCGGGGCCGTCGACGTGCAGCTCGCCCATGTGCGACAGGTCGAACAGCCCGGCCGCGGTGCGCACCGCCTGGTGCTCGGCCAGGTCGCCGGCGTAGCGCAGCGGCATCATCCAGCCGGCGAACGGCGTCATGGTGGCGCCGAGCGCGACGTGCTCCGCGTGCAGCGGGGACAGCACGGCGCCGGTGGCGTCGTCGGTGGCGGGGGTGGTCGTCTCGGTCACAGCGCGGCTCCGTCGGCGTAGGCCTCGATGGGCGGGCAGGCGCAGACGAGGTTGCGGTCCCCGTGCGCGCCGTCGATCCGCCGGACCGGCGGCCAGTACTTGCCGGCGCGGAGGCCCGCGACCGGGTAGGCGGCGAGCTCGCGGCCGTAGGGCTTGTCCCAGTCGTCCGCCACGAGCGAGGCCGCGGTGTGCGGGGCGTTCCGCAGCGGCGACTCGGCGACGGCCCAGCGCCCGGCGGCGACCGCGTCGATCTCGGCGCGGATCGCGACCATCGCCTCGACGAACCGGTCGAGCTCGGCGACGTCCTCGGACTCGGTCGGCTCGACCATGAGGGTCCCGGCGACCGGGAACGACAGCGTCGGGGCGTGGAAGCCGTAGTCCATCAGCCGCTTGGCCACGTCCTCGGCCGTGACGCCGGTCTGCTTCGTGATCGCGCGCAGGTCGAGGATGCACTCGTGCGCGACCAGCCCGTCCGGGCCGGTGTAGAGCACCGGGAAGTGCGGCGTCAGCCGCGACGCGAGGTAGTTGGCGGACAGCACCGCGGTCTCGGTCGCGCGGCGCAGGCCGTCGCCGCCCATCAGCGCGACGTAGGCCCAGGAGATGGGCAGGATGCCGGCCGAGCCGAACGGCGCGGCCGACACGGCGGGCGCCGCGCCGCCGCCGAGCGGACCGGTGTCGCCCGTCCACACCGCGTCGGTCGCCGGCAGGTACGGCACCAGGTGCGCCGCGACGCCGATCGGGCCGACGCCCGGGCCGCCGCCGCCGTGCGGGATGCAGAACGTCTTGTGCAGGTTGAGGTGCGACACGTCGCCGCCGAACTCGCCCGGCCGGGCCAGGCCGACCAGGGCGTTGAGGTTGGCGCCGTCGATGTACACCTGGCCGCCCGCGGCGTGCACCAGGTCGCAGACCTCGCGCACGTCCTCCTCGTAGACGCCGTGCGTCGACGGGTAGGTGATCATGATCGCGGCCACCTGCGGCCCGTGCTGGTCCAGCTTCGCCCGCAGGTCGTCCAGCTGCACCGAGCCGTCCTCGGCCGTCGCGACGACCACCACCCGCATGCCGGCCAGCGCGGCCGACGCGGCGTTGGTGCCGTGAGCGGAGGCGGGGATGAGGCAGAGGTCGCGCACCGGCACGTCCTCCGGCGCCGCGCCCGCGGCGAGCGCCTCGGCTCGGCGGCCCTCGTGGTAGCCGCGGATCGCGAGCAGCCCGGCGAACTCGCCCTGCGAGCCGGCGTTCGGCTGCACCGACACCGCGGCGTAGCCGGTGATCTCGGCGAGCCAGCCGGTCAGGTCGCCGATCAGCTCGGCGTAGCCCGCGGCCTGCTCGGCCGGCACGAACGGGTGCAGCCCGGCGAACCCGGGCCAGGAGATGGCCTCCATCTCGACCGTCGCGTTGAGCTTCATCGTGCAGGAGCCCAGCGGGATCATCGTCCGGTCCAGCGCGAGGTCCTTGTCGGACAGCGCGCGCAGGTAGCGGAGCATCGCGGTCTCGGAGCGGTGCCGGTGGAACACCGGGTGCGTGAGGTAGTCGCTCGTCCGGCGCAGGTCGACCGGGATCGCCGGGGCGTCGAGCCCGTCGGCGGGGCCGGTCGCGAGGGCGCCCGCGTCGGCGTCGGCGAACGCGGCGAGCACCTCGGCCACGTGCGCCTCGGTCGTCACCTCGTCGCAGGTCACCTGCACGTGGTCGTCGTCCGCCGCCCACACGTTGATCCCGCGGGCCGCGGCGGCGGCGACCACCGCGCGCGCCCGGCCCGGGACCACGGCGCGGACGGTGTCGAAGAACTGCGCGTGCTCGACCACGACCCCGCCCGCGCGCAGGCCGTCCGCGAGCGCCACGGCCCGCGCGTGCACCCGCTCGGCGATCTCCCGGAGGCCGTCGGGGCCGTGGTACACCGCGTACATCGAGGCGACGATCGCCAGCAGGGCCTGGGCCGTGCAGATGTTGCTGGTCGCCTTCTCGCGCCGGATGTGCTGCTCGCGGGTCTGCAGCGCGAGGCGGTAGGCGGTAGCGCCGTCGGCGTCGATCGACACCCCGACGAGACGGCCCGGCAGCGAGCGCTCCAGCCCGGTGCGCACCGCCATGTACGCGGCGTGCGGGCCGCCGTAGAACAGCGGGACGCCGAACCGCTGCGCCGAGCCGACCGCGATGTCCGCGCCCTGCTCCCCCGGCGGCGTGAGCAGCGTGAGCGAGAGCAGGTCCGCGGCGACCGTGACCAGCGCGCCCGCGTCCTTCGCGGCGGCGATCAGCGGCGCGAGGTCCCGGACGTGGCCGGAGGCGCCCGGCGCCTGCAGCACCAGGCCGACCAGCTGCTCGTCGCCGAGGTCGGGCAGCCCGGCGGACAGGTCCGCGACCCGGACGCCCAGCCCCGCGGCCTCGGCCCGGCCGAGCGTGACCGCGAGCGTCTGCGGCAGGCAGTCGGCGTCCAGCACGACGACGCCGGTGCGGCCACGGGCGGCGCGGTGCATGAGCGCGACCGCCTCGGCGACCGCGGTGGCCTCGTCGAGCAGCGACGCGTTGGCGACCGGCAGGGCCGTGAGGTCCGCGACGACGGTCTGGAAGTTCAGCAGCGCCTCGAGCCGGCCCTGGGAGATCTCCGGCTGGTACGGCGTGTACGCGGTGTACCAGGCGGGCGACTCCAGGACGTTCCGGCGGATCACCGGCGGCGTCACGGTGTCGTGGTAGCCGAGCCCGATCATCTGGGTCAGCACGGTGTTCTTGTCCGCGATCGTCCGCAGCGCGGCCAGCACCTCGGACTCGCCGCAGGCCTCGGGCAGTGCGAGCGGGCGGTCGGTGCGGATGCTCGCCGGCACGGCCGCGTCGATCAGCGCGGCCAAGCTCGGCCAGCCGTCGCCGACGTGCGCGATCAGGCCGGCGACGTCGCCGGGCCGGGGGCCGACGTGCCGGTCGGCGAACCCGCGCGCGGCGTCCGTGCGGTCCGCGGGCGCGGCGGCGCGCGGGGTCCCGGCGGCCGTCGTGCGGGCGTCGGTGGGGAGGTCCTCGAGATGGGTCACGCGGCTGCTCCGGGCGGTCGGGCGTGCATGGGCGGACGGGCGGGTGGTGCGCGTCTCCCCGCTCTGTCATCCGCCGGCCGCGATCCGCGGACGTACGACCTGAGAGTTTTGCCGGTCCGCCGTGCCGCGAGGGCCGGGGCGCGCCGACTTGCACCGTCGGTGGGCCGGCGAGCGCCGGCCGCTTTCCAGAGTTGCCTCGCCACGGCGGTACGGGGGCCTGAGAGTTTCCCGGGGAGGGTTGCTCCTTCGGCGCCTCGCGTCGGCGGCCGCCGGGGGCGGTCGCGCGGGAGGTCTCTCCCGCCGCGGTTCGAGCAGCGTGTTGAGTTGTGGGTCACAGCCTAACCGCGGCGGCGGGCGGTTCGTCCCCGCCGTCCGGTCCGCGGCTGTTACGGCTCCGTGAACTCCGCGGCCGGCAGCGGCAGCACCACCGTCGCGGCCGAGTCGGCGCCGCGGGCCCGCGCCGCCGCCACCACGCGCTCGACGTCGGGCAGCGGCCCCTCGACCAGGACCGGCTGGCCCGCGGCCGGGTCGCCCGACCAGCGCACGGCGGCGTCGTCGGGCGGCAGGAACGGCCCGGACGCCCGTGGCAGGTGCACCACGGCCGCCGCGCGCACCGCCGGGTCGTCGACCGCGCGGACCTCCGCGGACCGCACCGCGGCGAGCCGCCGCACGGTGCGGGTGAGCAGCCGCTGCCGCCGCTCCGACGCGGTGAACGTGACGACGATGAGGCCGACGCCGTCGGCGACGTCGCCGGTGGTCAGCGAGTCGAACGAGACGCCGCGCGTCGAGAACACGCCCGTGACCGCGGTGAGGGTGCCGGTCGCGTCGGCCCCGGCGACGAACGCGACCCAGCGGCGGTCCGCGCCGGGCGCGGCGGCGTCCGGCGCGGCGGCCTCGGGCGCGGTCGGGCCCACGGCGGTCACCGCGCCGCCTCCGTCCCGGACCGCAGGCCCCACGGCGCGAGCATCGCGTCGATCCGCCCCGCGGCGGCCAGGAGCCGGCGCGCCTCGTCGGGCTCCGGCTCGTCGAGCAGCACCCGCGTCCACCCCTCCGGGCCCAGCACGACCGGCACGCCGAGCACCCCGCGCAGCGGCGTCCCGGCGACGGCGGCCTCGCCGTCCAGCGCCACCTGCCCGGCGACGACGATGTCCCGCCCGTCGAGCACGGTGTCCACGAGGTCGACCGTCGCGTTCGCGGTCGCGGCGGCCGTCTTCGCGCCGCTCTGGTGCGTGAGCCAGGGGCGGGAGACGCCGCGCAGGTCCGGCGGCCACGTCTCGATCAGGTCGAACGCCGCGGCCACGTCGTCCGCCATGAGCCCGGCGAGGTCCGCCTTGGCCCCCTCGATCTCGGCGGCGAACCCGTCGAGCGTGCGCCCGCCGCGCAGGGCCGCGACCGCCCGGCGCCGCTCGTCCAGGTCGAGGCCGCTGATCCGCACCGTGGACCACAGCGGCACGAGGTCGTCCCCGTGCTGACCGGCGACGAACCCGCCGACGCGGTGCCGCCGCACCCCGAGGGAGACGGCGACCTCCCGCCGGAACCGGAGCGTGTCCAGCCACGCGCCCATGCCGATCACGCGGTGCCGCCCGAGCTCGCGGGCCACCACGGCCACGCCGAGCTCGACCGGGTTGGACACGACGACGACCACCTCGTGGCCGGACCCGTGCCGGGCGATCGCGCGGGCGTAGGACTCGAACACCGCGTGGTTCTCGGCCGCGAGCGCCGCACGGTCCGCGACGGCACCCGCCCGGGCCGGCGCCGTCCGGCCCGCGGTGAGCACCACCACGTCGGCCACGACGTCCTGCGGGTCGAGCGCGACGTCGATCAGCGGCGCGTGCTCGTCGTACGCGTCCACCAGGTCGGCGCGCAGGCCGTAGGAGGCCCGCCCCGAGGCGCCGCCCGGCCGGCCGACGAGCTGCAGCCGCGAGGTCGTCGGCAGCACCCGCCGCTCGATGAGCTGCGCGCAGATCTGCCGCCCGACGTCACCCGTCGCTCCCAGCACCGCCACGTCCACGCGCCCGACCCTAGGTCACCCGACCGGCCGCCATCGATCGGCAGTCGCTCACGCGACGGGCGCGGTGGCCGATGGGGACGCTGCGCCATCCGGGTCGCCCGCGCCGAATGCCGCACGCGCGGGCCCCGCCCGGAGCATCATCGAGGCGCACAGGCGGCGGCGCACGGTCGACCCGCCCGGCTGTCCCGTCCCGCCCGAGGGCCCCCAGGAGGACCCCGCATGAGTCCCACCGTCTCCCGCCACCCCGGCGCACGCCGCCGCGGCGCTCTCGCCGCGGCCGGCGCCGCCGTCCTCGGCCTGCTGGCGCCGGTCGCCGCGCTCGCCGACGAGCCCACCCAGGAGTTCGAGGTCGACGGGCGGGTCGTGTACCGCACGTCAGACCGCCTCGCCCCCGCGAGCGATCACTTCGAGGAGGGCTCCGTCACGACCGCGTACGCCGAGGTCGGCGACGCGATGATCGACCTGTCCGCCGTGCAGGCGCCGACTGTCGGGGCCGAGCTCGCGCCCACCGAGGGCCTGCCCGCTGGCGGGGCGGTGTCGGTGACGATCGAGGCGCCGGCCGGGCTCGACGAGGCCGGGGCGATCGAGGCGGTGTCCACCGTGGAGGGCGCCGCGTCCACCGCGACCCAGGTCGTGGCCGTCGAGGTGACCGACGCGGGTGCGAACCCGACCTCCCTGCCGACTGCCGGTCTGGTCGACGGCGTCCACCAGCTCGTCGTCGTGCCGGTCCGGTGGAGCAGCACGGCCGCGGTCCCCGCCGGCGACCTGCAGACCGCGGCCGCGGGGACGGAGGCCTACTGGCAGCGGCAGAGCAGCAACCGGATCGACATCCAGACGTCCGTCCGACCGGCGGTCACGGTGACGCGGCCGACGCTGTGCGACGTGGACCTCATCATGGACCAGGTCGTCCTCCAGACCGGGCTCGCACCGACGTCGAACCGGCACGTCGCGGTCTGGTTCCCCGAGCACGCCGACTGCGGCTTCGCGGGCCTCGCCTCGATCAACGGCGGTGCGATCTGGCTCAACGGCGCCACGCAGACCTACGTGCTCGCGCACGAGCTCGGGCACAACTTCGGTCTCGGCCACGCGAACACGCTCGAGTGCACCGCAGCAGGCGGAGCGCGCGTGCCACTCACGTCGGACGGCGCGAGGTGCGAGGTGACGGAGTACGGCGACGACACCGACGTGATGGGGCAGGGGCGGGACTGGAACCGGCCCGGCAGCCTCAGCTCCGGCTTCGCCCACGCCCTCGGCTGGGCGGATGTCACCACGATCAGCGGCCCCGTCCTCGCCGAGCGGACGGTGGACCTCGCGCCGCTGTCCCAGACCACGGGGAACCGTGGCGTCCAGCTGTCCTCCGACCTCGGCCCGGTGTACACGGACTACCGCCCGGCGGTCGACAACGACGCCGCGCACCGTCCCGAGTGGGCCGGCGTCCAGGCCCGCCTGGTCCTGACCGACCCGCACTACTGGTACTCGACCAGCTACCTGCTCGACCTGCAGCCCGCCCAGGCGCCGTTCGCCAACCCGTCGCTCCCGGTCGGCCAGTCCTGGGAGGTGCCCGGCGCGGACGCGATCATCACCACGACGTCGACGGGCGGGGCGGCACGGATCACGGTCAGCCCGTCGAGCGAGGCGGTGAAGATCCAGCGCTACGTCACCAAGGTCTACCAGCACCTGTTCCAGCGGGCTCCCGACGCCGGTGGCCTGACGAGCTGGTCCCGGTCGCTCCTGTCCGGCACGCCCCGGTCCGCGGTCGCCGCCGCGATCACGAGCTCGGACGAGTACCGCAACCGGATGATCGCGGGCGCCTACCTGACCTACCTCGGCCGCAACCCCGACCGCGCCGGCGCCGCAGGCTGGCTCCGGGCGATGAAGGCGGGCAGCACGGTGCAGGAGATCGAGTCCGGTTTCCTCGCCTCGCCGGAGTACTACAACCAGGCCGGCCGGACCGGCTCCGGGTGGGTGACGCGGCTCTACCAGCACGTGCTGGGCCGCAGCCCGGCTGCCGCGGAGGTCCAGTACTGGACCCGCGAGCTCGCCGCCGGCGCGTCGCGGCAGCACGTCGCGATGGGCTTCCTGAACTCGACTGAGCACCTGACCACCGTCGTGGACGGCTACTACGTCGACCTGCTGGGACGGCACATCGACCCCGTCGGCCGCCAGAGCTGGGTGACGGCGATCCAGCGGGGCGCCCGCCTCGAAGCCGTCATCGGCGGCATCATCGCGAGCCCGGAGTACTACTCGAAGGTCTGACACGACCTCCTGCTCGGGGCCCGGTCGCCGCACTCGACGCGTCGGCCGGGCCCCCGGGCGTCGCTGGGGCCCGGTCCGACCGCTCAGTCGAAGTCGAGCAGGTCGCCCAGCCAGGACTCGCGCTTCTTCTTCTTGCCGTACGGGTAGCGCGGGTCGCGGCGGTCGTCGTACCGGCGGTCGTCGCGGTACCGGTCGTCCCGGTACCGGTCGTCGCGGTAGCCGCCCTCGCGGTAGCCGCCGTCCCGGTAACCGGGCTCGCGGTAGCCGTCGTAGCCCGGCGCCGGCGCCGGCGCGGGCGGGAAGCCGCCGGGCGCGGGGATCGCACCCGGCGCGGCGCCCGGGTCCGGAGCACCCCCGGCCGGCACGCCGGCCGCGCGGTCCAGGATCTTGTCCAGCTCGCCGCGGTCCAGCCAGATGCCCCGGCACGAGGGGCAGTAGTCGATCTCGACGCCCTGCCGCTCGGCCATCACCAGCTCGGCCCCGTCCGTGGGACACCTCATGTCGTCCTCCTCGCCCGTGCGCGCCCGGCCCGGGCACGCCTCCTGCCCCCGCGAACGAACGGGCCCGCAGCGCGGTTCCGGGCGGAGGCGGCCCCGCCGGGCGCGGCACCACCGGGCGCGGCACCGCCCCGTGCGGCCGGCACCGCCCGCGCGGCTGCCACCGCTCCGCCCTGCGCGCCCGACGCGCCCCGCGCGGCCGGCGCGGCCGGCGCGGCTACAGCGTGCGCTGCCAGGCCGCGACGCGGTCCACCGCCTCCGCGACCACGGCGGGCGCCGACGCGAACGACAGCCGCACCCAGTCGTGCCCGTCCACGGAGTCGAAGTCGGTGCCGGGCGTGAGCGCGACGCCGGCCTCGTCGAGCAGCCGGGCGCACCACGCGCGCGAGTCCAGGCCCGACGCCGAGACGTCCGCGTACACGTAGAACGCGCCGTCGGCGGGCGCGACGCGGGACCAGCCGAGCTCCGGGAGCCGGTCGAGCACGGTCCGCCGGGACGCCGCGTACTGCGCCACGTTGGCCTCGGCGGCGGCGTACCCCTCCGGCGTGAACGCGGCCACGCCGGCGTGCTGGGCGAGCGCCGGCGGGCAGAGCGCGACGTTGCCCGCGAGGGCGTCCACCGGCGCCGCGAGGTCGTCGGGCAGCAGCAGCCAGCCGAGCCGCCAGCCGGTCATCGCCCAGAACTTCGAGAACGAGTTGACCACCACGGTGCCGCTGCCCAGCGAGGTCGCCGCGGTGGGTGCACCGGCGGGCCCGGGCTCGGCGGCCACGGCGTCGGAGTAGGTGATGCCGTGGTAGATCTCGTCGGAGACGAGCCGGACGCCGTGCTCCGCGCACCACGCCGCGAGCCCGTCGAGCGACGCCCGGTCGATCAGCGTCCCGGTGGGGTTCGCCGGTCCGGCCACGACCAGGCCGTCGACCGGGCGGTCCAGCGCCTCGAGCTGCTCGACCGTCGGCTGGTAGCGGGTCTCCGGGCCGCACGGCAGCTCGACGACCTCGCAGCCGAGCGACGCCAGGATGTTCTTGTACGCCGGGTACCCGGGCCGGGCGAGCGCGACCCTGTCGCCCACGTCGAACGCCGCGAGGAACGCGAGCATGAACCCGCCCGACGACCCGGTGGTCACCGCGACGCGCGCCGGGTCGACGTCCACGCCGTACCAGGACCGGTAGTGCCCGGCGATCGCCGCGCGCAGCGCCGGGCTGCCGAGCGCCTCGGTGTAGCCGAGGTCGCCGCCGGCGAGCAGCTGCGCCGCACGCTCGCGCACGACGTCCGACGCACCGGTCGACGGCTCGCCGACGCACAGGTTCAGCACCGACTGCCCCGCCGCCCGCCGGGCGTTGGCGGCGGCGACGATGTCCATCACGGCGAACGGGGGCACCTGGGAGCGCGCGGAGACCTTCACGCGGCCATCCTGCCCCGCGCCCGTCCACGAGACCCACTGATCCGGGCGAGGCCCACGCCCACGTGCGGTGGTCTCGGTCGGATCAGTGGGTCTCGGCGCGCTCGACGGCCGCGCGCACCGCGTCGACCACGCCGTCGGCGGCCGCCTCGACCTCGTCCAGGCAGTGCTCGAAGTTCTCCGGCCCGCCGTACCAGGGGTCGTCGACGTCGAGCAGGTGCTCGTCGCGCTGGTCGGCGACCTGCGGCGCCGCGGGGTCGAACGTCCGGAACATGACGACGCGCGCCGCGAGGTCCGGGTCGCCGGCGATCCGCCGCAGCGCCCGGGCGTGCGACGCCGTCATCGCGAGCACGAGGTCCCGGTCGCGGAGGTCCTCCGCGCGCACCTGGCGCGCCGCGCGCCGCGGGACGTCGTACCCGCGCGCGGCGAGGGCGGCCCGGGCACGCCGGTCGATCGGGTTGCCGTGCTCCTCGTCGCTGACGCCGGTCGAGTCGACGACCACCCGGTCGCCCAGGCCGGCGTCCTCGAGGCGGGCGCGCAGCACGACCTCCGCCATCGGCGACCGGCAGATGTTGCCGGTGCACACGGTCATCACGCGGTACCGCTCGTCCGTCACGCCTCGTCCTCCTCGTGGTCCTGGGCCGCCGCCCATCCTCACACCGGCGCCCGGCACCCGGCGCCCGGCACCCGGCGTCAGTGCCCGCCGCCCCCGAGCACCGGCCCCAGCCGCCCGAGCCGCCGCGCGCTGTCCTCGTTCAGCCCCACGACCTCGGCGGTCTTGCCCTTGGCGGCGTACTTGGTCGTGATGGCGTCCAGCGTGGCCGCCGTCGAGGCGTCCCACACGTGCGCGTCCGACAGGTCGATCACGACCCGCTGCGGGTCGCCGTCGTAGTCGAACTGGTAGACGAGGTCGTTGGACGACGCGAAGAACAGCGCGCCGGACACGGCGTACCGCCGCACGCCCGGGTCCTCGCCGGCGTCCAGCCGGGTCACGGTCGTCAGGTGCGCGACCCGGCGCGCGAACAGCACCGTGGCCACGAGCACGCCCGACACGACCCCGTACGCCAGGTTGTGCGTGGCCACCGTGACGGCGACGGTCACGAGCATCACCGCGGTCTCGCTCAGCGGCATGCGGCCCAGCGTCGACGGCCGGACCGAGTGCCAGTCGAACGTCGCGACGCAGACCATCACCATCACCGCGACGAGCGCGGCCATCGGGATCGCCCCGACGACGTCGCCGAGGACCACCACCAGCAGGAGCAGGAACGCGCCCGCGAGGAACGTGGAGATCCGGGTCCGGGCGCCGGACACCTTCACGTTGATCATCGTCTGGCCGATCATCGCGCAGCCGCCCATGCCGCCGAACAGCCCCGACAGCACGTTCGCCGCCCCCTGGCCCCACGCCTCCCGGGTCTTGTCCGAGTGCGTGTCCGTCACGTCGTCGACGAGCTTCGCGGTCATCAGCGACTCGAGCAGGCCGACCAGCGCGAGGCCCACGGCGTACGGCGCGACGATCCGCAGCGTCTCCAGGCTCAGCGGGACGTCGGGCAGCAGGAACGAGGGCAGGCTGTCCGGCAGCTCGCCCTGGTCCCGCACCCGCGGCACGGCCAGACCGCCGACGACGGTCACGACGGTGAGCAGCACGATCGCGACCAGCGGCGCCGGCACCACCGTGGTGAGCCGCGGCAGCAGCGCGATGATCGCCAGGCCGGCCGCGACCAGCAGGTGGACCGCCCACGGCACGTCGACCAGGTGCGGCAGCTGCGCGGCGAACACCAGGATCGCCAGCGCGTTGACGAACCCGACCATGACCGACCGCGGGATGAACCGCATGAGCCGGGCGACGCCGAGCACGCCCATCGCCACCTGGATCACGCCGCCGAGCACGACCGTCGCGAGGAGGTACTGCAGACCGTGGTCCCGCACGACCGGCGCCACCACCAGCGCGACCGCGCCCGTGGCCGCGGAGATCATCGCCGGGCGGCCGCCGAGGAACGCCAGCGACACCGCCATCACGAACGACGAGAACAGCCCGACCCGGGGGTCGACGCCGGCGACGATCGAGAACGAGATCGCCTCGGGGATCAGCGCGAGCGCCACCACCAGGCCGCCGAGCACCTCGGTGCGCAGCCGGGCGGGCGAGCGCAGCGCGGTGCGCACGGACCAGGAGGCGTCGGCCTCCGGGACGACGGGCGCCGCGGGCGCCGGGGCGGGCTGAGGGGTCGCGGGCACGCGGGATCCGTTCCGGGTCGGTGGGGGATGCAGACGGATCGTACTCTCACGTGGCGTCAGGGTTGGGGCACGCCCCCGTCGCCACGGCGCCCGGCGGGCGCTACCGTCGCTGCCAGCCGGCGCCCGGGCCGGCCCCCGTGTGCGGAGGAGACGCATGGACGACGACCTGATCGTGGTGACAGGGGCCTCGGGCCGGATCGGCCGACGGCTCGCGTTCCGGCTGGCCGCGGAGGGCGCGCACCAGCGCCTCGTGGTCCGCTCCGCCGACCGCGCGCCCGACCTGCCCGGCACCGAGACGGAGGTCGCGCTGAGCCCGGGCTACGCCGACGTCGAGGCCATGCGCGCGGCGTTCGCCGGGGCACGCACCGTGTTCCTCGTCTCGGGGCGCGAGTCCGCGGACCGGGTGACCGAGCACCGCGCGGCCGTCGACGCCGCGGTGGACGCGGGCGTCGAGCGGGTGGTCTACCTGTCGTTCATGGGCGCTGCACCGGACGCGACGTTCACGTTCGCGCGAGACCACTGGGCGACCGAGGAGCACATCCGGGCGTCCGGGCTGCGGTTCACGTTCCTGCGGGACTGCCTGTACCACGACGCGATCGTCCGGTTCGTGGGCGAGGACGGCGTGATCCGCGGGCCGGCGGGCGACGGGGTGGTCGCGGCCGTCGCGCACGACGACGTCGCCGACGTCGCGACCGCCGTGCTGCTCGACGCGGACGGCCACGCGCACGACGGCCGCGCGTACGACGTGACCGGGCCGAGCGCGTACTCGCTCGCCGAGGCGGCGCAGGAGCTCAGCAGCGCGACCGGGCGGACCATCACGTACCACCCGGAGTCGCTCGAGGAGGCGTACGCGTCCCGGGAGTCGTACGGCGCGGCGCCGTGGGAGGTCGACGGCTGGGTGTCGTCGTACACGGCCATCGCGCGCGGGGAGCTCGCGACGCCGTCTCCGGTCGTCCGCCGGCTGTCGGGCCGCCCGGCGCAGTCGCTGCAGGAGTGGCTGACGCTGAACCCGCAGGAGTGGGCGCACCTGCGCGCCTGACGGGCTGGGCCCCGGCGGCCGCGGCCGGCGCCGGAGGGCGGAGTGGCGGAGGCGGCGCCCGACCTCCCCCGAGCGTGCGCCGCCCCCGCCTGTCCTGACGTCCGTGCGATCGCGACGGGCGTCCGCCTCACCCTGACCGACCGGGCTGGCCGCGGGGCGTCGGCGGGGTGAACGCGCGGCGTCGGGCGCGCGACGGCTCGTGGTCCGGGGGCCGCGAAGTGCGCGGGGGCGGCGGGGCGCGGGCGGTCAGCCCTTGCGCGCCGTGAGGACCAGCGGGCCGTCGGGGGTGATCGCGACGGTGTGCTCCGCGTGCGCCGCGCGCGAGCCGTCGGCGGTGCGGATCGTCCAGCCGTCCGGGTCGATGACGTAGCCGTCGCCGCCGGCCATGAACCACGGCTCGATCGCGATGACGAGCCCGGCCTTGAGCTTGATCCCGGAGCCGCGCCGGCCGAGGTTCGGCACGTGCGGCTCCTCGTGCATGGTGCGCCCGACGCCGTGCCCGCCGAAGTCGGCGTTGATGCCGAGTCCCGCCGCGCGGCCGACCTCGCCGATCGCCGCGGAGATGTCGCCCATCCGGTTGCCCGGGCGGGCCTGCGCGATGCCGGCGGCGAGCGCCTCCTCGGTGACCCGGATCAGCCGCTGCGAGTCCGGGTCGGGCGTGCCGAGCTGGAAGCTGAGCGCGGAGTCGGCGACCCAGCCGTTCACCTGGGCCGCGAAGTCGATGCTCAGCACGTCGCCGTCCGCGAGCACCTGCTCCGACGGCAGCCCGTGCAGCGCCGCGTCGTTGACGCTCGTGCACAGCACCCCCGGGTACGGCATCGCGCCGAACGACGGGTGGTAGCCGAGGTAGACCGAGTGCGCGCCGGCGTCGTCGATCATCCGGTGCGCGTGCGCGTCGAGCTCCTTCAGCGTCATGCCCACCCGGGCCACGTCCTGCAGGCTGCTCAGGACGCGGGCGACGAAGGACCCCGCCGCCCGCATGGCCTCGATCTCGCGCGGTGTCTTCAGCTCTCCCACGCGGACCACCCTAGACGCGCACGCCCCCGGCGCCCGGCCCGCCGGGACCGGCCTCGCCGGTCGTGAGCGCCGCCACGCCCGCCACCAGCAGGTCCACCAGGACGTCGAAGCTGCGGTCCAGGTCCTGCGGCAGCCGGAACCCGCCGCCGAGCTCGAGCGCGACGAACCCGTGCACCCCCGCCCGGACGGCGCGCACGGCGTCGACCGACCGCTCCTCCGGCAGGTCGAACCCGCGCAGCACGGCGGCGATCACGTCGACCGTGCGTCCGCCCGCGGCGGCCAGCTCGGCGGCGTCGGGGTCGTCCGGGTCCGGGGCCGTCTGGACCGCGGCGTACCGGCCGGGGTGGGCGTGGGCGTAGTCGCGGATCGCGTGTGCGAGCGCCCGCACCGCGTCCGGCCCCGACCGGCCGAGCGTGCGGTCGACGAGGGCGGACGCCAGGTCGTGCAGCGTCAGCACGGCCACCTCGCGGCGCAGCGCCGCGAGCGAGCCGACGTGCTTGTACAGGCTCGGCGTCGCGACCCCGGCCTCGGCGGCCACCTTGGCGAGCGTGAGGTCCGCGAACCCGGTGGGGCCGCCGGCGTCCACCAGGTCGAGGGCGATCCGGACGACCGCCTCGCGGGACAGCCCCGCCCTAGGCACCGGCGACCTCCGTCGGCGCCACCTCGGCCAGCAGGGCGAGCACGGCCTCGGCGACGACCTCGGGGGTCTGGTGCTGCGGGTAGTGCCCGGCGTCCTCGACCAGCAGCGCGCGGGCGCCGGTCGCCTCGCGGATCCACGCGAGCTCCGCCGCAGGGTCCTTCCAGTCGGGGTCCAGCGCCCCGACGACCGCGAGCGTCGGCGTCTGGATGCGGGGCACGCGGGCCTCGACGGGGGCGTGCGTGAGGGCGAGCGTCAGGTCGCGGAAGGCCCGGAGGTGGCCGGGGCGGCGCAGGCTCGCGCGGATGGCGGCCGTGTGGGCGTCGAGCCGCGGCGACCGCGAGCCCTTGTTGAGCGTCCGGTAGTAGGCCGTCCACGCCGCGGCGCCCCACGGCGCCGCGAGCATCGCCCGGTAGACGACCGGCATGAGGGCGCGCACCGCGCCGGGCAGCTGCGGGTCACGCAGGAACGGCGCCAGCAGCACCAGGCCGCGGACCAGCTCGGGCCGGTCGGCCGCGACCACGGCGGCCGCCGACGACCCCATCGAGTTCCCGACCAGCACCGCGGGACCGGCGCCCAGGTGCTCGACCAGGGCGGCCACGTCGCCCGCGGTCGCCTCGTCGCCGTGCGTGGTGAACCCGGCGTCGGAGTCGCCGTGGCCGCGCAGGTCGGTGGTGACCACCCGGTACCCGGCGGCCAGCAGGGCGGCACGGAGCTCGTCGTAGGTGGACCGCAGGTCACCCATGCCGGGGACCATGACGACGAGCGGGCCGGTGCCGGCGTCGTCGTACGCGACCCTCCCCTCGGGCCGCGCGAGGTGCTGCGTGCGTCGTGCCTCGTTGATGTCCATAGCCCGCAGGCTAATGCCATTAGCCATCGGATCGCAAGGGTCGGATCTGCGATGCTCGGCGCGTGCTGCACGACCTCGCCCTCGAGGGCCACGGAGTCCGCCTCGTCCCGCTCGACCCCGCGCACGCCGAGGCGCTCGCCGGGTTCGTCGACGCGCGCCTCTGGGCCGGGATGTCCTCCGCGCTGCCCGTCGGCGTCGACGGCTGCCGCGCGGAGATCGACGCCGCGCGCCGCGCGCCGGGCCGGCTCGCCCTCGCCGCGCTGGACGCCGCGACCGGCGAGGTCCGCGGCAGCACCTCGTTCTACGACTGGGAGCCGCGCGTGCCCCGGGTCGAGATCGGTCACACGTACTTCGCCCCGCGGTGGTGGGGCACGGCGAACAACCCGGCGTGCAAGCTGCTCATGCTGGAGCACGCGTTCGAGACCTGGGGGTGCGCGCGGGTGGCGCTGCGGGCGGACACCCGGAACGCCCGCTCGGTCGCCGCGATCACCCGGCTCGGCGCGACGCCCGAGGGCGTGCTGCGGAACCACCGGCTGGCGCCCGACGGGACGCGCGGGGACACCGCGTACTTCTCGGTGCTGCCCGAGGAGTGGCCGGCGGTGCGGGCGGGGCTGCGGGAGCGGCTCGGAGGCTGAGACCGGGTCGGGGCCGCGGGCGCGCGCCCGGCCGTGCGCGGGCAGGGAACAGCCCGTGGGCCGGGCCCCCTGCTGGAGGCCCTGCCGCGAAGGACGAGGTCGCGGCTCCCACGGGCTGCGGTGACTGCGGGGATTCGCCCGTCGCGGGCCGGTCGGGCCGGCGGCGCGGCGAACGGATCGCAATCCGTCCGAACTCTGCTGTCCGCGACTAGCGGGCAGTCACCTCACTCGTCCAAGAAGAAATCATGTCTCGGACCACCTCCCTCCCGTGTGCCTCGACCGTACGTCCGCACCGCGCCCGGGGCCAACGGTTTTTCCCCACGGCGGAACCGGGTCACCTGACCAGGAACAACGGGCGTCCTCAGGCCGTTGCCCCCCACATGACCACGATCGGACTCATCGGTGCCGGCCACATCGGCGGCGCGCTCGCCCGCCTGGCCGTCGAGCACGGGCAGTCGCCCGTCGTCAGCAACTCGCGCGGCCCGCACACCCTGGTGGACCTGGTGGCCGACCTCGGGGACGGCGCGCGCGCCGGCACCCCGGAGGAGGCCGCGACGGACGGGGACGTCGTCGTCGTCACCGTGCCCTTCCACGCGTACGCGTCGGTCCCCGCCGAGCCGCTGGCCGGCAAGATCGTCATCGACACGAACAACTACTACTGGGAGCGCGACGGCCACGTCGCCGCGCTCGACGACGGCTCCACCACCAGCTCGGAGCTGCTGGCGGACCACCTGGGCGACGCCCGCGTCGTCAAGGCGTTCAACCACATCACCGCCGCCGACCTCGGCTCGAAGGGGACCCCCGCGGGCACCCCGGGGCGTCGTGCGCTGGCCATCGCCGGGGACGACGCCGAGGCGAAGGCGGTCGTCACCCAGCTCATCGACCGCTGGGGCTTCGACGTCGTCGACGCCGGGCCGCTGTCCGAGGGCTGGCGGTTCCAGCGGGACACGCCGGCGTACGGCACCGAGCTCGACGCCGAGGGCCTGCGCGCCGCGCTCGCCGCCGCCACCCGCTGACCCACCGCCCGCGCCCGGGCCGGCGCGGCGGCGAGGCGGGTCAGCCCGCCGAGCCGTCGCGCTGGCTCGGCACCCGCACCTCGGGCGCGAGCCGGTAGCCCAGGCCGCGCACCGTGCTGATCGCGGTGCGGTCCCCCGAGCCGTCGGCGAGCTTCTTGCGCAGGTTCGCCATGTGGACCTCGATGCTGCGCCGGTCGGAGTCCGTCGGCGTCGGCACCGCGTGCGGCCCGTGCACCGCGACCGCCACGGCGAGCTCGTCCTTGGACACCGGCTGCCCCGCCCGCTCCGCGAGCGCCACGAGGATCTCGAACTCGCTGCGGGTCAGCGGCACCGGCCGGTCCGCGACGCGCACGCACCGCGCCGGCACCTCCACGACGAGGTCCCCGCGCACCAGCACCCGGCCGTCGTCGAGGCCGGAGTCGTCTCCGATCGCCATCGGGTCACGGTACGACGCCCGCCTCGCGGGCGCGCGGCGGGGTCGGGCGCCTGGGTGCGGGTGGTAGCACCCAGGCGGACGAAGGTCTTCGCGGTTTTCCCGAGCCGTGGCGGCAGCGCTGCCGATGAGGGCGTCGATCACGACCTCTCACCGACCCGGGGACCCCCATGCCACGCTCACGCACCACCCTTCGGCGCCGCTTGCGCCGCCCGGCCGTGCTGACGACGCTCGTCGCGCTCGTCGCGATCCTGCTACCGGCCACGTCGGCCACCGCCGACATGCACGACCTCTCCCTCGTGTCGGGCGAGGAGGCGCTGGGCAGCACCGCCACGTACCACATCCGCTGCGACATGACGGGCGGCGGTCGCACCGGAGGCGCAGGTGCCTCGTGGG
Source organism: Cellulomonas pakistanensis (assembly GCF_016862755.1). Classification (GTDB taxonomy): domain Bacteria; phylum Actinomycetota; class Actinomycetes; order Actinomycetales; family Cellulomonadaceae; genus Cellulomonas; species Cellulomonas pakistanensis. The sequence continues at coordinate 229,339 of NZ_BONO01000001.1, read as the reverse complement.
GGCTGTACCCAGGGCAGAACAACGACTTCTCCGAGGGCAACCTCGCGCAGGGCGGCGCCGTCACGCTGACCGAGGACACCATCGACGTCCGCGACGGCACCTTCGTCGTCGACTACGGCGCAGTCCCCTCGGGCTGGTACCAGCTCTCGGTCATCTGCTTCGGGTCGAGCTCCGGCAGCAACCACCACATGTACCGGCTGCCCTACTTCTTCGGTACGCCGGACGTCACCACGACCACCGTGCTCACGGCGAGCAGCACCACGGCTGTCGCCGGGGACACCGTCACGTTCACCGCATCCGTCGCGGGCGCGCCGGCCGGGGACGTCGTCTTCACCGTCAACGGCGAGGACGTGTCGGTCCCGCTCGCGCAGGGCACCGCGTCGCTCGCCCGGACCGTCACCGCTCCGACCAACGTGGTCGCGCGCTACTCCGGGACCACGGGGTACGCCGCGTCCACCTCGAGCGCCGTCACCATCGACCCGATCACCACGATCACCCCGGGCCTGCCCGGCCTCACCATGACGCCGCAGGTCGGCGCCCCCGTGACCGTCGGCACCAACCCGTGGTCGCCGACCGAGGCGCAGGGCCTGACCCTCACGTACGCCTGGAAGGACGCCGACGGCAGGACGCTCGGCACCGGCCCGACCTACACCCCGACCCCCGCCGACCTGGGCAAGGCCATCCACGCCGAGGTCACGGGCACGCGCGCCCCGCTCGCGCCGCGCACCATCAGCACCAACGCGCCCGTCGTCGGCATCGGCAGCATGTCCGGCGACGTCACGATCGCGGGCACGACGGACGGCATCGCCGCCCCGGGCACCACGCTCACGTCGGTCCCGTCCGGCTGGCCGGCGGGCACCACGTTCGTCCACCAGTGGTACGTCGACGGGGCGCTGCGCTCCGAGCAGCCGACCTTCGCCCCCGGCAACGGCGACCTCGGCCAGGAGATCTGGCTCGAGGTCCGCGCCACCGCGGCGGGCTACTCCGAGGTCGTCGACACCGCCTGGGCCACCGTCGCGCAGGCCACGCCGACGGTCGTCGTCGGCTCGTCGACCATCGTGCTCGGCAAGGACGCCACCGTGCCCGTCACGGTGTCGGGCCCGAAGGGTGGCCCGGTCCCGGCCGGCGGCGTCCAGGTCACGCTGACCCCGCAGGCCGGCGGCACGCCCGTCGTGCTCGGCGAGGTCGCCCTGAACCCCCGGGGCTCCGCCTCGGTGACCGTCCCGGACCTCGGCCTCGGCCGGTGGACCGCGACCGCCACGTTCGCCCCGACCTCCCACCAGTGGAGCTTCGCGGCGCTGGCGGCTCCCGGGTCCTCGGGTCCGTACCGCACCGCCACCGGCACCGGCACCGTGACCGTCACCAAGCCGGCCGCCGTCGTCACGGCGCCGGAGCGCGTCGACGTCCCGGTCGCCACCCCAGGCACCATCGACGTGACCGTGGATGGCAAGCCGCTGCCGACCACCTGGACCGTCCGCGAGGGCGACACCGTGCTGGTCCGCGGCGACGTCCCGGCCGACGGCCGGTTCACGGTCACGCTCCCGGTCCTCGCGCCGGGCACGCACACGCTGGTGCTCGAGATCCCGGAGACCAGCACGGCCGCCGCGGCCACGCGCACCATCACGGTCACCGTGGCCGGCGAGCCCGCGCGGTCCGGCGCCCTGCCGACGGCCACGCTGGACAGCCCGAAGGCGGCCACCGCCCCCGGCCAGCAGATGGAGCTCGTCGCGGAGGGCTTCGTGCCCGGCGAGACGGTCGCGTTCTACCTGCACTCCGACCCGGTGTTCCTGGGCACGGCGGTCGCGGGCGCCGACGGCGTCGCGCGGCTCCTCGCCGACATCCCGGCTGACGTCCCCGCGGGGGCGCACACCGTGATCGCGACGGGCGGCACCTCCGGCCGGTGGGCGACCCTCCCGGTCGAGCTCGCCGTCCCGGCGGCCGGGGCGCCCGCCGCCACGGCCGCGGCGGCCGACCCGGAGCTCGCGGTCACCGGCGCGCAGTCGGCGGTCGCGATGGCGGGGGCGTGGCTGATGCTCCTCCTCGGCGGCGGCCTCGTGCTCGTCGCCCGCCGAGCGCGCGCTCAGCGCTGACGCCCGCAGGCCGCGACGGCCCCTCGACCCACGACCGGGTCGGGGGGCCGTCGTCGTGCGCCGGGCGCGTCAGCAGGCCGCGTACACGTACGCGGCCTCGCCGGGCAGGCTCAGGTCGCGGTCCCGTAGCACCGTCGACGCCGGCCGGGCGGGGTCGGCGCAGGCGGCGGCGAACCCCTCGTCCGTGTACTCGACGTCGAGCACCGCGGCGCCGTAGACCTCGGTGTACGCCGCGCACTCGTCGTACTGCGCGCACTCCTCGGCGACCGCGAAGTCGTAGCCGGCCTCGTCGCGCCCGCGGGTGCCGAGCTGCGGCGTGTTCTTCTGCCCGGCCGCGAGCCCGGCGTCGTGCGCGACCGCCACCAGCCGCGCCGCCAGGTCGAGCGCGCCGTCCTCGTCGAGCCGCCCGCCCGACCGGGTCCAGGAGTCGAGGTTGTCGAGCTCGACCGCGTCGAAGCCGCGCTCGGCGCACGCCCGCACCTGCTCCCCGACGATCTCCGCGAGCGCCGACCGGTTCCCCGGCGTCGAGGTGTCGAGCAGCAGCTCGTCGGGCCAGCCCTCGTCGACGACGGGGTCGCCGCCGTCGTCGCGCAGCACCAGGTCCGGGTGGTCGGCCAGCCACCGGTCGCGGTCGCCGGGCTGGGTCTGGAACCCGTTCACGTAGCAGGCGGACCACAGGCCGGGCTCGGGCTCGTCGGTCACGTCGCGGACCACGCCGCCGACGCCGTCCGCGGGCGGGTAGCCGCCGCCGAGCTGGTAGTCGACCACTGCCCCCTCGGGCGGGCCGGGCAGGTGGACGACCTCGGCGGCCTGCGTGCTGCCGGCGCCCGTGGCGTCGCCCGGCGCCCCGGCGGCCGTCCCTCCGCCCGCTCCGTCGCCCGCTCCGCAGCCCGCGACCAGCGCGAGCAGCCCGACCCACGCCACCGCCTGCGCTCTCCGCGCCCCGCGCCGTCCGCCTCGCACCCCGACCCCTCCCGTCGCCGAGCCTGCAGTATCCGCCTGCGCCGGCGGCCGTCCGCGCAGTCCGCGATCGCAGGGTCGGTGCGGGTCCGGGAAATGCGCGTGACGCCGGCCGGGGCCGCACGGCACGATCGACGGTCGTCGGGTCCGCGGGTCGCGGACGAGGGAGCACAGGAGCGAGCGCATGCGCGCAGGGAGCGAGGCCGGCCGCCACGGCCACCTTGCGTGACGCGGCGCATCCCGCCGCGCCCCGCTGACCGCCCCGGTCCCCGGCCTCCCGCCGGGCGGGCGCATCGTCGGCGCGCCCGCGGCGGGCTTCCCTCCCGAGCCCCGGCGCAGCCGGAGCGCCCGGCTGCCGCGTCCACGTCGCGGGCGGCCCCCGACACCCCGAGAGCGAGCACACCCATGCGTCCCGTCACCGTCCCCGAGATCCGCGCGTCCTTCGTCAACTGCTCCCGCCGCGACGCGGCCCAGGCCACCGTGCCCGCCGACCTGGCGGCGCGGGACTGGGACCGCCTCGACTACCTGGGCTGGACCGACGAGCGGAACCCGCGCCGCGCCTACGTCGTCGTGCGGGTCGACGACCGCCTCGTCGGCCTCGTCCTGCGCGCCGCCGACGGCGGCACCCGGCGCAACGCCGTCTGCACCTGGTGCGAGGACGTGATCGCCACGAACGACGTCGCGCTGTTCGTCGCGCGGCTCGCCGGCGCCGCCGGCCGGAACGGCAACACCGTCGGCACCCTGATCTGCCGGGACTTCGCCTGCTCGGCCAACGCGCGGCGCCGCCCGACGATCGCCGAGGCGGGGACCGACGCGGCCGCGGTGGTCGCCCGGCGGGTGGCCGCGGTGCAGGAGCACGCCGCCCGGTTCGTCGCCGGGGTCGCGCACGGCTGACGGGCCGACGGCGTCAGAGGACCGCGGCGAGCTCCTCGAGCGACGCCAGCGGGTCCGGCCCGGCCGGGGCGAGCGCCACCGCGTCCGCCCCGGCCAGGGCGAGGCCGTCGAGCCGCGCCCGCGCCTGCTCCGGCGTCCCCACGACGGCCAGCCGGTCCACCCAGGCGTCCGGCAGCGCGGCGGCGAACTCGGCGCGGTCGGGCGTGCGCTCGCGCAGGTCGCGGAACTCCGCCGCGAAGTCCATCGGCTCGATGTGCGGCGCCCAGCCCGGGTCCCCGAGCCAGGCGAGCGCGGGGCGCACCCGCTCCCGCGCCGCGGCCGGGTCGGGGTCGACCGCGGCGATCTCGTAGGCCACCAGCCGGTGCCCGGGCGCGTGGCCGATCTGCGCGATCGCCGCCGCGAGGTACTCCGGGCCCACCGGCTCCGCGAGCACCGTGCCGTCCGCGATCCGCCCCGCCGCCGCCAGCGACTTCGGCCCGCGCACGCCGGCCAGCACCGGCGGCACCTCGGCCGGCGGGCTCTCCAGCCGCACGCCGTCCAGCCGCACGTACCGGCCCTCGACGGTCACCTCCTCGCCGCGGAGCAGCGCGCGCAGGGCGGTCACGTACTCCTCGAACGCGGTGAGCGGGCTCGCGGGCCACGCCCCGACCTGGCGCATCCAGTCGGGCATGCCGTGGCCGATGCCGAGGTGCAGGCGCCCGGGGAACAGCTCCGCGACGGTCGCCGCCTCCATCGCCGCGAACGCGACGTTCCGGGCGCCGGCCGGCAGGATCCCGACGCCGACCCGGATCCGCTCGGTCACCGCGAGCGCCGCCGCGGCCTGCGCCATCCCGCCGCGGAACCCGAGGTCCTCAACCACCCACAGCTCGGCGAACCCGAGCTCGTCGGCGCGCCGCGCGTAGGGCAGCACCTGGTCGGCGGGCAGGTCACGGGGCAGCAGGACGCCGATGTCGAGGCTCATGCCCCGACCCTACGGGCGAGGGGAGACACGGTGTGCTGTCCTGGTCTCCTGGCCCGCGCCGCCGCGGGCCAGCCCCGACACCGGGAGGTCGGCCATGGCGAGGCTCGTGTACTCCGCGATCACGTCGCTCGACGGGTTCGTCGCCGACCGGGACGGCCGGTTCGACTGGAGCATGCCGGACGAGGCGGTGCACACCCGGGTCAACGAGCTGCACCGCGACGTCGGCACGTACCTGTACGGGCGGCGGCTGTACGACGTCATGGTCGCGTGGGAGACGATGCCGACCGCCGACGAGCCGCCCGCGGTCCAGGAGTACGCGCAGCTCTGGCGGGCCGCCCACAAGGTCGTCTACTCGACGACGATCACCGAGCCGCGCAGCACCCGCACGCAGGTCGAGGCGACCTTCGACCCCGAGGCGGTGCGGCGGCTGCTGCACAGCTCGCCGCACGACGTGCTGATCGGCGGCGCGCACCTGGCCGGGCAGGCGCTGCGCGCGGGCCTGGTGGACGAGGTGCACCTGTTCGTGTCGCCGGTGCTGGTCGGCGGCGGCACGCGCGCGCTGCCCCGGGACGTGCGGGTCGACCTGGAGCTGCTCGGGCTGGAGCGGTTCGCGAACGGCGTCGCGCACCTGCACCACCGGGTGGACCGGGTGCACTGACGGTCCGGCGCCGGGCCGCGAGGTCGTCATATCGGGGTGAGGTCGTCACGAACGACTGACGACCTCACGGTCTTCTGACGACCTCGGCCCGCGGGGGCCACGCCACGTCAGCGGGGGACCGGGAAGCTCAGGTGCGTCACGCCGCGGGACGGCACGACCGACGTCGGATCGCCGAGCGGCACCGGCCCGCCGGCCTGCGCGGTGAAGTACGGCCGGCCCTCGCCGAGGAACACCGGCACGAGGTCGACGTTCACCGCGTCGAGCAGCCCCGCCGCGTGCACCTGGGACGCGATCGTCCCCGCGGCGACCCCGACGACCTTGTCCCCGGCGATCTCCTGCGCGGCGGCGACCGCCTCCAGGACCCCCTCGTGCATGACGACGAGGTCGGGCGACCCCAGCGCCGCGGAGTCCCGGACCGGCCGGTGGGTCAGCAGCACGTACGGCACGCCCAGCGGGTGCTTCCCGCCCCAGCCGTCGGTGAGGTCGAACAGCTCCCGGCCGACGACCAGCGCGCCGAGCGACTCCCGCCACGCCAGCCAGTACGCGGCGCTCTCCTCGGTCAGCCGGAACGGCGGCAGGTCCCCGTGGTTCTCGACCACCACGTCGCCGGCGTCGAACCAGCCGAACAGCTCGTCGATCCCGTGGTCCGGGCGCGCGATGAAGCCGTCGAGCGACGTGGTCGCCGAGGCGATGACCTGGCCCATGCGGCCGACGGTAGACCCGGCCGTCGTGCGTCGAGAAGGGGTCGGTCAGACCTTCGCGTGCCGCGAGCGCCCGAACGCGTACACCCCGTACGCGGCGAACCCGAGCGCCACGAGCGTCAGCAGGACCGCCCCGAACGGGAGCCCGGCCAGCGTGTGCAGCGCCGCGTCGAGGCCCTCGGCCTTCTCCGGGTCCGCCTGCACCGCGGCGACCACGAGCAGCACCCCGACGACCGCGAGCGCCCCGCCCTTGCCGATGTACCCGATGCGGCCGGCGGTCCGCACCCACGAGGCCGGGCTGGACTCCAGGTCCTCGAGGAACTTCTCCTTCCAGCCCTTCACGACGTGGTAGCCGGCGACCGCGACGACGCCGACCCCGACGAGCCCGACCAGCACCCGCCCGAGTCCCGAGGACATCAGCCCGGAGGTGGCGCCGCCCGACGACCCGCCGCCGGAGCTGCTGGTGAGGACGGACACGGTGGTCGCGGCCAGCACCGCGTACGTGACAGCCTTCGCCGCGGCCTTGGCGCGGTCGGCGGCCTCGCCCCACGCGATCGCCTCGGTCGCCTGCCACAGCGCGAGCAGCACGAAGCCGACCAGGAGCACCCAGAGCAGCACCTGACCGAACCCGTTGCCGGCGACCTGCTGGAGCGCGCCCTGCTGGTCCGCCTGCTCGCCGCCCGACGTCCACGCGAGCTGGACCGTGACCCACGCGAGCAGCAGGTGCAGCACGCCGCTCGCGGCGTAGCCGAGGCGGGCACCCTTCTCGAGGAGCGGGTGGTCCCCGGCGCGGGCGGCTGCGTGCTGGACGTCTCCGGTCATGGAGGGAGCGTGGCATTACCGGTGGCATGTCGCTCGACGAGCTCCACGCGCAGGGCGTCGTCCAACGACGGTGCACCTCTCGCTGCCCGGCCTGCCGGGATCTGGGCCTCCTGCGACCGATCTAGGGCCGATGAGTCTCGGTCACGGGTAATCCTCGAACTCCCAGTGCCCCAGACGGCTGAGCTTGTGACCGATTTCCTGCCACGTCTCACCGTCGCACCGAGCGACTCGGCCTTCGATGTAGCCACGGATCGCTGCCCAGTCGAAGCCTCGCACGACGAGATGATGTCGAGCGTCGTAGACGCTCGTGTTCACGGTCTGTTCCCCGAGCCAGCTCGGGGAACAGACCGTCAGATCGAACGATTCCTCGCCGGGGGCGCCAGCTGGGCCGGCGATAAATCTGATCGCAATGGCGAATGAATCATCCGACGGGCGGAACTCGGCTAAGTCCTCCACGTCACTGGAGAATATCGATCGGATTTCAGCTCTCATGGCATGTCGATGATATCGAGGTGGCCATTCGTCTGCCACTGGCCGCGCGGAACCCACCGAGACTCGAAGTTCGACTGCCAGGTCCCGCCTCCCCAGTTCGGCTTGAACGACGGCGGTCTCCACTGTCGTAGACCGTCTTGGCTCAACCAGGTCTTTCCGTCGCTAGCGAGGCGTGCTCCGTCGCCGACCCAAGCCTGGCCAGCGTCTCGCGCTTCTGCAGCGGTTCCCCGTCCGACGCCGAAGTTTCCCTTCCCCCGCGCGGCGTCCCGCAGGATTCCACTGACGTTGGCCCAGTCGTCGCCAGACGCCGCTGCCACGTCTCCCGCGGTCGAACTCCTGCCAGCCGAGGCAAAGAGATTGATCGAACCCCGATCCGACCCTCCAGCAACCGCTGTCGAGACCCTGCTCCGTACCGTCGCGACTGCAGCGCGTGCACCCGACGTCACGGCCCCTGACGCGCGGGCCGCCGCTGCCGCCACCCCCTGCCTGATCGCAGGTGCCGCAGCAGCCGCGACCTTTCCGAGGACTCCGCCAGCCGCCCCGGCGAGAGCACCCATCCCGGTGTCACGTGCGAGCGACGCCCACGAGAAGGCTTGGGTCTTCTGGACCTTCGATCTCCAGAGGTTCGTCGCAGCGCCCGCTGCCGCGCCACCGAGGGCCGCACAGCCGACGCTTCCCGCACCGGCGGTGACGAAGAGGCACCCACCCGTCACTACGGCACCCGTGACACCGCCGACGATCTCCGCCTGGTACTTCTTCACGAACCGCGTCGTCGACTTCCACGCGGAGCTGGCCTTCTTCTTGGCCGAGCTCCACATCTTCCCGAGGGACAGCAGACCCGTCGGGTCGGAGAAGGACACCGGGTTGTTGTCGGCGTACGAGTACGCCCCCCACTGCTGCGGGCTCGCCATGTCGAACACCGGGTCGACCGAGATGAACCGGCCGATCTTCGCGTCGTAGTACCGCGCCCCGACCTGCGTGAGTCCGCTGGAGTCCTGCACCTTGTTCAGGAAGCCGCGGTCCCCCGGCCAGGTCCCCGTGGCGGTCCCGCGGGCGTTGCCGTAGGGGTCGGTCCGCCGCTGGGTCACGGCCTTGGTGGTGTTGGCGATCGAGATGGTCGCCGTCTGGTGCGGGTCCGCCACGAGGGAGCTGACGGTGGACCCCGACATCCCCGTCCGCATGGCGATGTTCTGCCCGTCGAACGAGTAGTAGCGCGTGCCCTTCACGACCTTGGTCGCGGTGGTGAGGCTGAGCTCCTGGCCGCCGGGCAGGTAGACGGTCGTCACGCCGCCCTGGCGGCGGATGAGCCGGTCGCCGTCGGCGGTGTAGAGCGCCTGCATGACGGTGGTCGTGCCCTGCGTGATCGACTCGAGCCGGCCCTCGGCGTCCCACTTGAGGGTCTGCCCGGCCGCGCCGGCGACGTTGCGGGTCGTGGTGTTGCCCGCGGCGTCGTAGGCGTAGGAGCTGGTGGCCGCACCGCCCGCGCCGGCCTGGGTGACCGCCGTGACGGCGTGCGGACGGGCCGCACCGGCCGCGGGGTACGCGTACGTGCGCGTCGTGTCGCCACCGGCGGTGTGCACGACCTCGCTCGTGCGGTTGCCCGCGGCGTCGAGCGTGTAGTCGATCCAGTACGGGGCGGGGCCGCCGAGCGTCGCGACTGAGCGGGTCGAGCCGCAGTTCGCGTCGGCCGGCGTCCACGCGGACGTCAGCTGGCGCAGACCGTCGTACGCGAAGCACTGCGCGTCGACCGCCTTGCCCGTCGGCCGGTCCACGACCGACGTCGGGTTGCCCATCTGGTCGTACGCGTACGTCAGGTCCATGTCCAGACCGGCGACGCCCTCGCGCTCGACCCAGGTCTTCTGCAGCCGGCGCGTGCCCTCCTCGTAGGCGTAGTTGACCTTGAACGAGTAGGTGTTGCCGAGGTCGTAGCGCAGCGGCTCGCCGTACACGTCGTAGAGCGAGCCCGCGACGTACACGCCCCAGCCGAGCCCGCCGGACATCCACTCGGGCTGCGAGAGGGCGTCGTACCGGGTGGTGACCGTCTCCGCGTTCAGGCCTCCGCCGGCGGGCAGCTTCACCGTCTGCACCTGGCCGTCGGCCGTGTAGGTGTAGCTGGTCGTGTACGTGCCGGCCAGCGCTCCCTCGGTGCTCGGCAGGGTCACGGAGGCGCCGAGCGGCCGGGAGGCGTCGTCGTAGCCGGTCACCGCGGTGACGTACGCGGCGGTGCCGCTGTACCGCGTCGACGACGTGAGCTGCCCCTTCTGCAGGGTGTCGTAGGACCACTTGGCCCGCAGGGCGCCGGTCGCGCTGGTCTCGCGGAGCTCGGTCTGCCGGCCGAGCTGGTCGCGGACGTAGTACAGCGTGGTGCCGCGCGCGTCCTTGCTGGTCTGCATGAGGCCCGCGTCGTCGTACGTGGTCGTCGTCGCGCCCTTGTCGGGGTCGGTCGCCGAGGTCTGCCGGCCGCGCAGGTCGTACGCGTACGTCCAGGTGTTCCCGGTGGCGTCCTTGACCGACGTCAGGTTGCCGGCCTTGTCGTAGCCGTACGTCGACGACCGGTACGTGCCCGAGGGCGTCGCTCCGAGGTACTGGCGCAGCTCGGTCGTCTGGCCGCGCGCGTCGGTGATCGTGGTCTGCGGCGTGCCCCCGGCCGGCGGGTCGACGCTGACGCGGTCGCCTCCGTAGCTGGTGGTGGTGCGCCAGACCTCCTTCTCGCCCACGTCCGTGATCTGGACGGTCTCCCGGCCGGCGCCGTCGTAGACGAAGCGCGTGCGCTGCGGCACCGCGGTCGAGGAGACGACGAGGGTGGTGGCGGGCGCGCCGTTCGTGAACCAGGCGCCGTGCGTCTTGGCCGTGTTGCCGCGGCTGTCGTAGTAGGTGTCCGTCACGAGGCGGCCGGGCGTGTCCCGCGCCGCCGACGGCGACTGCGTCTGGCGGGGCCGCAGCATCCCGTCGTAGAGCTCGACGCTCGTCAGGTACGTCTCGCCGGCGGTGAGCGTGGAGGTCGTGACCGTGTTCGGGGCGGTCTTCGAGATCGTGTACCCGTAGGTCACGTGGGCGCTCTTGCTGCCCTGCGCGCGCCCGGGGTGCCAGACGGCCGTGGTCCGGCCCAGCGCGTCGAAGGTCGCCGACGTGACCTTGCCGTTGGGGTCGGTGACCTTGACGGTCGAGCCCCAGGCCGGGTCGAGGTCGACCTTGGTCACGGCTGCGGTCAGCGCGCCGGCACCGTCCGGGTCGGGCGCGGTGACGGTGGTCCCCGTGACCATGCCGGCCGTGCCGGTGTAGGCGGTCGTCGAGGCGCGACCCATCGCGTCCGTGGCGACCGTCGGGCGGCCCAGCGCGTCGTACGTGGTGGTGGACGTCGTGGCGTACGTGGGCGTCGTGCCGGAGTAGGCCGAGAGGACCTGGGTGGCCGACGGCAGCCCGCGGGTCGGTGCCGCGCCGAACGCGCCGCCGTCGTAGAGGGTGCGCTCGTCGGCGACGACCTGGCCGGGGCGGGTGGGCGTGGCCGCGCACGCCACGGAGACGGTCTCGCTGCGGCGCACCGTGGCGACCACGTGGGCCGCCGTGTTGCGGGCGTACTCGACGCGGGTGCAGCGGTCGTCGGCGGCGGTCGACACGTCGCCCTGGTCGTCGACCTGCGTGACCATCCCGTACGTGCCGTCGTAGGACGTGACGGTCCTCGTGGTCCGCACGCCGCCCGGGAGCGCGGGGGCGGCGGTGCGCTCCTCGACCGATGCGGGCTCGAGGAACGTCGCGCGGGCGCCGTCGGCGCCGACCGCGGTCGGACCGGACACCCACGGCGTCGTGATCGACCCGCCGACCTCGGGGCCGTCCACGCCGTCGTAGGTGATCTCCTCGCGGACGAAACCGTTCAGCCGCTCCTGGTCCGGGATGCCGTCGACCGCGACCTGCCGGGTCCCGCCGCCGGCCAGCCGGTCACCGTCCATGCCCCGGAAGTACCGGGTGCGCTCGTGGGAGCGCTGCTCGAGCGGCGAGCCCGTCAGGACGTCGACGGTGCCGTAGCCGCGCCACTCGCTCCACGTGCGGTGCGCGGGCGGCGCGAGCGGGTTGTCGTCGTAGTGCCACGCCGGGTCGCCGACGTACCGGTACGCGGTCTCGACCGCGGGGCTGACCTCGTCGTTCGGGTTCTCGACGACGGTGTCGACGACGTACTTGTGGAAGTACTCCTGGATCTCCGGGCCGGTGCCCTCGGGCTGCCAGGTCACGGGGAAGCAGCGCCGGGTGTTGCTGTCCGCGGCGCCGGGCACGTTGCCCGGCGCGCAGTCGGGCGCGGAGTAGTTGATCGTGACGGTGCCGCCCGACTCGGAGCCGATGGCGGTGACCCGGTACCGGTTCATGGGCGGGCCCGCGTCGCCGGTGGCGTCGACCCGGTTGGCCATCTGGGCGCCGCGGAACGTGACCTCGGGCAGGGTGATCGTCGACCCGGCCAGGCCCTGGTGGGTGATGCCGTCGAGCCAGAGCGCGGCGTTGGTGCGGTCGCCGGTGTCCGGGAACGTGTGCCGGAGGTTCCAGGCGTCGACGTCCCGGTAGGACGACCCGTCCAGCACGCGCGTCTTCACGGAGACCAGGCGCTTGCGGGTGAAGAAGGACGGCGACGTCTGCTCCGCGCAGCTGGACCCGGACGAGCAGATGAGGTCGGCCGGCACGTCGGGCCACGACTTCGCGTTCTCCTCGGTGAGCTGCGCCGGGTCGCAGGTGATCGACCCGGACGGCAGGCACCGCTCGGCGACCGTGAAGTCGACCCGCGCCGGGGCGGGCGACGCCGACTCGGCGCCGGCGCGCTGGCCGTACTCGATCCGGGTCAGGAAGCCGCCGCGGACGTAGGACGACACCGCCTCGTTGTTGTTCCGCCCGTAGTTGTTCGTCTCCTTCTCGTAGACGTACGTCAGCGTGTTGCCCGACGGGTCGACGACGTACTCGAGGTTCCAGCGCCAGGCCTGGGTGCAGGAGGACCCCGCGAAGGTGGGGGCGTAGCACGGGTCGCCCGGGTGGTTGCCGTACACGGGCACGGACCAGGTGGAGTTGAGCTGGAGCGCGTCCGCCGCCGACCGCTTGCCGCGACCGAAGTAGTACTGCGTGCCGTCGGTGGTCGTGAGGCGCCAGTACTCCCCGTCGTTGTCGTCGTTCCAGCCGCCGGTCAGACGCTCGACGCGCGAGCCGTCGTCCGCCTTCGGCCGCCAGGCGCCGGTGGTGGCGTCCTTGACGAGCTCGGTGCTGGAGCCGCCGAACACCAGCGTGGCGTTGTCGCCGAACCAGCACTGGTCGCCCGTCCGGTGCCCGGCGTTGTTGGCGTTCGCGCCCATGTCGTCGAAGCACGACTGGTACTTGCGCTCGACGTAGCCCGAGTCGAGGTTCCAGCCGTCGCCGACCCAGGAGGTCTGGTTGTTGGTCGACGCCACCCGACCGTCCAGCGAGCCGGAGGAGTAGGAGAAGGCCAGGTCCGGCTGCGGGCCGCCCGAGACCGGCGGGACGCGCATCGGGTAGGACCAGCTGAAGTCACCGGTCTGCCCCGAGACCTGCCACGACGCCGACGGCGACAGCGGGGTCGCGGACCAGTTGCCGGTGGAGCCGGACGTCGTCGCCGCCAGGGCCATGACGCGGGCCGACGCGGGGGCGACGGTCGCGGTGACGGTGCCGGCCTCCGGGTCGTTGCTCGACTCCACGGGGGTGCGGGTGCGGCACTCCTCCGCCTCGGGGTCGGTCAGCGCGCACTCCGGCAGGGCGACGAGCTGCAGGCGGGACGCCCAGTCGCCACCGAACGCGCCGGCGAACTCGGTGTAGTCGACGGTCACGTCGACGGGGGCGTCGGCCGCCTCGGCGCCGCTCTCGACGGAGAGCAGGACGCCCTCGACGCCCGCGTCCTCCGCGTCCGCGCGGTCCAGCACCTCGACGCTGACCTCGGCGGGAGCCGGGTCGGCGGTCTCCGTCGGCGCGGGCGCGGCGGTCTCCGTGGCCCCGACGGCGGCAGGGTCGGCCCAGGCCAGGCTGACCACCTCGCCCGCCGCCTCGGTGGCTCCGGCATCGAGCGTCGTCGCGGCGGCCTCCGGCCAGGCGGCCGGGTCGGCCTCGGCACCCGGCATCTCCGGCAACGGGTCGACCGGGATCGTGCCGTCTCGCGACGGGAGCGGGTCGGTCTCCTCGCGCTCGCCTGCGACCTCCGCACCGTGCGCCCGTCGTTCGGCGTCCGACATCAGCCGGTCGCTCCGCGCCGCCTGCGCCACGCCGGGCGCGACCAGGACGAGTGTCCCGACCAGTGCCGCCGTCACCGTCGACGCGACGACGCGCCGGACCCGACCCCACTCCTGCATCGCGTGCTCCCCTGCTCCGTGCCGTCGGGTGGTCAGTAGGTGGTCGCGGTCGGCACCGCGAGCTGGGCCGCGGGCTCGCACAGGCGCCGCATGCTCTCCGTGTCGAAGACCCCGGTCCGGGTGCGGACCTCGCTCACCGCGCCGGTCCAGCCCGCGCTACCGGCGGTCTTCGTCGCTCCGACGCGGAACGTGCCGGCCGCGGCCCACGACTGCGTTCGCGGGATCTCGACCACGTCGCTCGACGGGGTGCCGAGGGTGCAGGACCACACGGAGACCGATCCGGGCGTGGTGCCCTGCGGCGCCTTGAGAGCGCCCCCGACCAGCGTCCAGACGCCGCTCTGCACCTTGGTGGCCGTCAGCGCCCGCGTGACCCCGGCGGTGGCACTGTCCGACTGCGCGACCTCGAACGCCCAGCAGCTGCCCACCCCGTCGGCGCAGGGACGGAGGCCCAGGTCGAAGCCCGCGGTCGCCGTCCCGTCCTGGCTCAGCACCGTGGCGGATCCGTCGACCACGTCGGTCCGGACGATCGCCTGGACCCCGAAGCTGTCGTTCGTCACCACGGGGGCCCGCGCGCTGGTCACCGTCGCGCCCGGAGCACCGAGCACGAGCGCACGGTCCGCGGCGCTCCACCCGGTCTCCGCCATCGGCCCGTCGACCCGCGTGATCGCACCGCCGAGCGTCAGCGGGTACGACGTCCCCGCGTCGTCCGAGCTGGCCGCCGTCGTGCCCGTCGTCTCGTCCAGGGTCCAGATCGTCTGCGTCGGGTACGCCACCGAGAACCGGAAGGTCTGCGTCGGGCTGGTCCACCCGGCGCGGTCCACCGACTGGACGTACAGGACCTGCGACCCGGTCGAGGTCGGCGTGAGCGCGATCGTCGGGGTCGCTCCGCTCGCCGTCTTGTCCAGCGCCGAGCTGTTGAGCGAGTACTTGTACGACAGGATGTCGGTCGCAGTCCCCGGTCCCAACCGGAACGACCCCGTCTTGCCGATGCCGCCGGCCGGAGTGTCCGCCGCGTAGACCGGCTGGCTGCCGACCGCCACGGGCGCCACGGTCGGCGCGCCCGGGGCCTGGGTGTCGATCGTCATCTCGCAGGCGACCGCCGGGCCGCCCGTCACGTTCGGGTCGACGCCGTTGATCTGGACCCGGAAGGTCTTCCCGTTCGCGCCCTTCATCCCACCGAGGCGGATCGTCTGGGCGACGCCCGACGCCTGGGCCGCCGGACGGGCGTGCCACAGGATCGGGTTGCTGGTACCGGCCGCGTACACGTCGACGTTCGCCTGGACCGCCTGCCCGTCCGGGTCGCTCAGGACCGCGTGCAGCACCGGCTCGTCCGAGCGGAGATAGGGCCGGCCGGCACCCATGACGCACTTCGACGGCGGGTCGCTCGTGATCTTCACGTCGACAGGCAGGACGGGCGGCCGGTTGTACGAGATCGACAGGCCGGCGTCGTTCCGGAACCGCTTCCACCACGCCATCGAGCCCTCGTTCACCGCGATGCCCATGGTGAGCTGGCTGGAGTTGGCGGACGCCACCGCCCGGCCGGCCTCGTGCGCGGAGAACTCGAGCCAGCGCACCGGGCTGCCGGCGCAGGTGGACTTCGTCGCCGCGACGAGCGTGCTCTGCGGGATCCAGTTCGCGCCACCGGGCCACGGAGTCGACGAGTCCCAGTTGTCGACGCGGTACGCCGTGACCTCACGCGGGGTGCAGTCGTAGGAGTGCGTGCCCACGGCGGCGAAGGTCGCGCCGAGGATGTGCCCCGGCTCCATCGCGCCGATGCTGGACAGCCCGCCGAACTTGAACAGGAGCCGGCTGCGGAAGGTCGCGCTGCACGTGGTCGTGGTGCCGCGGTCGCAGAGGCCCACGCCCTCGTCCGGGTTGAACCGGTACGACTGCCCGTAGACGTCGCGCACGGCGGACCAGTCGTTCAGCGAGCCGCTGATGGCGGGGTCGATGTAGACCGGCCACACGGTGGCGTCGTCCTCGATCATCCCGGTGTCCGGCGTGATCGCCACACCGTCCTCGCCCATGGACACCGGCAGGTAGCTGACCTGGCTCTGCGCCGAGGGGGAGCGCTCGAGGTCCACGACCTCCCCGCCCACGGCGTCGACCGACGCCTCCGACGCACCTGGCAGGCGCGCCGCCCGGGCCGCGAACGAGGGCAGCGGCGCCACCCGGCGCGAGTCCCACATCGCCGGGGTCGGGCTGGAGAACACCTGCTCACCGGCGTCGTCCAGGGCGACGAACCCGCCCGCCTCCTCCTCGAGCGTCAGCCCGTCCGTCGTCTCCACGGGGAAGGAGAGAGCCGCGAGGCGCGGGTCGGCGGCCGCCTCGGGCGACTCGACCCGCAGGACCTCCGAGAACCCCGTGGCGTCGTCGTTCACCGTGACGACGAGGTCGACGCCGGGGAGCACCTCGTCGTACGTGATCTGGTCACCCTCCGCGGCGGGTGCCGGCAGGTCGAACGGGACGTCGAACGTCAGCTCGTGGCCGTCGCGCTCGATCCGTGCGAGCGGCATGCCGTCGGTCCCGTCGCTGAAGACCATGGGGCGAACCGGGGCTGCGACGGTCAGACCGGAGTCACCCTCGACGACCGTGGTGTCGATGTCGCCCCAGGAGCCGGTGACGTCCGTGCGGACCGCGAGCGCCGAGACGTCGAGTCGCATCGTGCCGTCCGGCTGCGCGTAGACGGTGTTCCACTGGGTGCGCTCGCCGACGACCTCGACGTCCCGTGCGCACGCCGTCGCGATCGTGCTGGCCTCCGCGCTGTCCGCGGCGGAGGCGGCACATGTCACGTCCGGTGCCTCCGGCTCCGGGTCACTGGCCGACGCGGGTCCGACCGCGGAGGCGAGCAGGGCCGTCGTGACGGCGACGGACAGGACGGTGGTGACAGGACGACGCACGGGCCGAGCTCCCCCTACGGCACCCGGGGGCACGTCCTCCCCCGGGCATGACGACGACGGGAGCAGGCGCTCCGCCGCGACCTCGACGGGCGCTCGCGAGAGCCTGTGCGTGATCTGTGAGGAACGTAGGGCTCGGGTGAAATGCCTGGATAGCGGCCGTTCGGGTGACACGGTGATCGTTTTCCCACGAGCTCGTTCATCCGTGACGGCCGAGAGCCAGCGGCCCGTCCCGACCGGCCGAGGTCGCACGTCACACCCCGGCTGGGCCGATGGTCACAGCCCGCGGCGGATCCGAGGGCGACCCGGCCCGACCCACAGGCGCCGCCGGCCGGTCGCACCGCTCCCCCAGTTGACCGCGGCCCCCGGCGGAGGAGCAGGGTGGGCCCCGTGCAGTCGGACGAGTGGGCACAGCAGGGCGACGTCATCGAGCAGGCGCGGCACCGCGCCGAGGTCGTGCGGCAGAACGTCGAGCGCGCCCTGCGCCTGGCCGAGGCCGAGGGCGGGCCGTTCGACTTCCTGTCGGTCGCGATCGCGGCGCACTGCTCGGTCGCCTACCTGCGGCAGCACCGCGAGTTCGCCGGGCGGATCCGCGCGCTGCAGGCCACCGTGCCGCCCGAGCCCGACGACCGCCGGGACGCCGCGCTGCGGACCCGGCTCGCCCGGGCCGAGCACCGGGCCGTCGCGCTCGCCGCTCGCGTCGAGCGGCTGGAGGCGGAGAACGCACGGCTGCGCGACCGGCTGGCGCTCACCCGGCGGGCAGCACCGGTCCCGCTCGGAGCCGGCGCGCGCCGACCCGGGACGGCCGCGCCCGGTGCGACGAAGCGGCCCTGACGACGGGCGGTCAGCCCTCCACCAGCCCCCGCACCGCCCGGGCGACGCGCTGCGCCCGCACGGCCAGGCTCGGCGCGGTCATCAGCGGGTGCAGCACCGAGTACCGCCGCTGCTTGTCGAGCGCGTCGAACGCCGCCCGCGCTCCCGGGACCGCGTCGAGCGCCGCCAGCAGGTCCTCGGGAACCTCGGCGGTCGCCGACCCCGCGTAGGCGCGGTCCCACCGGCCGTCCGTCCGGGCCAGCTCGACCTCGGCGTGCCCGCGCGGCCGCATCCGCCCGTCGGCGACCAGGCGGGCGACGTGCTCGACGTTGCGCTGCGACCAGATCGACCGGCGCCGCCGTGGGGTGAACCGCTGCAGGAAGGTCGCCTCGTCGCGGCTGCGCTTCTGGCCGTCGATCCAGCCGCTGCACAGCGCCTCGTCGAGCGCCTCCGCGTAGGTCAGCGACGTGGGGTCGACGGTGCCCTTCTTCGCGAGCACCAGCCAGACGCCGGCGGTCTCGTCCTCGTGGGTGTCCAGCCACGCGCGCCAGGCGGCGGCGTCGGGCACCACGAGCAGGTCGTCGGCCGGGGCGGGGTCGGTCATGGGGTCCACGATCCCGCACGTGCGCCGCTGACGGCGGGAGCCCGGCCGACCCGGCTCAGATCCAGCCGCGCTCCTCCGCGGCGAGCACCGCCTGCTGCCGGGTCGCGACCCCGAGCTTGCCCAGGATCGACGAGACGTGGTTCCGCACCGTGCCCGGCGACAGGTGCACGGCGGCGGCGATCTCCGCGATGGTCTGGCCCCGCCGGCCGGCGCGGAGCACGTCGAGCTCGCGGTCGGTGAGCGGGCTGCGCTCGTCGGCGAGCGCGTCGGCGGCGACCTCGGGGTCGACGTACCGCCGCCCGGCCGCGACCAGCCGGATCACCTCGGCGACGTCCTGGGCGGGGCGGGACTTCGGCAGGAACCCGTCGACCCCGGCCTGCAGCGCGCGGCGCAGCACCCCGGGCCGTGCGTGCCGGGTGACGACCACGCACCGCGTGGGCAGCGCGCGCGTCAGCCGGGCCGCGGTGTCGACGCCGTCGATGCCGGGCATCTCGAGGTCGAGCAGGCACACGTCCGGCCGGGTGCGCTCCGCCTCGGTCAGCGCCTCCGCGCCCGACCGGCACTCGGCGACGACCTCCAGGTCGGGCTCCAGCCCGAGGAGGGCCGCGAGCGCCGTGCGGATCATGTCCTCGTCGTCGGCGATGAGCACCCGGATCACGTGCGAACCCCCTCCCCCGTGGCGCCGACTGGCACCGCGACCGTCAGCTCGAACTCGTCGTCGCGGCGCACGTGCACCTCGCCGCCGAGCGCGCCGATCCGGTCGCGGATCGCCGCGATGCCCGTGCCCGGCGGCCCGCCGGGCGTCGCAGCCCGCTCGTCCCGGTCGTTGGCGATGGCGTAGCGCCACCGGTCGCCGTCGCGCCGCAGGCTGATCCGCGCCCGGGCGCCCGCGCCGTGCTTGAGGACGTTCGTCACACTCTCCCGGACCAGCGGCCCGAGCACGTCGGCGGGCGCGTCCTCGGCCCCCGGGCCGAGCTGCACCTGCACCTCGTGGCCCGCGGCGCGGAGCAGGTCGGCGGCGTTCGCGATCTCGTCCGGCAGCGGCACGCCGCGGAACCGGGTCGCCAGGTCGCGCGTGCCGGCCCGCGCCTCGTCGACCGACGCCCGCGCGGTGCGGATCTGCTCCGCCGCGGCGGCCGGGTCACGCTCGATCAGCCGCTCCGCCAGCTCCAGCTGCAGCGCCACGACCTGGAGGTGATGGCCCTGCAGGTCGTGCACCTCTCCGGCCAGCCGCAGCCGCTCGCGCATCGCGGACAGCGCCCCCGCGGCCTCCCGCGCCCGGTCGAGCTCGCGCACCAGGTCCCACCACCACAGCGAGAACGCCGACATCGCGGGCAGCAGCAGGATCAGCGTGGGCGGCAGCGTCGCGAGCTCGGCCTCGGCGGTGTCGATCCCGAACCGGGGCGCGTCGACCGCCCACAGCGCCACCAGCACCAGCGTGAGGACGACGACGAGGCGCCAGCGCACGCCCCGGGGCCAGGGCCGCAGGCTGAGCAGGAACGCCAGCACGCCGACGCCGAGCATCCAGGACCCCGTGGTGATCCCGAGCAGGGCGGCTCCCGCGGCGCCCACCACGAGCGCCGCCACGTCGCGTCGGCGCCGCAGGGGGTCGACCGGGGCGTCCTCGCCGGCGTGCGCCACGACCGGGTAGTCACGGACGAGCACGACCGCCGCGGCGAGCTGGAGCACGACGCCCACGGCCGCGAGCGCCGGACCACCCGGGACGACAGCGTGCTCGGGGAGCTGCCCCAGCCAGACCCACCAGTTCACCACCACCACGAGGTCGAGGAACACGAGCCCCGCGACGGTGTACCACCACGTCGCCCGGACCCCTCCGGCGTACGGGCTGACGCCGCCGGGCACCGCCCCGCGCGTGACCGACGTGCGACCCGGATCCGCCATGGACCCGACCGTACGGCCATGACATCCGTCACGGGGTGCTCCCCGGGACCTCACGGACGCCGGTGACACCGCGCCACTGCCGCGGGCGGCGTCGACGCCGTTGGCTGGAGGCACCGAGAAACGCACCGTCCGATCCGCACCCCGGAGGTCTCCATGGCTGGTCTGTCCGACGTCGTCCCGCAGTTCCAGGAGCTCGTCGCCCAGCTCCCCGACTGGCTCCAGCCCGCGGGCGTCGCGCTCGCCGGTGCCGTCCCGTTCGTCGAGGGCGAGGGCGCCGCCGCGATCGGCGTCGTCGGCGGCATCCACCCGGTGTTCGCCGCCGTCGCGGGGATCGTCGGCAACTTCGTCGCGGTGCTGCTGGTGGTGCTGGTCGGCGCCCGCACCCGGCAGGCCGTCGTCACCCGCGGCGGCCGGGCCCCGGTGGCCCCGAGCGCGAACCGGCAGAAGTTCGACCGCGCGTTCGCCCGCTACGGGGTCGCCGGCGTGAGCCTGCTCGGCCCGCTGCTCATCCCGACGCACTTCACCGCGGCCGCGCTGGCCGCGTCGGGCGTGCCCCGCGCCCGCATCCTCACCTGGCAGGGGATCGCCATCACGCTGTGGACGATCGCGATCAGCCTCGTGATCACCGGCGTCATCGCGTTCGCCGGCTGAGCGCAGGCGCCCGCGGCCGTCCGCGCGCATCCTGGACGGGCCGGGTGGAGCAGTCACCCGGCACCGAGCTCGGACGAGGAGACGTCATGACGACGAAGGTCGAGGAGTCTGTCCTGGTGAACGTGCCGGTCAGCGTCGCGTACAACCAGTGGACCCAGTTCGAGGACTTCTCCCGGTTCATGGGGGGCGTCAAGTCCGTGACCCAGCTCAGCGACGACCGCCTGAAGTGGGTCGCCGAGATCGCCGGAGTGAAGCGCGAGTGGGAGGCCCGGATCCTCGAGCAGGTCCGCGACACCAAGGTCGCCTGGGCCGCCACGGAGGGCGCGACCAACGCGGGCGCCGTCACGTTCGAGGACCTCGGCGGCGGGCAGACGTCCGTGCACCTGTCCCTCGAGTACGAACCCGAGGGCCTGGTCGAGAAGGTCGGCGACAAGCTCGGCGTCGTCGAGAACACCGCCGCGAAGGACCTGGAGCGCTTCAAGGCGTTCATCGAGGACGAGGGCTACGCGACCGGCGCCTGGCGCGGCGAGGTGAACCCGGGTGCCTCTGTCGGCACGCCCGGCGTCGCCGACGCGGCCGCCTCGGAGGGCGACAAGGGCAAGGCCGTCGCCGCGGGGCTGGGCGTCGCCGCGGCCGGTGCCGCTGCTGCGGTCGCCGGGGCGGCGAAGGCCGGCGGCGGTCAGGACGACACCGCGACGGTCGAGCACGTCGACCCGGTGGTCCCGGTCGAGCCGGTGGTCGTCGAGACCGACCCGGTGCTGGGCGTGCCGCCGACGACCGGCACCGTGCCGGGCACCGGCGACGACGGGACGGACCCCGCCGCGCGGATCTGACGCCGCGATGCGCGCGAACCCCCCGGTCGGGTCACCGACCGGGGGGTTCGGTCTGCACCGGACGACACTGTCGGCATCGCTCACCGCGACCGGCGTCGATCAGGCGGGCCGGCGCGGGCCCGTCACCGCTTCCGCCGGGCGAACATGACGCCCGCGACGACCAGGATCACGACGATCCCGACCACCGCGAGCGCCGGACTCAGCGTGCCGCCTTCTGCCACCATCGCGCGCCTCCCTGGGACGACGCCCGCCGTCCGCACGGGCTGGGGCGAACGTAGCGGGCAGCGCATGCCGCTGCACCACGTCGCCGTCGGGGCGCCCGCGTCAGCCCTCTGGCGGGGTGAACCAGACCGTCGCG
Organism: Cellulomonas pakistanensis; assembly: GCF_016862755.1. Lineage (GTDB taxonomy): Bacteria > Actinomycetota > Actinomycetes > Actinomycetales > Cellulomonadaceae > Cellulomonas > Cellulomonas pakistanensis. The sequence goes on along the minus strand of NZ_BONO01000001.1, from coordinate 207,374 downwards.
CCCCCGGGCACCAGCACCGCCCCGTCCGCCGCCGACCCGGCGTCCGGCGCGCTGGTCAGGACCACCCGTCCCACGCCGCCGACCGGGTACGGCTCGTCGCCGAACACCGTCACCACGTGCCACCCGCCCGGTCGGACGTAGTGCAGGACGTCGTCCCGTCCGGTGTCCACCCACGTCAGCCGCTCCTCCCCCTGCAGCCGCCGCCGGGCGTCGAGGGCCTGCCGGTACAGCGCCAGCGTGGACGCCGGGTCGGGCTCCTGGACCGCCACCGCGTGCTCGGCGAACCACGCGGGCTGCGGCAGGTGGGAGCCGGCGGCGCCGAAGCCGAACGAACCCGCGTCCGCGGTCCACGGGATCGGCACCCGGCAGCCGTCCCGGCCGACCTGCGACCCGCCGGTGCGGAAGAACGTGGGGTCCTGCCGCTGCTCGGCGGGGATGTCCGCGACCTCGTGCAGGCCGAGCTCCTCGCCCTGGTACAGGTAGGTGGACCCCGGCAGCCCGAGCACGAGGAGCGTCGCCGCCCGGGCGAGACGCAGCCCCCGGGCCCGGTCCAGGTCCGCCTCGGGCCCGCCCTCGAGCAGCCACCGGGCCGCGCGCTCCCGGGGCGCCAGCCCGTCGCCGCGGGACGCGACCCCGTAGCGCGTCGCGTGCCGCACCACGTCGTGGTTGGACAGCACCCAGGTGCTCGACGACCCCGACCGAACGGCGAGCTCCAGGTTGTCGGTGATGATGCGACGGAACTCCGCGGCGTCCGGCTCGGCGAGCAGGAGGTCGAAGTTGAACGACTGCCCGAGGCTCTCGGGCCGCGCGTAGAGCGGCACCCGCTCCGAGTCGACCCAGGCCTCGGCGACCGCGGCGCGCGGCGGGTCGTAGTCGTCGAGCACGGTGCGCCACTCGGCGTAGACCTCGTGCACGTCGTCCCGGTCGTACAGCGGGTGGTTCCCGTCCCGGGGCATGGCCTCGATCTCCGCGGCGGAGGGCAGCGGCTCGGTGAGGTCCTTCGTCAGCATGTGCGCCACGTCGATGCGGAAGCCGTCGACCCCACGGTCGGACCAGAACCGCAGCGTCCGGACGAAGTCGGCGCGCACCTCCGGGTGGTCCCAGGCGAGGTCCGGCTGCTCGGGGGCGAAGCTGTGCAGGTACCACTGCCCGTCCGGGACCCGGGTCCAGGCCGGACCGCCGAAGGTCGACTCCCAGTCGGTCGGCGGCTCCGACCCTCCCGGCCCGGACCCGTCGCGGAAGATGTACCGCGCTCGGGCCGGGGACCCGGGGCCCGCGGCCAGGGCCTCCCGGAACCACGCGTGCTGGTCGGAGGTGTGGTTCGGCACGATGTCGACCACGACCCGGATGCCTCGCGCGTGCAGCGCCTCGACCAGCGCGTCGAAGTCGTCGAGCGTCCCCAGCCGCGGGTCCACGTCGCGGTAGTCCGCCACGTCGTATCCGCCGTCCGCGAGCGCCGACGGGTAGAACGGGCTGAGCCAGATCGCGTCGACGCCGAGCTCGGCGAGGTAGTCGGCGCGCCGGGTGATCCCGGCCAGGTCGCCCAGCCCGTCGCCGTCGGCGTCGGCGAAGCTGCGCGGGTACACCTGGTAGACGACGGCCTGCCGCCACCACGCGGGGACGTCCCCGGGCGGGGTGCTCGCGGCCGGCGTCGGGGCGGTGGTGTCCGGTGCGGTCATGCGGGTGCGTCCTCCTGGTCGGTCGACGGGGGGTGCGGGTGAGCGGCTCCGGTGGCGGGGTGTCAGCCCTTCACGGCGCCCTGCGTGACGCCCTCCATCACCCAGCGCTGCGTGAACAGGTAGGCGACGATCGCGGGCGCCATCGCCATCAGGTACGACGCGAACGCCACGTGGTAGTTGTTGCTGAACTGGTTCTGGAACAGGTTCTGCCGCACGGGCAGGGTCTGCAGCGCCGGGTCGGCGATGATCAGCGACGGCATCATGAAGTCGTTCCAGGCGTACAGGAACGCGAAGATCCCGACCGTCGCGCTCATCGGCGCCAGCAACGGGAAGATCAGTCGCCAGAACGTCTGCCACGTCGTGGCCCCGTCCAGGCGGGCGCTCTCCTCGAGCTCCTCGGGGATCGAGCGGAGGAACGCGGTGAACAGCAGCACGGAGAAGCTGAGCTGGAACATGGTCGCCAGCAGGATCACGCCGAAGGGGTTGTCGAGGCCGACCCGTCCGGTCAGCTGGATCTGCGGCAGGGCGACGACCGGGAACGGGATGAACATCGCGGCGAGCAGGTAGTAGAACGAGTACCGGAACACCCGGTGGTCCCAGTTCCGCATGATCGCGTAGGACGCGAACGCGGCGAGCAGGATCGTCGCCACGACGGTGCCCGCGGTGACCAGGAGCGAGATCCCGGCTCCCACGGGGAAGTTCGTGAGGTTCCACGCCTGCACGAAGCCGTCGACGCTGAACGGCGCGGGCAGCGAGAACGCCTGCCCGTCGACGGCCTGCCCCTGGGTCTTGAACGCCATGGACACCGTCACGTAGAGCGGCAGCAGGACGGTGACGGCGCAGAGCACGAGGACGACCGTCCCGGACCAGTTCGTGCGCTCCTTGCGGACCTGCCCGGTCGTGCGGCCGGTGCCGCGGGCGGGCACGGGCCCCGCCGTCGTCTGCGTCGCCATCACGAGGCCTTCCGGGAGCGCGTCAGGGAGAGCTGCAGGAGCGAGATGAGGACCGCGACGACGAAGAAGATCGTCGCGTTGGCCATCTGGTAGGCGTAGTCGCCGCCGTTGAAGCCGGCGATGATCGTCATGGCGACGCTGCGCGTGGCGGTGCCGGGACCGCCGTTGGTGAGGCCGACGATGATGTCGTAGGCGTTGAGGTAGCCCTTGAAGCCCAGGATGACGTTGATGACGACGTACCCGGCGACCAGCGGGACCGTGATCCGCAGCAGCTGCTGGAGCTTGCTCGCACCGTCCAGGTCGGCCGCCTCGTACACGTCGCCGGGCACGGACAGCAGCCCCGCGATGTAGATGAGCATCGTGCCGGGGATCGACTGCCACGCGGTCACGACGACGATCGCCACCCACGCGAGGTCCGGGTTGGCGAGCAGGCTCGTCTCCAGCCAGCTGATCCCCGTGGCGGCGCCCGCGGCGGGCAGCGAGTTCGAGAACAGGAAGTTGAAGACGTAGGCGATGATGATGCCGCTGATCACCATCGGGACCACGAACACCGTGCGCAGCGCCGTCTTCATCCGGATCCGCGAGGTGAGCCCCACGGCGAGCAGGAACGCGACCACGTTGACGACGAGGACGGTCGCGACCGCGAAGCCGAACGTGAACAGGTAGCTCTGCAGGATCGCCGGGTCGCTGAACATCGCGACGTAGTTGGTCAGCCCGACGAAGCTCCAGTCGCCGATGCCGATCGAGTCGGTGAAGCTGAAGAAGATGCCGATGACGCCCGGCACCGTGATCGCCAGCGTGAACAGGACGACCGTCGGCAGCAGGAGCAGGTAGTACAGCGGCTCGACGCGCCGGCGCGGGCGTCTCGGCGCCGGGCGGGTGGTCGCAGCGCTCGCCGCGGCCGCGGTCGTGACGGTACCGGTCATCGCGTCGACTCCTTCGTCTCCGTGACGGGGGCCGGCTGCCGGAAGGCGAGTCGCGCCCAGTCCGCGTCGAGCGTGCGCAGCATCGCGGCCGAGTCCTGGCCGAGCAGCACCGCCTGTGCGTAGTTGTTGACCGGGATGGTCCTCGGCACCAGCACCGACGGGCCCTGGTAGACCCGGTTCTCCTCGTAGTACGGGACCATGCCGGCGACCCGCGGGTCGTCGACGGGGGCCGCGTCGGTGGTCGGCGCGAAGCCCAGCTGCGAGGCGTTGTACGCCTCGATGACCTCCGGCTGGTAGAGGTGCTCGAGGAAGTCGCGCGCGGCCTCCGGGTGCCGGGCCTCGACCGGGATCCACGCCGCGAGGTCGACGTTCACCCGGACCGCCAGATCGTCCGGGTCGTCGGTCATGGGCAGCGGGAACGTGCCGAGCGGGAGGTCGGGCGCGGTCTTCGCGATCTCGCTGAACGCCCACGGACCCTGCAGGTACATGGCGGCCTCGCCCTGCGCGAAGGCGAGGTTGCCGTCGCCGTAGCCGCGGCTCGCGGCGTCCGGGTTCACGTACTGCGCGAGCTCGGTGGCCTGCTCCAGCGGGCCGCTGAAGTCCTTCTGGAACGACACCGCGCTGTCCGGCCCGACGTCGGTGCCCTGCTCGGCGAGCCGGTCGAAGAACTCGAGCACGTCGACCTGCCCGCCGACCGCGTAGTCGAACCACCCCTGGGCGACCGTCCAGTCGTCCTTGAACGTCGCGTAGATCGGGGTGATCCCCGCGGCCTGCAGCGTCTCGCAGGCGGCGATCAGCTCGTCCCAGGTCTGCGGGACCTCGATCCCCTGCTCGGCGAAGATCTGCTCGTTGTAGATCACCGACGCGGCCATGACGGAGTACGGCAACGCGCTGGTCCGCCCCGGGTACGACCCGTACTGGTCCATCAGCGGCTGCAGGTCCGGGCGGATCCGGTCGGCCGCGTCGGTGTCCGACAGGTCGCTGAGCGCCCCGCGCTGCACGAACCGCGCCGACTCCATGTTGTAGTTCGCGAGCGCGATGTCCGGCGGATTGCCCCGGACGAAGCTCGCCGACACCACGTCGACGCCCGAGGTGTCCAGCACCACCCGCACGTCGTCCTGCGAGGCGTTGTACTCGTCGACCAGCTCGGTCATGAAGCCGATCGCCTCGCGCTTGCTGAACGCGAACCGCACCTCGTCGCGGCCGTCGCCGGCGCAGGCCGCGAGCAGGACCCCGCTCGTCAGGACCACCAGCACGGACGCGACCGCCCGGCGGGCGCGACGCACCCGCCCGCTCCGTCGCCAGACCTCCAGCACCATCGCCCCCTCCGTCGCGGACACCGGCCGGGCGAACTTCTTCGTCGCCCACTAGATCTACTTGGCAAATCAAGTCGCCTCGGGCAGTGTGTCAGCGCCGAGGAAGGGCGGTCAAGACCTGTGACGACCCAGCACCACCGCGCCGCCCCGCGGCCCGCGAGCCTGGACGCCGTGCTGTCCTGCGCGTGGGAGGCGGCCGAGCTCACGGCCAGCGACGTCATCGCGGCGACCGGCCTCACCCGGTCCACCGCCATCGACGCGCTCGACGCGCTCACCGCCACGGGGCTGCTGCGTGAGCTGCCGAACGCGCGGGAGGCCGGCGCCTACCGCAAGGGCCGCCCCGCGCGCCGGTTCGAGCTGCGCGCGGACGCCGCGGTCCTGGTCGGCGTGGACAGCGGGCAGGTCCACGTCACCGCCACCGTCACCGACCTCCGCTGCGCGCCGCTCGGGACCGCCCGCGCCGTCCTGGACGTGTCCCACGACGATCCGGCGCGCCGGCGGGCCGCCGTGCTCGCGGTCGTCGACGAGGCGCTGGCCGAGGCGGACCGGTCGCGTGCGGACGTCCTGGCGCTCTGCGTCGGGGTCCCCGCGCCCGTGAACACGCACGGCGCCTCGCCGCCGCACCCCGACGGGTTCTGGGACCGGATGAACCCCGGCTTCCAGGAAGCCCTCGCCGACCAGGCCCCCGTCGTGCTGGTCGAGAACGACGCCTCGCTCGCCGCGGTGGCGGAGGGTGCCCGCGGCGCGGCCGTCGGCTGCCGCAACTACGTCGCCCTGCTCGCCGGGGAACGCCTGGGTGCGGGCGTCGTCGTCGACGGCCGGGTGCTGCACGGCACCCACGGGGGCGTCGGCGAGATGGTGGCGTTCGACCTCGTCGAGGGGGTGGGAGCGGCGTACGGGCTCGGCGCGCGCGCCGCCGGGTGGGCGGCGGACGCGGTGGCGCGCGGGGAGGTCGCGCCGGGCGGCCCGCTGACGACGGTCGCGGTGGAGGAGATCGACGGCCGGCTCGTGCTCGAGCTCGCGGCCGCCGGCGACACCGACGCCCTCCGCGTCGTCGAGCGCGTCGGCGCCGTGCTCGCGCGGGTCGTCAGCGTGCTGGCCAGCATGTTCGACCCCGAGCGGATCGTCGTCTCCGGCGCGGTCGCCGCAGGGGTGGACCAGGTCGTGGAGGCCGCCCGTGCGGCGCTGCCACCCGGGCTGCACCTGCCCGCACCGGACCTCGTCGTCTCGCCCCTCGGCGCGGACGTGGTCGTCACCGGGGCGATCGCGCAGGCGCACGCGGCGGCACGGCGGCGGGTGCTTGACGTGTGGGCGGCGCGCGAGGGTTGACCCGCACGGCGTCCCCGGCTCCGTCCGCCGCCGGTACGGCCGCCACCGCGCCTGCGCTCGCGTCGTCGCGCTGTCGGCCCCGTCCGGGTCGGGAGGAGCGGCGCGACCGGCACGGAGGAACGCGAGAACCCCCGGCCGGATCTCTCCGACCGGGGTTCCCGTCATGTGTGCGCGAGGGGGGATTTGAACCCCCACGCCCTTTCGGACACTGGCACCTGAAGCCAGCGCGTCTGCCGTTCCGCCACTCGCGCGCCGCAGAAGATTAACACGATTCCGGGGGGCCTCTTGACCACTCCCCCGCGACCCCCGGCACGACCCCGGCGCGGGCCCCGCGAGACGGCTCGGGGCGCCCACCTGCACAGCCCCCGCACACCCCGCCGCAGCCTCTCCACCAGCCCCGCGCCACTCCCGTCGTCCCCAGGGAGAGCCCGCGGACCTGCTCCGCGGCTACCATCGGGGCAGTGTGTCGGGTGCACGTCCGTGCCCGACCGTTCGCGCGTGCGGTGAGGAGGTGGTGGGCGTGGGGATCCTGGACCGGTTCGAGCACGGTGTGGAGCGCGTCGTGAACACCGCGTTCGCCAAGGCCTTCCGCAGCGAGGTGAAGCCCGTCGAGCTGGCGAGCGCGCTGCGCCGCGAGGTCGACGACCGCGCTGCCGTCGTGGGCCGCGACCGGACGGTCGTGCCGAACGAGTTCACGCTGGAGCTCTCCCCGTCCGACTACGACCAGGTCGAGGCGTGGGGCGCGGAGGCCCTCGCGGACGAGCTGGCCGCGAACGTCACGGAGCACGCGACGGGCCAGCGGTACGCGTTCGTGGGCCCCGTGACCGTGGCGTTCCACGAGTACGAGGACCTCGAGACCGGTCGGTTCCGGGTGAAGTCGGCCACGGTGCGCGGCGCGGCCGCCCCCGCGACGACCGCCGCCCCGAGCCCGCGGCACCCGCTCATCGACATCGACGGCCAGCGGTACCTGCTGACCGGGCCCGTGACCGTCATCGGCCGCGGCTCCGAGGCGGACATCGTGGTCGACGACCCCGGCGTCTCCCGCCGGCACCTGGAGATCCGGGTCTCCCCCCAGGGCGTCGTCGCGTCCGACCTGGGCTCGACGAACGGCCTGTTCGTCGAGGGCCACCAGGTTCCCGCCGCGACACTCCTCGACGGGAACACGCTGACGATCGGCCGGACCCGCATCATGTTCTGGACGGGCGACGGCGACGGACAGGACCTGGACGAGTGAGTCACGGCACGCAAGGCACGCATGAGTGAGCTGACGGTCACCCTGCTCCGCCTGGGGTACCTGGTGCTCCTGTGGGCCTTCGTGCTGTCCGCGATCGGCGTGCTGCGCCGGGACCTGTACGGGACCCGCATCACGAGCCGCCGGCGCCCCCGGGCCGCCGCGAACCCGGCCCCGCCCGCCGGCGCCGCCGCCACGGCCCCCACCCCCGACCGGGGACGCGGCCGCAAGAGCGGCCCCACCCGCCTGGTCGTCACCGAGGGCCCGCTGCGCGGCACGACGCTCCCGCTCGGGTCGTCCGCGGTGCTGATCGGCCGCGCGCCGTCCTGCACCCTCGTGCTCGACGACGACTACTCGTCCTCCCGCCACGCCCGGGTCTACCCCGAGGGCGGTCAGTGGCTGGTCGAGGACATGGGCTCGACGAACGGCACCTTCGTGGACGACCAGAAGGTGACGGACGCGGTCCCGGTCCGCCCCGGTGCGCAGATCCGCATCGGCCAGAGCGTCCTCGAGCTGCAGGGGTAGCGGGGATCGTGGGCATCGCGCTGCGGTACGCCGCCCGGTCCGACGTCGGGCTGGTCCGGTCGAACAACCAGGACTCCGCGTACGCCGGGCCGCACCTGCTGGTGGTGGCCGACGGCATGGGCGGCCACGCCGGCGGCGACGTCGCCTCGTCGGTGGCGATCGCCGCGCTCGCGCCGCTGGACGGCGAGTCGCACGGCCCCGACGACGCGCTGGACGAGCTCGAGCGCGCCCTCGAGGAGGCCCGCGAGGAGATCATCAGCCGGTCGGAGTCGAACCCCGAGCTGGCCGGGATGGGCACGACGGTCACCGCGATCCTCCGCGCCGGGAACAAGCTGGCGATGGTGCACCTCGGCGACTCCCGCGGGTACCTGCTGCGCGACGGCGTGCTCACGCAGGTCACGACGGACCACACGTTCGTGCAGCACCTGGTCAACACGGGCAAGATCACGCCCGAGGAGGCGGAGACCCATCCGCAGCGCTCCGTCGTCATGCGGGTGCTCGGCGACTTCGACGTCGACATCGCGCCCGACCTGTCCGTCCGCGAGGCGCGCGCCGGCGACCGGTGGCTGCTGTGCTCGGACGGGCTGTCCGGGTTCGTCAGCGGCGAGACGATCGCGCGCACCCTCTACGAGCTGACCGACGTCGACACCTGCGCCGAGCGCCTGGTGCAGCTCGCCCTGCGCGCCGGCGGCGGCGACAACGTCACGGTCGTGGTCGCGGACGTCCTCGAGCTCAACGAGGTGCGCGACGGCGCCGGCCCCACCACGAACGCCGTGGTCGTCGGGTCCGCGGCCGTCTCGCGCAACCGCCCGACCTCCGCGCAGGACGGACCCGCTGCCCGCGCCGCCGAGCTGTCCCGGCAGAGCACGCCCGGCGCCGGGGTGCCGGTGGTCGACGGGGTGGACGACGACGAGGAGGAGGACGAGGACCCGCGCGAGCGCCGCGCCCGCCGCCGCCGGCGCGTCCGGCGCGTCGTGCTGAGCCTGCTCGCTGTCGCCGTCGTCGTCGCGGGCGCCTTCGGGTTCTACCGCTGGACGCAGACGCAGTACTACGTGGGGACGGACGGCGACACGGTCGCGATCTACCGCGGCATCCCGCAGTCCGTCGGCCCGCTGTCCCTGTCGGAGGTCGTCGAGACCACGGAGGTCGCCGTCGACGACCTGCCCGCCTTCGTCCGGGACCGCGTCGAGCAGACCATCCACACCGCCTCGCTCGCCGACGCCCGCGAGCGCGTCGAGCAGCTCGCGGCGGACGCCGAGGCCGAGACCGAGGCGGACGCCGAGCCCACGCCGAGCCCCTCCCCGACCGGCACGGCGGCACCCTGATGGCCACGGTGGAGGCGCACCGCGTCCGAGCCGGCCGCGGCACCGAGCTCGCCCTGCTGGTGCTGGCGCTGGCGATCGCGATCGCGTCGTACGCGCTGGTCGGGCTCGGGGCGACGGACGAGCTGCCGGCCGACGTGCTCGGCTACGGCGCGGGCATGACCGGCCTCGCACTCGCCGTCCACCTCGTGCTGCGCTGGCGCGCCCCGTACGCGGACCCGGTGATCCTGCCGTCGGTGATCGCGCTCAACGGCATCGGGCTCGCGATGATCTACCGGATCGACCTCGCCCGCGAGGCCCGGGGCGGCACCGAGATGTTCGCGGGCAAGCAGCTCGCGCTGTCCGCGGTCTCGGTGGTGCTGGCGTGCGTGGTGCTCGTCCTGCTGCGCGACCACCGCACGCTGCGCCGGTACACGTACACCGCGATGGTCGTCGGCCTGGTCCTCATCCTGCTGCCGCTGATCCCGGGCCTCGGCGTCACGATCAACGGCGCGCGCATCTGGATCCGCGCGCTCGGGTTCTCCCTGCAGCCGGCGGAGCTCGCCAAGATCGCGCTCGCCGTGTTCTTCGCCGGGTACCTGGTCACGCACCGCGACACGCTCGCGCTCGCCGGTCCCAAGGTGCTCGGCCTCCAGCTGCCCCGCGTGCGCGACTTCGGCCCGATCATCGTGGTGTGGGCCGCGTCGATCGCCGTCCTCGTGCTGCAGAGCGACCTCGGCACCTCGCTGCTGCTGTTCGGCCTGTTCGTCGCGATGCTCTACGTCGCCACCGAGCGGCTCTCCTGGATCATCATCGGCCTGGTCATGTTCGCCGGCGGCGTCGCCGTCGCGACCGCGACGTTCGGGCACGTCGCTGCCCGATTCCACATCTGGCTGCACGCGCTGGACCAGGACGTGTTCGAGCGTGCCCCGGGCGGCTCCGGCCAGCTCGTGCGTGGCCTGTTCGGCCTGGCCAGCGGCGGCCTGTTCGGCACCGGCTGGGGCCAGGGCCGCCCCGACCTCGTGCCGTTCGCCGAGTCCGACTTCATCATCGCCTCGCTCGGCGAGGAGCTCGGCCTCACCGGGCTGATGGCGATCCTCACCATCTACCTGGTGCTCTGCCAGCGCGGCCTGCGCACGGCGATCGGCGTCCGCGACGGGTTCGGCAAGCTGCTCGCCGCCGGCCTCGCGTTCGTCATCGCGTTCCAGTGCTTCGTGGTCGTCGGCGGCATCACGCGGATCATCCCGCTCACCGGCCTGACCACGCCGTTCCTCGCCTATGGCGGCTCCTCCCTGCTCGCGAACTGGATCGTCGCGGCCCTGCTGCTGCGGATCTCCGACGACGCCCGGCGCCCCGCGCCCGAGCCGGTCGGCGAGCTGCTGACCACCCCCGCCGGGGGCACGCCGCTCGACGAGGACGCCCGCAATCCGGTCGCCGTCGCCGGCGACGACCAGCCCACCGAGCAGCTGCGCCGCACGTCCGGGGGTGGTCGCGCGTGAACACCGCCCTCCGCCGCCTCGCGACCGTCGTCGTCGTCATGTTCCTGGCGCTCCTGGCCGGCACCACCTGGGTGCAGTTCGGCCAGGCGTCGGCCCTGAACAACGACTCGCGCAACGTCCGCACCCTGTACCGGGAGTACGGCAAGCCGCGCGGGCCGATCATCGTGGCCGGCCAGCCGGTCGCGCAGTCGACGCCCGTCGACGACCCGTTCGGGTTCCAGCGCTCCTACACGCAGCCTGAGCTGTACTCGACCGTCACCGGCTTCTACTCGGTCGTGAACGGCGGCTCGCAGCTGGAGCGCTCGATGAACGACGTGCTCACCGGCCAGGCGGACTCGCTGTTCTGGTCGCGCGTGCAGGACCTCATCACCGGCGCGCAGCCGCAGGGGTCGTCGATCGAGCTGACCCTCGACCCCGCGGCGCAGCAGGCGGCGGTCGACGCCCTGGGCGGCCAGCAGGGCGCGGTCGTCGCCGTCGAGCCGTCGACCGGCAAGATCCTCGCGATGGTGTCGACGCCCGGCTTCGACCCGAACGCCCTGGCCACGCACGACACGACGGCGGCGAACGCGGCCTACCAGGGGCTCCTCGCGGCCGACGGCGACCCGCTGATCAACTCGACGACCAGCGAGAACTACCCGCCCGGGTCGACGTTCAAGCTGGTGACCGCGGCCGCCGCGCTCGAGTCCGGCTCGTACACCCCGGAGTCCGTGCTGTCGGCACCGGACGTGTACACGCTGCCCGGCACCCGGACGACGCTGCCCAACTTCGGCGGGTCGTCCTGCGGCGCGAACGAGCAGACCACGCTCGCCGACGCGCTGCGCATCTCCTGCAACACCGCGTTCGCCTCGCTCGGCGTCGACCTCGGCGACGAGGCGATCCGGGAGCAGGCGGACAGGTTCGGCTTCGACCGGGCCGACCTCACGGTGCCGATGCGGGTCGCCGCGTCGACGTACCCCGAGGACCTGAACGACGCGCAGACGGCGCTGTCGGCGATCGGCCAGGAGTCGGTCCGGGCGACGCCGGTGCAGATGGCGATGGTCGCGTCGGCGATCGCCAACGGCGGGTCGCTCATGACGCCCTACCTCGTGCAGACGGTCCGCACCGCGAACCTCGACGTCGTCAGCGAGGCGGAGCCGACCGAGCTGTCGGAGGCGGTCTCGGGCACGACCGCGCAGCAGCTCACCGACATGATGGTCGGCGTGGTGCAGTCCGGCTCCGGCACCTCCGCCCAGATCTCGGGCGTGCAGGTCGCCGGCAAGACCGGCACCGCCCAGACCGGCGTCGAGGGCGAGTCCCCGCACGCCTGGTTCACCGGGTTCGCGCCCGCGGAGGACCCGCAGGTCGCGGTGGCCGTCATCGTCGAGAACGGCGGGTCCGTCGGCTCCGAGGCGACCGGTGGCCGCGTGGCCGCGCCCGTCGCCCGCGCCGTCATGGAGGCGGTGATCAACCCGTGAGGCCGGCACCGGGCGTGGTCCTGGGCGGGCGCTACCGGCTCACCCACCAGATCGCCATCGGCGGCATGGGCGAGGTCTGGGCCGCGCACGACGAGTCGCTGGCCCGCGACATCGCGATCAAGGTGCTCCGCGAGGAGTACGCCGGGGACACCGGGTTCCTCGAGCGGTTCCGCACCGAGGCCCGCAACGCCGGCAGCCTGTCGCACGAGGGCATCGCCGCGCTGTTCGACTACGGCGAGCAGGACGGGTCGGCGTTCCTCGCGATGGAGCTCGTCGTCGGCGAGCCGATGAGCGACCTGCTCGAGCGCGAGCCCGTGCTGCCCCCGCGGCGGCTGCTGCCGATCCTGGCGCAGACCGCGCGGGCGCTGCACGCCGCGCACGAGGCCGGCGTCGTGCACCGCGACGTCAAGCCCGGCAACATCCTGGTCACGCCGACCGGCAAGGTGAAGATCACCGACTTCGGCGTCTCGCTGTCGAGCAACCAGGTGCCGATGACCGCCACCGGCATGGTCATGGGCACCGCCCAGTACCTGTCCCCCGAGCAGGCCGTCGGCGGGCCCGCCACGGCGGCGTCCGACATGTACGCGCTCGGCATCGTGGCGTACGAGGCGCTCGTCGGGCACCGCCCGTTCACCGGGCCGACCGCGGTCGACATCGCGGTCGCGCACGTGAACACCCCCGTGCCGCCGCTGCCGCCGTCGGTCGACCGGCAGATCGCGCGCCTCGTCATGCGCCTGCTGGCCAAGGACCCCGCGGACCGGCCGCGCTCCGCCGAGGAGCTCGCCGACCTGTTCGACGCGCTCGTCCCGCACACGCCCGCCGGGGGCAGCCCGCCGGTGTCGATCGTGCCCGGGCGGAGCGCCTCGGCGGCGGGGTCGGGCGGGTCCGGTGCCGCGGCGGCACCGGCCGGTCCCGGCACCCGGTCCGGTGCCCGGGGGCGCACGGACTCCGGGGGCACCCGGCGTGGGGGCGCCCGGCCGAGCGCCACGGGCGCGACGCGCGTGCGGGGCTCCCAGGGGTCGGCGTCCTCGCCGGCCGCGGGCGTCGGTGCGGCACCGCCCTCGTTCGACCCCCGCACGGGCCGGCCCACCGGCTCGGCGCCCACCTACCGGGCGACCGGTCGACCGGGCGGGGCGCACGACGCCTCGCACCCCAGCACCCGGGCGCACGCCCGGGTCCAGCCCGGGGCCGGGGGACGGTTCCACGTCCGCTGGCCGCTCCTCGTGCTCGCGGTGCTCGTGGTGGCCCTGCTCGGCGCCGCCCTCGCGGACCGCCTGACGGGTGACGCGGGCACGTCGGCGCCCGTGGGTACGAGCGAGTACACCCGGGCGGACGGCGAGGGTGGGATGATCTGGCGAGCACAGTCCGGCGCAGCCGCGCCGGACGCGCAGACGACGACAGCGAAGGACGCCTAGTGGTGGACGACGGATCCCGGATCCTCGCCGGACGGTACGAGGTCGGTGAGCTCATCGGCCGCGGTGGCATGGCCGAGGTGCACATCGGGCACGACGCGCGCCTCGGGCGCACCGTGGCGATCAAGATCCTGCGCTCCGACCTCGCGCGGGACCCGTCCTTCCAGGCGCGGTTCCGCCGGGAGGCGCAGGCGGCGGCGGGGCTCAACCACCCGTCGATCGTCGCCGTGTACGACACCGGCGAGGACGTCTACACCGAGCCGACGGGCGCGACCGCGCACGTGCCGTTCATCGTCATGGAGTACGTCGAGGGCCACACGGTCCGCGACATCCTCCGCGACGGCCAGGCCGTGCCGATCGAGGAGGCCATCGAGATCACCGCCGGCGTGCTGTCGGCGCTCGAGTACTCCCACCACGCCGGCATCGTGCACCGCGACATCAAGCCGGCGAACGTCATGCTGACGCCGACCGGCGCGGTCAAGGTGATGGACTTCGGCATCGCGCGCGCCGTCGCCGACTCCGCGGCCACCATGACGCAGACCCAGGCCGTCATCGGCACCGCGCAGTACCTCTCCCCGGAGCAGGCGCGCGGCGAGACCGTCGACGCCCGCTCCGACCTGTACTCCGCCGGCTGCCTGCTGTTCGAGCTGCTGACCGGCCGGCCCCCGTTCATCGGCGACTCCCCCGTGGCCGTCGCCTACCAGCACGTGCGCGAGATCGCCCCGGCGCCGTCGTCGGTCGCGTCCGACGTGCCCGAGGTCCTCGACCGCATCACGGCCAAGGCGCTGGCGAAGGAGCGGGACGCCCGCTACTCGTCCGCCGCCGAGTTCCGCGCGGACCTCGAGGCCGCCGCCCGCGGGCAGGCCGTCTCGGCGCCCGCCGTGGCCGCCGCCGCGCTCGGTGCCGGTGCCGCGACCCAGGTGCTGACGCCGGACCCCGCGGCGACGCAGGTCATGCCGGGCGAGGCGCCGGCCTGGGCCCCCACCGGCCCCGGGACGTCGGTGCTGCCGACGCAGGGCGACGAGGACCCCGAGGACGAGAAGAAGTCCAAGCGCTGGCTGTGGATCACGCTGAGCGTCGTCGCGGCGCTGGCCGTCGGCGGCATCATCTGGCTGCTCATGCAGGACCGGGAGCCCGACGTCGTGATGGTCCCGGTCCCGTCGGTCGCCGGCCAGGCCGAGGCGGAGGCGACGACGGCGCTGACCGGCGCCGGGTTCGAGGTCGTCCGGCAGACGGAGGCGAGCGCGGACGTGCCCGAGGGCACCGTCACCCGCACCGACCCCGCCGGCGGCGAGGAGGCCGAGGAGGGCTCCGACGTCACGCTGTACGTGTCCGCCGGCCCGAACTCGGTCGAGATCCCCGACGTCAGCGGCCTCGCCCAGGACCAGGCACGCGCGCAGCTCGAGGAGCGCGGGTTCACGGTCGGGACCGTCCGTGAGGACGACAACCCGGCGCAGCCCGAGGGCCGCGCGCTGGGCACCGAGCCGGGCGCCGGGCAGTCGGCCCCCGAGGGCTCCGCGGTGACGCTGGTGCTGTCGTCGGGGCTCGTGCAGCTGCCCGACCTCGCCGGCCAGACCCGGGACGCCGCCGTGCAGGCGCTCAACGACCTGCGGCTGACGTCGAACGTCGAGCAGGAGGAGAGCGCGGAGGTCGCCGCCGGGACGGTCATCCGGCAGGACCGCTCGCCGGGCGTCGTGCCGCAGGGCACCCAGGTCACGCTCACGGTCGCGACCGCGCCGACCACGGTGACGATCCCGAACGACATCGTCGGCAAGTCCGAGGCGGACGCCACGGCGCAGCTCCAGGCCCTCGGGCTGCAGGTCAACTCGGTCCAGTCGGACGAGCCGTCGAGCCAGCCGGCCGGCGCGGTCCTGTCGTCCGACCCGCGCCCGGGTCAGCGCGTCGACATCGGCGCCACCGTGACCCTGACCCTGTCCGCGGGCCCGAACTCGACGGGCGGCGGCAACCCGGGCGAGGGCGGCAACGGCGGGGGCGACTGACGCCCCGCACCGCAGCACGCGCGAGGCCCCGGCCCTCCTGAGGGAGGCCGGGGCCTCGCGCCGTCTGGGCCGCGCCCGCCCGGCGTGCGCCCTCTCGCCCACTTCGGTGTCTTCCGCTCACTTCGGTGTGTGGCACCACCGAAGTCGCCGGAGACCACCGACGTCGGCGCCGAGCGTCACCGCCGCTCCACCCGGCGCCAGGCTCGGCGCACCCGTGCGAGCACCTCCGCCGGATGATCGAGGTCGGCCCAGGTCACCCGGACGACGACCCAGCCCTCCTCCTCGACCGCCTCCTGCCGGCGCTTCTCCGCCATGAACGCCGCTGCCGCCTCCTGCTGAGCGGTGCCGTACTTCACCCGGCCGTCGAACTCCACCGCCAGGCGCACCTCGTTCCAGCCGAGGTCCACCCAACGCCACCCGAGCCGGGTGCTCACACCCACCTGGAGATCGGGGCGCGGGAGGTCCGACGAGGCCAGCACCCACCGCAGCCGCGACTCGCCCGCGGAGTCGGCGCGAGGGTCCGCCAGCTCGAGCACACGTCGGGCCCTGCGCACGCCACGACACCCAGCCCGGGCGTCCAGGATGCGCCGGACCTCGGCAGGGTCGGCTCCGGCTCGCATCCCGGAGTCGGCGACCGCGAGCCCGTCCGCCGGTGGCAGGGAGGAGGCGCAGTCGACGAGTGTCCGGGCCAACGACGTCACCGGCAGCGCCAGGTGCCCGCTCACGTGCGCGGGACCGGGTGGGTCGATGAACAGGTGGTCCCTGACGCCCCCGGGGCCACGACCTCCCGATCGGCGGCGAACCGTGCTCGTGACGTCGACGACCGCGGGGATCGTCGTCAGCACGCATCCCCAGAGCACCGCGGCCGTCCCGTGGCTGAACCAGTGCGGGCCGGAACGCAGGGCGTGCACGGCAGCGGCGCGGCTCAGGAGGCGGTGCTGCTCGACGACCCAGGGCCGCACGTCCGTCGAGGGAGGTACGTAGATCCCCCGCGTGACGCGGATCAGCTCGAGCCGCCTCACCCGTGCTCGCAGCTCGTCGGCCGGCAGGTCGCCGGCGCGCACCACGCGCGGCACCGCCGGTCGCGTGATCGGCGCCCAGGCACGCCGAGGCGGCCGAGCGTCAGCCTGCCTGCGCCGCTCGGGGTCGGGTGAAGGGCCCGTGTCGGGCTCTCGCGGGTCGGAGTGGTCAGGCTGGGGTCGCGTCGTCGTGCGCATCGCCTCAGGCTGGCCGACCCGCCGCGCGTACCACCGCGGCGTCCCCAGCTCCGACAGCCCGGATCGGGCGCGCGGGCCTGTGGAGCGTTCGTCGGCGCGCCGTCACGCGCGACGGACTCTGGGAACCGGCTCCGGTCGCACGAGCTCGGCGCGCCTTCGGTGGTTCGGCGCGAGTTCGGAAGCTCGATGCACCGAAGCGGGCTCGAACCACCGACGTGGCCGACGAACACCGCCCGCGGCGCACCGGCCGCGGGGCGCACGCCCGCGCGGGTCGGTCAGGGGCGGACGAGGGGGTGGAGGCCCGCGGAGCGGGCGACCGCGTCCGGCTCGCCGGTCAGGGCGAGCCAGTTCGCCAGCAGCCGGTGCCCGCCCTCGGTCAGCACGGACTCCGGGTGGAACTGGACGCCGTGCAGCGGCAGCGTCCGGTGCTGGAGGCCCATGATGATCCCGTTGGCCCGGGCGGTGACCTCGAGGTCGGCGGAGACCGTGTCGTCCACGACCGCGAGCGAGTGGTACCGGGTCGCGGTGAACGGCGTCGGCAGGCCCTCGAACACCCCGCCGCCGTCGTGCGACACCCGGCTCGTCTTGCCGTGCATGAGCTCGGGGGCGTGCGTGACGGTGCCGCCGAACACCTCGCCGAGCGCCTGGTGCCCGAGGCAGACCCCCAGCATCGGCGTGCCCGACTCGGCGCAGTCGCGGATGACCTGCATCGACGCGCCGGCCTCCGCCGGCGTGCCGGGCCCCGGGGACACGAGGACCCCGTCGAAGCCCGCGCGCTCGGACACCGGCGGCACGGCGTCGTTGCGCACGACGACGGTCTCGGCGCCGAGCTGGTCCAGGTACCCGACGATCGTGTAGACGAACGAGTCGTAGTTGTCGACGACCAGGATGCGGCTCATCCTCAGCCCTCCCCCACGGTGGTGTCGTTGAACGGCATGAACGGGGCGATCCAGGGGAACACCCACACGAAGCAGGCGGCCAGGACGGCCGCCGCGAGGACGAGCAGCAGCAGGACGCGCACGAGGGCGGGACCGGGCAGGTGGCGCCACAGCCAGCCGTACATCAGGGGACCTCCGCGAGCTCGGCGGGCACGCCCTCGGAGACGGGGGCCCAGTAGTCCAGGACGCCGTGCACGATGTACCGCTCGCGCGCGGAGAACATCGGGTGGCACGTGGTCAGGGTGATCATCCGCTCGGTCGGCTCGACGCCCGGCTGGTCCGGCACCGGCGCGATGACCTGCACGTCGTCCGGCATGACGATCTGCGACGAGGTGACCCGGTAGACGTACCAGGTGTCCTCGGTCCACACCACGACCGGGTCGCCCTCCTGGAGCTCCGCGATCCGGTTGAACGGCTTGCCGTAGGTCGTGCGGTGCGCGGCGAGCGAGAAGTTGCCGACCCCGCCGGGCATCGCGGTGCCCTCGTAGTGCCCGACGCCGAGCGGGTTGAGCACGTTGGGCCGGTCGGTGCCCTGCGTGATCGTCCGCGTCGGCTCGCCGTCCCAGCGCGGGATCCGCATGGACGCGAACGTGGTGAGGTACTCGGGCTCGTCCATGACGGGCGGCTCGTCGTACCGGGGCGTGACGATCGCCGGGCCGTCGGACGCCTGCAGGGCCTCGAGCGGGCGGTCCCAGCCCTGCTCCTGGACCAGCGCGGCCTGCTCGCGGTTCGCCTCGACGTCGGTCCACCACAGCTGCCACGCGAGGAACGCCAGCAGCAGGACACCCGCGGTGATGAGCAGCTCGCCGAGCACGCCGACCGCGCCCAGCACGACGCCGCCCCCGCGGGACGGCTGCCGGCCGGCCTGGTGCCGCCGGGTCGCGCGGCGCCCGCCGGCGTCGGGGGCCGCGCCGGGCGCGCCGGACCCGTCGCCCCGCCCGCCCAGGTCGGGCCAGGTGACGTCGGTGCCGCTCATCCCTCGGTGTCCTCCCGGCGCACGCCGGCGCTCGTCGCGGTGCTGTCGTCGGCGACGAGTCCGGGGAGGACCTCCGTGCCGGGCGGCACGCTGGCGTACCGCATGTCGACGGACCCATCGTAGGCGGGCACCTGCACCCCCTGGTCCGGCCGGGTCACCTGCCAGCCGAGACCCACGGCGTCCACCCAGGAGCGGTACGCGCGCACGGCGGGGTCGGCGTCGAGGGCCGCGAGCAGCTCCGCGGGGTCGCCGACCACGGTGACGACGTAGGGCGGCGAGTACCGGCGGCCCTGCAGCGACAGCACGTTGCCGATGCACTGGAACGCGGAGGTCGAGATGACCCGCTGGTCCATGAGCGCCATCGCCTCCGCTCCCCCGGCCCACAGCGCGTTGATGACCGCCTGGAGGTCCTGCTGGTGCACGACGAGGTCGTCGGGGCCGGTGCCGGCCGGCCGCGGACCGTCGGCGGGCGCGTCGTCGAGGCTCACGGTGATCCCGGTCCCGCTGACCGCGACCTTGCCGGACGCGATGTCGAACGCCTCGCCGGCGGACTGCCACTCGAGGCCGACGGTGTCGGTCTGCGCGCGGGTGAGCGCGTCGACCTCGGCCCGCAGGTCGGCGACCTGGTCGGCGAGCCGCTCGCGGCGCGCGTCCTCGTTCGACTGCAGCCCGGCGAGGTCCTGCGGCTGACGCTCGTCCGTGCCGCTGGCGAGCCGGGCGTTCGCGGTGAACAGCGCCCCCGCCAGCGCCATGACCAGGCCGATCGACAGGGTCCCGCGGAGCGCCCGGCCGCGCCGGTGCCGCTCGAGGCGGTGCTGCGCGTGCTCCCGTGCCGCGCGGAGGCGCGCGGACGGCTCGGCGGGCTCGGGGCCGGTCGGCCCGTCCGCCGCGTGCGCCCCGTGGACGCGGCGCTCAGGGTGCTGCTCGGGCACGCTCATCCCCCTCGGTCTCCCCCCCACTACGCTAGGCCACGTCACGCGGGTCCGTGCGCGCGTCCGCAGCGCGGCGCCGGGCGGAACCCGCCGAGCCAGACGGTCGAGGTCAGGAGCATCCCGTGCCCAAGTCCAGGACGCGGCAGAAGTCGCACTACACCGCGCCCACCGAGCGCTCGACGGCGCGCGTCGGCAACCCGACGTGGTTCGTCCCGGTGCTCATCGGCCTGCTGGTCGCGGGGCTGCTGTGGATCGTCGTCACGTACCTCACGAACTTCGACTACCCGATCCCGGGCATCGGGTCGTGGAACCTCGCGGTGGGCTTCGCGTTCGCGCTGGTCGGGCTCGGGATGGCCACCCGCTGGAAGTGACGGGCGCGGCGCTCCGGACGGACGGGGTCGTCCCGCCCGGATGCGCGCCCCGCGGACTCCGTCCCCAGGCCGGCGGCGGTTGTCCCCAGCCCGTCCCCCGGTGATCCCGCGGGCGGCCGGGGCGATCGCGGGCCGTATCCCCAGCGGTGCACAACCCTGTGGACAACTACACCGGTGTAATTCCACACCTGTGAGCAACGCTGGGGACCGGCGTCAGACGCCCGCGTAGGTCACCAGGGCCGCACCGACGAGCAGCACCAGCGCCGCGACGCACGAACCCACGGCGACCGCGGTCCGCCGATCCCGCGGCGCGTAGGCGAACGCCGCTCCGAGGGCCGCCCCGACGACCAGGCCCCCGAGGTGCGCCTGCCAGGCGACCCCGGGGAGGACGAAGCCGAGGACGGCGTTGATGACGAGGACCGCGACGATGCCGCCCGCGGACCGGCCCACGCGGCGCAGGACGACCAGCACCGCGCCGAACAGGCCGAACACGGCGCCCGAGGCGCCGACCAGGGCGGTGTACCAGGACTGCTCGAACGGCGACGCCAGCAGCAGGAACATCACCGAGCCGCCGACCGCGCTGAGCAGGTACAGCGCGAGGTACCGCCAGCGGCCGAGCGAGGCCTCGAGGAACGGGCCGACGGACCACAGCGCGATCATGTTGAACGCGATGTGCACGATGCTGCCCGGCGAGTGCAGGAACGCCGAGGTGAGGAACCGCCACGGCTCGGTCTCGCCGATGAACGGCGCGAACGCGAGCTCGGAGGTCCACCGGTCCGTGGTCAGCTGCAGCACGTAGCTGAGGACGCACAGGCCGATGAGCGTGAGGGTGACGACCGGGCGGCCGTCGGTGACGCGGCCGCCGAACGCCGTGCGCGCGGGTCGCTGGGCGCGCTGGCCCTCCCGCACGCAGTCGACGCACTGGATGCCGACCGCAGCCGGGCGCTGGCACTCCGGGCACGTCGGCCGGCCGCACCGCTGGCACCGCACGTAGGCGATGCGGTCGGGGTGCCGCGGGCAGACGGGGGTCGGGGTGGGGGCAGGGCCCGGCTGCGGTTGGGTCATCGAGGCGTCAGGACTCGAACGAGACCGACTCGATCACGACGTCGTCGACCGGACGGTCGCCCGGGCGGGTGCGCGTCGTGGCGATCGCGTCGACGACCGCGCGGCTCTCGTCGTCCACGACCTTGCCGAAGATCGTGTGCTTGCCGTTGAGGTGCGGCGTCTCGGTCACGGTGATGAAGAACTGGGAGCCGTTCGTGCCGCCCACCTGGCCCGAGACCGGGTCGCGGCGCAGGCCGGCGTTCGCCATCGCGAGCAGGTACGGCTCGGAGAACCGCAGCTCGGGGTGGATCTCGTCGTCGAAGGTGTAGCCCGGGCCGCCGGTGCCGCGGCCGAGCGGGTCGCCGCCCTGGATCATGAAGCCGTCGATCACGCGGTGGAAGATGACGCCGTCGTACAGCGGGGCGCCGGTGCGCGCCTCGCCGGTGGCGGGGTCGGTCCACTCCTTCTCGCCGGTGGCGAGGCCGCGGAAGTTCTCCACGGTCTTCGGGGCGTGGTTCTCGAACAGCTCCAGGCGGATGTCGCCACGGTTGGTGTGCAGGGTCGCTCGCATGGTCGTCATCCTGTCACGCGGACGCGTGGGTCGGCCGGGTGAGGAACCCGTGTTCTCCCCGGACGAACACACCACTGCCACCTGCGCACGAGGCCGGACGGTGGCAGAGTGGGGAGCCACCTGACCAGCCCGAGCAGGAGAGTGTGGACATGGCGTTCCTGACCCGACGGAGCAAGATCGAAGCCGTCACCGACCACCTGACGTCCGAGCGCCTCAAGGGCCAGGCCGCCGCCGCCCTCGCGGACGCGGGCTCCAAGGCCGCCGAGGGCGCCGGCAAGCTCGCCGCGACCGCCAAGGTGCAGGCCGGCGAGGCCGCCGTCCTGGCGAAGGGCGCGGCCGGCCAGGCCGTCGAGTGGACGCAGCCCCGCGTCGAGGCCGCCGTCGAGTGGCTCGTCCCGCGGATCGACCACCTGTACAAGGAGAGCGTGAAGGCCGCGGCCCCGCGTGTCGAGAAGGCGGCCACGAAGGCCAGCCCGGTCATCGACACCGCGCACGACAAGCTCGTGGACGACCTGCTGCCGAAGCTCGTCCTGGCGGTGAACGAGGCCGCCGAGCGCGCGGGCTCCGCCGTCGAGCAGGCCGCGGGCAAGGAGGCCGGCAAGAAGAAGGCCCGTGCCGCCGCCGTCGCCGCCGCCGCGGCCGCCGCGCAGAAGCAGGCCGAGAAGAAGAAGCACAAGGGCGCGAAGCGGTTCTTCCTGGTCGCGACCCTGATCGGCGCCGGCGCCGCGGTGTTCGCCTGGAGCCGGTCGCGCACCACGACCGACCCGTGGGCCGAGCCGTGGGAGCCCGAGGCGCCCGCCGGTGACCAGCTCCGCGCCCGCGCGGGCGACGCCGCCGACGCGGTCGGCCAGGCGGCCGGCGAGGCCGTGGCCCGCGGTCGCGAGGCCACGCACAAGGCCGCCGAGCGCGTCGCCGAGGTCCGCGAGGCCGCGGAGGAGCGCGTCGCCGAGGCGACCGAGAAGGTCACCGAGGCCGCCAAGAAGGCGACCCCGCGCCGCGCGGCGCCCAAGAAGCCGGACACGCCGGCCGAGGGCGGCGCCACCGAGGGCACCGAGGGCACGACCCCGGGCGCCTGACGCAGCCGCACGCCACGACGGCCCGGCACTCCCGCAAGGGGGTGCCGGGCCGTCGTCGTGCGGCGGGAGCCCGCCGGGTCCCAGGGGCCGGACGTCTGGCGGTCGCGGGGCCGGCGCACCGACGACCTCGTCCGGCGCCGCACGCCGCGCAGCTGACCTCGCCGAGCTCGTGCGAGCGCCGCGAGATCGTGTGGTCCGGCGCACGACCTCGCGTGGATCGCACTACCTCGGCGGGGGCGGCGGAGTCCAGGACGGCGCCTCGGAGGATGTGGACGCCGGCGGGGCGGGCGCGGGTGGGGCGGACGCGAGCGCGGCGGGCGCGGGCGGCGTCGACTCGGGTACGGCGGACTCGGGCACGGCGGCCTCGGGCGGGGCGGACTCGGGCGCGGGCGGGGCGGACGCCTGCACCGCGGAGGTCGGCGCCGTCGCCTCGAGCGCGGGCGCGGGCACGGCGGGCACCGGGCGCGCGGCCAGGGCCTCGCGGCGCTCCGCGCGGGCCCGGATCGCTCCGTCCGCCCACAGGCGCGCCGTGCCGGCCGTCGCGGCCCCGAGCGCGCCCCATCCGGCGACGCCGGCCGGGGGAGCGACTCCCCACAGCAGGATGACGAGGGCCGCCGCCACGCCTCCGGCCACGGCGTACGCTCCGGCCCCACGACCCCGGGCGGGGCGCGGTGGCAGGAGCCGCGTCACGACGACGCCGAGCGGGTAGCCGAGCACGAGCGTGATCACCCCGTGCACCGCCCAGACCCACGACAGGAACGAGATCGACTCGCCGAGGTCGCTCTGCTGGGCGGCGCTGACCACCACGGCCAGGACCGCGGCGACGCCGGCCAGGATCACCTCGCACCGCACGACGACGCCCCAGGCGTCCACGGCCGCGCGGGACCAGCGGCCCGCGGTATGCGCGGCGGGCGTCGGAGCGGTCACGGGCGTCCTCTCGGCCGGTGCGGCGGCCGCTCGTCGCTCGCCGGCCGTCACCCCGGGACGCTAGCAGCGGCGACGCCCGGTGCAGCCGCGATCGCCGGCGGGCATCGGGGCGAACCCGCACCACGACGGCCCGGCACCTCGCAGGTGCCGGGCCGTCGTACGTGCTGGTGGAGCCAAGGGGACTCGAACCCCTAACCCCCTGCTTGCAAAGCAGGTGCGCTACCAATTGCGCCATGGCCCCGTGCGGCCGGGCTGGCCGGCGGCGTGGGATCCGGCCGCGCCGCGCGCCGTGACGGCGCCGAAGGCGGGGCGGGGGACGGGGTCCTACTCGACGGAGTCGGTGACCTCGGCCCAGAGGTCGCGGTCGTCGCGCTCGGCGGCGTACCGCGTCCAGAGGACGTAACCCGTGGCGGCGACCGCCGCCAGGAGCAGGAGCTTCTTCATGGGTCCCCCACGGGTCTTCGGGAGTGGGCCTAAGAGGACTTGAACCTCTGACCTCTTCCTTATCAGGGAAGCGCTCTAACCGTCTGAGCTATAGGCCCGTCGCGCATCCAGCGTGGCTGGCGCGCCGGACGAGACTACCCCAGCAGGGGCGTCCCGCCCAAACCGAGGATCACTCGTCCGTCATCGTGACGTGCACGCCGCCGACCAGCGCGGCCGTGATGTTGTACAGGAACGCGCCGATGGTGGCGAGCGCCGTGATGAGGAAGATGTCCACGACGGCCACCAGGGTGGCGATCGACAGCACGCGGTCGAACTCGACGTACTGCATGAGGTTGATGTCGGAGTCCGCGAGGATCTCCTCGACCAGGTCGTTGATCGTCGCGAAGACGTGCAGCGAGTCGAGCGTGACCCACACGACCGCGGTCGCGACGACGATCATGATGCCGATCGCGACGGACATGAGGAACGACAGCTTCATGACCGACCACGGGTCGACGCGCGAGACGGCGAGCCGCACCCGGCGCGGGCCGGAGCCGGTCAGCGAGCCGGACGTCGCGGGCCGTGCGGCGGTCGCCGTCGCGGCACCGGCGGCGGCACCCGACGCAGCCGCCGAGCCCGACGCGCCCGCCGTGCTCGACCCGCCCGACGCGGCGCCCGCCGGCTTCGCCGACCCGCCCGCGGCCGGGCGCACCGGCTCCTGCGTCGTGGTCGTGGCGGCCGGGCCGGTCTTCGTGGAGGTGCGCGGCGTGCCGCCCTTCGCGGCAGGGGTGGCCTTGGTGGCCGGGCCCTTGCCGGAGGAGACCGTCGCGGACGACCCGCGGTCGGCCTGCTCGGTGGCGGTGCGGCCGGTCGGCTTGTCGCCGGCGTCGCCCTTGCGGGGCGGGATCGACGGAGGCGTGTCGGTCACGCGTCCTCCTCGGAGGTCTCGTCAGCCACCGGGGCGTCCGGAGCTGTGGTGGCGCTGGTGTCCTCGAGGGCCGCGGACGTGGTCACGTCCGGCTCGCCCGACTCACCCACGGTACCCGCCTCGTCACCGAGGTGACGCTCGATGTTGCGCGCGACCGCGATGATCCGGTCGCCGTTGTCGGGCTTGGCGAAGATGACACCCTGGGTCGTGCGGCCCGTGGCGTTCACCTCGGAGGTGGCGGAGCGGACGATCTTGCCGCGCTCCATGATGACGAGCACCTCGTCGTCCGGGTCCGTGACCAGGGCGCCGACCAGGTCGCCGTTCGCCTCGGGCAGGTTCGCGACCTTGATGCCGAGGCCGCCGCGGCCCTGGACGCGGTAGTTCTCCACGGTGAGCGCGGTGCGCTTCGCGATGCCGCCCTGCGTCACCGTGAACAGGAACGCCTCCTCGCGGACGACGTCCATCGCGAGCAGCTCGTCGTCGGCGCGGAACTTCATGCCGGTGACGCCGGAGGTCGCGCGGCCCATGGGGCGCAGCGCCTCGTCGGTCGCGGTGAACCGCAGCGACTGGCCCTTGCGGGACACCAGGATCAGGTCGTTCACCGAGTCGACGATCCGGGCCGACACCAGCTCGTCCGGCAGGCCGTCCTCGTCCTCGCGCAGGTTGATCGCGATGACGCCGCCGGACCGGTTGGAGTCGTACTCCGCCAGCCGCGTCTTCTTGACGAGGCCGCGCTTGGTGGCGAGCACCAGGAACTCGGCCTGCTCGTAGTCGCGCAGGTCCAGGACCTGGGCGATCTTCTCGCCGGGCTGGAACGCCAGCAGGTTCGCGACGTGCTGGCCCTTGGCGTCGCGGCCGCCCTCGGGCAGCTCGTACGCCTTGGCCCGGTACACCCGGCCGAGGTTGGTGAAGAACAGCAGCCAGTGGTGCGTGGTCGTCACGAAGAAGTGGTCGACGATGTCGTCCTCGCGCAGCTGCGCGCCGCGCACGCCCTTGCCGCCGCGGCGCTGGGCCCGGTAGTTGTCCGAGCGCGTCCGCTTGGCGTAGCCGCCGCGGGTGATGGTGACGACCATCTCCTCCTCGGCGATGAGGTCCTCGACCGACACCTCGCCGTCGAACGGCAGGATCGTGGTGCGGCGCTCGTCGCCGTACTTGGCGACGATCTCGTCCATCTCCTCGCGGACGATGCCGCGCTGGCGCTCGGGGGACGCGAGGATCTCCCGGTAGCCGAGGATCTCCTGCTCGAGCTTGGCGTACTCGTCGAGGATGCGCTGGCGCTCGAGGGCGGCCAGGCGGCGCAGCTGCAGCGTGAGGATCGCGTTCGCCTGGACCTCGTCGATGTCGAGGAGGGCCATCAGGCCGGTGCGCGCCTCGTCGGCGTCGGGGGAGCGGCGGATGAGCGCGATGACCTCGTCCAGCGCGTCCAGCGCCTTGAGGTAGCCGCGGTAGATGTGGATCTGCTCCTCGGCCTTGCGCAGCCGGAAGTTCGTCCGCCGGACGATGACGTCGAGCTGGTGGGTCGTCCAGTGCCGGATGAACGCGTCCAGGCTGAGCGTGCGGGGCACGCCGTCGACCAGCGCGAGCATGTTGGCGCCGAACGTGTCCTGCAGCTGGGTGTGCTTGTACAGGTTGTTCAGCACGACCTTGGCGACGGCGTCGCGCTTGAGGACGATCACCAGGCGCTGACCGGTGCGGCCGGAGGTCTCGTCGCGGATGTCGGCGATGCCCTGGACGCGGTTCTCGCGGACCAGGTCGGCGATCTTCTTCGCGAGGGTGTCCGGGTTGACCTGGTACGGCAGCTCGGTGACGACGAGGCAGATCCGGCCCTGGATCTCCTCGACCTCGACCACCGCGCGCATCGTGATCGAGCCGCGGCCGGTGCGGTACGCCTCCTCGATGCCCCGGTGGCCGAGGATCGTGGCGCCGGTGGGGAAGTCGGGGCCCTTGACACGCGTCAGGAGAGCGGCGAGCAGCTCCTCCTTGGACGCCTCCGGGTTGTCCAGGTGCCAGCGGACGCCCTCGGCGACCTCGCGCAGGTTGTGCGGCGGGATGTTGGTCGCCATGCCGACCGCGATGCCGGCAGAGCCGTTGACCAGCAGGTTCGGGAACCGCGACGGCAGGATCGACGGCTCCTGGGTGCGGCCGTCGTAGTTGTCCTGGAAGTCGACGGTGTCCTCGTCGATGTCCCGGACCATCTCCATGGCCAGCGGCGCCATCTTGCACTCGGTGTACCGCGGGGCGGCGGCCGGGTCGTCGCCGGGGGAGCCGAAGTTGCCCTGCCCGGCGACCAGCGGGTAGCGCAGCGACCAGTCCTGCACCAGGCGGACGAGGGCGTCGTAGATCGCCGTGTCGCCGTGCGGGTGGTACTTGCCCATGACGTCGCCGACGACGCGGGAGCACTTGGAGAACTGCCGGTCGGGCCGGTAGCCGCCGTCGTACATGGCGTACAGGACGCGGCGGTGCACCGGCTTGAGGCCGTCGCGGACGTCCGGGAGCGCGCGGCCCACGATGACGGCCATCGCGTAGTCCAGGTAGGACCGCTGCATCTCGAGCTGCAGGTCCACCTGGTCGATGCGGCCGTGCTCGATGTTGTCGCCGGTCAGCTCAGTCACAGGTCAGGGTCCTTCGGTGGGACGGACCCGGCGCGCGGCGTGCGCCGGGGTCGTGCGGGAGGTGGGGCGCGCCTCAGATGTCCAGGAACCGGACGTCGCGCGCGTTGCGCTGGATGAACGAGCGCCGCGACTCGACGTCCTCGCCCATGAGCACCGAGAAGATCTCGTCGGCGGCGGCGGCCTCGTCGAGGGTGACCTGCAGCAGCGTGCGGTGCTCCGGCGCCATGGTGGTCTCCCACAGCTCCGAGTAGTCCATCTCGCCCAGACCCTTGTACCGCTGGATGCCGTTCTCCTTCGGGATCCGCTTGCCGTTGGCCTGGCCGTCGGCCAGCACGGCGTCGCGCTCCCGGTCCGAGTAGACGTAGTCGTGCGGGGCGTTCGACCACTTGATGCGGAACAGCGGCGGCTGGGCCATGTAGACGTGGCCCTTGAGGATGAGCTCGGGCATGTAGCGGTAGAGCAGCGTGAGCAGCAGCGTGCGGATGTGCTGGCCGTCGACGTCGGCGTCGGCCATGAGCACGATCTTGTGGTACCGCAGCTTGGAGAGGTCGAAGTCCTCGCCGATGCCGGTGCCGAACGCCGTGATCAGCGCCTGGACCTCGGCGTTGCCGAGCGCGCGGTCCAGCCGCGCCCGCTCGACGTTGAGGATCTTGCCGCGGATCGGCAGGATCGCCTGCGTCTGCGGGTTGCGGCCGCGCACGGCGGAGCCGCCGGCGGAGTCGCCCTCGACGATGAACACCTCGCACTCGGCGGGGTTGTTCGACTGGCAGTCCTTGAGCTTGCCGGGCATCGAGTTCGACTCGAGCAGGCCCTTGCGCCGGGTCGCCTCGCGCGCCTTGCGGGCCGCGAGCCGCGCCTGGGACGCCTGGATGGCCTTGCGGATGACGTCCTTGGCCTCGTTCGGGTGCGAGTCGAGCCAGTCGCCGAACTGCTCGTTGACGACGCGCTGCACGAAGGTCTTGGCCTCCGTGTTGCCGAGCTTGGTCTTGGTCTGGCCCTCGAACTGCGGCTCGCCGAGCTTGATCGACACGACGGCGGTGAGGCCCTCGCGGATGTCGTCGCCGGTGAGGTTGTCGTCCTTCTCCTTGAGGATGCCCTTGTCGCGCGCGTAGCGGTTGACCAGCGAGGTCATCGCCGCGCGGAAGCCCTCCTCGTGCGTGCCGCCCTCGGTGGTGGAGATGGTGTTCGCGTAGGTGTGCACCGACTCGGAGTAGGCGCTGGTCCACTGCATCGCGACCTCGAGCGAGAGCTTGCGCTCGGTGTCCTCGGCCTCGAAGTCGATGACGTCGGGGTGCACCAGGTCGACCTTCTTGGCCGAGTTCAGGTGCTTCACGTAGTCGACCAGGCCGCCGTCGTACTTGTACGTGACGGAGCGCGACGCCGGCGCGTCCGCGGCCGGGGTGTCGTCGCCGGCGACCTCGTCCTCGGTGTCGCCGTGCTGCGGCCGCTCGTCGGTCAGCGAGATCTGCAGGCCCTTGTTGAGGAACGCCATCTGCTGGAACCGCGAGCGCAGCGTCTCGAAGTCGTACTCGACCGTCTCGAAGATGCTCGGGTCGGCCCAGAACGTCTGCGAGGTGCCGGTGTCGGTGGTCGCCTCGCCCTTCCGCAGCTCGCTGGCGGGCTTGCCGCCGTCGGCGAAGTCCATCTCCCAGGCGAAGCCGTCGCGCTTGACGACCGTCTGCACCTTGGTGGACAAGGCGTTCACCACGGAGATGCCGACACCGTGCAGGCCGCCGGACACGGCGTACCCGCCGCCGCCGAACTTGCCGCCCGCGTGCAGGATCGTCATGACCACCTCGACGGTGGGCTTGCCCTCCGTCGGGTGGATCGCGACCGGGATGCCGCGGCCGTTGTCGACGACGCGCACGCCGCCGTCGGCCAGCAGCGTGACCTCGATGTGGTCGCAGTAGCCGGCGAGGGCCTCGTCGACGGAGTTGTCGACGACCTCGTAGACGAGGTGGTGCAGGCCGCGCTCGCCGGTGGAGCCGATGTACATGCCGGGACGCTTGCGGACCGCCTCGAGCCCCTCGAGCACGGTGATCGCGGACGCGTCGTAGGCGGGAGTCCCGTTCACCGTCCCCCCGGGTGCGGAGGAGTCAGGTCCGGTGGAGGGGCTCTGGTCAGCCACGGGCGGTGGTGCTCCTCAGTTCTCACACGCGGCGGAGGCGCCCGTCCTCCGGGCGGGAGGGCGGATCACTCCACGACGACGGAGATCGTGCGTCCTGGACCGGCGCAGACGCGCCAGAGATGTCGATTCTCAGTGTACCCGCCCCCGGCCCGGAAACCCCGGAGAACCGCGCTCCTGTGGACGACCGCACCCGCCTGCCGAGCGGCGGACGCGGGGCGACCCGTCAGCCCCAGGTGTCGCGGGGTCCGCGGCCGCGGACCGAGCGGCGGCCCTTGCCGAACCCCGGTCCCTGCGGACCCAGCACCCGCACGTCCTTCACCACGCCCTCGCCGACGTCCTCGGCCATCCGCCGGACCAGCTGCGGCGCCAGCATCTTCAGCTGCTGCGCCCACGCGGAGGAGTCGGTCCGTACGACCAGCACCCCTTCCGCGAAGGTCTCCGGCGTGCAGTGGTCGGCGATCTGGTCCCCGACGACCTCGCGCCACCGGCCGACGACCCCGCCGACCGACACCTCCTGCACCCAGCCGCGGTCCCGGAACAGCGACGCCATCGTGGCGGACACCGCGAGCGGGTCGCGGGGGTGCGCGCCGGCACCGCCGAGCTCGGCGGGGGACAGCGGCGACCGGCCGCGGGGCGCCTGACCGGGGCGGTAGCCCTTCGACCGGGCCACCGAGCGGAACCGGGCGAGCGAGAGCCGGGCCATCTGCGCGGCCGGCGTGACCTCGAGCTGCTCGGACACCGGCACCGCGGGGTCGAACGACGGGGCGTCGTCGGCGTCCGGCGCCGAGGCAGGTACCGGGGCGGCGCCCGCGGCGTCCTCGCCCCGCGCACGGGGAGAGTCGTCAGGCGACACGGGCGACCTCCGACGCCAGCACGTCGTACCGGGCCCCCGCGAGCCGCTCGGGGACGTCGCCCGGGACCGCCGCCGTGACGAACACCTGCCGCGCGCCGGCCACCATGCCGGCCAACCGCTCGCGTCGCCTGGCGTCCAGCTCGGCGAACACGTCGTCCAGCATGAGCACCGGCTCGCCGTCCGGGCCGGAGTCGGCCACCCAGAGCTGCGCGGCGTCCTCGGTGGTGCCGGCCCGCGGGCCGTTGGTCAGCAGCTCGTAGGACGCGAGCCGCAGCGCCAGGGCGACGGACCAGGACTCGCCGTGGCTCGCGTAGCCCTTGGCGGGCAGGTCGCCGAGCGTGAGGACGAGGTCGTCGCGGTGCGGGCCGACCAGGCAGACGCCCCGCTCGAGCTCCTTGGGCCGCACCCGGCCGAGCGCCTCGAGCATCTGCGCCTCGACGGCGCGCGCCGGGGTCGCGGAGTCGGCGCCGGGCTGCGCCGGGCCCGCGACGGCGGGGAGCGTGTCCCGCTCGGCGTCCGCGCCGGCCAGCGCCGCGGCGAGCGAGGACCGGTAGCCCACCCGGGCCGCGCCCTGGCCGTCGCTGACCTGCTCGTACGCGTCCCCGACGTACGGGTCGAGCGCCGCGACCACGGCCTGCCGCGCGACGATGACGTGCGCGCCGAGCTCGGCCAGCTTGGCGTCCCACACGTCGAGGGTGCTGAGGTCGACGGACGACCGCCCGCGGAACCCCGCGGCGGACTTCAGCAGCGCCGTGCGCTGCTTCACGACGCGGTCGTACTCGGAGAACACGCCCGCGAGCCGCGGGGTGACCTGGACGGCGAGGTCGTCGACGAACCGCCGGCGGCCGTCCGGGTCGCCCTTCACCAGCGCCAGGTCCTCGGGCGCGAACAGCACCGAGCGCAGCGCGCCGACGACGTCGCGGGCCCGGGAGGGGGCGCCGTTGAGCTTGACCCGGTTCGACCGCCCGGACCCCAGCTGCGCCTCGATGACCAGCGCGCGCTCCGAGCCGTCGTCCTGCGCGCGCACGATGCGCGAGCGCACCACGGCCGCCGACGACCCCGCCCGCACGAGCGGGGCGTCGGTCGGCACGCGGTGGCTGGAGAACGTCGAGATGTAGCCGATCGCCTCGACGAGGTTGGTCTTGCCCTGCCCGTTCGGCCCGACGAGCGCGGTGATCCCCGGCTCGAAGGTGAGGTCGACCTGGTGGTACGACCGGAAGTCCGTCAGGGACAGGTGCGAGACGTACATCGGCGGGGCGTCAGCCCTCCGAGCGCACGCCCGACGGGGCGTCGCCGGAGATGGGGGCGCCCGCGGCCTTCACCGCGTGCCCGCCGAACTGCTGGCGCAGCGCCGCGACCGCCTTCATCGCGGGGGACTGCTCCTGGCGGGACTGGAACCGGGCGAACAGCGCGGCGGTGATGACCGGCAGCGGCACGGCGGCGTCGATCGCCTCGTCCACGGTCCACCGGCCCTCGCCGGAGTCCGCGACCCAGTCGTCGATCGCCTCGAACGCCTGGTCCTCCTCGAGCGCCTTGACGAGGAGCTCGAGCAGCCAGGAGCGGACGACGGTGCCGCGCTGCCAGGCCTTCATGGTGCCGGCGACGTCGGTGACGATGTCCTTGGCGGCGAGCAGCTCGTAGCCCTCGGCGTACGCCTGCATGAGGCCGTACTCGATGCCGTTGTGCACCATCTTGGCGTAGTGGCCGGCGCCGACCTCGCCCGCGTGCACGAAGCCCTCCTCGCGCGGGCCCTCGGGGCGCAGCGCGTCGAACACGGGCATGACGCGCTCGACCTGCGCGGCGTCGCCGCCGACCATGAGGCCGTACCCGTTGGCGAGGCCCCAGACGCCGCCGGAGACGCCGACGTCGAGGAAGTGCACACCCTTGGCGCCGAGCTGCTCGGCGTGGCCCTTGTCGTCGCCGAAGTACGAGTTGCCGCCGTCGATGACCAGGTCGCCCTCGGTCAGCAGGCCGCCGAGCTCCTCGATCACCGCGTGCGTGACGGCGCCGGCCGGCACCATGACCCACACGACCCGCTCGCCGGCGGGGAGCGCCTCGACCAGCTCGGCCAGGGACGCCACGTCGGTGACCTCGGGGTTCCGGTCGTAGCCGGTGACCTCGATCCCCGCGTTGCGCATCCGGTCGCGCATGTTCGCGCCCATCCTGCCGAGACCCACCAGGCCGATCTGCATCGCTCCACCTCTCCTCGCCCGACCGCCGTCGGGACGGCTTCGCGTCCCGCGGCGTCCTTGTCGCCCGCCATCCTCCCGCGGCGACGGGGGTGGTGACGACCGGTGGCCCCGTCTCGCAGGTCACACCCGGCGCGCGCCGGCGGCCGCCCGGCCGGCGCGCGCGCGTCAGGACGCGAAGCGGATGGGGACCAGCAGGTAGCGGTACTCCTTGAGGTCGTCGCCCTCGAGCGACTCCTGGCCCGTGAACTCGACCGGCTTGTTCGGGTGCGTGAACGAGAGCCGCACGAACGACGTCGTCAGCGCGCCCAGCCCGTCGAGCAGGAACTGCGGGTTGAACGCCACGGCGATGTCCTCGCCGACCAGCGTCGCCTCGAGCGCCTCGGACGCCTGCGCGTCGTCGCCCTGGCCGGCGTCCAGCACGACCTGGCCGTCCGTGAACGTCAGCCGGATCGGGGTGTTCCGCTCCGCGACGAGCGCCACGCGCTTGGCGGCGTCGGCGAGCAGCTGGGTGTTCACGACCGCGTGGATCGGCGACTCGTCCGGGAACAGCCGGCGCACGGCCGGGTAGTCGCCGTCGACCAGCAGCGAGGTGGTGTGCCGGCCGCCGGCCTCGAAGCCGATGAGGTCGACGCCCTGGCCGGTCGCCAGGCCGACGTTCACCGAGCCGGAGGCGCCCAGCGACTTCGCGGCGTCGGACAGCGTGCGGGCGCGGACCAGCGCGACCTCGGACACGCCCGGGTCGGAGGGGTGCCAGGTGAGCTCGCGCAGCGCGAGGCGGTACCGGTCGGTGGCGAGCAGCGTGACCTTCTCGCCCTCGATCTCGACGCGGACGCCGGTCAGCAGGGGGAGGGTGTCGTCGCGGCTGGCGGCGACGGTGACCTGCGCGACGGCGCGGGTCATCTCGTCGCCGTCGACCGTGCCGGTGAGCGCCGGCATCGCGGGGAGCTGCGGGTAGTCCTCCACCGGCATCGTGAGCAGCGTGAACCGGCTCGCGCCGCAGGTGACGGACACCTTGGTCCCGTCGAGCTGCACGTCGACCGGCTTGTTCGGCAGGGCGCGGGAGATCTCCGCGAGCAGGCGGCCGGAGACCAGGACGGTGCCGGGCTCGCTGACGTCCGCGGGGATCTCGGAGCGCGCCGACACCTCGTAGTCGAAGGAGGCCAGACGGAGCGTGCCGTCGGCCTCGGCCTCGATGCGGACACCGGCCAGGACCGGGACCGGCGGGCGGGTGGGCAGGCTGCGAGCGATCCACGTGACGGCTTCTGCGAGGACGTCACGTTCGACGCGGAACTTCATGCCCCACCCTCTCGGTCTGGGGGATCCGGGGATCCCGTGCGCGGTGCTGAACGACCCCGGCCGTGGGAGGGCAGGGGTCGCCCCGAACACTACGCGAGTGACCAGGGGTCCGGTACCGATCGCGTGGGGCTGTGGACACGCGCGGAGGGCGCGGATCGTTCGTCAGGAGGCCTCGAGAGCTGGGCGTCGGTGCGGCCCGGGGAGACTGCGCGGCGGCCTCCCGCGCAGAGGACGGCACTGGGCGAACGTTTCGGGGCCGTCGACGTCGTGCACAGCCGTTCGGGTCCGGGGCGTCGTCCGGGAAGGAGCGCCCGGAGCCGTCCGGTCGGTCGTCGCCTCGGCCCGGAACAGCATTGACGGGCTGTGGATCTCTTTCCTAGGGATCGGTCGTCGTCATCGTCGCTTCTGTGCACTCTGGGGATGACGTGTCTTCGTGCAGGTCAGCGTATCTCGGGACGTGTGCACGGTGCCTGTGGACCGGTTGGGGACGGCGCGCGCGGACGTGGACAGTGCTCGTGGCGTCCTTCTCCGTCCACGACGACCGCAGGATCCGTCCACACGAATCATGGGGGTCGTCCACCGGTTTCCACAGACGTGTCCACAGGTGTGCACATTCGTCCCAGGCCTGTTTCGTGCGCCCTGCGGGCACGAGAACGCGACGACCCGCCGCCGGCCGGTGCCGGGGCGGGTCGCCGCGTGCCGCGCGGAGCGGGCCGGGGCGGTCAGCCGCGGCTCTCCTGCTTGATGCGGTTGGTCAGCTCGGTGACCTGGTTGAAGATCGACCGGCGCTCGGCCATGAGCTCGCGGATCTTGCGGTTCGCGTGCATCACGGTGGTGTGGTCGCGTCCGCCGAACGCCTGGCCGATCTTCGGCAGCGACAGGTCGGTGAGCTCGCGGCACAGGTACATCGCGATCTGGCGCGCGGTCACGAGGACGCGGGACCGCGACGACCCGCACAGGTCCTCGATCGTGAGGCCGAAGTACGCCGCGGTCTGCCCGATGACGGCGGTCGCCGTGATGTCCGCCTGGTCGTCGTCGGTGATGAGGTCCTTGAGCACGATCTCGGCCAGCGACAGGTCCACCTGCTGCCGGTTGAGGTTCGCGAACGCGGTCACCCGGATGAGCGCGCCCTCCAGCTCGCGGATGTTGGTCGAGATCTTCGACGCGATGTACTCGTGCACGTCGTCCGGCGCCTGCAGCTTGTCGTTGGCCGACTTCTTCCGCAGGATCGCGATCCGCGTCTCGAGGTCCGGCGGCTGGACGTCGGTGATGAGGCCCCACTCGAACCGGGACCGCATCCGGTCCTCGAAGCCGTTGAGCTGCTTGGGCGGCAGGTCGGACGTGAGCACGATCTGCTTGTTGGCGTTGTGCAGGGTGTTGAACGTGTGGAAGAACTCCTCCATCGTCTGCTCCTTGCCCTGCAGGAACTGGATGTCGTCGATGAGGAGCACGTCCACCTCGCGGTAGCGGCGCTGGAAGGCGCCCGCCTTGCCCTCCGAGATGGAGTTGATGAAGTCGTTGGTGAACTCCTCGGAGTTCACGTAGCGCACGCGCACCGAGGGGTAGAGGTTCCGGGCGTAGTGGCCGATCGCGTGCAGCAGGTGCGTCTTGCCCAGGCCGGAGTCGCCGTAGATGAACAGCGGGTTGTAGGCCTTCGCCGGTGCCTCGGCCACGGCCACGGCCGCCGCGTGCGCGAACCGGTTGGACGAGCCGATGACGAACGTCTCGAACAGGTACTTCGGGTTCAGGCGCGCCGGCTCGACGCTCGGCGTCGGCCCGGCCGGCTCGCGGCGGAACGGCTCGCCGCGCACGGGCTCGACCTGCGCCGCCTCGCCGGTGCTGGGGTGCCCGGTCGCCGCGTGCTGCACGACCGGGGTCGGACCGGACTCCGGCCCTCGCGCGGGCGGTGCCGTGGCGAGGCCCGCGTCACCGGTCTCGAGCGACGGGTCGACCGTGATCGCGAACCGGGCGTCGCGGCCGAGCGCGGCGGCCAGGGCGTCGGAGACCTCCTGGCGGACGCGGGTCTCCAGGTAGTCCTTGGTGAGGTCGTTGCCGACCGCGAGCAGCATCGTCCCGTCGAGCAGGCCGAGCGGCTTGGCCAGGCGCACGAAGGCGAGCTGGCGCGGCGTGATGTCGGGGCTCACCTCGAGCTGCGCCATCGCGGCCGACCAGACCTGCGTGAGCTGATCGTCCTGTCCTGACACCTGTACCTCGCTGCCGTCGTGAGTCGCGTGGTCGAGTGTCGCACGCCCCGGTGACGTGTCCACAGACTTGTCCACACCTGTGCGCGACGGTGGATCGCGCGGGATCTCGGGCTCGCCGTGGCGCGTCCGGTCATCCGGTGCGGCGTCGTCCACAGCCTCGGCCGGCTCTGTCCACGGGGTGGGGACCGGGTCGCTGCGGGACGCGTCGGGGGACGATGCTAGTGGCCGCCACGACCGCGCGGGAGGGGTGCGGGCCGATCGGCCCCGCCCCGCGGGCCCCGCGGTTTGACCGGCGCACGCGGGCGACGTACCGTAGTCCGGCCTGAGATGGCTCCTGCTGGCGTGCCCTGACGTCGGCCGCGTCGACGACGTGGGTACCGGAGCAGTCGAGCACGGGCGCAGAGACCTGGCCGGACGTCGGCCGATGTACCGAAGTACTTGGAGACCATCGTGAGCAAGCGGACCTTCCAGCCGAACAACCGGCGTCGCGCCAAGACCCACGGCTTCCGTCTGCGCATGCGGACGCGTGCCGGCCGCGCGATCCTCGCCGCCCGCCGGCGCAAGGGTCGCGCCGAGCTGTCGGCCTGACCCCACCCGACGCGGTGCTGCCCGCCGCGCACCGGATGCGCCGGTCCGCCGACTTCGAGCGGACCGTCCGTGCCGGTGCGCGCGCCGGGCGGAGCACGCTGGTGGTGCACCTCGTGACGCGAACCGACCCCGGACCCGGTCCGGCGGTCGGTTTCGTCGTGTCCAAGGGCGTGGGCAACGCCGTGACCCGCAACCGGGTCAAGCGGCGCCTGCGCGCCCTGACGACCGAGCGGCTGGCCGCCCTGCCGGCCGACGCGGACCTCGTGGTGCGGGCGCTCGCGCCGGCGGCCGAGGCCGACTACGCCACGCTCGGGCGCGACCTGGACGGCGCCCTGCGCACCGCGGGCCGTCGCCGGGCGGAGCGCGCCGCCGAGGTCGCGGCACGATGACCCGGGACCGCGACGGTGCCGGTGGCGGCGTCCGCGTGCTGCGCGGCGTCGCCCGGGTCCCGCGCCGCCTGCTCGTCCTGCTGATCCGCGGGTACCAGCGCTTCGTGTCCCCGCTCACCCCGCCGACCTGCCGGTTCTACCCGTCGTGCTCCGCGTACGCCGTGATCGCCCTCGAGCGGCACGGCGTCGTGAAGGGCACGCGGCTGGCGGTCTGGCGGATCCTGCGCTGCAACCCGTGGAACCCGGGCGGCGTCGACGACGTTCCACCGGCGGGGTCGCACCGTCGCCACCCGCACGGCGCGGTCGCCTCCGCGCACTGATCACCACCTGGAGTAGTCCACGATGGCCTGGTTCGACAGCATCTTGTATCCGATCATGGTCGCGGTGGCCTGGATCATGGTCCAGTTCCACTCGCTGCTGACCTGGCTGGGTCTCGACCCCGCCGGTGGCGCGGCCTGGGGGCTGTCGATCGTCGGCCTCGTGATCGTCATGCGGATCATCCTGATCCCGCTGTTCTTCAAGCAGATCAAGGCGTCCCGGGGCATGCAGCTCCTCGCGCCGGAGATGCGGAAGATCCAGGCGAAGTACAAGGGCAAGACCGACCCCGCGTCCCGTGAGGCCATGAGCCGCGAGACGATGGAGCTGTACCGCAAGCACAAGACGAACCCCTTCTCGTCCTGCCTGCCGATCCTGGCGCAGTCGCCCATCTTCTTCGCGCTGTTCCGGGTGCTGAACTCGCTCCCGCAGCTCGCCGACGGCTCGTACCCGCGGCCGAACCTGGGCCCGCTGACGCAGGAGCTCGCGGCGCAGGCCGAGAGCGCGACGATCCTCGGTGCCCCCCTGTCCGCGACGTTCATGAACGCCGCGGAGTTCGGCGACGCCGCGGCCAACGTCCGGTGGGTGACGGTCATCCTGGTCGTCGCGATGTCGCTGACGACGTTCCTCACGCAGCGCCAGCTGACCATGAAGAACATGCCGCCCGCCGCCCTCGAGGGCCCGATGGCGCAGCAGCAGAAGATGCTCATGTACGTCTTCCCGCTGATCTTCGCCTTCTCCGGCGTGAACTTCCCGATCGGTGTCCTCATCTACTGGACCACCACCAACCTGTGGTCGATGGGTCAGCAGTTCTACACGATCCGCCGGATGCCGGCGCCGGGCTCTGCGGCCGAGGCCGCGCTCAAGGCGCGGCAGTCCAAGAAGGCCGCGCACAAGGGCGTGACGATCGAGGAGTCGGACACCCTCACCATCGAGGAGAAGCCGACCGGCGGGCAGCGTCAGCAGCCGGTCGGCAAGGCACGCGCGAAGAAGCAGCGCCCGGCGGGTGCGGCCGCTCCGTCCGGCGGCGCCAGGAAGTCGACCCGCTCGGGCTCCGCGCAGGGCGGGACGGCCGGGGGAGCGACCGCCTCGGGTCCGGCGCAGGGCGGCAAGGGCGCAGGAGCGTCCGGCTCGGGGCCCGCGCAGGCCGGATCCGCGCAGGCCGGCAAGGCCGCGGGTGCCACCGGCCCGGCTGCCACCCGGGCGAAGAAGAAGCGGGGCGGCAGCGGCCAGGGCACGGGTGGCTCGGCGCAGAGCCGCCCCGGCACGACCCCGTCCGGCAACGCGACCGACGACTGAGACCTGCGCGCCTCGGCGCGGACCGACCCTCCCAGCAAGGAGAGCCCAGATGACCACTCCCACCGACGCCACCGGTGAAGCCGGCGCCGTGACCCGCCTCGAGGAGGAGGGCGAGATCGCGGCCGACTACCTGGAGGAGCTGCTCGACATCGCCGACCTGGACGGCGACATCGACATCGACGTCGACCACGGCCGCGCGGCCGTGGAGATCGTCGCGGAGCCGGGGACCGAGCGCGCGCTCCGTCGCCTGGTCGGCGAGGACGGGGAGGTGCTGGACGCGCTCCAGGAGCTGACCCGGCTCGCCGTGCAGGCGAAGACCGGCGACCGCAGCCGGCTGATGCTCGACATCGCGGGATACCGCGCGGGGCGCAGGACCGAGCTCGTGAAGGTCGCCGACGAGGCGATCGCGGCCGTGCGGGCATCCGGTGGCCCGGTGTCGCTGGAGCCGATGAACCCGTTCGAGCGCAAGG
Organism: Cellulomonas pakistanensis; assembly: GCF_016862755.1. Taxonomy (GTDB): domain Bacteria; phylum Actinomycetota; class Actinomycetes; order Actinomycetales; family Cellulomonadaceae; genus Cellulomonas; species Cellulomonas pakistanensis. Next base: position 168,000 of record NZ_BONO01000001.1, on the reverse strand, counting down.
TCGTGCACGACGCCGTCGCCGCGGCCGGGCTCAGCTCGGACTCGGAGGGCGTCGAGCCGGCGCGCTACGTCGTGGTGAAGCCGGCCGACTGAGGCGGCCGACGCTTCGGCAGGAGCTGACGAGAGGCCGGTCCCGGACGGGGCCGGCCTTTCGTGTGTGTCCGCGGCCACCGTACGGGGCTTCTGGGCGAAGTCGTGCACGGGTGAACGACTGGCGGGAAGTGCGTGGTCGATCGCATCGCGCCATTCCGTGTCAGTTGCCCCTGCGTGTGGTGGCTGGCGCGCGATGGACCCGGTGAGGCGAGCGGTCGCGCCGACATGGCGCGACCGCGGGCGCACGGTCGACGGCCAGAGGCGATCCGGCCTTGACTTACGTACTCGTGATCTCGGCCGCCGACCGGAATCGACCGCACGCGGGGCGCGGGACGACGTCGTCGAGGTCCGGGCGGAGCGCGGTGGAGAGTTCATGCGGCGGCGAGCTCCCGGGCGAGTCCGGCCGCCGAGGCCGCGCTTCCGACGGGGCGCGGGTCGGCGAGCGCGCGCTGTGGGTGCTTTCCGGATCTCGCGACGATCGCCATCCGCCATCCGCCATGGCCGACAGGACCGGGTCATCGGTGGGCGGGCCGGTGCCGGCGCTGTTCCAGCGGCTCGAAGCCTTCCGCTGCCCGGCCTCGGAACGCAACGCGGGGCGCCCCATTGGCTGCACGCTGACCCGTTCCACGTGAAACGCGCCCAGGACGCGCTCCGGGCTACCCGAGGTGAGCGTCAGCCGCGGGCGTACCGAGGACCTGTGCGCCTCCGTCGAGCGGCCCGCCTTGGCTTGCGCTGCCTCCGCGATTGGAGTGACGGCACGGGCTGGCCGATCGCCAGGGCGGGGCCCGGGAAGGGCGGCGCGCCCGTCGGCGGCGGATCGGCCGACCGGAGGCGTGCTGTCGATGAGCATGCCCGCCGCCGTCCGCAAGAGGGAAGTTCCGGTCTGGGTGGGAGTGTGGTGACGTGCGGAGCGGCCGTTCCACGGGAGTAGGAGCTCCGGGCGGGACAAGCGGCGTACCGCGCGAAGCAGTCTCCGCCTCATGCAGGCGGTCCAGACGGAGGCAGCGTTCAACTCGGAGGCGGCGTTTCACGTGGAACCTGTCGGACCGGGCCGGAGCGGTGTCAGGCCACGGTCCTCGACAGCGGAACGGGCCCGGCGCGCGGGGGCCGTCCGGCGCGACTCGGTCACGTGCACGCCCCCGCCGTCAGTGCCGTTTCACGTGGAACGAGGCGGCCCGGCGCCGCATCGTCGTTGCGGGCAGGCGGAGAGAGGGGGCGGGTATCCGGCGGGAAGCCGTCGGCGGCATCAAACTGGCGCAAAGATCCGACCCACCACCGGCCCGGTAAGCCCGCGCGTCGCTCACCGTTCCACGTGGAACACCGGGCCGACACCGTGCGCGCCCGAGCCGGAGCGTCGGACGCGCGCGGTACCGTAGAGGCTCACGTGCGCGGGACGTGCCGACCCGGCATCGCGCACCACCCGATCCCGAGACCAGGGGAGTGCTGTGCGGTCAGAGTCGGCACCTGCGCGCGATGACGAGCAGCGCGACGTGCCCGCCGATCCCCTGGCGGGCGACCCCCGCCTCCCCGAGCACTTCGGCGCTGCCTGGCCCGCGGTGGAGGGGTTCCACGACCTGCTGCGCGACCAGGGCCTCCTGCGCGGCCTGGTCGGTCCGCGCGAGCTCGCGCGCCTGTGGGAGCGCCACCTGGTCAACTCGGCCGCGGTCGTCCCCTTCCTGCCGGCGACGGGCACGATCGTCGACGTCGGGAGCGGCGCCGGCCTGCCCGGGATCGTCGTCGCGGCCATGCGTCCGGACGCCCAGATCGTGCTGCTCGAGCCGATGGAACGCCGCACCGACTGGCTCTCGGAGGTCGTCGAGACGCTGGGTCTCCGGAACGTCCGGGTGCTGCGCGGCCGCGCCGAGGACCAGGTCGGGGAGCTCAGCGCCGACGCCGTGACGGCCCGCGCGGTCGCTGCGCTCGACAAGCTGTACGGGTGGACGTTGCCGCTGCTCGCCGTCGGTGGCCGCCTGGTCGCGCTCAAGGGCGGACGGGCGCAGCAGGAGGCGGAGGAGGCCGTCATGGTGGGGGAGCGGCTTGGCGGCGGGGTCGCCGAGATCCGGGTCGCGCCGACCCTGCCGGGCCTGGAGCCCACCAGCGTGGTGCTCGTGACCAGGACCAACGCGGGGACGGTGCCGGAGCGCGCCCGTGTTTCACGTGGAACGGAAGGCCGGTCGCGACGACCGCGCCGCTCGACGAAGGGACGGGGCGCGTGACGACGGAACCGAGCCGCTGGGTCGGCGACGACCACGACGAGCGCCGACGCGCCGCGCTGGTGGAGAGCCTGCCATCGGCCGACGAGGACACGCCCCTCATGGCGGAGCTGCGGCAGGACGCCCGGCGGCGGATCGAGCTGCGGGGGCGGACGTTCCCGCGCCCGGACCGCACGCGCGTCATCACGGTCGCGAACCAGAAGGGCGGCGTCGGCAAGACGACCACCACGGTGAACCTGGCGGCGGCGCTCGCGCAGTCGGGCCTGCACGTGCTCGTCATCGACAACGACCCGCAGGGCAACGCGTCGACCGCCCTCGGCGTCGACCACCGGGCCGGCGTCACCTCCGTCTACGACGTGCTGGTGGACGGCACGCCGCTCGCCGAGGCGGTGTACCCGAGCCCCGACGTGCCCAACCTGTGGTGCGCGCCGGCGACGATCGACCTGTCCGGCGCCGAGATCGAGCTCGTGTCGATGGTGGCCCGCGAGACGCGGCTGCGGAACGCCGTGCACGCCTACCTGGAGGAGCGCGAGCGGCGCGGCGAGCCCCGGATCGACTACGTCCTGGTGGACTGCCCGCCCAGCCTCGGGCTGCTGACCGTCAACGCGTTCGTGGTCGGCGACGAGGTCCTGATCCCCATCCAGTGCGAGTACTACGCGCTGGAGGGCCTGAGCCAGCTCCTCAAGTCCATCGAGCTCATCCAGGCGCACCTCAACCGCGGCCTGCACGTGTCGACCATCCTGCTCACCATGTACGACGGCCGGACCAACCTGGCCCAGCAGGTCGCGCAGGAGGTCCGGGAGCACTTCCCGGACAAGACCCTCCGGACCACGGTGCCGCGCTCGGTCCGCGTCTCCGAGGCGCCGTCGTACGGCCAGACCGTCCTGACGTACGATCCGGGCTCGAGCGGCGCCCTGGCGTACCTGGAGGCGGCACGAGAGCTCGCCGAGCGCGGAACGACCGCGGACCGGCAGAAGGAGGACGCGTGAGCGAGAAGCGGCGAGGTCTCGGGCGCGGCCTGGGTGCGCTCATCCCGACCGGTGCCGAGCCGCGCGACGGCGACCGTCCCGTCGACGTGTTCTTCCCGGACCGCAGCCAGGACGCCCGTCCGGCCGCCAGCAGCGCCCTGACCAGCGGGAACGGGCGCGCCGACGACGACGACGACGGCCGGGCCGCGGGGGAGCGGGCCGCCGACCGGGCCGCGGGGGAGCGGGCCGCCGACCGGGCCGCGCCGACGGCCGCGCCGGCCGAGACCTCGGCCCCGCCCGCGGCACCGACCCGGTCGAACGGCCGCAAGGGCGTCCCCTCGCTCACGGTGCGCCAGCCGCGGTCCCGGGCGCAGGCGGACGCGCCGACGCCCGAGGCGGCAGCGCCGGTCGCCGAGGTCCCGCCGATGCCGCCCACCGCCGAGGTCGACGACCTCGTCCCCGTGCCCGGCGCGACGTTCGCGGACCTGCCGGTCACGGCGATCCGGCCCAACCCGCGGCAGCCGCGGTCCGTGTTCGACGAGGACGCGCTCGACGAGCTCGTCGGCTCCATCCAGGAGATCGGCGTGCTCCAGCCGGTCGTGGTGCGGCCCGTCGACGACGGCTACGAGCTGATCATGGGTGAGCGGCGGTGGCGCGCGACCCAGGCCGCCGGCTTGGACACGATCCCCGCCATCGTCCGGCAGACGGAGGACGCGGACCTGCTCCGCGACGCCCTCCTGGAGAACCTCCACCGGTCGCAGCTCAACCCCCTCGAGGAGGCCGCGGCCTACCAGCAGCTGCTGGACGACTTCGGCTGCACGCACGACGAGCTGGCCCAGCGCATCCACCGCTCGCGCCCGCAGATCTCGAACACCCTGCGCCTGCTCCGGCTGCCCCCGCTCGTGCAGCGGCGGGTCGCCGCCGGCGTGCTGTCGGCGGGGCACGCGCGGGCCCTGCTGGGCCTGGCCGACGGTGCCGCGATCGAGCGCCTCGCGCAGCGGATCGTCGCCGAGGGGCTGTCCGTCCGCGCGGTCGAGGAGATCGTCGCGCTCGGTGCCGAGGACGGCGCGCCGAAGCAGCGGCGCCCGCGGGCGGGCCTGCGGAACGAGGCGCTGGACGACCTGGCGAGCCGCCTGTCGGACCGGTTCGAGACGCGGGTGAAGGTCGACCTCGGCAAGCAGCGCGGCAAGCTGACGGTCGAGTTCGCCTCGGTGCAGGACCTCAACCGCATCCTGTCGAGCCTCGCGCCCGACGACCCGGGCATCCTGCGCTCCTGACGGGTCGGCGGCCCGTGCGGCCACCGCGCAGGACCGACGAAGGCGCCGGTACCCTCCCCGGGGTGTCGGCGCCTTCGTCGTCGGCGGGTGCCGGGCCGTCGCGGGCCGCGGCGCGGCCGTCAGGAGGCGGCGAGACCGGCCTCGACCAGGCGGCGGTACAGCGTCGGCAGGTGGTGCCCGCCGGCCTCGGCGCCCTGGGGGAACAGCGACGTCTCGGTCATGCCCGGGGCGACGTTCACCTCGAGGAACCAGGGCTGCCCCTCGGCGTCGATGATGAGGTCGGTCCGCGACAGGTGCCGTAGGCCGAGGACCTGGTGCGCGGCCACGGCCGTCTCGGCGGCGCGCGCCGCGAGCTCGTCGGAGAGCCGCGCCGGCGCGAAGTACTCCGTGCGCCCGGGGTTGTACCGCGCGTCGTAGTCGTACGGGCCGTCGGTGACGACCTCGACGGCGGGCAGCGCGACGGGCGAGCCGTCGAGCTCCACGACGCCCACGGCGACCTCGACGCCCTCGACGGCGCGCTCGATCAGCGCGGTGTCGCCGTACGCGAAGCACGCGACCATCGCCCCCGGGAGCTCCTCCGCCGTCCGCACGAGGGTCACCCCCAGGGCGGAGCCCCCGCGCGACGGCTTCACGACGAGGGGCAGGCCCAGCCGCGCCACGACCGCGTCCATGACGCGGCCGGCCCCGAGCTCGCGGAACAGGCTCTGCGGCAGCGTCACGAACTCCGGCGTGGCGATGCCCGCCCGGGTCACCGTCGTCTTGGCGATCGGCTTGCTCCAGGCGACGCGGCTGGCGCGCGGGCCCGTGCCGAGGCTCCGGACGCCGAGCAGCTCCAGGACGTCGCGGACCGACCCGTCCTCGCCCCCCGCGCCGTGCAGCAGCGGCCAGACGAGGTCCGGGCGCGTCTCGGCGAGGGCCGGGACCAGGTCGGCGTCGACGTCGTGCACGGAGACCTCGACGCCGGAGGAGCGGAGCGCCTCGGCCACGCGCCGGCCGGAGCGGATCGAGACGTCCCGCTCGTGCGAGAGGCCGCCGGCCAGGACGACGACGCGCGGGGTGGCGGGGACGGGGTGCGGCACGGTCGGGGCCTCCTGGTGGCGGCCGCGCGGCGGCCGGTCGTGGACGGTGGGGCGGCGGGACGGGACGAGCGGCACCGGGAACCCGGCGGACCCGCCGAGCACCGCGCGCCTCCCCGACCGTACTAGCCGCGGGGACGCGCCCGGACGCGCCGGGGCGGCGCGTCAGGCCAGGTCGGGGCCGGGGGACTGCACGTCGCCGCGGACGGCCTGCCCGCCGGTGCCGAACAGCGACACGAGCTCGCTCTCGGCGGAGACGACACCCGCCAGCCGGCGGACGCCCTCGCGGATGCGCTCCGGGGTCGGGAAGCAGAACGACAGCCGCATGTGGTCCGCGCCCTGCCCGTCGAAGTAGAACGCCGTGCCGGGCACGTACGCCACGCGGGCTGTGACAGCGCGGGGCAGCATCGCCTTGGCGTCCAGGCCGTCGGGCAGCCGGACCCAGGTGTAGAAGCCGCCGTCGGGGACGGTCCAGGAGGCGTCGGGCAGGTGCTCGGCCAGCGCGCCGATCATCGCGTCCCGCCGCTCGCGGTACAGCTCGCGGAAGGCCTTGACCTGGCCGCGCCAGTCGCACGTCGCCAGGTAGGCGCTGATGGCCAGCTGCGAGGCGTTGGAGGGGGACAGGATCGCCGACTCGGACGCCAGCACGAGCTTCTCCCGGACGGCGTGCGGCGCGACGGCCCAGCCGACCCGGTAGCCGGGTGCGAACGTCTTGGAGAACGACCCGAGGTAGATGACGCCCTCGTCGCTCATCGAGCGCATGGCGGGCAGGGGCTCGCGGTCGAAGCCGAGGAGCCCGTACGGGTTGTCCTCGAGGACGAGCACGCCGTACCGGGCCGCGATCTCGAGGATCCGGGGCCGGCGCTCGGCCGAGAGGGTCACGCCGGCCGGGTTGTGGAAGTTGGGCACCGTGTACAGCAGCTTGACCCGACGGCCCTGACGGGCGAGGTCGGCGAGCGTGGCCTCCAGCGCCTCGGGGACGAGCCCCTCGGCGTCCAGCGGCACGTGCACCACGTCGGCCTGGTACGCGCGGAACACCCCCAGCGCGCCGACGTACGACGGCGCCTCCGCGACGACCACGTCACCCGGGTCGACGAAGAGCCGGGTGACGAGGTCGAGCGCCTGCTGCGACCCCGTCGTGACGACCACGTCGTCCGGGTGCGCCTCGATGCCCTCGAGCCGCATGACGTCGAGGATCTGCTCGCGCAGGGTCTCGTCGCCCTGGCCGGAGCCGTACTGGAGGGCGGTGGTGCCGCGGGTGGCGACGACGCGCTGGGCGAGGTCGCCGAGCACGTCGAGGGGGAGGCCCTCGAGGTACGGCATGCCGCCGGCGAGCGACACCACCTCGGGGCGGTTCGCGACGGCGAACAGCGCGCGGATCTCGGAGGCGCGCATGCCGTGCGTGCGCTCGGCGTAGGAGCCGAGCCAGCGGTCGAGCCGCGTGCCGGCGGCCGGGGTCGGGTGGGGGCCCGACGCCGTGCCGTCGGGCCGCTCGAGAGCGGTCATCTCCCGAGTGTGCCACGCCACTCCGGCGGTCCGGGGCCCCGTCCACCACGGGCGCGCCGCCCGCGCACGAAGCCTCCCCGTCCGCGCGACGGGCGCACGCCGGGGTCGGCGGGGCGCGACGCCCGGCTCAGCCGGCGCGCGGCCCCGGAGTCACCAGGTCGCGATCTCCGTCAGCGCCGCGTCCAGCTCGGCGGCGTAGGCCCGCTTCTCGCGCGCCCCGACCAGCGTCCGGACGAGCTCGCCGGAGTGGAACACGTACAGCGTGGGGATCGAGACGACGTTGTACCGGGCGGTCAGGTCCTGCTCCGCCTCGGTGTCCACCGCGACGAACCGCAGCCGGCCCGCGTAGACGCCCGCGAGCTCCTCGAGCACGGGCGTGACCATGCGGCACGGCACGCACCAGGCCGCCCAGAAGTCGACGACGACGGGCAGCGGCGACCGCAGGACCTCCTGCTCGAAGGTCGGTGCGGTCACCGCGAGCGCGGCGACCACGGCGCGGTCAGTGCCCGGCGGCGGCCGCGGCCGACGCGGTGTCGGCTCCCTGCGCCTCGAGGGCGTCGGCGGCGTCGACCTCGGCCTGCTCGACGGCGGGCGGGATCTCCGACGGCGAGGCCGGGTCCACGTCGCCGAGCGCGGCGAGGTAGTGCTGCGCGTCGAGCGCGGCGGAGCAGCCGGACCCGGCCGCGGTGATCGCCTGGCGGTAGGTGTGGTCCACCGCGTCGCCGGCCGCGAACACGCCCGGCAGGTTGGTCCGGGTCGACCGGCCCTCGACGACGATGTAGCCGTTCTCGTCCAGGTCGACCTGCCCGGCGAGCAGCTCGGTGCGCGGCACGTGACCGATCGCCACGAACACGCCGGTGGCGCCGTGCTCGCGGGTCTCCCCGGTCACGGTGTCGCGGAGCGTCACGCCGGTGACCTTCTCGTCGCCGTGGATCCCGACGACCTCGGAGTTCCAGGCGAACTGGATCTTCGGGTCGTTCTTCGCGCGGTCGGCCATGATCTTCGACGCCCGGAGCTCGTCACGGCGGTGCACGATCGTCACCGACTTGCCGAACCGGGTGAGGAACGTGGCCTCCTCGACCGCGGAGTCGCCGCCGCCGACCACGATGATGTCCTGGTCGCGGAAGAAGAACCCGTCGCAGGTCGCGCACCACGAGACGCCACGGCCGGACAGGCGCTTCTCGTCGTCCAGGCCCAGCTCGCGGTACGCGGAGCCGGTCGACAGGATCACGGCGCGGGCGCGGATGGTCTCGCCGCCCCCGGTGACGACCGTCTTGACCGGGCCGGCCAGGTCGAGCTCGACGGCGTCGTCCCAGAGCACCTCGGCGCCGAACCGCTCGGCCTGCTTCTGCAGGTTGTCCATGAGGTCCGGGCCGAGGATCCCGTCCGGGAAGCCCGGGAAGTTCTCGACGTCCGTGGTGTTCATCAGCGCGCCGCCGGCGGTCACCGACCCGGCCACCACGTAGGGGGCCAGGCCCGCGCGCGCCGCGTAGATCGCGGCGGTGTACCCGGCGGGGCCGGAGCCGACGATGACGATGTCGCGGACGGGGGTCTCGGTCACGGTGCTTCCTCGAGGTCGGGGAACTTGCTGATGCAGCGGAGAACAGATCCTAGGCGCGGTCTGTTCCGCCCCCGCCGGACCCGAGGCGGGACCCGGCGGGGACGGAGGTCAGGACACCGCGAGGTTGGAGATCTCGATCCGGTTCTGGCCGTCCGGGGTCTGCGCGAGGGCCGGGAACCACAGCACGATGCTCTGGGTCTCGGTCGGCTGCGCGAGCGTCAGGACGGTCTGCGGCGCGAGCGCGCTCGACGCCAGCACGTCGCCGGCGGTCGGGTTCGCCGCGTCGGTCGACCGGACCTCGACGGCGCCGCCGGAGCCGTTGACGTCCAGCGTGATCGCCGTGACGGTGGCCGGCTGCTGGAGCGTGATGACCAGGCCCACCGCGTCCTTGAAGCCGGCGTAGTCCGGGCGGTTGTAGGTGTGCGTGTACCAGGTGGTGGCCGGGTCGCCGTCGGTCAGCCGGCCGACGAGCTCCTCGTGCTCGCCGTCGCCGTCCGACGGGTCGATGCTGTTCACCGCCGCGATCGCGGGCGGGACGGCCGCCGGGGGCTCCTCGCCGGCCGCGCCCTCCTCGCCCTCGGCGGGGGCCGGCTCGGCGGCCGGGGCGGAGGTCGCCGGCGCCGGTGCGGGCTGCGCGTCGCCGTCACCCGGGGACCGGAACGGCGAGAGCACCGTGTTGATCGCGACGACCAGGCCGATGACGACCGCCAGCGCCACGCCGCCGAGCACCCAGCGGGTGGGGTCGATCCGGCGCTGCGCGATCGGTGCGTCGCGGTCCTCGGACGGGAACGGGAGGTCCCACCGGGGGCTGGCCGCGGTGTCCTCCGCCGCGTCCGCGGCGGAGGGCGCGCCGGTCCCGTCGCCGCGCGCGGGCGTCGCCGCCCCGGGCAGGAGCGCCGGGGGCTCGTCGGCGTCCGCGGGGACGGGCGGCGTCCAGGCGGCGGGGACCCCGGCCCCGGACGCGGTGCCGGCTGCAGCGGTTCCCCCCGCCGCAGCAGTGCCCGCCGCCTCAGCGGGGGTGGCGCGCTCGGCGGACGGGCGGCGGAACACCGAGGTGGCGCGCCGGACCACGGCGGCCGCGGAGCCCGTGCCGGCGCCGTCGGAGGCGGTCGCGGACGGGTCGCGACGGTCGTCGTCGCCGGCTCCGGTGATGCCGGCCACCGCGAGGTCCGCGGCGTCCGGCTCGCGCGACGCGGTGGCCGGGGTCGACGCGGCGGCCGGCGCCGCCTCGGTCCGGGGGGCGTCGGCGGACGTCCCGGCGCGGGTGGCCGCGCGCGCGCCGGCCGCCTCCGCGGCGGGCTCGGCGGCGGGTTCCGTCGCGGGCGCGGGCTCGGCGGGGGACGAGGAGCGGGCCGGGGGCACGGCGGGCGGGGCGTCGGGCGTCGTCGAGGCGGCCGGGGTCGTCCGGCCGGGGTCGGGCGCGCCGGAGTCGTCCGTACCGGCCCGGGCCGGTGCACCGCCGGTGGCGGTCGCGGCGGTGGCCGTCGCGCCGGTGGCCGCCGGCGTGCCCGAGGCGGTCGGACCGCCGCCGGACGCCGCGCCGCCGCCGGACGCCGCGCCGCCGCCCGACGCCGCGGCGTCCGCCGTCGGGGCCGGCACCGCAGGCGTGCCCCGGGTCGAGGTGCGGACGGGCGACCGACCGGAGGGCGGGATGGCCGCGGGCTGGCCGGCCGGCGGGATCGCGGGGGGCGGGGTGCCCGGTCGGCGGGCGCCCGCGCTGGGCGTCGACCCGAACGCGGACCGCACCGACTGCCGCGCGACGCCGGTCGCGCCCGCGGCCGCAGCACCCGCAGCGGCCGCACCCGCAGCGCCGGCACCCGCGCCGGCAGCGCCCGCGGCACCGGCCGCGGCAGCACCCGCCTGGCCACCCGCGCCACCCGCGCCGGCCTCAGCCGCCGCACCGGCGCCGGCCGCTCCGGCGCCCGGTCGGGACCCGTCGCGCGGGCTGCCCGTCGCCGGGGTGGCCGTGTCGTCGGAGGCGGGCTGCTGGTCGTCGCTCATCGGGCTGCTTCCCGTCGGAGGTGCGGTGGTGGTGCGGGGGGCCGCGCCGGGGGCCGGGGTCACGCGGGACGAGGCGACGCCGACCGCGGCGGCACCCGCCGCGGCGGCGACCCCGGCCGCCCCGGCACCGGTGCCCTGCGACGGCAGCGCGGGCCAGCGCCCGGCGTCCGCGGCGCGGTAGATCTCGTCGACGCGGACGGCCCGCCACGGCTCGAGCTCGCGCACGAGCTCGCCCGGGCTGTGCGGCCCGTCGTCGTGCGGGCCGAGGGTGACGGCGCAGAGCGTGTCGAGGTCCGCGGGGACGCCGGGCACGAGGTCGACGGGCGGCAGCGCGGTCCCGTCGTGCTCGGGGGCGTCGGGCAGGCCGGCGTCCAGCTCGACCACGGCGGGCGCGGGCGCGCCGTCGGCAACCGACCACGCGGCGAAGCTCGGCACCGGGGCGGAGCCGGGGGCCACGGCCGGCCAGCGGCCGGTGAGCGCGGCGTACAGCACCCGGACCAGCCCGACGGCATCGGCGCGGCTCATGGCGTGCGCGGTCCCCCCGGCGGCGCCGACGAGCTCGCCGTCGACGGCCAGGCCCTCGAGGACGACGCGGCCGCCCGGCGTGAGCACGAGGGCGTCGGGACGCAGGGCGAGGTGGTGCACGCCGCGCCGGCGCGCGGCCTCGAGCGCGGCGGCGGCCTCGCCCACGACGGCCCGGGCCTGGTCCGCGGGCAGCGGCGCGCGCCCGGCCAGCGCGGCCAGGCTGCGGCCCTCGACGGCGGCGGTCACGACGTACCCCGTGCCGTCGGCGGTGCCGACGTCGAGGATGCGGGCCAGGCGCGGCTCGACGACGAGCGCGGCGCGCCTGGCGGCGTCGAGCACGGCGGCCGTGCGGGCGCCGGACACCAGGGTCACGGCGACCGGGCGCGCCAGGATCGTGTCGGTGGCGGACCACCGCTCGGCCTCGGGCAGGTCGGTGGGGCGGCGCTCGTCGAGCCGGTACCGGCCGGCGACCGTGCCGCCGAGCCGGCCGAGCGCGGGGGCGTCGGGGCGTCCGGGGTCGCCGGGGCGGGCCTGCACCACTCGGTCCTCCGTCCGTCGTCGGGTCTGCGCGCGGGCGCGGCCGGTCGGGGCCGCGCCTCCCGGTCATGCTAGACGGGAGGAGGGGTCCGGCGTCCGGCACGGGGCCGCACCCAGCGCCGGACCGGGCCTCCGCGAGCCGCGCGCCGGGGGAGGCGCCGCCGGGTCAGCCGCGCCCGAGGCGGCGCAGCACGGGCGCCGCGAGCGTGCGCAGCTCCCGGACCCGGAGCAGGGCGAGCACGCCGACGTACACCGCGGTCATCAGCGCTCCGCCCAGCACGCACGCCAGCACGGCCCGGCCCCAGGAGTCGACCGGTCCGAGCAGGGCGAGCAGCCCGAGGCCCGCGCCCGCGGCCAGGACGGCGCCGACGGCGGCCTTGAGGTGCAGGGTCAGCACCCGGCGGCCGTCGACCCCGCCGAGCCGCCTGCGCACGGACACGAGCGCGACCACGGCGCCGACCGCGTACGACACCGCCATCGAGAGGCAGGCCGCGGCGACCCAGTACCGGTCGTCGAGCGTGGCGCGCCCCAGCTCGGTGCCGCCGACCACGACGGCCGCCATCAGCAGCTGGACCGGCACCATCGACCGCGCGTCCTCGTAGGCGTAGTAGACGCGCTGGCACAGCGACCACACGCCGAACGCGACCAGGCCGAGCACGAGGGCGACCACCGACATCGCGAGCGCGTGCACCTCTCCGTCCGGCTGGTCCGGGAACAGGGCGCGGCCCAGCGGGAACGCGAGCACCGCGATGCCGGTGGTGGCCAGCACGGTGAAGACGCCGACGGTGCGGAGGCCGAGCGACAGGTCGGTGCGCACGCCGGCGGCGTCGCCGGAGGCCGCCCGGCCGGACAGCCGGGTGAACAGCGCGGTCGCGAGCGACACCGTCACCAGCGAGTGCGGCAGCATGAAGATGAGGAACGCACGGTCGTACACCGCGTTGCCGGCGGCGCCCTCCGTGGCGACCGAGCTGGCGACCACGCTGATCCGCCAGACGCCGACCTGCCCGATGAGCAGCCCGAGGAACGTCCAGGTCGCCACGCGCCCGGCGCTGCCGAGGCCGGACCCGCGCAGGCCCCACCGCGGCCGGTAGCGGAACCCGCTGCGGTACAGCGGGACGAGCAGCACCAGCGCCTGGACGACGATGCCGAGCGTGGCCGCGCCGCCGAGCAGCGCCGTCTGGCCGGCGGTCCAGTCGCCGGCGGTGTCGCCCTCGCCCGTCCGCCCGGCCACCTGCACGAGCACGAGGAGGCCGACGACGAACACGACGTTGTTCACGACCGGCGCCCACATGTAGGGGCCGAACGACCCGCGCGCGTTGAGCACCTGCCCGAGCAGCGAGTACAGCCCGTAGAAGAACACCTGCGGGATGCACCAGAACGCCAGCGCGGTGGCGAGCCGCGTCACCTCCGGGTCGGGGAACGAGGAGTAGAACGCGACGAACAGCGGCGCGGCGGCGGTCAGCACGAGCGTCAGGCCCAGGAGCCCGACGACGCCCACCGTCAGCAGCCGGTCGACGTACTGCTGGCCGTCGGCCCGGCGGTACGCGCGCACGACCTGGGGGACCAGGACGGCGTTCAGCACGCCGCCGGCGATGAGCAGGTAGAGCGTGTTCGGCAGCTTGTTCGCCACGGAGAACGCGTTGGCGACCTCGCCCGTCAGGCCGATCGCCCAGCCGAGCAGCGCGGTGTTGACGACGCCGAGCACGCGGGACGCGGCGGTGCCGGACGCCATGACGAGCGACGAGCGGCGCAGGCCCACCGCGGGGGTCGAGGCGCCGGCCGGCGCGCCGGCGCCGCCGTCCGTGCCGCCGCCGGCCGTCGTGCCGGCCGCGGTGCCGTCCGGGTCGCCGGCGCGCGCGTCGCTGGCGGGGGTGGTCATCGCGGGTCCTGTCGTCCGGGGGAGGTGCCGGGGCCGCCGGCGGGTGCGGCGCTCGCGGGCGGGCCGTCGGCGGGCGGCGTGCCGCCGTCGGGGTCGCCGCCGGCCGGCTCGCCCGAGGCGGGCGGGTCCGGGTCACCGGGCGCCGGGTCGGGCACCACGCGCGCCCCGCGCCGCGCGGTCTGGCCGCGGCGCACCGTCCGCCAGATCCCGAACGCGAGCACGAGCGCCAGCAGCACGCCGACGACGATGCCGCCGACGCTCTCGATCGTCGGGGCGACCCGCGCGGAGAACTCCTGCGGCGTCGCGAGCTGGCGGCCGGTCTCGGACACCAGGCTCACCTCGACCGTGACGTCGCAGTTCGCGCTCGCCCGCAGGGTCAGCTGCACGGTGGTGTCGGCGTCCGGGGCCACCTCGGTGACCGGCGAGCGCGTCGTGTCCAGGCAGCCCTTCTGCGGGCGCAGCTCGACCCGCACGCGCGCGGCCTGGTCGAGGTCGTTGCGCACCGCGACGCTGATCTGGGCGGAGCTCGAGATCACCGTGAGCTGCTCGTTGAGCACGACCGAGAGCCCGGACTGCCGGGCCTGGGACTCGGCGATCGCGACGTTGATCGCGGCGGCGCGCCCGTCGACGTCGTCCCGCCACGCGACGGCGAGCGGGGCGACCAGGTCGGCGTCCAGCCCGGCGAGCAGCGCGGCGGGGTCGTCGACGACGGCCGCGAACTCCTCGGCCGACCGCCACTGCGCCGCGAGCGCGTTCACCCATGCGGGGGTGAGCTCGGCGTCGCCGCGCTGGGAGGCGGGCAGGGCCTCCCGCGCGGCGCCGTCCCCGTCCGCCTCGCCGGCCGCCTCGGCCGCGAGCATGTCCGCGACCGTCGCGGTCTCGACCCAGTCGGCGCCCGCCAGGGCGTCGAGCTGCGCCTGCGCGACCGCCGTGGTCGGCTGCCAGTCGCGGGGCGTGGTGGCCAGGACGTACGTGGTGGCGGCGTCGTCGGACCGCGCGATGACCGCCGACTCGGCGAGCACGCGCTGGGCGGCGGTCGCGGGGGTCACGCCCGGCTGCGAGGCGGCGGGGTCGGCGAGCAGCCCGGACAGCGTCGCGTCCGGCGCGAGCGTCGCCAGGGCGCCCGACGGGGTGCTGACCGACGTCGGCGAGCTCGGCACCTCGGAGTCGTCGGCGGGCAGCGCGTCCGGGCCGACGACCCAGGGGGTGCCGGGGTCGGAGTGCGCGGCCCGGTCGGCGGTGACCTGGTCGGGGACGTCGTCGGCCGCCCACAGCACCGGCGCCGCGTCCTGCCACAGCGCGCCGCCGTGCTGCGAGGCGACGCCGCGGGCGAGCGCGAGCAGGTCGGCGGCGCTGTCGGCGGACCCGGCGTGCGCGATCGCGGCGAGGTCGGGGTCCGCCCACGGCAGGCGCAGCACCTCGCGCCCGTCGGCGGCCTCGGTGAGGCCGGTCAGCCAGGTCTGGGCGGCGCGCGACCCGGTCGCGGCCTGGTCGACGAGGGCCGGGTCGACCGCCCACGAGACGAACGGGTGGTCCGCGGTGGCCTGCAGCAGCTTCGTCAGCCGGCCGCCCGACGCGGTGAGCGCCGTGAGCCGCTCGTCCTCCTCCGCCGCGGCGGCGCCGTCCTGCTCCTCGGCCGCGACGTCGTCCTGCTCCTCCTGCTGGCCGGTCGCCGCGGGGGAGCCGGTGGGCGTCGGCGCGGGCGTGCCGGTCGGGGCGGGTCCGCCGTCCGCGGCCTCCTCGTCGTCGCCCGCGGCGGCGCCGCTGGTGGCGGGGTCGGTCGCCGGGCCGACGACCGAGGACAGGACGCCGACGTGCGCCGTCGGCACCTCCTCGGCGGAGTCCCACAGCAGGTACGTCCGGTCGACGCCGACCCGGGTGCGGCCGTCGCCGACGTCGAGCGTGACGCCGCGGGGTCCCCACGCGTCCTCGGTGCGCAGCAGGCCGACGTCCGCGGCGGGCACGGTGACGGTGACGGTGGCCGTGGCACCGGGCGCGAGCGGCGCGTCCAGCGCGACGGTCGCGGCCACGTCGCCGATCGGGCTGGAGTCGCCCGCCTCCGCCCAGCTCGCGACCTGCTCTCGCGTCGACATCCGGTACCGGTAGATGCGGACGGACGCCCGGGGCTGCTCGACGACCTCCTCGCCGTCGTTGCGCAGCGTGGCGGTGACCGTCAGGTCCTGGCCCGGCTGGAGCACCTGCGGGGACACCGCGGTGACGGCGACGCTCACCGGCAGGTCGTCCGTCGACGGCGCGGCCGGGGCGGTGGTGGCCGCGACCCGGGCCGGGGCCGGGGCGGTCGCGGCGGCGGGCGCCCCTAGGGCGGGGACGCCCGGCAGCGCGACCACGCAGGCGGCCAGGACCGCCGCCGCGACCGCTCGTGCGCGCCCCGCCGTGCCGCGCAGCCTCATGCCCCGCCGACGAGGACCACGTGCGCGGCCTCGGCCAGTCGTCGCTCGTTGGGGTACGCCAGACGCCCCGGCAGGTCGAGCACCGGTACCCACGCCACGTCCTCCGCCTCACCGTCGGGATCTCCCTCGACGGTCAGCTCGCCGCCGACCGCGCCGAGAAGATAGTGGTGCACCATCTTGTGCACGCGGCGGTCGTCGCCGGTGAACCAGTAGTCGATCACCCCGAGCCGCCGCACGATGCGGCCGACGATCCCGGTCTCCTCGGCGATCTCGCGGACGGCCGCCTGCTCCGGCGTCTCCTCGCCCTCGAGGTGGCCCTTGGGCAGGCACCACTCCAGCCGGCCGGCGCGGTTGCGGCGCGCGATCACCGCGGCGACGTGCAGGCCGCCGTCCAGGCGGACGACCAGACCGCCCGCCGAGGTCTCCTCGACGACGGGGAGGTGCGGGTGCCGGGTGCGGGTCGACCGGGGGTCGATGCGCAGGGCGTGACCGCCCGGCGGCGCGGGGACGCCCTGCGGGGGCAGGGCGCGCGCGGGCTCGGGCATGCAGGCCACTGTAACGACTCCCTCACGGCGCCCGGACGCGCTCCGGTGGAGGAGCTGTGCGCGTCGCCGGGCTCGGCGCCCCCACCCGGGCCGGCCCCGACGCCGCTCGTCGGCGGGCCGGGGCGCCGATCTGGCAGGCTTGGGCGTCGTGCCGTCCGACGACCTTGACCCCCGCACCGCGCCCGCCGCCGCACCCGCCGAGGCCCCCGCGTCCGCGGCTCCCGACGTGGACGCCGAGGCGCTGCTCGCGCTGCAGAAGCGCGCGCTCGGCGTGATCGCGGGTCTCGCGCCGGCGGCGCTCGAGCTCGGGGACCTGTTCCGCGCGGCCGGGCACGAGCTCGCGCTGGTCGGGGGGCCGGTGCGCGACGCGTTCCTCGGCCGCCCGAGCGCCGACCTCGACTTCACCACGTCGGCCACGCCGGACGAGACCGAGCGGATCCTCGCGGCGTGGGGCGACGCGCACTGGGACATCGGGCGCGAGTTCGGCACCATCGGCGCGCAGCGGCGCGGGCGCCGGGGCGCCGAGGATGTCGTCGTCGAGGTGACGACGTACCGCACCGACGCGTACGACCCGTCGTCCCGGAAGCCCGAGGTCGTGTTCGGCGACTCGCTCGAGGGCGACCTGTCCCGCCGCGACTTCACCGTGAACTCCATGGCGATCCGGCTGCCCGAGCTGACCTTCGTCGACCCGTTCGACGGCCTGCGCGACCTGGCGCGCGGCGTGCTGCGCACCCCGGTCGACCCGCGGCAGTCCTTCGACGACGACCCGCTGCGCATGATGCGGGCGGCACGGTTCGCGGCGCAGCTCGGGTTCCACGTGGAACACGCGACCCTCGCGGCGGCGACCGACATGGCGGACCGGCTCGCGATCGTGTCGGCCGAGCGGGTCCGGGACGAGCTGGTGAAGCTGCTGCTGTCCCGCCAGCCGCGGCCCGGCCTGCGGGTGCTGGTCGACACCGGCCTCGCGCAGCACGTGCTGCCGGAGCTGCCGGCGCTGCGGCTCGAGATCGACGAGCACCACCGGCACAAGGACGTGTACGAGCACTCGCTCACGGTGCTCGACAAGGCGATCGCCCTGGAGACCGGCCCCGACGGCGCCGTCCCCGGGCCGGACCTGGTGCTCCGCCTGGCCGCGCTGCTCCACGACATCGGCAAGCCCGCGACCCGCCGGTTCGAGTCGGGTGGTGGCGTCTCGTTCCACCACCACGAGGTCGTCGGCGCCAAGCTCGTCGCGAAGCGGCTGCGCGCGCTGCACTTCGACAAGGCCACCGTGCAGGCCGTCGCGCGGCTGACCGAGCTGCACCTCCGGTTCCACGGCTACGGCGAGGGCGCGTGGACCGACTCGGCCGTGCGGCGGTACGTCACCGACGCGGGCCCGCTGCTCGAGCGGCTGCACCGGCTGACCCGGTCCGACTGCACGACGCGGAACGTGCGCAAGGCGCGCCGGCTGTCCCAGGCGTACGACGACCTCGAGGAGCGGATCGCGCGGCTGGCCGAGCAGGAGGAGCTGGACGCGATCCGGCCCGACCTCGACGGCACGCAGATCATGGCGATCCTCGACATCCCGCCGGGCCGGGAGGTCGGCGCCGCCTACAAGCACCTGCTGGAGCTGCGGATGGAGCACGGCCCCCTGGGGGAGGAGCGCGCGCGGGCGGAGCTGGCGGCCTGGTGGGCGGCGCGGTCGCAGGGCTGAGCCGGCCGGTCCCGCGGTCGGCCGCGCGTCAGGCCCGGACCGGCACCTCGGACGGCTCGGTGGCCCGCGTCCGGTACACCAGCGCGGTCGCGAGGTAGGCGACCGCGAGCAGCGCGAACACCCCTCGCGACCAGCCCGTGTCCGGCAGCGCGACCGCCGCCAGCGCGGCGGCGCCCACGAACGCCGCGTTGTAGAGGACGTCGTAGAGCGCGAACGCGCGCCCGCGGAACTCGTCGGCGGTGTCCCGCTGCACGATCGTGTCGACCGCGATCTTCGCGCCCTGCGCCGCCAGGCCGAGCACCAGCGAGCCGGCGAGCACCGCGGGGTACGCGACGGTGACCGCGAGCAGCGCCTGGGTCGCGGCGGCCAGCACCAGGCAGACCGTGATCCAGGCGTGCGGGCCGACGAGCGGCGACACGATCGGCGTGACGACGATCGCCAGCGCGAACCCGACGCCGGTCACCGCCGCGACCGTGCTGAACGTGACGAGCCCGGCCCGGGCGTCGCCGGGGTCGGACAGCAGGTTGCGCGAGATCAGCAGGCTCGCGATGAACACGGCGCCGTACAGGAACCGGTGCACGGCCATCACGCCGAGCGCGCGGGCCGGTGTGCCGCGCCGGACCAGGTACCGGGCCCCGCCGACCAGGCCCCGGGCCAGCGTCCGGAGCGCCTGCCGCATCTCGGAGGCGTCCGCCCGCGCGTCCGGGCCGAGCCGGTCGCGCCCGAGCCGGGTGGCGAGCAGTGCCGCGGTGGTCATGAGGGCGGCCGCGGCGACGAGCGACGCGACGTCCCGGGCCGCGCCGCCCGGCAGCACGAGGCTCAGCAGGAAGCCGACGCCCCAGCCGACGCCGGACGACACGGTGCCCAGCGTCGGGGTGATCGAGTTGGCGGTGAGCAGCAGCGGCCCCGCGACGACCCGCGGCTGCGACGCCGACAGCGCCGACAGCAGGAACCGGTTGACCGACAGCGTCACGAGCGCGAGCACGTACACCGCGGGGCCGACGCCGGCCGTCGCCATCACCAGGGCGGTGACGAGGGTCAGGGCCGTGCGGACCAGGTTGCCGACCAGCAGGACCTGCCGCCGGCGCCAGCGGTCGAGCAGCACGCCCGCCCACGGCCCGACGACCGTGAACGGCAGCAGGAGCACCGCGAAGGCCGCGGCGACGCCGGTCGCGGTGGTGGCGTTCTCGGGCGAGAAGAAGAACAGCGTGGCGAGCCCCGCCTGGAACAGGCCGTCGGAGCACTGGCTGACCAGCCGCACCGTGAGCAGCCGCCGGAAGTCCACCAGGGGCCACAGCTGCTTCAGATCGGAGACCACCTGCACCGGGCCAGGCTAGCCGGGCCGCGCGGACGGCCCGCCCCCGAGCCGCCGCCTAGACTCGGCGGACCCCCGGACCCGAGGAGACGCATGACCACCGACCCGCAGGACGCGCCCGCGCTGCCCGAGGGCTGGCACCTGATCCCGCCGGCCTCGCTCGGCACGCCCGGCATCGCGTTCGCCGCGGCGCACGAGACCCCGGACGCCGGGTTCACCGCGAACGTCACCGTCGGCGTGCAGCGCACGGCCGACCTCGGCCTCGCCGTCGCGCTGGGCGCCGAGGCGGTCCGCGCGATCGAGGCGACCGAGCAGGACGTCGCGCTCGCCCGCCGCGAGCAGACGGGCGACCTGGCGGTCGCGCAGGAGGTGCACTTCACGACGACGGTCGACGGCGTCGCGGTGCCGATGACCCAGGTGCAGGAGTTCGTCGCCGTCCCCGGCGCGGACGGCGGGCCGGCGACGGTCTGGACGGTCTCGGCCACGGCCACCCGCGCGCAGGCGGAGGCGCTCGCGGACGGGCTCACGGAGCTGCTCGGGTCCCTGCGGGCGGAGATCGCCGCGTCCTGACCGCAGCGGCCGGTCAGAACCGGCCGAGGAGCAGGGCCACCACCAGGCCCACGAGCGTCACGCCGGCGCCGACGGCCGCGACGAGCGCGAACGCCCGGCCGACCCGCTCGGCCGTGCCCCTGCGCTCGTGCCACCCGAGGTCTCCGGCGGCCGTGCGGATGTGCTGGAGCGCCTCGCCCGAGTCGAACCGCCGGGCGTCGACGAGGCGCTCGCCGCGCGGTCTGCGGGGGTCCCAGGTCGCGCTGAAGGACACCTCGCGGACCCGGCCCCGTCGGTGCTCCACCCGGATGCCGGCGCCGAGGACCGGCACCTCGGAACCGGGGGTCGCGCCGGCGCGCCACGTCACGTCCACCTGCTCGTCGGTGACCGTCATGACGAAGCGGCGCTCGTCCAGCACCACGTGGTGCCGGACCAGGGTCCGGGTCCGCCGGTCGCGGCGCGGCCGGTGCACGTGCTGGTGCGTCAGGTCGGCGTGCACCACGAACCCGTCGGGCGTGCGCTCCACGACGTAGGCGGACCCGGCGAACCGCTCCGTCACCGCAGCGACCAGCTCGTCCGCGGGACGCACAGCGTCGTCCGCGGGGCGCACCGGGTCGTCGCCGCGCGCGGTGTCAGGTGCCACGCGGCTCGTCGTCCACGGTCACGTCCAGCTCGACGTCGTGGCCCTCGACCGCGGTCGTCGTGACGACGGCGTCGACGGACCCCTCGGGCACGTCGACCGTGCACCGCACCGCGGCGCCGACCTCGGCGAGCAGCGGCTCCGGGCAGTCGATCGCGTCGGGCGCCCGACCGAGCCGGTCCTCGAGCACCCGGTCCAGCCGCGCCTCCACCTCCGAGCCGGACAGGCCGGCGTCCCCGGTCGCGCGGACGGACACCGAGCAGCCGGCGGCGGCGAGCGCCACGCAGGCGACGGCGGGGACGACGGCGACGGGGGTGCTGAGCAGTCGAGCGGTCACGGCCGATCATCCTGGCACGGCGACCGCGGTGGACGAAAAGCGCCCGCAGGCCGGCGACCACGTCCCGCCCTCACCCGCGCGGCACGGCCGTCGACCCGAAGGGGTGCGCCCGGCGGTAGGCGCAGACCGGGCAGAGGCGCGCGTCGCCGGCGCCGCCGAACCCGGAGCCGCAGCGCGCGCAGGTCCGGATGACGACCCGGGCGACGTCGTGGAGGCCGTCCCCGACCACCGCGGCCCACGCCGGCGCGGGGACCAGGCGCAGGACGCCGGGCGGGCAGAGATCGACGCACCACCCGCAGGCGGTGCACGCGGCGACGTCCTGGCGGAGGATCGCGCCGGTGCCCGGCCCCGTGCCCCCACAGGATCCCGCGCCCGCGCTCGGCCCGGTGCCCCCGACCCCGGCAGGCGCCGTCCCCGACCCCGCGCCCGGATCGACCAGCGACAGCGCTCCCTGGGGGCAGGCCCGGGCGCAGACGCCGCACGCGGTGCACCCGGGCGCGTCCAGCACGCGCACCGTGCGGTCACCGCCGGGGCCCGGTGGGGCGTCGTCGGGCCGGTCCGCCGGCAGGCCCAGCGCCGTCAGGGCGTCGCGCAGCCGGGCGCGTTCCGTACCCGCCCGCCACCGGCCGCCGGGTCGGACCGAGCCGGCCGGTGCCAGCACCGCCCGGCGGGGGAGGCCGAGGCTCGCGGCGTCCGGGACGGGCCGCGGCCGGCGCCGTCGTGCGGGACCCGGCGCGTCGTCCGGAGCGGCGCTGATCCGCTCGGGCCGTCCGGCGCGCTCGAGGACCGCGTCCGCCGCCCCCGCGGCCGGAGCAGGATGCGGGTCGCGCACGGTCACGGAGAGCGCGCCGGCGGCGACGAGCTCGAGGTACCCGGACAGGGGGAGGTCGGCGGCGCAGCCGGCCAGTCGGACCGCCACCGCGCGCCGCGGCACCCGGAGCCGCGCAGGTGCGGTCGCGCACAGCAGGTGCAGGTGCACCGGGTCGGGCAGCCAGGCGAGCCAGCGCACGACCGGGCCGAGGGCGTCGGAGGCCGACCCCGGCGCGTCACCGGGGCGGGTCACGTCAGCCCTCCTCGACGAGCCCCGCCGCGAACGCCAGCAGGCCCGCACCGAGCAGCGCCACGCCCCGGAAGAAGTCCGTGCGGGCGCGGTCCTCCACCAGCGCCAGGCAGTCCGCACCCCACGTCAGCACGTGGTCGGCGAGGAACTCGCGCAGCGCGACCAGCGTCGCGTCGGCTCGGGGCTCGTCACCGGCGTCCACCGCGTCCAGCACCCGAAGGGCGAGGTGGGCGACGAAGTCGAGCTCGAGACCGAGGTGGTCGTCGGGCTCGCGGTTGAGCGCCGGCGCGACCCGGTCGAACGCGCGGTACGCGGCACGCACCTCGAACGTCGGGGCCTCGAACAGCAGGCGCTCGCGGCCGCGGTGCACCGACTCGTACGGCGGGGCGAGCAGCGGGCCGGGCCCGACGAACAGGGCCTGGTGGTCGCGGCGCACCGCGTCCAGGTCGGCCCCGGCGCCGCGGGCGACGAGGGCGGCGCCCGCGCGGGACCGCTCGTCGGTGAGCGGCCAGGCGTCCATGAGTCCGGGCTCCCGGAGCCGCGCCAGGAGATCGGCGTCGGGGGCGGCGAGCAGCAGGCGGGACACCAGGACGCTGCAACCGGCGAGGTCGTCGAGGTGCGCGGCGAGCTCCGGCGGTGCGCCGGGGGGCAGGAGCGGATCTGCGGGCGCGGCGGGTGTCGCCCCGGTGGGCATCGCCCCGGTGGGCATCGCTCCGGTGGGCATCGCTCCGGTGGGTGTCACGGTGTCGGCTCCTCGGTGGGTCTGGCGGGAACGGCGTCGGCGCCTCGGGCGGGATCGGGTCGACGCGTCGGGGGCCGAAGGTCCCGGCCGCTGCGTGCCGCCGGCGCGGGAGCCTGGTCCGGAGGATGCGGCGCCCGGCGCCGCCGGACGACGCGGGAGGGTCGCGATGGACGAGATGCAGCGGTGGACCGCGGCGGCGGCCGCGGAGCTCGGCGTGGCGCCGGACCTGCTCCCCGGGGTCGCCGGGCCGGTGCTCGACCTGGTCCGGGAGGTGGCGCACGGCGTCAGCCGCCCCGCCGCTCCGTTGAGCGCGTTCCTCGTGGGCGTCGCCGCCGGCTCCGCCGCCGCGTCCGTGCCCGGGTCTCCCGCGTCCGGTGCCGTCGCACCCGACGTCGCGGTCGACCCGGCGGACGCGCTCGCCGCCGTCGGCCGCCTGCGGGCGCTCGCCGCCGCCTGGCAGCCCGCCGCGGACTAGGTCCTCGTCACCTCCACCAGGTTGGTGTGCTGGGCGTTGCCCTTGGCCAGCGGCGACGGGTGCAGGCTCGTCAGCGTGTTGACGCTGCCGCCGAGGTCGACCCCGTCCGCGTCCGGCGCGAACCACGCGCCCTGCGGGATCGACACGACGCCGGGCGCGATCCGCGGCGTCACGCGGGCGACGATCCGCACCCGCCCGCGGTCGTTCACCACGTCGACGGTGTCGCCGCTCCGCACGTCGCGGTCCGCCGCGTCGGCCGGGTTGATCCACATCTCCTGCGGGTGCGCCTCCTGCAGCCAGGGGACGTTGCCGTAGGTGGAGTGGGTCCGGGACTTGTAGTGGTGCCCGATGAGCTGCAGGGGGTACCGCTCGCGCAGGGGGTCCTCCGGCCCCTCCCGGGACTCGACGTACTCGGGCAGCGCGGTGACCCGGTCGCCCTCGGGCAGCTCCCAGGTGTCGGCGATCTCCTGCAGCGCGGCCGAGTAGATCTCGATCTTCCCCGAGGGGGTGCTGAGCGGGTTCGCCTCCGGGTCGGCCCGGAAGTCGGCGAGCGGGACCACGGGCCCGTCGGGGCTCATCTCCTTGTAGATGCCCTGCCGCCGGAACGTCTCGAAGTCGGGGACGGCGGGCGTCAGCTTGCGGGTCTCGGCCAGCACCTCGCGGACCCAGTCCTCCTGGCTCCGGCCCTCGGTGAACTCGTCCGCGACGCCCATCCGCTCGGCGACGCCGGTGAGGATGTCGTAGACCGGCCGGCACTCCCACATCGGCTCGATGGCCCGGTCGGCGAGCACGAGGTAGCCGAGCGCGCCGGCGGAGCCCTGCTGCGCGAGGTCGACCTGCTCCGGGGTCGACGCGTCGGGCAGCAGGATGTCCGCGTACCGGGCGGACACGGTCATCTGGTGGTCGATCACGACGATCGTCAGGTCGTCCGGCTCGGACAGGATCTCAGCGGTCCGGTTGATGTCGGCGTGCTGGTTGACCAGGGCGTTGCCCGCGTACTGCCAGATGAACCGGATCGGCGCGGTGAGCCGGTCGGCGCCCCGGACGCCGTCGCTGAGCGCCGTCATCTCGTCGTGGCGGTAGATCGCGTCCGTCCAGTTGAAGACCGACACCTCGGTGCTGACGGGGTTCTTCAGGGTGGGGAACGCCGCGGTCGCCATCGAGTACGCGGCCTCCCGGCCGCCGGTGCCGCCGCCGGGCACACCGATCTGGCCGATCATCGCCGCGAGGGTGAACACGGCGCGCGCGGAGTTCTCCCCGTTGGAGTGCCGCTGCGGTCCCCAGCCCTGGTTGATGCTGCACGGCTTGGCGCCGGCGATCTCGCGGGCGAGCCGGGTGATCGTGCCGGCGGGCACCCCGGTGATCGCGGCGGCCCAGTCGGGGGTCTTCGGGGTGCCGTCGGGCCCGCGGCCGAGCACGTAGGACCGGTAGGACGAGCCGGGGGCCGCGCCGTCGGGGAGGTGGTCCTCGTCGAACCCGACGCAGTACCGGTCGAGGAAGGCCTGGTCCTGCAGGTCCTCGCTGATCATCACGTGGGCCAGGCCGGCCACGAGCGCCGCGTCGGTGTTCGGCCGGATCGGCACCCACTCGTCGGCCAGGGTCACGGCGGTCTCGGACTGCCGCGGGTCGATGACGATCGTCCGGACCTGCGACGCCTGCTTGGCCCGGGTCGTGACGAACAGCTCGCCGCCCCCGCTCATCCGGGTCTCGTGCGGGTTGTTGCCGAACAGGACGACGAGCTGCGAGTTCACCAGGTCGTCGAAGGAGTTGCCGGAGACCCACTCGCCGTAGTGGAACGGGTACGCGGTGGTGATCTGCGCGGTCGAGTAGTCCGAGTAGTGGTTGAGGTAGCCGCCCAGCAGGTTCATGAGCCTGGCGACGCCGGTGGCGGCGGGCGGCCACGAGCACGCGACGGTCGCGCCGAGCACCCCGGTGCCGTAGTTGAGGTAGACGGCCTCGTTGCCGTAGCGGTCGATCGTGGACCGCAGCGCCTCGGCGACCGCGTCGAACGCCTCGTCCCAGGAGATCCGCTCGAACTCGCCGGAGCCGCGCGGCCCGACCCGGCGCATGGGGTGCTTGAGCCGGTCGGGGTTGTGCACGCGCTGCCGGATCGCCCGCCCGCGGACGCAGGCGCGGATCTGCGGCAGCTCGAGGTCGTCGCCGCCGGTGGGGTCCGAGTCGACCCGCGTGATCTGGCCGTCCTCGACCGTGAGCAGCACGGGGCACCGGGAGCCGCAGTTCACCATGCAGGCGGACCAGACCTGGCGGGGGCCGTCGCCGCCCGTGGCCGCCCGGGCCGGGGTGAGCGGCAGCAGGCCGAGCCGGGCGCCGGTGCCGACGGCCGCGGCGGCCCCGCCCGCGGCGGCGCTCCAGGCCACGAACGAGCGCCGGGTGACCGGGGTGTCGAGCGGGGTGCGGGGGGTGGTGGTCGTCATGGCGGGCTCCCTCAGATCCCGATGCGGGCGTAGGACTCGAAGAACTGCACGCGGCCGACCGTCTCGGCGACCAGGACCAGCACGAACGCGCTGCCGGCCGTCACGAGCAGCAGCCGCCGGCCGCCCGCCGCCGCGGCGCGGTACAGGAACAGCGCGAGCACGCCGCCGCCGAGCACCGCGAGCACGAGCCGCAGGTGCAGCCAGCCCCCGGCGGTCAGGGCGGCGGCCGCGGCCGTCGCCGCCGGGCTGCCGTCGTTCGCGAGGCCGAGCAGCCAGGCGGGCAGCACGAGCAGCTCGACGGCGAGCACGGCGATCGCGGTGAGGCCGATGCCACGCAGGCTGCTGCGCAGCATCGCGTCCACCTCGGCCTCGGCCTCGGGTCGGGCGCCCTGCGCGGCAGCCCGGCGGGTGCGCACGGAGGCCGCGACCACGAATGCCGCGCCGACGGCGAGGCAGCCGAGCAGGAACGTGGTGGCGAGGAACGCGACCGGCGTCGTCCACGTGTCCCAGGCCGGGACCGTGGGGATCAGGTAGACCTGCGCGCTCGCCCAGACGAACACGAGCCCGACGACCGCCGTCACCGCGGCGACGGCCTGCCGCACGCCGGGCGTGAGCCAGCGCCGCCACTGGCAGAGCGCGAAGGCCGCGCCCAGCGCGGTGAAGGCGCAGCCGAGCAGGATCTCCCGGGACAGCCAGGACGACCCGAGGTTGTTGAGGACGTTGAGCAGGTTCACCGGGTTGCCCAGGTGGAGCAGGGAGACCGCCAGCGCGGCGACCATCACCGGGCCGATCGCGTAGAGCGCGGGGTCGGACAACCGGTCGACGGTCGCCGCGGGGTACCTCCGCCGCGCCAGCACGTGCACCGCGCCGAGCGCGACGAAGGAGCCGACCGACATCTGGGTGAGGAGCGTGAACAGGACGAGCGGGAGCTCACCGACGGGCATCAGATCTCCTCCGGGTTCGTGATGGTGCCGGTGCCCGCGTCCGTGGGCTCGGCGTGGCGGTGCGGGGTGATCACGAGGTTGGGCCGGGTGATCGACGGGTCGGGCAGCGGGGCGACGTCGGCGCGGTCCCCGTGCTCCGCGCGCAGGTCCGCGATCTCGCCGTAGTGCAGGACGCGCGACGGGCAGGCCGCGACGCAGGCCGGGTCGCGACCCTCGGCCAGCTCGTCCGCGCAGAGGTCGCACTTGGTCATCACCCCGGCGGTCGGGTCGAACTGCGGCGCGGAGTACGGGCAGGCCCACTCGCAGAACCGGCACCCGACGCACTTGGCCGGGTCGACCGAGACGATCCCGTCGGCGCCCTTGTGCATGGCGGTCGTCGGGCACACCGCGACGCAGATCGGGTCGTCGCAGTGGTTGCAGGAGATCGACGTGTAGTAGGTGAAGACGTTCGGCGCGAAGGTGCCCGCCGCCGGGTCGGTGGACCACGACCCGCCCGAGTACTCGACCACCCGGCGCCAGGTCACGCCGAGCGGGAGGTCGTGCTTGTCCTTGCAGGCGACCTGGCAGGCCTTGCACCCCGTGCAGTACTGCTGGTCGATCCAGAAGCCGAGCTGCTGCGCCATCGTCATGCCCTCTCGATCTCGACGAGGTCGGTGTGCTGCGGCCGGTCGGACATGGCGAGGGGCTCCAGACGGCGAACGGCACAGGCGGACCTGGTGCGGGCGTGGCGACGTCGACGTCGCCTGCGGCTGCGCTCGCGCGGACCCCTCCAGTGTCCGAACCGCCCCGCCACGGCCGTGGGACCGAGGTCCCGCCCTGGCCCCCTGACCTGCGGTGCCGCGGGCCGGGGTGAGGCTCGCCTTCCCGTGCGTCAGGCGAGGGGGTCGCGGACGAGGTGCTCTGCGAGCGCCAGGTCGGCCGGCTCGTCGACGTCCAGCGCCTCCGCCGGGTCGAGCGGGACCGGGCGCACCGCGAGCCCGTCGAGCGCCGCGCGCAGCGGGGCCCCGGGCCGGACGCGCGCGAGCCGCGGCCGCAGCGCTGCCGCCCGGTACGCGGCCAGGAGCGGCTGGGACCGGCCGCCGCCGTCGACGCCGACCGCGGCGTCCGTGCCCGGGTGCTCCGCGAGCGCCCGCAGCAGCCGCGGCACCGCCGGCCCGGCGAACGGCTGGTCCCCGGCGAGCGCCACCAGCACGTCGACGTCGCCGAGGGCGGCGGACCCGGCGGCGAGCGCGGCGGCCGGTCCCGAGCCCGGAGGGCGCTCGCGGACCCACCGGGCGTGGGGGTGCCGGCCCATGACCTCCGGCTCGGGCGGGTCGGCGACGACGACCGTCGGCGTGGGCGCGAGGTCGGCGAGCAGGCGGTGCAGGATCGGGCGACCGCCCACCTCCAGCGCGGTCTTGTCACCACCACCGATCCGCCGTGCCGTGCCCCCGGCGAGGACGACGGCCCCCACCCGTGCCGGCGCACCGCCCACCGCCTGCCGTCCGTCCGCGAGGTGGACCGTGCGGTCCGCGAGGTCGGCCGCGTCCGCGGGGTCGTGGGTCACGAGCAGCACCGGCGGGGCGCCGCCCTCGGCCAGCGCGGCGCGCAGGACGGCCCGGACCCGCGGGCGTGCGGCGGCGTCGAGGGCCGCGAACGGCTCGTCGAGCAGCAGGAGGCGGGGCCGGGCCGCCAGCGCGCGGGCCAGCGCGACCCGCTGGGCCTGCCCGCCGGACAGCGACGCCGCCCGGGTGCGGGCCTGGGCGGCGACCTCGAGCCGGTCGAGCCAGCCGAGCGCGTCGCGCCGTGCCCGCCCGGCGGGCGTCCCGCCGGCACGCGGCCCGAACGCGACGTTCTCGACGGCGGTCAGGTGGCCCACCAGGTGCAGGCCCTGCAGCACGACCCCGCACCGCCGGCGCTCCGGCGGCAGGTGCACGCCCGGTCCCTCCAGGACCCGGCCGTCGAGGTGGACCCACCCGTCGGGGCCCCGGCCGCCGGGCACGAGGCCCGCGAGCGCGCGCAGCGCCGTGGACTTGCCCGCGCCGTTCGGCCCGACGAGCGCGACGACCTCACCGGGAGCGGCGGACAGGGCGACGTCGAGCTCGAACGACTCCCTGGTCCGGCGCACCCGCGCGGCCAGGCCGTGCTCGTCAGCCGTCACGCCCGGACCCCGCCGACCCAGCGCCCGCGCAGCGCGACCAGCACCGCGAGGGACAGCGCCACCAGCACCAGGGACAGCGCGACGGCTGCGTCGGGGTCCCGCTCGAGGGCGAGGGCGATCGCGAGCGGCATGGTGCGGGTGGTGCCGGGGAAGCTGCCGGCGAACGTGAGCGTCGCGCCGAACTCGCCGAGCGCGCGGGCGAAGCAGAGGACGGCGCCGGCGGCGATCCCTGGCGCGACGCGCGGCAGGGTGACGCGACGGACCACGTACCAGCGGCCGGCGCCGAGCGTGGCGGCCGCGTCCTCGACCGCGGGGTCGGTCGCTCGCAGCGTCCCCTCCACCGAGACCACCAGGAACGGCAGGGCGACGAACGCCTGCGCGACCACCACGGCGGCCGGGGTGAAGGGCAGCGTGACGCCGAACCACGCGTCGAGGTGCCGGCCGAGCAGCCCGCGGCGACCGAGCAGCATGAGCAGCGCGACGCCACCGACGACGGGCGGCAGCACGAGCGGCACGGTGACGAGCGCGCGGAGCACGCCGAGGCCCGGCAGGTCACCCCGGGCGAGGACCCAGCCGAGCGGCACGCCCACGAGCATGCACGCCGCGGTCGCGACCGTGGCCGTCCGCAGCGACAGGCCGAGCGCCTGGACGACCTCGGGCGACGTGGCCAGGCGCGGCAGGTCGGCCCACGGCGCCGCGGCCACGAGGGCGGCGAGCGGGGTGATCAGCAGCGCGGCGCCGGCCAGCGCGGGCACGAGGAGCGCGAGCGGTGGTGCGCGCCGGGCGCGGGGGCGGCGGCCGCGGGTCGGTCGGGGAGCGGGTGCCGCGCGGGAGACGGTGCCGGCACGGGCGTCGCGGGAGGCGCTGCGCACCGCTACCCGCCGGCGAACCCGGCGGCGACGAGCACCGCGCGCGCCTCGTTCCCGAGCAGCAGCGCCACGAACGCCCGTGCCGCCGCGGGGTTGGGCGCGTCCGTCAGCACCGCGACCGGGTAGTCGTTCACGGCCGCCACGGCCTCGGGGAACGGGATGCTCTCGACGGCGTCGCCCGCCGCCAGCACGTCCGTCCGGTAGACCAGCGCCGCGTCGACCTCACCGAGCACGACCTTGGTGAGGGTCGCGGTGACGTCCGCCTCGTAGGTGTCCGGAGCGGGCGCCAGGCCGGCGACCTCGAGCACCCGCGCCGAGGCGGCGCCGCAGGGGACCTCGACAGCGCAGAGGGCGATGAGGCGCGCCGGGTCGGCGAGGTCGGCCAGCCCCGACACCGCGCCGGGGTTGCCGGGTGGCACGGCGATCTCGAGCGTGTTCCGGGCGAACACCACGGGGTCCTCGGTCACCTCCGCCGCGTCCGCCATGGTCGCGGCGCTGGCGGCGGCGAACAGGTCGGCGGGCGCACCGGCGAGCAGCTGCCGCGCGAGGGCCGAGGACCCGCCGAACGACAGCGTCACGGTCACGCCGGGGTGCGCCTCCTCGAACACCGCGGCGAGCTCGGTGAACGTGCCCTGCAGCGACGCGGCGGCGAGCACGACCAGCTCGCCCGCCACGGCGTCCCCGGCGGCGGGGGAGGTGGCCGTCCCCGGGCCGCTCGCGCCGTCCGCGCGGCCCGGGCCGCTCGCGCAGCCGAGGACACCGAGCACGAGCAGCGCCGCGAGGGCCGCGGGGATCGCGCGGCGCCGCGGGCCCCGGCGGGTCACCGCGGCACCTCCACCACGACGCTGGTCGCCTTCACCGACGCGACGGCCAGGACGCCCGTCTCGAGCCCGAGCTCGTCGGCCGCCTCGCGGCTCACCAGCGAGACCAGCCGGTGCGGACCGGCCTGCACGTCGACCCGCGCCATGACGGAGTCCCGGGCGACCCGGGTCACGATGCCCGGCATGCGGTTCCGTGCGGAGACGACCCCCCGCCCGCCGACCGTGGGCGCCGCGCCGAGGTGCTCGGCGAGCGCGGCGAGGTCGGCGCCGGCGACCGCCCAGCGCCCGGACCCGCTGCGGTGCGCGCGGAGCCGACCGACGTCGACCCACCGCCGGACGGTGTCGTCGCTGACGCCCAGGAGGTCCGCCGCCTCGGCGATCGTGAAGTCGGCCATGCGGGCACGGTGGCAGGCGGCGACCCGCACCTTCGGGACCGGAGGTCCCACTCAGCCGCGCCAGCGGGGCTCCGACCGGTTCGGTCGCCGCGGCTGCGGGCGCCATCGGCACCACTCACGCAGCGCACCGGGCGCCGGTGAGCGCTCCGGGCGCCGCCCTAGCGTGGCCCGATGGCACCCGAGGACGCGACGCCCCCCGAGCCCGTGACCGCCCCCGAGCCCGTGGCGCCCGTCGACGGCGCCGCGCTCGCCGACCGCGCCGTGCTCGCCGACCGCGCCGTGCTCGCCGACCGCGCCGAGCCCGCGGCCGCCCCGGCGGCGGTCGTGCGCGCCGAGGTGACGTCCCTCCCCGTCGACCCCGACGACCTCGCCCGCGCCGTGGCCGGCCCGGGGGCGGGCGCCGTCGTGACGTTCTCGGGCGTGGTCCGGGACCACGACGAGGGCCGACCGGTCTCCGCGCTCACCTACGTGGCGCACCCGTCGGCAGGCGAGGTCCTCGCCGCGGTGGCGGCGGACGTGGCGGCGAGCGCGCCGGTGGCCGCCCTCGCCGCGGTGCACCGCGTGGGCGACCTCACGATCGGCGACTGCGCGCTCGCGGTCGCCGTGGCGTCGCCGCACCGGGCCGAGGCCTTCGCCGCGGCGGCGGCGCTGGTCGACGAGGTGAAGCGCCGGCTCCCGGTGTGGAAGCGCCAGGTGCTGATGGACGGTGCCGAGGAGTGGGTCGCCTGCCCGTGACCGGGGATCGTGGTCACCCGCCGGCGAACGGCGGCAGCAGGTCGACGGTCGTCCCGGCGGCGAGCGGGCGCGTCCGGTCCGGGTCCAGCACGCCGTCCACCAGCACGCTGCACGCGCCCGCGACCCGCACCAGGTCGGCGCCGTGCCGCGCGCACGCCTCCGCCACGAGGGCGCCGGTGGTCGTCCCCGCCGGGACGGCCACCGGCTCCTGGTCGAGGCCCGCGGCCGCGGCCGCGCCCGCGTAGTACCGCAGCAGCACCTGCACCGGCACGGTCACCCTCCGATCGCGCTCATCGTGCGGGAGGCCGACGCGGGGGTGAGCGTCCCCGCGGCGTGGCCCGGCCCCTTGCGGGCGACGGCCCCGGCCCAGGCGGAGGCGACCGCGTCGTCGTCCGCGCCGGAGCGCAGCAGCGCGCGCAGGTCGGCGTCGTCCTCGCCGAACAGGCAGCTGCGGACCCGGCCGTCGGCGGTGAGGCGCACCCGGTCGCACGCGCCGCAGAACGGCTGCGTCACCGAGGCGATGACGCCGACCACGCCGGGGCCGTCCGGGTCGGCGCCGTCCACCGTCCACGAGCGGGCGGGGTCGGAGCCGCGCCGGCCCGGGTCGACCGGGCGCAGTGTGAACGCGGACCGTAGCCGGTCGAGGATCTCCTCCGCCCGGACCACCTGCGCGGGGTCCCAGGCGCCGGCGGGGCCGAGCGGCATCTCCTCGATGAACCGGAGGCGGTACCCCTCGGCGAGCGCCCAGCGGAGCAGCGGCACGGCCTCGTCGTCGTTGACGCCGCGGAGCAGGACGGCGTTGACCTTGACCGGAACCAGGCCCGCGTCCCGCGCGGCGGCCAGGCCGGCCAGCGCGTGGCGCAACCGGTCGCGGCGGGTGATCCGGGCGTACCGGTCGGGCTGCAGCGTGTCGAGCGAGACGTTCACGCGGCCCAGGCCGGCGGCGGCCAGCGCCCTCGCGCGCCGGTCCAGGCCCAGCGCGTTCGTGGTGAGCGAGGTCGCGGTCGGCGTCCCGTCGGCTCGGCGGAGCGCCGCGGTGGCGGCGACGACGCCCTCGAGGCCGCGGCGCAGCAGGGGCTCGCCGCCGGTGAACCGGACCTCCCGGACCCCGAGGCGCTCCACCGCCACGCGGACGAGGCGGACCACCTCGTCGTCGGTGAGCACGTCGTCGCGCGGCAGCCACGGCAGACCCTCGGCCGGCAGGCAGTAGGAGCAGCGCAGGTCGCACCGGTCGGTCAGGGACACGCGCAGGTCGCGGGCGACGCGGCCGAACCCGTCGACCAGCGGCCCGGGCGGCGCGGACCCGGCGGACATGACCACGACGCTAGGCGCGGCGTCCCACCACTCAGCCCGGGCCGCGCGGCCGCTGAGTGGTCGCCGGCGCGGCTAGCGTCGAGCGCCGTGAGCGAGGAGCAGCGCGATCGGACCGTCGAGGAGCACCGTGCGGCGGTGCTCGACGGCCTGCGACCGACGCCGGCCGCCGACCTCGACCCGGCGGAGGCGCTCGGCCTCGTGCTCGCGGAGCCCGTCGCCTCCCGGGTCGACGTGCCCGCCTTCGACAACGCGGCGATGGACGGCTACGCGCTGCACGCCGCCGACCTGGACGGGCCGCGGGACCTGCGGGTCGTCGACGACGTGCCGGCCGGGCGCGTGCCCGCGGCCGCCGTCGCACCCGGCCACGCGGTCCGCGTGATGACCGGCGCCCCCGTGCCGGAGGGCACCGCCGCGGTGGTCCCGGTGGAGCGCACGGACGGCGGCGAGCGCCGGGTCCGGGTGCACGCGCCCCCGGCGCCGGGCGCGCACGTGCGGCGGCGCGCGGAGGACGTCGCCGCCGGCGCGGTCGTGCTCGCGCCGGGCGCGGTCGTCACGCCACCCGTCGTGGGGCTGCTGCACGCCGTCGGCCGCACGGCGGTCCGCGTGCACCGCCGGCCGCGCGTGGTGGTCCTGTCGACCGGCGCCGAGCTCGCCCCGGCCGGCGCCGCGCTCGCGCCGGGCCGGATCCACGACGCGAACGGGCCCATGCTGCTGGCCGCCGCCCGCGAGGCCGGGGCGGACGCGGTGCTCGGCCCGGTCGTGCCGGACCGCCCGGGGGCGGTCCGCGCGGCGCTGGAGCCGCACCTGGCGGACGCCGACCTCGTCGTCACCTCGGCGGGGGTGAGCGCGGGCGCGCACGACGTGGTGAAGGCCGACCTCGCGGGAGCGGGCGTGGTGTTCACCCGGGTCGCGATGCAGCCCGGGCGGCCGCAGGGCTGCGGGCGCCTGGGGGAGCGCGGGGTGCCCGTGGTCACCCTGCCCGGCAACCCGGTCAGCGCCCTCGTGTCCTGGCACCTGTTCGCGCGGCCCGCGGTGCGCCGGCTGCTCGGGCTGCCCGACGCCCTTGGCCCGGTGCGACGGGCGGTCCTCGCCGCACCGCTCGTCTCGCCCCCGGGGCGCCGGCAGTACGTCCGCGCGGTGGTCGCGCCCGCGGCGGAGGGGCCGCCCGCGGCGCACCCGGGCTCGCACCTGCTGGGCGCCCTCGCCCGGTCCGACGGCCTGGTGGTGGTGCCCGAGGACGTCACCGCGCTGCCCGAGGGCGCGGTCGTCGACGTCCTCCTGGTCCGGGACGACGCCTCGTGAGCGCCGACCGCCTGACGCACGTGGACGCCCGGGGCGCGGCCCGGATGGTCGACGTCAGCGGCAAGGAGGTCACCGCCCGGACGGCGACCGCGGCCGGCTTCGTCGCCACCGCGGGGACCGTGGTGGCGCTGCTGCGCGGGTCCGGGGTGCCGAAGGGCGACGCGCTGGCCGTCGCACGGGTCGCCGGGATCCAGGCGGCGAAGCGCACCCCGGACCTCGTCCCGCTGTGCCACCCCGTCGCGGTGCACGGCGTCACGGTCGACCTCGTGGTCGAGGACGCCGGCGTCGCCATCACGGCCACGGTGCGCACCGCCGACCGCACGGGGGTCGAGATGGAGGCGCTGACCTGCGTGGCCGCCGCCGGGCTCACGCTGATCGACATGGTGAAGGCCGTGGACCGCGGCGCGGTGCTGACGGACGTGCGCGTGACCGCCAAGTCGGGCGGGCGCAGCGGGACCTGGCGCCGTGCCTGAGGCGGTCGCGCCGCGCGCCCGCGTGGTCACCGTGTCCACCCGCGCCGCCGCCGGCGTCTACCGGGACCGCGCGGGGCCCGCGCTGGCGGCCGGCCTGGCGCGGCTCGGTTTCGTGGTCGAGGGTCCCGAGGTCGTGCCCGACGGCCCGCCTGCGGGAGCGGCGATCCGGGCGGCCGTGCGCGCGGGCTGCGCACTCGTGGTCACGGCGGGCGGCACGGGGGTCGGCGCCGGCGACGAGACGCCGGAGCAGACCGCACCGCTGCTCGACCGGGCGCTGCCGGGCGTCCCCGAGGCCGTGCGCGCGGCGGGAGCCGCCCGGGGCGTGGCCGCGGCCGTGCTGAGCCGCGGGCTCGCGGGCGTCGCCGGCGCGACGGTGGTGGTCAACCTCCCCGGGTCCGAGCGGGCCGTGCGCGACGCGCTGGCCGCCGTGGGCCCCGCGCTGCGGCACGCGGTCGACCAGGTCGCCGGCCACGACCACGCCCCTCAGTAGCGCGGCAGCGTCGGGTCCACCTCGTCGACCCAGGCCAGGATCCCGCCCGCGAGGTGCACGGCGTCGAACCCGCGCGCACGGACCAGCGCCAGCACCTCCGCCGACCGCGCGCCCGACCGGCAGTGCAGGACCAGCGGCCGGCCGGGGTCGAGGTCCCTGAAGGCGGACCCGTCCAGGAACGCGGACCGCGGCACCAGTCGGGCGCCGGGGACGGCGACCAGCGCGTGCTCCGCGGGCTCGCGCACGTCCACCAGGTCCAGGTCGTCGCCCCCGCGCGCCCGGGCCGCGAGCCGGGCCGCGAGCTCAGGCGCCGTGATCGTCGGCAGCGCCTCGCCCGACGGGCAGGCGTCCGGGAGGTCCGCCAGGGCGGTCGCCGGGTGCCCGCCGGGGCGCGGGTGCACGGGCACCTCGCGCCACCGGCCGCCGAGGGCGTCGAGCACGAGCACCCGGCCCAGCAGCGGCTCGCCGGTCCCGGTCAGGAGCTTCACGACCTCGACGGCCATGGTCGACCCGACCACCCCGCACACGGCGCCCAGCACGCCCGCCTCGGCGCAGGACGGCACGGTGCCCGGAGCCGGCGGCGTGCCGAGGACGTCCCGGTAGCGCACGCCGGCGCACCCCGAGGTCGCGGGCGGATCCGCCCAGAACAGCGACACCTGCGCGTCGAACCGCAGCACCGCGCCCCACACCAGCGGCAGGCCGGCGAGCGCGCACGCGTCGTCCAGGAGGAACCGGGTGGCGAAGGTGTCCGTGCCGTCGACCACCACGTCGTACCCCGACAGCACGCCCGGGGCGGTGGCCGCGGTCAGGCGGACCCGGTGCTCGACCACCGTGACCAGGGGGTCCAGCGCCCGCACGGCGTCCGCGGCGCTCGCGGTCTTCGCGCGGCCCACGTCGGCGTCGGCGTGCACGACCTGGCGCTGCAGGTTGGACGGCTCCACGACGTCGTCGTCCACGATCCCCAGCGTCCCGACGCCCGCCGCCGCGAGGTACAGCAGGACCGGCGACCCCAGGCCGCCCGCGCCGACGACCAGCACCCGCGCGCGGCGCAGCCGACGCTGCCCGCGTTCGCCGATCCCGGGCATGAGCAGGTGCCGGGAGAACCGGGCGCGCTCCGCGGCGGTGAGCGGCGGTCCGGGGTCGACCAGGGGCGGCAGGGGCATCGCGGGGCTCCGGCGTCGGAGGGCGGGTGCCGCCGACGTTAGCGACGCGCGGCCGCGGCCTCGGGGGGCCGAACGTCCCGGCCGGCCCGGACCCGGGCCGGCCCCGGGCGCGACGGGGCCCCGGTGACGCGGACGTCACCGGGGCCCCGTGGTCGATCAGCGGATCAGCCGATCAGCCGATCATCGCTCGATCCTGCGGTCGCGCTGATCCTGCGCTCCGCTGCGGGCGGGTCGCTCGCTGCGCTCGCGCCCCACCCTCCGCTGCGCTCCGGATCAGCGCTCGATCTCGCCGCGGATGAACTTCTCCACGAGCTCCCGGCCGTGCTGGTCCTCGTGCTGGACCGGCGGGGACTTCATGAAGTAGGTCGACGCCGACAGGATCGGGCCGCCGATGCCGCGGTCCTTGGCGATCTTCGCGGCGCGGACGGCGTCGATGATGATGCCGGCCGAGTTGGGGGAGTCCCAGACCTCGAGCTTGTACTCGAGGTTCAGGGGCACCTCGCCGAACGCGCGGCCCTCGAGGCGGACGTACGCCCACTTGCGGTCGTCGAGCCAGGCGACGTAGTCCGACGGGCCGATGTGGACGTTGCGGTCGTCCTTCTTGCCGGCCAGCGGGCCGTCCTCGAGGTTCGAGGTGACGGCCTGGGTCTTCGAGATCTTCTTGGACTCCAGGCGCTCGCGCTCGAGCATGTTCTTGAAGTCCATGTTGCCGCCGACGTTCAGCTGGTACGTGCGGTCCAGGATGACGCCGCGGTCCTCGAACAGGCGGGCGAGCACGCGGTGCGTGATGGTCGCGCCGACCTGGGACTTGATGTCGTCGCCGACGATCGGCACGCCGGCCGCCTCGAACTTCGCCGCCCACTCCGGGTCGGAGGCGATGAAGACGGGCAGCGCGTTGACGAAGGCCACGCCCGCGTCGATGCAGGCCTGCGCGTAGAACTTGTCGGCCTCCTCGGAGCCCACCGGGAGGTAGGAGACGAGGACGTCCACCTTCGCGTCCTTGAGCGCCTGGACGACGTCGACCGGCTCCGCGTCGGACTCCTCGATCGTCTGCGCGTAGTACTTGCCCACGCCGTCGAGGGTCGGGCCGCGCTGGACGGTCACGCCGAGCGGCGGGACGTCGGCGATCTTGATGGTGTTGTTCTCCGACGCGACGATGGCCTCGGAGAGGTCGAAGCCGACCTTCTTGGCGTCGACGTCGAACGCGAGGACGAACTCCAGGTCGGAGACGTGGTAGTCGCCGAACTGCACGTGCATGAGGCCCGGCACCTTGGTGCTCGGGTCGGCGTCGGCGTAGTAGTGCACGCCCTGGACAAGCGACGAGGCGCAGTTGCCCACGCCCGCGATCGCAACGCGGATGGCGGTCATCCTCGCTCCTTCTGAGGGGGTTGTGCCGCGACGATGGAGTCATCCTCGACAGCGTTCGTGCGGGCGTCGGCCGGCCGGCCGACACCTCGGGGACGGGCGCCGCGGTTGCTGCGCTCGTGGTCGATGAGGTCGTCGAGCCAGCGGACCTCGCGCTCGACCTGCTCGAGCCCGTGGCGCTGCAGCTCGAGGGTGTACTCGTCCATGCGGACGCGGGTGCGCGACACGGAGTCCTTGATGAGCTCCAGCCGCTCGGTCATCCGGGTGCGCCGGCCCTCGAGGATCCGCAGCCGGGTCTCGGCGTCGGTCTGGGCGAAGAAGGCGAACCGGAAGCCGAAGTTCTCGTCCTCCCACGCCGCCGGCCCGGAGGAGGCCAGCACGTGCTGGAACTGCTCCTTGCCCTCGGCGGTGAGCTGGTAGACGATCCGGGCGCGCTTGCCGGCGAGGCCGTGGGCCGGCGCCTGCTGCGGGTCGGAGCCCGCGATGAGGCCCCGCGCCACCAGCGACTTGAGCGCCGGGTAGAGCGAGCCGTACGACAGCGCGCGGAACGAGCCGAGCAGCAGGTTGAGCCGCTTGCGCAGCTCGTACCCGTGCATCGGGGAGTCGTGCAGCAGGCCGAGGATGGCCGACTCGAGCACGTCGGAACGTCCGCGCACCGTGGCCTCCTCCCGCTCGTCCGCACCTCGATGTATCGAACTGATACATCGGGGAGGGTAGGACGATCCGGGTGATCCGGGCAACACCTGGCGCCGCCGGGCGCGTCGGCGCGGCCGGTCACGTGTCCGAGTCGCAGGTCACGTGCCGTGGCGGGGGCGCGACTGGGAGGATGCTCACCGGGCGGGGGAGCCGGGCGGGGGACCTCGTGGCGATCGTGTGGAAATCGCCGGGAACGGCCGTCCCGCCCGGGGCCTCGCGGGGTCGCTCGCGCATACTGATCCGGGCCCGGACGGCTCCCTGCCGCTCGCAGCCCCTCTTTCGTCCACAGGAAGGCAGTGCGTTGGCAGGCTCTGACCGACGGTCCACGACGACCGCCGCGCGCGGTGGGTCCGCGTCCGGCGGCCGGCGCCGGGTCTTCGACTACCCCCGACGGGGCTACCGCGGCCTGCACCGCTGGCTGCCCTCGTGGCGGTTCGTGGTCGGGTCCGTGATCGGCTTCGTCTTCCTGTGCCTCGGGGTGGGCGTCGCGGCGTACGCGATGACCGACGTGCCGGCTCCGGACGACTTCGCCGAGGAGCAGGCCTCGACGGTCTACTTCGCGGACGGCACGACCGAGCTCGGGACGTTCGAGGGCCCCAACCGCAACCTCGTGGACTACGAGACGCTGCCCGAGTTCGTCGGCCAGGCCGTCGTCTCCGCCGAGGACCGCACCTTCTTCGAGAACCAGGGGATCTCGCCCACCGGCATGGTCCGCGCGTTCCTCAACAACATCCAGGGCGGCGCGACGCAGGGCGCGTCCACGCTGACCCAGCAGTACGTCGAGCGGTACTACGTCGGCGAGACGACCACGTCGTACGTCGGCAAGGCCAAGGAGGCGCTGCTCGCCATCAAGATCGCGCAGTCCGAGACCAAGGAGCAGATCCTCGGCCGGTACCTGAACACGATCTACTTCGGCCGGAACGCGTACGGCATCGACGCCGCCGCGCAGGTCTACTTCGGCAAGCCCGCCGCCGAGCTCGACGTCTCGCAGGCGGCGCTGCTCGCGGGGCTGATCCCGTCGCCGAACAACTGGGACCCGGCCGTCAGCCCGGAGAAGGCGCAGCAGCGCTGGGAGTACGTGCTCGACGGCATGGTCCGCGACGGCTACCTCACGCAGGCGGACCGCGACGCGCTGGTCTTCCCCGGGACGATCGCCTACGAGCGCAGCGACCGGTACGGCGGCACCAACGGGTACCTGCTCGACTACGTGCGCCAGGAGCTCGAGGCGACCGGGTCGATCACCGAGGACATGCTCGGGCGGCGGGGCCTGTCGATCGTCACGACGATCGAGCCGGACGTGCAGAACGCCGCGGTGGCGTCGGTGGACCAGATGCGCGCCGGCGCCCTGTCGGACGGCGAGACGCCGTCCGCGGCGCTCAAGGTCGGCGTCGTCTCGGTCGACCCGGCCAACGGCGCCATCGTGTCGATGTACGGCGGGCCGAACTTCCTCGAGGACCAGATCAACCGCGCGACCCGCAGCACGGGCATGCAGGCCGGCTCGACGTTCAAGCCCTTCACGCTGATCGCCGCGCTGGAGAACGGGATCCCGCTGACGAAGCGGTACCCGGGCTACTCGCCGCAGGAGTTCGACACCTGGCGGGTCAACAACTTCGGCGGGACCGACTTCGGCAACATCGACCTCGTCAAGGCCACGGAGCAGTCGGTCAACACGGTGTACGCGCAGGTCAACCTCGAGGTGGGCCCGGAGAAGACCGCGGAGGTCGCGTCGCGCGC
The DNA here is from genome assembly GCF_016862755.1 of Cellulomonas pakistanensis. Taxonomy (GTDB): domain Bacteria; phylum Actinomycetota; class Actinomycetes; order Actinomycetales; family Cellulomonadaceae; genus Cellulomonas; species Cellulomonas pakistanensis. The sequence continues at coordinate 127,722 of NZ_BONO01000001.1, read as the reverse complement.
GGGCGTGACCTCGCCCGTCAACAGCGAGCCGTCGAACGTGCTCGGCACCGACGACGTGAGCCCGCTGTCGATGGCCTCGGCCTACGCGACGATCGCGTCCCAGGGTGTCTACCACAAGCCGTTCATGGTGGCCACGGCCACCTACCCCGACGGCGAGGTCGCGTACAGCGGGGCCACGCAGCCGCTGCAGCAGTTCGACGCGGGCGTCATGGCGGACGCGACGTACGCGATGACGCAGGTCGTGGAGAACGGCTCGGCGGAGAACTACATCTCCCCGATCGGCCGGGACATCGCCGGCAAGACGGGCACCTCGAACGAGAACAAGTCGGCGTGGTTCGTCGGCTTCACGCCCCAGATCGTCACGGCCGTCGCGCTCAGCCAGGTCGGCGACAACGGCGCCGACCAGGTGACGATCACGCCGTGGGGCGGCGTCCGCGAGGTCACCGGCGGCACGTGGCCGTCCGCGCTGTGGGCGCAGTACATGACGCCGGTGCTGCAGCTGCCCAAGTACGCGACGCCGGTGCCGTTCCCGGATCGGGCGAACGTCAACGCCGCCGCCGTCCCGACGTCGGAGCCGACGACGTCGGCGCCCGTGGAGACGCCGACGCCCGAGGCGCCCGTCGAGCCGACGACCATCGCGGTGCCGTCGGGTCTGACGGGGCAGCTGTCGGGCGACGCCCAGGCGGCGCTGCAGAACGCGGGCCTGGTGCCGACCACGGTCGAGGAGGTCAACCCCGCCGCCGCCGGCACCGTCCTCGGGGTGAGCCCGGGGGAGGGCTCGCAGGTGGCGCCCGGCTCGACCGTGACGCTGCGCGTGTCGTCCGGGCCCGCGCAGCCGGCGCAGCCGGAGCCCGAGCCGACCCAGAACCCGCAGCCGGGGAACGGTCAGGGTGGCGAGCAGGGCGCCGGCCAGGCGAACCCCGCCAACCCGGCCAACCCCGGCGGCTGACCACGCGCCGGCCACCCGGTCCGGCGATCCCGCGGGGCCGCCGGACCGGGTAGACTGGTGCGCTGCTGCGCCCGCTCGACCGTCGCCATCGACGGACGGCGCGGGGGAAGCGACGCAACGACACCCTCCTGCCACGGAACGACCGTGGCCGCCGAGACCAGAGGAGGTGGGTATGAGCCTGCGTCAGTACGAGATCATGATCATCCTCGACCCCAGCATCGACGAGCGCACCGTCGCCCCGTCGCTCGACAAGTACCTGTCGGTCGTCAAGACCGACGGCGGCTCCGTCGACAACGTGGACATCTGGGGCCGTCGCCGCCTGGCGTACGACATCAAGAAGAAGTCCGAGGGCATCTACGCCGTCGTCGACTTCTCCTCGACGTCGGACACCGCCAAGGAGCTGGACCGTCAGCTGGGCCTCAACGAGGTCGTCCTCCGCACGAAGGTCCTCCGCAAGGAGTCCTGACTGTCGGACCGCGCGCGTACCGTGCGGGACACCCTTCGACGAGCAACGACGAGAACGAGGAGCTGGCATGGCTGGTGACACCACCATCACGGTGATCGGGAACCTGACCGCCGACCCGGAGCTGCGGTTCACGCCCTCCGGCGCTGCGGTCGCGAACTTCACCGTGGCGTCCACGCCGCGCACGTTCGACCGCCAGAGCAACGAGTGGAAGGACGGCGACACGCTGTTCCTCCGCTGCTCGATCTGGCGGGAGGCGGCGGAGAACGTCGCCGAGTCGCTCACCAAGGGCACCCGCGTGATCGTCAGCGGCCGCCTCGTCCAGCGGTCCTACGAGACCCGCGAGGGCGAGAAGCGCACCGTCTACGAGCTGCAGGTCGACGAGGTCGGCCCGTCGCTCCGCTACGCCTCGGCCAAGGTCACCCGGACCCAGCGGTCCGGTGGCGGCGGCGGTGGGTTCGGCGGCGGCGGTGGCGGCGGCTTCAACGGCGGTGGCGGCGGCGGTGGCGGCTTCAACGGCGGCGGCCAGTCCGCGCAGCAGGACGACCCGTGGGCCACGCCCGCGGGCGGCGGCGGCGCGGGCGGCTACTCCGACGAGCCCCCGTTCTGATCGAGCACCGCTGACCGCCAGGTCGGCACCGGCGCGACGCGCGCCACCACGAACATCCCATCCCGGGGCATGGCAACGCCCCGGGCTCCGTACGTAGAACAAGGAGCACCACGATGGCCAAGGCCGTTGTCCGGAAGCCCAAGAAGAAGCAGAACCCGCTCAAGGCGGCGAAGATCGAGTCGGTCGACTACAAGGACACCGCCCTGCTGCGGAAGTTCATCTCCGACCGCGGGAAGATCCGCGCCCGCCGCGTGACCGGCGTGTCCGTCCAGGAGCAGCGCGCGATCGCGCGGGCCGTGAAGAACGCCCGCGAGATGGCGCTCCTGCCGTACTCGTCGTCGGCTCGCTGAGAAGGAGCAACAAGATGGCCAAGCTCATCCTGACCCACGAGGTCACGGGCCTCGGCGCTCCCGGCGACGTCGTCGACGTCAAGGACGGGTACGCCCGCAACTACCTCGTCCCGCGCGGTCTCGCGACCACGTGGAGCAAGGGCGCGGAGAAGGAGATCACGGCGATCCGCCGTGCTCGCAAGACCCGCGAGATCGCGACCCTCGACGAGGCGCGCGCCGTGCGCGACTCGCTCCAGGGCAACCCGGTCACCGTGTCGGCGAAGTCCGGCGACGCCGGCCGCCTGTTCGGTGCCGTCACGACCGCCGAGATCGCCGAGGCCGTCAAGGCCGCCGGTGGCCCGTCGATCGACCGCCGCAAGATCGAGGTCGCGCAGCCGATCAAGTCGACCGGCGAGTACGCGGTGCAGGTCCGCCTGCACCCGGAGGTCTCCGCGAAGCTGACCGTCAAGGTCGTCGCCGCCTGACCCCACGCGCCCGCGCGTCACGCACGCCCCGTCCCGGTCCGCCGGGGCGGGGCGTGCGTGCGTCCCGGGTGCAAGATCCGTCTCGCGGCCGAGGCGCCGGCGCGCCGGGCCGCCTACGGTCGAGGGCATGACGGACCAGCCGACCACGCCGCCGTCCGAGCCGGACGGGCCCGGCCGCGCGCCCACCGAGGCCGGCGCGGAGGACGAGCAGAACCGGGCGGCCTTCTTCCCGATCGGCCTCGTGTTCCTCGTGCTCGGTCTCATGGGGTTCGCCAACGACTCGATGCGGTACGCGTCGTTCGCGTTCCTGCCCGTCGGCGTGGTGTTCCTGATCCTCGCGGCGCAGGGGCGCTCGGGAGGGGCCGAGGACGCCGCCCCTGCGGCGGAGCCGCCTGGTTCGCAGCCCGGTCCCGGCCCGGCGGAGGGGCCGGACGTCACACCCCGCTGAGCGGACCCGCCTGCGGCACGCCGAGCTCGGCGAGCAGCTCCTCGACCCGGCCGCGGATCTCGTCGCGCACGCGCCGCACCATCGCGAGGTCCTGGCCGGCCGGGTCCTCGAGGACCCAGTCCTCGTAGCGCGTCCCCGGGAAGTACGGACAGGCGTCGCCGCAGCCCATCGTCACGACGACGTCGGACGTCTGCACCGCCTCGGGCGTGAGCACCTTCGGCCGCTCGGCGGTGATGTCGATGCCGAGCTCCGCCATCGCCTCGACCGCGACGGGGTTGACCCGGTCGGCGGGAGCGGACCCGGCCGAGCGGACCTCGACGGCGCCGCCCGACAGCGAGGTCAGCAGGCCCGCGGCCATCTGCGAGCGGCCGGCGTTGTGCACGCAGACGAACAGCACGCTGGGGCGGGGGTCGGTCATCGGGGGTTCTCCTCGGTGGTGTCGGGTCCCGTGGGGCGGGAGGCGCGCACGATCGCGCCGTGCATGCCGTCGGCGACAGCATGCGTGAAGGTGACGTCCGCGTCGACGAACCCGGCCGCGGCGAGCAGGTCGAGGTACTCGGTCCGGGAGAGCGCGCCGGCGATGCAGCCGACGTACGAGCCGCGCTCCGCGCGCTGGTCCGGCGTGAGGTGGTCCTCGGCGACGACGTCGGAGATGCCCAGCCTGCCTCCGGGCGCGAGGACGCGGAACGCCTCGGCCAGCACGCGCGGCTTGTCGGGGGACAGGTTGACCACGCAGTTCGAGATCACGACGTCGACGGCGGCGTCGGGCAGCGGGAGGTCCTCGATCGTGCCGCGGTGGAACGCGACGTTCGACGCGCCGGCCCGGGCGGCGTTGGCGCGGGCGAGGTCGAGCATCTCGTCGGTCATGTCGACGCCGTGCGCGAAGCCGGACGGGCCGACGCGCCGCGCCGAGAGCAGGACGTCGATGCCGCCGCCCGAGCCGAGGTCGAGCACGCGCTCACCCGGGCGGAGGTCGGCGACCGCCAGCGGGTTGCCGCACCCCAGCGACGCGAGGCGGGCCTCCACGGGGATGCCCGCGAGCTCGGTGGCGTCGTACAGCGTCTCGCCGAACCTCCCGGCCTCGCCCGTCGGCGCCTCGGGCCCGCAGCAGCCCGGCCCGGCCGGAGCGGTGGCCGCGGCGGCGTACCGGCGCCGGACCTCGTCGCGCACATCAGCCATGGTCGTCTCCCTCGTATCGATGTCTGTCGATGAATCGTGGCAAGGGTCGGCTTTCCGTGTCAACCATCGACATCGATCGATGTGTGCGCCACGATGGTCCCGTGACCTCGACGACCCCCGCCCTGCTGCCGATCGCCGGCGACGCGTGCTGCTCCGGCGCTGCGGACGCCGGGGCGCTCGCCGAGCCGGAGGCGCAGGCGCTCGCCCGGCGGCTCAAGGCGCTGGCCGACCCGACCCGGCTGCGGCTGCTGTCCATCATCGCCGCGCACGAGGGCGCCGAGGCGTGCGTGTGCGACCTCACCGAGCCGGTGGGGCTGTCGCAGCCGACGGTGTCGCACCATCTCAAGCAGCTCGTCGACGCGGGGCTGCTCAGCCGGGACAAGCGAGGGGTGTGGGCGTACTACGCGCTGCGGCCCGGCGCGCTCGACGACGTCGCTCACGCGCTGGTCGCGGGGGTGGCGCCGCGCTGACCCCGCGCCGGCCCCGCGCCGGCAGGTCAGGCGCCGGTGACCATCCAGGTGTCCCGGCGGGCGCGCAGCCCGGTCGTCACCGCGCGCGCGAGCATGAACACGCCCGCGAACGCCGCCCACAGCCACGCCAGCCCCGCCCAGCCCTCCGGCGCCCAGGCCCGCACCGCCAGCGCGACCGGGACGTACGCGACCAGCGTGACCATGCCCGCGGCCGCGAGGAACCGGCCGTCCCCGGCCCCGATCAGCACGCCGTCGAGGACGAACACCCAGCCGGCCATCGGCATCAGCACGGCGGCCACGACGAGGCTGACGGTGATGGCGTGCCGGACGTCGGGGTCGGTGGTGAAGGCGGCGGACAGCCACCAGCCGAGGCCGCCGAGGACGACGCCCAGCACCGCCCCCGCACCGACGCCCCAGGCCAGCGTGCGGCGCAGCAGGGCGCGGACCAGGCCCGTGTCGCCCGCGCCGAGGGCGTGCCCGATCAGCGCCTGGGCGGCGATCGCGAGCGCGTCGAGCGCGAACGCCGCGAACCCCCAGATCGCGTTCACCACCTGGTGGCCGGCGAGGGCGACCGGGCCGAGGCTCGTGGCGACCCACACGGTCAGCAGGATCGCCGCGCGGAGCGACAGGGTGCGCAGCAGCAGCGGCGTGCCGGTGCGGACGCCCGCGAGGATGCCGCCCGGCGCCGGGCGCAGGGACGCCCCCGCGGCCCGCGCGCCGCGCACCACCACGACGGTGAGCGCGACGCCCATCGCCAGCTGGGTGGCGGCGGTCCCGGCGCCGGAGCCCGCGATGCCGAGGTGCAGGCCGTAGACGAGGACGACGTTGAGGACCGCGTTGACGGCGGCGCCGACGCCGGCGACGACCAGGGGCGTCCTCGTGTCCTGGAGGCCGCGCAACGCGCCCGTGGCGGCGAGCACCACCAGCATGCCGGGCAGGCCGGGCGCTGAGGCGCGCAGGTAGGTCGTGGCCTGGCCCGCCACGTCGCCGGTGGCGCCCAGCGCCCCCACGGCCCACGGCGCGACGACGAGGGCCACTGCGGCCAGCACCACGCCGAGCCCCGCGGCGAGCCACAGCCCGTCCACGCCGACCTGCAGCGCCCCGGACCGGTCGCCCGCGCCGGTCCTCCGCGCCACCACCGCGGTCGTGGCGTAGGCGAGGAACACGCACAGGCCGACCACCGTGACGAGCAGCGTCGACGCGAGGGACAGCCCGGCGAGCTCGGTCGTCCCCAGGCGGCCGACGACGGCCGAGTCCACCAGCACGAACAGCGGCTCGGCGACCAGCGCGCCGAGCGCGGGCACGGCGAGGCCGAGGATCTGGCGGTCGACGGTGGACGGCACCTGTCCGAGGCGTGAAATGGCGGCCAACTTCTTCCCGTCCACATGGGTCAGCGGTGTTTGCGCCGGTGAGAACGCCCTGCTCACAGGCTCGTCCGGCTCTGTCCACACCTGTGTCCACGACCTGTGGACAAGATGCGGCGTGCGTCCACAGCCTTCCACAAGCTCGTCCCCAGGCCCTGTGTGCGTCTCGCTCGACGGGCCGTCCGGCGGGCGCCTACCCTCGCGACGGCGCGTGAGCCGGGACCCGAACCCAGGGGTCCCGAGCGTGTCGGAGGCTGGTGCGACCATCGGTTCGGGTCGACGGCGGGGACGAGCGAGGGCGGGGCACTGTGACGATCGACGAGCTGGAGTTCGGGGCACCCGCGGGGCAGGGCCGCGCGGCGTTCGACCGCACGCCGCCGCAGGACCTCGACGCGGAGCAGAGCGTGCTCGGCGGCATGATGATCTCGAAGGACGCCATCGCCGACGTCGTCGAGGAGATCCGCGGCACCGACTTCTACCGGCCCGCGCACGAGGCGATCTACGACGCGATCCTCGACCTGTACGGCCGCGGCGAGCCCGCCGACGCCGTGACGGTCGCGGACGAGCTGACCAAGCGCGGCGAGATCACCCGCGTGGGCGGCGTGCCCTACCTGCACACGCTCATCTCGATGGTGCCGACCGCGGCCAACGCCGGGTACTACGCCCGCATCGTCCAGGAGCGCGCCGTGCTGCGCCGCCTGGTCGAGGCCGGCACCCGCATCGTGCAGCTCGGCTACGCGACCGAGGGCGGCGACGTCGAGGAGATCGTCAACAACGCCCAGGCCGAGGTGTACGCGGTCAGCGACCGGCGCACCACCGAGGACTACCACCGGCTCGGCGAGGTCGTCGCCGGCACCCTCGACGAGATCGAGTCCGCCGGGCACCGCGGCGAGGGCATGGTCGGCACCCCGACCGGCTTCGCCGACCTGGACCGCCTGACCAACGGCCTCCACCCCGGGCAGATGATCGTCATCGCCGCCCGACCGGCCATCGGCAAGTCGACGCTCGCGCTGGACTTCGCCCGCGCCGCGTCGATCAAGCACCAGCAGGCGTCCGTCGTGTTCTCCCTCGAGATGAGCCGCTCCGAGATCACGATGCGCCTGCTGTCCGCCGAGGCGCGCGTGCCGCTGCAGAAGATGCGCAACGGCACCATGGGCGACGACGACTGGCAGAAGCTCGCGCAGATCCAGGGCAAGCTCACCGAGGCGCCCCTGTTCATCGACGACTCGCCCAACATGTCGCTGATGGAGATCCGCGCGAAGTGCCGGCGGCTCAAGCAGAAGAACGACCTCAAGCTCGTCATCATCGACTACCTGCAGCTGATGTCGTCCGGCAAGCGCGTCGAGTCCCGCCAGCAGGAGGTCTCGGAGTTCTCCCGTGCGCTCAAGCTGCTCGCGAAGGAGCTCGAGGTCCCGGTCATCGCGCTGTCGCAGCTGAACCGTGGTCCCGAGCAGCGCACGGACAAGAAGCCCGCCATGTCCGACCTGCGTGAGTCCGGGTCCATCGAGCAGGACGCCGACATGGTGATCCTGCTGCACCGCGAGGACGCGTACGAGCGGGAGTCGCCGCGCGCCGGCGAGGCGGACCTGATCGTGGCCAAGCACCGTAACGGCCCGACCGACGTCATCACCGTGGCGTTCCAGGGGCACTACTCGCGGTTCGTGGACATGCAGGCCTGAGCCCGGTTGCTGAGCAAACGCGTAGATGCGAATCGACCGTCCCGATGCGAACCGATGCGAGGACTCAGCATCGATACCTCTGACTGAAGTGGTGGATGCGAATCCTGTGCCCGGATCCGGGTTGGTCTAGGTCGATGAGAAGGGAAAGGCCGAGGTGGCTGACTACATCTGGGGCGATGCCTCGGTCACGTACGATGACTGGCACGGGACTGCGCAGCTCGATGAGCGGATGACCGGTCGGTTGCTGAACAAGCTCGTGGGTCTCGACGCCGAGGACTGGTGGATCGTCGGTCTCGACATCGGCGGCGGTGAGCGCGTGCACGAGCTACGAGTCCTTGCGGTGCATCGCGATGTCGTCCCCGAGGGTGGCGACGTGCTGCGGAAGATCGCAGCAGCGAACGATGGCGAGATCCCAGTGACTAGCTTCCTCATCCACGACGTGGACCCGTACGCGGTACTGCGGGCGATGACGCACTCGTTCGACCTCCGCCTGCGGCGCAGGGGCACCGTCGGATTGCCTGTCCGTGTCCAGCGGCTGGCCGACGTGCCCGAGCAACACTGACTGCGCCGCTAGCGGCGGAGACGAGCAGTGAAGCCGGTGGAGCCGCTGATCTCTGCTGACTTGCTACGCGCACTTCGGTACCTGAACCTCGTCAACGAATCCGGGGCAGGAGTTCCCGGCAACCATCTGGACGCCTGGCTCAACGTCACTCCGCCCGTGGAGTTGAGCAGGCTGGACTCGTCGATGCGTCAGTTCGAGCTGCTGATCGGGCGCGACTACGGGTACGCCGAGTACATCGACATGGTCGGCAGGGCAGAGGGCGAACCGATGCGGCTCACGGCGACTGGCCGCGCGATCGCGCGAGCAGGCTTCGTGAACTGACGGACAGGCATCACGGGGGCCCGAGTCGGCGACGACTCGGGCCTTCGTCGTTCTCCGTACACCACGAGCTCGCTACGGCCTGGAAGCCGTGTGGGAGCCGCGCGCTGCGCTCTGAGTTACGACGACTGCAGAGGGGCGTCCAGCGCTCGCCGCCGACCCGTGCGGTGATGTCGACGCGTTGCAGCTCGCTCTACGCGCCGCCCGTCGGCGCCGTCCACGCAAGCAACTGGCCCAGACTGGGACGCCTTCCGCGGCACTTGGGAGCAGATCGTCGAGGACGCAGTCGCTGCGGCGGGCGCTGGCGCCGATGAGCTGATCGTCGACCATCGCCGGGATGGTCACCCGGTCGTGACGGCCGCCGTGGGGACGTCCAGGCAGCACGTCACGTCGTGGTTCGTGCCTCTTGCTCGACCATGTCGCGCCAGATCGACACGATGTTCGGTCGAAAACGCTCCTTAGCCACGCGATGGCGGCGACCAGCGGTGATCTCGCGGGCGAACTGCGCGACGGTGCGAGCGGACTCGAACGAGCCGTCCGCCGCGAGGATCGCCCGAGCCCAGAAGTCGGGGTCCAGGGAGTAGCCGGCGTCACGCAGTGCCCGCAGCGCGTGGATCACGGTGTCCTTACCTCGACCGCTGGCGAGACCGTTGTACTCCTCGGACACCATGGTCCGCGCCGCTCTCAACGCCACGGGATCTGCGGACGCGGTCGACTCGCTGGCGAGCAGGTTCGTCGCAGCCCGGCTCTCGAGCCACAAGCGGATCAGGTCCTGCTCGCGCCACACCATCACAAGAGCCGGCACCGTGCGGTGGTCAGTGAGGAAGTCCCGAGTCGCCTGCTGCTCGTCGTCCGAGTAGGGATGGACGAACACGAACGGAAGATCCGGCGGTGGCGCCAGGTGGCGCAGCTCGCTGTACTCCAGCACCTGGATGCGCGTGTTCGACGCACTGATGAAGTCCATGGCGACCCGGTCGTTGTCCTGGTCGCTGGCCAGACGCCCGCGATCCGGTACGACGACGGCGTGGTGACGCTCGGAGAGCCAAGAGCGGGCAGGCCGCGAGTTCGCCTCCATCTGGAAACGGTGCGCCCACTGCCACCGATTCAGGTAGACGAGCTGTTCCACCGGACCTCCCTCTCGCGACGCGAGCGCCCCCCGGGGAGGCAGCTCGACTGAGTGCGTGAACCCTAGCGACGGAGACTGACACCGTAGGGGCATGGTCACTTGCCGGGCGGGGGGCTAAGTCGACGCGCCGCGGTGTGTTCGTCGCGGCGCGTCGCAAGCGGTGCCCTTTGGGCCGATCGGGGCATTCGAGGCGACTCGCTGGCCGGCGAGTTGCGGAACTCCCGCGCCGTGTCGCACGTCGGTGTCACTCTGGGCGTCATGGCTGCCATTCCGGCACTGGTGGAACCGACGATGCTCCGCTGGGCGCGCCAGACGCAGGGTTACTCGGTGCTCGCTGCTGCCCGGAAGATCGGCATCGATGAGGACAAGCTCGCGGCGTGCGAAGCCGGCTACGAGCGCCTCACCATCGAACAACTCCGAAAAGCGGCCAAGGCGTACCGGCGAAGTTTGGCCGTGTTCTTCCTCGACACACCGCCGGAAGGCATCGACACCCTTCGGGACTTCCGCCGCGTCGCCGGCAGCGAGAGCGGCGAGTGGAGCCCCGAGCTGCACACCGAGTTCCGTCGCGCTCAGCAGCAGCGCGACTGGCTGATCGACCTGCTCGAATCGGAAGACACGCCCGTGCCCACTGCGTGGAGTCTGCCTTCGTCCGAGGTCGCACGACTGAGCGACGCCCAGCTCGCCTCGCGCATCCGGTCGCACCTCGAGGGACTAGCAGGTTCTAGCGGTCCCACGACGAGCGACCGCTACGCGCACTCGAGCTTCTGGGTCTCGACCCTGGAAGACTCCGGTGTGCTGGTCCTGCATACCAGCGGTGGCGGCGTGGCCACCCAGGAGATGCGCGCGATGTCGCTGTACTTCGATCGCGTGCCGGTGATCGTCCTGAACGGCTCCGACGCCGTGCGCGCCCGAACGTTCTCCCTCGTGCACGAGTACGTCCACCTGCTGCTGCACGCGGACGGGTTGTGCGACATGGTGACCACGACGCGGGCTACCAACCCGAACACGGCGCTGGAGGCGCGATGTAACGCCGTCGCTGCTGAGGTCCTGATGCCTGCTGCGGCGGTGCGTGCTGCGACCGAGTCGCTCCGTGGGCGTCCGGTCGATGAATGGACCTACGAGCGGATCGCATCTGCTGCCGTGCGCTTCGGTACAAGCGCAGAAGCGCTGCTGCTGCGACTGGTGAATCTCGGGTTGGCATCACGATCCCTCTACGAACAGCGGCGTGAGGACTTTCAGCGGGCGTACGTCGAACAAGAGCGGAGCGCCGCTACCGGGGGCGACTTCTACCGCACGAAGGCACGCGACATCGGCAAGGGATACGTCCGCCGCGTGGCCGGGGCCCACAGGCGCAAGGTCATCGACAGCTTCACGGCCGCGACGTACCTGGACGTGAAGGTCGGGCAGATCACCCGTCTCGCCGAGGCGGCCGGTTTCGCCAGCGCGAGTGGCAGATGACGCTCGGCTCCTTTTACTCGTTCGACACGAGCGCGTACATCAACGGGCAACGCGACCAGTTTCCACCCGACCTCTTCCCCCAGCTGTGGCCGCAGATCGACGCTCTCGCAGTCGTCTGGCAGGTGCAGTCGGTCGACGTCGTCCGCGAAGAGCTGGCCAAGAAGGACGACGACGTCCACGTGTGGGCGAAGGCACGCCCGTACCTTTTCGTGCCGCTGTCGGAGGACGTGCAGGCGAGCACCAAGGAGGTGTTGCGTGCCTGCCCGCGGCTCATCGGCGTCGGCAACGGTCGCAGCGGCGCGGATCCGTTCGTCATCGCGCTCGCGATGTGCAACGACGGCGTGGTGGTGACCGATGAGAGCCCGAAGCACCCGTCGAACCCCCGCATCCCCGACGCGTGCGAAGTGTTGGGGGTGCGGTGCCTCAACTTGGTCGGGTTCATCCGCGAGCAAGGGTGGACGTTCACGTAGCGGGGCTGTGCTGGTGTCGTGCTGCGGGGTCAGGCTCTCCATGCCCAGTTCACGCGCATGCGACGCACGTCCGTGGCGCCGGATCTGACCCCGAAGTCGAAACTCACCGTGGCGGGCCTCGGTCACATCGTGACCGTCTGGGACGCAGGTTCCACGAACTTGACGGACGCGCTGGCGTGCGCGTCCTCGATGGTCCCGTTCCAAATCCCGGCGACCGTGACCCGAACGCCAGCAGTCACCCTCCACTTCACGAGGAGCGTGGCGTGGTGAGCGGCACATCACGCCCTCGACCCTTTGGGGGCGAGACGCCGCGCCGGAGAGCTGGCTGGACCCGACTGGACGCGGGAAGGCCGGCGGTGCGCCTGCGGCTCTGTGAGCGTGCCCTGGGCGGTTGCGCCGTCTGAGTGACGAAGGTCCGATCGCCAGTGGCCGCCTTGGTCTGGACCCTACGTTTTGGTCGTCACCGACCCGGACGAGGGAGTGCTCGTGCAGCGTTCATCTATCCGCTCTGCCGCGGCGCGCACGCTCGCGAGCATCGTGGCAGGCACCGTCGTGGCCACCACCATCGCAGTCGGTCCGGTTTCGGCAGCGCCGTCCACCACGGCCACTCCCTCATGCACCATCACAGGCACCGACGGCCCGGATGTACTGACCGGGACGCCAGGCGCCGACGTCCTGTGCGGCCGCAACGGGGACGACACGCTCATCGGCCTGGGCGGCGACGACGTCCTGATCGGCGGCACGGGTTACGACCGCCTGGAGGGTGGGGACGGCGACGACACGTTGCTCGGCGGCAACGAGGGCGACACCCTCCTCGGCGGGTCGGGCGATGACACCCTCACCGGCGGCACCGGGGACGATCAGCTCGACGGCGGCGCCGGGAACGACCAGCTCGCAGGTGAGAACGACCACGACACCCTGGTCGGGGGTGAGGGCGACGACGTCCTCACCGGTGCGACCGGTGAGGACCGCCTCGACGGCGGCGCTGGTACGGACATGCTCGACGGTGGGAACGACGCCGACCTGCTCGTGGGTGGTGACGGCCCGGATCAGCTCGTCGCCGGGCACGGAGCCGACAACCTCGAGGGCGGGCGTGGCGACGACACCCTCGACGGCGGTCCGGATGCGGACCGTTGCGACGGCGCGACCGGGAGCAACACGTTCTTGCGTTGCGAGAGCACCGTCGAGGACCCGACCCCCGAGGAGCCGCTCGACCCGCAGGCCGACACCGACGCCGACGGCCTGCCCGACGCCCTCGAGGAGCGGTTGGGTTCATCCCTCACGGGCTCGGACACGGACGCTGACGGTCTCGGCGACGCCGCCGAGTTCGACACGGCGACCGACCCGGTGGTCGCCGACACGGACGGCGACGGCGTCCTCGACGGTGCGGACGACACGGACGGCGACACGCGGACCAACGCCGAGGAGCTCGCGGCCGGCACCCACCCGGCACGCTCGGACACGGACGGTGACGGGCTTGACGACGGCCAGGAGCTCGCGGCTGGCACGGACCCTCTGCTCGCGGACACCGACGGCGAAGGGCTCGGCGACCACGACGAGGTCCTCGTCGGCTCTGACCCGACCCTCGTCGACACCGACGGCGACGAGGTGTCCGACGCAGAGGACACGTTCGACCGGGCGGTCACGGACGACACCACAGGCGCACGCCTCGACGTGAGCGGGACCGCCGCGCAGGTGCTCGGCGTGCGGCTCGACCCGGCAGGTGACGAGCGGCTCGAGGGTCAGGCGGGCGTCCGCGGTCCTCCGGTCGACCTGGAGCTGCCCGAGGGCGCCGGAGGGACGCTCACGCTGCCCTTCGATACGACGGGGCTCGACGAGAACGCGTACATCGCCGCCTTCCGCCTCGACGAGGAGACGGGCACGCTCGCCTGGACGCCGCACGCGACCGACCTGGACGCGGGCGAGGTACGGATCGACGTGGGCGCTGGGCACAGCGTGCCTACGCTCAACCGCGCCGCCACGGCGTCCGAAGCGTCCGCGGCGCGGGAGAGCGTAGGCGTTTCGGCCGGCGAGGTGTGCCTGCCCGGCGACCCCGCGGCGTTCCTGCCGCGCAACACATACGTCGTGCTCGATGTCCGCGAGTTCGAGCAGATCTGGAAGGACCAGATCGAGGTCCCGCGGGACAAGCACGAGCACATCGACGTCGTCCTCACCCTCGACTCGTCCGGTTCGATGGTGTGGAACGACCCCGAGGGCGCGCGCCGGACCGCCGCGACGGCGTACGTCGACGCGCTGCTGGGGGGCGACCGCGCGGCCGTCGTCGACTTCGACGACCAGGGCTACGTGACCCAGCCCCTCACCGAGGACAGAGCGGCCGCACGCGACGCGATCGCCGCGATCGACGACGTCGGCGGCACGCACATCGCGTACGCGGTGCAGGCGGCGCTCGGCGAGCTGGACCAGAACGGCGACCCGAAGCACCAGCGGGTGATCGTCCTGCTCACCGACGGCGAGGGACCGTACTGGCAGGAGCTCACCGACCGGGCGGCGGCGACGGGAACGGTCGTCTACACGGTCGGTCTCGGGCCCAGCACCGACACCGCGCTGCTCTCGGGCATCGCCGAGGCGACCGGCGGGCAGTTCTACCTCGTCCTCGACGCCGACGACCTCGAGGGCATCTTCGAAGACATCCGCGACCGCGTCGGCGATGTCGTCGACGGGGACACCGGCGTCGCCGACACCGACGGCGATGGCCTCTCCGACGCCGCCGAGACGGCGGGCATGCGCACGGGGACGGGGGCCCTGTACCGGACGGACCCGACGCGCGACGACACCGACGGGGACGGCCTCACCGACGGCGACGAGATGGGTTCGCTGTGCAGCACCGGCGCCTTCGGTGCTGGCACGTACTACCGGGCCAAGGCCGACCCGACCCGGGCCGACTCGGATCGCGACGGCCTCGACGACTGGTACGAGGTCGCCAACACCAGCTACCCGTTCAAGGCGGACTTCGACCGTGACGGCTTGAACGATCACGCCGAGCTCATGGTCCACGGGACCGAGCCGCTGTCCGAAGACACCGACGCGGACGGCTTCGCCGACGACTGGGAGATCGACAACACCGCGGCGGGCTTCGACCCCCGGTCGTACGACGAAACCTACGAGTGGTGGGAGTACGCCGGGGACTTCTCCCGTGGTGCGCTGTGCGGTGACGTGTCCGGAGTCTTCGGCTTCTGCGACGGCGACTCGGTGCCGTACGTCGTCGGCGCCATCACGGCGGGCATCGCCGGGGTCGGCGACATCCGCGACGGACTCGCGAACCTGGCGAAGGGAGACCTGGTCGCGGCCGGTCTGAGCCTCGGTTCGCTCGTCCCGGTCGCCGGGGACGCCGCGTCGGTCGTGACGAAGTCGGTGAAGTTCCTCAAGCAAGCCGTGGGGACGCGGGCGGCTGCGCTCACCCGGCACGTCGCCCATGCCGGCTATCTGCCTAGGTGGGCAAAGATCCAGGTGCTCGACCTGGCCTCGGACGGTGCCGTTGCGTCCATCAAGAGCCGTGGTCTCGTGGACGCCGACGTTCTGGCGTTCGCCCGGCGAGGGATACCCGCTCAACACCTGAGGAAGATCCTTGACGCCGCCGAGGAAGTGCGCCCCGCGGCCGGTCGATTCCGGCTCGAGGACGCCGCGGAGAGGACTCTTCGGGCCGACCTGCCGTCTCCGATCACCGGACGTCCGGGCCGCGCCATCACGCCGGGTGGGCCCCGCAACCAGCGCTATCTCGACGTCATCGACACGGAGCTGCGCACGGGGTTCGAGGTGAAGCACGGCTACGTCGACGAGGCGGGGAGGGCGGGGGTCCAGCTGTCCAAGGACGCGCAGATGGTGTCCACCGGTGCTGCACCCGACATCGACAGGATCGAGTGGCATTTCTTCGCGAACAGCGACGGCCTCTTCGGGCCTGATGAGTTCCTGCTGCAGGACCTGATCAACAACGGCATCCCGTTCGTCATCCACCTGCCGTGACTGACAGGACGACTGGGAGACTCGTCAACATGTACTTGCAGATGACGCGGGACGAGGCGGAGCGCAGGTTCGCCGAGTGGATCGGGGCCGAGGACGACCGCCGCGACAGGCTCCACGCACGGGTCGCCGCCACGGGCGGCCCGGTCCTGGCCCCGACGCTCGAGAGCCTGCGTGCGCTGAACGTCTGGTACCACGCGCGGGCTGTGGAGGCGCAGGGGGACCCGTCGCCGGGTCGTCCGCCGTGGGCGCCGCCGCCGAACCCGGACTTTGTGCCCCGGCCCGGTGGCCCACGCCCGGCGAGCGACGCCGTTATGCGGCTGTGGGACCTCATCACCGTCCACGTCGCTGACGTCCTGCGTGCGCAGCTGCCCGGTTCGACGTGGATCTGCTTCCGCAACGGTGACCGGCGCGACGACCGTAACGGCAAGCCGATGCTGGACATCGGCTGGCCCGAGAACCCGGCCGACGTCATCATGCTCGCTCATGGCAGCGTCCCGGCGGCCGTGAGCAGCGGACGACCGTTCCTGCCCGACGACCTGCACGACAAGGTCGTGCGGACGCTGTCGCAGCTCGAGGCGTACCGGAGCGCCCGTGGCTGAGGAGCTCGTCCTCGCCGCCGGCCACCCGGACGACTTCCTCGTCGGTGTCCTGCCCGCGCTCGACGAGCCACTCGCCCGGACGCTGCTCAGCGCGCTGGGCGTGGACGTCTCCGCCGCGCCTGAGGGAATCCTCGACGCTGGCGGGGGCACGGTCTTCTGGCAGCTCGCCCTGGAGACCGACGCGCAAGGGGCGCTCAAGCAGCTCGCCGGCGAGGTGTACGGCGACCCGCCGGTGGCACTGGAGGACGTCCGTGCCCTTTGGGGGACGCTGCAGGACCTGGCCGCCGCATTGGGCGTACGTGTGTGGGTCCGCATCGGCGGAGTTGCGGAACCGCTGACCGCGGGACTGCTGGCCGCGGTGGTGGGAGCGAGCAGTGATGATCATGGCCGAGGCCCGCAGCCGTAGCAGGCGTGCTGCCGCGACCCTGCTCAGTTGCCGCACAGCGGACCGAGAAGATGAGGTCGTCACGGCGTGTGACCACTGTGACTCATGAGACCAGTGGGGCCACCTTCCCGTACCGGGTGTCTAGGCCGTTCCCAAGACCCGCTTCAGGGCTGGTCGAATTCCTACCAGCCCTCAAACCCGGCAAGCGGTGGAGGTTCCACGTGACTTCTTCGTGTTCCACGTCTGGTCTTCGGTAGCGCCTCGGGGTTCCAGCGCCGCCTGCGGTGTCGAGGTGAGCGGGAACTGGACCGCGGACAGCGCGAGCAGCGCCCAGGCTGACCGCCGGTTGAACCGCAGGCCCAGCAGGATCGCGATGGCCATGAGCGTCTAGGCTGCCGCGGGCGTAGGCTGGCTCTAGCCCGGTGTCGAGGACCTCTCAGCGAGGTGACGACCCGGATCCAGCATCGGAGGGCGTCATGCCCGTCCAGCCTGCTTCCCACTCCACCCGCAGCCGTCAGCCCGTCGAACCTGAGGTGCGGGCCCCTGGCGCTGACACACCCACCCGCGCCTCGGGAACCCGCACCAGCGCCGCGTGGTTCGGTGTCTGCGTCGGCGTCCTGGTCCTGGTCGCGCTCGTCGTGTTCATGCTGCAGAACACCGGGCCAGTCGCGGTTTCCTTCCTCGGCATGACCGGGACAGCGCCGCTGGCCCTAGCGCTGTTGATCGCGGGGCTAGGCGTCGGGATCGTGGTCCTGGTCTTCGCCTCTCTGCGCATCGGCCAGCTCCGTCGCCGTGCCGCCGGCGGTCACCCGACCGGAGCACGACGATGACCGCCTACGGCGAAGTCGCCACCGACGAGCAGCCGCTTCGGCTCGCCTCGATCTTGACCAGCGCCCTCCCGGCGCTGCTCGGAACGAGCCAGGCACCGACGCAGTACACGGTCCCGGCCGTGTTCTCCCGCCAGGTGTCCGTGCCCGAGAAGACCGCGATCGAAGGACCGGACACCGTCCGTCGGCTCGCCGAACGCGGCTACCGGCAGGTGACGCTGCAGGTCTCGGACAGGCGCCTGCTCATCGGCCACACCAGCCTCGAGCAGCTCGAGGATGGGCTCGCGCACGAGATCGCGCTGATGCTGACCGAAATCGGGCGTGCCGTCTCCCGGGAGCGCGACGAGCGAGCGGCCGAAGCGACCGCGCGTCAGTCCGTGGAGGCCGACCGCGCGGTCGACGTGCAGCGGTCCGTGGACCGCATCGTCTTCGAGTAGGCGCCGCCGGCCGGCGACGCGATCCCGGTCGAGCCCGATCGATCTGGAGAGCCAGCGCGCGGCGGCCGCGCCACGCCGCACACCCTCGGCTCGTCCGCGGGCGCAGGGGGTCCGCGGACGAGCTGGCGCGCCGGCCACACCTATCGCGTCGACGCCCGGGCGAGCACGGCCTGCCGCTCAGGCCCGCCACGCCGGCTCGAAGTCGGGGTGCCCATCGTACAGCGACGCAATGGCGCGCAGGATCCGGTCCCCGACATAGAGCACTCCGCTGTCGTGCCGCGAACCGGCCTCTCGTTCCATGTCCACGGTCTCGTCGAGGCCCGTCGCCTCGTACGCGAGGACGATCAGCTCCCGGCGGACGCGGCACTCGGCAAGGAGGCGCACCGGGTCCGCGGGATCCCTGCGGTAGACGGCGTCGTCCGCTCGCGCCGCCTGACCGTGCGGTCCGCCGTGGCCGCCGCCCGGCAGCTGACGACGGGCGGCAGCCTCGCTCTCGGCGATGCGCTCGAGGAGGAACGTGGCGAGCGTCATCGAAGGGCCGTCCTCGGATCGGGATCCCTCCGGCACCCGGTCGTCCTCATCCGCCTGCGCGTGCCCGTTCCTGCCAGGCGTCGCGCTGGCCGCCCGCGTGCCGCAGCGCCGCGATCAGCAGCTCCATTCGGCGCGGCCCGACGCGGGTCAAGTCGCCCAGCCGCACGGCCGGGGCCGCGTCGACATCGGACAGCGACGCGGCGAACAGCAGAACCCGCCGCTCGGGAGGCGACATCGGACCCACGTAGGCGGAGACGGCCGCGAAGTCGATCCACGCGACGCCCCGGCCGCCGGCGGGCTCTGGCGCCCGGCACACCCACGGGTGCGTCGGCCCGGCGAGGCCCGCCCGGATCAGCAGCTCCGTGGCGGCCTCGAGCGCACAGATCCCGCGTGCCCATGCGCGGAGCAGGTCGTGCAGCTGCCCGCCCTGCTCAGGCACCGATCCTGCAGGTCGGCGGTCCTCTCCAGATGGGACCGTGGTCACGAGAACGCGATCGCGTCAGCGAGGGGTCCGGCGCCGGCGGCGGGCGTGAGCCCCAGGCGCCGGTCCATGGTCGCGGGATGGGTGGGCAATGCGGACGGGACGGGCATGACGCCCTCCGAACGAACGATCCGGGACGAGGCGCACCAAGGGAGATGAGATCGCTGCCGGGCTGCTCCCCAGGCTACGCCTCAGACCGCCCGATCGACCCGCCCCCGGATGCGTACGGCTCCGGATCAGCCCGGGCCCGTGTCATCACGCGGCGTCGCGGGCCCCATCACGCCGTGAGCAGAACAGCTGCGAGGGCGCGACCGCTGGCTCGAGACCGGCGCTCTGGTCGAACGCACCCCGGCTCGCGTGCTTCACGTCTCGATCGTGAACCACCCGGTCTTGCCCTGCGCGCCCGGTCGTTCACCTCCGCGCTCGAGAACTTCCGCAGTGTGGTCGGCCGGACGCGACGATCGACGAGATCCGCCAGGCGCGAGCGCAGGTGGCTGACGCCGTGAACCGGCTCACCGAAGGCGCCGATGACGTGGCCGAGGACCGCGCCGACGCGGTGGACCAGGCATGGTCGGACCTGGACGCGGCGGTCGACGACCTCGACGGCGACGACACCGTGCCCGAGGCGGTCGACTCCCTGCGCGACGAGGCGTCGCAGGTCGCCACAGCGCGCGAGGGATTTCGTCGCAGACCTCGACTGCTGACCGGACGGCTCGCGGATCCGCGCTCCATGCTGGTGCGTCCATCGCTTCGCGTCGCGATGCGTTGCCGAAGTTCAGGGCGCAGACCGTCACACCGTCCCAGCGAGCGCCTGCGTGGCGGCCTCGTGGATGGTGATGTGGCGATGAAGGCAGTGCTCCACCAGGATGAGGAGCGCGTCGTCGACGTCGCACCCGCGTCGGGCCATGAGGCAGCCGATGGCCTGGTTGACGGTGGCGTGGCGTTCCATCTGCGCCTCGAGCAATACCCACATCTCCCGGTCGTCACCGCGGTCGTCTGCACCAGGGCCGGGTGTTGTCATCGTGTGCCCTGCTCGCGCAGCGCCGTCGCCAGTTCCTGGACGCACAGGTCGATCCGGATGACCTCGTCGCGCGTCCACGCGGCGGGCAGACCGCTGTAGGCGTTCAGCGCGACGGTCGTGATCTCGTCGACGAAGCCCGGCAGGGCGACGAACGAGCGGTAGCCGTGGCCCCGCGCCAGCCGGTTCCACCGGGGCCAGCGCGCGTCGACGTCGAGATCGTCCACGACCACGCTGCGCAGCTCGCGGATCGCCTCCAGGCAGGGGCCCGAGCCGTCGTCCACCTCGAGCTGATCGCACGCGGCGGCAGCCGGATCGCTGCTCGCCACCTGGTCGAACCGGCCACCGCTGCGGACGATGACGCTGCAGGCAGGCACTCCGGTCCGCGCGGGTGCGGCATCGGCGAACGCATCGAGAATCTTCTGCACGATCTCACCGGCTCTCGGGCGCTACCGGCGCCACGGCCGGCGAGGGAACGCCCTCGTGAGCGCCTGGTCGACTCCGACCTGGCCAGTGTGGCACGGCACGGCCCGAAACCGGTCACCTCCAGATCAGGACAGATCGGACGGGACGTGCCACTGTGGATGCGTACCGTCGTCAGCCTCGACGACTCCCGGCGGTCGCGCCTCGGTCCGGATCGGGCATCGCAGGGCGCGCCAACGCTAGGGGTCACCGTTGAGCAGCGACGCACACGAGGTGCACGTCCTACTGCAGGACCTCGACGGCGCACGCCCTCAGTGGTGGTGCGAGCGTTCCGGGGCCGGCCCGCCGAGGACGGTCCTGGAGCTGCACGTCCCCCCGGCCCGCGGTGCGGTCTGGATCGCCCGGCACTGGGCGAGCGACCGCGCGCGCGAGTCGGGGGTCCCTGAGGACAGCCTGCCCGACATCGAGTTGCTGACGAGCGAGCTCGCCGCCAACGCGGTCGTCCACGGTGCCGGCGGCGAGGTCGAGGTGCGGTTCTGGTACGACAGCGGCTGCGTCAGGGTCGAGGTCTCGGACACCAGCGCCGGCCGGCCGCGGGTCCGGCACCCGAACCCGGAGACGCCCGGTGGGCAAGGGCTGCGTCTGGTGTCGATGCTCGCGACCGAGTGGGGCCACGGGCGCCGATCCGGCGGGACCGGCAACACCGTGTGGTTCACCATCTCGATCTGACCACCGAGGGGTGGGCTCGCGCACCGGTCAGCCGTCGCTGGGCTGCAGGTCGAACAGAGGCGCGACCCCGGTCATCTGCAGAACCGCTAACGGGCTGCCTCCGGCCCCGCGCACCCGAAGGCGTCCGGGGGCAGGTGAGGGGCGATCGCGACCAGCACCGCCACCATCGCGGAGTCGACGAAAGTCGCCCGCGTGAGGTCCACTTCCCGCACGCCCGGTCTCGCCAGGGTGCGGCCGAGTTCCCAGTCGGCGACCCCGAGCTCGAGCGCGAGCTCCTGGGCGACGACGACGTCGACCTCGCCGTGAACGCGAAGCACGTCGCGGCGCCCCGGCATCCTGACCGCAGTCCGGACACGGTTGCCTGAGCAAGCGCGCGCTCCCGCAGCGTCCACACTCCTTGGGCGCGAACCCTGCTCAAGAACGCCGCGCTTCACCGGCCGCCGCATCGCTCCCACGGGTTGCCAGCCACGGTTGGCAAAGCAGGAGCCCACACGAGCGGTCTGACATCGGTCACAGCGAGAGCTTGCCAGTGGTGACCGACACGCCATCGTGGGTGACGCGCCCATCAGGGCCCTCGTTCGGGCTCTTCCAAGTCGCAGTGCCGCAGAACGAGCGCCCGATCCTCCACCTCGAAGCGACCCGTGTCACCTGCCGCACCACGAGGTGTGCGTCGACGCCTCGACGGCGTGCTGGAGGAACTCGAGGCGGTCATCCGGTGGTCTCTCCCGCTTGCAGGGTGCGTGATTTCTTCGATCTCGACGCGGGTGCCACTTGCCAGGAAGGCTGCGGCACGGTCCGCGAGGTCGAGGGCGAGCTCGGCCGGTAACCCACTGGACCACTGGCGTTGCCGTGACGGTGGCCGCCTGTCCGGAGCTAGGAGGTGCCGCCGCGTACCAGGGTGAGAATGGGTCCCGCCGCTGCGTTCACGGCGCTCGCGCCGGCACCGCGGAGGTCACCGAGCTCTGCGACAGCGTGGTCGACCACCTGGTTCATGTCGATGCTGATCGTCGACAACCGCGGTTCGACGAGTTGGCCGTACGGCGTGTGGTCGACCCCCACGATCGAGAGCTCGTCGGGGACCGCTCGGCCGAGTCGGCGCGCTGCGGCGAGCACCGCCAGTGCGACGACGTCGTTGTACGCGCACACCGCGAGCGGGGTGCTTGCCAGAAGCGGTGCGAGGGTCTGCGTGGCGGCATCCGACTCGGGTGGGACCGCCACGGCCACCGGGGGCTCTAGACCGCGCTGGGCGGTCGCCCGCGTGAGCGCCGCTAGACGCCGTGGGCTCCACGGGTCGGGCTGCTCGTCGAGCAGGGACGCGTAGACGACCTGACGTTGACCTCGACGGGTGGACTCCGCGACCTGCAACTCGGCGATGCCGTCCTCGATGTCTGCGGTGTCATCGGCGTCGCCGCGCGGGCGGGGCACGGTGGGCACGCCCTGGCGCTCGAGCCGATCATGCGTGGCCGGCGTCAGCGCCCCGAGGTCGACGACGGCCAACGGGCGGAGGCGCAGCACGGCGGTGGCGGTGCTGTCCGGGTCGCTGTCCGCGAAGCGGAGCACGGCGTTGGCACCGATGGCCGTCGCGTACCCCGTCAGCCGCTCCATCGCCCTCTGCTGGTTCTGGCCGATGGTCGACCGGGGCACGAGGAGCACGATCGTGTCTCCTCGGCCGCGCACGAGGTTGCGGCCGGCCGGAGAGGGGCGGTAGTCGAGGTCTTCCGCTGCCTGCAGGACGCGGGTACGCGTCTCCGGCAAGAAGTTCTCCTGCCGTCCGTTCAGGATGTGGCTCACCGTCGCGCGCGAGACGCCGGCTCTCGCCGCGACGTCTGCGGCTGTCGCGGGTCGCCTCGTCAATGCCGTCACTCGCTGATCGTGCCACGAGCGCGCAGCGCGTAGGTCACTTGCCACCGCGTTATCACGTGTGCATACTCCGTTATCACGTGCTAACGGACGCAGGTGTCCGAGCCCTCAACGACGGAGTTGCTTCATGTCCACCTCAGACGCCCCCGCGCCCTCGGTTGCGCCGGGCATGCCCGCGGCCGAGCAGGCTTCCGCTGCTGAGCTCGTGAGCGAGAACGCCGGGCACGACCGTGCGCGGCCGCCCATGACCCCGCTGAAGCCCGGTTACCTCGCGGTCCTGGTGCTGTCGTACTTCGCGCTCTACGTGGCATGGATCGCTCCCACCGCGTTCTCGCTCGCGGTCAGGGTCGAACAGCTCGACCCGGCCGGGAAGAACACCGCTGTGGCCCTGGCAGTCGGTCTGCCCTCTCTGCTGGCCCTGGTCTCCGGTCCCGTCGTCGGTGTGCTGAGCGACCGGACCACCCTGCGCCTCGGCAAGCGGCGCACCTGGATGCTGGCCGGGCTCCTGCTCGGCCTCGTCGGAGCGGCCGTCGTGGGTCTGGCAGGGAGCATCCCGGTGCTCGTGGCGGGATGGGTCGTGGCGTTCATCGGCTACACGACCACCGGCGGCATGTTCGTCACGCACCTGGGTGACCGGGTCCCGGACGAGCAGCAGGGTCGGGTCGCGGGCTTCACCGGTTCGGTCACGCAGATCGCCCCGATCCTCGGCGTCGCGATCGCGGGCGCGTTCAGTGCCAACGCCGTGCCGATGTTCGTGGTCCCCGCCGTGTTCGCGTTCGTCCTCGGCCTGGTCTTCGTCGTCGTCATGAAGGACACCCCCGCGGAGCGGGCGACGAGCCGCCTCAACTGGAAGGCGCTGCTGCAGGGGTACTGGTTCAACCCCCGTCGGCACCCGGACTTCGCGTGGGTGTGGATCAGCCGGTGCCTGATCTTCCTGGCGCTCTCCGTCATGTCGATCTACAACGTGTACCTCCTGCGCGACCGCCTGGACCTGGACACCTCGACCGTCGCCGCTCTGGTCTCCACCTCCGGCATGCTCGGCATCGTCGCGGCCGTCGCCGGCGCCATGGGCAGCGGCGCGCTGTCCGACCGGCTCGGCACGCGGAAGCCGTTCATCGTCGGAGCCGGGCTGCTGATGGCGGTCGGTCTCGTCATCACCGCGACGCTGCAGTCCATCCCGCAGTACTTCATCGGCTCGGTCGTGACGGTGTTCGGCGTCGGCATCTTCGGGGCGATCGACCAGGCCATCGGCCTGAACACGCTGCCCAAGGAGGAGGGCCAGAACGGGCGATTCATCGGC
Source organism: Cellulomonas pakistanensis (assembly GCF_016862755.1). GTDB lineage: Bacteria > Actinomycetota > Actinomycetes > Actinomycetales > Cellulomonadaceae > Cellulomonas > Cellulomonas pakistanensis. The sequence goes on along the minus strand of NZ_BONO01000001.1, from coordinate 103,241 downwards.
ATCTTCAACCTCGCCAACCAGCTGGCGCAGGGCGTCGGCCCCTTCTTCGCCTCGCTCGTCGTGCTGCTCGCCGCGGGTGACTACGCCTGGGTGTACCTCGTGGCCGCGGCGCTGGCCGTCGTCGGCGCCCTCCTCATCCTGCCGGTCCGGGCCGGCCGCACCTCGGCCGCCGCGGTCGACGGCTGACGCGACCTGTTACCCGCGCGCCGGCCACGGCGCGCACGATTCCTTGGAGCACTCTGCGATGACCACGACGTCCTTCAACTCGGGCTGGACCGTCCGTCCCAAGACGAGCATCTTCGAGCAGATCGGGCAGGCGCCGTCGTCCGAGACGCGGGTGACCGTCCCGCACGACGCGCTGATCACCCAGGAGCGGGGGGAAGGTCACTCCGGCAAGACCGCGTACTTCCCGCCGACCGCCACGTTCGAGTACATCAAGTCGTTCCCCGTGCACAAGGAGATGCGGGACCGGGCGGTCTGGCTCGAGTTCCAGGGCGCGTACCGCGACGCCGTGGTCTACGTGAACGACGAGTTCGCGGGTCACCGACCGTACGGCTACTCGATCTTCCACATCCCGCTGCACGACCACCTGCGGTTCGGTCAGGACAACACCGTCCGTGTCGAGGTGCGGGGGCACGAGGACTCGCGCTGGTACACCGGCGTCGGTCTGCTGCGGGACGTGCTGCTGCACGACACCGACCCGCTGCACCTGGTGCCGTACGGCGTCCACGTCACGCATCCCGACGTCGACGAGGAGCGGGCTGTGCTCGAGGTGGCGGCCGCCGTGGTCAACGAGCGCCGGCATCGTGGCACGGTGCGCGTCCGCACAGAGGTCCGGGACGCAGACGGTGTGGTCGTCACGAGCCAGGAGAGCCCTGTGACGGTGCCGTCTGGCGAGGAGGCCGTCGCCAGGCAGCGGCTGTACCTCCCCGCGCCGCGTTTGTGGTCGGTCGACGACCCGTATCTGTACTCCGTCGAGGTCCAGCTCGTCGACGACGGGGTGGCCCTGGACTCGGTCACGGTGCCGCTGGGCATCAGGACGATCCGGCTCGACCCGCAGCACGGTCTGCGCATCAACGGTCACACGGTCAAGCTCCGGGGAGCGTGCGTTCACCACGACAACGGCGCGCTGGGCGGTGCGTCGGTGCCCGAGGCCGAAGAGCGCCGTGTACGGCTGCTCAAGGACGCCGGGTTCAACGCCATCCGAGCCGCGCACACCCCGCTCAGCATCGCCGCCCTCGACGCCTGCGACCGGCTCGGGATGCTTGTCATGGACGAGTCCTTCGACGTGTGGACCGTCGGCAAGTCTTCGTTCGACTACTCCCTCGACTTCCCGGAGTGGTGGGCGCGAGACATCGAGTCCATGGTGCTCAAGGACCGCAACCACCCGAGCGTGATCTTCTACTCCATCGGGAACGAGATCCCCGAGACGGGCAACCCCGGCGGGGCGGTGTGGAGCCGCCGGCTGGCGGACGAGGTGCGGCGGCATGACAGCACCCGTCTCGTGACGAACGGTGTCAACGGGTTCGTCGCGGCGCTCACCGACGTCATGGGCATGATGTCGCAGGCGACGTCCGCCGGGGAGTCGGGCGGCGTGAACGACGCCATGGGCAGCGCCGGCGACATGATGAACCAGATCAGCGCGTCCGAGCTGGTCACGGCCAAGACCGAGGAGGCTTTCGCCGCGCTGGACGTCGCCGGGGTCAACTACGGCGAGGCGCGATACGCCGTCGACCGCGAGCTCTTCCCGCACCGGCTCGTGGTTGGCACCGAGACGTTCCCCGGTCACATCGATGTGCTGTGGCCGCTGGTCGAGGCCAACCCGCACGTGCTCGGTGACTTCACGTGGGCGGGGTGGGACTACCTGGGAGAGGTCGGCGTCGGCCGCCCGCGCTACCTCGGCGAGGAGGACCAGCAGTTCGAAGCGCCGTATCCCTGGATCAGCGCCTGGGTGGGAGACCTGGACATGACGGGGTGGCGACGCGCGATCTCCTTCTACCGCGAGACGGTCTTCGGGCTCCGCCACGAGCCGTACGTCGCCGTCCACCGTCCGGCGACGTACGGCCGCACGCCCAGCTCCAGCGGTTGGGCCTGGCCGGACGCGATCGCGAGCTGGAGCTGGGACGTGAACGCCGGAACTCCTATCCGCGTCGACGTGTACAGCGACGCCGAGGAGGTCGAGCTGATCCTCAACGGGCGCAAGCTCGGCCGCGCACCGGTCGGCGCCAGCAAGGCATGCATCGCGGAGTTCGACCTGGCGTATGAGCCCGGAGAGCTCATCGCCGTCGCTTTGGTCGAGGGTGCCGAGCAGTCACGTACGACGTTGCTGACGTCTGGGGAGGCCCGGGCCATCGCCCTCGCGCCCGAGACGACGTCGCTCAAGGTCGACGGGGTCGCCTTCGTCGAGCTGAAGCTGGTCGACGAGGACGGGCGGACGGTGACGAACGGTGACCGCGCCGTCACCGCGTCCATCTCGGGGCCTGGAGAGCTCGTCGGGGTGGTGAGCGGCAGGCCGGACCCCGAGCACCCGTTCACCGACGCGACGTGCCGGACCTTCGACGGACGTGCGCTCGTCATCGTGCGCGCGACCGGGATCGGGCAGATCGCCGTCTCGGTCGACGCCGGTCCGATGAACGCGGAGACGGTGATCAGCGCCGGCTCGGCCAACGGCTGACCTCCCCGGCACGCGTCAGCCACGGCGTGATGACCGCGGTCGACTGCAGCATGCAGTCGACCGCGGCGTCCCCGAGCCACCGACAGTGCTGGGCCCCGCGCTCCGCAGGAGAGGTCGTACTGGCTCGAAGGACGAGGGGACGCGATGCCACCTGGCCAACGGAACCATCCGATCGGACCCCCGGGCGGAACCGATCCGACGGTGATCCGGCTCGTGGACCAGATCGGGAGTCTCTGGGCACAGCACGGCCGCCCTCGTCAGGTGGGTCGAGTCCTGGGGTACCTGCTGTTCTGCGGGCGCTCCGCCGTGTCCTCGGACGAGCTGAAGGAAGCGCTGCGAGCCAGCGCCGGCGGCGTGTCGGCCGCTGTGCGGAACCTGATGTCCATCGGCTACGTGCACGCCGTCGCCGGACCTGAGCGACGGAAGAACTACCACGCCGTGGTCGACGATCCCTGGACCGTCCAGCTCCGCGACGCCCGGACGCACGTCCTGGCATGGGTGGCCACGGCCGAGACGGCGCGGGATCAACTCGCTGACGTCTCGGCGGACGGGGCTCGCAGGGCGGAGCAGCTCCTCGCCCACGCCCGACTGATGGACGTGCTCTATCTCGTGTCTATCGACAGACGCGACCCCGAGCGGTGAGAGCACTGCGGGCGCGGCGTCGTGGGCCGGTCCGCCCGCTGCCGCCGAGGCCCCCACCGCCCTGATCGCCGCCTTCTCGACCCGAACCTCGAACAAGGAGAGACCGTGACCCAGTTCCCCTCGACCTTCCTGTGGGGCGCGTCCTCCGCCCCGCACCAGATCGAAGGCAACAACGTCGCCAGCGACTGGTGGCGGAACGAGAGCACGATGCCCGGCATGGAGGCCAGCGGGGACGCTCTGGACAGCTACCACCGCTTCCGCGAGGACATGCAGCTCCTCGCGGACGCCGGTCTCGACACCTACCGCTTCGGGGTCGAGTGGGCGCGCATCGAGCCGCGGCCGGGGCTCTTCTCCAACGCCCAGCTGGCGCACTACCGGCGCATGATCGACACCGCCCTCGAACTCGGCCTGACCCCCGTGATCACCCTGAACCACTTCACCGTTCCGGCGTGGTTCACCGACGAGGGCGGGTGGACCGGCGAGACCGCGATGGACCGCTGGACCGCTTACGTCCGGGCCGTTATCCCGATCCTTAGCGGCGTTGAGTGGATCGTCACGATCAACGAGCCGAACATGCTCGCGATGATGCTCAAGGCGTACCAGATGGCGCAGTCCGGCGAGCTGGGTGACTGGCAGAGCCCGACCATGGAGGACCAGCCCGACACCGGGCGCGTCGCCAAGCTTCCGGACCCGGACCTGGAGATCGGGTACCGGCTCGTCGAGATGCACCGCGCGGTCAGCGGCGAGCTGCGAGACCGCACCGGCGCCAAGGTCGGGTGGGCCATCGCCTGCCAGGCGTTCACCGCCACGCCGGGCAACGAGGACAAGCTCACCGAGGTGCGCTACCTCTGGGAGGACCTCTACTTGGAGGCGTCGCGTGACGACGACTTCGTCGGCGTGCAGTCGTACTCCTCGCAGGCCGTCGACGAGAACGGGGTCGTCGCGCACCCGCCGCACCCCGACAACACCATGACGGGTGCCGCCTATCGTCCTGACGCGCTCGAGCTCGCGGTGCGGCACGCCCGAGAGGTCGCGCAGGTGCCGGTCCTGGTCACCGAGAACGGCATCGCCACCGCCGACGACGCCCGCCGCATCGCCTTCACGACCGAGGCGCTCTCCGGTCTGGCCGCTGCGATGGAGGACGGCGTGGACGTGCGGGGGTACCTGCACTGGGCGCTGCTCGACAACTACGAGTGGGGCCACTGGGAGCCGACGTTCGGTCTGATCGCCGTTGATCGCCAGACCTTCATCCGGACCCCGAAGCCAAGCCTGGCCTGGCTCGGCGACGTCGCCCGGACCAACGGGGCATCGCTCGACGCGTAGCAGACCGGAGAGGCCGCACCTGGAGCGGGGCTGGTCGCGGGACACGCCGCGGCCGGTCCCGCTTCGTCGTACCAGGCCCTCTGGGCGAGCCTGCGCTTCACGCGGGGTTGCACCGGCCATGATGAGCCACCGGAACGGGCCGACGCAGGAGCGACAGCGCCGCCGTCTGATGGCGCGAGCGGCGTGGCCTCCGCCGACCACAGGAGGACCCCCGATGGTCGCGACCAGCGACGACGTCGCTAGGGCGGCTGGCGTGTCGCGAGCGACGGTCAGTCAGATCCTCAATGGCAAGGGCTCGCGGTTCGCAGCCCGCACCCGCGACCGGGTCTCGCGTGTCGCCGAGGAACTCGGGTACGCGCCGTCGATCGCGGGACGCACGCTCGCGAACGGGTCGAGTGACATCGTCATCGCATTGGTCCCGCAGGCTCGGCTGCTCCACGACCTGCACCGGCTCTACGAGCTGGCGACTCACGAGCTCGCCGTTCGCGGCCTGACCCTGATGCTCCGCGTGACGTCAGCCGATCCTCGTGAGCTGGAACGTGTGCTCGACACCGTGCGGCCTCGCGCGGTGGTGTCCTTCGTCGCCTTGAGCGCGCGCGAGCACGACCAGCTGGCCGCGCGAGGAGTCCTGTCGCTCGACCCGAGCACAGCCGGGGGGTGGCTGGAACCCGATCACGAGCTCGGGCGATTCCAGGCGGAGACCCTCGCGGACCGCGGGTACCGGCGACTGGCGTACGCCCTGCTCGACGACGCTCGCCAGGACGTGTTCGGGTCCGCCCGACGACGGGGCCTCGACGACGTCGCCGGCGCCTGCGGGCTGCCCCGACTCGAGACGCTCCGGCTCGGCATCGACCGAGGCGAGGCGAGCGCGTGCCTGAGGTCTCTCCCCGAGACGCACGTCGGGATCGCCTGCTACGACGACGAGGTGGCGACCGCGCTCCTGAGCGCAGCGGCCGACGTCGGACGTCGCGTTCCGGACGACCTCGGCATCATCGGGATGGGTGACACCCCGCTCGAACGCTCACCACCCCAGCGCTGTCGACGGTTCGGGTGGACGTCGAGATGGCGGCCCACCTCTCGGTCGCGCACATCCTCCGGGGCCTCGGCCTGGAAGACATGGACGACCCCGGTGCCCTCCCGCGGATCACCCTGGTCGACAGAGGGACGCTGCGCCCCCGCGCTGACCTCCCACACGGGCCGCAGCCACCGTTCCGTCGGCCCGCTGCAGATCGCGGTTCTCCCGTTCCAGCTCCGCGAGCCGCTGCGGTGCAGCCATAACTCTCATCCGTCGGGCGCGGTCACCCGGAGGTTTCGCAGTCGGCTCCCGCCTTGCGCGAGGCGGCATAGGCCGAGACGGACCACTCAATCCATTGCCCGAGCGGGCGCGAGCACACCGAACGCTCGGTGATGCTCTCGGCTTCTAGCCAATGCAGATCGCGTTTCTGGTCCAAGACGAGGACAAAACCGGTCTGCTCGCCCATAACGCGGCCGACTAGGGGCTCGTGCCCTTGAGATGAGATACGTTCAAGTCCTTGCCATGGCGAAGACACGGCGAGCAGGAGCAGAAATCCAGTGAACGTCGCCCAGAGCCAGGGGACCTCTTGCATCCATCTGGGGGGCGGTCGAGGGCCTCGCCTTCTACTTCCAGGAATTCGTGCGCCTCGGCGCCACCGATATTTTTGATCGTGGACGCCAACACCAGTCCTGCGCACAATCCGATGACCGCACCGAGCGTGATTACCGAAAACAGCGCGACGGATACGATCCCCCACACGGTCGCGGTTCGAAGTTGCGTCCACACGTCCGCGCCGCTCGTGTTCCCGGCGAGCATCCACCGGCGAGTCCTCGAGGAGACGAGTAGCAGCGGGCCGAGCGATCCGAAAACATACAGGACCGTCGAGAAAAGGATTGTTGTGCGGTCGGCAACCGAGAGGATCGTCAGTGCTGCGGGTGCATCGAATCCGGAAACAAAAAACACCCTTAGTCCAGCGAAGAGCACTACCGCGGCGGATGCGATGACCGCGAGATGGCGGTCTACGAAAGCTCGATCCACCCGGGCACGATCTTCCACGCGTTCAGGATGGCGGGTGGCACGCTGATTTGCCAGCCGCGACCGACGAGGCGCCGCGCCCGGCGTCAAGGCCGGACCCGTCTTTGTACAGGATGGGGTGCGCCCGGACGTGCCCGCGTATCTCCCACGCGGTGCGAAGTCGTCCCGACCCGTGACCGCAGGGCGGTGGTCCGGTCGCAAGGGGCTGCGTCGCCGACCGGTTGTACTTGGCGTGATCGTCTCAAGGCGGGCTCCGCTGGCTGGCGCCTCGACGCCACCGACCGGGGCCGTAGTTCGGACACAAACCGCAGCGGAAGCGTGGAACGCCCGCCGCAACGCTTCATGGAACGACGAGGTTCTCGCTGGCTGCGCGGATGAGCACCGCAGTGGCTAGGGAGGACCTACAAGCGGCGACGCTCGCACGGGCGTGCTGCTCAGGCGAGCGTGCCCGTCAGCCCCGCGACCAGCACACCCGCACCCGCGACGACGAGGAACGCCCCGCCCGCGGCCATGAGACCGGGGGACTGGGTACGGGGACCGACGCGCCCGCCGCGCCGTGCCCGCACCTCGCGGGCCGCCCGGGAGATGCGCTCGCGCTGCAGGACGAAGAAGACGCCGAACACGACGGCGAAGGAACCCCACACGACGGCCACGACCTGACCTGTTGTCATGCCGGACAGCATGGACGGGGCGCGGTGCTCCCGCGCGCCGGAGTCAGACGTCGTCGAGCCGGTCGAACGCGTCCCGCGCCGCCTCGACCGCGGCCATGTTGGCCGTCGTCCTCGCGAGCAGTGCGTCGACCGGCTCGCGCAGCGTCTTCCCGAGCGGCGTGATGCGGTACTCGACCGCGACCGGCCGCGTGCCCGTCACCACCCGCTCGACGATCCCGTTGCGCTCCAGCCGGCGCAGCGTGGCGGTGAGCGACTTGGCGGTGACCGCCGGGATGGCGCGCCGCAGCTCGTTGAACCGCGAGGGGCGCTCGCAGAGCTCCTCGAGAACCAGGAGCGACCAGGTGTCGAGCACCTGGTCGAGGAGCTCGCGGTGCGTCATGCCGACGCGCAGCGGGGTCGTCGGGGCCGGGGTGGTTGCCTGCACGACACCTAGTCTCGTTGAAGTGCCCTGCGCGCACCAGGTATCCACGAGCAACCACCCGTTCGACCCCGGAGGAACCCCATGGCCGTCCAGCTGCTCGACCCCGTCGGACTCGGCACCGAGGTGCCCTACCGCCACGTCGCCGTCAGTCGCGGCACGCGCCAGGTGCACGTGGCCGGCCAGATCGGCGCCGGCTCGCCCGAGGCGCCCGGCGACCTCGCCGACCAGGTGGCCGAGGCGCTCCGCAACGTCGGCCGCGGGCTCGCCGGCGCCGGGGCTACGTTCGCCGACGTCGTCCGCCTGACCTTCTACGTCACCGAGTGGGAGGGGTCGCACCAGCTCCCGGAGTTCCTGGCCGGGGTGGACCGCGTGCGCGCCGAGCTGGGGATCGCCGAGTCGCTCCCGCCGGCGTCGCTGATCGGCGTGCAGATCCTGTTCGAGCCGCACGTGCGCGTCGAGGTCGAGGCGACCGCCGTCCTCGACTGACCGGCTCGCCGCGGCTGCGGGCGGGCGGCTACCTGCCCGCAGCCGCGTCGCGCGCTGCCCGCCCCGCGCGCGGGACCGACCGGACGTGCGCGGCCGACAGCCGCTCCGCCGCGGCGCGCAGCGCGTCGAGCGCGGCCGACACGGCCGGCACGCGGGCGGTGCTCGGCCCGGTCACCGCCTCGACCAGCCGCGTCGCGCCGGGCCGCGTCGGGTGCGCGGTCACCCCGGGGTGCGGCACCGCCGCGAGCGCCAGACCCGGCAGCGCGGCGACGCCCAGCCCGGCGCGCACCAGGCCGAGCGCGGCGACGTAGTCGTCGGTCGCGAAGTCGACCCGCGGTGCGAACCCCGCCCGGGCGCAGGTCCCGACGAGCTGCTCACGGCACTGCGGGCAGCCCGCGATCCACGGCCGGTCCGCGAGCCCGCCGAGGTCGACGGGCCCGTCCGCCCGGCCGTCGGCGCCCGGCAGGACGACGACCACCTCGTCCTCGAGCAGCGGCACCCGCAGCCGCCGCGGCCCGTCGCCGTCGGGGTCGCCCGGCGCGGCGTCGCGGAACACGATGGCGAGGTCGACCCGCCCGGCGTCGACCTCGGCGAGCGCCTCCGGCGGCTCGGCCTCGGCGAACGTCGGCACGAGCCCCGGGTGCCGCACCCGCAGCGCGGCCAGCGCCGCCGGCAGCAGCGTCGCCGCGGCGGACGGGAACGCCGCGATCCGCACGCGGCCCGCCCGGAGGCTCGCCACGGCGGCCACCTCCTCCAGGGTCGCGTCGAGCGCCGACTGCACCGCCACGGCGTTGCGCGCCAGCACGAGGCCCGCCTCGGTCAACCGGACCCCGCGCCCGGCGCGGACGACGACCGCCGTGCCGACGGCGCGTTCGATGCCGCGCAGCTGCTGGCTCGCCGCGGGCTGGGTCAGGCCGAGCTCGCGCGCGGCGGCGGTGACGCTGCCGGTCTCGTGGACGGCGCGCACCAGCCGGAGGGCCGCGGCGTCGAGCGGTCGGGGGCTCATGGTCGCGAGCATAAGCAGCGCGCATGCGTCGGACCAGAAGTGCCCGTTGATCGTATGCCGGCGCGACCCGAGGCTGAAGAGGTGCTGACCTTCGACGCGCTCCGCGACCAGTTCCGCCCGGGCCCCGGGCACCTCGACGCCGCCACCGCGGGCGTGGCCCCGACGCGGATGCTGGCGGTGCTCCGCGACGACCTCGACCGCTGGGGCGGCGGCGGCCTGGACGTGGCCCGCTACGAGGACGCCGTGCGACGGTCCCGGGCCGGGTTCGCCTCGCTCGTCGGGGTGGACGCGTCGCGGGTGGCGATCGGCGCGCAGGTGTCCGCGATGGCCGGGACGGTCGCCGCCTCGCTGCCCGACGGCGCGGAGGTGCTGTGCGTGGAGGGCGACTTCTCCTCGGTGGTGTTCCCGTTCCTGGCGCAGGGCGACCGCCTCCGGGTGTGGCACGTCCCGGCGGACGACCTGGCGTCGGCGATCCGCCCCGGGACCGACTGGGTGGCGTTCTCGCTCGCGCAGTCGGCGACCGGGCACGTCCTCGACGGCGAGGCCGTGGCGACCGCCGCCGCGGCCGCCGGGGCCCGGACGCTCTGCGACCTGACCCAGGCGGCCGGGTGGCTGCGGGTCGACGCGGGCCGGTACGACGTGACGGTCACGGCCGCGTACAAGTGGCTGTGCGCGCCGCGCGGCACCGGCTTCCTGACCGTCCGCGCCGATGCCCAGGACCTGCTGCGGCCGGTGCACGCCGGGTGGTACGCGGGCGACGACCCGTGGGCGTCCTGCTACGGGCCGGAGATGTGGCTGGCGGCCGACGCGCGGCGGTTCGACGTGTCGCCGGCGTGGCAGGCCTGGCTGGGCGCGGCCGAGTCGGTCGGGCTGTTCGCGGCGGCCGACGCCGGGGCGGTCGAGCGGCACGCGCTCGGGCTGGCGGACGCGCTGCGGACCGGGCTCGGGCTGCCCGGCCCGACGCGGAGCGCGATCGTCACGCTGCCCGACCCCGACGGCGGGCGGCGTGCGGCGCTGGCGCGCGCCGGGTGCCGCGTCGCCGGGCGCGCCGGCCGGGTGCGGCTGGCGTTCCACGTGTGGAACGACCGCGCCGACGTCGACCGCGCGCTCGACGCGCTCGCGTCGTCGCGGGCTGCCGCCGTCGCCGAGACCCACTGATCCGGTCGAGACCGACGCGCGGGACGGTGGGTCTCGTGCGGATCAGTGGGTCTCGGCGCGCGGGCGGCGCGCCGGGAGCGCGGGCGGCGCGCCGGGCACCGGGCGGCGTCAGACCTCGATGACGAACGTGCTCAGCGAGTCGGCCGGCAGCACCGGCGTGACGACCTGGTCGCCGACCAGGATCGACACCGGCATCTTCTCCGAGGTGTCGTTCTGCATGACGACGACGAGCGAGCCGTCCGGGTTCCGGAACGCCAGCTGGTTCTCGTACCCGGCGTAGCTGAGCGTCGGCACCAGCCGGGCGCCCGGTCGCACGAAGTGGCTGACGTGCTTGAGCACGTGGTACTCGTGGGTGTACTCGAACGTGCCGGCCTCGGGGTCGACCACGACCAGCGAGTTCTGCGACCAGCCCCAGCGGCTGACGCCCCCGCGCTCGAGCGACAGGTTCCAGTACTGGTACGCGCTGGCGCCGTCGTTGAGGAAGTCGCGCATCAGACGCCACGCGTACCGGGCGTACCGCCAGTCGTTCCTGCCGTCGCCGCACTCCTGCTCGGTCTGGTAGACCCGCAGCTCCGGGTGGTCCTTCCGCAGGAACGGGACGATCGACTTGCCGTGCCACTGCACGCCGATGCCCGACACGGCCTCGGCGGCGGCCGGGTCGGCGAGCACCGCGTCGACCAGCGCCTCGTCCGGCCGCTCGACGGTGCCGAGGAAGACCTCGACGCCGCGCTCGCGCATCTGCGGGCCGAGGTGTCGCAGGAAGGCCGCGAGGCCGGCCGGGGTCCAGGTGCAGCTCGGGTACGGCTGGGCCGAGTTGAACTCGTTCTGCGGCATGACCATGCCGACCTCGATGCCGAGCTCGCGGTACGCGTCGACGAACTTGCCGAAGTACGCCGCGTACGTCGCGAGGTGGCGCTCGTCCTGGATGAACGAGTCGGAGCCCTCGGCCTGGACCTGGTCCGCCCGCAGGCCGTTCTCGACGCCGTTGATCCACGGCTGCGCGGACGCGTAGTGGCCGTTCGTCTTCATCCACTGGGGCGGGACCCACGGCGAAGCCCACAGGCGCAGCGCGCCCTGGTGCTCCAGGGCGGACCGGATGTAGGGCACGAGGGTCTCGTGGTCGTTCGCGATGCTGAAGTGCTCGAGGTCGAAGTCGCCCGGCACGTCCGCGTAGGAGTAGTAGTCGCGGGCGAAGTCGTTCGCGGCGATCGGCATCCGGCCGATCGTGAAGCTCCCCCCGACCCCCGGGGCGTACAGCTCGCGGAAGATCTCGGCGCGCTGGTCCGCCGTGAGGTGCGCCAGCGAGGTCCAGCCCAGCTCGTTGAACGTCGCGCCGAAGCCCTCGATCTCCTGCCGCTCGTCGTCGAGCCGGACGAACACGTCCGGGATCCGGTCGACCGCGCCGGGCTCCACGGCGCCGAGGTCGCGCCAGCGCTCGGTCTCGGTGGTGCTGGTCCAGCTGGTGATCCTCATCGAGCACTCCCACGTCGTCGTCAGGCCGGGGCGTCCTGCTACCTACCGATCACTAGGTAAGGCGCCGTCGGCAGGCTACCGCCGATCCCGACCATGTGGAAACCATCGCGGAGCCGGGTGCCGGCGGTCCCGGGCACATCCAGGCGTCGACCGCCGGATCCCCGCCACCGTGCCGCGCGGGTCTTCCGTCCCGGCGCCTGCGCCCGCCAGGGTGGCCGCGCGGCCGGCCCGCGGCCGGACCGACGACCCCGGAGGCCTGACGTGCTGGAGATCCGCCCCACCTGCGAGAGCTGCGACCGGGCCCTGCCGCCGGACGCGACCGACGCGCTGATCTGCAGCTTCGAGTGCACGTGGTGCGCCGACTGCGCCGCCGGGTTCGCGGGTGGGGCGTGCCCCAACTGCGGCGGCGGCCTGGAGCGGCGGCCCGTCCGGCCGGCGCACCTGCTCGCCGCGCACCCGGCGGGCGAGCGCCGGGTCGACGCGGGTGCCGGCGGGGCGGCCGAGGTCGGCTAGGCCCGGCCGCGCGCCTTCCGCCGCGGCGCCGCCGACCGTGGCGGGTTCGCCCGGAGGTGGTCCCGGACGGTGCCGAGGACGCGCGCGAGCGACTCGACGTCCGCCCGGTCCAGCGGGTCGACGAGGAGGTCGCGCACCACGCCGATGTGCCCGGGGAACACCCGGGCGAGCACGTCGCGCCCCGCGTCCGTGAGCGTCACGGTGACCCCGCGCTCGTCGTCGGGGGAGGGGGCGCGGGTGACGTACCCCGCCTTCTCGAGCAGCCCCGCCTGGTAGGTCAGCCCGCTGCGGCTGTAGACGACGCCGTCGGCGAGGTCGGTCATCCGCCGGCTGCCGTCCGGGGCGTCGCCGAGCGTCGCGAGCAGCTGGAACTGCACGTAGCTGAGGCCGCCGACCTCCTGCAGCTGCTGCTCGACGGTGTGCCGCAGCAGGCTGCTCACCTCGATCAGGGCGAAGTACGCGCCGAGCTCGACGGGGTCCAGGGACGGGGCGGCGTCGGTGGTCATCCCGACATCGTAGGTGCTGCGAAGTCGAACCAGCCCGCACGGTCATGGGCGACGCGCGGCTCGCCGCGCCCCGGGCTAGCGTGCGCGGCATGGCAGCACTGAAGCTCCTCGTCATCGGCGGCACCGGCGTCATCAGCTCGGCCGTCACCCGGCTCGCGGTCGAGCGGGGGCTCGACGTCACGGTCCTGAACCGCGGGTCGAGCGCCACCCGGCCTGTCCCGGGGGGCGCGGAGCTCGTCCAGGCCGACGTCCGCGACCCGGCGTCCGTCCGCGCGGCGCTCGGGGACCGGGAGTTCGACGCCGTCGTCGACTGGGTGGCGTTCACCCCGGAGCACGTGCAGACGGACGTCGACCTGTTCGCCGGTCGCACCGGGCAGTACGTGTTCATCTCGTCGGCGTCGGCCTACCAGACCCCGCCCGAGCGGCTGCCGGTCACCGAGTCGACGCCCCTGCGCAACCCGTTCTGGCAGTACTCCCGGGACAAGATCGCCTGCGAGGACCTGCTCGTGCGGGCGTACCGGGACCGCGGCTTCCCGGCCACGGTCATCCGCCCGTCGCACACCTACGACCGCACGCTCGTCCCGCTCGACGGCGGCTGGACGGCGATGGAGCGGATGCGCCGGGGTCGCGAGGTCGTCGTGCACGGCGACGGCACCTCGCTGTGGACGCTCACGCACCACGAGGACTTCGCCCGCGGCCTCGTCCCGCTGCTCGGCCACCCGCGCACGGTGGGCGAGGCGTTCCACATCACCTCGGACGACGTCCTGACCTGGGACCAGGTCGTGCGGGCGCTCGCGGCCGCCCTCGGCGTCGAGCCGCGGATCGTGCACGTGCCGTCGGACGCGATCGCGGCGGCCGACCCGGAGTGGGGTGCGGGGCTGCTCGGCGACAAGGCGCACTCGATGGTCTTCGACACCACCAAGCTCCGCCGGCTCGTCCCGGACTTCGCGGCGACGATCCCGTTCGAGCAGGGGGCGCGGGAGATCGTCGACTGGCACGACGCGGACCCGGCACGCCGGACGGTGGACGCGCGGCTCGACGGGCTGATGGACGACCTGGTGGCGCGGTTCCGCGTGGGGTGAGGCGGCGCGGGTGTCAGGATCCTGGCACCGCGGCAGGAATCTGACAGCCGCGGCCGCCCGATGGCCCGCTGCCGCCCGCGGCGCGATGCTGGACCCGGCCCCGCCGCAGCCCGCCGCGGGGAACCGCCACCCGCGTGAGGAGCACCCGTGCAGCAGCGCACCATCGGCCCGTACACCGTCTCCGCGATCGGCCTCGGCGCGATGCCGATGTCGATGAACAACGACAAGGTCTACCCCGAGCACGACGAGGCGATCGCGACGGTGCACGCCGCGCTCGACGCCGGCGTCACGCTGATCGACACCGCCGACATCTACGCGCCGTCCTGGGACCAGATGGGGCACAACGAGCGGATCGTCGCCGAGGCCGTCCGCACCTGGGGCGGCGACACCGACGGGCTGCTCATCACCACGAAGGGCGGCATCACCCGCAGCGAGGGCGAGCAGTGGGGCCGCGACGGCTCGCTCGAGTACCTGCGCTCCGCGGTCGAGAAGTCGCTGCGCGAGCTCCAGGTCGAGGCGATCGACCTCTACCAGTACCACCGACCCGACCGGTGGCTCGTGTACGGCGAGGTCATGGAGAACCTCGCGACGCTGAAGCGCGAGGGCAAGATCCGCGAGATCGGCATCTCCAACGCGAGCGTCGAGGAGATCGAGATCGCGCAGCAGGTGCTGGGCGAGGGCGGGCTGGTCAGCGTCCAGAACGAGTTCTCGCCGCGGCACCCCGGCAGCTACGACGAGCTGCGCTACTGCGAGCAGCACGGCATCGCGTTCCTGCCCTGGAGCCCGCTCGGCGGCACCGGCGGCGGCGGGCGGAGCGTGGGGGACCGGTTCTCGGTGTTCCGCGAGGTCGGCGACGCCCACGGGGTCAGCCCGCAGCAGGCGGTGCTCGCGTGGGAGCTCGCGCTGAGCGACGCGCTCGTCGCGATCCCCGGCGCGCGCCGGCCGGCGTCGATCACGGACTCCGCCGCCGCGGCGGACCTGACGCTGACCGCGGACGAGGTCGAGCGCTGCTCGCGGGCGGTGGGGATCGAGGTCGGCTGACGCGCCCGGCGCTCCGCCGGGCCCCGGGCGGGCCGCGTGATCGAGGGCTCCGACCGAGGTCGACGCTCCTAGCGTTCGATGTCGACCGGATCGTTCGATCCCGCGGCGAGCCCGGGCCGGCGACCCGCGCGCGTGGCCCCCAGCGCCATCGCGCCCAGCACCACCGCGATGCCCGCCGCCTGCCGCCACGTCAGCACCTCGGCCGCGAGCACCGTCCCGAGCAGCACCCCGGTGACCGGGTTGAGCAGCCCGACCAGCCCGACGGTCGACGGCCCGAGGTGCCGCAGCGCCGCGAACCACGCCACGTTCGCCACCGCCGTCGCGACCAGCGACACGTAGGCGAACCCGAGCAGCGCGGTGCCGTCCACCGCGGGCGGCGCGCCCTCGACCGCGACGGCCACCGGCAGCAGCACGAGCGCGCCCGCGACCAGCTGCCAGGCCGTGAGCGGGAGGACCTCGACCTCGCCCTGCCACCGGTTCGCCAGGACGTAGCCGACGGACGACATGAGCATCGCGGCCACCGACGCCAGGATCCCGCGCGGGTCGAGCCCGGCGCCCTCGCCGCCGCCGAGCAGCATGATCGCCACCCCGGCGACGCCCAGCACGCCGCCGACCACCGCGCGCACGCGGGGCCGCTGCCCGAGCAGCACCCATGCGGCGAGCATCATCGCGACGGGCCCGACCGCCATCACCGTGGACGCGATGCTGCTGGGCAGCGCCTGCGCCGCGACGTACACGAGGGCGAAGAACGCGCCGGTGGTGAGCGTGCCCAGCACGGCCGACCGCCACCACCACGACCCGCGCGGCAGCCGCCGCGCCAGCGCCAGCAGCACGAGGCCCGCCGGGAGCGCGCGCAGCACCCCGCCCCACAGCGGGCTGTCCGCGGGCAGGGCGTGGCGGGTGACGTAGTAGGTGCTGCCCCACAGGACCGGGGCGATCGCGGCGACCGGCAGCCACCGGCGGGTGTCTTCCACGGAAGGGACTATACCTTCCGCGGAAGATATGATCCCGGCATGACTCCGGACCACGTCGACCGCATCCAGCAGGAGTGGGCCCGCGCGCGGCCCGACGTCGACGTGCGGCCGCAGGGCGTCATCGGCCGGCTGCACCGCCTCGCCCTGGCGCTGGCCGCGGAGATCAGCGAGGTCTACCGCGCCCACGGGCTCGGCGAGGGCGAGTTCGACGTGCTCGCGGCGCTGCGCCGGGCGGGGGAGCCGTTCGAGCGGGCGCCGGGCGACCTCGCGGCGCACACGATGGTGACGACCGGGGCGATGACCAAGCGGGTCGACCGGCTGGTGGCCGCGGGACTGGTCACCCGGCGGCCGAGCGCGGAGGACGGCCGCGGGCGGGTCGTCGCGCTGACGCCCCGGGGCCGCGAGGTGATCGACGCGGCGTTCACCGACCACATGGCGAACGAGCGCCGGCTGCTGGACCTGCTCGGGCCGGAGGCCGACGCCGAGGCGCTGGAGGAGCTGCTGCGGCGCTGGCTGGCCGCGCTGGACCGCGGCGCCTGAACTCACCCCGCCCGCGACTCCACATCCGGGGCCCGGGGCGCGTCTTCAGGGGGCACGCACGTCCCACCCACCTGGAGGTCCTCGTGACCAGCAGCACCCGCCCCACCCGACCGCGGACGATCCGCCTCGTGACCATCGGCGTCGCCGCGTCCGGCCTGTGCCTCGCCGGCGCCGGCCTGGCCGCCGCCACCAACGCCTTCACCGTCGAGCCGCGCCCCGACCTGGTCGCGGAGTACGAGGCGACGACCGAGGGCAGCGACTTCAGCGAGATGCCCGCGGACTACACCGAGGAGCAGTACCGGGCGTTCTGGACCTCGGGCTACACGCTCGAGGACCTGGCCGCGCTGCAGGAGCTGTGGTCCGTGGACGAGATGGAGGCCAAGGCACGCGCCGGCCGGGCCGTCCTCGACGGGGCGGCGCTGCCGTTCGCCCCCGGCACCCACCAGTACGAGGAGCCGTCGGCCGAGACGGTCGCGGCGATCGACGCCGTGTTCGCCGCCGGGTACACCGGCGAGGACCTGGCGGAGCTGGCCGAGCTCTGGAGCACCGACGTCGTGGAGACCAAGGCGCGGGCCGGCCAGCTGCTCCTCGACGGGCAGACTGTGCCCGTCGCGCCGTCCGGGGCCCCGGCGGGCGCCTGACGTGACCCCGGCACCGCGGACGGCCCAGGAGACGACCATCGCCACGCTGACCCTGCGCACCGGGTTCGAGATCGAGCTGCTCGCGCCCACCGGCTCCGACCGGCGGGTGCTCGCGGACGACCTCGCTGACCGCTGCGGGGGGTCGGTGCGCCGGTCGTTCCACACGGACAGCGAGCCGTCGGCGGTGCCGGGCGTCGGGGTGTTCCGGCACCTGTCCCCGGCGTTCGAGGTCGTGGGACGCGACGGCGCACCCGTCGCCCGGCTGGTCGACGACATCACGATCGAGTCCGACGTGGCGGCGGCGCCGCGCACGCCGCCCGGGCACCGGGGCTGGTACCGGGTGCTGTGCGACGACGCCCGGCTGCTGCGGCTGGTCGAGCGGCACGTCGACCCCGACGCGGCCCTGCCGGACGTGCTGGAGCCGGTCGCCGCGCTGTTCGGCACCCGGGTCGAGCTGCTCGGCGCCTCCGCGCGCGTGAACGACCCGACCGGGGCGACGGTGGCCGTGGCGATGCCGCTGCCGGGCGGCCGGGAGCGCCCGTGCGAGGTCGTCACCCCGCCGCTCGCGCGGGACCACGGCGCGGCCCTCGACGCCCTGCTCGCCCCGGCCCGCGCGCTCGGGTTCACCGTGCCCGCCGAGGCCGCGGTGCACCTGCACGTCGACGGCGCGCCGTTCCGGCGGACGGCCGCGTTCGCCAACCTGGTCCGGCTGTTCGGGCGCTGGCGGGAGCCGCTGTGGGCCGCGCTCGGGACCAACCCCGCCTGTCGCCGCCTGGCGCCGCTGCCGGCCGATCTCGTGGCGCTCGTCGACCGCGACGCCGGCCTGCCGTGGCCGGACCTGGCCGCCGCTGCCCGGGGGGCCGGCCTCACCAAGTACGCCGACGTGAACCTCACGCAGCTGGTCGCGGCGCGTCCGCTCCGGGACACGGTCGAGGTGCGGATCCTGCCGGGGTCGCTCGACGCGGCGGAGGTGCTCGGGCGCGCGGCGCTCGTCGAGCGGCTGCTGCTCCGGTGCCTCGACGACCGGCCGCTGCCGGCGCCGGGCGCCGACGCCGCGGGCGACCCCGCCGGGGCGCTCGCCGCGCTCGCCGGGGGCGCCTCGTGACGGCGTTCCTCCCGGTGACCGGTCCCGAGAGCGTCCCGACGCCGCGGGTCGTGCCGTTGCCGACCCGTGCGGTCGACGGGGACGGCCCTGCCGCGTCGCTCGACGAGCTGGTCCGCGCCCACCTGCCCGGGCTGCTCCGGTACGCGACCGTCCTGGTCGGCGACCAGCACACCGCCGCCGACCTGGTGCAGGAGGTGCTGCTGCGCGCGCACGTGCGCTGGCACCGGATCGCGCTCGTCGACCGGCCCGACCTGTACCTGCGCCGCATGGTGACCAACGAGCACCTGTCCTGGCGGCGGCGCTGGCACGTCCGCACCATCCGCCCGGCCGCGGACGAGGTGCTCGCCGCGCACGCGGAGCGCGCCGGCGACCACGCGCACGGGCTCGCCGAGGAGGACGCCATGTGGCGCCGCCTCGCCGACCTGCCGCCCCGGCAGCGCACCGTCCTGGTGCTGCGCTACTACGAGGGGCTGCCGGACGCGGAGATCGCGACCGTCCTGGGCACCTCCGCCGCCACCGTCCGCTCCCACGCCTCCCGCGCCCTGGTCGCCCTGCGGCGCACCGACCCCACCACCTCGGAGCCGTCATGACCGAGCACCGTCCCACCGGGCCCACCACCGGGCCCGCCGCCGGGCCGTCCGCCGAGCGCGCCGCCGCGCCGGACGACGACCTCGCCGCCCGCGTCACCGCGGCCCTCCGCTCCCGCGAGCCCGCGCCCGCCGCGACCTCCGCCGCCGCCGACCGGATCGCCGCATGCGTCGCCGCCTCCGCCGCCGAGGACCGGCCCCGTGCCGTGGTCCGGGCGCTGCCCGCGTCCCGGGTCGGCCGGATCGCCGCCGCCGGCGTCGTCACGTCGACCCTCGCGGTCGTCGGAGCCGGTGCCGCGGCCGCGGCGAACCCGTACTCCGGCTTCGCCGTCGCGGTCGAGGGGGCCGCCCGCGCCGTCGGCGTCGACTGGTCGGCCATGCCCGCCGGCTACACCCGGGACCAGTACGAGACGTTCTGGGACGCCGGCTACACGACGGACGACGTCGCGGCGCTCGAGGACCTCTGGCAGACCGACGCGACGACGGCGAAGGCGCGCGCCGGGCAGCTCCTGCTCGACGGCGGCACCGTGCCGGTCGCGCCGGGCGAGGCCGGCCCGGGCGACGGCTCCGCACCGGACCCGTACACGGCGTTCTTCGACGCGGGGTTCGGCTACGCCGACGCGGAGCGGCTCGCGGAGCTGTGGCGGGTCGACCCCGCCGAGGCGAAGGCGCGCGCGGGTCAGCTCGTGATCGACGGGCAGCCGGTGCCGGGCGCGCCGAGCGAGGGGTGACGGCACGGCGCGGTCACGCCGGGAAGGCCTCGCGGAGGTAGCCGGCGTAGCCGCCGGGCGTGCGGCCGACCAGGCGGCCGGAGGTGACGACGTCGACCTCGTCGGACGCGCGGACGACGACGGCGGGGTCCGCGCGCAGCCGCGCCACGAGGTCGACGTCCTCGTGCTCGACCAGCCCTGCGAACCCGCCCGCGCGCAGGTAGGCGTCGGCGCGGACGCCCAGGTTGGCGCCGTGCACGTGCCCGTTGGGCCGCCCGGGCACCCGGGTCGCGCGCCAGGCGGCGAGCTGCCGCGGCGTCAGGTCGCGGGGGTCCGGGCGCACGGTCCCGACCACGACGTCGGCTCCGCCGTCGGCGAGCGCCCGGTGCCCGCGCAGCCAGTGCGCCGGGACCACGGTGTCCGCGTCGGTGCAGGCGAGCCACAGGGCGCGCGGGTCGTCGGCGTGGCGGGCGAGGCCGGCGGTGATCCCCGCGGCCCGGGCCGCACCGACCGCGCCGGCGCGCACCGCGACGGTCCGCACGCCGGCCGCGCGCGCGACCGCGGCCGAGCCGTCCCGGCAGTCGTCGAGCGCCACGAGGACGTCCACCGGCACGCCCGCGGCGGCCGCCGCGACGCCCACCGACGTCAGGCAGCCGGCGAGCAGCTCCTCCTCGTCGTGCACGGGCACGACGACCAGGACCCGCTCGATCGGCCGGCGGGCGGTCACGGCACCAGGCCCTCGCGCTGCGCCACGGACGACGGGTCCGCGCTCCACACGTCCAGCGCCACGTCGGCGTCGCGGTAGGTGGCGACCCGCGTCAGGTCCAGGGCGCGGTCGAGCGTCGCCTGCACGTCGTCGCCCGTCTGGGCGTGCTCGGGCACCGGGTGCCGCCAGTGGCAGGCCAGCACCGCCCCCCCGGGCGCGAGCTCCGCGCGGAGGCGCTCGACCAGCTCCAGCAGCTCGGGGCGGGTCAGGTAGTACGCGACCTCGGACAGCACCACCAGGTCGTACGGGCCCGCCGGCACGCCGGTGCGGGCGTCGTGCTGCCGGACCTGCACGTGCGGCTGGTCGGCGACCCGCTGCCGCGCCTGCTCGACCGCCGCGGCGACGACGTCGGTGGCGAGCACGCGGTCGGCCCGCCGGGCCAGCGCCGCCGTGAGCGTGCCGACGGAGCAGCCGACCTCGAGCACCGAGCCGTACCGCGCGGCGGGCAGCGCGGCGAGCGTGAGCGCGCGCTTGCGCTCCTCGTACCAGCGGGTGGCCAGCCGCCACGGGTCGTCGCGCCGCGCGTACTTGGCCTCGAAGTACTCCGGTGCGAGGCCCGGCGGCACCTCCTCCGGGACGACGAACGGCTCGACGTCCCGGTCGAAGTTCTTGAGGAACTCCGGGTGCAGCGGCGCGGCGTCCTCGGGCGCCGGCGACCACGGCTGCGTCTGCGTGACGTGCTGCGCGAGAGCGCGGCGCTTGGCGGTGAGGTCCCGGTCGTCGAGCGGCAGGGCGCGCAGGTGGTCCCACGGGACGTCCGCGTGCTCGGGGGTCGCCCAGTGCCAGAGCCACACCGGGTACTCCAGGAGCTGGGCGCCGCGCTCGGCGGCGAGCTCCGCGCACACCTCGCCGACGACGCGGTGGTCCCGGTGCCCGTCGCCGCGCCAGGGGGCGACCAGGACCGCGAGCGGCTCGTCGCCGACCGCCGCGCGCAGGGCCGCGGCCACCGCGTCCCGGTGCTCCCGCGTGCCGCCGTCCGGGAAGCCGAGGGTGGTCACGGCCGAGCCCGGCGACAGCACCGCCACGCCCGCCGCCACCTCACGGGCGCGCATGGCGACCAGGTCGTCGGGCCCGAGGGTGGCCGACCCCGCGTGCGACCCGGCGCCGTCGGTGACCACGACGACGCCCGCGGGACGGCCCGTCGCGGCCAGGCGGTGCAGCAGCCCGCCGGCGCCCAGGGTTTCGTCGTCCGGGTGCGCCGCGACCACGACGGTCCGTCCGGCGGGCAGCGCGAGGCCCGGCAGCGCCGCGAGCCGCGCGGAGGCCTGCCAGACGCCGGAGGGGGTGCCGGCGGCGCGGCCGTCGAAGATCACCACGGCGCCGGCCCCGCCGCGAGCAGGGCGCCCAGAGACGCGTCGTCGCGCTCCGCGTGCTGCTGCCGCACGTACACCTCCAGGTCCGCGACCCGTTTGGCGTGCTCGGGCTCCTGCGTCAGCGGTCCCGGGCCGAGGGCGTGCCCGGCGATGCGCAGGGCGTCCTCGCACGTGCGGGCGACCGTCGCGCGCACCCGCTTGGCGAGCAACCGGCCGGCCTCGCGGTCCTCCTCGGGCTCCGGGTCGAGCCCGGCGCGGGTCGCGGCGCCCGAGGCGTCGACCCGCGCGGCGGCGTCGGCGAGGGCGGCCCGCGCCGCGGAGAGCCGCTCGTCGAGCGCGCCGAGGTGCATCGCGAGCAGCCGGTCGTCGGGGCGGGCCGCGGCCTGGGCGTGCACCCGGCGGGCGATCCCGACGGCACCGCCGTACCAGCAGGCCGCGACGCCGAGCGCGCCCCACCAGAACCCCGGGCGGTCGAGGTACCAGGAGCCCTCGGCGACCAGGGTCGCGCGCGCGCCGTCGAACCGGACCGGCGTGCTCGGGATCTCGGCCAGCCCGCGGGCGGACCACGGGGCGTCGACCGGCTGCACCTCGGGGGCGCGCAGGTCGACGGCGACCAGGACGCGGCGGTCCTCGTCACCCGTGACGCGCGCGGTGACGAGCGCCGCGTCGAGCTGCCCGGCGAGCGAGCACCACGGCTTCGTGCCGTCGAGGACCCAGCCGTCGTCGCCGGCCGGGGTGGCGGTGAGCGCCGGGCCGGGGCCCTCGGCGGCGTACACGCCCCACGTGGCCGCGCCCGCGAGCGGGTCCGGCGTGCCGGACTGGTCGAGGATCGCGCGGGCGTCGAGGTGCGGCTCGACGGCGCGCGCCACCCCGAGGTCGTGCGCGGCCAGCGTGGCGAGGTGCTCCCACAGGGCCGCGGTCGAGCCGGCGCCGGGGCGCAGGGCGTCCGGCCACGCCGCCGCGGCGCGCAGGGCGTCGGGCACCGTGCCGGGCAGCGGTCCGCCGCCGAGCGGGTCCGGCGGAGCGCTCGCGCCCGGTGCGAGGCGGACGGGACGGGCGCCGTCGGACAAGGTGTCTCCTCGTGGCCTGGGGGGACGGGCCGGGTGCGGCCCGCGCCGATCCTGACCCGGCGCGTGTGGACCCGCCAGCCGGGGAAAGCGCTGACCTGGGGATTCGCCCGTTCGGGACGGACCGCTGGACGGGGTCGTCTCCGCCGCAGGAGGGATGTGGGCGGCGCGGACGCTGGTTAGCGTGGCGGGACGCCCGACGACCGTCGACCCTCGACCAGGAGGACCCCATGCCGAGCACCCCGCCCGTCTCCCGCGTGCTGTACGCCGCGGTGGGCGGACTGGCCACGACCGCCTACTACGCCACGCCGGACCTCATCCGGTCTCGGGCTGCACGCGGCTGGGCCAAGACGGCGCTGGCGGGCGTCGTGCTCGCGTCGTCCGCGCCCGACCTCAGGCGTGCCCGCGAGGAGTCTCGCGAGCGGAACCGGGCCGCCGCGCAGGAGCAGGGCCAGGACCAGGTCGACTGGCGGGTGACGTGGACCTCGATGAAGCCGCGCGGCCGGGCCACGCTCGTCGCCGGCGGCGCGACGGCGCTCGTGGCGTCCGTCGGCTCGGTCGTCCTGATCGAGCGGGCGGTGTTCCGCCGCGGGGAGCGCCGCCGCGCCGCGGGCGTGCGGTTCGCGCACACCCGCCCGGCGCTGGTGTGGGGCGTGCTCACGACGGCGATCGCCTTCCTGCCGGACGACGTCGGCGAGCCGACGGACTGACGGGGTGCGGCGGCCGGGTCAGCGGCCGACCATCGACATCCCCGTGTCGTCGTACCGGTCGCCCGCGACGCCCGCCGTCGCCGCGAGCGCGTCCAGCTCGGCTCGGTCGTCCGCCGACAGCGCCACCGTGGTCGCGTCGGCGTTCTCCTGGACCCGCGACAGCCGCCGGGTGCCGGGGATCGGCACGATCCACGGCTGCTGCGCGAGCAGCCAGGCGAGCGCGACCTGGCCCGGCGTCGCGCCGCGCGCCGCGGCCAGCTCCCGGACCCGCGCCACGAGGGCCGCGTTGGCGTCCCGGTTCTCGGCGGTGAAGCGGGGCACCCGGTGCCGGATGTCCCCCTCCGCGAACGTGGTCGAGGAGTCCACCGTGCCGGTCAGGAACCCCTTGCCGAGCGGGCTGAACGGGACGAACCCGATGCCCAGCTCCGCGCACGTCGGCAGCACCTCGGGCTCGGGGTCGCGGGTCCACAGCGAGTACTCGGACTGCACGGCGGTCACCGGGTGCACGGCGTGCGCGCGCCGGATCGTGCCCGCACCGGCCTCGGACAGCCCGAGGTGCCGGACCTTGCCCTCGGCGACGAGCTCGCCGACGGTCCCCGCGACGTCCTCGACCGGGACGTCCGGGTCGACCCGGTGCTGGTAGAAGAGGTCGATCGTCTCGACGCGGAGCCGGCGCAGCGACGCCTCGGCGACGGCGCGGATCTGCTCCGGCCGCGAGTCCAGCCCGACCATCCGGCCGTCCACGATGTCCCAGCCGAACTTGGTGGCGACCACGACCCGGTCCCGCAGCGGTGCGAGCGCCTCGCCGACCAGCTCCTCGTTGACGTACGGGCCGTACACCTCGGCGGTGTCGACGAACGTGACGCCGAGGTCCACCGCGCCGCGCAGCACGGCGATCATGTCCTCCCGGCTGCCCGGGTTGGGGCCGTAGGACTGGGACATGCCCATGGCGCCGAGGCCGACGGCCGAGACCTCGAGACCCTGTCCGAGCGTGCGGGTGTGCATGGCGGTGCCTTCCGGTCGGCGGGACCCCGGCGCGGCCGCCGGGGGCGGGGGTGCGGCCGCGTCAGCCGACGGCGGTCGTGGGGGTCGTCGGCGCCGCGGGCGCGTCGGCGCTCGCGGCCCAGCTCGCCAGCAGCCGCAGCGCGTCCGCGGACGGGGTGCCGGGCGCGGCGGTGTAGACGAGCATCGTCAGGCCGGGGGCCTGGGCGATCGGCAGCGTGTCGTACATGAGGTCGAGCCGGCCCACGACGGGGTGCTGGATGTGCTTGAGCCCGCCCCGGTGCAGGTGCACGTCGTGCCGGGCCCAGCGCTCGCGGAACTCCTCGCTGCGCGTCGACAGCTCGCCGACCAGGTCGTGCGTCGCCCGGTCGAGCGGGTTGCGCCCCGCGACGCCCCGCAGGATGCCGACCGTGTCCCGCGCCGCCTTCTCCCAGTCGACCCAGTAGTCGCGGGCGGCCGGGTCGAGGAACGCGAACCGGGCGTGGTTCGCCGGCCGGCCCTCGACGAAGGACGGCCCGGTCAGCAGGGGCGCGTACAGCGCCCGGCCGAGCGCGTTGCCGGCGAGGACGTCGAGCCGCTCGTTCCGGACCACGGCGGGGGCGCCGGTCATCGCGTCGAGCATCACCTGGACGCTGGCCGGGACGGGCGGGGTGGGTCGGCGGCGGGTGCGGGCGGTGCGGGGTCCCGCGGCGCGGGCCAGGTCGTGCAGGTGCAGGCGCTCGGCCTCGTCGAGCTGCAGCGCCCGGGCGATCGCCTCGAGCACCGACTCGGAGACGCCGGACAGGTTCCCGCGCTCCAGGCGGACGTAGTAGTCGGAGGACACCCCGGCCAGCATCGCGACCTCCTCGCGGCGCAGCCCGGCCACGCGGCGGTTCGACCCGTAGGCGGTCAGCCCGGCCTGGGCGGGCGTGATCCGCGCCCGGCGGGACGCCAGGAAGTCACGCACCTCGTCGCGGTTGTCCATGCGTCGACGGTACGTCCGGCCCCGCGGGCGAGGCAGGTCCTGGCAGTACCCGTCACGGCGTGCCCTCCCGCGGGGGCGGCGGCGGGTGTCTGCTGGGACGGTGCGCCGCGGTCCGCGCGGCGGTCGGCACCCGCGACGGCCGCGTCGTCGAGGCGCTCCCCGGCCAGACGGTGTGGTGCCCGCCGGGCGAGGAGCACTGGCACGGCGCCGGGCCCGACGTGTTCATGGAGCACCTGGCCATGTGGGAGACGACGGACGCCCGGGACGGGTCGGAGACCACCTGGGCCGAGCCGGTCACGGACGCGCAGTACGGGAGGTCGTGAGCGCCCGGCGGCGGAGGAGCTACGCGCGGAGCACTGCGACGCGCTCGTACCCCACGACGGCGGAGTCCCGCGTCACCAGCGTCGCGGGCTCGAGCACGGCCTGGGCGACCAGGAGGCGGTCGAACGGGTCCCGGTGCTCCCAGTGCAGGGAGCCCGCCAGCACGCCGTGCTCCCCGGTCACGGGGACCTCCCGGGCGCCGATGCTCGCGACCGCCCGACGCCACGCCGTCAGCACCGGCTGCCCGTCGAGCTTGCCGAGCCTGGTCTTGGTGGCGATCTCCATGCCCGAGGCCGCGGAGACCAGCAGGTCGTGTCGCGGGTCCTCCAGCGTCGACCGCACGTCGTCCGGGACGCGGGAGGGGTCGCTCAGGAGCCAGAGGAAGACGTGGGTGTCGAGCAGGTAGGTGCTCACCCGTCCCACTCCGCCAGGTCGTCGTCCGGCAGGGGGGCGTCGAAGTCGGAGGGGACGGACAGGCTCGGCATGGTCCCGAACGTGCGGCGCGGGGTCGCCGTGTCGATCCGGACCAGCCTGACCGCAGGCTTGTGGGCGCGACCGATCACCACGTCCTCACCGGCCTCGGCCCGCGCGATCAGCTGGGAGAGGTGCGCCTTGGCGTCCTGCACGTTCACCACCTCGGTCATGGTGGCCAGCGTACGTCCGCGTGGTGCCGCCGGACCAGACCGCCTGGACCAACCGAGCCTCGCGGGCCGGCCGGACGGCGTCGCGCGGGAGCCGCGCGTGCCTAGGGTGGCGTGGTGACCGAGCTGCACGAGATGACCGCCGTCGCCCTCGCCGACCTGCTCCGCTCCGGTGAGGTGACACCCGTCGACCTCGCCGAGCACTACCTCGCCCGCATCGCGGACCGCGACCCGGCGCTCGGCGCGTTCGCGACGGTCACGCCCGACCTGGCCCGCGGGCGCGCGGCCGCCCTGCGCCGCGACACCCGGCCCGGCCCCGACGCCCCGCTGTGGGGCCTGCCGACCGCCGACAAGGACCTGACCGACCGGGCCGGCGTGCCGACGGGCTTCGGCTCGCGGGCGTTCGCGGGCCCGTACCGGTACGTGCCGGAGGTCAGCAGCGACGTCACCCGGGTGCTCGACGCCGCGGGGATCGTGTCGCTCGGCAAGACCGCGGCGCCCGAGCTCGGCTTCCCGTCGTACACGGAGACGCTGGTCGGCCCGCCGGCGCGGAACCCCTGGGACCCGTCCCGGGGGTCGGGCGGGTCGAGCGGCGGGGCCGCGGTGGCCGTCGCCGCGGGGCTGCTCCCCGTCGCGCCCGGGTCGGACGGCGGCGGGTCCGTGCGGATCCCCGCGGCCGCGTGCGGCCTCGTCGGGCTCAAGACCACCCGGGGGCTGCTGCCGGCGGGCGGCGGGGTGGAGTCGCTGGGCGGCCTGGTCGTGCACGGGCCGATCGCCCGCACCACCCCAGACGCGGCCCTGCTCCTGGAGGGGATGCTGCCGCGGCGCGCGGACGGGTCGGTGGACCACCCGCGCACCCTGCGGACCGCGGCGGGTCCGCGTGGGTCGTACCTCGACGCCGCCCAGCGGGGCCGGACGCCGGACGGGCGGTCCGCGTTCCGGGTCGGGGTGAGCACGTTCAGCGCCTGGGAAGAGGCCTACGACGTCGTCCTCGGCCCGGAGGCGCGCACCGCGCTCGACGCCGGCGCCGCGGCGCTCGGTGCGCTCGGGCACGCCGTGGTCGACGCCGGGACCTGGGAGCCGGACCCCGCGTACGCGCCGGCCTTCCGGACGCTGTGGATGGCCGGGGCCGCCGCCGTGCCGATCGACGACCCCGAGCGGCTGGCGCTGCTGGAGCCGCTGACGCAGTGGCTGGTCGAGCGCGGCCGGGCCGTCCCCGCGCGGCAGCTCGTCGAGGCGGTCGGGGCGCTCGCGGCCTTCGAGCGGACGATGGTCGCCCGCGTCGAGCAGTACGACGCGGTGCTGCTCCCGGCGATGGCGCTCACGCCGCGCCCGATCGGCTGGTACGACGCCGCCGACCCGGAGCGGAACTTCGCCCAGCAGTGCGAGTACACGCCGTACACGTCGATGCTCAACGTGTGCGGGCTGCCCGCGATCACCGTGCCGACGCACTGGACCGAGCCCGACGAGGCCGCGCCCGCCGGGCTGCCCATGGGCGTGCAGCTGGTCGGGCGGCCCGGCGGCGAGCACGTGCTGCTGGCGCTCGCGGCGCAGCTCGAGGAGCGGCTGCGGTGGCCGGACCGGCGGCCGCCCGTCTGGTGAGCAGCCGCCGGCCCGGTCGGGGTGGCCGACCGGCCGTTGTGTACGACCGTACGCATGTGTGCGTACGATCGTCCGCATGACGACCGACTACTTCGCGGGCGACCCGCGCACCAACCTCGAGCGCATGCTCGCGGGCGACGACTACATCGCCGACCAGGAGATCGAGGACCTGACCCGCCGGTCCGCGCGACTGGCCGAGGCGTACGGCCGCGTGGCGCTGCTCGACGACGAGGCGGCGCGGGCGATCCTCGCCGACCTGCTCGGCACGCTGGGGGAGGGCTCCGGCATCCGCCCGCCGCTGCACGTCGACTACGGCAAGCACATCCACGTGGGGGCGCGGACGTTCGTCAACTTCAACCTCACCGCGCTCGACGTCGCCACGATCCACATCGGCGACGACTGCATGATCGGCCCGAACGTCCAGCTGCTCACGCCGACGCACCCCGTCGAGCCGCAGAGGCGAAAGGACAAGGTCGAGGGCGCGAAGCCGATCGTCATCGGCGACAACGTGTGGCTGGGCGGCGGCGTCGTCGTGTGCCCCGGCGTCACGATCGGCGAGAACTCCGTCATCGGCGCCGGCTCGGTGGTCACGCGCGACATCCCGGCCAACGTGGTCGCCGTCGGCAACCCCGCGCGGGTGGTCCGGGAGAACATCGACCGATGACCCGGCGCCACGACCCGGGCCGGCGCGACCGGATCGTCGACGCGTGCCTGGACGTCCTCGCGACCGAGGGTGTGGCCGGGACCTCGCACCGCCGGGTCGCTGCTGCGGCGGACGTGCCGCTCGGGTCGATGACGTACCACTTCGCCGGGATCGACGACCTGCTGCGGGCGGCGTTCGACCGGTTCGCCCGCGGGTTCGGCGAGCGGTTCGACGCCCTGATGGCGTCCGTCCCGGACCGCGCGGCGGCGGTGGACGCGCTCGTCGGGTACGTCCGGGGCGAGGTGATGACCGACCCGCGGGACCTGGTGCTCAGCCACGAGCTCTACACGCTCGCGGCCCGGGACCCGGCCTACCGGGACCTCACCACCGCGTGGATGGCGCGCAGCCGGGCGTCGCTGGAGCGGTGGTTCGACCCGACGACCGCGCGGGCGCTGGACGCGCTGGTCGAGGGGCTCGGCATCCACCGGGCGCTGGACGCGGGCGCGGGCGACGACGCCGCGGTGGAGGCGGGGGTCCGGCGGGTCGCCGCGGCGGGCTGACCCGTCGGCTGGCCGGGTCGTCCCGGCCGGTCGCCGGGCGGACCCGTCAGCTCGCCGGGCGGAGCCGCGCGTACGTCGCCGACATGTGCACGAACTCGGCGCGGGTCAGGCCCATCGCCTCGATCAGCTCGTCCTCGAGCCGGTCGTAGGCGTCCTGCTCCGCCGCCGTGCGCGGCGGCGGCGTCGCCGAGAACCGCGCGCTGATCTCCCGGAGTCGCTCGTGGTCGATGGGCCGCCTGCTCATGACCCGAACGGTACGACCGACCACTGACACGCCCCTGTGCGCCGGCCGTGGCCGGGCTCAGCCGCCCGCGAGGTGCGCGAGGAGCCGGTCCAGGAGCTCGGCCTGCGCCGTGACAACGAGCCCGCGCGCCTCCTCCACCGGGACCCAGCGCAGGTCCTTCAGCTCGGGGAACGTCCGGGAGCGCCCGCTGCGCGGCGGCCACTCGACCGTCACCTCGCTGACCGGCCCGCGGGGCGCGCCGAGGTCGAGCGTGGCGGCGCGCGCCCACACCCGGACGACCTTGCCGGCACGCTGCCGCACCTCGCCGAGGTCGACGTCGGGGCCGTCCGGCGCGGGCACCCCCACCTCCTCGGCGAACTCCCGCAGCGCGGTGGCGTGCGGGTCCTCGCCGTCGAGCGGCTCGCCCTTCGGCACGGTCCAGGCGTGCGGCTTCCGCGCCCAGAACGGCCCGCCCATGCGGCCGATCAGCACCTCGGTCCCGTCGGGTCCGGCGCGGTGCAGCAGGAGGCCCGCGCTCGTGCGGGCGGCGGCGGTCATGCCGCCCATGATGGCCCCGTCAGCAGCCGGCCGAGTCGTAGGCGCACAGCAGCCCCCACGCCTCCTGGGCCGTCGCGGTCACCGTGTCCCGGGCCGCGCCGACGCTGCTCTCGCCGCCCTCGAACCCGACGAGCGTGACCGCCGGCCCGCGCCGCGTGAGGACGAGGTAGCTGCCGATGGCGTCGTCCAGGGACCCCTCCGCGGACGCGCCGTAGTAGTCCGTCGCGAACCCGAGGCCCTGGGCCCCGACGTCGCGCTGCTCGACGACGTAGGTCGTCGCGCTGTCGGAGCCGTACCGGGTGCAGGCGGTCAGCGCGGCGGTCAGGCGGTCGACCTCGGCCACCGCGGCGTCGGCGTCGGGCAGCAGGACGACCTGCTGCAGCCCGATCGGTGTCTCCGTCTCGCCCGCGCCCTGCGCGACGGTGCGCATCGCGACGGCCTCCGTCGGCGAGCCGGCGTCGCACGACTCGGGCAGCCGCCAGTCGACGACGCCCGCGGACTCCTCGCGCGGCCCCTCGGGGCCGAGGCCCTGCCAGGACGTCTCGGGGAGCACGACCTCGGGCGGGACGTCGGTCGCGGCGGGCGCGGCCGGCGTCGCGGACGGGGACGGGTCGGAGGCGCTCGGGGCCGGGTCCGCCGCCGTCGTGCTCGGGTCCGGCGTGCCCGGTCCCGCCGACCGGCACGCCGCGAGCGCCAGCGCGCACGCGGCGACGGTCAGGGTCCGGGTCGTGGTCCGCATGCCGTCCAGCCAAGCAGCGATGCCCCAGGCCCGCGCGGCGGGGCGTGGCGGGTGCCACGTCCTGTGCTCAGTCCCGGACGGTGCCCTCGATGCAGGTCACGGTCGCGCCGCCGACCCACACCGTGCCGTCCGCGTCCCGCTCGACGTGCACCCGGCCGGCCCGGCCGAGCGCCGTCCCCTGCGCGGCCACGTACCGCTCCGGCGCCCGGCCGGTGCCGATCAGCCACTGCCCGATCGAGGCGTTGAGGCTGCCGGTGACCGGGTCCTCGGTGAGGCCCATCCCGGGGGCGAAGCCGCGCACCTCGAAGGCCGCCTCGCCGCCGGCCGGGTGCGGCCCGACCACGCCGACGTCGACGCCCTCGATCGCGGCCCAGTCCGGACGCAGCGACAGCACGCGCTCCGCCGAGTCGAGCAGCAGCACGTGCCAGCGCGGCCCGTTGTCGAGCAGCCGGTGGCCCATGACGGCCTCCGGGGGAAGCCCGAGGGCCGGGAGCAGGCGGTCGAGCGTCGCCGCGTCCACCGGGGCGTCCTCGCGCGGCTCCGGTGCCGCGAACCGCAGCCCGTGCTCGCCACGGCGCAGTACGACCGGCCCGACGCCGCACTCCTGGACGATCTCGTCGCCGCGCGCGGGTCGTCCGCCCGCGGCCAGCCACGCGTGGCACGACCCGAGCGTCGGGTGCCCGGCGAACGGCAGCTCGCCGCCCGGCGTGAAGATGCGCAGCCGGTAGTCGGCGGCCGGGTCGGTCGGCCGGAGCAGGAACGTCGTCTCGGACAGGTTGGTCCACCGCGCGAACGCGGCCATCTGCGCGTCGGTCAGCCCGTCGGCGTCGTGCACCACCGCGACGGGGTTGCCGCGGTACGGCTCGTCGGTGAAGACGTCGACCTGGGAGAACGGGCGCGAGGTGCCGAGGCCGGTCATGGCACCACCGTAGGGGGGGCGGTTCCGTTCGAGTGTCCGGAAACCGTGGCGGTGTGTCCGGGTACGTCCTCGAGGTTCTGGACACTCGACGCGTGCGGCGGCGCGGTCAGGTCCCGTAGGGCGGGAGGCCCGGCGGGGGCTGCCGGGGGACCGCGCCCGGCGGCAGGCCGGCGGGCGGGTCCGGCTGCCACGCGTGCTGGGTCCGGACGCCCGGCTCGGTGGGCCACCCCGCCGAGACCGGTGCGGGCTGCACGGACCAGGCCGCAGCGGCCTGCGCGGCGGCCCGGCGCCGCCGGCGCACCAGGACGAGGACGAGCGCCAGCACGCCGCCGCCGACGAGCAGCCCGGCGCCGCCCACGGCCCCGAGGGCGAGCCACGGCGGGCCCGGCTCCGTGGCGACGGCGTGCAGCTCGACCGGCTGCTTGCCGTCGCTGGTCCAGCGCACCGTCCGCGGGTCGCCGGGGTCGACCTCGCCGTTCGTGTCGACGACGTCGCCCGGGAACGTGATCGCGAACCGGACCTCGCCGCCCGACGCGGGCGCCTCGTCGGCCGTCTCCTCGTCCAGCACCACCGGGATCGTGCCGGACAGCTCCCACCCGGTGCCGGTGCGGGACAGCGCCGTGTCGTCGCCGTTGAACACGTCGAACGGCACGTCCTCGAAGGAGTACCGGGTGCCGACGAGGTCGCCGTCCACGTACCGCTCCTGGTCCGTCGTGAGTCCGGCGTCCGGGTCGAACGGGCCGCCCGTCTCGGGAGCCTCGGTGGCGAGGAACTCCTCGACCTCGGCCTCGGTCAGCCCCATCGCCCGGCCGTCGATCGCGATGACGTAGCTTCCCGACACCGTGTCGTCCTCCCCGACGACCACCTGCATGTCGTAGCGGAAGCAGCCGGACAGCACCGCGACCGCGAGCAGGGCGACGGCGAGGGCACGGACCGGGCGGGTCGTCATGGGTGACCCATCGGCCGGCCGCGGCGACGCCTTGACGCCCGTCGCCCGATCGGCGCACGACGGGCGCGCGCGGACCGGGCGACGGGCGTCGAGGGTGCGGATCAGTCGGCGATGAACGCCAGGACGTCCTTGATCAGCTCCTCCTGGTACGAGCCGGAGATGCCGTGCGGGGCGCCCGGGTACACCTTGAGCGTGCCGAGCTTGACCAGGTCGATGGACTTGTAGGCCGCAGCGGCGATCGGGACGATCTGGTCGTCGTCGCCGTGCGCGATGAGGATCGGCACGTCGAGGGCCTTGAGGTCCTCGGTGAAGTCGGTCTCGGAGAACACGGCGACGCAGTCGTACGCGGCCTGGAGCTCGGCCAGCATGCCCTGCCGCCAGAAGTCGTCGCGCAGGCCCTGGCTGATCGTCGAGCCCTCGCGGTTGGCGCCGAAGAACGTCTCGGACAGGTCCTGGTAGAACTGCGAGCGGTCGCGCAGCACACCCTCGCGGATGCCGTCGAACACCTCGATCGGGGTGCCCTCGGGGTTGGACGCCGACTTGACCATCACCGGCGGGACGGCGCCGACGGTGACGACCTTGGTGACGCGCCCCTTGCCGTGCTGGGCGGCGTAGCGGACGACCTCGCCACCACCGGTGGAGTGGCCGACCACCGTCAGGTCGGTGAGGTCGAGCTGCTCGACCAGCGACGCCAGGTCGCGGGCGTACGTGTCCATGTCGTTGCCGCCGCTGGTGCGCGACGAGCGGCCGTGGCCCCGGCGGTCGTGGGCGATGGCGCGGTAGCCGGCGTCGGCGAGCACCTTGAGCTCGTAGGCCCACGCCTCGGAGCTCAGCGGCCAGCCGTGGCTGAGCAGCACCGGCTTCCCCTGGCCGTAGTCCTGGTAGAAGATCTCGGCGCCGTCGGGCGTGCTGACGTAGGGCATGGTTCCTCCTCGTGGACGGGGCTCGGACCGACCGGCCGCGGGCACTTGCCCGGGGCGTCCGGCCCCGGTCACGATTGGACCGCGCAGCGCCGCGCGCGGACCAGGAAGAAGTCCGGCAGAACTCGGGGGAGCTCGGCCGGCGCGCGAGGACGGGCGGGCATGGGCGAGGACGAGCTGGGAGCGCTCCTGCGTCGGCACCGGCAGGACGCGGACCTGACGATCGAGGACCTCGCCGCCGCCTCCGGGGTGAGCGACCGCGGGATCGGCGACATCGAGCGCGGCGTGAGCCGGGGCCCGCAGCACCGCACCGTGCAGGCGCTCGCGGACGCGCTCGGGCTGGGCGCGGACGACCGGGCGGTCCTGGTGCGGGCCGCGCGCGCGGGGCGCCGGCGCACCGCCCCGTCGCCGGCCGGGGCGCACGCCCTGCCCCTCCCGCGCGCCGTGGCGGACTTCACCGGCCGCGAGGTGGAGCGCGCCGCGCTCGCGGGAGCCCTGACCGCGGACCCACCGGCCGCGCCGGTCGCCCTGGTGACGGGCCCGCCCGGGTTCGGCAAGACGACGCTCGCCGCGCAGGTGGCGCGCGACCTGCGCGGGCAGTTCGACGACGTGCTGTTCCTCGACCTGCGGGGCGTCGACGCGGAGCCGGTGACGCCGGACGCGGCGGTCCGCCGGGTCGCCGAGGCGCTCGCGGCGGGCACGGTCCCCCCGGAGCCGGACGAGGCCGTCGACCACCTGCGCGGGCTGCTCGCCCGGCGTCGGGTCCTGCTCGTGCTGGACAACGCGGCCTCGGAGGACCAGATCCGGCCGCTGCTCCCCGCGGACGGCCCGGCGGCCGTGCTCGTGACCAGCCGCCGGGCGCTCGCGGGTCTGAGCGGGTTGGGGCGCACCGTCCTCGGCCGCCTGGACCCGGCGGACTCGGTGGCGCTCCTGGCGCGGCTGGCGCCCGGGGCGCCCGACGAGCTGCGGCGGCTCGCGTCCCTGTGCGACGACGTCCCGCTGGCCCTGCGGATCGCCGGGAACCGGCTCGCGACGCACGCGGGGTGGTCGATCGGCGGCCTCGTGCGGCGGATGTCCGTCGAGGAGCGGCGGCTCGACTCGCTGACGGCCGGCGACCTGCAGGTGCGCGCGGCGTTCGCGTCGTCCTACGAGCAGCTCGGTCCGGGAGCGCAGCGGCTGTTCCGCCGGCTGGCGCTCGTGGACGCCCCGCACGCGGGCGCGGGCCTCGCCGCCGCCCTCGTCGGCGAGACGCTCTGGCGGACGGAGGACCTGCTGGACGAGCTGACCGACCTCAGCCTCGTGCAGCACCTCCCCGGCGACCGCTACCAGCTGCACGACCTGCTGCGCCTGTTCGCGCGCGGCGAGCTCGACCACCAGGAGGATCCGGCCGCCCACGACGCGACGCGCGCCGCGGCCGACGACTGGCTGCTCACGACCGCGGTCCGTGCGGGACGGCGGTTCGAGCCCGAGCACGAGCGCGACCCGGACGCCGGCCTGCCGGTGCCGCGGGGCGGTGACGTGGACCTGCACGACGCCGACGCCGCGCAGGCCTGGCTGCGCGCGGAATCGGGGAACTGGCTGGCGGCCCTGCGGCGCGCGTCGGACGCGGGGATCCACCGGCGCGTGGTCGAGGTCGCGGACGCCCTGCACTGGTTCTCGGACCTGTGGGTGACCTGGGGTGCGTGGCCGGAGGTGTACGACCGGTCGGCCGACGCCGCGACGGCGCTGGGCGACGACCGGCTCATCGCGGTGCACGAGGGCTACCGGTCGTGGGCGCAGGCGGTGTGCCGGCGGGACCGGGAGGCGGCGGCCGCCGCGGCGACCCGGTCGCTCGAGGCGGCACGGCGGGCGGGGGACACGACGCAGGAGGGCTGGGCCCTCAACTACCGGTCGTTCATCGCGACGCACCAGGGCGACCTGGTCGCGGCGCGCGCCGACGCGGAGGCCGCGGTCGCGCTGATGCTGGCGGCCGAGGACCGCGAGGGCGCTCCGCAGGCGATGCTCGGGCTGTCGCGCGTGCTGTCCCGCCTCGGGCTGCTCGACGAGGCGATCGCGATCATCCGCGACACCGTCGCCCTCGTCGCCGACGCACGCACCCGGCCCCGGGCCCAGGTCGCGGCCTTCACCGAGGCCAACGCCCGGTCGCACCTCGCGGGAGCGCTCGTCAGGGCGGGACGCTGGCCGGAGGTGATCGAGGCGGCGACCGAGGCGATCCGGCTCGCCGAGCCGCTCGGGGTGCCGAACATCCTGGCGGCGTCCTACCTCGACCGCGGCCGGGCCTCGGTGGCGCTCGGCCGGCCCGAGGAGGCCCTGGGCGACCTGGAGGCGGCGGTGGAGCTGCGCCGGGAGCTCGGCAACGCGGCGCTGCTCGCGACCGCCACGGAGGAGCTGGACCGTGCCCGGGCCGAGATCGCCGCGCCGGCCGGCCGGCTCCCGGGCTAGGGTTCCGGGCATGTCGACGGTGCGTCTCGGGGTCCTCGGTGCTGCTCGCATCCTGCACGACGCGGTGGCCGCGCCCGCCGCGTCCGTCCCGGAGGTCGAGGTGACGGCGATCGCCGCCCGCGACCGGTCCCGGGCGGAGGAGATGGCGGAGGCCGAGGGCATCGCCCGCGTGCTGGACGACTACGACGCGCTGCTGGCGGACCCCGAGATCGACGCGGTCTACGTCCCGACGCCGGCCGCCCTGCACGGCGTGTGGATGCTGCGGGCGATCGACGCGGGCAAGCACGTGCTGTGCGAGAAGCCGTTCACCGCGAACGCCGCGGAGGCCGAGGACGTCGAGGCGCGTGCCGCCGGCACCGGGCTCGTCGTGATGGAGGCGTTCCACTCGCAGCACCACCCGTCGTGGGCGCGGCTGCGCGAGCTGGTCGCGGAGGGCGCGATCGGGACGGTGACGTCCGCGGAGGCGGACTTCTGCGTCGAGATCGCCGACCGCGGCGACATCCGCTGGCAGGAGTCGATGGGCGGCGGCGCGCTGATGGACCTGGGCGTCTACCCGCTGCGGTTCCTCACGCACGTGCTCGGCGCCCCGACGGTGCGGTCGGCCGAGGCGGTGGAGGTCGACGGCGTCGACGCGTCGATCGTCGTGCACCTGGACCTGCCCGGCGGGGTCGACGGCACCGTGCGGGCCAGCATGGTGGCGACCGAGGACCAGAGCGTCCGGGCCCGGATCGTGGGCACGACCGGGACGATCACCGTGCACAGCCCGTACGGGCCGCAGAACGGCGGGCGCATCGTGGTCGAGCACGCCGACGGCCGGACCGAGGAGGAGCCGGTCGACCCGACGGCGTCGTACGTCTGGATGCTGCGGTCGTTCGCGGACGCGGTGCTCCGCGGCGGCGACCCGGTGTCGGGGACGGCGCAGGCGGTGGCGGCGATGCGGCTGGTGGACGACGCGTACCGCGCCGCCGGCATGGCGCCGCGCGAGCCGGCGCCGCTGGGCTGACCGGCGCGGCGACGCCCGCCGGCGCGCTAGTCCCGGCGTTCCGGCAGCGGGTACAGCGCCGGCGCCCCCGGAGGGTCCTCCCCGACGAGGCCGTCCACCGACTCCCGCACCAGGTCCGCGTGACCGGTGTGCCGGGCGTACTCCTCGATCAGGTCGACGAGCACGCGGCGGACCGTCGGGTGGGCGCCGGGGTCGTCGGACCAGGCGATCGGCCGGTCGAGCCCGCCGTCGGCGATCGCGTCGGCCAGCGAGGCGCGCGCCCGGAGCACCGCGTCGCGCCAGAGCGCGTAGAGGTCCTCGGGGTCGTCCGCGGCGGCGGAGGTCCAGGGCCAGTCCGGGGTCGCGTCCCAGTCGACGCCCTCCCACGGGTCGCCCGGGCGTCGCCCGTTCACGCGGGTGCACAGGTGGAACACCTCGACGAACGCCAGGTGCTTCACGAGGCCGCCCAGGGTGATCGCCGACGGCCCGAGGGTGGCGGACAGCCCGCCCCGGTCGAGCCCGCCGACCTTCCAGGCGAACGTCGCCCGCTGCCGCTCCAGCGACCCGACGAGCGACGCCACCTCGTCGCCGGCGACCGGAGGCCCCCACCAGCCGCCCGGGTCGGTCCCGCCCGCTGCGTCCTGCGCCTGGTCGCTCATGGTGCCTCCCTCGTCGGGGTGCCCGGCCGGTCCGCCGGCGCTCCGCACGCTACGCGCGACCACCCACACGTCGGGCGCGGAGCACGACCGCCCGCCAGGCGACCCCGGCGAGCACCACGGCCGCCCCGCCGAGGACCGAGGCCGGGGGCAGCGTCACCGCGAGGGCGACGCACCCGACCACGCCGACGACCTGGAGCGCCCGCGGGAACCGCCGGTGCGCCCGGTCCTGGGTGAGCGCCGCCAGGTTCGCGACCAGGTAGTAGAGCAGCACCCCGAACGACGAGAACCCGATCGCGCCGCGCAGGTCGACGGTGAGCACCAGGACCACGACCACGAGGCCGAGCGCGATCTCCGCCCGGTGCGGCACCCGGTACCGCTCGTGCACGGCGGCGAGCGGCCGCGGCAGGTCGCCCTCGCGCGCCATCGCCAGCGTGGTCCGGCTGACGCCGGCGACCAGCGCGAGCAGCGCACCGAGCGACGCCGCGGCGGCGCCCACCCGGACGACCGGGTCGACCCAGCCCCAGCCGGTCGTCGCGGCGGCGTCGGCCAGCGGCGCGGCGCTGGCCGCCAGCGCGTCCGGGCCCAGCACCGCGAGCAGCGTCACCGCGACCACCGCGTACACGACGACCGCGAGGCCGAGGGCGAGCTGGATCGCCCGCGGGATGGTCCGGGCGGGGTCGCGCACCTCCTCGCCCATCGTGGCTATCCGCGCGTACCCGGCGAACGCGAAGAACAGCAGGCCCGCCGACCCGAGCACCCCGGACCACGTCGCGTCGGCGCCGATCGCGACGCGGCCCCACGACGGGTCGCCGCCCGCGAGCCCGGCCAGGACCACCGTGCCGAGCGCCCCGAGCGCGACCGCCACGACCACCCGGGTCAGCCGCGCCGTCCGGGTGATCCCCCGCAGGTTCACGGCCGTCAGGGCCAGGACCGCGCCCGCCGCCACGGGCCGCTGCCACGCGGGCGGCACGGCGTAGGCGGCGAACGTCAGCGCCATCGCCGCGCAGCTCGCGGTCTTGCCGACCACGAAGCACCAGCCCGCGAGGAAGCCCCACCACGGGCCCAGGCGCTCGCGGCCGTAGACGTACGTGCCGCCCGACGCGGGGTACTGCGCGGCCAGCTGCGCGGAGGCGGTCGCGTTGGCGTAGGCGACGACGGCGGCGAGCGCCAGGCCGACGAGCAGCGCGGAGCCGGCCGCCTCGGCGGCGGGGGCGAACGCCGCGAACACCCCGGCGCCGACCATGGAGCCGAGCCCGATCACGACGGCGTCGCCCAGCCCGAGGCGCCGGGCCAGGCCCGTGCTGCCGCTCATGCCGTGCCGCCTCCCGGGTGCCGCCCTCGCGGCGCGGTGCCCGGCCGTCGCGGCCCAGTGTGGCCGACGCAGGTGTCCGGCCGGTGTACGCCGGGGGCGCGCGCCGAGGCCCCGGATCGGACGTGGTGTCCGGCCCGGGGCCTCGGCGGGGTGCCGCGGAGCGCGCCGCGTCAGGTCAGCGGACCGACCTGATGCGCGTGATGAAGAACGCGCCGAGCAGCGCCGCCGCGATCGACACCGGGAACACCAGCCCGTAGCCGCCGGTCGCCACGACCAGGGCCGAGGTGATGAGCGGGCCGACGGTCTGGCCGGCGGTGGTCGACAGGTTGAGGATGCCGAGGTCCTTGCCGGCCTCCTCCTCGTTCGGGAGCACGTCGACGTTCAGCGCCTGGTCGACCGACGTGTAGACGCCGTAGCCGAAGCCCGCGATGCCGGCGAACAGGAACATGCCTGCGGGGGTCGGCCAGATCCACGGCATCGCGATGCCGACCGCGAACAGGACGCTCGAGACGACCACGGGCAGCTTGCGGCGGCCGATCAGGTCGGAGACGGGGCCCGAGACGACCGAGCCGACGAGCGACACGACCAGCAGGATCACGGACATCGTGGCGATGGTCCTCGCGGAGTCCTCGACGGACTGCCCGACGTGGTCCTGCACGATGTAGAGCTGGTACGCCATGACCATCTGGTACGAGACCAGCATGAACAGGCGGCCGGCGAACGCGAGGTAGAAGTCGGGCGCCTTGCGCGGCGGGCGGAACGACCTGAGCAGCTCGCCGAGCCCGGCGGCGGCCGGCGGCAGGTCCGCGGCCGACCTCTCGCGCGGCCACACGACGAGCGCGATGACGGCCGACAGCGCCATGAGCGCGCCGCCGAGCACGAAGCCCGGGAACGAGTTCACGATGAAC
Organism: Cellulomonas pakistanensis; assembly: GCF_016862755.1. Taxonomy (GTDB): domain Bacteria; phylum Actinomycetota; class Actinomycetes; order Actinomycetales; family Cellulomonadaceae; genus Cellulomonas; species Cellulomonas pakistanensis. The sequence goes on along the minus strand of NZ_BONO01000001.1, from coordinate 63,438 downwards.
AGGGCGCCGACGAGCGAGCCGATCGGGGCGCCGCCGGCGAGGCCGCCGCCGTAGAACGCGGACATCGTGCCGCGGAGCCTGCCCGGGACGCGGTCGGCGAGGACCGCGACGGCCGGCGCCAGCATCATGTTGAGGCCGACCATGCACAGGCAGTAGACGAGCGTGATCGCCGCCGAGCTGGTGAGGACGCCGATCGCGAACAGCGAGACGCCGCCCAGGACGCCGCCGCCGAGGATCCACGGCGCGCGGCGCCCGAACCGGCCGCGGGTGCGGTCGGACAGGTTGCCGAACACGAGGTTCGACACCAGGGACACGACCGCCGTGATCGCGCTGATCGAGCCGAGCAGCGTCTCGGGCGAGGCCACGCCGATGTCGCGCAGGCGCTGGGGGAGCAGCACCGCGGCGACGATCTGCAGGCCGACGATCCACAGCAGGCCGAACAGGAAGAACCCGACGCCGAACTGCAGCGTGCGGGCGCGGGTGAACGGGGTACCGGTGTCGGGGGCGATGTCGTCGCGCGTCGAGGGCGTGCCCTCGGCGGCGACCGTTGCCTGCGCGTCCATGTGAACCTTCTTCGGCAGCATGGGAGTCGGACGGCTCCACGTCGAGACGTCGTGGCGCGAGCGTCGTCGGCACCACCACTACCTACCGCGCGGTAGGTAGTGGAGAAATTACGACCGGGTGGTCGGCATGTCAACCGCGCCTACGCGGCGAGGTCCGGGTCCGCGGTCAGCTCGACGGTCGCCCAGACGTCGAACGGCAGGTCACGGAGCCGGACGGCGACGGCGCGCCGCACCTCGTCCTCGGTGTCGACGTCCCACCGCCCGCGGTCGACCACGAAGTCCACCTCGACGTACAGCCGCCGGCCGAGCTTGGTCGCGCGCACGAGCGGCTCCGGCAGGTCGAACGCGGCACGCGCGGCGTCGACCGCCGCGCGGACCCGGGCCCCGACCTCCGGCGGCGGTGCGCCCTCCAGCAGCTCGTGCATGCCGTCGCGCAGCAGCCGCACCGGCAGCCTCCCCACCAGCACGACGACGACCAGCAGCAGCACCGGGTCGACGAACCCGGCGGCGGTGTCCCGGCCGGTCCGGGCCAGCACGAGGGCGACCACGCCGCCGAGCCCCACGGCCAGGCTGATCGCGGCGCCGGCCCACCAGGACACGACCTCGGCGTCGACCAGGGCGGAGTCGGCCGCGCGCCGCCGCAGCCGCCAGGCCACCACGGCGCTCACCGCCGCGGAGGCGCCGCCGTAGACGAGCATCGTCACGGCGCCGGCGTCCGAGCCGCCGGCGATCAGCGTGCCCACCGCGTCCGCCGCGCCGTAGAGCAGGGTCGCGACGAGGGCCGCCCCCTGGACCACCACGGCGAGCGGCGTGGCCGCGTGCCGGCCGAACGGGTAACGGCCGCTCGGTCGGGACGCCGCCGCCCGCGACGCGAGGGCGGACACGCCGACCAGCGCGATGCCGGCCAGGGTGTAGATCCCGTCGAAGAGGACGACGCCGGACCGCGACACCAGGCCCGCGACGACGGCCGCAGTGCCGAGCAGCGCCGCGGCGACAGCGGACTCCAGCAGCGCGGACCGCTCGCGGTGTTCGGAGGCACCCGGCCCGGGGCCGGTGACGGGTCGTCCCGGGTCGGGCACGGGCGCCTCCTGGGTCGTGCGGCGGGGTCAGCCGCCGATCGTCGTGCCGGCCGCGACGGTGCCGGGGGCGCCGTCGGCGTCGACCACGGCGTCGCCGGTGGCGACGACCCCGGGCTCGAAGGTCCAGTCGCCCTGGACCGTGAACGAGGACGCGCCGCGCAGCGACGGCGCCGCGGGGAACCGCTGCTGGAACTTCGCGACGGTCTTGTAGACCTTGCTGTCCAGGTCGACCAGCGGCGCCTTCTCGACCGCGAGGCGCAGGGTCGAGTCCTCGCCCAGGTCGTACGCGTCCGACCGGAGCAGCAGCAGGTCGTTGGTCGTCTTGACCGGCAGGAACCGCTCGCGGCCGACGGCGATCGCGGTCGCGCCCTCGAACACCTCGATCGCGGCGCCCATCGCGGTCTCGATCTGGAACACCTCGGGGGAGGAGGAGTCGGTGGGGTCGACCGTCTTCACGTTGCGGATCAGCGGCAGGCCGAGCACGGCGCCCCGGGCCTCGAGCGCCGCGGCGATCTGCTCCAGGTCGAACCACAGGTTGTTCGTGTGGAAGTACGGGTGCCGGTGCTCGTCGGTGAAGTAGTCCATCTCGTCCGCCGGGGTCTGCGCGGTGTCGCGCAGGATGAGGCGGCCGTCGGACTTCCGGACGGCCAGGTGGCCGCCCTTGCGGTCGGCGGCGGTCCGGCGGCACAGCTCGGCGGCGTACGGCGCGCCCGAGGCGGCGAACCAGCCGGCGATCGTCGGGTTCGGGGCCGCGCCCAGGTTGTCCGAGTTCGACACCGACGCGTACCGGAAGCCCGCGTCGAGCAGCTGCTGCAGCACGCCGGACGCCAGCAGCGCGGTGTACAGGTCGCCGTGGCCCGGGGGGCACCACTCGAGCGTCGGGTCCGCCTCCCAGGTCACCGGCGTGAGGTCCGAGGTCAGGAGCTTCGGCTCCTGGTTCTGCAGGAAGTCCAGCGGCAGGCCGTCGACGGCCAGGTCGTCGTGCCGGGCGAGCGCCGCGAGGGAGTCGGCCTGGGTGCGGAACGAGTTCATGAGGATGAGGGGCAGGCGGGCGCCGGTCTCGGCGCGGGCGTGCTGCACCTGCTCGACGATGAGGTCGAGGAACGACTTGCCGTCCCGCACGGGCAGGAGGGACTTCGCCTTGTCCATGCCCATCGAGGTGCCGAGACCGCCGTTGAGCTTGATGATCGCCGTCTTCGCGAACGCCTCGCGCGCCGCCTCGGGGTCGATATCGACGTCCGCGAGCTGCGGGGGGTCGAGCAGCGGGTCGATGGTGTCCTCGGGGATGAGGCCCGTGGCCCCCGCCTCGAGCTCCCGGTAGTAGTGGGTGAAGACGTCGATCGCGGTCGGGGCCACCCCGGCCGCCGCCATCTTGTCCTGGGCCTGCCGCAGTCCGGTGTCGCTCATGGGGTGATCCTAGGAACACCGGGTGAGACGCGGCCACATCCAGGGCGCCCGGGGCGCGGCGCGCCGGTGAACGGCGGGCGACCTGACGTGATCGTGTCAGCGGGCGACGAGCCTGCCGTACCGCTGCCGCGCAGCCTCGCCCGAGGTGCCGACCAGCTCGCGCGGATGTTCCGCGCGGTCTCAGCCCAGCGCGCCCCGGACGGGCGCCAGCGCGCGGTCCAGCAGGTCCGGCAGCCGCGTTCGGTCCGCGCCGGCGAGCGCCCACGCCTCGACCGCCGCCACCAGCGCCCCGGCCCAGGCCGCGCCGGCGACGCGCGCGTGCAGCGGGTCCACCCCCCGACCGGCCGCGTACGCCGCGATGGTCGCGCCCAGGTCGGCGGCGCGGCGGGCGGTCGCCAGGCGGAGGTCCTCGCCGAGGCCCATCGTGTCCGCCTGGGTGAACGCCAGCGCCACGTGGTCGGCGGGCAGCCGGGCGGCGAGGTCGCGCAGGGCGGCCTCGACGACCGTGCCGGGCGTCGCGTCGGCCGGCCCCGCCGCCAGCGCGGCGCGCAGCACCTCGGCCCGCTCGTCGAACGCCGCCCACAGCAGGTCCGACTTCGCGGTGAAGTAGTTGAAGAACGTGCTCCGCGAGACGCCCGCGCGTTGCGTGATGTCCGCGACCGAGGTCGTCGCGTACCCGCGCTCGAGGAACAGCTCGCCCGCCGCCTCCTCGAGCATCGCCCGGGACGCGGCGCGCGGGCGCCCGGAGCGGCGGGCGGTCGGGTCGGGCACGCGCCCATGCTAGGCGGGCCGTGGGACGGGGATCACAGCCGGTCCGGGGGATGCCGGCGTCCGACGTGCCTATTGTTGGACGCAGTGCAACAAACCGGTCGCCGGACGAGCCGCGGCCGGACCCCCGACGCCCGAGGTGGACCCGTGCCGCACGCCCTCCGTCCCGCCCGCGCCCGCACCGGCGCCGCGATCGCCGCCGTCGCCGCCCTGGCGCTGGCCGCCTGCAGCTCCGGCGGCGACGCCTCGGACGACGCCGCCACCCCGCAGGACGGCGGCACGCTCGTCTACGCGACGGGCGACGCCGAGCCCACCTGCCTCGACCCGCACGTCGGCGGCAACTACCCGCAGGCGCTCATCAGCACCCAGTACCTCGAGCCGCTGGTCGGCCGGGACGCGGACGGGACGATCCTGCCGTGGCTCGCCACGGAGTGGTCGGTCAGCGACGACCAGCTCACGTGGGACTTCACCCTGGTCGACGACGTGACGTTCACCGACGGCACGCCGTTCGGCGCCGAGGCGGTCAAGGCCAACGTCGAGCACCTGCAGGACCCGGACACCGGCTCCTCGACCGGCTACCTCGCGGTGCAGAAGGTCGAGTCCGTCGAGGTCGTCGACGCGACGCACGCGCGGTTCCACCTGACCGAGCCCGACGCGGCGTTGCTCGAGTCGATGAGCCAGCAGTGGACCGCCATGCAGTCGCCGGCCGGCATCGCCCGCGGCCAGCAGGACAACTGCGCGGCGCCCGTCGGCACGGGGCCGTTCATCGTGCAGGAGTGGGTCCCGCAGCAGCAGGTCACCCTCGTCCGCAACGACGAGTACGTGCCGCACGACCCGCAGGCCGAGCACGACGGCCCGGCGCACCTGGACGAGATCGTCTGGCGGTTCATCCCCGACGCGGCGACCCGGTACGCGGCGCTCCGCTCCGGCGAGGTGCAGGTGATCGACAACCCGCAGCCCGACGCCATCGCGGCGGCCGACGCCGGCGGCGACATCACGCACGTCGACGCCCCGCGGCCGGGGTCGTCCAACCGCATCGAGCTGAACAGCGCGCAGCCGCCGTTCGACGACGTGCGGGTGCGCGAGGCGTTCGTCCGCGCCGCCGACCCGGAGCCCGGCATCGAGACGCTGTTCGCCGGCACCGCGACCCGGTCGTACTCCCCGCTGTCGAGCGTCGAGCCCACGGCGTACGGCGACGAGGAGCTGTTCGGGACGGACGTCGACCGCGCGGAGGAGCTGCTGGACGAGGCGGGCTGGACCGCCACGGACGACGAGGGCTACCGGACCAAGGACGGGCAGCGCCTCACCGTGCGGTTCCCGGTGAGCACGAACCAGTCGGTCGCGGCCGAGCAGTCGCTGTTCGAGCAGATCCAGGCGAACGCCAAGGCCGTCGGGTTCGAGGTCGTGCTGACGCCGACCGACCTGTCCGCCTGGTACGCCGCGCTCGGCGCCAACGAGTACGAGGCCGTGTCCGCGCCGTACACGAAGGTCGGCCCCGACGTGCTGCGGATCCTCTACCACTCGGACGGCACCGTGCCCGCGCCGAGCGGCTACTTCGCGAACCACGCGCAGGTGCGGGACCCCGAGCTGGACGACCTGCTCGACCGCGCCGCCGCGACGACCGACGACGCCGAGCGCGCGGACCTGTACGAGCAGGCGCAGCGGATCGTGCTCGAGGGGTACTTCATCCTCCCGCTGTACGACCAGCAGAACCACTTCCTCACCCGCGGCGTCACCGGCGTGCGGACGCTCGACACCGTCGCGACGCCGACGTTCGTCGACGCCCGGCTCGGGTCCTGACGACCGTGCGCGCCGCAGCCACCGTCGCCCGGGCGGTCCGCCGCCCCTGGCTGCGGTGGCTGCTGGCGCGCCTCGGCGCGGCGGTCCTCGTGGCCTGGGTGGTCGCGACCGTCGTCTTCTTCGCGCTGCGCGCCGCCGGCGGCGACCCCACCGAGGCGATCCTCGGCGGCCCGGGCTCGCAGGCGGGACCGGAGGCGGTCGCGGCGGCGCGCGCGCAGTACGGGCTCGACCAGCCGCTGGTCGTGCAGTATCTGGTGCAGCTGTGGCGGGTGCTGACGTTCGACCTCGGCGACTCGTACGCCCGCCGGGTGCCGGTGTCCGAGCTGCTCGCCGAGCAGCTGCCCGGGACGATGCTGCTCGCGGTGCTCGCGCTCGCCCTCGCCTGGGTGCTGGCGCTCGCGGTCGCGACGCTCGCCGTCCGGGCCACCGGGCCGTTCGGCCGGGCGTGCGCGGCGGCGCTGCGCGGGGCCGAGGTCGTGGCGGCCGTGCTGCCGCACTTCTGGCTCGGGGCCGTGTTGATCGTGGTGTTCTCCTCCACGCTCGGCTGGTTCCCGGCGACCAGCAGCGGCACCGACCCGGTGGGCCTCGTGCTGCCGACGGTGACGCTCGCGGTGCCGGTCGCGGGCTTCCTCGGGCAGGTCATGCGCGACTCGCTGGAGGAGGCCGCCGCGGCGCCGTTCGCGACCAGCGCGCGGGCCCGCGGCGCGTCGCCGGTGCGGGTGCTGTGGCGGCACACGCTGCGGCACGGCGTGCTGCCCGCGGTGTCGCTGTCGGGCTGGGCGTTCGGGTCGCTGCTCAGCGGGGCCGTCGTCGTGGAGACGCTGTTCGGCCGGCCCGGGCTCGGGCGGCTGCTGCTCGACGCGACGATGCAGCGGGACGTGCCCGTCGTCGTGGGGGCGGTCGTGCTGGTGGCGCTCGCGTACGTGGTCGTGATGCTGCTGGTCGACGTGGCGGAACGGCTGCTCGACCCGAGGCTGCGCGGCGCCGTCGCGGTGCCGGGCGCGCCGGGCGGGTCGGCGCCGGCGGCGCGCGCCGGGGAGCCGGCGGTGCTGGGATGACGGCCGTGGTGGCGGAGCGCCGCGGGGCGCCGGACGGCGGCGCGGGCCGCGCGCCCGGGTCGGCGGGCGCCCGAGCGGCGGCGCGCGCCGGGCGCGTGCTGCGCGGGCTCGGGGTGCCCGGCGTGCTGGCGGCGCTCGCGGTGCTGTGGATGGCCGTGGCCGTGCTCCGGCCGGACCTCCTCGCGCCGGGCGACCCGAACGCGATCGACGCGCGCGCGGCGTTCACGCCGCCGGGTGCGGACCACTGGTTCGGCACCGACGAGTCCGGCCGCGACGTCTACACCCGGGTGGTGCACGGCGCCGCCGCGTCGCTCGGCATCGGGGCCGCCGCCACCGCCATCGGCGTCGGCGCCGGGCTGGTGCTCGGGTTCGCCGCCGGGCTGGGACCGCGGTGGCTGGACGCCGGGATCGGCCGGGTGCTCGAGGTGCTGTTCGCGCTGCCGACCCTGGTGCTCGCGCTGCTGCTGGTCGCCGTGCTCGGCGCGGGCGTCGAGGCGTCCGTGCTGGCGGTCGGCGCCGCGACCGCCCCCGGCTACGCCCGGATGCTGCGGGCCCGCGTGCGGTCGGTCGCGACCAGCGGGTACGTCGAGGCGGCACGGCTGGAGGGCCACGGCCGCCTGACGGTGCTGCGCCGGCACGTGGTGCCGAACACGCTGTGGCCGCTGGTGTCGGTGGCCACGCTCGGCATCGGGCAGGCGGTGGTCTGGGTGTGCGCGCTGAGCTTCCTCGGGCTGGGCACGCTGCCGCCGTCGCCGGAGTGGGGGGCGATGCTCAACGCCGGGCGGGTGTACATCGACACGGCGTGGTGGCTGACGGTGTTCCCGGGCCTGGCGATCACGGCCACGGCCGCTTCGCTCACCGTCCTCGGCCGGCGCATCGGGGCGGTGGCGTCGTGACCGGGGCAGCAGCGGCGGGGCCCGGCGCCGGGCCGGTGCTCGAGGTCGCCGGTCTGCGGGTCGCGTTCCCGCGCGGCGGCGAGGTGCTGCACGGCGTCGACCTGCGGGTGGCGGCGGGCGAGTGCGTCGCCGTGGTCGGCGGGTCGGGCGCGGGCAAGTCCGTGCTGGCGCGGACGCTCGTCGGGCTCGCGGGCGAGGGGGCGCGCGCCGACGTGCGCGCCGACCGGCTGGCGCTGCTCGGCCGCGACGCGCTGCGGTTCTCCGGGCGGGACTGGCGCGCGGCGCGCGGCCGGGACGTCGGGCTGGTGCTGCAGGACGCGCTGGGCTCGCTCGACCCGCTCCGGACGGTCGGCGCCGAGGTGGGGGAGGCGCTCGCGGTGCGCCGGCCGGGCGCCGGGCCCGCCGCGCCGCGGGTCGACCGCGCCGAGCGGGTGCTCGCCGCCCTGGACGAGGCGGGGCTCCCCGACCCCGCGGTGCGCGCGCGGCAGCGCCCGGGCGAGCTCTCCGGCGGCATGCGGCAGCGCGCGCTGATCGCGTCCGCGGTCGTCGCGCGGCCGCCGCTGCTGGTGGCGGACGAGCCGACGACCGCCCTGGACGCGACGGTCGCCGCGCGGGTGCTCGACCTGCTGGCCGGCCTGCGGGACTCCGGTACGGCCGTCGTCCTGGTCACGCACGACCTCGGGGCGGTGGCCCGGGTCGCCGACCGCGTCCTGGTGCTCCAGGACGGCCGGGTGGTCGAGGAGGGCCCCACGGCCGCCGTGCTCGGCGCGCCGCGGGAGGCGTACACGCGGGAGCTGGTCGCGGCCGCGCGGCTCGGCGACGGGCCGGGGGACGTCGCGGCGCCCGGTGCCGCGGTGCTCGAGGGGCGCGGGCTGCGCCGGGTGTTCCCGCTGCCGGGCGGCGGGTCGCTCACCGCGGTCGACGGGGTCGACGTCGCGGTGCGCGCGGGCGAGGCGGTCGGCCTGGTGGGGGAGTCGGGCTCGGGCAAGACCACGCTCGCCCGGCTGCTGCTCGCCGCCGACGCCCCGGACGCGGGCGAGGTGCTGCTCGACGGCCGGCCGTGGTCCGCGCTGCCCGAGCGGGACCGGCGCGCGCTCCGGTCCGGGATCCGGCTGGTGCCGCAGGACCCGCTGGGCACGGTCGACCCGCGCCTCACCGTGCGAGCGGTGCTGCGGGCCGCGCTGGCCACCGCGCCGCACCCGTCGGCGCGCCGCGACCGGGACGCCGCGGCGGCCGCGCTGCTGGCGCGCGTGCACCTGCCGGCCGAGGTCCTGGACCGGCGGCCGCGGACGCTGTCCGGGGGCCAGCGCCAGCGCGTGGCGATCGCCCGCGCGCTGGCGTCGGAGCCGCGGGTGCTGCTGCTCGACGAGCCGGTGTCCGCGCTGGACGTCCAGGTGCAGGCGGCGGTCCTGGACCTGCTGGTGGAGCTGCGCCGGGACACCGGGGTGGCGATGGTGCTGGTGTCGCACGACCTCGGCGTCGTCCGGCGGGTGTGCGACCGGGTGCTCGTGATGAGCGGGGGGCGGGTCGTCGAGCAGGGCCCGGTGCCCGAGGTGTTCGGCGCCCCGGCGCACCCGGTGACCCGCGACCTGCTGGCCGCGCGGGTCGTCTGACCCGCGCGGCCGGCCGGGTCAGGGCGTGACGACGATCTTGCCGCGGGTGTGGCCCGTCTCCAGGGCGCGGTAGGCGTCGGCGGCCTGGTCGAGCGGGAACGTCTGCGACACCTCGACGCGGATCACCCCGCGCGCCGCGAGGTCGGCCAGGTGCGCCAGGTCGGCGGTGTCCGGCCGGACCCACACGTACTGCCCGCCGAGCTCGTCCCGGGCGCGCGCGTCGGTGATCGACGCGATCGTGCCGCCCGCGCGCAGCAGGGCCGGCGCGGTCTCGATCGCCTGGCCGCCGACGTAGTCGAGGACCACGTCGAAGCCCTCCGGGGCCAGGGCGCGCGCGGCGTCGAGCAGCCCGTCGCCGTACGCCACCGGCTCGGCGCCGAGCGCGCGCAGGTAGTCGTGGTTGCGCTCGGACGCCGTGCCGACGACGCGGGCGCCGGCGTGCACGGCCAGCTGCACGGCGATCGACCCGACGCCGCCCGCCGCGGCGTGCACCAGCACGGTGTCGCCCTCGGCCAGGCCGGACCGGCGGATGCTCTGCAGCGCGGTCAGGCCGGCGAGCGGCAGCCCGGCCGCCTGGTCGAACGGCAGGCCGGCGGGCTTCTTGGCGGCGGTGCGCACCGGGACGGCGACGTACTCGGCCAGCGTGCCGTCCTGCACGACGTCCTTGCGGGCGTAGGCGATGATCTCGTCGCCGACCTGGAACTCGGGGGTGTCGAGGCCGACCTTCACGACGGTCCCGGCGACGTCCCAGCCCGGCACCGCGGGGAAGTGGGTGTCCATCAGGCCCTGCAGCCCGCCGGCGCGCAGGTAGGCGTCCACCGGGTTCAGGGCCGCCGCGGCGACCCGGACGACCACGGTGTCCGCGCCGATGTGCGGCTCCGGACGGTCCACGACCCGGAGCACGTCGGCCCCGCCGAACTCCTCGTACACGACAGCTCTCATACCGGTGCGAACCCCGCTGCGGCGCCCCGCATTCCGGCGGGCCGGTCATCCCGACCGGGTGGTCCGCGCTGCGACCGGTGGTCCTAGCGTGAGGACGCGGGCGCGGCGGCCGCCGCGCGGCGCACCGGCGGGAGCCGCCCGCCGGCCTCACACGGGGAGCGTGGTCGCGGTGGAGTTCTGGACCGACTTCTGGGACATCATCTGGTGGTTCGTCTGGGCGTTCGTGTTCATCGCCTACCTGTTCGCGCTGTTCTCGATCATCACGGACCTGTTCCGAGACCGGGACCTCAGCGGCTGGTGGAAGGCCGTCTGGCTGGTCTGCCTGCTCGTCGTGCCGTTCCTGACCGCGCTGGTCTACCTGATCGCGCGCGGGCGGGGCATGGCGGAGCGCAGTGCGCGGGCCGCGGTGTCCGCGCGGAAGGCGAGCGACGCGTACATCCGGGACGTCGCCGGGTCGTCGTCGCCGGGGCAGCAGATCGCCCAGGCCAAGGCGCTCCTCGACGAGGGCGCCATCAGCCCGGACGAGTTCGCGTCGCTCAAGGCGCACGCCCTGCGCCAGGCCGGCGGTGTGCCGGTCACGGCCGACGGGAACGGGGCGCACCGGGCGCCGGCCTGACGCGCGCGGTGCTCAGGACGGGCCGCCCGCCGGGCCGCCGTCCCGCGCCCCGTCGCCGTCCTGCGCGCGCCGCACCGCGGCGAGGAACTCGCGCCCGACCAGCGCCGCGAACGCGAAGCCGCACGCCATCTGCAGCGTGACCACGGCCCGCGCGGCGCCGGTCACGGGCGCGATGTCGCCGAACCCGACGGTGGCCAGCACCGTCATGGTGAAGTACAGCGCGTCCACCCGACCCACGGGCTCGGTGAACGCGGCCGGGTCGGCGTCGGACAGCGACGTGTACCCGGCCGCGAACAGCACGAGGAACAGCACCGTCGCCGTCACGAACGCCTCGATCGCCCGGAGCACCGGGTACGGCGACCGCACCACGCTGCGCACCTGCCAGCCGAGCAGCAGCACGAGCACCACGAGCCCCGCGACCAGCAGGGCGATCGTGGCCGGTGTCGCCCGGTCCAGCGGCCGCCCCAGGTAGAGCGCGACCAGCAGCGCCGCGCTGCCGACCGTGCGCAGCGCGGTGCGCAGCCGCGCGCGGCGGCCGGGCGGGGTGCGGGCCGGCGACGCCTCCATCCGGCCATCGTGGCCGCGCGTGCGGGGCGCGGCATCGCCCGCGGCGGGCGGTGTCGCCCACCGCGGGCGGTGTCGCCGGAGCGTCAGGCGGTGAGCGCGTGCCCCCGCGCGGCCACCGGCATCTCGAACCAGACCGTCTTGCCGACGCCCGGGTGCAGGTCGATGCCCCACGCGCTCGCGAGCGCGTCGACGAGCCGCATCCCGTGCCCGCCGATCCGCCGGGCGTTGCCGGGCCTCACGAGCGGGAGCGTCGGGTCGGGGTCGGTCACCTCGACCCGGACGCAGTCGTGGTGGCACTCCGCGGTGAGCGCGATGTGCCGGTGCGCGCGGGTGTGCACGACGGCGTTGGTCAGAATCTCGCTGGTCAGCAGCTCGACCGTACGGGCGGCCTCGTCGCTGGCGTGCGCGAGCACGGCCTCGTGCGCCGCCCAGCGGCGGCCCGTGGCGACGGAGCCGGGCTCCGGGTCGAGGACGAGGCGGTGCGGTCGACGAACCACGCGCGCCCTCCCTCCTGTCGGTGCCTCTTCCCGGCGGGTGCCACAAGGGTGGGGCAGGGCGCGCGACGGCGCATCCCGGGGGAGCCGGATCACCCGGTCTCGCCGGCGGGCCGGGCCGCGGGCGCACCCGGCTCCTCCGGCGGCGGCACCACGCGGACCCGGGCGATGCGCCGCCCGTCGACCGCGGTGATCTCGACCCGGTGCCCGTCGACCTCGACCGCGTCGCCGACCTGACCGAGCCGGCCCAGCCGCGCGATGACGAACCCGGCGACCGTCTCGTACGGCCCGTCCGCGAGCGGCACCCCGGTCAGCTCGGTGAACTCCTCGATGGTGATGCCCGCGTCGTACGACCCGGCGACGCCCTCGCGGGCCTCGGCGCCGGACGACCCGGGCATGTCGTACTCGTCGCGGATGTCCCCGACGAGCTCCTCGACCAGGTCCTCCAGCGTGACGATCCCGTCGGTGCCGCCGTACTCGTCGACGACCACGGCGATGTGCACGCCCTCGCGGCGCATCGACGACAGCGACGGCAGCAGCTTGTTGGTGCCGGGCAGGACGACGATCTCCCGCATGCAGTCCCGGACCCGCACGGTGTCCCGGTCGGGGTGCTCGAGCAGCTCGCGGATGTGCAGGAAGCCGAGGACGTCGTCGAAGTCCTCGCCGATGACCGGGTACCGCGACCACGGCTGCTCCCGGACGCGGTCGTGCGCCTCGGCCAGCGTGAGGTCGGCCTCGAGGAAGTGCACCTCGCCGCGCGGCCGCATCACCTCGGCGACGGAGCGGTCGGTGGCCTCGAAGACGTCGCCGAGGATGCGGCGCTCGTCCTCGGGCAGACCCTGGTGCGCGATGACGAGGTCGCGGAGCTCCGCCTCGGACATCTCCTCGCTCGTGGCGTGCGGGTCGCCGCCGAACAGCCGGACCAGCAGGTTGGTCGACGTCGAGAGCAGCCAGATGACCGGGCGCATGAGCGTGGCGAACCGGTCGAGCGGCGGCGCGACGGCGACGGCGACCCTGGCCGACTGCTGCAGCGCGATGCGCTTGGGCACCAGCTCGCCGAGCACCAGCGACAGGTAGGCGATGACGAGCGTCAGGACGATCAGCGCGATCGTGCCCGCGAGGCCCTCGGACACCCCGAGCGCCTCGATCGCCGGGGCGAAGTCGGGCGCGATCGTCGAGGCGCCGTACGCCGCGGAGAAGAAGCCGGCGACCGTGACGCCGATCTGCACGGCCGCGAGGAACCGGTTCGGGTCGCGGGCGACCGACGCCACCCGCGCGCCGCGGGCGCTCTGCCGCTCGAGCCGGTTGATCTGGCTCTCCCGCAGCGAGACGAGCGCGATCTCCGTCCCGGCGAACACGCCGCCGATCAGGATGAAGAGCAGGACGAGGCCGATGTTGCCCCAGGTCTCGGCGTCCATCAGCGGCGGCCCCCCGTCCGTCCGGCGCGGGCGGCGTGGCCGGAGCGCGGGCGGGTGCGGGCTCGCCGCACGGGACTACAGGGGTGGTCGGGAGGCGACATCGCTCCATTCCAGAGGCGGTCCGGGCTGGCGTCAACCGCTGGCGGCGGCGGACGGGCGCGCACACCGCGCGCACAGCACGTCCGCGGACCCGACCCTCGGAACCGCCCGTCCGTGCTGCTCAGGGTCCCTAGGCTGACCCTGCCCGCGGCACGCGGGCACCGCAGCGGGACGACGAGGTGAGGCGAGGGTGGGGACCGTGGTCGCAGGGGGCATCCGGGAGGCGCGCGTGCGAGGACGGGCGGGCGCCCGGGTGCGGCGACCGCTCGCCGGGGCGGTCGCGCTGGCGCTCGTCGGCGTGCTCGCCGCGTGCACCGGCGGCGGGGACGACGGCCAGGACGCCGCCGACGCGCTGGCCGCCGCGATCGCGTCCGGTGACTTCGCGGACGTGCCGCTGGAGGGCGCCACCGCGGCGGAGGCGGGGGACGCGCGCACCGCGGCCTACGAGGGCCTGGACCCGTGGGCTCCCGAGGTCGCGGCGGGCGACGTGGTCGCCGCCGAGGGCGACGACGCCGCCGCCTCCGTCGAGCTGAGCTTCACCTGGGACGTCGGCAGCAGCACGACCGCGTGGACGTACACGACGCACGCGAACCTGGCGCGGGTGGACGACGAGTGGCGCGCCCGGTGGTCGCCGATGGTGCTCGCCCCCGACCTGGCCGCCGGCGAGGCGCTGCAGGTGCGGCGGGTGCAGGCGGAGCGCGCGCAGGTGCTGGGGCAGGGCGACGCGGTGATCGTGGAGTCCCGGCCGGTGTCCCGGGTCGGCATCGACAAGACCCGGGTCGCGACGGCGGAGGCGGACGCGGCGGCGCGCGGCCTCGCGACCGCGCTCCGGATCGACCCCGAGGCGTACGCCGCCCAGGTGGCCGCGGCGGGGGAGAAGGCGTTCGTCGAGGCGATCGTCGTCCGCGAGGGCGACCCGGTCTACGACGTGGCGGCGCTGTCCGCGCTGCCCGGCGTCAACGCGGTGAGCGCGACGCTGCCCCTCGCGCCGACCCGCGCGTTCGCGCGCCCGGTGCTGGGCACGGTCGGGCAGGCGACCGCGGAGATCGTCGAGGAGTCCGACGGCGCCGTCGTCGGTGGTGACCTCACCGGGCTGAGCGGCCTGCAGGCGCAGTTCGACGCGCAGCTGCGTGGCGAGCCCGGCCTGACGGTCGTCGCCACCGCGGGCGGCGCCCAGGAGCGCGAGCTGTTCCACGTGGAACCGCTCGTGGGGCAGCCGCTGCGCACGACGCTCGACCCGGCGGTGCAGCAGGCGGCCGAGGACGTCGTCGCGACCCAGCCGGACGTCGCGAGCGCGGTCGTGGCGATCCGGCCGTCCACCGGCGACGTCCTCGCGGTGGCGAGCGGCGCGGGCGGCGGCGGCATGTCGACGGCGACCCTGGGCCTGTACGCGCCGGGGTCGACGTTCAAGGTGGCGTCCTCGCTGGCGCTGCTGCGCGCCGGGCTCACTCCGGACAGCACCGTGACCTGCCCGGAGACCGCGACGGTCGAGGGGCGCACCTTCCAGAACTACCCGGGCTACCCGGCGGAGGCGCTCGGCGACATCCCGCTGCGGACGGCGCTGGCCGAGTCGTGCAACACCGCGTTCCTCACGGCGGCCGGCCAGGCGCCGCAGGAGCAGCTCGCGGCGGCCGCGGCGGCCCTCGGGCTCGTGCCGGGCGCCGACCTCGGCTTCGCCGCGACGCTCGGCGAGGTGCCGGCGGAGGCCACGGGCGGCACGGACCACGCCGCGTCGATGATCGGCCAGGGCCGGGTGCAGGCCACGCCCCTGGGCATGGCGACGGTCGCCGCGTCGGTGGCGCACGGCGCACGGGTCACCCCGCGGCTCGTGCTCGGCGCCGACGAGGCGACCGCGGCCCCGTCGGCGGCGGCGGACGCCGCGCCGCTCACCGCGCCCGAGGCCGAGGCGCTCCGGGCGATGATGCGGGCCGTGGTGACGGAGGGCGGCGGCGACTTCCTGCAGGACGTGCCGGGCGCCGAGGTGATCGCGAAGTCCGGCACCGCGCAGTACGGGTCCGGCGAGGAGCTCGCGAACCACGCGTGGATGATCGCCGCGCAGGGCGACCTGGCGGTCGCGGTGTTCGTCGAGACCGGCGAGTTCGGGTCGACGACCTCGGGCCCGCTCCTGGAGCAGCTCCTGCGGGCGGTCGCGGTCCCGGCCGCCTGACCGCGGGTGCCGGGGGTCCGACGGCGGCCCCGGGCCCGGTCGCGGGCCGGCCGCGGCCTGACCTGCGCGTTCGCGCCCGAGCGGCGGGTCGCGCGCGGCGGGCGCGATATGTCCGCTTTAGCCAGAGTGGGTGAATTGCGCGATCTGTGCCGAAGTTTCCTGTGCGACCCCTTCCGCTCGGCCCGGCCGCGGGCCTACAGTCGCCGTGTCAGCGACAAGGGCAAACCCTCCGCGAGGAGGGGACGCAAAGCCACGGGACCCCCGCAGGTCAGCCGGGCTGCCGAACGAAGGATCTGCCATGGAACAGCGCGGCTTCTACGAGCCTGCCGAGCGTGAGGGCTCCGACCTCCGCTCCGACGTGACGGGGCGCACCGCGACCCGCCTGTCCTCCTGGTCCCGCATCGCGGCGACCCTCGCGACGCACGGGGCGCTGGTCCCCGCGCAGCGCGAGTGCACCTCCGCCTCCTGATCGCACGCCTCCCGGGCGCCCGCGCCGCTGCGCGCAGGGCGCCCGTCGGCGTGCCCGCGGGTCCGCGCCCGGGCGCGCGGGGGGGTCGGCGCGGGTCAGAGCTCGCCGACGCGCTGCAGGTAGCGCATCGACGCCCAGCCGACGGGGATCCGCAGCCAGTACGTCAGCACCCGGAACAGCACGGCGACGGACGTCGCGACGCCGGGGTTCACCCCGACGACCGTGAGCGCGCCCGCCAGCGCGATCTCGGTCGTGCCGATGCCGCCGGGGGTGGGGGCGATCGACCCGGCGGTGTTGCCGGCCAGGTAGACGATCGCCACCTGCACCAGCGACAGGTCCTGGCCGAACGCGCGCAGGCACACCTCGAACGCGAGCACGTACCCGAACGTCGTCAGCACGTTGCCGGCCAGGCCGAGGGCCAGCCGCCACGGCTGGCCGACCACCTCGATGAGCCGCGGCCAGGTCTGCTGCAGCGTCGGCAGGGTCTTGGCCGACACCCACTGCCGCACCTTCGGGACCAGCATCGCGGCGCCCGCGATCGCCGCGAGCACGCCGACCACGATCACCACGGTCGGGGACACGGTGAACCGCTCGAGCTGGTTGGTGCCCGACGCCACCGACAGCACCAGGAGCAGCAGCAGCGTCACGATGAACTGGGCGACCTGCACCAGCGCGACCGTCGCGGTCGCGAGCGAGCCGGAGGTGCCGCGGCGGGTGAGCAGGCGCAGGTTGAGCGCGGCCGGCCCGATGCCCGCGGGGGCGGCCAGGGCCACGAACGTCGCCGCCGACTGGGCGACCGACGCCCGCCAGAGCGAGAGCTTCACCGGGGAGAACGCCACCAGCGACAGCGCCGCCCCGAACAGCGTCGCCATGCCGAGCAGGAACGCGAGCACGCTGAGGCGCCAGTCCGTGGTCTGCAGCGCGTCGAGGATGGTCTGCAGGTTGATCGACGTCAGCAGGATGATGACGGCGGCGGTGGTCAGCAGGATGGTGAGCACCGTGCGCGCGCCGAACCGGATGAGCTGCTCGGGCTGGACGTCGGCCTCGGGCAGCCGGGCGACCAGCGCGGACCGGAGCTCGGCCAGCACCTCCTTGTGCTTGCGCAGCTCCTCGCGGGTGCGGCGGGGGAGGGTGATCGTCTGCAGCAGCGGGCCGATCGCCGCGATGTCGGCCTCGGGCAGCACCGCGACCGCGGACTCCAGCGCCCGCGCCGGGCCGACCCGGAGCGCGAGCAGGGCGACCATCTGGGTGCGGTCCATGCGCTGCGCGAGGTCGGAGGAGGCGACGTCGCCCTGCTCCCAGCCGACCAGCCAGACCGTCGGGTCGTCCGGGCCGTCGGCGACCAGGATCACGTCGCTGGTCAGCGCCCGGTGCGCGAGCCCGGCCTCGTGCGCGCAGCCCAGCTGCGCCCAGATCGCGCGCAGCACGTCGTCGGAGATGTCGTCGGCCTCGAGGTCGGCGAGCGGGGTCGCCGCCGGGACCGGGTCCTGGACCAGGATCATCGACGAGTCGGCCTCGGCGATGCCCCGGATGGCGGGGGTCCGGACGCCCGCGGCGGTCGCCGTGTAGGACAGCAGGGCGGCGCGCTCGGCGGCCTGGCGCAGCGACACCACCGACCGGCCGTCCAGGCCGCGCAGCCGGAGCGAGCGCCACAGCCGGCTGAGGAAGCCGATCACCTGCCGGTCGCCGTCGAGCACCAGGACGTCGAGGGTGCGGCCGTCCTCGGTGGTCATGCCGTACGCGCGGTGGTCGGCGTACCGGACGGCGGCGCGGGCGCCGGCGCTGCCCAGGGTGCGGGTCGGCGCGGGGCGGCCCTCCGCGGCATCCTCGTCCGGGACCCGCACGAGGACCCCCGGGTGCCAGCCGGCGCGGCGCACGCCCGCGACGAGGCTCGCGCCGTACGCCCGCTCGGAGCGGACGCCGGACAGGTACCGCACGGCCAGGCCGGTGGCGCGGCCGATGAGCAGCGCCACCGCGACGCCCGGCAGCGAGACGCTGGTGGTGATGACCATGACGCCGACCGCGACCCACACGAGGTTCCAGGACCACGCGACGGTCCGGCGCCGGGTCCGCGGGCCGGTCGCGGTCAGCAGCCCCGCGATCAGGGCGATGTACGGCGGGATGGTGAGGGTGAGCTCGCCGCCGAGCCGGACCGACAGGCCGCTGACCAGCTGGTCGGAGCCCAGGTGCTCGATCAGCCACCCGACGCTCGACGCCGTGAGGACCGCGGCGATCGCCGCGATCGACGCCTCGACCATCTGCCGGCCGAGCCGGCGCACGGCCAGCTCGACGAGCACGGCCACGGGCACCAGGAAGGTGACGACCGTCTCCAGCAGGGCGACCGGGACGACCAGCAGCTGACGGAGCAGGGAGGCGAAGCCCTGCACGTCCTCGGCGACGCCGGTCGTCGTGTTGTGCGCGTACGTCGCCAGCACCATGACCGCGACCGCGCCGAGCAGGCTGAGCACGACGCCGAGCAGGTCGCTCGGGTGGTGCACCCGCACCTCGGGGGTGTCGACGACCTGCGGACGCAGCAGGCCGTCCGACGGGGGCGCCGCGGTGCGCCCGGCCGCGGCGGGCCCGTCGGGTCGACCGGGCGCCGCCGGCGCGCTGGTCGAGGCGTCGGGCATGGTGGCGAGTCTAGGCAGCGCGAGTCGCTCGGGAAGGCCCCTGCGTGCTCCGTCGCGCGGATTCCGTCCCCGAGGATGACGCCCCGCGGGCGGCGTCTCCGTCGCGAGGATGACGCCCGCGGTCTAGCGTGACCGGCAGGGACGCCGCCGGACGGCTGCGGCCGCTGCTCGAGGACCGGGGAGGCGCGCGTGGCGCAGGACGTGCAGGGACGGGTCGCGGCGGCGCTGCGCTCGGTGTGGTGGCTGCCGGTGCTCCGCGGCGTGCTGATGATCGTGCTCGGCCTCCTGCTGCTGGTCGAGCCGCTCGGCACGCTCGTGGCGCTCGTGTGGGTGTTCGGCGTGTTCGCCGTCGTCGACGGGGCGGTCGTGCTGCTCCAGGCGCTGCTGGCGCGCGGCCGGCCCGGGTTCGGCTGGCTGGTGGCCGAGGGCCTGGTGAGCATCGGGTTCGGCGCGCTCATCATGCTGTGGCCCGACGTCACCGCGCTGACCCTGTTCTACCTGCTCGCGCTCTGGGTGCTCGTGCTCGGCGTCACGGCCGTGATCGTCGCGGTGACGCAGTACCGGGCCCGCGACCTGGCCTGGTCCGCGACGCTGGTGTTCGGCCTCGTCGGGTTCCTGTTCGGGCTGCTGCTCGCCATCAAGCCCCAGGGCACCGTCGAGGTGATCCTCACCGTGTACGGGCTGTTCGCGTTCGTCGCCGGCGTCGTCATGCTGGTGGGCGGGTTCGCGACGCGGTCGCTGAGCCGGCAGCTCGCCGCGGACGGGCGGGCCGGGGGCCCGCGCCCGGCGGGGTCGGGGCCGGCGGCGTCCGGACCGGCGGCGTCGACCGGGGTCTGACCCGGGCCGCGGTCAGCGGATGCCGAGCGCCTCGCGCCACGCCGCGGGGATCAGCGCGTACCCGACGAACGCCACGACGTCGAGCACCGTGTGCGCGACGACGAGCGGCATCGTGCGCCGCCGCCGGCGGTAGTACTCGGCGAACACCAGGCCCATGACGACGTTCCCGACGAACGGCCCGATGCCCTGGTACAGGTGGTACGAGCCGCGCAGCACCGCGCTGGTCACGAGGATCGCCGGGGTCCGCCAGCGCAGCTCGCGCAGCCGCTCCATGAGGTAGCCGACCACGATCACCTCCTCGAGCAGCGCGTTCTGCAGCGCCGACAGGACCAGCACCGGCACGGTCCACCACGCGGCGTTCAGCGCGGCGGCCTGGACCTCGACGGTGATCCCGACCGCCCGGCCCACCGCGTACAGGGCGAGGCCGGGCAGCCCGATGAGCGCGGCCAGGCCGAACCCGACCCCGAGGTCCCGGCCGGGGCGCGACCCGTCGAGGCCGATGCGGCGGGCGGCGCTGCGCCCGTTCGCGGACAGCAGGAACAGCGCGAGGGCGACCGGCACCAGCGCGAACCCGATCGACAGCAGCTGGTAGGTCAGGTCGAGGTAGGGCCGGGCGGACCGGCTGGCGTTGAGCGTGGCGCTCTGCGAGGCGAGCGGGGTGCCCGCCGTCAGCCGGGCGGCGATGTTGACCACCGCGTACACGGCGGACTGCCCGAGCGACAGGCCGAGGACGATCCAGATCTCCGCGGTCAGCCGGCGCCGGCGGGCGCGCTCGGAGACGGGCGGCGCACCGCCCGGCGTCGGGCCGGCGACCTCGACGCCGGCCGGCGGGGGCACTCCGGGTGTCGCGGGTGCGGGCGCGTCGGGGGTCGCGGCGGTCGCGGGTCGGCTCGGGTCGCGGGCGGTCACGCCCGGCAGCGTAGGCCCGGCGGCTGACCGTCGCCTGGACGCCGGCTGTGGCGCCGGACTTGTGCGGGGGAGCCCGGCTGGTCCAGGTTGTCAGGGCGGCCGCGCGCGCGGCTCGCCGCGTGCACCGACCGAGGAGCCCCATGTCCCGCAGCACCGCCCCCGCCGAGCCACGTGGGCGAGCCCGGTGACCGCCCCGGTCGTCGAGCTGGACCGCGTCACCCGCCGGTACGGCGAGGTCGTCGCCCTGGACGACGTGTCGCTGTCCGTCGGGGAGGGCGAGCTGGTCGGGCTGCTCGGGCCGAACGGCGCCGGCAAGTCGACGCTGCTGTCGCTCGTGAACGGGGTGCGGCGGCCGGACGCCGGCACGGTGCGGCTGATGGGCCGCGACCCGCGCGAGCCCGCGGCGCGCGCGGGCCTCGGCACCACGCCGCAGGAGACCGGGCTGCCGGCGACGCTGCGGGTCGGCGAGGTGGTCGACCTGGTCGCCGGGCACTACGCCGACCCGATGCCGCGGGGCGAGGTGCTCGAGCGGTTCGGGCTCGGCGACCTCGCGCGGCGGCAGACCGGCGGGCTCTCGGGCGGGCAGCGGCGCCGGCTCGCGGTGGCGCTGTCCCTGGTCGGCCGGCCGCGGGTCGTGCTGCTCGACGAGCCGACCACCGGCCTGGACGTCGACGCCCGGCACACCCTGTGGGACGCGCTGCGCGACTACCAGTCCGGCGGCGCGACCGTGATCGTCACGAGCCACTACCTCGAGGAGATCGAGGCGCTCGCCCGCCGGGTGGTCGTGGTCGGCTCCGGCCGGGTGCTCGCCGACGACGACCTGCCCGCCGTCCTGGCGATGGCGGCCGCGCGGCGGGTGCTGGTCGAGGTGCCGGAGAGCGAGGAGGCCCGCCTGCACGCGCTGCCCGGGGTGCTGGACGTCCGGCGGGAGGGGCGGCGCACGGTGCTGCTCGCCCCGGACGCCGACGCGGTGGTCCGCGCGCTGGTGCGCGACGACGTGCCGTTCCGCGACCTGGAGGTGCGCGGCGCCTCGCTCGAGGAGGCGTTCCTCGCGCTCACGTCCGGGACGCCGGGCGCGCCCGCCGCGTCCGGCGCTCCCGGCGCCGCGCCCACGCCCGCCACGACCGACGGGGAGCCCCGATGACCGCTGCCACCCCCTCCGCGCCCGCGACCCGCGCCGCCGGGACGCGGTCCTGGCTGGCGCTGGCCCTGCTGCACACCCGGTTCCAGCTCCTGGAGTCGGTGCGCGTGCCGATCGCGGTGATCGGCAACCTGCTGTTCCCGTCGCTGGCGCTGCTGTTCTTCGTCGTGCCGCAGCCCGCGGTCGCGGAGCACCCGCTGGCGTCGGTGGCGGCGGTCGCCCAGCTCGGCACGTTCGCGGTGATGTCGGCGTGCCTGTTCACGCTCGGCGCGGGCGTCTCCGAGGACCGGCAGCTCGCGTTCGACCCGTACGTCCGCACCCTGCCCGCCGGGGCGGGACCGCGGCTCGCCGGGCGGGTGGTGAACGCGATCGTGTTCTGCCTCGGCGCTCAGGTGCCGGTGGTCCTGATCGCCGTGCTGCTCACCGCGGCGTCGACCAGCCCCGCGCGGTTCCTCGGCGGGATCGCGATGGTGCCGGTCGTGGCTGTGCCGTTCACCCTGCTCGGCCTGGCGATCGGGTACGCGATGTCGGCGAAGGCCGCGATCGCGGTCGTGCAGGCGGTGCTGTTCCCGCTGGCGTTCGCGGGCGGGCTGTTCCTGCCGCCCGAGGCCTTCCCGTCCTGGCTCGACGCCCTCTCGCAGGCGCTGCCGTCCCGGGCCGCGCGCGACCTGGTCGTGCAGGTGACGACCGGGATCGAGGGGTCGGCGTGGGCGCTGCCGGTGCTGCTCGCGTGGACGGCGCTGTTCGCGGCGCTCGCGGTGCTGGCCTACCGCCGCGACGAGGGCCGCCGGTTCCGCTGAGGCGCGGCCGCCGCGCCCGCCGCGCCCGCCGCGCCCGCCGCGTCGAGGTCCGGGGTTCCGCCCGAGGTCGTCGGTTCCGCCGGGGTCGCGGTGGCCGCGACCGACGACCTCGCGGCGCGACCCGCCGTCAGGCCCGGGTCAGGGCGGCCGCCGCCTCCGCCACCAGGTCCGGGTCCGTGACCGTGTGGCCGCCCGCCGAGCCGCCGCCGCCCGGGCCACCGTCGCCGGCGACCGCGCGGCTCGCGGACAGGTGCACCGCGTCGACGCCGGCCGCCACGAGGGCGCCGACGTCGACCGGCCGCACGCCGCCGCCGGCCATGACCTGCACGGCGCCCGCCGTGTGCTGCACCATCGCCGCGAGCCGCGGGACGCCGTCGATGCTGCGCGCCGCCCCGCCGGAGGTCAGCACGCGGGTCACCCCGGCCGCCGCCAGGGCGTCCAGCACGGCGAGCGGGTCCGCCACCGCGTCGACCGCGCGGTGGAACGTGACCTCGCGCCCGTCCGCCGCGGCGACGAGGGCGGCGAGCGCCGGCTCGTCCACGCGCCCGTCCGCGGTCAGCGGGCCGACCACGACGCCGTCGACGCCTTGCGCCACGGCCGCCCGGACGTCCCGGACCTGCACGTCGAGCTCGTCGGCGTCGTAGACGAACGACCCGGGCCTCGGCCGCACGAGCACGTGGATCCCGGTCGGGGCGGCGCCGTCGGCCGCGCGGGCCTCGCGCTCCGCGACCAGCGCCGCCAGCAGGCCGGCGCCCGGGGTCAGGCCGCCCGTCGCGGCGAGCGCGGCGCACACCTCGGTGCGTGCGGCGCCGGCGTCGGCGGCGACCCGGTAGCCCGCCAGGTCCTGCACGGCGATCTCGAGGACGGGACGGGACGCGGGCACGGGCTGCTCCTTCGCGGCGGAGGGGACGACGGACGCCCCGACGCTAGCGCGCCGGGGCGTCCGTCCTGCGGTGCGGCGGGCGGACCCGCCGGTCAGGCGAACCGGCGCAGGCGGAGCGAGTTCGCCACGACCAGCACCGACGAGAAGGCCATCGCCGCGCCCGCGATCATCGGGTTCAGCAGGCCGAGCGCCGCGAGCGGGATCGCCGCGACGTTGTAGGCGAACGCCCAGAACAGGTTCTGCTGGATGACCCGGAGCGTGCGCCGGGACAGCCGGACCGCCTGGGGCGCCGACCCCAGGTCGCCCCGGACCAGCGTCACGTCGGCGGCCTCGATGGCCACGTCGGTGCCGGTGCCCATCGCGAGCCCGAGGTCCGCGGTGGCCAGCGCCGCAGCGTCGTTCACGCCGTCGCCGACCATCGCGACCCGCCGGCCCTCGGACTGCAGCCGCCGGACGACGTCCACCTTGTCGGCGGGCAGCACCTCGGCCACGACGTCCTCCTCGGCGATGCCGACCGCCCGGGCGACCGCGCGCGCCGCACCGGCGTTGTCACCGGTCAGCAGCACGGGCCGCAGGCCGAGGGCCCGCAGCTCCTCGACCGCCCGGCGCGAGCCGTCCTTGACCGGGTCGCGCAGCACGAGCACGCCGCGGGCGGCGCCGTCCCACGCGACCAGCACGGCGGTGGCGCCGTCGGCCTCGGCGGCGGCGAACCGCACGGCGAGGTCGTCGTCCGCGGGCACGCCCTGCTCGGCGAGCCAGGCCGGGCGGCCGACGAGCACGCGGCGCGCCAGCCCCACCCCGGCGTGCGCCGCGCGGACCACGCCGCTGACGCCACGGCCGGCCTCGGCCCGGAACTCGTGCACCTGGTCGGTGCCGATCCCGACGCCGTCCCCGCCGACGCCCGCCGCCTCCGGGGCGAGCCCCGCGGCGGCCTCGGCGACCGCGCGGGCGATCGGGTGCTCGGCGAGCGCCTCGACGGCGCCGGCGTACCGCAGCACCTCGCGCTGCGCGGCGGTGCGGGCCGGGTCCTCGCCGTCCGCCGCGGCCCCGGCGGCGTCCGCCTCGCCCGGGACGAGCACGCCGACGAGCGCCATCCGGCCCTCGGTCACCGTGCCGGTCTTGTCGAGCACGACGGAGTCGACGGTGCGGGTCTGCTCGAGGATCTCCGGGCCCTTGATCAGGACGCCGAGCTGGGCGCCGCGGCCGGTGCCGACGAGCAGCGCCGTCGGGGTGGCCAGGCCGAGGGCGCAGGGGCAGGCGATGATCAGCACCGCGACCGCGGCGGTGAACGCCGCCTGCGCCGAGCCGCCGGTCAGCAGCCAGACCGCGAGCGTGCCCACGGCCAGCACCAGCACGACCGGGACGAACACGGCCGAGATCCGGTCGGCGAGCCGCTGCACGGGGGCCTTGCCGGTCTGCGCGGCGGCGACCAGCCGGCCGATCTGGGCCAGCCGGGTGTCGTCGCCGACGCGGGTCGCGCGGACGACCAGGTGGCCGCCCGTGTTGATCGTCGCACCGGTGACCTCGTCGCCCGGGCCGACGTCGACGGGCACGGGCTCGCCGGTCAGCAGGCTGGTGTCGACGGCGCTGGTGCCGGAGAGGACGACGCCGTCTGTGGCGACCTTCTCGCCCGGGCGCACGGAGAACTCGTCGCCGGCACGCAGCCGGTCGACGGGCACGCGCTGCTCGGCGCGACGGCCGTCGGGGCCCGTGACCAGCAGCGCCACGTCCTTCGCGCCCAGGTCGAGCAGCGCCCGCAGGGCGTCGCCCGCGCGCCGGCGCGAGCGGTGCTCGGCGTACCGACCGGCGAGCAGGAAGGTCGTGACGACGGCCGCGACCTCGAAGTACAGCTCGGGCATGTGCGTGCCCATGCCGTCGTCGGCCGCCGGCCAGAGCGTCGGCTCCATCGTCATGCCGAGCGCGCCGGCGCCGCCGAGCAGCAGCGCCCACAGCGACCAGCCGGTCGCCGCGACGATGCCGATCGACACGAGGGTGTCCATGGTGGACGCGCCGTGCCGGGCCGCGCGGACGGCCGCGCGGTGGAACGGCCACGCGGCCCAGGTGGCCACGGGCAGCGCGAGCGCCGCCACCAGCCACTGCCAGCCGCGGAACTGCCACGCGGGCACCATCGAGAGCAGCAGCACCGGCACCGTGAGGACGGCCGCGACCCGCAGCCGGCGCCGCAGGTCGGCACCGCGCGCGTCGGTCGGCGCGGAGGTGTCCTCGTCCGGGTCCATCTCGTGCCCCGGCGCCATGCTGTGGCCGGACAGCGCGTGCTCGGTCGGGTCCGTGCCGGGCATCCCGTGCCCGGCGTGGTCGAGCGCGGTCCGCGCCCCGGTGCTGTGCGCGGCGCCGGCGTGCCCCGGGCGCTCGCCCGGCTCGGAGGGCGCCACGGGTGCCGACGACGCGACGGGCTCGGCGAGGTCGCGCCGGCCGGTGACCGTCGCGTCGTAGCCGGCCGCGCGCACGGCGGCGACCAGTGCGTCGACGTCCGGCGTGCTGCCGTCCTCGGCGGGGACGACCTCGACGTGCGCGCTCTCGAGCGCCAGGTTCACGGTCGCGCGGGCACCCGGGACGCGGTTCAGCCGCTTCTCCACGCGGGCGACGCAGGAGGCGCAGGTCATGCCCTCGACGGCCAGGTCGACCGTGCCGACCGGCGCGACGGGCAGGGCGGCGGTGGTGCGCGGGTCGTCGGCTGTCACAGCAGCGACTTCCGGGGCGTGACGGCGTAGCCGGCCTCGTCGACCGCCGCGCTGATCGCGTCGTCGGCGAGCGGGCCGTCGGAGGTGACGGTGACGGGCGACGAGCCGCCGGCGACCAGGTCGACGCGGACGTCGGTGACGCCGGGCAGCGCGGTGAGCTCCTCGGTGACGTGGCGGACGCAGTTGCCGCAGGTCATGCCGTCGACGGAGAAGGTGGTGGTCTGGCTCACGGCGGTGTTCCTCTCGCGGTGCGGGTGGTGGTCAGGAGCGGACGAGCCGGGCGATCGCCTCGGAGGCCTCGCGGACCTTCTCGGCGCCGGCCTCCGGCGACTGCCGGGCGGCGTCCACGACGCAGTGGCCGAGGTGGTCCTCGACGAGCCCGATGCTCACGGCCTGCAGCGCCTTGGTGACCGCGGCGACCTGGGTGAGCACGTCGATGCAGTACACGTCCTCGTCCACCATGCGCGCGATGCCGCGCACCTGCCCCTCGATGCGCTTGAGGCGCTTGAGGTAGTCGTCCTTGTCGCCGCTGTAGCCGTGCACGTCTGCTCCCTCCGGGCGAGGCACGAACGTGCCCCGTCACCCGCACAACGCTATACCCCCTGGGGGTATTCCGACGTGGGACGGAGATCCCGGGTCTGCGCGCGTACCCCGCTACGGCTCGGGGTGCGAGCGGATCCGGGCGGCCCACTCGTCGAGCGTCTCGACCTCGCGGGCGCCGGGGTCCTGCTCGAGCCTGCGGAGCAGCCGGAAGTCGTCGACGCCGATCAGCACCGCGACGAGCTCGTTGTACCGCCACAGCCCCACGCGGCCGCCGCCGAACGCCACCTCGTTGACCATCGAGGCGAGGCCGGACCGGAACTCCCGCGCGGTCACTTCCTTCGTGATCGTCTCCATGCCCTCGACGCTAGGCCGCCGCGAGGGCGGATCGACCGTCGTCCCCAGGTCGGGTTCGCGGGCGGGCGCACGACCGCGCGCTGCACGACGCTCCCGGCGTCCCCGGCGTCCCCTGCCTCCTCGGCGTCTCCAAGCAGGGCCGACGTGTACACCGTGTCACTCAGCGGGGCACGAGTTCTTCCTGGGCATGCGTACACCGAGTACCCCAGGGACGCGGCGTACGCATGCTCGGACGGAAGTCCTCCCATCGCCGAGGGACACGGTGTACACGTGCTGGAGAAGAACTCCCGGTCCGCCGAGGTACGCGGTGTCCACGTGCTCGAGAAGAACTCCGGGTCCGCCGAGGGACACGGTGTCCATGTTCTCGAGAAGAGCTCCGGGTACGCCGAGGACGCGGTGGCGGGAGCCGGGTGCCTACAGGCCGCTGCGGCGGGCGAAGGACGCCGCGTCGACGCCCCGCAGCTCGCAGAACTCCCGGACGGGCCCGGTGACCAGCAGGTCGACCCGGCGCAGGTCGGTCACCGTGCGGGCACCGAGCAGGGTCATGATGTCCCCGACCTGGGTCAGCCACGACTCGATGCGGGCGACCAGGGCGGCCTCGCCGTCGGTGAGCAGCGTGCGCAGGAAGCCGCCCGCGACGCCGACCGCGGTGGCACCCAGCGCCAGCGCCCGCACCACGTCGAGCGGGTTCCGGACGCCGCCGGACGCGAGCAGGTCGACGCCGTCGACCGACGACGCGTCCAGCAGGCCCTCGACGGCCGACTGGCCCCACGACGCCAGGTAGTCCATGCCGCCGTCGGTGCGGCGGGCGGACTCGATCGCGGTGAAGTCGGTGCCGCCGCGGCCGGACACGTCGACGGCCGCCACGCCGAGGTCGCGCAGGCGCTCGACGGTGCCGCGGCTCATGCCCGCGCCGACCTCCTTGACGACGACAGGAACGCCGGCGCCGTCGACGATCGCGGCGATGTTGTCCGCCCAGCGCGTGAAGTCGCGGTCGCCCTCCGGCATGACGATCTCCTGCGCCGGGTTCACGTGCACCTGCAGGGCGTCCGCGCCGAGGATCTCGACCGACCTGCGCGCCTGGGCGGGCGTGAGGTTGGCGTTGACGTTCGCCAGCACGAAGCCGTCCGGGTTGAGGTCGCGCAGCACCCGGAACGACGGGATCGCCGCCGGCTCGCGGTGCAGGATGCCGGTCGACCCCGAGCCGATCGGCACGCCGGTCTCGCGGGCGGCCAGCGCCAGCGCGCGGTTGATCGTCGCCGTGTGGGCGGTGCCGCCGGTCATGCCGTTGATGTAGAGCGGCACGGTCCAGTCGAGCACCCGGCCCGTCGTGCGCAGCGACACCTGCGACCGGTCGCCCGCGGCGAGCGGGTGGTTCATCGGCCGGACGTGGTCGAAGTCGCTCGGGCCGGGCTCGGCGTGCTGCGCGACGGCCAGGCGGACGTGGTCGTCCTTGCGGCGCGCGTCCTGCTCGGCCGGCGTCGTCGGGTCGGTGCCCGCCGCCTCGGAGGCGGCCGCGGCCGCGCCGGGCCCGACCGGCTGGTCCTGCGCCGACAGGGGCGCGTCGCCGGCGGTCACGAGGCGTCCCCGGCGTCGCACGGCTGCTGCACCCGGAGCGACAGGTGCCGCACGTCGGACAGCGCCCAGTCCCGCAGCATCGGCTCGAGGTCGGTGTCGGCGTCGACGAGCACGATGCCGCAGTCGCCGCCGCCCGCGCCGGACGACTTGGCCGCGGCCCCGACGCTCTCGGCCGTCTCGCACAGCGCGCGCAGCGCGGGCGTCTCGATGTCGACGCCGGCGGCGCGCGCCAGCGAGGTCAGCAGGCCGCGCGCGCGGTGGATCTGCGCCTTCGCCGCGGCGGCGTCGTCGCGCTCGATCGCGTCGGCCAGCGCGTCCACGCACTCCCGGGACGCGGCGAGGAAGTCGGGGTAGTGCGCCTCGGCGGCACCCTTGCGCGACTGCATGCGCTCGACCAGCCGGGTGGTCGACGCCGGCACCCCGGTCCAGCCGACGACCAGCCGCATGGTGCCCGGGGTCGGCAGCCGGCGGACGGACAGCCCCGGCCAGTCGGCCTCGAGCAGCGCGGTGAGCGGGCGCACGGCCCCGGACGCCTGCGCGGCGGCCTGCGCCGAGCGGAGCCACTCGCGGTCCAGCGCGGCGTACCGGATCCACCCGCCGTACAGGCTCGCCGCGACGTCGCCGCCGGAGCCCATCGGGTTCACCGCGACGGTCGCCAGCAGCGCCAGGCGCAGCAGCCGCTCGGTGGGCAGGTCGAGCGCGTAGAACCGGTCGAGCGCGCGGACGGTCGCGGCGGTCACCGCGGCCGACGAGCCCAGGCCGAACTTCCGGCCGGACTGGTCGTCGAGCTCGGAGGTGATCGTGATGTCGTAGAAGCCGAGCTCGCGGCCCTGCTCGGCGGCGAACCGCTCCACGACGTCGATGGCGGCGAGCACGTAGTCGAACGGGCGGCTGTCGTGGTCGAGCACGACCCGGCCGCCGTCGCGGCGCCAGACGACCGGCAGCCGGCCGTACTGGTCGGACGCGATCGAGCCGGCGCCCTCGGCGCGCGCCAGCCGCACGGTGACGTGCCGGTCGACGGCGACGAGCACGGCGGGGTACCCGGCCTCGACGACGGCGTACTCGCCGGCGACGAACAGCTTGCCGGGGGCGCTGACCTCGATCGGGGCCGCGGGGGGCGCGACGGGCCCGGCAGCGGCGGTCATGCGGCACCCCCGGCGGTCACGCGCAGGTCCGGCCCGGGTCGCGCCGTCACGACGCGGCGGGTGCCGCCCTCGGAGAGCGCCTCGGCGACGGCGGGCAGGTCGCGCCCCGCGCACAGCACCTTGACGTTCGGGCCGGCGTCGATCGTCGCCCAGCAGGGCAGGCCGTCCGCCCGCAGCGCCTGCACCTGGTCCAGCACGCCGACCGTGTGCGCGGTCCAGTACCGGACCGGCGGGCGGGCGCCGAGCATCGTGGCGTGCATCCGCAGGGCGTTCGACTCGGCGAGCGCCCCGAGCGTCGGCAGGTCGCCGGCGCGCACGGCGTCGAGCATCAGGGCGACGTCGACCTCCGTCGACTCCGTCCAGGACGGGAAGAACGGCGACGTCTCGACGGTGCGGCGCATGGCCTCGCGGGACGAGATCGACTTGGGGCCGGCGTCCAGCACGACCACGGCCATCGCGGGGTCGAGCGGGCCGCCCGCCTCGCCGCCGGGCACGGGCTCCGCGAACGACGAGGCGTCGTCGGTGCCGGCGTGCCAGACGACCAGGCCGCCGAACACCGAGCGAGCCGCGGAGCCGGAGCCGCGGCGGGCCAGCCGGGACAGCGCGCGCGGGTCGAGGTCCAGGCCGTAGGCGGCGGCCGCGGCCCCGGCCAGCGCGGCGAACCCGCTCGCGGACGACGCCAGTCCCGCGCCGGTCGGCACGGTGGACACCGAGTCGACGGACGCGTGCAGCGACGACCCGGCCAGCGACCGCACCAGGTCGAGGAACCGGCGGACGCGCACGACCTCGCCGTCGGACATCGGGCGGCCGTCGAGCGTCCCCGTGTCCTCGCCGGCGTCGGGGTCGGGCGTCACGGTCGTGGTGGCGTGGAACGCGTCGAGCGTGAGCGACAGGCTGGACGTCGCGGGCAGCGCCAGCGCCTCGTCCCGCTTGCCCCAGTACTTGGCGAGCGCGATGTTCGCGTGCGCGACGGCGGTCGCGGAGTCAGTCATGCGAGGGGCACCTGGGCGGAGGGGGCGGCGGGGCGCCGCGCGTCGGTCCGGTGCAGCCACGTGCGCGCCGCTCCCGCGCGGCGCAGGGCAGCGGCGATCGTACCAGCGGAGGCCGCGTCGGCCGCGAGGGCGAGCATGCATCCGCCCTGGCCACCGCCCGTGAGCTTGGCGCCGAGCGCGCCCGCCGCGAGGGCCGCGCCGACCAGCCGGTCGAGCTCCGGGGACGAGACGCCGAGCTCCGCGAGGGCTCCGTGCGCGCGGGTCATCCGCGCCCCGAGCTCCGCGGGACGGTCGAGCGCCAGGTCGTCGACCACGTCCCGGGTGATCGCGCCGAGCTCCGCGATCAGCTCCGTGCCGCGCGCCGGGTGCCGGTCCCGGAACGAGCGGACGTCGGCGACCGCGACGCGGGTCCGCCCGTGCACGCCGGTGTCGGCGACCACGAGGTGCGCGCGCAGGGCGAGGTCGAGCGGCCGGATCTCGCCGGCCTGGAACCACACCGGCTCGGTCGAGGCGGTGGTGCGGGCGTCCAGGCCGCTCGGGTTGCCGTGCGCGACCCGCTCGCCGACCTGGACGAGGTCGAAGTGCTCCTGGGCCGTGAGGGTGCGCCCGGCGAGGTCGGCCAGCGCGAGCGCGAGCGCCCCGGCGGTGGCGGCGCTCGACCCGAGGCCGCGGGCGGCGGGGATGGTCGACTCGGTCGAGAGCACGACGTCGCGGTGCGGCAGCCCGAGGTGGTCGAGCGTCGCCTCGACGGCGGCGACCGGGGCGGCGAGCTGCTCGGGGGCGTCGGACAGCGCGCCGGAGTACAGCACGGACTCGAGCGTCAGCGGGCCCTCCTCGCGGCGGGCGACGGCGCGCATCGGCAGGCTCGCGAGCGGCAGCGCGATCGCGGGCTCGCCGTACACGACGGCGTGCTCGCCGACCAGGATCGCCTTCGCGCGGGTGTGCCCCGTCCCGGTGGCGCGCGGGGCGCCCGGGCCGGTGCTGCGCGGGTTCGAGCTCGAGATGGTCCGACTCCTCACATCAGGTGCGCCACGAACCACGGGGCCGCGTACAGCGACATGAACTGCACCCCGAAGTTGACGCCCAACCGGTTCAGCGTGCCGCAGGTCAGCCCGACCAGCAGCACGGCGAAGACGTTGACGAGCCCCGCGTCCAGGTAGGCGAGGAGCAGGACGAACACGACGAACAGCGCCAGCACGGCCTCGTGCGGCACGTAGCGGGTGACCAGCGCGGTGAGCCGGAACGAGTACCGGACCGCCAGCACGTACGACAGCACGAGCGCGAGCGCCCCGCCGACGACCACCGCGACCACGAACTGCGTCGTCGACAGCATGTGGTGCAGGTTGTCGTCGAGGGTGAGCACGGGCGGCGCGTTGAACAGCGCGTTGGCGGGGCCGACGGCGACGGGCGACAGCGGCAGCCCGACCGCCAGCAGCGGGATGATGACGCCCGCCAGGTAGGTCGAGTGCGCGAGCGCGGCCATCGACGTGACCGCCCGGGACGACCGCTGCACCGGCTCCTGCGCGCGGGCGCCGGACGCCTCGCCCATGAGGAGCGTGAGCGCGACGGGGCTGAGGAAGAACAGCGGCGTGGACGCGGCCGACACGGTGGCCGAGGTGCCGAGCTCGGCGCGGGTCAGCAGCCGGCGCGGGTTCAGCGGCGCGCCCCGCAGCTCCGACCGCGTGATGACGATCGGGGTGCGCCCGGCGCGCGGGAGCGCGGCGCGCAGCGTCGGGTTGAGCAGCGTCGCCAGGCTGAGCAGCAGCGGGCCGGCCGTGATCGACAGGAAGAACGACACCGTGATCGTGCCGTCCTCGGGCAGCACGCCGGTCTGCCGGTACAGCGCCTGCACGCCCTGGAACAGCAGGCCGAGCGGGATGATCGCCAGCAGCGAGAGCAGCTTGTTCTTCCCGATGAGCGCCAGGACGACCGCGCCGCCGACGAACAGCAGCGACCCGTACTCCCGGAGCTGGTCGGCGAACGGCGTGATCGCGCTCGCGATCAGCAGCGCCAGCGGCACCGAGACCAGCGTGCCGACCACCGAGCCCGCCGCCATCTTGCGGATCGTCTCCGCCGCGAGACCCTCCCGCTTGAGCAGCAGGGCGTGGTCGATCATCGGCGCGGACAGCACGCCGCCGGGCAGGCCGACCAGCGCGGTCGGGATCGAGTTCGTCAGGTTGAGCGTGACGACGGCGGCGATGAAGAACGCCAGCACGACCTGCGGGTCGGTGCCCGCGAGGACGAGCGCGAGCGTCACGGGCAGCAGCACCGACGTCTCGTCGGTGCCCGGGATGAACCCGATCAGCGTGTACAGCGCGACGGCCGCGAGGGCGGCGGCGACCATCGGCAGCAGCAGGGAGAGGTCCACGGAGGTCTTTCGGTGCGGGGCGCCCGTCCGGATGGGGGCGTCGTGGCGGCTGGCGCGGGGGGACGGGCGGCGTCAGGCCGGTGGCGGCCCCGCCTCGGTGTCCTCGTCGGCGACGATCCGCACGTCCCGCTTCGGCCGGACGAGCGCCATCGAGGCGCCGAAGCCGACCACGGCCCCGCCGAGGCCCCAGAAGAACTCCGAGGACCCGAGCGCGCGCCCGACGACGACCGCGGCGACCGTGGCCGCCGCCGTGACCGCGAGCGCGAGGACGAGGTCGCGCATCGACACGCGGTCGCCCCAGATCTCGACGTACTGCTCGTCGGCTTGGCTCACGTTCCTCCTCAGGTCCGGACCGCCACCCTAGGACCTCCCCTGCGGGGGGCCTGTGCGGCGGTTGTGCGCGCGACGTGGACGTGCGGGTCGGAGCGCGGGTGGCCGACGGCCACTGTGGGGTGACCGGCCCCGACGGGGCAACTCGGGACGACTCGCCGGGGGCCGACACGCCGACGGTTCACCCGCTCCGGTGGCGGTCGGCCGAACGGTGCGGACGATGGATGAGCATGAGCGACCAGACCACGCCCCAGGACCCGCAGACCCAGCACCCCGAGCCGGAGCAGCCGGCCCAGAACATCCCGCACCCCGGCCTCACGGACGACATGCGGCAGCAGCCCGACCACGGCGAGGAGTCGTACGTCGGTTCCGGCCGGCTTGAGGGCAAGCGCGCCCTCATCACCGGCGGCGACTCCGGCATCGGCCGCGCGGTCGCCCTCGCGTTCGCCCGGGAGGGCGCCGACGTCGCGATCGTCTACCTCCCCGACGAGGAGGAGGACGCGCAGGAGACGGTCCGGCTCGTCGAGGCCGCCGGCCGCCGCGCGCTCACCCTGCCCGGCGACATCCGGGACGAGGCGTTCTGCGCGCAGCTCGTCGAGCGCACCGTGTCCGAGCTCGGCGGTCTCGACGTGCTCGTGAACAACGCGGCGTACCAGATGGCCCAGGACGGCGGCCTGCTCGACCTCACGACCGAGCAGCTCGACCGCACGTTCAAGACGAACCTGTACGCGATGTTCTGGATCACCAAGGCCGCGCTGCCGCACCTCCAGCCGGGGTCGAGCATCATCAACACCACGTCGGTGCAGGCGTACGAGCCCAGCCCGCAGCTCATCGACTACGCGACGACCAAGGCCGGCATCCTCAACTTCACGAAGGCGTTGGCGCAGCAGGTCGCCGAGCAGGGGATCCGGGTCAACGCCGTGGCGCCCGGGCCGATCTGGACCCCGCTGATCCCCGCGACGATGCCGGAGGAGAAGGTGAAGGAGTTCGGCGCGGACACTCCGCTGGGCCGCGCGGGCCAGCCGGCCGAGCTCGCCCCGGCGTACGTCTTCTTCGCGAGCCAGGAGAGCAGCTACATCACGGGCGAGCGCATCGGCGTGACGGGCGGCCGCACGCTCGCCTGACCCCGGTCCGCCCGGCCCGACCGCGCGCCCGCCCGGCCGAGGTCGAGCGTTCCCGTCGAGGTCGAGGGTCTCCGACCGGCTCGCGCCGGGAAACCCTCGACCTCGGCGGCAGGCGGCAGGCGGCAGGCGGCGCCGGCGTCAGGCGGCGAGGGCGCGGGCGCGGAGCAGGACCGCGTCGAGCATGTCCGGGGTCAGGCGGCGGGTGAAGGTGTTCTGCTGGCTGACGTGGAAGCAGCCCAGCAGGGTCAGGCGCTCGCCCGTGCCCGGGCGGTCCAGCACGACCTCGGCGCCGTGGCCGAACCGCGGGCGCGGGCGCGGCACCGCCCAGCCCTGCTCGCCGAGCGTGCGGAGCAGCGCGTCCCAGCCGAACGCCCCGAGCACGAGCGCGACCCGCGGGCGCACGATCTCGAGCTCGCGCGCGAGCCACGGCCCGCAGCGGTGCCGCTCCTCGGGCAGCGGCTTGTTGTCCGGCGGCGCGCAGTGCACCGGCGCGGTGATCCGCACCCCGGTGAGCGTGAGCCCGTCGCCGGCGTGCACGGACGTCGGCTGCGACGCCATGCCGACGCGGTGCATCGCCGCGAACAGGAAGTCGCCGGAACGGTCGCCGGTGAACATCCGGCCCGTCCGGTTCGCGCCGTGCGCCGCGGGGGCCAGGCCGACGACCAGGACGCGCGCCTCGGGGTCGCCGAAGCCGGGCGCGGGCCGCGCCCAGTACTCCTGGTCCCGGTAGGCGGCGCGTTTCACCGTCGCGACGTGCTCCCGCCAGGCGACGAGCCGCGGGCAGGCGCGGCACTCGACGACGGCGCCGTCGAGCTCGGCCAGGTCCCGCGCGCCGGGCGCGGTGGCGGCGGGGAAGCCGGGGTCGTCGGGGAGTGCGGTCAACGTCAGTGCTCGCCGCGCGTCTCGGCGAGTAGCTGGTCGACCC
Organism: Cellulomonas pakistanensis; assembly: GCF_016862755.1. Lineage (GTDB taxonomy): Bacteria > Actinomycetota > Actinomycetes > Actinomycetales > Cellulomonadaceae > Cellulomonas > Cellulomonas pakistanensis. The sequence continues at coordinate 28,221 of NZ_BONO01000001.1, read as the reverse complement.
GGCTTCCTGCGATCGGTTCCCCGGCGCCGTGCTCGGGCCACGGGACGACTGCGGAGGCCGGCCTTTCCTCGAGCATCAGGAGAACCGGTCCGGGTCGCCGGCGCCCTCGCGGACCACCTCGGGGTAGCCCTCCGACCAGTCGACGACCGTCGTGGGTGCGGCGGAGACCTCGCCGGCCTCGATCACGGCGTCGACCACGTGGTCGAGCTCCTCCTTGACCGTCCAGCCGTCGGTCTGCGGCTCGGTGTCGCCCGGCAGGATCAGCGTCGAGGACAGCAGCGGCTCGCCGAGCTCGTGCAGGATCGCCTGCACCACCCGGCTGTCGGGGATGCGCACGCCGACGGTCTTCTTCTTCGGGTGGGCGAGCCGCCGCGGCACCTCCTTGGTCGCCGGGAGGATGAACGTGTACGGCCCGGGCGTCGCGGCCTTGATCGCGCGGAACGGCGCGTTGTCGAGCCGCACGAGCTGCCCGAGCTGCGCGAAGTCCGTGCACATCAGCGTGAAGTGGTGCTTGTCGGTCAGGTGCCGGATCGCGCGGATCCGGTCGGCGCCGGTGTGGCTCTCCATCCGGCAGCCGAGGGCGTACCCGGAGTCGGTCGGGTAGGCGATCAGCGCGTCGTCGCGCAGCAGCTGCACGACCTGGCCGATCGACCGGGCCTGCGGGTCGTGGGGGTGGACGTCGAAGAACCGGGCCATGCGGTCGAGGGTGGCACGGCGCCCGCGCCCCGACCACCCCGGGATCGCGGGCGGTCCGGTCAGCCCAGCACCGCCACCAGGACGTCCGCGTCGGGGCCGAGCGGCCGCAGGTCGCAGGTCGCGCGGGTCGGCCGACGCACCGCGGTCGTCTCGGGGCGGCGGACGACGGGGCGGCCCCGAGCCCGGGCCCGGGGTCGCCGTCGTCGTCCGGGACCGTCAGCGGTGGACGGCGCCCTTGGCCTTCTTCGCCGCCTTCACGCCGGCCTTCTTCGCCGAGGACGTCAGCGTGTCGATGAGGTACGACGCCGCGGCGCCGAGGATCACGACGTCCTTGGCGATCCCGATGCCGTTCGGGTTGGGCCGCGGGTCGCCCTCGCCGCGGTGCAGCGCGGGGGTGCGGAAGTACATCCCGACGAGCGCCGCGGAGAACGCGGTGAACCCGGTCGCGACGGCGACGCGGGGGAAGACCGGGACGAGCAGCGCGGTGCCCAGCCCGACCTCGGTCACCGCGAGCGCCTTCGTGAACGTCTTCGGGTCCACGTCCGCGAGGAACGGGTACGCCCCGGCGGCGGTGCCGTGCAGGCCCTTCGCGGTGTCCTCGTCGGCGCCGAGCTTGTCCAGGCCGGAGTTCAGGATGTAGGCGCCGGCGCCCAGGCGCAGGGGCAGGTGACGGAGCTTCACGCGTCCTCCTCGAAGGTGGGGATGTCGCCTCGACGCTACGGCGGGCGGGGCCGGCGCGCAGGGCGACCGGCGCGGGCGGGTCCCCGGGCCGCCGACAGGAGCATGCTGAGAGCGTGACCCAGGACAGCCGCACCCGCACCATCGCCGAGGCCGCCGCGGCGACCGGGCTGACGCCCCACACGCTCCGCTACTACGAGCGCGACGGCCTGCTGCTCGAGGCCGTCGAGCGGGCGTCGTCCGGGCACCGCCGGTACACCGAGCGCGACCTCGCCTGGATCCACCTGCTGACCCGGCTGCGGGCCACCGGCATGCCGATCCGGGAGATCCGGGAGTACGCCGAGCTCGTGCGGGAGGGCGACGGCACGGAGCCGCGGCGGCTGGCGCTGCTGGAGGCGCACCGGGACGCCGTGCGGGCGCACCTCGCCGAGGTCCAGGAGCACCTGGCGACGATCGAGCGGAAGATCGACGTCTACGCCGATCGGCTCGGGTCGGGCGCGCCGGTGCCCGAGGCGGCGGCGGGCTGAGCCGGCCGGGCCGCGGTCACACCCGCGTCAGGTGGCCCGGCCGGACCTCGTAGCCGCCCGGCTCGAGCAGCACCTCGCCCCGTCCGCCGGTGAGCGCCCGCAGGTCGAGGGCGTACCGCACGACCTCGGCCTCGGGGACCACGGCCTCGATCCGCACCCGGCCGTCGTCCGTGGTGCTGCTCGCGGAGATCCGGCCGCGCCGCCCCGACAGGTCGCCGAGCACGTCGCCCTGCGCGTCGGGCGGCACGACGACGGTGACGCCCAGGGTCGGCTCGAGCAGCACGGTGCCGGCAGAGGCGAGCGCGGCGCGGACGCCCGCCGCGGCGGCGGTGCGGAACGCCATGTCGGAGGAGTCGACCGCGTGCGCCTTGCCGTCGTGGACCTCGACCTGCACGTCGACGACGGGGTGCCCCAGTGGACCGCCGGCGGCGAGCGCCTCGGCCGCGCCGCGCTCGACGGCTGGCAGGTAGGACCGGGGGACGGCGCCGCCGACGACGGAGTCGACGAACGCGAACCCGGACCCGGGCGGCAGCGGGGTGAGCCGGAGCTGCACGACCGCGAACTGCCCGTGCCCGCCGGACTGCTTCTTGAGCCGGCCCTCCGCCTCGGCGGGCCGGGCGAGGGTCTCCCGGTAGGCGATCCGCACGGGCTCGGTGGTGACGTGCACGCCGAACACCCGGGCCAGCCGTTCGACCGCCACGGCCAGGTGCGCGTCGCCGAGCCCGCGCAGCACCGCCTGGTGCGCGGTGCGCTCGACCACGAGGGTCGGGTCCTCGGCGGCGAGCCGGGTGAGCGCGGCGGACAGCTTGTCGTCGTCGGCCTGGCTGACCGGCACCAGCGCGACGCCGATCACGGGGGGCCGGGCGGGCAGGGTCGCGGGGCGGACCGGCTGCGCGCGGGCTGCGAGCAGCGTGCCGGTGGGCGCGGAGCCGAGCTTGGCCACCGCCGCGATGCCGCCCGCGGGGACCGCGTCGACCGGCAGGTGCTCGCGCCCGCGCAGCCGGAACAGGCCGTGCAGCCGCTCCTCGGTGCCGGCGGCGGTCGTCAGGCGGTCGCCCGACCGCACCGTCCCCGACAGCACCTTGAAGACCGACACCTGGCCGACGAACGGGTCGGCGACGGTCCGGAACACGTGCAGCACGGGCTCGCCGGCCGGGTCGGCGGGCAGCTCGGTGGTCGCGCCGTCGTCCGGTCCGCCGCCGCCGACCCGGAGCCGCGCGGGCCGGTCCGCCGGGGAGGGGCCGATCTCGCACACGAGGTCGGCGAGCCGGTCGATCCCGACGCCGGTCGCCGCGGACGCCACGAGCACGGGCACCGCGCCGCAGGACGCGACCTCGCGCGCCAGCGTCCGCTCCAGGTCGGCCGGGCCGGGCTCGTCCCCGGACAGGTAGCGCTCCAGCTGGTCGTCGTCGTGCGCGACGATCTCCTCCGTCACCTCGCCGTGCAACCGGTGCTCCTCGTCCGCGACGTCCGCGGGCAGCTCGCAGTCGCGGTGCCGGCCGTCCGCGCCGTAGTCCAGCCCGCGGTCCGACAGCACGTCGGCGACCCCGTGCAGCGCCTGCTCCTCACCGAGCGGCAGCTCCAGGGGCAGCACCGCGGCGGGGTCGTGGCCGGTCCGCGCGGCCAGGTCGCGCACCTGGTCCAGCACGCGGTGGAAGTCGGCGCGGGCGCGGTTCTCCTGCGAGACGACGACGAGGCGGGGGATCCCCGCCTCGTCGCACCGCCGCCACGCCGCCTCCGTCCCGGACTGGACCCCGTCGACGGCGCTCACCACCAGCACCGCGAGGTCGGCGACGCCGAGGGCCGCGTCCACCGCCCCCGCGAAGTCGGGCGACCCCGGCGTGTCCAGGAGGGTGACGCGGTGGGTGCTGCCCTGGCTGCACGTCCAGTCGAGGTCGGCCACGCCGAGCGCCACGGAGGAGCCGCGCGCCACCTCCTCGGGCTCGTGGTCGCAGACCGTCGAGCCGTCCTCGACCCGCCCGGCGCGCGGGACGGCCCCGGCGCGCAGGAGCAGGGCCTCGGCGAGTGTCGTCTTGCCCGATCCGCCGTGGCCGACGAGCGCCACGTTGCGGACCGTCGGCGTCGTTGCCGCGTCCATCGCACGTCCTTCGAGGAGCCGGTGCCAAGACGGCCAGGCTAACCACGCGGGTCGCGGGACGACAGGGACCTCGGCCGCTGGTGCGACCGAGGTCCCTGTGCGTGCGGTGCGGCGCGCTGCCGGCGCCGGGGTGGGTCAGGACGCGGCGAGGATGTCCACGACGAAGACCAGCGTCGAGCCGCCGGGGATGTCCCCGGAGTCCTCGTCGCCGTAGCCGAGGTCCGGCGGGACGACGAGCAGCACCTGGCTGCCGACCGGCTGGCCGGCGATGCCCTGCTGCCAGCCCTGGATGAGGTTCGTCAGCGGGAAGGTCGCGGGCGCGCCGCGCTCCCAGGACGAGTCGAACTGCGTGCCGTCCCAGAGCCAGCCCGTGTACTGGATCGTGACGGTCGCCCCGGCCTCGACCGCGGCGCCCGTGCCCTGGATCAGCGGCTGGACGACCAGCTCGGTCGGCGGCTCGGCGTCGACGGGCTCGATGGACGGCGCGCCGTCCTCGTCCAGGGTGACCGTCGGCAGGCCCTCGGGCAGGTCGGTGACCGCGGTGCCCTCGGCGCGCGTCGGCACGGCCTCGGTGCTCACGATCTCGAAGGCCCAGATGAGCGTGAGGTCGGACGACGGCTCGGCGTACAGGACGCGCGCGCCGACCTGCTGGCCGACGAGCTCGGCGAGCATGACCTCGGGCAGCGCCGTGGCGTCCGCGAGGTACTGCTGCGGCTCGGCGCCGTAGGTCGAGCCCTGGCTGCTGCCGTCCTCGCCGCTCACCGCGGTGAGGTTCACGGTCACCAGGTCGCCCTCGGCGATCGTGTCGCCCTCCCCGGGGCTCGCGACGCGCGCGACCGGGGCGGAGACGGTGAACGGCTGCTCGAACTCGAAGGACGGCTCCTGGCCGGGCTCACCGGTCAGGGTCACGCCCTCGAGCGCGGCGACGTCCTCGGCGGACGCCGTGGCGGCGGCCGAGGCGGTCTCGCTCGGGGAGGCGGAGTCGTCCGCACCACCCCCGTCGCCGCACGCGGCGAGCAGCAGGAGGGAGGCGGCGAGGAGGGAGGCGGCCGTACGGCGCACGTGCTCGTCCTTCGGTCGGTGACGGGGTGCGGGGGTCAAGGGTAGGCGCCCCCGCTGTGGACCGCCGCGGGCGGGCCGGCGACGCTGGTCAGCCGCGCGCGACCATCGCGTCCGCGTGCCGCACGACCCAGCCCATGAGCGGCAGCAGGTGGTCCGCGAGGTCGCGGCCCAGCGGGGTGAGCGAGTAGTCGACCCGCGGCGGGATCGACGGGGTGGCCTCGCGGAGGACGAGGCCGTCGGCCTCGAGCGTGCGCAGGGTCGAGGCGAGCATCTTCTCGCTGATGCCCTCGACCAGGCGGCGGAGCTCGCCCCAGCGCAGCGTCCGCTCGGACAGCGCGACCAGGACGAGGACGCCCCACTTGCTGGTGACGTGGTCGAGCACGACCCGGCTCGGGCACGCGGACGACAGCACGCCGTCGGTGAGCAGGTCGCTCAGCGCGAACCCGGGGGTGGTCGGGGTCGTGGCCACGATGCTTACCGCCATGCCAGTACCTTACCCGGAAGTGGGTACCGGCGACCGGGAAGGGTGGACCCTCGCGGGCCGTTGGGGCGGGTGCCGGACGCGTCAGGCGGCCGGGCACGCCCTACCTCCAGGAGTCTTCCCATGTCGATCGTCGTCACCGGCGCCACCGGCCACCTCGGCCGCCTCGTCGTCACCCACCTGCTCGCCGACGGCGTCCCGGCCGGCAGCATCGTCGCGGCCGGCCGCCGCACCGAGGCGCTCGCGGACCTCGCGGAGCGCGGCGTCCGGGTCGCGCGGCTCGACTACGGGCAGCCCGAGACGGTCGCCGCCGCGCTGGAGGGGGCCGAGACGGTCCTGCTGATCTCCGGCAGCGAGGTCGGGCAGCGCGTCGAGCAGCACCGCGCGGTCATCGAGGCCGCCAAGGGCGCGGGGGTCCGCCGCCTCGTCTACACGTCCGCGCCGCAGGCCGACACGTCGCCGCTGGTGCTGGCGCCGGAGCACAGGGCCACCGAGGAGATCCTGCGCGGGTCCGGCCTCGTCTTCACGATCCTGCGCAACGGCTGGTACACCGAGAACTACCTCGGCGACGTGCAGCGGGCCGGCGAGACCGGCGAGATCGTCGGCGCGTACGGCGACGGCCGGGTGGCCTCCGCGCCGCGCGACGACTTCGCCGCGGCCGCCGCCGTGGTGCTGCGGACCGAGGGCCACGACGACGCCGTGTACGAGCTGTCCGGCGACGAGGCGTGGGGCTTCGACGAGCTCGCCGCGGCCGCCTCCGAGCTCCTGGGCCGGCCGGTGGCCTACCGCGCGGTGTCGTCCGCGCAGCGCGCCGCCGACCTGGCCGCCGCCGGGCTCGACGAGGGCACCGTCGGGTTCGTCGTCGCCCTGGAGGAGAACACCCGCGACGGGCTGCTCGCCGCGACGCCGGGCGACCTGGCGCGCCTCCTCGGCCGACCCACCACCCCGCTCGTCGACGCCCTGCGCGCCGCCCTCGCGCAGGCCTGACCGCCGGGCCGGCCGCCCCGGGATGCCGGGGCGGCCGGTCGGTGTGAGGCTCGGATGCATGACGCGATTCGGGTACACCCTCATGACCGAGCAGTCCGGGCCGAAGCAGCTCGTGGGGTACGCGGCGGACGCCGAGAAGACCGGCTTCGACTTCCTCGTCTCCTCCGACCACTACTTCCCGTGGGTCGACGAGCAGGGCCACGCGCCGTACGCGTGGTCGCTGCTCGGCGCCGTCTCCCAGGTGACGTCCCGCGTCGACCTGATGACGTACGTGACCTGCCCGATCGTCCGGTACCACCCGGCGGTCGTCGCGCAGAAGGCCGCCACGCTCGGCGTGCTGTCGGACGGCCGGTTCACGCTCGGCCTCGGCGCCGGCGAGAACCTCAACGAGCACGTGGTCGGAGAGCGCTGGCCGGCCGTCGGCGAGCGGCACGACATGATGGAGGAGGCCGTCGAGATCATCCGGTCGCTCCTCGACGGCGAGCGCCTGACGTTCGACGGCGTGCACTTCCGCACCGACTCGGCGAAGCTCTGGGACCTCCCGGACGCCCCGGTCGAGATCGGCATCGCCGTGTCGGGCGCGCAGTCGGTGTCCCGGTTCGCGCCGCTGGCCGACCACCTGATCGCGACCGACCCGGAGGCCGAGCTGCTGTCCTCCTGGGACGAGGCGCGCACCGAGGTCGCGCAGTCGATCGGCGGCGAGACCCCGCCGCCGTCCCGCAAGATCGGCCAGATCCCGATCTCGTGGGATCCTGATCTCGAGACCGCGAAGCAGCGCGCGCACGAGCAGTTCCGCTGGTTCGCCGGCGGGTGGAGCGTGAACGCCGACCTGCCGACGACCGAGGCGTTCGCCGCCGCGAGCCAGTACGTGCGGCCGGACGACGTCGCGGAGACCATCCCGTGCGGGCCGGACCTGGACGCGATCGTCGAGAAGATCCAGCCGTACTGGGAGGCCGGGTTCACCGACATCGCCCTGGTGCAGGTGGGCGACGCCGCGCAGCAGCAGTTCCTCGACGAGGTCGCCGAGCCGCTGCTGCAGAAGCTCCGGGACGCCGCCCCGTCGTCCTGAACCCCGCGGCTGCGCAACCGCGGGGTTGCGCAGCCGCCGCGTTGCCGAGGAGGTGCGGCCGATGGCCGTGACCGCGTTCCAGGACCTGCCGCTGGCCGACCGCGACCGCGCGTGGGACGGGGCGTCCGCCGAGAAGCGCGTGCGCGCGTGGGCGGACGCCGAGGACGAGCCGAACGAGAAGTACCGCGACGCGCACGTCTGGTACGACGCCGACGCCAAGCAGAACTTCACCGCATACAAGCTGCTGATCGCCGACGTGGTGGGCGGGAGGCTCGTCGCCGTCCCGCGCGGCGTGTTCGCGGCGGCGGCCGTGGTGCAGGGCTCGCGCGGCGGGGTCGACCTGCCGGCGAAGGACGTCGACCGGGTGAAGAGCCACCTCGCGAAGTACTACGCGAAGCTGGACGAGACGCCGCCCTGGGAGGACTGAGCCCGGCCGGCCGTCCGGCGGGCGCCGGACCGCCTCGCCGCACGACCTCGCGGGGGCGCCCCGGGTGCTCGGCGCGGGCCGTGCGGACCGCCCGATTCGGGCGCCCGAATCGGCGCGGATCGCGTGACTCCGGGCTCCGGTGCGCCCACCATGGAGCACCGTGCCACCCATCGACCAGGCCCCCGGGGCCCCCGCCGTCGCGCCCACGCGGCGCCAGATCCGCCGCTGGCGCCGCTACCTCGCCGACGAGCGCGCCGAGGCCGCCGCCTACCGCGACCTCGCCTCCCGCCGCACCGGCGAGGAGCGCGCGATCCTGCTCGCGCTCGCCGACGCGGAGAAGCGCCACGAGCAGCACTGGCTCGACCTGCTCGGCGACCAGGTCGGCCGCCCGCTGCCCGGCGACGTCCGGTCGCGCGTGCTCGGCGCGCTGGCCCGGCGGTTCGGCGGCGTGTTCGTCCTCGCGCTCGCCCAGCGCGCCGAGGCGCGGTCCACCTACGGCGAGGACGTCGACGCCACGCCGACCATGGCGGCGGACGAGCGGATCCACGAGGAGGTCGTGCGCAGCCTCGCGATGCGCGGGCGCAGCCGGATGTCCGGGACGTTCCGCGCGGCGGTGTTCGGCGCCAACGACGGCCTGGTCAGCAACCTCGCGCTGGTGCTCGGCATCGGCGCGAGCGGCGTCGCGACGTCGACCGTGCTGCTGACGGGCCTCGCCGGCCTGCTCGCCGGCGCGCTGTCCATGGGCGCGGGCGAGTACGTCTCGGTGCGCTCGCAGCGCGAGCTGCTCGAGGCCTCCCGCCCGAGCCCGCAGGCGCGCGACGCGCTGCCGCACCTCGACCTGGACGCGAACGAGCTCGCGCTGGTCTACCGGGCGCGGGGGATGGGCGCCGAGGAGGCGCAGGCCCGTGCCGCCGGGGTGCTCGCGGACCTGTCGGTGCTCGGCGGCGGCGCGGTGGTGCTGCCCGCGGACGACGCGGCCGCCGCGGGCGCGGGCACCGAGGAGGTCGACGAGCACGAGACCGTCGGCAGCGCGCTGGGCGCCGCGCTGGCGAGCTTCTGCTTCTTCGCGGGCGGCGCGATCGTCCCGGTGCTGCCGTACCTGCTGGGCATGGAGGGCTGGGCCGCGGTCGCGCTCGCCTCGGGGCTGGTCGGTGTCGCGCTGCTCGGCACCGGCGCCACGGTCGGCGTCCTGTCGGGGTCGTCGCCGGCCAAGCGGGCGCTGCGACAGCTCGCGATCGGCTTCGGCGCCGCCGCGGCGACGTACCTGCTGGGGCTGGCGTTCGGGACGTCGGTGGCGTGACGGCCGGGCGCTCCGGCCTCGGCCGGCCCCGCGGTGTCCACCCTGTGGGATGTGTCACATGGGGGGTGAGGTAAGCCTTGCCTTCGGGTTACGGTGGCGGCATGACAGCGTCCACCGCCGCGCCGGCCGTCACCACGCCGTTCCGGTTCTTCGACGTCCGGGTGTCGCGGATCGTGGACCTCAGCCCGTCGTTCCGCCGGTTCACGTTCACCGGCGCGGACCTCGACCAGTTCGCCGACAACGGGTTCGACCAGCGCATCAAGCTGCTGCTCCCGCTGCCGTGCGGCTACGACGCCGTCCCCACCGGCGACTCCTGGTACCTGCAGTGGCGCGAGCTGCCGGACGAGCTCCGGCACCCGATCCGCACCTACACGGCCCGGACCGCCCGCAACGACGTCCGCGAGCTCGACGTCGACATGGTGCTGCACGGCGACGGCGGCCCGGCGTCCGCCTGGGCCGGCTGCGCCCAGGTCGGTGACTCGCTCGTCATCCTCGGCCCGAACCGCGAGCACGCGGGCCCGTCGGGCGGCATCGACTTCGTCCCGCCCGCGCACGCCGACCGCCTGCTGCTGGCCGGTGACGAGACCGCCGCGCCCGCCATCGCCGGCATCCTCGAGCGGCTGCCCCGCGACGCCCGCGGCGAGGCGCTCATCGAGGTCCCGGTGACCGGCGACGCGATCCCCGTCGACGCCCCGGCCGGCGTGACGGTCCGCTGGCTGCCGCGCGACGGCGCCCACCACGGCTCGCTGCTCGTCCCCGCGGTCCAGGCCGCGTGCAAGCGGCTCATGCCGCACGACGCCCCGCTGCCCGAGGGCATGGAGCTCGACGACGTCGACATCGACGACGGCATCCTGTGGGAGGTCCCCGTCGACCACGCCACCGGTGAGCCGCTGCGCCAGTCCGCCGCGCTGTACGCGTGGCTCGCGGGGGAGGCCGGGGCGATCAAGACGCTGCGGCGGCACCTCGTCGGGACGTGCGGCGTGGACCGGAAGGCCGTGGCGTTCATGGGGTATTGGCGCGAGGGACGGGCCGAGGGGGCCTGAGGGTCCCGCTACGCCAGGATCGGCTCCGTCCCGTCGAGCGCCTGGTCGGCGAGCGCGACGCTGCGCACCGCCGGGTCCTCGTAGGTGTTCCAGTAGTACGTCGAGGTCCGCGACGAGAACAGGCCGGTGTAGATCGTCCTCTCGAACTCGCCGGAGGCCATGGCCGCGCAGCCGTCGACCATCGCGACCTGCTGCAGGGTGTGGAAGGCGCGGCTGACGTTCTCCTCCTCGGAGGCCTGCTCCGGGTAGTGCGCGTGCACGTAGGCCGCGCGCACGAACCGCGACGGGGAGGAGTAGTCCCCGGGGACCCCGCGCATGTGCGACCCCGAGCCGAACGGGGCCAGCTTCGCCCGCCCGAGCACCGTCTCCTCGGGGAACTCCGGCGAGACGTTGAGGTAGTTCCGCAGGTTCTCGTGGTGCCAGCCGAAGCCGGGTTGATTCGCGAGGACGTCGACGTCGTCGTCGTGCACGTGCAGGCCGTCGGCGGTCTGCTCCAGGACGATCGCGCGGTCCGCGTCCCCGATGATCCAGTGCAGCAGCGAGCTGGGGTAGCGCTCGTCGACCGGGCGGTCGACGACCACGACGTCGCGGAGCGCCGCCTCCACCTCGTCCACCGTGGAGAACCGCGCGGCCACCCAGAACGGGAGCTCGTACGCGGCGACGTTCGTCGCGCCGTCGACGGGTCCTGGCGCGTACCGGGCGTACCCGGGGAAGTTGAGGCCGGCGACGGCCAGGCCGGCGTCGTTGCCGCAGTCGAAGTACAGCGGCGTGCCGTCCTCGACGATCCCCATGCCGATGACCGCATGCCGGACCTCGGGCACGGCGCCGAACGGCGACCGCGGGCGGTACCCCGTCGGCGTCACGACGACGCGCTCGCCGTAGCCGCTGGTCCAGTCGAGGTTGCGGGCGAGGTAGAGATGACCCTGGCCGTCCGAGAACCGGATTCCTGTGCACATGTCGAAGCCCCCTGGCGGAGCGGCGCCTCGACCGGGACGTGTCGCAGCCGCGGTCGGGCTCGCTCGTCGTCGGCGCCCGGGCCCCCTGCGTACCGCCCCGACGCGCACGTCGAGCGTCCTCCTGGTGGGTGCCCTCGGCATCTGGGCCGGCCGGGGCCGACGGGCCACCCGCCCGTCGCCTCAGCCCGGCCCGACCCGGAGGTCGAGCGCGCGCCCGAGCAGCGTGCCCAGCCGGTCGGCCTCGGCGTCCAGCGCGTCCTCCGGCGGCGACCCCGCCTCGGCGAACCAGGTGACGTCGAGCGCACCGCCGGGCCCGGCCGCCCACGTCCCCGCCACGACCCCGCCGCGCAGCACCAGCGCCGCCCCGCGGGTCACCCCGGCCCGGCGCGCCGCCGGCACCACGCGCTCGTCCGCCGTCCCCGGGCCGAGCACCCACTGGTCGTGCGCCGCCAGCAGCGTCACCGCGTCGGTGGGCTCCGCGGCCTCGACCTCGGCGACGTGCTCGCGCAGCAGCAGCGCCGGCTCACCGTCGACCGCCACCTCGGTCGCGGCGTCGCGCAGCACCTCGTCCGTCCACCGCTCGACCCGTCTCCGGCCCGCGCTCAAGCCCTCCGCCAGCCAGTAGTGCAGGTTGGCCCGCGTCGCCGGGCCGTACGCGCCGAGGTAGGCGACGACCGCCCGGCGGCCCGCCTCGTCCAGGTCCGGCAGCCCGCGCCACCGTGGGCTCGCGGACGGTGACGCGAACGTCGGCCGCCCGTCCGGCGACGGGCCGAAGCAGAGCTCGCCGTGCCACGCGATCGGCTTGAGCAGCGTCATGCTCGGGTGCAGCAGCGCGTCGCCGAGGTGGGCGAACCGCGGGACGGCGGTCACCGCGGCGGCGAACGCCTCCCGGTCCAGCGGCCCGTCGGCCAGCGCCCCGCGCACGGCGTCGAGCAGCGCCGGCCAGTCGTCCGGCCGCAGGTCGTAGTGCTCCTGCCAGCTCCGCAGGGCCCACTGCCGGCTCGCGGTCCGGACGGCGAGGTAGGCGCCGGCCTCGTCGGCCGCCATCAGGTGGGACGAACCGCGGAACGCGAACGTGCGGATGAGGTCGCCGGCGGCGACGGCCGCCGCGACCGCGCCCGGGGCCGGGTCGGCCAGCCGACGGCGCACCGCGAGGTCGGCGTCGCCGGACCACGCCGGCACGGCGCCCAGCCGGCGCACGACCTCGTGGGCGGTCGCCGCGCCGGACAGCAGGTGCTGCCGGCCGAGCCGCCACGCCAGCGCCTGCGCCGACGAGATCGTCATGCCCCGCAGAGTAGGGCCGGCCCCCGACACGGCGAGGTCGTCACAACCGGCCGAGGTCGTCAGGAACGCATGACGACCTCGCCGAGATATGACGACCTCGAGGGGAGGGCCGGGGGGTCGGCGCGAGGGCGGCCCGCGCGCCCCGCCGCTAGGGTCGGTCGGGACCCGCGCCGCCGACGACGAGGACGCACCACGATGGCCCGGACCACGGACGACGTCTCCCTGGACGTCGCGCTCGACCCGCTGGTGGTCGCGCTCGACATCGGGTCCACCGCGACCCGCGGCGGCGTGCACGACGCCGCCGGCCGCCCGGTGCACGGGTTGCAGCACAAGGTGCCGCACGCGTTCACCGTCGCGCCCGACGGGATGTCGGTCATCGACCCGGACCAGGTGACCGCCGAGGTCGAGCAGGTGCTGGACGCCGTGACCGCCGAGCGCCGGCTGGGGACGCGGATCGCGGGGGTCGCGCTCGACACGTTCGCCGCGTCGCTGATCGGCGTGGACGCCAGGGGTCGCCCGCTGACGCCGTGCCTCACCTACGCCGACGCGCGCAGCGCCGCGGCGGTCGCCGAGCTGCGCGAGGAGCTGGACGAGCGCGCCGTCCAGCAGCGCACCGGCACCCGGATCCACACGAGCTACCACGCGCCCCGGCTGCGCTGGCTGGCCGGCGCCGACCCGGGGGTCGTCGCGGCCGCCGCCGCGTGGTGGTCGCTCGGCGAGTACGTGTACGCGCGGCTGGTCGGCGAGCCGTTGGCGGGCACGTCGACGGTCGCCTGGACCGGCCTGCTCGACCGGCGCACCGGCGCGCTGGACGCCGAGCTGCTGGCCGCCGCCGGCACCGGGCCGGACCGGTTCTCCCCGCCGCGGGACACCACCGACCCCGCGACGCCCGCCGCCCCGGTGCGGTGGCCCGCGCTCGCCCGCGCCGCCTGGTTCCCGGTGATCACGGACGGCTACGCCAGCAACGTCGGCTCCGGTGCCACGGACGCGACGGTGATGGCCGCGTCGACGGCGACCTCCGGCGCGCTCCGGGTCCTGGTCGACGGTCCGGCCGACCCGCTGCCGTTCGGGCTGTGGAACTACCGCGTCGAGGCGGGCCGGACGCTGCTCGGCGGGGCGATCAACGACGTGGGGCGGGCGGTGAGCTGGGCGCAGGCCACGCTGCGCCTGGGCGACGACCTCGGCCCCGTGCTCGCCGCCGCGCCTGCGGACGGGACGCCGCTCGTGCTGCCGTACCTCACGGGGGAGCGGGCGCCGGGCTGGGCCGGTGGAGCCCGCGCCGCGCTCACGGGCGTCTCGGCGGCCACGACCCCCGACGTGCTGTACCGCGGCATCGTCGAGGGGGTCGCCCTCACCTACGCGCGTGTGGCCGACGAGCTGCGCCCCGCCGCGCCGGACGTGGTCGAGGTCGCGGCGTCCGGGCGGGTCAGCGGCGAGGAGCCGGAGTGGCTGCAGGTCCTCGCGGACGTGCTCGGGCGGCCGGTCACGCACGTGACCCGGAAGCGGGCGACCCAGCGCGGCACGGCGCTGCTCGCGCTGGGCGTCCTCGCGCCGGACGTCGAGCGGGCGCCGCGCGCGACCGGCGCGACGTACGAGCCGCGCGCCGAGCACGCCGGGTACTACGCCGACCGCGCAGCGCGGTTCGGCGCGGCGTACGACGCGCTGGTCGGAGGCTGAGGGTGCCCGCGCGGTTCGCGGCGTTCCCGGCGTGGGCCGCCTGGCGGTTCGTCGACGCGGTCGACGGGTTCGAGGTCGTCCACCCGACGCCGGGGCGGTTGCGCGGGCACACGTCCGCGCTGGAGGACGGCCGGACCTACGCCGTCCGGTACGAGATCACGCTGGACGACGCGTGGCGGACGCGCGAGGCCCGGGTGTGGTCCGACACCGTCGACGGACCGCGGTCGACGGTGGTCCGCTCCGACGGCCGCGGCACCTGGACCGTCGACGGAGAACCGGCGCCGCACCTGGACGGTCTCGGGGACGTCGACCTGGAGGCCTCGGCCTGCACGAACACGCTCCCGGTGCACCGGCTGGACCTCCCGGTCGGCGAGGTCGTCGCCGCGCCGGCCGTCTACGTGCAGGCGCAGGACCTCGCCGTCGTCCGCCTGGAGCAGACCTACTCCCGCCGGCCGGACGGGCGGTTCGACTACACGTCGCAGGGCGGCGCGTTCCGGGCGGTCCTCACCTACGACGACGCGGGGCTGATCCTCGACTACCCGGGCATCGCGGTCCGGGCGGGCTGAACCCGCGCCCGGCTCAGTACACGAGCCGCCGGACGTCGTCGGGATGCAGCACGATCCGGATCTGCTCGTCGCGCAGCACGCCGGCCAGGTCCTCCTGCCGGGCCGGGTCGTCGAGGTCCCAGTACCGGTGCGCCAGCCGCTCGGCGAGCTCGTGCGCGCCCTCCTCCTCGATCGTGACCCGGCCGGCGATCGCGACCCAGTGCTCACGCTCGCCCACCGGCGCGGCGACCACGATCGACGCCCGCGGGTCGCGGCGCAGGCGCCTCACCTTGAGCGCGTCGGCCTCGCTGAACAGCTGGATCGTGCCGTCCTCCGTGACCTCGAACCACACCGGCCGCGGCTGCGGCGGGGTGGCGCCCTCGGCGACGGTGAAGAACCCGTGCAGCGGCCGCCGCAGCAGCTCGAGGTCCTCGGCGGTCAGGGTGGCGTCGGTGCTCATCACGGCCTCTCGGGCTGGGGGCTGCGGGTCCTCCCATCCCACCGGCGCCGGTGCGCCCGCGCAACCGCCGCGCGCCACCGCCGCCGCACCGCCGCGACCCGCCCGCCGCGCGCCGGCGCGGCCCCGCGCGCGATGCTGGGCTCACCCCGACCCCGAGGAGCCCCCGTGGCCACGACCCCCGACGCCGCCCTGGCCTCCGTCCGGGACGCGCTCGCCGCCGCGACGACCCGGCGCACCCCGTTCACGCTCGCGTCCCTCGCGACGGCGTCCGCCGACGGCGCCCCGCGGTCCCGCTCGGTGATCCTCCGCGCCTGGGACGTCGACCGCGCCGTGCTCGGGATCGCCACCGACGCCCGCTCCGCGAAGGTCCGCGAGATCCGGGCCGACCCGCGGGTGGCGCTCGTGGTGTGGGACGACGACACGCAGGTTCAGGTGCGGCTCGAGGGTCGCGCGGCCGTCCTGGAGGACGCCGACGAGCGCCGGCGTCGCTGGGACGCCCTCGGCACGCGCTCGCGCCGCGGCTACGCGACGCTCGCGGCCCCGGGCACGCCCGTCGACCCGGGCGGGACCCCGGCGCAGGACGACGACGAGGCGGCGTGGTTCGGGCGGTTCGCCTGGGTGGAGGTCGCCGTGGACCGGGTCGACCGGCTCGACCTGTCGACCGACCCGCACGACCGGGTGGTGGCCGAGCGGGACGGCGCGGGCTGGCGCGCCCGGCGCGTCGCCCCGTGACACGCCGCGACCCCTGTCGGCCGGTGACGCCCCGCGCGTAGCCTCGCCCGCATGGCCGACGTCGTCCTGTTCCACCACTCCGGCGGGCTGACCGCCGGCGTCCACGCCTTCGCCGAGGTGCTCCGCGAGCAGGGGCACACGGTGCACACGCCCGACCTCTTCGAGGGGCGCACCTTCGCCGACGTCGCCGACGGCGTCGCGTTCGTGGAGTCCGTCGGCGAGGACGTGTTCGCGGGGCGCGCCGCCGACGCCGTCGCGGACCTGCCGGTCGAGGTCGTCCACGGCGGGATGTCGTTCGGCGCGGCTCGCGCGGGCGAGCAGGCCCTGGCCCGGCCCGGAGCCCGCGGGGCGTTCTTCCTGTACGGCGCGGTCGCCCCGTCCTGGTGGGGCGCCACCTGGCCGGACGCGGTGCCGGCGCAGGCGCACGTCGCCGAGGGCGACCCGTGGCGCGAGCCCGAGGCCGAGGACGAGCTGGTCGGTTTCGGCGGCGAGCTGTTCGTCTACCCGTGCGCCGGCCACCTGTTCGCCGAGGTCGGCCACCCGGACCACGACCCCGCGTGCGCGGAGCTCGCGACGGAGCGCGTGCTGACGTTCCTCGACGGCCTGGACTGATCGCCGGCGGGCGCCGCGCTCGTACCATCGCCCGGTGCCCCCTCGCTCCCCGCTGCCGCCGCGCCACGGCCTGGCCGCCGCGTGGCTGCGCACCCCGGACCGGGACCGCACGCGCCCGGTGCCCTGGACGACGATGGGTGCCTGGCTCCGCGACCGGCTGCCGGAGCAGGTGGACGTGGCGGCGATGCTGGCCGACGGGCGGTTCGTCGACGAGGACGGGCGCGCGGTCCGCGCGGACGACCCGTACGGCCCGCACCGGTTCGTCTGGTTCCACCGGGACCTGCGCGAGGAGCCCCCGGTGCCCGGCGCGATCCACGTCGTGCACCGGGACGAGCGGCTCGTCGTGGTCGACAAGCCGCCGTTCCTGTCGTCGATCCCGCGCGGCCGGCACGTGCTGCAGAGCGTGGTCGTCCGGCTGCGCGCCGAGCTGGGGCTGCCGGAGCTGTCGCCGCTGCACCGCCTCGACCGGGTCACCTCCGGGCTGCTCCTGCTCGCGACCGAGCAGCGGTGGCGCGCGGCGTACCAGACGGCGTTCGAGCGCCGGGAGGTGCGCAAGACGTACCGCGCGCTCGCGCCCGTGCGGGACGACCTGGCGCTGCCGGTCGACGTGCGTGACCACATCCGCAAGGAGCGCGGCGTCTGGCAGGCCGTGGTGGTGCCGGGCGCGCCGGTCAACGCCGAGACGCGGGTCGAGCTCGAGGCGACGACGGCCGACGGGCTCGGGGTCTACCGGCTGAGCCCGCGCACCGGGCAGACGCACCAGCTCCGGCTGCACCTGCTCGGCCTCGGCATCCCGATCATCGGCGACCCGCTGTACCCCGTGGTGCGCGACGTGGCGGTGGACGACTTCTCGACCCCGCTGCAGCTCCTCGCGGCCGAGGTGGCGTTCGCGGACCCGGTCGACGGCGCGGAGCGGCGGTTCGCGAGCGTGCGGCGGCTGCCGCTGGCCCCGGAGGCCTGAGCGACCCTCGGGTCCACCCGGCACCCCGCCCCGCGCGCCGTCCGGGTTACCGTCGTGCGGTCCCGTCGCCGCACCCAGGAGCACACCCCGCATGAAGCGAGTCACCAACCCGGACGCCCAGGCGTTCCGGATCGCCGCGTTCCTCGAGGCCGCGACGTGGGCGGGCCTGCTCGTCGGCATGTTCCTCAAGTACGTCACGAAGACCACCGAGGTCGGCGTGCAGGTGTTCGGGCAGGCGCACGGGCTCGTGTTCCTCGCGTACGCGGCGCTCACGGTCGTCGCCGGCATCCGGCTGCGCTGGGGCTGGTGGCCGACCCTGGTGGCGCTCGCGGCCTCGGTGCCGCCGATGTTCACGCTGCTCGCCGAGCGCTGGCTGCACCGCACCGGGCGCCTGGACGTGCCGGCGGGCCGCGCGGCCGCCGAGCCCGCGCCGGGGGGCGAGCCCGTCGAGCGCTGAGCCGGGCGTCCACCGGGCACCGGACGCGTCGAGTGGGCATCCCCTGGCTGCCCACTCGACGTGTCGGATGCCCGCTCGGCGCCGGCGGCGCCACGGAATGCGCGTGAGCGCACCCCGGCGAGGCCCGACAATGGAGCCATGAGCGCGACCGTGCAGGCCAAGGGCGTGGGGGCCGCGTTCGGCGACCGCGAGCTGTTCTCCGGCGTCGACCTGGTGGTCGCGCCCGGCGACGTCGTCGGGCTGGTCGGGCCGAACGGCGCGGGCAAGTCGACGCTGCTGCGGATCCTCGCGGGGACCCGCGCGCCCGACGACGGCGCGGTCTCCGTGTCGCCGCCGACCGCGCAGCTCGGCCACCTCGCGCAGGAGATCGAGCGCCGCGCGGACGAGTCGGTGCGCGCCCACCTGGAGCGGCGCACCGGCGTCGGCCCCGCGCAGGCGGCGATGGACGCTGCGGCCGAGCGGCTCGGCGCCGGCGAGCCCGGCGCGGACGACGAGTTCGGCGAGGCGCTGGAGCGGTGGATGGGCCTCGGTGGCGCGGACCTGGAGGCCCGCACGGGCTCGGTGCTCGCCGACCTGGGCCTCGACGTGGCCCCCGAGCTGCCGATGACCGCGCTGTCCGGCGGCCAGGCGGCGCGGGTCGGCCTCGCCGCGCTGCTGCTGTCCCGGTACGACCTGTACCTGCTCGACGAGCCGACCAACGACCTCGACCTGGAGGGGCTGGCGCTGCTGGAGGACTTCGTCGACCGGTCGACCGCGCCGGTGGTGGTCGTCAGCCACGACCGCGAGTTCCTCAGCCGGACGGTGACGTCGGTCGTCGAGATCGACCGCAGCCTGCAGCGGGTGGCCGTCTACGGCGGCTCGTACGACGCGTACCTGGAGGAGCGGTCGACCGCCCGCCGCCAGGCCCGCGAGGCGTACGAGGACTACGCCGGCCGCCGCGACGCGCTCGCGGCGCGCGCCCGGATGCAGCGGGCGTGGATGGACAAGGGCGTGAAGAACGCCCGCCGCAAGGCGTCCGACAACGACAAGATCGGCCGGAAGTTCCGGGCCGACGCGTCGGAGAAGCAGGCCGCGAAGGCCCGGCAGACCGAGCGGATGATGGAGCGGCTCGAGGTCGTCGCGGAGCCGCGCAAGGAGTGGCAGCTGCAGATGAGCATCGCCGCCGCGCCCCGGTCCGGCGCCGTCGTCGCCGCCGCGCGGGCCGCCGTCGTCCGCCGGGGCGGCTTCACGCTGGGGCCCGTCGACGTGCAGCTCGACTGGCAGGACCGGGTGGCCGTCACCGGCCCGAACGGCGCCGGGAAGACGACGCTGCTCGCGCTCCTGCTCGGGCGGCTCGCGCCGGACGCCGGGCGGGTGGACCTCGGGTCGGGCGTGCTGGTCGGCGAGGTCGACCAGGCGCGCGCCGCGTTCGAGGGCGACGCGCCCCTGGTCGACGCGTTCTCGCGCGAGGTGCCGGACTGGACGACCGCCGACGTCCGGACGCTGCTCGCGAAGTTCGGGCTCGGCGGCCACCACGTGAACCGGGCGGCGTCCTCGCTGTCGCCGGGGGAGCGGACCCGCGCCGCGCTCGCGCTGCTGCAGGCGCGCGGGGTCAACCTGCTCGTGCTCGACGAGCCGACGAACCACCTGGACCTGCCGGCGATCGAGCAGCTGGAGCAGGCGCTCGAGACGTTCGACGGCACGGTGCTCCTGGTCACGCACGACCGCCGGATGCTCGACAGCGTGCGGCTCACGCGGCGGTGGCACGTCGAGGACGGCCGGGTCGCGGAGGTCACGGCGGACTGACGCCCGGCGGGCCCCAGCGCACCCTGGCCGGCTCGGGCGCGGCCCTCGGCGGCGTCAGGTCGTCGCGGACGAGTCGGTCGTCCCGGCGTCGGCGCTGCCCGGGTCGGCGTCGGTGCCGGTGTCGCCGGAGCCCGGGTCGGACCCGCTGCCCGAGCGGCCGGAGGGCGGCTGCGGCATCTCGCCGTCCCCGCCGCCACCCGGGAGCCGGCCGCCAGGACCGTCGCCGCGTTCGAAGGCGGGGAACGCCGGGCCCGGCGCCGTGGCGCGGCCGATCGCGAAGCCGCCGGCACCGCCGACGAGCAGCACGCCCACGAGCACGAGCGCGGTGACGGCGCGGCGACCGAGGCGGAACCGGCGCCTCGGGGCCGACGGGGTCCCCGCCGGGTCGTGCATCCCGAGGGCGGGTGCGTCGCTCGCGGCGGCGCGGCCCTCGGCGGCGGACACGGCGGGCGGGGTGGGCTGGGGCGCGGCCGGCGCGGATCTGGTGGGCGGGGTGCGCTCTGGCGCGGGTGGGGCAGGAGCAGCGGCGCCGGCAGCGCCGGGGCCGGTGGCGTTCGGACGCGTGGTGTCGGGGTTCTCGGTCATGGCGCCGACTCTCGCGCTCGTCCCCGTGGCCGCCCCCGGTGCCCGCTGTGCGCTGCCTGGGGAGGAGGCGACGCCGCCGCTCGGCGAGACCCACTGATCCGTCCGAGACCGCCCCGCGAGGGCGTGGGTCTCGGACGGATCAGTGGGTCTGGTGGTGTCAGGCGCGGGCCCGGCGGGCGCGAGCGGCGTGCGCGCCGCGGGTCGCGACCAGGGCCGCGCCCGCCGCGACGAGGAGCGCCGCCAGGAGCGTCGGCGCCGCCGGGGACGCGCCGGTGACCGCCAGCGCGCCGTCGTCGCCGAGCACGACGACCCGCACCTGCGCGAGCACCGCGCCGTCGAGCGACCGGACCTGGACGTGGTGCACGCCCGGGATCAGGTCGGTCGGCAGCGTGACCGTCGCGGTGACCGTGCCGTCCGAGACAGCGGCGCGCGCCAGGGGCCGGTAGGTCGACGCGACGCCGATCTCGACCTCGTCGACCGCGAGGCCGCGGGCCGTCACCGTGACGGGCTCGCCGGGGCGGAGGGTGCGGTCGCTGACCTCGACGGTCGGGACGGACGGGGCGGGGGCCGGCGTGCCGGGGCCGACGGGGGTGCCGGGGCCGACGGGCGTGCCCGGGTCGGTCGGGGTGCCGGGGTCCACCGGGGTCCCCGGGTCGACCGGCGGCGTCCCGGGACCACCGGGCTGCACCGCGTCGCGCACCAGCCGCACCTCGTCGACCGTGCCCCACGCGCCCGCCGACAGCGTCGCGGTGACGGACACGGTCGCGACCCCGTCCGCCCCGACGGTCACCGGCACGGACGGCGTCGACCACGCCTTCCACCCGCTGAGCGTGAACGGCGCCGAGGCCGCACCCGCGGCGGTCGTCGCCCCCAGCAGCAGGGTGTCGCCCGCGGTCGTCCCGCCGCCCTGCGCGATCGCCGTGAGGGTGTACGCGCCGGGCTCGAGCCCGGTCACCTGCTGCGACAGCCCGAACGCGTAGGGGGCGTCCGCCCAGAACGAGAGCGCCCGCGCGCCCGCGGCGGCGTCGCCGGTCGCGGTGAGCTGCGCGCCGGACCCGGTCAGCGTCCACATCGACGTGTCGGCGTCCTCGAACCCGGGGTTCCGGACGAGGTTCACGGCCTCGACCACGACGGTCGCGGTCGCGGCGACCCCCGCCGCCGTGGTGCCGGGCACCGGGTACGTCCCGGGGCCGCCGACCGCGGCCAGCGCCGCGGCGTCCCAGGTCACCGGCTGCGCCTCGACCGAGCCGTCGTTGTAGGTGACCTGCACCGTCGCGGGCAGCGTCACGGGCGCGCCGTCCGTGACCGTGACCCGCACCTGCTCGACCGAGGACACCGCGCGCGGCGCCGTGGCCCCCGTGCGGACGTACGAGAACACCCGCAGGGACTCCAGGGCGGTGCCGTCGTCGGCGAACATCGCCTGGTTGTCCCACGCGGAGCCGCCGAAGTGCTGCCCGGCGTCGACGGGGTCGTACTCCCCGGCGTACGAGGAGGCCCAGCCCGAGCCGTCGCGCTCCCACAGCGCCCGGTTCGCCTCGAGGGCGGACGGCGGGCCGACCGGCACCCACGCCGGCTCCCAGTAGAAGACGCCGACGCCGGCGTCGCCCACCGCCGCGACCGCCGCGACGACGTCGCGCACCGCCGTGGCCTGGCCCTGCACCGAGATCGGGTACTGGTGGGTGGTGGTGTCGGCGGTGATGACGTTCTCGTGGCCGTCGCCGTCCTCGAGCGTCCGCGCCCAGGACGTCTCGGCGACCATGACCTGCTTGCCGTGCTCGTCCGCGACCTGGCGCAGCACCGAGGTCAGGTTGTCGAGCGTGCCGTGCCAGTAGGGGTAGTACGAGCTCGCGAACACGTCGTAGTCGACGCCGCGGGCCTCGAGCGCGGCCGCGGCGGTGGCGTACCGGCCGGCCGTCTCGGGGTTCGTGAAGTGCACCGCGACCTTCGCGTCGGGCAGCACGTCGCGGACGGCGGCGCTGCCGGCGGAGAACAGCTGCGCCATCCCGTCCCAGCCCGTCACGCCGGCGACGGCGTTGTTGGTCTCGTTGCCGACCTGGACCATGCCGACGTCCACGCCGGCGTCGCGGAACTCGGTCAGCGCGGCGGCGGTGTAGTCGCGCACCGCGGCGGCCTTGTCGGCGACGGGCAGCCCCGTCCAGGCCTTCGGCTCGTGCTGCTTGGCCGGGTCGGCCCAGAAGTCGGAGTAGTGGAAGTCGACCAGCACGCGCATGCCGTGGGCGGTCGCCCGCTCGCCGATCTCGACGGCGCGGGCCACGTCGACGGTGCCGCCGCCGTAGCCGCGGCCCTGGCTGTCGTACGGGTCGTTCCAGACCCGCACCCGCACGTAGTTCACGCCGGAGTCGGCGAGCACCTCGAACAGGTCCGCGGGGTCGCCGGCCGCGTCGCGGTACACGACGCCGCTGGCCTCCTGGGACAGCACCGACGACACGTCGACGCCGGTGATGAAGTCGTCGGCCACGCCGTCGACCTTCGCCACGACGATGCCGGCGTCGACCGGCCCGTCGTCGGCGGCGGCGGCGGGCAGCGCGGTGGCGGTGGTGAGCAGCGCGGCGGCCGTGGCGACTGCCAGCCGTCCGGAGCCTCGGGGGAGTGCGTGCACGGGGGTCCCTCTCCGTGATCGTCGTCGTTCGCGGGGTGCGGCGACTGTAAACGCTCACAGGGGTGAGAGACCAGGACTGTGCCGGAAGTGAGGCCGAGGCTGTGCCATTCCGGCGAACCAGGCTGTGACCGTGCACAGCCACGGGTCGACGAGAGCCCCGCCCCACCGCGGCGGGACGGGGCTCTCGCGTGCGTCAGCGCTGGGCGGGGAAGGTCGCCCAGACGTGCTTGGTCTCGTCGGTCGTGTACCAGCCGACCTCCTGCGACAGCCGGTGCGCGATGAGCAGGCCGAACCCGCCCGCGCCGGACGGTCGCTCGCCGGCCAGCACCGGCGTGGTCT
This sequence comes from Cellulomonas pakistanensis, assembly GCF_016862755.1. Lineage (GTDB taxonomy): Bacteria > Actinomycetota > Actinomycetes > Actinomycetales > Cellulomonadaceae > Cellulomonas > Cellulomonas pakistanensis. The sequence goes on along the minus strand of NZ_BONO01000001.1, from coordinate 4,840 downwards.
CCAGGTCGGTGTCGCAGACGTCCAGCAGGTAGTCCAGGTCGTCGGCCGACAGCGACAGCACCGTCGGCGGCAGGCCGTGCTGCAGCGCGTTCGTCGCGAGCTCGGAGGCCACGAGCACCATGTTCTCCGGCACGCGGCCGAGCGACTCCTGCGGCTCCGCGTGCGGGGCCGTGATCTCGGCCAGCAGCTCCCGGCGGACGCGGGCGAGGTCCGTGACCGAGTCGAGCTGCCAGGACCGGACCGGCCGGAAGCGCTCCGGGGGTCGCGACGACGGGATCCCCGCGTCGGTCTGAGGCCGCGGGGCCACCTCGTCTGATGACTGCACCACGGTGTCCTCCATGGTCGATGCGTCGGGGGCCGGACTCGACGGTAGGTGGCGCTCGGGGCCCCCGCCACTCGGAAAGCGGGGTTCCGGGCGGCGGCACGGCAGGATGGTGCGGGTGCCCGGAGACCGGGCGACGTGAGGCGACGAAGGGGTGCCGATGGACGACCGCGAGCGCGAGGTGCGCCGCCGCATGGCCGAGCACGAGCTCTACACCGACTACGGGCCGGGCCTGGCGGCGCTGGAGGAGGAGCGCGTCCGCGGCAAGGAGCTGGTGCACGAGCTCAACGCCTCCCACCCGCGGGACGCCGAGGGCCGGGAGAAGATCCTGCGGGAGCTGCTCGGCTCGGTGGGCGAGCGGGTGTGGGTCGAGCCGCCGCTGCGGGTCATGTACGGCAACCGCGTGCACCTGGGCGACGACGTGTACGTCAACGTCGGCCTGACGCTGGTGGACGACGTCGAGGTGCACGTCGGCAGCCGCGTGATGCTGGCGCCGAACGTCACGGTCATCACGACCGGCCACCCCGTGCACCCGGAGCTGCGCCGGGACGGGTCGCAGTTCTCGGCGCCGGTGCGGATCGAGGACGACGTGTGGGTCGGCGCCGGCGCGACGATCCTGCCGGGCGTGACGATCGGCGCCGGGTCGGTCGTCGGCGCGGGCGCCGTGGTGACCGGGAACGTGCCGCCCGGCGTGGTGGTCGCGGGGGTGCCGGCGCGGGTGATCCGGGAGATCACCGACGCGGACCGCGAGTTCCGCTACCGCCCGCCGCGCGACCTGCGCTGAGCGCCCGTCGGTCGAGATCGCCGGTTCCGCCGCGGCACGCGGTGCGACGCGCCGCCCTCGCGCGCGGAACCGGCGAACGCGCTCAGCGTCCGGCGGCGAGGTCCAGCGTCATGAAGGTCGACGCGTCGCTCGGCGCGTAGGAGGCGAACGGTGGGCACTCCACGAAGCCCGCGCGGGCGTAGAGGGCGCGGGCCGCGGCGAAGTGGTCGTCGCTGCCCGTCTCCAGGCTGACGCGGGCGTACCCCCGGTCGACCGCGAGGCCCACCAGGTGCGCGAGCAGCGACCCGGCGACCCCCCGGCGCCGGGCCGCCTCGGCGGTGTGCATCGACTTGATCTCGCCGTGCCCGGGCGCGATCTCCGCGAGCGCCCCGACGCCGAGCAGCGTCCCCTCGGAGCCGTCGCGCGCGCTCACGAACGTGAGGTGCGGCGCCGTGAGCGCGTCCACGTCCAGGGCGTGCACGTCCTCGGGGTCGCTCTGCGCGTGCATGAGCTCCAGGTGCCGGGTCAGCAGCGCGCGCACGTCGGGGGCACGGGGGTCGTCGAGGGCGATCGTCGGCGTGGTCATCGGGCGGGACGGTACCCCGCCCGTGTGACGCCGGGATCACGCATCCGCCTCCCGGTCGCCGACGAGCCGTGCGGCGTGGTCGGGGACGGACGTGAACAGCTCGCGCGGCGGGCGCTCGTAGTCGTCGGCCGGCGGACGCTTGGGGAGCTTGACCTTCGGCTGCGCCACCTCGCGGTAGGGGATGGTCGACAGCAGGTGGGCGATCATGTTGAGCCGCGCGTTCCGCTTGATGTCGGACTCGACGACGAACCAGGGGCTGTCCGGCGTGTCGGTGTGCGCGAACATCTCGTCCTTCGCGCGCGAGTAGTCCTCCCAGCGCGCGATCGACTCGAGGTCCATCGGGCTCAGCTTCCACCGCCGGACCGGGTCGTCCAGCCGGGACCGGAACCGCCGGAGCTGCTCGGAGTCCGACACGGAGAACCAGTACTTGCGCAGCAGGACCCCGTCGTCGATCAGCATCCGCTCGAACACCGGCGCCTGGCGCAGGAACCGGGCGTGCTCCTCGGGCGTGCAGAAGCCCATCACCTTCTCGACGCCGGCGCGGTTGTACCAGGACCGGTCGAACAGCACGATCTCCCCGCCCGCGGGCAGGTGCGCCGTGTAGCGCTGGAAGTACCACTCGGAGCGCTCGCGCTCGGTGGGCGCCGGCAGCGCGGCGATCCGCGCGACGCGGGGGCTCAGGTACTCGGAGATCCGCTTGATCGTGCCGCCCTTGCCGGCCGCGTCCCGGCCCTCGAAGACCACGGCCACCCGGGTCCCGGTGGCGCGCACCCACTCCTGCAGCGTCACGAGCTCGGCCTGCAGGCGGAACAGCTCGGCCTCGTACACGTCCTTGGGCACCTTCGGCGTCGTCATCCCCGGACGGTACGCCCGTGACCAGGCCGAGCGGGAGACCCCGTGGTCACCCGCGCCCGAGCGCCCGCGCCGCCGCCACCGCGGCGAGCAGCGCCTCCGGCTCCGCCGCCAGCCCGAGCACGAGGTCGTCGGCCGCCCGCAGACCCGCCCGGTCGAGCAGCCGCTTCTCGTTGGTCACCCACTCGCCGCGCCCGGCCAGCACGGCGTGCGCCCGCTGCGTCACCGCGACGGCGATCTGCCCGGCGCACTGCGCGACCCGCCCGGCCCGCGCGTGCTGCTCGGCCCCGTCGAGCGTCCAGTCGGCCCGCGCGCCCCAGACCTCGGGCGCGGAGCGGCGGAGCGCCCCCGGGAACGCCGGCCGGGGCAGCGACCCGCGCAGCACCCGGTGCCCCGCGAGCTCGGCGACGACGACGTACGTCGGGAACCCCGCGAGGTGGAACAGCAGCGGCTCGATGTCGAACTCCCCGCGCCCCGCCCGCTCGACCTCCCGCTCCACCACGTCGAGGTCCCGGTAGTGCACGTCGACCCGCCGGCCCTCGACGGTCAGCCAGCCGCCGCCGTTGAACACCCCGCCGCCCCAGCCGCCGACCTCGAACACGTGGCCCTCCCAGCCGACGTCCCGCAGGTGCTGCGGGTCGAAGGCGCCGCGGTAGTAGATCGCGAGGTCCCAGTCGCTGTCGGGCCGGTGCGTGCCGGCGGCGCGGGAGCCGCCGAGGGTGACGGCCTCGACCGCGGGCAGCGCCGCCAGGGTGTCGGCGACGCGGTCGAGGAAGTCGTCGTCGGGCACGGGGGCTCCCAGGTCTCGGGCGGTCGGGGCCTCAGCCCACCAGCGCGTCGTCGCCCGTGTCCACCCTCCCCGACACCAGCCGGTTCACCACGTACAGCACCACGCCGATCGCCAGCAGCACCGCGGCCCGCAGGTACACCGACCCCTCGCGCCCGGTGAGCGGCGACGCCAGCACCAGCGACACCACCGCGCCGAGCACCGGCGCCCACGTCGGCGCCCGGAACGAGCGCTCGGCGTCGCCCTCGACCCGCTCCGGCACGTCGTCGCCGGTGTCGGGCCGGCGCCGCAGCACCAGCACCGCGACGTTGACCACGGCGAACACCAGCAGCAGGAGCAGCACGGTGGTGTCGGCCAGGTCGCCGAGGTCGCCGGTGGCGGTGAGCGTGAGCGCGAGCACCACGGTGAACGCGATCGCGACCACGGGCGTCCGGCGCCGGGCGTGCACCCGCCCGAACAGCGCGGGGATGATCCGCTCCCGCGCCATCCCGTAGACCAGGCGCGACGCCATCATCATGTTGATCAGCGCCGTGTTCATGACCGCGAGCAGCGCGATGAGCGCGAACAGCCACGCGGGGAACACCAGCCCGGCGACCTTGACCACCTCGAGCAGCGGGCCGGTCGACCCGACGAGCACGTCCGTCTCCACCAGCATCGACGTCGTGAACGCGACGGCCAGGTAGATGACGCCGGCGATCGCCAGCCCGCCGAACAGCGCGCGGGGGAAGTCCCGCCGGGGGTGCTGCGCCTCCTCCGCGAGGTTCACCGAGTCCTCGAACCCGAGCAGCGCGTAGAACGCCAGCGCCGCGCCGCCGAGCACGCCCATCCACGCGGCGCCCTCCGTGCTCAGCTCCAGCGCCCGGCCCGGGTCGCCCTCGCCCCGCACGAGTGCGACCACGCCGATCCCGATGATGACCAGCAGACCGGTCGCCTCGATCAGCGTGAGCACCACGTTGACGCGCACCGACTCGGACACCCCGAGGACGTTGACCAGCGTGATCAGCCCGAGGAACACCCACGCGGCGACGACGGTCGGCACGCCGAACGGCAGCAGCTCGGCGAGGTAGTCCCCGCCGAACGCGCGCGCGGCGGCCGACGCGCTGGTGATGCCGGACATCATGACGGCGAACGCCACGAGGAACGTGAGGAACGGCCGGCGGAAGGCGCGGTTGGCGTACAGCGCCGCGCCGGCCGCCTGCGGGTACCGGGCGACGAGCTCGGCGTACGCCGTCGCGGTGAGCGCCGCCAGCACGAACGCGACCAGGAACGGCAGCCAGATCGCCCCGCCGACCTCGGCCGCGACCGTGCCGGTCAGCGCGTAGATGCCCGCCCCGAGGATGTCCCCGACCACGAACAGCAGCAGCACCGTCCGGCCGATCGACCGCTTGAGCGCGGGCTGCTCGCCCTGCACCTGCGTGGACTGCGCCATGTCGCCCACCCCCTCCGGGGGCCACTGTGCTCCCCGCGGACCCGCCGCGCGCGGCGAACGGGCCGGTGACCTGCGGCGGGCCCGGCCGGCGGGCCGGGCCC